>NZ_JAAAWP010000001.1 GCF_010500915.1 Alteromonas hispanica
CATCAACTTCTTTTAACACCCCAATAATCTGAGATTCTGTATATCGTGATTTTTTCATAGTCGTCTCCTGCATTAATCATTGCAGAAAACTCTAATTATGTCTGTCTCAGTTTAGGGGAAGTGGACATAATGCTTCAAAGATTTTCACTATAGTTCCCTCAGTAGATTAAATATGACACAGTCATTAATGCGATAAACGTTCCATAATGATGGATGGTTAAGCTTATGAAATTTAAACGCTTTTTTTGAGGGGGTTATTTGAATTAAGAAAAAAGCGTACAAGGTAAGCAGTTTTTACACTTTGTACGCCTAATCTTTCATAGCAAAGTTAGTTGGAAAAAGGTTAAACGCCCTGTGCTACCATCGCATCTGCTATTCGTCTAAACGCAGCAATGTTAGCGCCCTTCATGTAGTTAATATAATTATCTTTGCCTGCCGAGCGCTTAGCCTCTTCAAGGCAGCGCGCATGTATGCTCTTCATAATAGATTGAAGTTCATTGTCGAGTACGTCTGCTTCGTGTTGACTAAACTGTGCGTTCTGAGACATTTCTAGTCCTGACAGGGCAACGCCTCCGGCATTTGATGCTTTACCTGGCACATAAGTAATCCCTGAGTCGATAAAGACTTCCTGTGCGTTATTGCTGCAAGGCATGTTTGCACCTTCAAGTACCATGCTACATCCGTTTTCAAGTAATGCCTTTGCATCTTTTTCATGCAGTTCATTTTGTGTGGCGCAGGGCAGGGCAATATCGCACTTAACATGCCAAGGCGTTTTGTCACTAAACCAAACGCCAGATCCTTTGCTTTCTAAATCTGTAAGCACGTTAGATGAAGTGGTATGGGCATCTATAGCCCAAGCTATATCAGACTCACTAAATCCTTCATCACAAAACAAGAATCCGCGACTGTTTGATAAGGTGACTACCGTAGCCCCTTTTTGAATCGCTTTTTTGGCAGCGTGCAACGCTACGTTTCCTGCTCCTGATACAACAACTCGCTTTCCTTCTAAGGTTGTATCATTTGCATCGCAGACAGCTTCGGTAAAGTAAATCAGTCCAAAGCCCGTAGCCTCGGTTCTTACATAGCTACCTCCAAATTCAAGACCCTTACCCGTTAGTACACCTTCGAATTTATTGTTGAGCCTGCGGTATTCACCATAGAGATACCCAATTTCCCTAGCGCCAACATTAATATCACCGGCCGGAATATCTGTATTCGCGCCGATATGACGCTGAAGTTCTCGCATGAAGGCTTGGCAAAATAGCATAATGTCTCTATCGCTTCGACCTTTAGGGTTAAAGTCTGAGCCACCTTTACCGCCACCCATTGGCAAGCCTGTTAGGGCATTTTTGAAACACTGCTCAAATGCCAAAAATTTGAGAACAGATAGGTTAACCGTTGGGTGGAACCGCAATCCACCTTTATACGGACCCATTACACCATTGTGTTGAACACGCCATGCTTGGTTAACTTCTACTGTACCCTCTGAATTTACCCAAGATACTGTAAAGTAAATAACTCGCTCTGGGAGGCAAAGCCTGCGAACGATGTCTGCCTGTTTATAGGCCTCGTTGGCATTGTAAATAGGAACGATATCTTCGAGCACTTCCCGTACAGCTTGTAGATATTCTTTTTCACTTTCAAATTTAGTGCTTAAAAAGTCGTAAATTTCATCAAAATTACTTTCGTTTGGCATGGGGTACTTCATTCCTCGTTTTCTTTATTTGTTAGCACGGTAAGACTGCGTGGACACGTATTAATGGTCACAGTGTCTGCATGAAAAATTTCACCGTCTACCGCATAGGCAATTTCATCATCGAACCTAAGCGTAATTGTGCTTGCTTGCGCGTGACGTATGTTGTCAGAATGGCGCTTATGCTCGCTGGGGCTGAAAATTAATTCTGCTAGCGAGAGTAATTGTTTGTCGGGAGACGTCTGGGGAACTAGCCACGTTAGGTCTAGTTTGCCATCAGTGACATCGGGCGGTTCGTCGCCTTGCGCTAACGCTGTGGTCATAGGGGCAGCATTAGCAACAACAAAACTAGGCGTGGTGAGTGTTTCTTCATCGCTATCGTCTGTGCGAATTTTAAAGCTAATATTCTCGTTGTTAGAAATTGCACTCCACAAGCCTTTTAAATAAGCAAATTGGCCGCCTTCATTCTTTTCATCTCTATCGGCAGACGAAATCATTTGTTCTTCAAACCCAACGGCAGTTACCAGCAACATGATGTTGTCGTTACATGTGGCTGTATCGATAGCCAGCGTGTTCCCCTCAATAATGATGTCGCACGCAATATCAATGGGCATCACTTTACTTAAATAACCATGAAGTACCTGGCTCAGCGCATTTGCTGTGCCCAACGGAATAAAGCCCATGGTTGCTTGAGTATCTATTAAAGCAGATGCCACTTCAGTAAGCGTACCATCTCCCCCACAGGCAACAATGATGTCTACGTTATTACCTAAAGCCTCTTCGGCTATAGCCTTGCCATTTTTTTCAGGTGTTGTTTCAAAGACAGAAACAGAGAACTTTTCGTTAAGTCTTGCCAAAATCTGACTTTTGTTAAGTTCCCACTTGCCGCCGCCCGCCACGGGGTTTGCAATAAGCACCAAGTTTTTTTGTAGTGAAAGCAGTCCCCCATCTTTTACCTTTTCAAGCGCAGATAGCTGCTTTTTATTTAAGCGAGCGGTTTGTCTTACGCTATTTATCCGTCGCATTGCTTCTTCTACAGTTAGCGAATCATCTTTGGCAAGCAAATATGCTGCTACTACCAAAACTGAGCGCCCCCTGCCCAACGCGCAGTGCACAACAACGTTTCTTTTCGCTTTGATTTGTTGATCAAGCCAATTGATAGCATGTAACAGTTGTTCTGAAGTAGGGCTAGTATGGTCAAGCACTGGAATATTTAAGTAGCGATAGTCTTCTCTCAGTGCAGTGTAATCTAACCCATCAAACTCAGCGGTAACATCAAGAATAGCAGTAATGTTGTTTTCGTTAAGAAGGTCTACATGCTTACCTGACATTCGGCAGGCTAGAAATAAGTTTTCTTGAATTTTTTGTAAGGGCGGTACTTTGTCGGTACGTCGAGCATATTCATTGTATGCCCACGAGCCGAAAAGAAAGGGGACAAATATCCATCGAATATAGAAGGGAATAGAACCGTCTTCTCTTTTTCTGAATAATGACGGGTAGTTAAAAATGTACGCACTACTTACCGCAGCAAGCGAAAATGTCACCCAACCAAATAATATTTGCAAAATGAGTGACGGAGAAACCATAGCTAATACAAGTGCAACAAGCGCTCCAGCAATATAATATTTAACCATTTTCACGGCGAAACATATCCTTTGTTAATGCGGTTAGTAATCTATACAGCTTAAGATTAATTTTCGTTTACTTTGCTCTACGCTCGGTGACGTAAAATGTTTGAGGTCATCCAATTTAGTGCAATTCAGTGCAATTAAAAGGCTGAAATTAACAGATTTATGAACTTTGTAAGTTATCGTGCCGTATGCCTCGATATACGAACAACGAGCACAAACAATGAAAAAAGAAGTAGTAATAAAGGTTGCTAATTTTATTTGGTTCCAAGCCATATGGTGGCTAGTGATCTTGTTTCAAAGTGATGCCGAGCTGCTTGTGCTTGGCTTGCTTGCATTATGGGTGTTATTTTCTTCAGAGCGAACAAACGATATAAAGCTTATGATGTCGATGTTTGTTATTGGTACACTTATCGATACTATCCTCACCATTTCTGGAGTTTTTAACTTCAATAACTCGCAAACGTTACTTAGTTGGTGGCCAATTCCTTTGTGGCTTAGTTTTTTATGGGCAGGCTTTGCCGGTACGGTTTATCACAGCCTCACCGTGTTTGAGGGGAGACCGTGGCTGGCGGCTGCTGGCGGCGCAATTTTTGCACCATTAAGTTATATTGCCGGCGCAAATTTTGGCGCCGTCGAGCTGGGTTACTCACTGCCTGTAACGTTTGCCGTAATTGGGGCCGTATGGAGTATTACCTTTCCAGCGTGTTTCTATCTGTCTACTTTGTTTACGACTGAAAATGCAGAGTAGAATTCAAGAGCGTTAAAATTCAAGTAAGCTAAATTCAAGGAGTGTATTAAGTATGACTAAGAATGTTTTAGTAACTGGCGGCAACCGAGGCGTTGGCCTTGAGATCGTAAAGGGCATGCTGAGTGAAGGCTATAAGGTTTTAATGGCATGTCGCGACGAAGACGCCGGTGAAGAGGCAAAAAAGGATATTGTGGGCGGAGATTTGCACGTTATCGAAATGCCACTTGATAATGAGTCTGCCATTGTCGATGCGTTTACGCGGGCTGAAGCGGTTTTTGGGCCTATCGACATACTTATCAACAATGCAGGTGTTCTTGATGATACTAGCTGGGACGAAGTAACTTCAGAATCATTTAATGCCTCAATGCAGGTAAACGTATATGCGCCTCTTACCCTAATTCAGCAAACATTGCCTAAAATGATAGAGAGAGGGTTTGGGCGAATAATAAACGTGAGCTCCAGTTATGGTAGCTTTAACGAATCTCTCGCAGGCCCTTTCTCTTACGCTATATCAAAAGCCGCTGTGAACGCATTAACCGTGAAAATGGCGTCGGTTGTAGAAAAAGCGAAAGAAGAAAAAGAATTAGATGTTGCTGTAAACAGCATGACGCCGGGCTGGGTTCATACGCGAATGGGTGGGAAAAATGCGCCTAAAACTCCCGAAGAGGGAGCTGATACCGCTATATGGCTGGCCACAATGGAAAGCGATGTGCCTAACGGAAAGTTTTTCAAAGAACGCAAAGAAATAGCTTGGTAGCAAAGCGTTAAATATTTTCTAGGCCGAGAGAAGAGGGTAATGGCCAATATAGAGCTTGGCCCTTACCCTCAAGCTAGTCGTTAGCCACGCTATGCCCACGCTACGTTACAGGGAGAAGCGTTCTCTTAAGAAGCGCGCTACACCATCTTCATTGTGATGGCCTATTATAGATGTCGCTAACTCTTTGATAGGCTGTTTAGCATTGCTAGGCGCGTAAGCCTCATTAGCAATATTAAACATGCTCACATCGTTATCACTGTCTCCGAAACAAATAATATTTTTTGCGCCTAATTGTTCCTTGAGTATTTCAACCGCGCTTCCTTTACTTGCCAACTTGTGGTGAACATCCATCCAGCGATATTCATCGCCTTCAATAGCTGGGCCCGAATAGGCGATGAGACCTTCATTTTCGTTGAGTTCGTTCCACATATCGCGAACTACAGGAGCATCACCAATCATGCTAATGTTGGTAATATGAGCGTTGGAAGGCATTAACTCGATAGGCAGCAGAGTTGCTTTCGTTCGCGAAAAATACTTATCAATTAGGTTTTTTTCAATATCGTGCTGGGGTGCATGATGAAAAATAATATGGTCGTGATGCTGGCTATTCATATCAACGGTGTTGATAAAAGGCGTTATGCCATTTCGGGTAGCGCATTCGATAATAGCAGTCGCTTCACTGTCGTTGAGCAAGTTTTCTAAGGTTAGAGCATTACCTGCTGGGTCCCAGATGGCCACGCCGTTATTATAGATATGGGGGAGTACAAAGGGTTGTTCACCTATAACGTGCTGAGCAGAGTGCATGGTTCTGCCGGTGGCAACTGTGTATGCAATGTCCTTCTCGCCGAGTAACTTAAGTGTTTCACGCGTGAAGTCAGTAATCTCCGATGATTTATTCAGTAAGGTGCCGTCTAAATCGAAAAAAATAAGGTCCATGAATAGTATCCGGTAGATGTTTAAACGCTAAAGAGCAAGACACCATGATACGGCATCTATGCTCAATAGTTTAATAGAACGGACAAAATATTTACGTTAATTAACGAAATTAACATCGTTCACTTAATAGATTCGACTACCGAATTACTTTTTGCTTGAAGTATTTGCGACACGGCTTTTGCATTCTGCGAGCCTCGCAAATTGACTATCAGAGCGGATTTTCCTGACTTTACTGCATCGCTCACTTTACGGATGATTTCGCTTCTATCCGGGCGTAAACCTATTAAGCCAGCAATGAATAGCCCAATAAAGGTTCCTGGGCTGATAAGCGCGATATAAGTGAATATCGGGTTTTGTTGCGTAAGTGCCGGACCATATTGAGTTAACAGAAACGCCGTGATCATCCCTGCGGTAAACCCTATGGCCGCTAACGCTAGATGTGATGTCCAAAGCGACGACGCAATCTGAGACGATTTTTCTTCTAGCTTCGCGCTAAGGCGAGGGTCAGAAGGGGTAATTACCTCGCTCTGATGAGAATCAATTGATGCTTCTGACTCTAATTGCTGTAACGCTTGCTTTGCTTGCTCTGTAGAATCAAAAACCGCGGCTACCTGCAGCTTATCACTTGATAACATCGTTGCTCTTACATTAACTTTACTATTCTCTTCAACACTATTCATTAAACACTCCTATCGATGCTGCTACTTGTTTGTTGTTCTAAATCAGCATTTGGCCTAAATACGTTCTCTACAAGCTCATACAAGGAGCATTCCGTTTATAAACTTTTACTGATGTAACTAATCTTACTCTCGGTAAAATACGTTTGGTTTGTTTTTAACGTCATGAATTTTATGGGTTTATAGGGTTTGTTAAATTAATGAAAGGGTGTATTTGGCAAATAAAGAGAATGTGTTTTGCCTTTGCAATAAACCTCAGGCCTCGCTTTATCTTCAAAGGCTCTATGTCGGATTTTCACTGTCTGTGCAAAATTTTCATCCCAATCAATGTGAAAATCAGGCAAAAGGGGCGAGGTGATTGTTATGTTAGTTGTGTTTATATAAATTCTGTTTTTATAGCGGTGGAGAAGATAAAACCATTTTGGTTTGCAGTAATAACCCCCTTCGGTCTTGATTTTGCGGAGTCTAAGTATAATTTCACCCGAAGGTGTTCATAGAGCAAAACCGGTGAATAAAGCGGTTATTTTAGTTTATTCGAACCATTACTTTTAATAAGCGGCGCAAAAGATTTTGAAAGTAACAGTGGCTCTAGATGCAGAAATTAAAGCTTCTTTTGAATGTTATTTGTTCTAGTGCTTGCTTGTATTTAATTTATGTCATAATTGTTTCTATAACTATTTAAGTGCCCAGGTTTAGTTAAATACGCCCTAATTTGATGTTGTTTCATGAAAATTTATAAAAAGTTAACCTTTTGATATTTAAAGTTTAAGTGTTTAAACTTCTGGTGTTGTTGCTTGTGAAACATCATTGGTGTGAAAGTCATGACAAATTGCTCTGAAGTTAAGTTGTGCATAATTTGCGCTTGATATTTTCTCGCAAATCTATATATTGTTTGAACTCTAATGATTATTGCTCGATGCAATTGATGGGGTTTGGTCATAATTCCAAAAGCCTACAAGTCGATTGGCACAGTGCTCGCACCATTGACGAAGCGTTAACGAAGCCAAGGTAAACGAAGCCAAGGTTAACGAAGAATGTGCAGTTTAAGCTATCAAGTTGTTACATCGTCAAATTATTAGATTTTCGAGGCAGCAGAGGATTTTTCGCAATACATGGCATTTGAAAGTTACATATCGCTGGCAGTGTATTTTATTGCAATGCTAGGTATAGGCGTGTTTGCCTATCGCCAATCTACAAGCGACATTTCAGGTTACATCCTTGGTGGACGTCAAGTAAGTCCCCACGTAACAGCGCTTTCAGCCGGCGCTTCAGACATGTCCGGTTGGATGCTCATGGGTTTGCCTGGAGCTATGTACATATCAGGCTTCGATGCAGTTTATATAGCGATCGGTCTTTTGGCCGGGGCGCTTTTAAACTATATTTTCGTTGCACCTAAGTTACGCGTATACACCGAAGTGGCAGATGACTCGCTTACGGTTCCAGAGTTTTTTGCTAAGCGCTTTAATTCGCCAAAGTCGAGTTTGCGCATTGTTTCGGCAACAATCATCGTACTGTTTTTCACCCTGTATACATCCGCTGGTTTAGTAGCAGGCGGCAAGCTTTTTGAGAGCGCATTTTCTCTCGATTACCAAGTTGGTTTGTTTATAACTCTTGGCGTAGTGGTGTCATACACTTTGTTAGGCGGTTTTTTGGCAGTTAGCCTAACTGACTTCGTTCAAGGTTGTATTATGTTTCTAGCGTTAGTGCTAGTTCCTGTTGTGGCCTTCAGTCAATTTGATAGCGCGTCGCAAATGACGAGCGCAGCGTATGAATCTGTGCCGAATTTTTCAGACTCTTTGGAAGCGTTAACATTGGTCGGCTTGCTATCGAGTCTTGGATGGGGGCTTGGTTATTTTGGTCAACCTCACATCATTGTTAGATTTATGGCAATTAGATCGGTGAAAGCCATCTCCACGGCCCGAACAATTGGCATGTCGTGGATGACGGTAACTATCATAGGCTCCTTGGGTACAGGACTTGTAGGTGTTGCCTATGCAAACCAGTTTGGTCTTCGTGTAGATGATCCGGAAACTATTTTTATTATTTTCTCGCAAATTTTGTTTCACCCATACATTAGCGGGTTTTTGATGGCGGCTATACTCGCTGCGATCATGAGTACAATTTCGTCACAATTACTGGTTTCTGCGAGTTCGCTGACCGAAGATATCTATCGAGTCATTACAAAGAAAGAAGTGTCTGATAAACAAACAGTCACAATTGGACGTTATGGTGTAGCAGGGGTTGCTTTAGTGGCTCTGATTTTGGCCCTAGATTCATCAAACACTATTTTGTCATTAGTGAGTAACGCATGGGCAGGATTTGGTGCTGCTTTTGGTCCTTTAGTGCTGTTTTGTCTGTATAAAAAGGACCTAACTGCGAAGGCTGCGCTTGCCGGTATGATTTCGGGGGCAGTGACAGTACTGTTCTGGATATACGCGCCTATACTTGAAGATGGGCAGGCATTGAGCAGCGTCATTTACGAAATTATTCCAGGGTTTGCAATAAGTGCAATTACTCTGTGGTCGGTAACAAGATGGGGCGAAAATCCATCACCGAATGTAGAAGCTACATTTGAACAAGCCGGCCAAGAATTAGCGAATCAACAATCTTAAGGTTAGATATATATTATGAGTCATCCAAATTGGAATCGCGTCGTCATTAAAGTAGGTAGTGCACTTATTGCGCCGAATCAACAGGGGTGTAGTAGCCACTATTTGCTGAGTATCGCACAATTTATAGTTCGCTGTAGAGCGAACGGTACGCAAGTTGTTCTTGTGTCATCAGGGTCAGTTGCCGCAGGGTCACATATGTTCGCAGATCAGGAAAAGACCAACATTGCGGTGAAAAAAGCGATGGCGGCCGCGGGTCAAACCGAAATGATCGCAACGTGGGATCGGCTGTTTGATTTCCCATCGGCACAAATGTTGTTAACACATGCAGACCTTCGCGACAGAGAGCGTTACGTGAGTATTCGTGAAACAATTTTCAGCTTGCTGGACAACAATATTCTGCCGATTGTTAACGAGAACGACACCGTAACTACTGATAAACTCAAAGTAGGCGACAATGATAATTTGTCAGCGATGGTAGCGGCAGCGGCCGATGCCGATGCGCTTATCATTTGTTCTGACATCGATGGGTTGTATGACAAGAACCCGCATGAGCACGATGATGCAAAAATGCTGAAATCGGTGGATACTATCGACGAAAGTATTTATGCCATGGCCGGCGGCGCAGTGAAAGGCGGTGTTGGAACCGGCGGAATGCGCACCAAAATTGAAGCGGCCGAAAAAGCGGTATCTCACGGTATAGATACCTACATTATTAATGGCTTCACCGAGCTGTCTTTTAATATGCTGTTAGCAGGTGAAAATCCTGGAACGCATTTCAGACCGTTCAAGAAGCCAATGAAAGAAAACGAGCACTGGATGCGTCATACATCAAATGCGCAGGGCGAAGTGATTATTGAAGGTAATTTCGATGGCACTTTAGGTACCGACAGTGACCAGTTAACGAGTAGCGAAATAATCGGCGTAAAAGGCGAGTTTTCCGTAGGCGATACTATTTTAGTACGCAAGGAAGACGGCACAAAACTGGTGAAGGCCAAGTCGAATTATAGTAGCTGTTTATTGAATTTTATTGCGAATCAGGACAGTGATGAATTTGCCCACGAGTTCGAAGAGAAAACGGGGCCAATTATTTCTGATCAGCACGTAGCAAACCTGGAGAAAGAATGAGTATTATTACTGAGTTAGCACAACAAGCAAAACAAGCTGCACGTAAATTGGCTGTTTTAGACGAAAGCCAAAAAAACGCGGTGTTAACTGACATGGCTGCAGCTATTAGAGCCAACAAAGACAAGATAATTGCGGTTAACGAAAAAGAAGTAGCTCGCGCCAAAGAAAATAATCTTGATGAAGCTATGATCGATCGTCTCATCCTAGATGATGAGCGTATAGAAGCGATGGCAGAGGGAATCGAAGTTATTGTTGAGCTTGACGATCCCGTGGGTAAAGAACGTGTTTTCGGTACTCGACCTAACGGCATCGAAATTAAGAAAATGCGCATCCCACTAGGGGTAGTGTGCATGATTTATGAAGCACGTCCAAATGTAACTGCTGATGCAGGTGCTCTATGCTTCAAATCAGGTAATGCAGTTATTTTGCGTGGTGGTAAAGAGGCGCTAGATACGAGTCTTGCCATTGCAGAGTTAATGCAAGATACACTTGAAAAGCATAATTTGCCGAAGGCATTAGTCACGGTTGTACCTAACCCTGACCGCGCCCTTATGCAAGAGTTGATGGAACAAAGAGATTATATTGACGTGATCATACCTCGCGGCGGTGAAGGTTTAATCAATTACGTTACCGATAACTCTAAAGTTCCAGTAATTCAGCATTTTAAAGGCGTTTGTCACTTATACGTAGACAGTGATGCTGATTTGGACAATGCACTAGAGATTTTGCTTAATGGTAAAACCCAGAGAACAGGTGTGTGTAATGCACTTGAAGGTTTAGTTGTTCACCAAGCAATTGCTGGCGACTTTTTACCTCGTGTTGCGCAAGCATTTAAAGAGCATAATGTTAAGGTTCACGTTGACAGCAAAGGCAGTGAATACTTTGAGGGTGCTGACGTTATTGATGAATCTGGGTACGGTGAAGAGTACTTAGGTCTTGAAATAGCAATTCGTGTTGTTGATGACTTCGACGGTGCAATCGATCACATAGCGCAGTTTGGTAGTAACCACACCGAAGTTATTTGTACAAAAGACAAAGAAAAAGCGAAATTATTCCAACGCGCAGTTGATGCCAGTGTTGTTATGGTAAACGCTTCTTCACGTTTTTCTGACGGAAGTCAGCTAGGTTTAGGCGCAGAAATAGGTATAGCGACAACAAAGTTGCATGCCTATGGCCCAATGGGACTAGAGTCTTTAACCTCAGAAAAATATTTAGTGAATGGCGAAGGTCAAATTCGCCAATAAGCCAAATATAAGAGCTTTTTTGTTAAGGGTGTTTTTAATAAACAGTTTTCGGGAATAAAAGCTCGCAAAAAGCACATAGTGACTGGTCGGCATTGTGCCTGCTCGTTGAGTGCTTCATAATACAAAGCGCTGACATTCGTCAGCGTTTTTTTTTGCTTTCAATAAATTAGCGTGGAGTGACTTGATGGAGAATGTGATGGAACCAGCACAAATATGGCAAACATTCATCGCGTATGCGCATGAATACAAGCTATTGGCTTCTGTCTTACTGCTTATTTCTCTGCATTATACCAAAAAGGGCATGTTGCGCCTTATTAAACTCAGAAGTTCTCGCAAAGGTGAGGATAGACGAAATCAGATCAACATTTTAGAGCAGTTGGGTAATGCGTTAATCATCATATTGCTGATGGTGCTTTGGTCTGCTGAAATTCAAACCCTCGCTATATCAATTGCTGCCTTCATGGTGGCCATTGTGCTGGCCACCCGCGAATTTATTCAATGCTTCATGGGCTTTATTTACTATTTGGGTGCTCGGCCTTTTCGGGTGGGTGACTGGATACAGATGAATAACAATATAGGTGAAGTGGTAGAAATGGACTGGGCCAAAACCACCATGTTGGAAGTGGATAGGGAGAGTTTTAACTATACGGGTAAGCACGTATACGTACCTAATAGCCAACTGGTTACTCAAACGGTACGTAACCTCAACTTTATGCGTCGATATCGCTTGCATTCTTTCAGTATTGTTAACGAGCCTACCGTAAACGCCTATAGTCTTTTACCGGCATTTCACGCAAGAGCGCAGGCTCACTGTGAGTATTTTCGCGATGTCGCAGAACGATACAAGGGTTTAATCGAAAGACATCTCGAGCAAGAATTTATTCGAATCGATCCGGAAATTGAAATCAAAACCAACGAGCTTGCAAAGGTGGTGGTGCAGGTTAACCTTTTTTGTCCTACGGACGATGCACAAGAACTTGAGCACAAGATGTGTTCAGATTGGTTGAGTCTTTGGTTTAGAGCGTTGAAAGAAGAAAGTCAGATGCTGGCAACGCTTCAAGAGCAAAGTCAAACATCCATGCAGGCCCACAATGCAATAAGTACACAATCGTCTTCAGGTGGCGCACTCTAGCTGCATTTCCATTCCCTATATCGAGTAAAATGACTTTCCAAAAAAGCCATTTGGTCCGATAGAATTTTTCTGTTCATCAAATAAAAACGCTCATATACGTTTGGCCTGAACGGAACAGCAAGTAATGGCATATTTGCCTCTTCGGGGGTCTTTGCTCCTTTTGCGTGATTGCATCTCTGACAGGCAGAGGCCACGTTGGTCCAGCTGTCTTTTCCGCCCCTTGAACGAGGTATAATATGATCCCGCGTAAGCTGTTTTGGCGAAAACTGCGCACCGCAATAAAGGCACATATAACTATCGCGACGGAAAAGGTATTTATTGGTTAATGCAATTTTTCCACTCATATCAGTGACCTTGCCATCGCAAGCGATAATACTCGACAACGACAGCTCACTTTGAATACCTGCGTGATTCCATCCACCTTTAAGCGTTATGGCATCTGTGCCAAGCTCGAACAATACCTTGTCTTGGCAATATAGTTTGGCGGCGTGTTCTATGTCTATCCACTCTTGTGGCATTCCAGCCTTATTCAGTCTTAGCACAAGCATAAATTCCCCTTAACGCACATTTGTTTTATACGATTGTTTTATGTGGTTTTTAGTTTTGACCTTTGCTTTTTTCTATCGTACTCGATTTTGTGACATCAGTTTATTGCATTGTGATGAAAATATAGCCATGTAATCTTTTTTAATCGAGTGATGAAGCTACGATGGGAAATGCAGCAGATAAATACATAATAATTTCAATCTTCTCCTTCATTTGGCGATGGCAAAATTCTGTGTTCATCGCTATACTGAGCACCGCAATTAAAAGCGATAAATAAAGATTGGAATTAAAGGACAAATAGTGACTCCTATTACTAAATCATTTCAGTATGGTCAGCATACTGTAACTCTAGAGACGGGCGTAATTGCTCGTCAGGCAACAGCTGCGGTTTTGGCAAGTATGGACGACACGTCTGTATTGGTATCGGTAGTTGGTAAGAAAGAAGCGAATGCAGGTCAAGATTTCTTCCCACTAACGGTAAACTACCAAGAAAAAGCGTATGCTGCGGGTAAAATCCCTGGTGGATTCTTCAAGCGTGAAGGCCGTCCATCTGAAGGTGAAACGTTAATTGCACGTCTTATTGACCGTCCAATTCGTCCACTTTTCCCTGAAGGCTTCAAAAATGAAGTTCAGATTATCATCACTGTAATGTCTGCTAACCCAGATATTCCTACTGATATCATCTCACTTATTGGTACCTCTGCAGCACTAGCCATTTCTGGTATGCCGTTTAACGGTCCAGTCGGTGCAGCTCGTGTGGGTTACAGCAATGGTGAATATATTCTTAATACACGTGCTGAAGAGCAAGAATCAAGCGAACTTGACTTGGTTGTTGCTGGTACAGAAGGTGCGGTATTAATGGTTGAATCTGAAGCCAATGTGCTTTCAGAAGACACTATGCTTGGTGCCGTTATGTACGGTCACGAGCAAATGCAAACTGTTGTTAATGCGGTAAATGAATTCGCGGCTGAAGTTGGTACTGAAAAGTGGGACTGGAAACCAGAAGCGGAAAATACATCGCTAAAAGACAAAGTAAAAGCGTTAGCTGAAGCAGAAATGACGGCTGCTTACCAGATTTCTGACAAGCTAGAGCGTAAAGACGCAGTTGTTGCTGCGACAGAAAAAGCGCTTGCAGCCATTGTTGCAGAAGACGAAGAGCAAGACCAAAAAGAAGTACTTGACCTTCTTCACGAGCTTGAGTCTGACGTAGTACGTTCACGTATTCTTTCTGGCGAGCCACGCATCGACGGTCGCGACCCTAAAATGATTCGCGCCATTGATGTGGCTACAGGCATTTTACCGCGTACTCATGGTTCGTCATTGTTTACTCGTGGTGAAACGCAAGCCATCGTTGCTGCAACGCTTGGTACAGAGCGTGATGCACAGATGATTGACGAGCTTCAGGGCAAGCGCGATAGTCGCTTTATGCTTCACTACAACTTCCCTCCATACTGTGTGGGTGAAACCGGTTTTGTTGGTTCACCAAAGCGTCGCGAAATTGGCCACGGCCGTTTAGCAAAGCGCGGTATTCAAGCAGTTATGCCAAGTGAAGAAGAATTCCCGTACGTAGTACGTGTAGTATCTGAAATCACTGAGTCTAACGGTTCATCATCTATGGCGTCAGTATGTGGTACTTCACTTGCGCTTATGGATGCAGGTGTTCCTATTAAGGCATCTGTTGCTGGTATCGCAATGGGTCTTGTGAAAAGTGATGACAACTTTGTTGTACTTTCAGACATCCTTGGTGACGAAGATCACCTTGGCGATATGGACTTTAAAGTAGCGGGTACTACCGATGGTATTACTGCACTTCAAATGGACATAAAGATTGAAGGTATTACTAAAGAGATCATGCAGATCGCACTTAAGCAGGCTAAAGAAGCACGTTTGCATATCTTAAAAGTGATGGATGAAGCCATTGGCGGACATCGCGAAGAACTAAGTGAATTTGCACCTCGCATCTACACCATGAAGGTAGACCAGGATAAGATCCGTGATGTGATTGGTAAAGGCGGCGCAATGATCCGTCAAATCACTGAAGAGTCTGATACCAACATCGAAATTGAAGATGACGGCACTATCAAAATCTTCGCAACAGAGCGCGCGAAAGCCGAGATTGCTATTGCTAAGATTGAGCAGGTTACTGCTGAAATCGAAGTGGGTAAAACCTATAACGGTAAAATTACCCGCATCGTTGACTTCGGTGCTTTCGTGGAAGTACTACCTGGTAAAGAAGGGCTTGTACACATTTCACAAATCGCTCACGAGCGAGTGAATAAAGTAACTGACTACCTTAAAGAAGGTGAGATGGTTGACGTTAAGGTTATGGAAATTGATCGCCAAAACCGCGTACGTCTAAGCATTAAAGAACTTCTAGAAAAGCCTGCGCCTAAGTCTGACGACGCAGAGTAATAGTGTGGAAAAAGCGCAAAAACGCTTTTGTACATTCATTAAAGAATGTGCCCATTAAGAAGTAAGAAAGACTGAAAAAGGGAGCCTAGCTCCCTTTTTTGTTTTGGTTGACCCGTCCTAAATAGCGTTAAGGTAAAAAAGGATAAAAATGGATAAGCAAACTCAAACTGAAATAGAAGCTGCCGTATTTCGTCGTTTAGTAGAGCACCTAGACGAAAATAAAGACGTTCAGAATATCGATTTGATGATTTTGGCTGATTTTTGTCGTAACTGTTTAGCGAAATGGTATTCGTCAGCGGCTAGCGAGAAAGGCGTTGATGTAGATTACGAAGCTGCTAGAGAGGTTGTTTACAAAATGCCTTATTCAGAATGGAAAGAAAAACACCAGCTTCCTGCTACAGATGAACAACTAGAGAAGTTAGCCGCTAGACAGCAGAAGTAATGCAGAACGTTACTGCTATTTGCCTCCAATTATACAGGCAGCACCTCCAAGTTTAGGCGTGCTGCCTTTAAACCCTTTTATCGCCTGCTCAAAATTCAGCCTCAATTTCTGCTATGACGTCATAATATTGATATCTTATCTTTACTATATAACTAAACTTAAAACTCCCGCCTGCGTAAAAACGTCCATGAAAGAAATCGCGCTTTGATAAGTGCTTTTTATTACCGCATTTGCTCGTATAGACGGGCAGATGCGTCTTTATTATTGTTCGATTTTTGTTGTTTTTATGGAGAGTATTTTTTTTTGGGGCTTAAAAATCGGTATGTCACTAGCGTTATCCGACATAGCTGGAGTAGCTAAATGGAAGCAAAGAAGTCAGACCCATCTTTAACCGAAGGCTCAATTGTGGGCCACATGATTCGGTTATCTATACCTGCATCCACAGGCATGATTTTCAATACTCTCTACAACCTTACCGACATTTGGTTTGCGGGCTATCTTTCAGACAATGCGTTGGCCGGGCTGTCTATTGCCTCTAGCGTTTTCTTTTTGCTGCTGTCTATTGGTATAGGCATTCAAACTGGTGCTTCAGCTATGATAGCGCCTGGTGCTGGCCGTGGCGAAACACATGAGGTTAAAGGTTGGCTTGATAATGTCAGTGGTTTAGCGATTGCGTTTAGTGCATTGTCTTGTGTAATTGGCTTCTTTGCTGCTCGCCCTCTAGTGGTTTTACTTGGCGCCGAACCCAATATAGAACCTCTGGCTATGGACTATCTATGGGTAACTTTAGCTGGCTCACTTGGTTTTACTTTGTCTTTCGGTGCCGCAGGTGCACTCATGGCATTAGGTGATACAAAATCTAACCGCAACGCCTTAATGGTGGGCTTTGTCGCTAATTTCGGGCTCAATCCTCTATTCACGTTTGTATTAGATTTAGGCGTAAGTGGCATTGCCCTCGCAACTGTTGTGATCAAGTTTGCAACCGCATTTTATTTGTTTCGAGTGCTGATGAAACGGTTGAATATCTCTGTGAAACCCACCTTTGATAAAGCACGGTGGCGTGATTTATTACGGCAGATACTGCCAGCCAGTTTTAATATGCTCACCATCATTTTGGGCGGGTTTATTACGGTGGCTCTTATAGGGCAGTTCGGTAGTGAGCATGTTGCTGGCTACACTGTAGGACTTCGCCTCGAGCAAGTGTTGCTGTTACCGGCTTTGGGTTTAAACAGTGCAGTTATGGCTATTGCTGGGCAAAACATGGGGTTGAACTATTTCGACAGAGTATCGGAGACTTATCGCAAAGGGCTACTAATAGGTTTGTTTATGGCCTTTGTATCAATACCTGTAATGTATTTTCTTTCGCCCTTGGCCATGAGCTTATTTACTGATGATACAACCATACAAAGCACAGGTATTACTTATTTAAGGATAGACACATTAGCTTTCTATGCTTATGTAATCTTGTTCCAAAGCGTGGCGGTACTGCAGGCGATGCAAAAGCCCATGTTCCCCATGTATTTGGGTATAGCACGCCAACTTGTAGTGCCAGCAGCAATTAACTATACGCTCATTATTGTATTGGAGTACCCTATGGTATCGATGTTCTACACTATAGTGGGTGTTGTTATTCTCAGTGCCGTGATTGCCTTTTTCTATACCACAAGAGAAATAAGCCGACTAAGCAGCGCTTAAAAACTAGTTGAAATGTACAGTGGCTTCTTCCGTTATTTAACGTTTTGTAACGATTCTTATTGCGTGTGATCATTGCGTTAGTGTCATCACAACGCTAACTTAATTGTGGGGAGCTTCTGCTTTCTTAGCTTTGAAGAGGAAACGTCTCTAATTAATGGGCGTTAGGTTTCGGTGCTAACGAAAATAGATGACAAAATAGTACAAATATACATAGAACGTTCATAAAAATAAGGACAATATTTTATGCGGGTGTTTAAAGATTTAACGAGGCGATGTCTTAGCGTTGTAGCCATCACCTTAGTGGGAATGTCACCGGTCGTTGCTGATGACGATATTGATATTAGCTACGAAAAGTTCACCATGGACAACGGCCTTACCGTTATTGTTCATGAAGATCGAAAGGCGCCGGTTGTGGCCGTGGCGGTATGGTATAAGGTTGGTTCGAAAGATGAGCCTGAAGGTAAATCAGGGTTTGCTCATCTTTTCGAGCACCTTATGTTCAATGGCACTGAAAACTATGATGACGAGTGGTTTGGTGCGCTACAAGAAGCCGGTGCAACGGGCCTAAACGGCACCACCAGCTTCGACCGCACTAACTACTTTCAAACCGTTCCGACACCTGCTCTTGACCGTATATTATGGATGGAATCAGACCGCATGGGTCACCTCCTAGGCGCAGTGACCCAAGAGAAACTGGATGAGCAGCGTGGCGTTGTTCAAAATGAGAAACGTCAACGTGGAGACCAGCCCTATGGTGCGTTCTTAGATCATGCCGTTAAAGCACTGTTTCCCAACGAACATCCGTATTCACATAACGTTATCGGCTCTATGGAAGATTTGAACTCCGCTTCACTAGACGATGTGAAGTCGTGGTTCAATAAATACTATGGTCCGAACAACGCGATTTTGGTACTTAGTGGTGATATTAATGCCGACGAAGCCAAGCCTCTGGTCAATAAGTATTTTGGTGATATTGAACCTGGCCCATCTTTGTCTAAATGGCAATCTTGGATCCCAACGCGTACCGCGAACACCAGAGAAATTATTCAGGACAAAGTACCGCAAACTCGAATCTCACGCCTTTGGGTTTCGCCTGAAAACATGAGCCCAGAAGCCACAGATCTGCTTATTGCAGCAAGTGTGCTAGGTGATGGCAAAAACTCTCGCATGTACAAAGAGCTTGTTTACGACCAACAAATCGCAACAAATGCATCGGTGTTTAATTACGAGCTACAAATTGCGTCCATTTTCGGTCTTAGCGTAGATGTAGCACCAGGCGCAGATGTTAAGAAAGTAGAGCGTGAAATGGATAAAATTATCCAAGAGTTTTTGCGTAAAGGCCCTACCAAAGATGAAGTAAAGCTGGTATCAACAAAGCGCCGTGCTTCAATTATTCGTGGGCTTGAAGAAGTGGGAGGCTTCGGTGGTAAAGCTGATAGACTGGCATCAGGTGAATTCATTGCTGGCGACCCTACGTATTTTAAAACCGAGTTGAAAGAACTTGCTAGCGCCACACCTAAGAAGGTTAAAGCTGCGGCTAACGAATGGTTGGGCGATGGATGGCATCAAATTACCTTTGTGCCTTTTGCCGAGCATGCTGCGAGTACTGAAGGGGTAGACAGAAGCTCTGGGCTTCCTGCCATATCTGCGGAAACTCAATTGTCTTTTCCTGATGTGGAGAAAACCACCTTATCAAATGGTATTGAAGTGGTGTTTGCAAAGCGCTCTACTGTACCCATTGTGAATGTTGCCGTTCAGTTTGACGCAGGTTATTCAGCCGATGCGGGTGGAAAACTCGGACTGGCAAATTTTGCCACTGTCATGTTAGATGAAGGCGCTGGCCGTTATGATGCACTAGAGCTAGCGGCGGAGCTTGAAAAGCTAGGTACTAGGCTAAACAGTGGTTCTAACCTTGATACCACCACTGTCAGTATGTCTATGTTAAAAGAAAATATGGACGATTCTTTGTCGTTGTTTGGTGATATTTTGAAAAAGCCGACCTTTGATAAAGAAGAGATTGAACGTCAGCGCGCGCTAATTCTAAGCGAAATTGCGCAGCAGAAAACACGTCCAGTGAGCATTGCCCTTACCTTGCTACCACCGCTTATTTACGGCGATGATCACGCTTATGGGATCCCTTTTACCGGTTCTGGAACTGCTGAAGGTGTTCAGTCGGTCACTCGCAGCGACCTGGTCGACTTTAAAAACACCTGGTTACGTCCAGATAATGCCACGGTATTCGTAGTGGGCGACACCACGCTCGACGAAATTAAACCTATGCTTGAAAAAGAGTTTGGTAAATGGAAGGCATCGGGTGAAAAGGGCACTAAGCAAATTGCCCAGGCAAGCATGCCAGAAAAGGGAAGAGCGATTATTATTGACCGTCCTGGGTCTCAACAATCGCTTATTCTTGCTGCACATTTAGCACCGCCTACCGGAGTAGATAATAACATTGCCATTATGGCGATGAATGAGACCTTGGGTGGTGCCTTTACTGCGCGTGTGAATATGAATCTGCGTGAAGACAAAGGTTGGGCCTATGGCGCCTACACTTTCTTACAAGAAGCAAGAGGTCAAAGACCGTATATGGTTTATGCACCTGTACAAACTGATAAAACCGGTGCATCTCTACTGGAATTAAAGAAAGAGCTTAATGGCTATTTAGGCGACAAACCGCCCACAGAGTTAGAGTTAGAGCGCGCACGATTAGACCAAGTACGTTCGTTGCCAGGACAGTTTGAAACGGCTGGCTCTGTGCTTAGCAGTTTGCTATCGAGCAGTCGCTTTAATCGCGACTACGACTACCCTGAAAGTTTAGTGGAGAAGTATAATAGCTTGTCGCTAGACGACTTAAACGATGCTGCAAAGCAGGTGGTTCAGCCTGATAAATTAACATGGTTGATTATTGGCGATGCAGAGAAAATAAAAGCAGAAGTAGAAGCTGCTAATATTGGGCCTGTTTCTGTTCAGAGTATGAGTAGCCTTTAATAGCGTTATAACCCAAGACAAAGCCGAAGCCAAACAGCTTCGGCTTTTTTGTTTTATAGGTATAAATAAAAAGAAAATGGACAAGAATAGAGTGAAGAAAATAAAAGTATTTTTGGTCAATGCATTTACTAAGAATAACGGCGGCGGAAACCCCGCTGGAGTGGTGCTAAATGCAGACGGGTTAACTTATGATGAAAAGTTAGCAATAGCCAAAGCGGTAGGCTATTCCGAAACGGCATTTGTTTCTAAAATTGTAAATAGTAAAAGTTCTAGTGGGGCTACTCGTAGAAGTGCAGTCGAGAATGCCAATACCGATGTCGATATGGATGCCGAAGTGTCGTTTTTTACTGTTACCGAAGAGGTCGATTTTTGTGGTCACGCTGCACTAGCAGCATTTTCAACCCTATTTCATCAAGGGGTGTTTCAACCTGGAAGCTATGTGCAAAAAACAAAAGCGGGTCTGCTAGGTGTTTCCATAATGTCGAACGGGCATGTTGAAATGAAGCAAAAAGCACCAGAGTTTCTTGGAGAGCTACCCTGCGAAGCAATTTCTGGCCTTATCGGTATTGCGCCACAAGTGCTTGCCCAAACAGAACTTCCAATTGAGATAGTCTGTACGGGACTGCCTGATATTATCGTGCCTGTGCCAATGGGGTATTTAGACAAGATACAGCTTGATAGCACGAAAACTAGTGAATTTTGTAAGGCGCATAATGCTGTTGGCATTCACGCCTTTGAACTGCGTGAAAGTGATAATACGATAACGGCAAGCTGCAGAAACTTTGCCCCGTTACTTGGCATTACTGAAGAGTCGGCTACCGGAAGTGCCAGTGGTGCATTGGCGTGCTATCTCGCTAAGCATGATACTGGGCACAGCGCTGTAAGTCGCACCGGAAATAGCACTGGGCAGCGTAATACACACTCTCAGCACAGTGCATTGGGTAAAAAGGGGACTGACTCTGCTATAACGTTTAATTTTGAGTTTGAACAAGGCCGGGCAATGAACTGCCCCTCAGCAATTACTGCGACTGTGGTTACAGCGACAAACAATGGCTTATCGAGTAGCAGTCACGGCTGGACAGTTTCTGTTGGCGGTTATGCTAGCCAGTTCGGTGAAAAAACAGTAGCGCTTTAGTGTAGTTACTTAAAAGACGTGTGCCAGTAAGGAACTGTTACAAGCGCTCTAGTCTTGCGCCAGCTTAACTCTAATTTTGTTATTGGCTACAGTGGCGTGGTGTAAGCTTTTCAGGGCCTTTTGCGCATCATCAGTATTGTTCATTTCTACAAAGGCAAAGCCTTTAGATTGACCCGTTTTTTTATCTAGCACTAGGCTGCATTCGTCCACTTTACCGTGGGCAGAAAAAAGAGAAAGTATTTCGTCTTGTGTCGTTGTTCTCGCAAGATTGCGAACTAAAAGTTTCATAGAGATTTCGCTTATATAATTAAGACGACATTGTCTCAGGTATATTGTCGCAAACCAAGAAAAGAATATGTTTATTCATTGCACGGAAAATACTCTCATTTTTCTTGGTATTTTTCTTATTATTTCTCGGTAGCAAGTAATGTGGTGCCACAATACGAATGGATGATAGAGTTTTAAAATTGAACATCTAAAAAGAAAAAAGAGAATAGAAGAATGACAACACGCTCACGTTTTATGTTCCTTTCACAGATTGTTGTGGTTGGCGTCAGTGCCTTCAATGCGCAAGTTGCTCTGGCAAATGTCGACAGTGACTTATCACAGAGCAGCAGGCAACCGTTGACTGAACCACTTGAAACAACAGCAAACACTGAAAACCGAATTCCCGATTTAAAGACGATAAACGAGTATATCGCGTACTTTAATTCGCCATCACCATGGGGTGAAATTAGAAAAAAGCGAATTAAAACACTGCTACCTTTAGCAATGAAAAATGCTGACTTACGTTATTGGCTAATTGTGTGCCGTGAGAATAATAATGACCCCTTAGCGAACCACGTAGGTTGCGAGAATGCTGGGGACACTGCGGTCATTTTATTCAGTCTAGAAGAAGACGTTGCCGAGGAAGCCCCGCCCAAGAGTGCAAACGCTATTAGTTCGCGAATATTCTCACCTACAAGTGAGTCTACGGCACTAAAAGAGCTTGGCACGTTCGACTATGTGGTTGATGTTGCAAAAGGTGAAAGTGCGGTTAACGCAGCAGCCACTTGGATGGCTAAGCAACCAATAAAAGGGCGGGTTGGCATAAACAGTTTCACCGTTAATCCTCTTGCAGATGGCTTGAGCCACTCTCAATATCTCATGCTTGAGAAGGCATTTAAAAACCGTGATGTCTCATTGGTTTCTGCTGAAGACGTAATTTATTACTGGCTAGCTCGCAAACTTCCCGAAGAGGTAGATATTATGGAAAAAGCGGCTGCTATTACCTCACGGTGGGAATATGAAGCTTACCAAATGGTTAAACCCGGAATAACGACAGATAAAGACATTGCCGGTTTCTTAAAACAAAAAATGGCAGAGGCTGGTGTCACCGATGGATGGGCGGAAAGTCAGAATCCAGCAGTGAATTCTGGGCCCGATCGTGGTCATTCTCATCCTACAGAGCGAGTTATACAGGGCGGAGATGTTATCCAAATAGATTTTGGTATTCGCGTTTTTGAACAATGGGTGACAGATGTTCAACGCTTCGCTTACGTACTCAACACTGACGAGCAAGCGGCGCCTCAATTTATGCAGCATGCGTGGGAAAGCGCGATAGCAGGACGCAACGCAGCATTTAACACAATGAAACCGGGAGTGTCGGGTAACGAAGTTCACAAAGCGCAGCTTGCAGTCATGCAGAAAAATGGCTCATTACCCGTGATGTGGAGTACGGGACATCCAGTTGGCTACGTTGCTCATGATGTAGGCCCCAACTTAGGCGTTCGGCCTGCATCAGACAAACTTCTGGATACACATATGACTTTTGCCTTTGATGGCTTTTTCAGTTGGCCTTATAACCCAGATGAGGGAGATAAGGCTACAGAAGTTGAAACAGACAGCCATAGCGCGGGCAACGAAAAAACCAACGTTCAAAAGACTAAGACAATTTCAGTAGAAGATATGGTAGTCATCACTGAACAGGGCGCTAGGTTTCTCACCGCACCACAAACGTCTCTTGTGCTAATCAAATAAACCAGTGGCCGATTAACTAGTGAGTTGGCAAGCGGGTGGTTGTTAATACGTCGCCACCCCAGTTTGCTATGATTTCAGGCTATTATTCTGGCTATGATATAAAGCGAGGCTATAAGTAGGTATCAGGGTGAATCTTGTTCACCTTCCAATCACCATCTTCTTTGATAAGGTCGAGGCTGCGTAAGTCTTCTATTTTGTCTTCACCATACATTCCGCTTAAAAATACAGTGATGGTCGATTTTTCGGCAAATTCAGTTCTGCCTATTTTGCCTGCTGTTTGAGGTGTCACCGTAACGGTGTCGTACTTCAAGTTGAGTAAATGGCGCTGTACATTTTTGTTGGTATGGTAGCGTTTTAGTATTCGCGTCATCTTTTCGCTAGATAAAGAAATTGCTCTATCTAAATTATCGTCTTCGTAAACACTGTTTAGAAAAACAACAGTTGTGTATTCTGGTGTACTCTCGTCAAGCATGCCGTAACGACCAATACCTTTTTCTTTTTCTCCACATGCACTGAGCAATAGTAGGGAGATAAGACCAAACAAGGTATACAACTTATGGGCGTTCATTTTACAAGCCTCCTGAGGCGAAAAAGGTTAAAGGGCAAATATGTGTTTAATGACGAACTATGCCAGTTCTTTATTGACCTATATTTTTATTGTTCTGTCGTATTGTAACGATGATTAAGTACTAATAACTAAGGACTAATAACTAAGTACTACTAATTAAGTGCTAAGGGTAACAGGGTAGCAAATAATGTGCAGCTATCCGTAATGTAAACGTCAATTTTTAATACAAAAAAAAAGCGAGGGACTAAATATAGTCTTCCTCGCTTTTCAGTGCGCTATTACAGCATTTTACTGTACGCGTAACGTTTTTAGTCTAACGTTCAACTATTGAACTTCTTCCTGTTCGTCGAACGCACCAGCAAACATTGGGCTACTTAAGTAACGCTCTGTACCGCTAGCAAGAAGAACAACAACAATCTTATCTTTGTTTTCCGGACGTTCAGCAAAACGCTTCGCTGCTACAACCGCTGCACCAGAGGAAATACCTGCAAGAATACCTTCTTCTGTCATTAGCTTGCGTGCCATGTCCATGCAGTCTTCGTTAGAGACTTGCTCAACTTCGTCGATAAGGTCTAAGTCAAGGTTTCCAGGAATAAACCCAGCACCAATACCCTGAATTTTATGTGGACCAGGAGTTAATTCTTCACCCGCTAATGCTTGTGTGATTACCGGCGAATCAGTTGGCTCAACCGCTACAGACGTAATAGCTTTGCCCTTGGTGTTTTTAAGGTAACGGCTTACACCTGTAATGGTACCGCCTGTACCCACACCCGCTACGAATGCATCAACTTTACCGTCGGTGTCTTCCCAAATTTCAGGGCCTGTGGTCTTTTCGTGGATAGCCGGGTTAGCAGGGTTGTCAAACTGCTGAAGCAGTACATACTTTTCAGGATCAGAGTTGACGATTTCTTGTGCTGCGGCCACTGCGCCTTTCATTCCTTTAGGAGCCTCTGTTAGCACTAGATTTGCGCCTAATGCTTTAAGCAGTTTACGGCGTTCTAAGCTCATACTACTTGGCATAGTTAGCGTTATTTTGTAACCACGTGAAGCAGCAACGAACGCTAAGGCAATACCCGTATTACCACTTGTAGGCTCTACAATCTCTTTACCCTTTGTCAGAACACCGCGCTCTTCTGCATCCCAGACCATGTTTGCACCAATACGGCACTTAACGCTGAAACTTGGGTTGCGAGACTCTATTTTTGCGTACACATTACCAGAGGTAACGCGATTTAGTTTCACTAGTGGCGTACGGCCAATCGCTAGGGAATTGTCGTCAAATACGTTCATCTTTTATCCTTAACTCGTTCCTGATTCACAAGCAAACCCCAAAAGTCGTGATCTGTACGGCCAATATAATAGTTAATAATTCATAGCCTGAATTTGGGGATTTCTTTATACCCCTATATGATTGGTCCCAAAAGTAAAAATGCAAAGTGTTTTTTAGCTATATGTTATTGTTAAATTACATGAAGACGAAGAATTAAACGGAGTATAAGAAGAATGGCTTTTAGCGGCACGTCTAATTACATCGCAACCAAAGACCTACAGCTCGCTGTTAATGCGGCAATCACACTAGAGCGGCCTCTACTTATAAAGGGTGAGCCGGGCACGGGTAAAACCATGCTTGCCGAGGAGCTTGCCGACAGTTTAGGTACCGAACTAATTCAATGGCACATTAAATCAACCACGAAAGCGCAGCAAGGCTTATACGAATACGATGCGGTGTCTCGTCTTAGAGATTCGCAGCTAGGCGATGATAGAGTGCACGATATCGGTAACTACATTGTAAAGGGGAAACTGTGGGAAGCGTTTAGCGCAGAAAAACGCCCGGTGTTACTTATTGACGAGATAGACAAAGCCGATATCGAGTTTCCAAACGATTTATTGCTTGAACTCGATAAAATGGAATTTTTCGTTTATGAAACCCAAGAGCGAGTCGTTGCCGCTCAGCGTCCCATTGTGATTATTACGTCGAATAATGAAAAAGAGCTGCCAGATGCATTCTTGCGCCGTTGTTTCTTCCACTACATTCAGTTTCCTACGCCAGACGACATGCGAGAAATTGTTAATGTGCATTTTCCCGACCTTAAGAAAAACTTGTTAGACGAAGCACTGTCTGCATTCTTTAATCTACGTGACGTGCCGGGGCTTAAGAAAAAACCGTCGACGTCTGAGTTGATTGATTGGTTGAAACTGCTAGTCGCAGAAGACATTCCACCAGAGGCGCTTCACAACAAAGACGGTAAGGCTTCAATCCCACCACTATACGGGGCATTACTCAAAAACGAGCAAGATATTCATCTTTTTGAAAAACTGGTCTTTATGGCGAGACGCTAATGCTTATTGAGTTTTTTTTCACGCTGAGAAAGTATCAAGTAAAAACCACTCTTCGTGAGTTGCTTGATTTGTTGCGCGCATTAGAAAAGCATGTGGTTTATGCAGACATAGAGGGCTTTTATAGCCTGTCTCGCACCATAATGGTTAAAGATGAAACTCAATATGATAAGTTTGATCGCGCCTTTGCACATTATTTTGAAGGTGTTGAATCTATCGATCTGTTCGGAAAGGAAATCCCTGAAGAGTGGTTGCGCAAAGAACTTGAAAAGAACTTAAGCCCAGAGGAGCGCGAGGCGCTGCGCAAAGCCGGTGGGCTTGATGAGCTTATGGAAACTCTTAAAAAGCGGCTGGAAGAGCAAGAAAAACGTCACCAAGGCGGTAATAAATGGATAGGCACAGGGGGGACTTCGCCCTTTGGTGCTTATGGAGATAACCCTGAAGGGGTTCGCATTGGTCAAAAAGGAAATAGAAAGTTTTCTGCCGCCAAAGTGTGGGATAAGCGAGAGTTTAGAAATCTCTCTTCCGATGTGGAGTTAGGCACCCGCAACATAAAAGTTGCATTGCGGAAATTGAGAAAGTTTGCTCGAACTGGCGCCAGTGAAGAGCTTGACGTGAGAACTACCATAGGCGAGACCGCTAAAAAAGGTGGCATGCTAGATATTCACATGGCGCCAGAGCGTCACAACGCGGTAAAGGTGCTGATGTTTTTTGATGTGGGGGGCTCAATGGACCCACACGTTAAAACTACGCAGGAGCTTTTTTCCGCCGTACAGTCAGAGTTTAAGTATTTAGAGTATTTTTACTTTCACAATTGTGTATACGAGGAAGTATGGAAAGACAACCTTAGACGCAATAAGGAGCGCATTCCCATTTGGGATATCATTCATCGCTACGGCAAAGATTACAAAGTTATCTTTGTTGGCGACGCCACCATGGGGCCCTATGAAATTACCTATCCGGGTGGAAGCGTAGAGCACTGGAATGAAGAGGCGGGCAGTGTATGGATGCAGCGGCTGCTTAATCACTTTAGTAACGCGGTGTGGCTGAACCCACAGGCCGAAAACTATTGGCCATACTATTCTTCCATTAAAATAATGAGAGAGATTATGGAAGATAAAATGTATGCGCTAACGCTCGAAGGACTAACAGACGCTATAAAAGGATTAAGCCGTTCTCGCTAGCTAAGAAATAAACAAAACGCCCTCGATAAAAAGAGGGCTAGCTTGTAAGTACAATTACGCTTTTAACACGGCGGTTTTTCGTTGAATATAAAGTAGTCTTGCACCAAGTAGCACAGCTGCTGCACTTAGCCCCACAATAAATCCAATCCAAAAGCCGGCAGCTGCCATCGGCTCAGCGGTAAGCCACGATGTTCTTCCCAAAACAACGCCTGTGGGCAAGCCAATAAGCCAATATGATACAAACGTGATTAGGAACATGGCGGTAGTGTCTTTATAACCTCTAAGCGCATTGGCAGATATAACCTGCACTGCATCAGATAGCTGAAAAAGTGCTGCATAGATAAGTAGCGCATTGGCAAGGGCGTAAACCTCGCTGTCGTTTGTATACAGCCCGATAATAAACCCCTTAGCCACTAGGGTAAAAGTAGCAGTGCATGCAGAGGTAACAAAGCCAATTAAAATAGCACTTCGCGCAGCTATTTTTGCTTGGCGTATATTGTTTTGCCCGATGCGATAGCCAATACGAATAGCCACTGCCATACCAATGCTCATAGGAAACATAAACATTAGGGCTGAAAAGTTCAGTGCCACTTGATGAGCTGCAACCACATTTGCACCAAAGGGAGCGATAAGCAGCGCTACTGCAGAAAACAGTGTCACTTCAAACAATATGGTCATCGCGATGGGAAGTCCCATAGCGAAGGTTCTACCAATGACTTTTAAGTCTGGGCGATACCAATAAGTAAACAGAGCGTATTTTGCTAGCGCCGGTGCAAACTTTACGTAAATGATAGTGGCTACGAGCATGGTATAAATCACAAGGGCAGTAGCAACACCGCACCCTGCGCCCCCCATGGCGGGAAGGGGACCCACCCCATAAATAAACAGGTAGTTACCGACCACATTTGCCATCAAACCAATGACTGTAATGATCATCGTAGGTTTAGTTTTCCCCAACCCCTCGCAATAGTTTCTCAACCACTGATATATGGCAAAGCCTGGCATTGCGATAAATACATAGATAACGTAGTCGACGGTGATCGTGTGTAATTCAGGTGCCATCGGAAACAACGAGACTATGGCCTCAGTAAAGGGCACAAGTGCGGCAATAAGCAAACCAACGAACAGTACTAAGTAGCCTGCTTGCTGACTTGCATTGGCTATGCCTGAGATATTTTTGTTGCCATGAAGCCGAGAAATTATAGGGGGTAGAGCAAGGGCGATACCCTGTATAAAACACAGAAGAGGAATGGTAATACTAAAGCCTAGCGCTACCGCGGCCATGTCGGTTGCACTGTATCGCCCTGCCATAATTGTGTCGCTTACACCCATTAACATTTGGGTTATTTGCGCAATAAGCAGCGGCCACGCGAGTTTTAATACATCTCTGGCTTCAATAAAAAAGCGTTGTTTTATCACAGGTATAGTTTCTCTTATTTGTTTTATGAAAGCTCAACATGGCAAACGTATGGTCAACGAAATTATCATAACGCAGCGCTGTGGCGCTTGGTCTCTGGCCATCAGTGTCTGACTCAGCCATTTCAAAAATAGCGCCACATGCTCTATGTAAAAGGAATAACGGGAATAGCGTCACCTTTGTTCAGCTCAGCGAGTTCTTCATGCACTACCATAAAACAATTCGCTGAGGTGATAGAGGTCATCACTCCCGAGCTTTGGTTTTTTAACGGTGTAACAACAAGGTTGCCTTGTGTATCAGTGCTCATTAGCGCACGCTGGAAATCACGGCGGCCTGGACGACGCTTGATGTCTTTCGTCAATGTGGCTGTAACAGTGAATAGACCTAGGTCATCTTGTCGGCCCTGCATTTTGCGAATTATAGGCAATACCAGTAGTTTGGCGGTGACGAATGAAGAAACCGGATTGCCTGGAAGCCCGCAAAATACAGTGTCATCAAGTTTACCTAGCGCAAAAGGTTTACCGGGTTTAACTGCGATCTTCCAAAAATCGATGCTGCCCATTGAATCAATGACGTCTTTAACATAGTCGGCATCACCAACAGACACGCCACCACTACTTATCATGATATCAACGGTGTTAGACGCTTGATGAAATAAGTCTGACAGCGAGGCTTTATCGTCTTTCACTATGCCAAAATCGATAATCTCGACATTTTCGTCCTCGACAATGGCACTGATACCCGCACGGTTCGATTCAAAAATTTGCGTGTCGCTGCATGCTTCACCGGGTGCTGCTAATTCATTGCCCGTGGCCACAATGCCAGCGCGAAGCTTTCTGTAAACAGGTAGCGTGTTTAATCCTTGAGACGACAATAGCATTAGGTGCTCAGCCCTAAGTAACGTTCCTTTTCTGATAAGTACCTCTCCGCTGGCAATATCATTGGCTTTCACACGAATATTTTCACCAGCAGTAGGGAGGGTATGGACAGTCACTGTATTTGTATCGCTAGAGCTAGTATTTTCTAACATCACCACGGCGTTTGCACCCTGAGGAATAGGTGCACCTGTCATGATTTTATAAGCATGTTCTGAATGAAGAGGTGTCGTGGCTCTGTCACCCGCGGTAATAACACCCTGCACGGTGAAAGTTTTACCGGAAGAATCCGTTGCTTTGGTATTGTCATTAGCTAAGGAGCTGGATTCGGCAGTGACATGAATAGCATAGCCGTCCATAGACGAGTTATCCCATGGTGGCACGTTTGTCGAGGCAATAATATCTTCAACAACCACTCTGCGGTGAGCTTTTGCTAAGCTGACATATTCAACGTCGCTCACTGCGTGAGCTGTTGCTCGCGCTTTTATCAGTGCGTCTTCCAAAGAAAGCCAGCTTGTCGACATACCCGTAACTCCCTGAATTATTTAACAGGCGGATAGTACAGAAAAAAGTATATTTTACCAAAGGGTAATGTCTCTATTACCGCGTGTTGATCTTTGTTGTACGAATTATGTTCTAAGCGATGAAGTTTTAAATTCTGAGGCATTTTAATTGTGAAACGGTGTTGCAGGCTCAACTAATCTAATGCATTTAAGCCACAATGGATGCTATTTCTTTAAACTTGCTAAACACCCAGTCTGGTTGGTAAGTACTGATATCCTCTCCATAATTGTAGCCATAGGTTAGGCCTACACTGCGCATATTTGCAGCCTTTGAAGCTAAAATATCGTTTTTCGAATCTCCCACCATAACGCATTCGCTCGCGTCAGTGTTTAGTGTTTTACACACATGGTTGAGAGGCAAAGGGGAGGGCTTTTTTTCTTTTAGTGAATCGCCACCAATAAACAGCGTAAAAAAGCTGTCTATGCTGAGTGCCTCAACAATAGGTGCAATAAACCTTTTGGGTTTGTTGGTAACCAAAGCAAGAGTAAACCCCCGAGCGGCCAGGCTTTTTAACGTGTCGTAAACTCCTGGGTATAAACTAGACTCTTTACAAACGTTGCGGTCGTAGTGATATAAAAAGCGCTGAAAAGTGTGTTCTATTAGCTCTTCGCTATTTAGTTGGTCTGGGGTGTCAGCATTGTTTACCCCGTTTGCTAATCCTCGCTCTACAAGTACTTTTGCACCATTTCCTACCCAGTTTCTAATAACGCAATTGCTGTGCGTAGGCATACCTACATCGTCAAGCGCAGCATTAAGTGCAATGGCTAAATCGGGCACAGAATCGACTAAGGTACCGTCTAAATCAAAGATAAAAGTGGATATAGGTTGCATAGATTATAAAACCGAGAATGTTGAAAGGAGATGAAAAGGCGCGTGAATATACTCTTCTCACGCGCCTTCAAACATTATAAGCAGAACCTATTCAAAGTCTTGGTTACTTATCCATAAGGTCTGATAGGGTTTTAACTGAATAAAGCCGCTAGAAAGACAAATTTCATCCCGAGTGACTAAATCTATCCAATTGTCGGTGCCTATTAAATTAATGTCTGACAATAGTATCGTTCTTTCTTCATCGCAAATGTTGCTTACACAAAAGACGCTTTGCTTTCTATCGAGGCTTTGACGCCAGTAGCCAAATATCTCGTTACCGAGTTGTAGCGTGAATTGAGTAGCATTAGGATGAAAAGCAGGCTGCGCTTTTCTGATCCGTATCAGCTGCGACAAACGCGTGAGCACTTTATGATGCTGTGAGTGGGGTGAGTCTAGTAACACCTCTAACTCATCGATATCCCAGCGGCGTCGGTTTATACTTCGGTTTTGGCCGGTATTCGCGACTTTTTCATAGTCGTTAGATGTGCCAAGCAGACTGTGAATATAAAGCCCCGGAATACCTTCCATTCCCAACATAATTGCATGGGCGCAAATAAAGCGGTCTACCTGATATTTATCAGGCCCTTTGGTTGTGCCCTGTAAGGCATCGAACAAGGTGATATTTATCTCATAGGGCTTTTGCTTTCCGTGTTCGGATGCACGCCAAGAAATTTTACCGCCAAAGTTTTGCATGGTGTGCACTAGCTCAGATATTTCCTCATCGTCGAGCAGTCCTTCGGCTGGGCGTAAGCCAATACCATCATGAGAAGCAATGAAATTAAAATATGCCGTGCCGTTTTGCGCTGGTGGCATACTCATCATCCAGCTTTTCAAGTAGGTACAGTCTCCGGTAACTAAAGTATTTACAAGTAAAGGAGGCAGTGAGAAGTTGTAAATCGCATGGGCCTCGTTTGCATTACCGAAATAGGTTAAATTCTCTCTGTTTGGAATGTTGGTTTCAGTAATTATGATAATTGAGGGATCGACATGTTCAATCAGTGTACGTAATAAGCGCACAACCTCATGGGTTTGCGACAAATTAATACAATTAGAGCCAACAATCTTCCAGAGAAATGCCACGGCATCCAGGCGGAAAAGCTTAGTTCCTTTATCGATATAAAGTTTAATAATATCGACAAAAGCAAGCAGCACTTTGGGGTTCCTAAAGTCAAAGTCGACTTGGTCGTGACTAAAGGTACACCATACATGTTTTACACCGTCGGCGGTTTCTGTTTCTCTCAGTAGCGGCGACACACGAGGTCGCGTAACCATAGAGAGATCGTCGCTTGGATCAGCGGTAAAGAAAAAGTCGGACCCAGGACCTTCGCTCTTGATGAAGTTATCAAACCATATGCTTCTTGCGGAACAATGGTTAATCACCAAGTCTGTCATTAGCCCATAGTCTTTTGCTATTGCCTCTATATCATCCCACGATCCCAAAGACTCATTCACGGTGGAATAGTCGATTACCGAAAAACCGTCATCGGAACTGTAGGGAAAAAACGGCAGAATATGCACATTATTAACGGTATTTTTGCAGTATTGATGCAAAAAGTTGTTTAGCGTTACCAAGGGACGTTCATTCTCTCGAATAACGCTGTCTCCGTAGGTAATCATAATAATGTCCTGCTCATCCCAATAGTTGTAATGTGATTTTGGGGAAGCAATATCTTCACTCGACGCAATGCCAATTGCAGCTAATAGCTGTGTTGCTAGGGTGTCATAAGACACATCTAGCGACACATCGGCGTAAATCGTTTCTAAATGGTGCTTTACTTTGTCATGGAGAGGGTCCCATGCCATATTATTTCTCCATATATTCAGCAGTATCGGCTTCAACGGCTTCAAGCAAGCGCTCTAGAATATCAGGCACTGCACTGGTAACGCGGTTCCAGCTTGGTATAAAAGGGGTTTCCATTGGGTTTTCCAAGAAATTCTGACCCGCTTTCATAATGTTACTTGCAAACATCTCTACGGCTTTTTCTTCGTTATGAATATCGAGGTTTAATCCGTTCATAACTGCGTCGTTGTGATACGTTTCGATAAAGTCTAACGCGATCCTGAAGTAGGTGGCTTTTATCGAACGGAACATTTCATTACTAAACGTGTAGCCTTGAGTTGCTAGTTTTCTGAATATGGCTTTTGTAATGTCGATAGACATCTTAGAAAGACCACCTTCGTCGTTGTTGAGGGATAGGTCTTGGTGTTTGTGATCGTAAATATCGCAAATATCGGCCTGACACAGTCTGTTATGTGAATAATTTCGGTGCATCTCCGACAATACGCCTATCTCTAGTCCCCAGTCACTTGGGATACGGATATCGTTTAGCACATCACGTCTAAAAGAAAACTCTCCGGCCAGTGGATAACGGAAACTGTCCATAAATTCTAAGTATTCATTATCACCCATGATACGTTTAAGTGCTCTTAGCAACGGAGTAACTAATAGACGAGAAACGCGGCCATTTATTTTGCCGTTGGCCACACGAGCGTAATATCCCTTACAGAACTCGTAGTTGAAGTTTGGGTTAGCAACCGGATAGATGAGTTTAGCAAGTAGGTCTTTTTCATAGGTTACGATGTCACAATCGTGAAGCGCAACCGATTCTGCGCGGTTCGATGCAAGGATATACCCCATGCAATACCACACATTTCTGCCTTTACCCATTTCTTTAGGGGCAAGGCCCTGAGCTTGAAGTTCTTCGTCGATTGCGCGTAAACGAGGTCCATCATTCCATAGCACGCGGTGGTGTTGCGGTAACTTGCTAAAAAACGAAAGAGCATGCTTGTACTGATCTTCGTTAGCGCGGTCGAGTCCGATAACAATTTCAGAAAGATAGGGCACGTTTGTGAGTTCTTCAACAATATGGGGTAGGGCTTCACCTTCCAACTCAGAAAATAGTGACGGCAATATCAGCGCCATTGGACGTTTTTTCGAAAACTGCAGCAGTTCCGCTTCAATTTCCTCGGTGGGTCTACGAGCTAAGTTGTGTAATGTGGTTATAACACCGTTTTGATAAAAATCAGCCATGTGTCCTCCTGATCATAAAGATAATAATTGGGTAAGCATTTCAGTCCAGCCTTCTGGACCATTTAGGGTGCTGGTATATACCTCTTCTTTTTTTACATCTGGTGGAGGATTTACCGGTGAAAGTATTCTTATTGATATATCTGCAGCTTCTAACATAGCGATGTCGTTTTTGCCGTCACCTAAGGCTACGGTCTGAACGGCAACGCCATTTTGTCTTTGGTATTCTTTTGCCAGCCAAGAAAGGGCTTGGCCTTTGTCACAATTACCCGATACGTGTATAAAGCGTCCGCCTTCTAGAGGAAACGCGCCTCGTTGGGTAATGGCGTCTAAAAATAACTGTTTGTTGTCATCAGAACCTTCCCATAACACGGGCTCGCCAAACTGACGTTTCGCGGCGAGAGAAGCCGACTGCTCATCAAGACCCGTGCAAGCTTGAATGTCTTCTATAGACATTTTCGAAAATTGCTTATAGCTACCTTCAAAGTCTCCGCTTATTTTTTCCAGCAGTTTTATCCAATGGTTTTTACTAGATATAAAGGCCTTGCACCAATAACCGTCGACCCAAACAGTACCACTTGGTTTTTGTTTAAAAAATCCATGAGGGATAAATATAGCCGCGCCGTTCTCAATAATAAAAGGCCCGGTTAAATTTATGTCCTCTCGCAAGGGCTGTAATTCAGCGAAGGTTTTGCTGGTGGTTGGGATAACAGGTATGTTTTTTTTATCGAGTGCTGCCAAGGCTGGTTTCGCCGCCTCAAAAGAGTACGTATGATGGTCTAACAACGTGCCATCCATATCGGTGAAAACAAGCGTTTTTGTCATTACTTCAAGTCCTGTTGTGAAATCGTTCTTTGTTCATCGAGATAGAAAACGGTATTACACTTATCTGGCAATGTAGCGAGCGCATGCTCTGTTAAACGCTGATAGTGCTGAATAAAACGCGCGACTTCTTCGTCACTCATTATGCCGTCAGCCTGGTTTTTTGTGGCTCTAGCAAGCTTGTGCTCTTGTTCTAGACGCCACTGATAAACACAGTCAAAAGATGGTGCTGCTAACATCACACTATAATCTATCTTTTCGAAAAGTGTTTGATATTGACCCTGCAATTCACCATTGACAAATGTGCGCCAAGTGCACAACGAGTCTTCGTTTTCTTCTAACGCATTGACGGGAGTTCTAAGTGCTGATTTGGCTTGCGGTGGTACACCAACACACCAGCCCTCGAGAATTATCACATCGGGCGTTTCGCTAATAAGCGGCCAGTTGCCAACAGGAAACGGGTTGTCAGATGCTTTATCAAAGCGCGGCAGTCTTGTCGGTTCACCATTTGTTAACTTTGCAAAAGTTTCCAGAGCTAGAGGGATATCGTGAGTACCCGGCACGCCTCGAGTTCTCAATAGCGGGTGTACTTTTATAGCAAGCGCATTGCGGCTCGCTTTATCTAGATAAAAGTCATCTATAGAGAGAGATACCACGCGTAAATCATGTTCAGTTTCTAAAAAAGTCTCTATAAAATTAGTGAGAGTAGATTTTCCAGAGCCTTGGCAGCCATTAATGCCAAGGATAAATGGTTTTTGTGCACCTTTTTGGTGCTCAATGAGCCTTTCACAGAGTGGGGTGAACCACTTTTGTGCAGTATCTGCATAGCTACTTGGCAAATGATGGGCTGTTAAAAAGCCATGTATGTCCATGTTATTACCCTAATCGATACAGAATTCGCACTCCATAGCTGATTAGGGTTACAACATCTGTGCCAACAAAGCGGGTAACAAGAATAGGCAGTAAATTACTTTTTGTTGGCCACAATAACGGCTCTTTGTGGTGCAGGGTAGCCTTCAATGGTGCGAGTAATATCTGCCGGATCAAGAAAATCTTTCAAAGACTGTGTTTCCATCCATTCTGTTGACCGCTGCTCATCAAGAGTGGTGTGATTAACATCAACAACGCGAATATTTTCAAATCCTAGCCGACCCAGCCAAACCATGAGCGCCTCAGAACTTGGAAGAAACCAGACATTGCGCATTTGAGCGTAGCGCTCGCCGGCCATTAGCACTGTATTTTCGTCGCCATCAACCACTAGCGTTTCAAGTATGAGTTCCCCGCCTTTTCTAAGCTGGTTTTTTAGCTGAGTGAGAAACTGCATAGGATCTTTTCGGTGATAGAGTACTCCCATGGAAAAGACAGTATCGAAGGCTTTAAGCGGCTGCATGTCCTCTATGCCTAGCGGCAAGAAATGAATGTTCCGCTGCCCGACAAAGTGTTTAATTGCCTGAAACTGGATTAAAAACAACTGCGTAGGATCAATGCCATAAACGCCAGCAGCGTCATCACCTAGCATTCGCCACATGTGATAGCCACTGCCACACCCTACATCTAATACATACCTGTTTTTTAACGGCGCTATATGGGGTGCTACCCGATCCCATTTCCAGTCAGAGCGCCATTCAGTATCGATATGAATATCGTGTAGAAAAAAGGGACCTTTTCGCCAAGGCATAAATTGCTTCAACAACCCTGAGATTTGTTTCTTAGTGTAGTCGTTGATGTCAGATTCTTTGCCAATAGTAACGCTCTCACCTAATTCAACAACGCTTGGCGACGTGGTAGGAAGCTTATTAAGCAAGCGACACCACTTGTCGAACTCACCGTGTTTGTTATGTTGTTGCCAGGTATTAATTTGTGAAGGTAGGGTTTGAAGCCACGATGAAAGCGGGCTATCCAGCAAGGATTTATAACAGTCGTTAAACCATTCCTGCGCAATTTTGCTCATTATAAACTCATTTATTTAAGGTAAAATTCCCTATGCGAGTTGATAGGGAATCGATAGCATTGTTGATGCTATTTTTTGATAGCAACCATGGACGTGAAATTATAACACTTGAACCACATCACTACATCGTCGAATCCCGCGTCTAATAGTCGACGTTCATGCTCTTCAAACGTGTCGGTAAGCATGACTTTTTCAAGTGAGGCGCGTTTTTGGCTTACTTCCAACTCGCTGTAGCCGTTATTGCGTTTAAACTGGTGATGGAGGTCGATTAACAATTCATTACCGGCTACTGAGGGGTGACGTATCTTCTCTGACAGCACGAGTATTCCACCTGGATTAAGTCCGTCAAATATGCGCTCTAACAGTGCCGTTCTGTCTGCAGGAGGTATGAACTGAAGAGTAAAGTTCATAATCACCATTGAGGCATTTTCAATGCTTACGTCCTGTGCCATTCCTTTTTTTACTGAGACAGGGTTGGGCAAAGAAAAAGTCTGCACAATTCGCTGACATCTTTCTACCATGGCTTCAGAACTATCAACGCCGATAATCTCGCAGTTGATATTCTGAGTGGCTCGGGCCACTGAAAGACTCGCAGCACCTAAAGAACAACCCAAATCGTATACACGACTTCTTTCAGTAACTTTCATACTCGCAAGTTCGCCAATAGCATGAATTATTGATTCATAGCCTGGTACAGAGCGCTGAATCATGTCAGGAAACACATCAACCACCGACTCATCAAAGGTAAAGTCAGCGACTTTTGTTAGTGGAGTTGCAAAAAGGTTGTCGTGTTTCTTCACGTAATACTCATAGGTTTTGGTTTGGTGTCGTAATTTTACCGTTTGAATACCAAATGCCAAATCAAAACGTGATTTAAATGCTTAATTTATAGCTTTTTTGTTGTTTAGGGCTTTTCGTCACTAGCCTAAAGTATTAATCTATACACATATTATAAAAAGGACGTAGTACGTTAATGACTAGAATCTTAATAGCCGACGATCACCCGTTGTTTCGCGAAGCCTTGAGCGGTGCGCTTACTCCCTATTTTGAAAATGCTCAAATCATTGAAGCAGAAAGTCTAGACACTGCTTTGGCTAAGCTTGGTGAGTACGACGACATTAAATTAGTACTTCTTGATTTAAATATGCCAGGTGGTGAATATTTCAATGGACTTATAACTCTTAAAGAACAATATCCAAATGTTCCAATTGGTGTAATTTCAGGAAGCGATGGTGTTGAGGTTGTTGCTCAGGTAATGAGCTTAGGCGCACAAGGTTTTATCCCTAAAGTCTCGGCAACACGAGAAATAGCTCAGGCTATTGTCGATATCATAGCGGGCAAGAAATGGCTTCCAGAGGGTGTTGCTGAACAGCTTGATAAAGTGGATGACGAACTTAAAGTGCTATTACAGCGATTCCGCGAACTAACGCCTAAGCAAATTCAGGTTCTTTCATATTTAAGAGCAGGCTTGATGAATAAGCAAATCGCTCATGAGATGAACGTGACAGAAGCCACTATTAAAGCGCACATCAGCGCCATATTGCGTAAATTAGAGATTAACACGCGTACTCAGGCCGTGTTGCTTATGGATAAACTCCAACTAAGTTAAAACATTCGTATTTTGAACGCCAATATACGTATACAAATCCGGAAAGCTTGACCAAGCTATCCGGATTTTTGTTTTTATTGCCCTGCACATTAATAATACCAGCCCGCCTAGATACTTAGCCACTCACTTAGTCACTTACTTAGTCACTCAGCGTGACTTAAAATATTCGTACTCGCGGCGTGTTATCGCAGGTATAACTTATCTTCAGATATATTCTAGACATAAAAAAGGCCACTGAATGTGGCCTTTATACATTTGAATTATCTAGCAGTTAATGGCTATGCCGCCTTACCGCTTTTCTTCTTCGCTACAGTAGATGAATTGATTTTTGCTACCAACTCTTCGTGGTCGAAGTCGTCAACGTTAATTGTACGAAGTCTTCCTGCTTCTGTTTTGTGCATCAAGTCTGCTTCTGACTGGTCAATGATACCTTCAGCAAGTGCTTCATCAGCAAGAACATCTAAGCGTGTAAACGGAAGCTTAGCTTTCTTGTGTTTACAGATGCGGTCGAAGATAGGCTCGCACAGTAAAACATCATCGAGAGTTTGTTCAAGATCACCAAACAAGCTGCCGTCTTCACGACTAAGGTACTGACCATGACCAAGGCGGCTTCTTGATGTTGACGGTGTTTGAAGCATTTTTGCAATAGCATGCTCGGTTTTGTCTGAAGGTTTTCCAACGCGACGACCAACAGGAAGTACCATTATACGAAGTGCAACAGCAATGGCCTTGTTAGGGAAGTTTGCAAGGAAATCTTCAATAGCAGTTTCTATATCGTGAAGGGTAGTTTGCATTGCCCAATGTAGAAGCGGCAAATCTTCCTTCAAGCGACCTTCTTCGTCAAAGCGCTTCAACGTGGTGCTACCCATATAAATACCACTTAAGATATCGCCTAATCGGGCAGATAATCTCTCGCGACGTTTAAGGTCTCCACCAAGCACACCCATAGACACATCGGTAAGAAGCGCCAGGTTTGCACTGTAACCTTGCATTAGCTTGTAATAACGAGCCGTTTCGTCAGTAAATGGAGCACTACTAAAGGCACCATTTGTGAGCGAGAACCAAATACTACGTACTGTGTTAGCAACAGCGAAACCAATATGACCAAATACGGCCTTATCGAATGCGACTAGTGCTTCTTTTTTGTCTTCAATGGCTGCAGCTTGCAATTCTTTGAGAACAAAGGGATGACAGCGCATTGCGCCCTGACCAAAGATCATCATGTTACGAGTAAGAATGTTGGCGCCCTCTACAGTAATAGAGATAGGCACACCTTGGTAGCCGCGGCCTAAATAGTTATTGGGGCCAAGCATAACGCCCTTACCGCCATGAACGTCCATGGAATCATCCATTACTTGTCGCATTTTCTCAGTAAGATGATATTTACAAATTGCAGAGATAACAGATGGTTTCTCGCCCAAATCAACACCGACTGTTGAGAAGCGTGTTACGCCATCCATTAAATAAGCATTACCACCAATGCGGGCCAACATTTCTTCTACACCTTCCATATGACCTACTGGCATACGGAACTGACGACGAATTCGGGCATAAGCACCTGTGGCAAGAGAAACAGACTTCGCGCCACCAGCAGCTGAAGACGGTAGAGTGATACAGCGACCTACTGACAGACACTCCATCAGCATACGCCAGCCGCGTCCGGCCATTGCAGGCCCGCCGATGATATAGTCGATTGGTACAAAGATGTCGTCCCCTTTAATAGGACCGTTTTGAAACGGAGTATTAAGCGGGAAGTGACGACGTCCAATCTCTAAGCCCTTGGTGTCGCGAGGGATTAGCGCACAGGTAATACCTGGATCGGCATTGTCGCCTAGTAATCCATCAGGATCTTTTAGTTTAAACGCCAAACCGATAACAGTGGCAACCGGCGCAAGCGTGATATAACGCTTGCTAAAAGTTAGGCGCATGCCTAGTACTTCTTCACCGTTAAACTCGCCCTTGCATACAATACCTACATCTGGAATTGCCCCTGCGTCTGACCCTGCTTCTGGACCAGTAAGGGCAAAGCAAGGAATTTCTTCACCCGCCGCTAGGCGTGGAAGATAATGGTCTTGCTGTTCCTTCGTACCATAATGCTGAAGAAGCTCGCCCGGGCCTAAAGAGTTAGGAACGCCAACCGTGCTTGATAATACGGCACTAACACCGGCTAGCTTCTGCAAAACGCGAGATTGAGCGAATGCAGAAAACTCGAGACCGCCATATTCTTTTTTGATGATCATCGCAAAGAACTTGTGCTCTTTGAGGAATTGCCAAATCTCTGGAGGCAGGTCTGCGTCTTTGTGATTTATTTGCCACTCGTCAACCATTGAGCAGACTTCTTCACAAGGTCCGTCGAGAAACGCTTGCTCTTCTGCGGTTAAGCGACCTTTTGGAATGCGATGCAATTTATCCCAATCTGGCTTCCCACTAAATATATCGCCATCCCACCAGACAGTACCGGCGTCAATAGCTTCTTGTTCAGTGCTCGACATTTCAGGCATAACCTTGCGGTAAAATGCCAGTAGCTTTTTAGAGATGTGTTGTTGTCTAATATTCGACAGCGTAAACGGCAGTGTTAATGCAAGATACACTAACCAACCAAACAGGCCAATATCGCCAAAAAAGGTGCCTAAAACCATGACGCCTGCACCCATAGCGACTGCTGTCACCAGGCTGGTACGCTGATAACTAGCAATGGCTAGCGTCAGAACGACCAGTAAGAACCATATAAAATCTGCCATACATCACTCCTGAAAGGCGTTGAACATTACACTTGTCTGCTTTATTACGCGTTGGCTCGTTACAATCTTGAGAACGGCTTTTGAGGTCAGACCAGCATGCCCTAAACCTATTATTTATAAGCCCAAAGATCAAGATTTTTACATGAATAATCTATTAATCACGATGTTAATAATGGGCTTTCATACACTGTTTTTAACAGTATAGTGGTTGGTGGGAAAAGTAGTTAATAAGAATGGACAGCCAAAAAAGGAGAGGGCTGTAAAATAAAAATAGGCTCTTAAGACCTATTAAACACCGCCTGACAATAGGCGGCGCTAAAATAACAAGCAGCGTTTTTTGTAGAAGTACGCAGAGTATTTATAACAATGTGAAAGCGTTGAGCTTAATGTCACCTTGTTCGTCGCCTTCTTTAAATTGTTGTAACCTTACTAATGCGTAATTCAATTCTGGTGCAAACCACGCAAAGGTTTCGCGCTTTTTAGATTCGCGGATGAGCTTCACTTTTACCGCAGCGATTTTTCCATAGGGTAGTGAAAGAGTTTCGTTTGCAACCACTTCAACGCCATACTGTCTGCGTTGCCCTCGATAGTTCACAAAATCATAAGTAACAGAGGTTTCACCATTAGCCAGCTTTTTCGCTAAATCTAGGCGATAAATCTGATTATCAAACTCGCCATCCCAAGGGTATTTTTCACCATTATCTACGGATATTTGCCCATCATTTTTTTGGGTAAAAGTGACTTCTAAAGACTTATCCGGGCCTGTACCAGAACGACTATAAGAATACTCTGAGGCTATCACCTCGCCATCTTGAATGGAAAAAATAGAGTGCTCAGTGCGTTTGTCGGATAAAAAGAATTTGGATACTTTCGAAGTGTAAAGCAGGGAATACTTATCATCAGTAAGTTGTGACAGCTCAATTGAAGCTTCACCCACATCGTCTCCCCATTTGTAGGCTGTGTAGGTGGCTTTGTAAGGGTCTAGCTTCAGCGATGTCTTTGCATTGGTATCAACATCAGATTTTACAACGCTGTCAGCGAACGCATTCGCTGACAGAGCCGAAAAAACAAAGAAAATAAACGCCCTTGCTGCTACTTTAAACGGTTTAATCGTTTGCATAGCCTGTTTCTGGTAGCTCTTGCTCATCTAAGATAGCCTTATTGTCTCTCATCGATAACCTGCCAGCGCTGAACCAGCGAAGAACAAGAGGATAAATACGTCTTTCTTGTTCTTGTACTCGCTCAGCTAAATCGTCAGCACTATCACCTTCAAACACAGGAACTCTACTTTGAATGATAACAGGGCCTCCATCAAGCTCGGGCGTAACAAAGTGTACACTAACGCCGTGCTCTGTATCACCGTTATCGATTGCCCGTTGGTGAGTATGTAAACCTTTGTACTTGGGCAACAAAGATGGATGAATGTTCACTAATTTACCAGCAAACTCATCGACAAACTCGGGTGTTAGGATGCGCATAAAACCAGCAAGAACAACACAATCGGCGCCGAAGGTATTTATTTGCTCCTTCAGCGCGCTGTCGTAAGACTCTCTGTCTTCAAATTGTGTATGGTCTAGACAGACCGCGTTTATGCCCGCACTTTTTGCTCGCTCCAGACCGTAAGCGTTGGGACGGTTACTAATAACGCCGCTTACTACTGCATCAAGACGACCAGCACTAATTTCATCTATTATTGCTTGTAGGTTACTTCCGTTGCCTGAGATCAGGACACAAAGTTTTGTCACAGCGTTGCTCACTCGTTGATCTCTACTTGTTCATCGTTGCCTTCTTTTGCTTCGATGCTACCAATCAACCATGCGTTTTCGCCTTGCGCTGACAAAATGTCTAGGGAGCGCTGAACGTCATCTTCGTCAACCACGATCACGAGGCCAACGCCACAGTTAAACGTACGATACATTTCATGACGAGTTACGTTGCCGTTAGACTGTAACCAAGAGAAAATATCGGGCCACTGCCATGTGGTTTCATCAATAATAACCTTCGCGTCATCTGGCAGCACACGAGGAATGTTTTCCCAAAAGCCACCGCCAGTGATATGTGAAATGGCGCTTACTTTAACTTCGTCAAGTAAAGCGAGAACCGACTTAACATAAATGCGCGTTGGCTCCAGCAGGTGCTCTATGATGGGCTTGCCGTTTAAATCTGCGTTAACGTCGGCGTTGCTCACTTCAATAATTTTACGCACAAGAGAGTAACCGTTTGAGTGAGGGCCTGATGAGCCAAGAGCAATAAGCTTTTGTCCAGGTTTAACATTGGTACCGTCGATTACGTCTTCTGCCTCTACAACACCGACGCAGAAACCCGCGATGTCATAGTCACCTCCATGATACATGCCTGGCATTTCGGCGGTTTCACCACCTATTAATGCGCAGCCAGCAAGTTCACAGCCTGCACCAATACCAGTCACTACCGATGTTGCAACGTCAACATCTAGCTTACCCGTGGCATAATAATCGAGGAAGAATAAAGGCTCAGCACCTTGCACGATGAGGTCGTTCACACACATGGCCACAAGGTCAATACCTACGCCGTCATGTCGATTAGCATCCATGGCAACGCGGAGCTTGGTACCTACACCGTCAGTGCCAGAAACTAAAAGTGGTTTTTTGTATTTCGACGGTAATTCACACAGCGCGCCGAAACCACCTAAGTTACCTTTAACTTCAGGTCGGTGTGTTTTCTTTGTTACTGACTTAATGCGCTCTACAAGTTGATTTCCTGCGTCAATATCTACGCCTGCGTCTTTGTAGCTTAAAGAGGTTTTATTTTCGCTCACGGTTGGGCCCTGGAACTAAGAGGTAGAAAACCGCGGATTCTACCAGCAACTCGGCGCAAGTCCAATTTGTAGCGGCGATTTTGTGGGCTTTTTTCCAATAAGGCGTGATACTGTTTGATAATTCTCTATGGCTTGATGAAAAATTTTCTATTTTCGTAAAGTTTTGATTTGTTTTCGAGATGGCTTTTTAACAGTACAAAATGAATACGGGGCGTGCTAATCATTGATGCACGTTGACTGTACATTTTTACAGCAAACTTCAACAAGCGCTGAGGCCAGAAAGCTTAATGAAATACAGAAAAATGGAGATTGAATGGGCACTTAATTTAATTTTTCTCGGTTTAAGGATGAAATAAGCGCAAATATAAAAGAGAATGGAGTTTTGATTTTGCTTTTCCATTGTCCAGCTCGAATAAGGCTAGTGCAGTGGCGCGTACAATTTTTCAGTTTAGGGAATTACAGTGAACACGGATCAGGTAGAGTGGGAGTTAGTGTAGTGAGAGTGGATGATTTGCGTTCTTTATTGTTGTCAAAAGAAGCGTCTTCAAAAGATGCTGCTTCAACATATGTGGCTTCAAAACATGTGGTTTCAATACGAGAATATTCGCATCAAGGTGCTTTGATGCTAAAAGCGCTTATGTTATTTGTGATGTGCGCCACTGCCTTTGCTACAAATGCAATTGAAAGAATTGTGGTAAACGAAGCAAAAGTTCTTGTTGATGACCAGAGTTCTCGCACGCAGAAAAGCGCAGCAAAAAAAGCGCTACGTGAAGTATTTCTTAAAATGTCGGGCTCGTCTGAAACGTTAAGCAATGCAGGTGTAAGAGCTGCACTCGCTTCACCAGAGGCCTTGCTTCGTTCGTATCGCTATTCCTACAACGGTGACGAAACTTATTATGTTGCGGAATTCGATTCGTCAAAAATTGCTGAAATATTGCAGCGAGAAATGTTGCCGCTCTGGGGAGATAGAAGGCCCGAAACTTTGATTTGGCTGGCGATACAAGACGAAAAAGAAAACAAAGTTATTATTGATGAAGCGCTGAACCATCCTATTTCTGAGGCCATAAACACCACAGCTAAGGAACGAGGTTTGCCATTAAGTTTGCCGCTCATGGATTTAACCGACAGCGTCAACATTTCTACCTACGACATTTGGGGGCGCTTTGTGGAGCCTGTCCGAAACGCGTCCGAGCGATACCAAGTTGACAATATTATTGCCGCTCGCGTTTATAAAAACGACGCCACCTCGGTGCCAGATTTCCCCCGCGAGCCTGAAGTGCCTGCAAGCACAGAGAACGAAGAAGCTGATGAATTATCCGATGAAGACGATTATTCGAGTATAGACGAGTTAGTACAGAGCCAATTTGATAACGGCAACGCCGATAGTGTTGAAGCGGTGCCTAACGGAGCGATGACGGGGCAACAAACAGAGCAAACTGCGCCACCCAGTGTAAAACCTTTCACCATGGATGAATTTGAGGAATATGCAAAGCGTGCTGAAGCAGGTGACTTTGGCCTTGACTGGGTGTTTATTAGTAATGACAGTGTCAGCTATGGCAGTATTTACGATGACACTCCAGCGGCGCTAGGAAATGCTTTGGTCGATGCATATGCCAATTATCTCTCATCACAATACGCCGTGATTGGTGTTAACGAAGCAGACCGTGAAATACTTGAAATTTCTGTTGCTAACGTTGGCTCACTTTCAAGTTATGCCAGTTTGAAACGCTACTTAATGTCACTAAGCGTTATTGAAAATGCGGCACTAATAAAGCAATCAGGCACAGTGGCGACGTTTTCGGTTACATTAATTGGCACGAGTGATGACTTAATGAATTCCGTTGGATTAGAAGCTAAACTGAACCCCGTTACCGATGCCTATGGGCAACCTGTTCAAGGGTTTAACTTTTACTGGAACAATTAGTCATTTATGCAATTACCACTGCCTGTAACGTTACCCGTAGACGAAAACTTTGATAGTTTCGTTAGGCATGGGAATGAAGAGATAGTGACCTTACTAGAAGATATCGTTTGCGCGTTGCCAACATGGCGCACGTCCGATTCGTTAGGTCAACTCGTCTCTCTTAAAATGCCTTTAGTCACGTTATTAGGAAGCGGGAGTGCAGGGAAAAGTCATTTATTGTTCGCAGCATGCCACCATTTAGCATCTAAGCAGGTTAGCCACCTGTATTTGAATCTCAATGATTATAAAGCTTGGTCTCACGACATTTTTGAGGGGCTTGAGAACCTCTCGCTTATTGCGCTTGATAATGTTCACGCTATTGCTGGAAATGCTGAGTGGGAAGAAGCGCTGTTTGACCTATTGAACCGAGTGGTAGAAACCCAAAATGCACTGGTGCTTTGTGCTAGCCAACTCGGCCCGTCTAGCCCTGCCTTTTCATTACCCGATTTGCGTTCTCGTTTAGCATGGGGGGTTATTTACCACATCAATGCACTTGACGACACCGGCAGAGAAGTAGCGTTGCGTTTGCGTGCAAAAGAGCGAGGCCTTCAATTATCCAACCAAGCCCTAAACTTTTTACTGCACCACAGCGAAAGAGACTTAAAAAGCCTAATGATACTGCTTGGTAGGTTAGATACACGATCGCTACAGGAGCAAAAACGGCTCTCGGTAGCTATGGTAAAACGAGAGTTGGGTATTGTATAACCCCTTTTTCCTACGATAATACGCCGCAATTACGAGCATTTTAAGTCTCGCTGAGTGGGTAAGTATCTTTGCAGAACAGTATTACTATTTGTTTTGCTCGAAGTAGGCTTTTTCTTCTTCCATTTCTTCTTTAAGTTTCTTTATTCCCAAACCAAGCTCGCGCCCACGTTTTCTCGCAAATGCACTACAGCCAATAAACATGGTAGTGCAAAGTATCAGTTCAACTACGCCGTACCATCTTTCAGCCGGAACTGCATAAACTACGGTGCATGCATGGATTAAATAAAATAAAACCACAAAGTTAGCCCAAGCATGGGTGTAAGGCTTTCCTTTTAATACTCCTCTGTAGGGTAGTAAAAGCGGTAATATATAAATTAACACTATAAATACGGGGGAATAGGTGTGTACCTTAGTGAATGTGAACTGCCATAATGTTAGCCAAACAATTAATAACGTATGGCTTATAAGCGCTAAGTAGCGGAAAAAGCGCGTGTCTGAGGCCATTCTAACTCTCCGAACCTGGTTGTATTTGAAGTTTCTTTGCAAAAGAGGCAAGACGCTTACCCTGTGCTATGCAAAGTGTTTTTTCATCGTCACTCAATTGAGTTTTGTTACTGTTAGTCTCATGAGCCACATGAGTGACGCCATAGGGACTACCGCCAGTAGTGGTAGTGTGCAGCTCTGGCTCGCTGTAAGGAAGACCACAAAACATCATACCGTGGTGAAGAAGCGGGATCATCATAGAAAGCAAAGTCGATTCTTGGCCACCGTGCATTGAGGATGATGAGGTAAATACACAGGCAGGCTTATCTATCAAAGATCCTTTCAGCCATAAGCTGCTCGTAGAGTCTAAAAAGTATTTCATAGGCGCCGCCATGTTGCCAAAGCGAGTAGGGCTCCCTAATGCCAATGCGCTGCATGATTCCAATTCGTTAATTGTGACGAGTGGAACATCAAGTTCGCTGTCTCGGGTTGTCAACGACTTTACTTCGCTGTCCTCTTGCTCCTCAACTTTCAAACCAGGAACGGTGCGAACAATAACAGGTACATTTTCTGATGTAACACCCTGGGCAATAGCATCTGCTAGTCGCCGAGTGCTGCCATGATTGCTGTAGTAGAGTACAAGAACTGGGTTCACGATAATATATCCAACACATTTTCTGGAGGGCGACCAATACGCGCCTTGTCACCACAAATGACAATAGGTCGCTCAATGAGTTTTGGTGTTTCTGCCATTGCGTTGAACAAACGTTTTTCCTCTATTGAAGGGTCTGCAAGATGCGCTTCTTTATATTCCTGTTCCTTAGTACGCATCATTTGGCGAACCGATTCAATGTTAAGTTTTTTAAACACTGCTTTTAGTTCTTGTGCAGACAAAGGCGTCTTTAAATATTCAATAATTGTTGGTGACACCCCTTTTTCTTCAAGTAAAGCCAAGGTTTGCCTGCTTTTAGAGCAGCGAGGGTTATGCAATATAGTCACGTCAGTCATATTTTGAGTGCTCTCAGTCTTCTATTTTGCGCAGACTATTGCGTTTTTAATCAATGATTTCAAGCTATATTAGGGCGTGTTGAACTTTGTCGTACATTTTTGCAGCGGTCTGTGAGTATTTTACTCTTTGTCGCCGCTTTTTTATTTGGGCCCTTTGACTTAGCTTACTAAGCCTACAGGACTGTTTTGCGATTAAAATGCTTCCATTTAGCTCAACACTCGTACAACAAAGATCAGCACGCCCTTCAATGTTTATCTCAAAAATGTTGTAACTAGCTTTAACTATGTAATAGGTTAGTTAGAAAGCGCTTTGCCATGGTAGGAAGTACAAGTTTTTAAGGTGATAGGTTTCAGAGCGCATGAATTTAGAATACATGAATTAAAAAAGCACACGGATTTGGGGCTCAGACCGGTGTTAATTTATTAAAGTTGGTGAGGACAGTGTGAATTCAGCAGTCAAAGCAATTATCTTTTTTCTTATAGCAATAGCCGCACTAAGTGGAGGTATATTCACCTATCAGTCTCAACGAGGCGATTTGAAACCTTCAAAGGAACCAAGCTACGATTTTGTTACAACAAGCGGCCAAGAGTACCGCTGGCAAGACTTAGCGGGGAAGTGGACAGTCATTAATTATTTTGCCCCTTGGTGTGCGCCATGCTTACGAGAAATGCCTGAGCTAAACAGGTTCAATACGCAACTTCCCGACGACACGTTAATTTTCGCTATCAATTACGACCGAAAAACTCGAGTTGAGCTAAAAGAAATGGCGAATAAATTTGATATTAACGTGCCTATTATTTTTGCATCGGATGCCACTTATCTGCCAATGAAAAAACCGCCGTATTTACCGGCAACATTCATTATTGGTCCCGACGGTAAGCTTAGCGATACCTTGATGGGTGAGGTATCCGAGACCCAGCTGCGTGAACGCATCATTTCGCTGAAAAATGCTCGCAACGCATCCTAGCTATTTAATGTAGGCCAATGGTATGGCTTACCATTAGACGCCTAATTAGTGTTTTACTGAGCCAGTGTTGTACTAAGCCTAAAGTCGCTCTAGCCTGTCTTCTTGATCGCGAAATTGCTTGATTCGCGCTCGAATACGTTGTTTTTGTAAATGATTATCGGCGGCAAAATTGTAAGCATACTGAAGTTCATCAACCGCTCTGTTATAGGCTCCGTAAAGAGCATAAACTTCAGCTTTGCTCTGATGCATTTGAGAAAACTGCTTCGCTTTTTGATAAGCCTCACTCATCAGTTGATAGGCGACTTGATAATCCTTTTTCACTAGTAAGAAGTCTTTCAATAGCTCAATAGCGTCGTCATATTTCTGCGCGCTGATGAGAGCGTTAGCTTGGTTTAACGCTAACACCTGATTTCGTGGGTTATGCGTAACGTGTGGTTTAAGCATTTCTACCGCTTTTAACGGCTGACCTAGGGCAATATGAATATCTGTTGCGGCATCTAAATAAAATAGATTAGTTGGGTCCTTCTCCATTAATGTACGTAAAATTTCTTGCGCTTTGCGGTTCTCTTCATTTCGCATGTACGCTAAAGCAAGCCCATAAAGCGACGCTTCTCGACTGCGTTGAGCCTGCTGTTCTACCGCTGCCTGATAATATTCCAGGGCATAGTCTTTCTCAAAAGAATAACGAGATTTTATGCGTGCCTTCGCTAGCTCAAATTGTTTATTGATTGGCAGGTAGCGTCTTGGATAGTCGTTAGCTCTGCTACGCGCATCAGCAATACGGGTTTCGGTTAATGGGTGAGTTAACAATCTTGCAGGAGGACGTGAAACCATGCGGTACTCTTCCGCCATAGTTGAGAAAAAGCTGGCTGCGCCCTTGGGGTCGAAACCCGCTCTGGCCAACATAGCAATGCCAATTCGGTCGGCCTCTTGCTCATTAGAGCGCGTGTAGTCGATCTGTAACTGTGCCGATGCTGCTGAGCCTGCTTGCATGGCGGCCATACCCGCTTGGGGGTTTGCCATGGCAATAAGTATCCCGCCAATCAATGATGCTAGTGCAAGTGGAGAAGAGCGCTTTTGCGCCTGCATTCTTCTTGCTATGTGGCGCTGCGTGACGTGTGAGACTTCGTGCGCCAACACTGAAGCTAGCTCACTTTCATTTTCCGCTCGGCGCATCAACCCTGTATGCACGCCAATGTGACCGCCGAAAAAGGCAAACGCGTTAATAGCATCATTATTAACCCAGAAAAATTTGAAGGGGAATTTCGCATTATCTGCATGAACGACTAAACGGTTACCCAAATCTTGTAAATATTCATCCAAAACTGGATCGGAAATAATCGGGCTTTGCCCCCGCATTTGACGCATGACAGCGTCGCCAATGAGCATTTCTTTATCAAGTGAAATAGCGTCTGACGCAACAACGCCAATCTCTGGAAGGGTATTCTTATTGCTATAGCTCATATCTTGAGCAATGGCAGAAAGGCTGCCTATAAGCGCGCAAGATAAAAGAACAAAGAATGCAGATAATTGTTTTCTCATGAACCTACAACAAACGTTAATAACTGTTTTCTTAGAGCGGTAAGTCGTTAAACAGTTTCAATTAAATTTTTATTTTGTGGCTACTTACTTAGGGCCTCATTATGAAACCATTGTGCATCAACCAACAATGTAATACCACTTCGACGAAATTATTGTTAACAAGGAGGTTAAACTTTAACCCACCGACTTGCTTAACGTTAGTTATACGCAATCAAAGTCATACCAGTTTGATTTTGAAAGAATCTTGTCTAGTTAATATTGCTAATACGCCACCCGATAAACTATGATGCGTGTCCTATTCTTTGTATTTTCTGGATGTTGTTATGATCAGCGTTTTTGGGCGATGGTACCGACGCAAGTTTTCCGATCCTGATGCAGCTATGCTGCTGATACTCATTTTGCTCAGTACCGCAGTTTTGTTGCTATGGGGCGAATTAATTATGCCCGTTTTAGTGGCAGCTGTTATTGCCTACCTTCTTGACTGGCCCGTAACCCGGTTAATTCGTTTGGGGGTGGGAAGAGGCATAGCCTGTGGTGTTGTCCTCCTTGGGTTTATTACGGTCACCATATTTACGCTCATTGGCCTTGTTCCTATTATTTCGAAACAAAGTGTTAATCTTATTCAAGAAACGCCACTGATTTGGCAAAAAGCACAAGAGTGGATCTTAACGCTCCCTGACAAATATCCAGATTATGTTCAGGTGTATCAAATTCATCAAATGATGGAGGGGCTTAACGATAGGCTCGTGGAAGTAGGGGAAACGTTAATCTCCATTTCCTTTAGCAATATAGCCAATATTGCGGCACTGCTGGTTTATATGGTGCTGGTTCCGCTTATGATATTTTTTATGCTGAAAGATAAGATGTTTTTTCTCGATAGCATTTCTAGAATTCTTCCCAAGGAGAGACGGTTAATCACTCAGGTTGGCCACGAGATGAATTCGCAAATAGCCAATTACATACGCGGCAAAGTAATAGAGATCTTGATTGTCGGTGTGGTGAGCTGCGTTACCTTCGTGCTGATGGATTTACGCTATGCTATTTTACTTGGCGTGTTAGTGGGGTTGTCAGTGCTTATTCCCTACATTGGCGCAGCCGTAGTCACAATCCCCATCGCTATTGTAGCCATGTTTCAATGGGGTATTAGCCCAGAGTTTTGGTACTTGATGATAGCGTACGGTATTATTCAGGGGTTAGACGGTAACCTATTGGTGCCATTGTTGTTCTCAGAGGCGGTGAGCCTTCATCCGCTCTACATTATTATCGCGGTATTGGTATTTGGCGGGTTATGGGGCTTCTGGGGCGTGTTTTTCGCTATCCCCCTAGCTACACTGGTCAAAGCGGTGGTAACGGCCTGGTCTAGTAATCCGGTTGGAAGCACGGCGAGCGAACCAGTTACTGAAAAGTAAACCTTATTGTGAAGAATAAGATCATAGAACAAGATCATAGAATAAGGTTGTAAAAAAGCCCCTGTCTCACAGAGACAGGGGCTTTTTGGTTATTGGTCCGTTAATGCTACTGTTAGGCATTATTTAAGTAATCGAGTACTACTATGTGATGCTCTTTTGTTTTAAATTTATTGAAAACGTGTTCAATTACACCATCTTCATTGATTAAAAAGGTGAGCCTGTGAATGCCATCGTACTCTTTACCCATAAACTTCTTTAAGCCCCATACACCAAAGTCATCTGCTACGGCATGGTCTTCATCTGAAAGCAGAGTAAAGTTTAAACTTTCTTTTTCTATGAATTTTGGCAATCTTTTTACCGCATCTGGGCTAATGCCTAATACCACGACATTTTTTGACTTCAATTCACTTTGGATGTCTCTAAGACCTTGCGCCTGAACAGTGCACCCGGGTGTCATTGCTTTTGGGTAAAAGTACACTAATACTTTTTTACCTGCGTAATCGGTTAGTGAAACAGTTTCGCCATCTTGGTTTTGTAAAGAGAATTGAGGTGCTTTATCACCAGCTTGTAGTGTGTTCATTAGGATCCTTTTTCTGTTTATCTACCACTTTGCCCGTTACATTTAACGAAGCAAACAACGCCATTAGATCAGATTCTAATTGCTCAAAGTTTTCTGATGTGGGAAGTGAAACGACGAATTTACAACGCATGACATCATGCCCCGACTCGCGATAGGTACGTTGTCTAAAAGCACTTATCATAGCTTCGCGTTCAGCAAAGAAGCCGGTAACCGATTGAATTAGGCCTGCTGCATCCTCACCGCTGAACTCTACGTTAAATAGATGGGCAAGATTTTGCTTTTCGTGATGACTTGTTCGCTTCATCATCGAAAGTAAGTCTAGACGCTGTATGATGGCGGGCAATGTGCACTCCGCCTTTGTAATAGCGCTTTGTGTACCTTCGATAATCATAGTTAACGAAAACTCTCGACCGTAAACCGCTTGCCTACTATCGAGAATATTGCATTGTGCTTGCGAGACTGCAGTGGCTATCTCACTTAAAATACCGCTTTTATCTGTACCTAAAAGTGTAACAATAAGTTGGTGTTTAGACATCAAATTCACTTTAAACGTAACAATGGCAGGATGTTAGCATAGAGTTTTTTGTTAAGTTAGTGCCTTTTTAGCTCTGTAGCTGAAGTTATTGTCAAAATCTTGTCTATTTACCGGTTCAACCGCTTGTGTTTAAGCACTGACATAATTAACATGTGCGCTCACATTTTGCGGAGAGATTATGTTTACTGGTAGTTACGTCGCACTCGTCACGCCCATGTTTGAAAATGGCGATATAGATTATAAGTCTTTAGAGAAGCTTGTTAAGTTTCATGTAGACCAAGGAACACACGGTATTGTGTCAGTTGGTACAACCGGTGAATCAGCGACGCTTCCCTTTGATGAGCACGTAAACGTGGTCAAAGAAACGGTGGCCATGGCCTCGGGCGCAATTCCAATTATTGCCGGCAGTGGTGCAAATTCAACTGCTGAAGCTATTTTTCTTACCGAACAACTTGGCGCTGCTGGGGTAGATGGCTTTTTAAGCGTTGTTCCTTATTACAATAAGCCGCAGCAAAAAGGCATGGTTGCTCACTTCAATGCTATCGCAGACGCAAGTAAAAAGCCGGTTATTCTTTATAATGTTCCTGGTAGAACAGTTGCGGACATGCTTCCTGAAACCGTTGCTGAGCTTGCTACCCACGACAATATCGTTGGTCTTAAAGACGCCACTGGCGATATTTCTCGTTTAAAAGAGACGCAGCCTTTGGTGCCAGCCGACTTTGTTATGTTAAGCGGTGACGATGGCACAAGCAGTGAATTCCTGTGTGAAGGCGGCCACGGCGTTATCTCTGTAACAGCAAATATTGTCCCCAAAGCTATTTCACAAATGTGTAAAGCTGCGCTAGAAAAAGATTTCGACAAATGTCGCGCCATTGATAAAACCATCGAACTTCTTCATAGCGAACTATTTATTGAGCCAAACCCTGTTATGCCGAAATGGGCGTTATACAAAATGGGCATGATGGAAAGCGCTGTTATGCGTTTACCAATGGTATTACCGGAACTATCAAGCCAAAAACGTATCGAAGAACTATTACAAAAATACGCTTTGATTTCTGGTTAATTAAGGAACACAGATGAATAAAACGCTGGCTATAGCAAGTTCAATCGCATTCGTTGCACTTGCAGGTTGTACAAGCCAAATGGATAGAAAGACTGCTTCTGGCAGTTATAAATATCTAGAAACCGAAGAGCAAAAAGAGCTTAAAATTCCTTCCGATTTAGACAAGCCTGCTTTTTCTCGTGAATTTGCCCTTCCTGAGTTAGGTGATGAAGCAAGCACAGATATGTTGGGAAAGGCATTGCCAGTCCAGTCTCCTGCGCTGGTCCTGCCGCTGGTAACGGGTTCTCACGTTGAAGAGGGAACGAATACCGCAACCATATGGTTTGACCAAGTAGATGACAGTCAACCGCTAAGCGAAGCTATTTGGAACTCGTTACTAAGCTATCTTGATGAAAATGGAATTGGCGTAGACACCTTCAATCCAGAAGAGCGCGTGCTAATTACCGATTGGATGGTGGTAAAACAAGACGTCGATGGCCCGTGGTATAGTGTAATTGACGAAGAGAGTGAAATTGGCCGTCGTTTCGAGTTCAATCTCAATGTAAAACCTCATGGCAGAAGCGCTGCGTTAAGCGTGGACCTTAAAGATTATATGAAGTCTGTTGGCAATGATGTTGTTGCCGAGATTTCAGAGATCGAAGAGCGCCGCGAGGAAGTAAGTGTTCTTAACCAAGTTGTTGGCCATTACGAATATCAAATTCGATTGGAGCAGACACGCCGTCTTGCGCGTATTCGTAAAGGTATTCAAACCGAGATGGGCTTTAACTCTGACGGTGAACCGGCTTATGTTGTTGAGTCGCAGTACGATATTGTCTGGCCGCGCATGCTGCTAGTGCTTCGCAAGCTTGGCTTTAATGTGAAAGATTTAGATAAATCAAATGGCTTACTTTTCGTGACTTATAGCGGTCAGCAGGGCGATTGGTGGGACGGTTTATTCTCAAGCGATGAAGATCTTCTTGAAAAAGGTGATTATCGTTTGAAAGTTGCGAAAGCGGGCGATACCAGAACGTCTATTACGTTTATGGACAATCAAAGTACACCGTTTGAAGCAAATCAGGTTGCAGACCTTTATAGCGCATTCGCTGAGGTCATGTCAGAAGATAACCTTGATATTTAACTGAGACTGAGAATGGAAAAACGCGACGAGCTTTACCGAGGCAAAGCAAAAACGGTGTATTACACCGACGATAGCGACAAACTTATTTTGCACTTTCGAAATGATACTTCGGCTTTTGATGGTGAAAAAATTGAGCAACTCGACCGCAAGGGCGAGGTAAATAATAAGTTTAATCACTTTATTATGAATAAGCTCGAAGACGCTGGCATTGCCACGCAAGTTGAGGCGCTTTTATCTGATAACGACTCTTTGGTCAAAAAGCTCGACATGATCCCGGTTGAATGCGTGGTAAGAAACGTGTCTGCGGGTTCTCTTGTACGCAGGCTTGGGGTTGAAGAAGGCAAACTGCTTGCTCCGCCAATTTTTGAGTTTTTCCTCAAAAATGATGCGCTTCACGATCCTATGGTTAACGATTACCACATAGTGTCATTTGGATGGGCAACGGAATCTCAAATAAGCGAGATGAAGGCGCTAACGTTCAAAGTAAACAGTGTTCTTAAGGCGTTGTTCGATGAAGCCGGAATGTTGTTGGTAGACTACAAATTAGAGTTTGGCGTAGACGGTGAGGGCAATATTGTTTTGGGTGATGAATTTACCCCTGATGGTTGCCGTCTGTGGGATAAAGAAACCCATAAGAAAATGGACAAGGATAGATTTAGGCAAGGGCTTGGTTCGGTAGTAGAAACCTACATCGAAGTGGCAGAGCGCTTGGGTTTGTCACTCTAGTAATTGCTACGAAGTGCGTTCACTGACAAGCGAAGCTCATAAAGTGTAAGAGAAGAGGACCCGTTAGGTCCTCTTTTTGTATGTGCAGGTGATACCAGTTGCCTAGATAATTACACTGAGTCGCCACGTCGCATGACTATTTTTAGGAGAAAGACTGTGCTTAAAGCAACGTTGCTTGTTGTTACCGCCATGATTGCGTTTGCTGCCAATTCATTACTTTGCCGAATGGCATTGGTAAATACCGACATTGATCCCAGCTCTTTCACCATCATTCGGCTGCTTAGTGGTGCGTTTAGTCTTTTAGTTTTAACCAAAGTTACCCAATTATCTCAATTACAAACTAGCAGAGACAGCTCGTTAGCTAAAAATGTAAAGCAACAGGGAAGTGTAGCCGCAGGCCTAGCGCTGTTCGTTTATGCCCTAGGGTTTTCTTATGCCTACATTGCCATGTCTACCGGTACTGGCGCTCTACTCTTGTTTGGCACTGTGCAAATTACAATGATTGCAACGGGTCTTTACCAAGGGGAGCGGTTTGCACCTGTACAGTGGCTCGGCTTTACCTTAGCAATAACAGGCTTAATACTTTTATTGTTACCTAGCAGTAGCGCACCCTCAATGACCTCTAGCGTTCTTATGGTGTTAGCTGGCATAGGCTGGGGGGCATATTCGTTGTTAGGTAAGTCTTCAACATCGCCTTTACTGTCTAGCGCAGGTAACTTTGTGTATGCGTCTATACTATGCATTCCTTTGGTGGCGGTTATATTGTTTGCCGAATTTCCTCTTAAGATTGATATGGTTGGTGGTGTCTACGCGGTCGCGTCTGGTGCACTCGCTTCTGGTGCTGGGTATGCAATTTGGTATACGGCGTTGCCACTTATAAAGTCAACTACAGCGGCGACAGTACAACTAAGTGTTCCTGTAATTGCTGCGTTTATGGGATGGGTATTACTCGATGAATCATTAAGCCTGACCATACTGGTCGCCTCAGCCATCACCTTAGGAGGAATATTTTTAGTTGTTCGACAGCGTTGATAGGTGTGTGTTTGATGTAAATCAAGCCCAATGTTAAGCTAATATTCAATTACGCTAATGTATTGAGAAAAAGCTGTTTTTAGTTATTAAATGTGGCTAAAAAGTAGCGAAAATGCAATTAAGTGCACAATTAAGCAAGTCTTATGTTACTTTAATTCTCAATTTTAACTACACTTATATAATGACCTTTTATGTGAAGCTAATGTCTATTTTATGGCGTAGTTTTACCTCTATTTTCTAAATTTCCGAACAAATTCAAACGAGTTTAAACACAGAAATATACATAAGCGATTTTAGGAGAGACTTTGACTATCCCAGTATTGCCGCCAAACGAACTGAAACGAATGGATACGTTGCGCAGCTTAGAGATATTGGATACATCTCCTGAAGAACGTTTTGATAGAATTACACGAATTGCGTCGCAACTTTTTTCCTGTGAATTCGCTACTGTCTCACTTATCGATTCGGATAGACAGTGGTTTAAATCTCGAGTAAATGTAGAGCTACAAGAGACCTCGAGAGATATCGCCTTTTGTGCCCATGCCATTCTAGAAAACGATGCACTAATAGTATCCGATACCCTCAATGATGCGCGTTTTGCCGCTAATCCTTTGGTAACCGAAGAACCTTTTATTCGCTTTTACGCGGGCATAAAGTTGATGGTAGACGGGTATGCAGTGGGAACCATTTGCGTCTTCGACACCACACCGAAAACACTTTGTAAGAAGCAAGTGGATGCACTTAAAGACCTTGGGCGTTTAGTCGAGCTTGAGCTTAAGCGTTCAGACCTTTCTATTTTGTCATCTGAGCTGGACGTAAAGCAGCAGGAGTTGAAAGAGTCTCAAAAACTCACCCGGGTGCGCAGTGCAATCCTTGAAAAGGTGGTTAACTCTGAATCGCTTTCCTTTGTGCTAGAAGACATTGTCGAGGCGGTTGAAAAAGAATATTCAGGTCAAATTTGTAGCATTCTGTTATTAGAAAACGGAAGGTTGAAGGTAGGGGCTGCTCCTTCGTTACCTGATTTTTATAACAATCTTATCGATGGCGTGGAAATTGGTGTAGGGCAAGGCTCCTGTGGAACCGCTGCGTACTTAAATGAGTTAGTGATAACAGACGATTTACGCACACACACATATTGGGAGTCGTGGCGAAGTGCCGCTGAGGAAGCAAAGCTAGGATCTTGCTGGTCGCAGCCTATCTGTGGCGCAAATGGTAAAGTACTTGGCACTTTTGCTATCTACCAGAGAGAATCGGGTGTTCCTACTGACGATGATATAAAACGAATTAAGTACTTTGCTCACATAGTTAGCATCGCAATTGAGCGCGAAAAAGCAGACGAAATTATTTGGCGACAAGCCAATTTTGACGGCCTAACAGGCCTGCCAAATAGGCATTTAATGGAAGATAACTTGTCTCACGCGCTACGTTCAGCGGACCGGTTATCGACAAAGGTCGCCCTTATGTTTCTTGATCTCGACCATTTCAAGGACATAAATGACACCATGGGCCATGGCGTTGGCGATAGTTTGTTAGTTGAAAGCGCTAGGCGTATAGAGAGTTGCGTGCGAGAAAACGATAGCGTGGCGCGCTTGGGCGGCGATGAGTTTGTTATCATCTTGAATAACCTCCATGATGCGAGGGACATAGAGCGTGTTACTCAAGACTTGCTTACTGTATTATCAAAGCCATTCACCATTGAGCAAGAGCTAATACACACTAGTGCCAGTATAGGCATCACATTGTATCCAGACGATGCACAAGACGTGACTAGTTTGCTCAAAAATGCCGATCAAGCAATGTATCGTGTAAAAGCTGGCGGAAGAAACAACTACGAATACTACACGGAAAGTATGCGTAAGGCCGCCGTCAATAGGCTAAACCTGCTGAACGATCTTCGTTATGCAACGGAAAATGGCGAATTCTTTATAGAATATCAACCCATTATTACGCTGGAAACTGGGCGCGTTCAGAAGGCAGAGGCCCTTATTCGTTGGCAACATCCTAAGCGGGGGCTTATTCGACCCGACGATTTTATCTCTATCGCGGAGGAATCTGGGCTGATTATTGAAATTAGCAACTGGGTTTTTCGTCAAGTGTGCGATGACATAAACTACCTCCGCAAAAACTATTGCAACGAGCTGCAGTTAAGTATCAATACCTCTGCCAGTCATTACTTTAGCACTGCCCCGAGTATTATGGAGTGGCTTGATGTTCTTTTAAATACGCATACGCCATCAAATGCATTAGTGTTAGAAATTACGGAAAGCTTGCTAATGGACGCTGATAAAAGCGTTACGCAGAAGTTATTTCAGTTTAGGCAAGCAGGGGTAAGTATTGCGTTAGATGATTTTGGCACAGGCTTTTCTTCCATCTCTTATTTGAAAAAATTTCCCACGGACTACATCAAGATTGATAGAAGCTTCGTAAATTCAATGACCGAAGTAAGTAACGACAAAATTTTGTGTGAAGCCATTATCGTAATGGCCAAAAAGCTCGGTATTGAAGTAGTTGCAGAAGGCATAGAAACTAATGAACAGCTTAATATTCTTAAAAATATGGGCTGTGAATATGGCCAAGGCTACTACTTCTCTAAACCGGTGAAAAAAGCGCAGTTCGAAACCATGCTGCGCAACCAATTAGAGAATGTCGGGTAGTAGCCTTAATCATTTAAACTGCATAGGTGACGTTTATTGATGTAGGTGTTTGCTTTCTTTTCTCGACAAATACCTCAGCGTTAGGACAGGGTGCTTAACGCCTTTCCCGAGTATTGTTTTAGCTCGTCTGTTCGGCCTTCTTTAATTTTGTTTGCCCAATTTGGATCTTGAAGCAGGGCACGTCCCACTGCAACCAAGTCAAATTCGCCCGCGTCTAGGCGCTCTAGTAAATCGTCAACAGAGCGTGTGTTTGAGTCTTGGCCTTTGAACGCTCCGAAAAAATCATCGTTTAAGCCCACAGAGCCTACTGTAATTGTTGGTTTGCCGGTTATTTTTTTGGTCCACCCCGCCAAATTTAAATCACTTCCTTCAAACTCGTTTTCCCAATATCGACGCTGAGAACAGTGAAATATATCAACACCCGCATCACTTAATTGCGTCAAAAATTGCTCAAGTTCTTGCGGCGTATTAGCAAGACGCGCAGTGTAATCTTGCTGTTTCCACTGCGAATAGCGCAATACAATAGGGAAGTTGTCAGAAGTGGCAGCGCGAATAGCCTTAATAATTTCAACCGCAAAGCGGCCTCGGTTTTCCATGCTTCCACCCCAACTATCGGTGCGTTGGTTTGTGCCTTCCCAGAAAAACTGATCGACTAAATACCCATGAGCACCGTGAATTTCAACGCCGTCCATACCTATTTCTTGTGCATCTGCAGCTGCCTGAGCAAATGCCTCAATAACAGACTCTATGTGTTCAACGGTCATAGGTTCAGCCCCTTGCTTTCCTGGTTTAAATAAACCGGAAGGCCCAGCACTAGGAAGTTCTGAGTGTGGTGCATTATCAGCGACTCTAGCCATTCCCACATGCCAAAGCTGAGGCATTATTTTACCACCTGCATTGTGTACGTCGTTAACTACCTTCTTCCATCCCGATAGGGCGTCCTCTCCATGAAATCGAGGGATAGTCGCACCCATGGTCGCGACTTTATCGTTAACTGTCGTGCCTTCGGTAATTATGAGTCCAGTACCTCCTTCTGCACGTCTTTGATAATAGCCTGCAACCTCATCAGTAGGTACGCCGTTTGGCGAAAACTGTCTGGTCATAGGCGCCATAACTATTCGATTATCAAGCGATAGGCTTTTTAGATTAAATGAAGAAAATAACGTGGTATTGGACATTGAACATCCTCTTGTTCTTGTTGTTTGGGTTATCTAAAACCCGATTTGTATAGTCAAAATAGTAATGTGCGTGAGGCTCAAGTCAATTTACTATTGGTGATAGTGCACGATAAACAAGAAATGAATGTGTGAACAATTTAAAATTGCCGCTATAATCAAAAAGAGATGACAATGCTTTGCAACCAGGAACGTTGATTTTTCTAAAAGGCTTTTACGAGGCGCGCCGCACGATTTATGACTTTATCTCCCTCAAATATCACTAATTTTCAGAATGTTGACCCATCAGATTCTGACGACAGTTTACATAAAATGTTATGCGTGATTCGAAAACATCTCGATATGGAAGTGGCTTTTTTCTCTAAGTTTGTGTCTGGCGAGCGGATTTTCCGAGCAATAGATCACGACTCGAATGTCTCGCCCGATATCAATGTCGGAGACTCTGACCCCATCAACGAATCGTATTGTGGAAAAATTTGTCAGGGTGAGTTTGAAAAAGTCATTCATGACGCTAAAAACCATGAATTAGCGAAGGATTTAGAGGTCACGGAAAAGCTGGATATTGGCTCTTATCTTGGCGTACCCATTGTTTTATCTGACGGTGAAGTGTTCGGTACGTTGTGTTGTTACAAGAGTGAAGCTGACAATACACTCAATCAGCGAGATTTGTCTTTTCTTAACGCTTTTGCCGAGATCTATCGCGAACTCTTCGAAGAAAGAATGAAAAACACCACACTGTATGATCAAATGGCCCAGACAACGTTATCGGCACTTGAGTGTGATGTGCTCGATATCCATTATCAGCCTATTTACAGTGTAGAAACTGGCGCGATTTGCGGCTATGAATGTCTTGCTCGTTTTAATACAAGTCCCTACAGAACCCCAGATGTTTGGTTTGATGAAGCAGAAAAGGTAGGAATGGGAGAGGCCCTACAATTAAAGGCCATTGAGCAAGCACTGAATAACATGCACAGGTTACCTATTGACACCAGTCTATCGTTAAACATTGCCCCTGAGTATATACTCAATGGTTCTATACATAAGTTATTAGAGGGCGTTGATATTAGTCGGCTAATACTTGAAGTAACCGAACATTCACCAATCAACGATTACATTGCATTTCGCAAAAAGCTTGCACCGCTGCGAGAGCGGGGAATGCAGTTGGCTATAGATGATGCGGGTGCAGGCTATTCGAGCTTTCAACACATATTGGAGTTAGAAGCCGATCTTATTAAACTGGACTTGAGCTTAATTCGCGATATACATATACAACCGAAAAAACTTGCGCTGGCAAAGGCCCTTTGTGCGTTCGCTAAGTCTACCTCTTGTGTAATTATCGCGGAGGGTGTTGAAGTGGTCGATGAACTTAAGGTTTTACAACAGCTTGGTGTAGATCGCATTCAAGGATACTTAACGGGTAAACCCATGGTGTTAAATGAAGCGTTAGCGCATCAATTTACGCTGCCGTTATAAAATGAACTTGGTTACAGTTTCCACTTTAAAATTGCCATAAAAAAGTCCGCTGTTGAGCGTCAAATCAAACACAGCATTAAAACAAACTGCTGCAGAGGATTATAAGCATTGGGCGGACTTTGTTTTAATTACAGTAAAGTCGTGTGCAAGCTCTTATCTTGCTGTGTCAAAGCTAACGTGAATATCCTTTGGCAAGGTCGCACTATTGTTGGCAATGGTGTCTCTAATTTCCACTACACCACGGCGAGATGGACGGTGATGTTTTTGTAGCACCGATAGTGTTTTCACTGCTCCGTACTTTTGTGCAAAGTCGACGACGCTTATTCCATTACACACCAAGCCATTTGCAACCAGACTATAAGCTTTACTTACAATTTTGGTACCGACCATCATTTTCTTTACATCTCTTCGCAGTCCATGACTGTCATCGGTAGCGGCGTTTTTACATATTGATATAAGTCTCTCTTCCGTATACGCAGAAGCAGCGCCAGAGAACAAAATGCCAGTAGATAGCAAGGCTCCGACCATATAAATTGTAGAGTTTTTCATGTTGGTTATTCCTTTTCACATAGAATGGGGTAATGAGCAATTTAGCTACTTACTTCTTGTAGCTACACTCAGAGTAGTTGCCCAATTCTCGCCTGCCATGACGAACTTGTGTTAATAGAGTGACAAAAATAAACGACTCAAATTCATAACCTTGAGAATGAATGTCATTGTTTCATCATAGACAAAACACGTTGTTATCATCTATGTGGTATACTTAGGTCTTATAAATATCGGGGCACGTCATGAAAACTGTTGCCAACACCCTGATGTACGAGTCGGACACAAGACGATTGGTCCGTTCGGATGGGCAATATGTTTCTCTATCACCAGCATGCGATAGACTAATAACCAGTCTTATTGAAGCGAAAGAAAAGGGTGTACCCAGAGACGCCCTTCGGCGTATTGTATGGGGGCATGAGTACGTCAGCGACGATGCTATAAATCACCTTGTGTGCCGCCTTAGACGGAAATTACAGTCCATTTGTGAAAACAACGAGTGGCAAGTAGAGACCTTACCCTGCCAAGGTTATAGATTACTCGTAAAAGCTCCTTTGCAGCCAGGCTTTCTTTCAACACTAGTAGGGTATTTTAAAAAATACTGGCGAGAGCGGCACTAGATTCATTTGGGTAAAACAGGGTTGAAACAGCCTTTTCTCTGCATAGCGGCCACTATTAACAGCGTCCAGTTTCAACGTGATAAACAATGTAGTGATTCAAGTAATGAAATAAGCTGGTACTTATGCCAATACATGCAGGGTTAAAGAGGAACTTTAATTTTTAGAGGTTTCTTAGCCACACAACAACAGGGCAAAATTTCATCGTCGTCTATAAACGCTAAAGGGTCTGTAGTGTACTCAACTTCACCTTCGAGTAGCTTGGTTCTGCAGGCACCGCAAAAACCTTCTCGGCAATGATAGTGAATATTGATCCCCGCGGCTTCCATAGCGCTTAGTAAGGTTTTATCGCAAGGGGAGTTGATATGCCCCACATCGACAATATCGATGCGGAGCATATTATCGCTACTGCTCATTAAACTGCTTAATTACAGTTCAAAGTCAGCAAAGTCTTCTTCGCTTACCGCAGAGTCAATTTGACCAACTAGGTAAGAGCTTATTTCAGATTCTTGTGGAGCAACCTGTACATTGTCTGAGTTTAGGTAATTATTCATCCAAGGTAGAGGATTACTACTAACATCAAACGGCGCATCAAAACCAATGGCCGTCATACGCTGGTTAGCAATGTATTCCACGTATGAACATAAAATTTCTTTGTTCAGTCCAATCATTGAACCGTTCTGGAATAAGTAATCTGCCCACTCTTTTTCTTGCTCAACCGCATTCATAAAGATAGCGCGTGCTTCGTCTTTACATTCTTCAGCAATTTGCGCCATCTCAGGGTCGTCTTTACCCTTAGCCCACAAGTTAAGAACGTGTTGGGTTGACGATAAGTGTAGGTTCTCATCACGAGCAATTAGACGAATAATTTTTGAGTTTCCCTCCATAAGCTTTCGCTCAGCGAACGCGAAGGTACAAGCGAATGACACATAAAAGCGTATAGCTTCCAATGCATTTACTGAGTTCATGCATAGGTATAGCTTTTTCTTCAATTCATACATGTTGATAGTGTGAGCAACGCCATCAACGGTATGTACGCCTTCACCTTGAGTTTGCCATAGTTGGGTGGCAAAGATGAGGTCGTCGTAATACTTCGAGATATCGGCAGCGCGACGTTTGATTTCTTCGTTTACAACAATATCGTCAAAAATTTCGCTTGGGTCTGAAAACAGGTTACGCAAAATGTGCGTGTAAGAACGAGAGTGAATCGTCTCGTAAAAAGACCAGGTTTCTACCCAAGTTTCGAGCTCGGGCAGCGAGATTATTGGCAAGAACGCTATGTTAGGGCTTCTGCCTTGTACAGAATCGAGTAGAGTCTGGTACTTAAGGTTAGAAATAAAGATGTGCTTTTCTGGCTCGGTTAATTTTTGAAAATCAACGCGATCGCGTGTGACATCTACTTCTTCAGGACGCCAGAAAAAACTTATTTGTTTCTCAATAAGCTTTTCGAAAATGGCATGCTTTTGCTGGTCGTAGCGCGCAACATTTACGGGGTTGCCGAAAAACATTGGCTCTACCAGTGGGTTTGTACTTTGTTGGTTAAACGTAGTGTATTTCATGATGACCTAACTAAAAACTTAATGATAAACGCGTATTTTTATTAGTGTTCTTGCTGCTATCTACTGCCTTTCGGTCAACTGTGTTGCCGAAAGAGCGCATGCCCTCTAAATAATTAGATTTTGCATGCACCGCCGGCACAATCATCATCTTCTTCTATCACTACTTCTTCTTGACGAGGAAGTGGCTCACTAGCTTTTACATCTAGTGCGGAGGTGTCTGACGCGCCGTCTCGGGTGTTATGATAATACAATGTTTTGACACCAAGCTTGTACGTAGTTAACAGGTCTTTAAGCAATAGCTTCATCGGAACCTTGTTACCGTCGTAACGGCTTGGGTCGTAGTTGGTATTGGCTGAAATTGTCTGGTCGATAAACTTCTGCATAATACCAACTAGCTGCAAATACCCATCATTTGATGGAATATCCCACAGCAACTCATATTGATTTCTCAATGTTTCGTACTCTGGCACTACTTGTTTTAGTACTCCGTCTTTACTGGATTTGATACTGATAAATCCACGAGGTGGCTCAATTCCATTTGTCGCATTTGAAATTTGCGACGATGTTTCAGATGGCATTAGTGCAGACAGAGTAGAATTACGTAAACCGTAAGTTTTCACTTCTTCGCGAAGCGCGTCCCAGTCGTAATGAAGAGGTTCGTTACACACCTTATCAAGATCACGCTTGTAACTGTCGATAGGCATTACGCCTTGAGAGTAGGTTGTTTCATTGAATTTAGGACACGCACCTTTCTCTTTAGCCAAGTTATTTGAGGCTTTAAGAAGATAGTACTGCATGGCCTCAAATGTACGATGAACCAAACCGTTTGCACTACCGTCAGAGTATCTAACGTTATTCTTCGCAAGATAATACGCAAAGTTAATAACACCAACACCTAAGGTTCTGCGCCCCATAGTGGCATTGTAAGCGGCCGGGACAGGGTAGTCTTGGTAATCAAGGAGGTTATCAAGTGCGCGAACGGCTAGGTCTGCCAATTCTTCGAATTCATCCAGCGACTTAATGGCACCTAAGTTAAATGCTGAAAGTGTACATAATGCTATTTCGCCTTCTTCGTCGTTCACGTGCTGAAGCGGCTTAGTAGGAAGCGCAATTTCTAAACATAGGTTACTTTGACGAACAGGTGCTACTTCCGGGTTGAACGGACTGTGGGTATTACAATGGTCTACATTTTGAAGGTAAATACGACCCGTGCTCGCACGCTCCTGCATGAACAAGCTAAACAGCTCCATTGCTTTTATCTGCTTCTTGCGAATGCTGTCATCGTTCTCGTATTTAACGTAAAGCTCTTCAAATTTATCTTGGTCAGCAAAGAAAGCGTCATAAAGACCCGGAACGTCTGAAGGGCTAAACAGCGAAATGTAGCCGTCCTTCATCATTCGCTGGTACATCAATTTATTAAACTGAACGCCATAGTCGAGATGGCGAACACGGTTCTCTTCAACACCACGGTTATTTTTAAGTACGAGAAGCGATTCAACTTCCATGTGCCAAAGAGGATAAAACAACGTTGCTGCACCACCGCGCACGCCACCTTGAGAACAGCTTTTTACGGCTGTTTGGAAATACTTATAAAAAGGAATACAACCAGTGTGGAAAGCTTCACCACCACGAATAGGGCTGCCTAACGCTCTAATTCTACCCGCATTCACGCCAATACCAGCCCGTTGGCTGACATATTTTACGATGGCACTTGCAGTAGCGTTAATGGAATCTAGACTGTCTCCGGCTTCAATAAGAACGCAAGAGCTGAACTGACGAGTAGGGGTACGCACACCCGCCATAATTGGCGTGGGCAGAGAAAGTTTGAACGTAGAGGCTGCATCGTAGAAACGGCGAACGTAGTCCATTCTCGTCTCTTTGTCGTAATTGGCAAACAAGCATGCTGCTACAAGGATGTAAAGAAACTGTGCACTCTCATATATTTCACCGGTAACACGATTTTGAACAAGATATTTACCTTCAAGCTGTTTAACTGCAGCGTAGCTGAAGTTCATATCTCTCCAATGATCTATATAAGTGTCCATTTCGGCAAATTCTTCTGCCGAATAATCTTCTAACAAGTGACTGTCATACTTACCCATTTCAACCATTTGTTTAACGTGATCTACAAGGGCTGGCGGCTCAAACTGGCCGTATGCTTTTTTGCGCAAATGGAAAATAGCAAGTCGCGCAGCTAGGTACTGGTAATCTGGCGCATCTGTTGAAATAAGGTCGGCTGCTGATTTGATCAGAGTCTCATGAATTTCGCTGGTGTTGATACCGTCATAAAATTGAATTTGGGCTTTAATCTCCACTTGCGAAACAGACACATTGCTAAGCCCTTTCGCTGCCCATGTGACAACTTTATGGATTTTCTCTAAATCAATAGACTCTTTTTCACCGTTTCGTTTGGTGACAAATAAATTATTATTCATGTTACCTAGCCGTTTGTCTGTTAGCGCGTAAAGCGAAAGTTTTTTCTAACCCACTTTATGTCGTTTTAGTTTGTGTTGTATTTCTTTTGTGCGTGTATCGAAGTGCGAATGTTGCGCTGTAGGTCAGAGATTTCAGACCGCCTTACTAAATACACGCACGCAAGCCGTCTTAACCGTTAAAATAAAGTAGAGACTGCCGATAAATTTTTACTTTTAGTTTGTCCTGAAAAGGGCTTGTATGGTTGATACCAAAAGCCGCTGTCAGATCCTGAAATTATTGCTGGATCTCCAGTTGGACAGAACACAAGATAGTGAGGTTTGAGCTGTAATGCAACCCAATATCTGGTGGTATTTCCAACACTCAATCTGGCATAGATTTTACGTTAGTAACAACTAACTTTTTAGCGTTCTACAAGCTTCAATTAAAACAAATGCAAGCACTTTTCGTACTTTGATCTGTCGCTAAATTAATTTAATATTAAAAACGCTTTTTTATGAAAACACGATATATGGTGTATGAAATATCACCATGACCCAATATGTAGTGTTAAGTTAGCTTTGTACCACTGTATATAGAAGGTAATTAACATCTACATTATTTGCAGATAAGTAAAAGCCTTGGGTGATCGGATCCATGTGTAACCCTGTCATATCTTTAGGCAATAAACCTGCGTTGTCTGTCATTGCCATTAGCTCAGATGGTTTTAAAAACTTCTTATGATCGTGAGTGCCTTTCGGCACGAGTTTGAGAATATACTCGGCGCCAACGATCCCCATCAAATACGACTTTACATTTCGATTAAGCGTAGAGAAAAATACATGCCCGCCTGGTTTTGCTAACTTTGCGCAGGCTTTTACTACTGACTCAGGATTAGGTACGTGCTCTAGCATCTCCATACAAGTCACTACGTCAAATTTTCCCGCGTGCTCAGACGCAAAGTCTTCAGCTGTAGAGCATACATAATTTACTTTTACACCCGATTCTAATCCGTGTAGCTTGGCCACCTCTAAAGAAGCTTGCGCCATATCGAGACCAGTAACTTTTGCGCCCGCTTTAGCCATAGATTCGGCTAGAATGCCGCCGCCGCAGCCAATATCAATCACCGACTTACCGAACAATCCTTGTGTATGTTGATTAACAAAATCAAGACGCAATGGGTTTATTAGATGTAAAGGCTTAAATTCTCCTTCTGGATCCCACCACCGAGAGGCTAGTTGAGAGAATTTTTCTATTTCTTGTTGGTCAACATTTGTCATGGGTAAGTAATTCCTTCGATTACGAGTTAATAACATAACGTAAAACCCGTCATTGGAGTTACATTTTTTGGTGAAAACAGAGGTGTAAATTGCTCGTCTGCGCGAAAAATAATCGCTTGCCTTGTTGAGGGGGAATAACCGCAATTAAGCGCTACATAAATCTGTCATCAAGTGGTACACTGACGAAACGATTATGAACCCACATAATAACAATAGTGCGCACCATGTCCTTCTGATTTAATGAATCAAAACGAGGACAAAACGGATAACGCAGAACAAATCAAGAAAAAGGGATTAAGCAGTTTATGTCTGATAACGCTAAAGAAATTCTCCCCGTTAACATTGAGGAAGAGTTAAAGAACTCATACCTCGATTACGCGATGAGCGTTATTGTCGGGCGAGCATTGCCTGATGTACGAGATGGCTTGAAGCCAGTTCACCGCCGAGTGCTATTTGCGATGAACGAACTTAAAAATGACTTCAATAAGCCGTATAAAAAATCTGCCCGTGTGGTAGGTGACGTTATTGGTAAATATCACCCCCACGGTGATTCTGCTGTATACGACACAATAGTGCGAATGGCACAGCCGTTTTCACTGCGTTACATGCTAGTTGACGGTCAAGGTAACTTTGGTTCTGTAGATGGTGATTCTGCGGCAGCAATGCGTTATACCGAAGTCCGAATGGCTAAAATTGCTCATGAGCTTTTGGCCGACCTTGATAAAGAAACTGTTGATTTTGTGCCAAACTACGACGGTACAGAATTTATTCCTGAAGTTCTGCCCACAAAAGTGCCTAACTTACTAGTAAATGGTTCGTCGGGTATTGCGGTAGGTATGGCAACAAACATACCGCCTCACAACCTCACTGAAGTTATCAATGGCTGCGTTGCTCTTATTGAGAACCCTGATATAACAATTGATGAGTTAATGACTCATATCCCCGGCCCAGACTTTCCAACTGCCGCAACTATCAGCGGTCGTAAAGGTATAGAGGACGCGTATCGCACCGGTCGCGGCAAAATATACCTGCGAGCAAAGGCGGATATAGAAACCGACGCTAACGGTAAAGAAACAATTATCGTTAACGAAATACCTTATCAAGTTAACAAAGCTCGTCTAATTGAAAAAATGGCAGAGCTTGTTAAAGAAAAGCGCATTGAAGGTATATCTGCATTACGCGATGAGTCTGACAAAGACGGTATGCGGATTGTTATCGAGGTTAAACGTAACGAATCAGCAGAAGTGTTGCTGAACCACCTGTATGCCAATACTCAGTTACAAACGGTATTTGGTATTAACATGGTGGCGCTGGACAATACCCAGCCAAAAGTATTTAACCTTAAAGATACGCTGGAAGCCTTTATACTGCACCGTCGTGAGGTTGTTACTCGCCGTACGGTATTTGAGCTTCGCAAAGCACGTGATCGTGCGCACATCTTAGAAGGCTTGGCGATAGCGCTTGCTAATATCGACCCTATCATCGAGCTTATCAAGGCATCTCCAAGCCCCGCTGATGCTAAAAAAGCATTGGTTGCTCAAGGCTGGGCCCTTGGTGATGTATCGCAAATGCTAGAGCGAGCTGGTGACGATGCAGCGCGACCAGATTGGTTAATGCCAGAATTTGGTATTCGCGACGGAAAATATTTCCTAACCGAGCAACAGGCACAAGCTATTCTTGACCTTCGTTTACATAAGTTAACAGGTCTTGAACACGAAAAAATTCTTGAAGAATACAAGCAGTTACTTGAGCTTATTGCTGAGTTACTTCACATATTAAACAGCCCAGAGCGTTTGATGGAAGTTATTCAAGAAGAGCTTGAGAAAGTACGCGAAGAATACGGCGACGAGCGTCGTACAGAAATTACGGCTGCCAGCCACGATATCGACATTGAAGATCTAATCGAAAGAGAAGAGGTAGTAGTAACCTTGTCTCGTGAAGGTTACGTGAAGTACCAGAAGTTGACAGATTACGAGGCCCAGCGTCGCGGCGGCCGCGGTAAATCTGCAACTAAGATGAAAGACGAAGATATTATTGAGAAGCTGTTAGTGGCAAATACCCACGACCATATTCTTTGCTTCTCAACCCGCGGCAGGTTGTACTGGCTAAAAGTGTATCAGTTACCTTTCGCAAGCAGAAATGCGCGCGGTAGACCAATTGTCAATATTCTTCCACTTGAAGAAAATGAGAGAATTACTGCTATATTGCCTATCAAAGAATTTGTTGAAGGTAAATATGTGCTGATGGCAACGGCCAACGGCACGGTTAAAAAGACAGATTTGAGCCTGTACTCTCGTCCGCGTTCAAACGGTATAATTGCGGTGAACCTTAACGATGGTGACGAGCTAATTGGCGTAGATATTACCGACGGCGATGACGACATTATGTTGTTCTCTGATGCTGGTAAAGTTGTGCGTTTCAATGAGAAGCTTCGCGATAGTGAAACCGGTGAAGTTAAGCGCGATCCAGAAACGGGTGAAGAACTGTATGCCCTTAGACCCATGGGTAGAACTGCTACCGGTGTTCGAGGCATTCGCTTACAAGACGATCAAAAAGTAGTCTCTCTTATTGTTCCCAAAGGTGACGGACCTATTTTGACCGCAACGGTAAACGGTTTTGGTAAACGTACACCGCTTGAAGAATACCCTGCGAAGAGCCGTGCAACACAAGGTGTGGTTTCTATTAAGGTATCGGAGCGAAACGGTAAAGTTGTCGGCGCTGTTCAGGTTGATGACTCAAATGAAATGATGCTAATTAGTGACCAGGGCACATTGGTACGTACACGGGTGAGTGAAGTATCCGTTGTCGGCCGAAACACTCAAGGCGTTCGCTTGATGCGTACTGTTGAAGGTGAACATGTTGTCGGGTTACAGCGTATCGAAGAAGTAGTAGATTTGCCTGATTTAGACGAAGATGGCAATCCAATTGTTTCTGAAGTATTACCTGAGCAAGAAGAAAACGTTGCACAAGACAACGATAGCTCAACGACAGAAGACTAGGGGTATTGTAGATTATCCAAGCACTGCGGTTACTGAGGTATTCACCTCAGAATAGATCAGTAACGGGTAGTCGTGCAATATCAGTGTCCTTATAAACAAGCGGCTTATGCCGCTTGTTTGCCAATTGGCAGTTTAATTGGCATCAACAATATACAGGTGTTGAAAAACGCAATGAAAGAGGTATTCAACTTTAGCGCTGGCCCAGCAATGCTTCCTAAAGAAGTGATGCAAAAAGCCCAAAGCGAGTTCACGAACTGGCGGGATATGAACTGCTCAGTAATGGAAGTAAGTCATCGCGGCAAAGATTTCATAGAAATTGCTGCAAAGGCAGAGCAAGATCTGCGTGACCTTCTGTCAGTGCCTTCTAATTACCATGTACTTTTCACCCATGGTGGCGGGCGAGGACAATTTGCGGCGGTACCCCTTAACCTTTCCCAATCGGGCGACACTAGTTTGCATTTAGTAAGTGGCTCTTGGTCTAAAGGTGCCGTGGCAGAAGCGGACAAATACAACAATGCAGTTGTGGTTGGTGAAGTGTCAGAAAAAGATGGAATGCACTATGTTCCAAAGCCATCTTTGGCCAACATTGCTCAAGGGGCTTCCTACTATCATTTTTGTCCGAACGAAACCGTAGACGGAATTGCTTTCGACTGGTTACCTGAATCGGGCGATGTGCCTCTGGTTTCAGATATGTCGTCTACCATTTTGTCTCAACCTATTGATGTTGCAAAACACGGCGTTATCTATGCTGGGGCTCAAAAAAATATTGGCCCTAGTGGTTTATCTGTAGTGATTGTTAGAGATGATCTAGTTGGCCGTGCACGCAAAGAAACGCCATCGATCTTTGACTACGAGCTAGCGGCAAAATCTGACTCTATGTATAACACGCCTCCTACATTTTCTTGGTATTTAGCGGGCCTAGTTTTTGAATGGCTCAAGGAAATGGGCGGCGTTGATGCCATGGCGAAGCGTAATGCTGAAAAAGCGGCGTTGTTGTACTCGGCTATTGATAGCTCTGACTTTTATTCAAGTAACGTTCACCCAGACAATCGTTCAAAAATGAACGTACCTTTTCATCTCGCAAACACAGAGCTAGATGGTCTGTTTTTAAAACAATCGCAAGAAGCTGGATTACTTGCTCTTAAAGGCCACCGCTCTGTTGGCGGTATGCGAGCTAGTATCTACAATGCGATGCCGGTAGACGGTGTTCTAGCATTGGTAGAATTTATGCGTGAGTTTGAACGAGTGAATGGATAAAGGACAAGTGAATACAAATATGGAACAGTTAACATTAGCACCGATTAGCAAAGTATCGGGAGTGGTCAATGTACCTGGTTCGAAGAGTCTGTCTAATAGAGCCTTGCTGCTTGCCGCGCTTTGTGAAGGAGATACCGAACTCACCAATCTTTTAGACAGTGACGACATTTCACATATGCTTAACGCGCTCACTCAGCTTGGAGTGAACTATACACTTAGCGATGATAAGACTCGATGCGTAGTGAAAGGTAATGGTGGCGCTTTTAATGTCAGTGAGCCACAGGAACTTTTTTTAGGAAATGCAGGTACTGCAATGCGCCCTTTGTGTGCTGCTTTGGCCGTGAGCAATGTGGATGTGGTGTTAACCGGTGAACCGCGCATGGAAGAACGTCCAATTTCAGATTTGGTGGACGGATTACGAGAGGCTGGCGCTGACATTAAGTATTTAAAAAATGATGGTTTTCCGCCCCTTCAAATTAAAGGTAAGGCGTTAACTGCTAATGAAATGTCTGTTGACGGCAGCGTATCTAGTCAATTTCTAACGGCGCTTTTGATGGCCGCACCACTGTTTAAAAATGATGTGACCATTAAGATAAAAGGTGATTTGGTGTCTAAACCCTATATCGACATCACTCTTGATACCATGGCTAAGTTTGGTGTTGAAGTTGTAAATAACAATTATCAAACCTTCACCATTTCTGGCGACGCAAAATATGTGGCGCCGGGCAAATTTATGGTTGAGGGGGATGCATCTTCTGCTTCTTACTTCCTCGCAGCTGGCGCTATTAAAGGTGGTACGGTACGCGTAACCGGTATTGGTAAAAACAGTATCCAAGGTGACATTCGCTTTGCGGAAGTATTAGAGGCGATGGGCGCTTCTGTAAACTGGCACGATGAATATATCGAAGTGACTGGTGCGCCATTGAAAGGTATTTCGATGGATATGAACCACATTCCAGATGCTGCTATGACGATTGCTACAACGGCGCTTTTCGCCGAGGGACCAACGTTAATGACCAACATCTATAATTGGCGTGTGAAGGAAACCGATAGGTTGCATGCGATGGCCACTGAATTGAGAAAAGTAGGGGCGAAGGTGGAAGAAGGGCACGACTACATAAAAGTATGGCCCACAGACGAACTGAAACACGCTGAAATTGATACCTACAATGACCATAGAATTGCCATGTGCTTTTCGCTAGTTGCACTAAGCGATACGGCAGTCACGATAAACGACCCAGGATGTACCCGTAAAACGTTCCCTGACTATTTCACTCGATTTAATACCTTAGTCTAAGTTACCCGTGCGGTAATTATCTATGCGGACCAGTATTGTGCCGCCCTCTTCTTGAGAGGGCGGCATTGCTTATCCTGCACTAAAGCGTATAATTACGCGCGATTTTTAGCAAAATGAAAAATGGAGCAGGTATGCATTCCACACCCGTAGTCACGGTCGACGGCCCAAGTGGTGCTGGTAAAGGTACTTTAAGTAGCTTATTAGCCAAAAAGTTAGAGTGGCACTTTTTAGATAGCGGTGCGATTTATCGCGTTCTTGCTGTTGCTGCGCTCCACCACGACCTCCCGTGTGATGATGAAGAATGTATTGTTCCTCTCGCAACTGGTCTAGATGTTAGTTTTGAGACCAATGGAGATGCCACACGCGTTATTTTGGAAGGCGAGGATGTTACCGACGACATTCGTACTGAAGACGTCGGTGCCGTTGCTTCCAAAGTGGCTGCATTACCCCGTGTGCGCGAAGCTTTGCTTCGTCGCCAGCGCGCATTTCAACAGGCTCCTGGTCTTGTTGCAGATGGTCGCGATATGGGAACTGTGGTATTCCCAGATGCACAGGTAAAGATTTTTCTTACAGCAAGCGCTGAAGCTCGCGCAGAGCGACGTTATAGCCAGTTGAAAGCTAAGGGCATGGATGTTAATATTGCGCGCCTTTTAACCGATATCAAGGCAAGAGACGAGCGCGATACTCAACGTTCGGTAGCTCCTTTGGTACCGGCAGAAGATGCTGTAATTATAGATTCGACAGACTTGGATATTAACCAAGTCTTTGAAAAAGCGATGGATATTATTTCCTCACGAGGTTAATCCCGTGAGACAAAATACGTTCAAAGCAGAGCTGCTACAGGAAGTGGCGGCGATTTTTTAATAACCCCGCGTTATCCGGATTAGAAGCGTGGATATCAACTTAAAAGTTATCTGAGACTTATGACTGAAAATTTTGCACAACTTTTTGAAGAAAGCTTACAAGAACTAGAAACACGTCCTGGTTCAATTGTAAAAGGTACTGTTGTTTCTATCGACAAGGACATCGTTCTTGTTGACGCTGGCTTGAAATCAGAAAGTGCTATCCCAGCAGACCAATTTAAAAATGCTGAAGGCGAATTAGAAATTGCCATCGGTGACGAAGTAGATGTAGCACTAGATGCTGTAGAAGATGGTTTCGGTGAAACTATCCTATCTCGCGAAAAAGCGAAGCGTCACGAAGCATGGGTTGAGCTGGAAAAAGCTTACGATGATAAGGTTACTATTAAGGGCGTTATCAACGGTAAAGTTAAAGGCGGTTTCACTGTTGAAGTAAACAGTGTACGCGCGTTCCTTCCAGGTTCATTGGTTGATGTACGTCCAGTACGTGACACAACTCACCTTGAAGGCAAAGAGCTTGAATTTAAAGTTATCAAGCTTGATGCAAAACGCAACAACGTTGTTGTTTCTCGTCGTGCAGTTATCGAAGCAGAAAGCAGCCAAGAGCGCGAGTCACTTCTTGCTAACCTTGAAGAAGGCCACGAAATCAAGGGTATCGTTAAGAACCTTACCGATTACGGTGCGTTCGTTGACCTTGGTGGCGTAGACGGTCTACTACACATTACAGATATGGCTTGGAAGCGCGTTAAGCACCCAAGTGAAATTGTTAATGTTGGCGATGAAATCAACGTTAAAGTACTTAAGTTCGACAAAGAGAAGCAGCGTGTTTCTCTTGGTATGAAGCAAATGGGCAACGATCCATGGCAAGAAATTGCGTCTCGCTACCCAGAAGGTACTAAGATCAACGGTCAGGTAACTAACCTAACTGATTACGGCTGCTTCGTAGAAATCGAAGACGGTGTAGAAGGTCTAGTACACGTTTCTGAAATGGACTGGACTAACAAGAACATCCACCCATCTAAAGTTGTTAACCTAGGTGACACTGTTGATGTAATGGTTCTTGAAATTGACGAAGAGCGTCGTCGTATTTCTCTAGGTCTTAAGCAATGTATTGCTAACCCTTGGGAAACTTTCGCTGAGTCACACGAAAAAGGTGACAAAGTATCTGGTAAGATCAAGTCAATCACTGACTTCGGTATCTTCATCGGTCTTGACGGCGGCATCGACGGTCTAGTTCACCTTTCTGACATCAGCTGGAACAAATCTGGTGAAGACGCAGTTCGCGACTATAAGAAAGGCGACGAAATCTCTGCAGTTGTGCTTCAAGTCGACCCAGAGCGTGAGCGTATCTCTCTAGGCGTCAAGCAAATTGAAGAAGATCCGTTCAACAAGTATCTGACAGATAACAAGAAAGGTGCTATCGTTGTTGGTACAGTAACTGAAGTTGAGCCAAAAGGCGTTACTGTAAACCTAGCTGAAGAAGTTGATGGTTACATCCGTGTTGCAGATATTGCTGTAGAACGTGTTGAAGACGCAACTGAAGTAGCAAAAGTTGGTGATAGCATTGAAGCGAAATTTATGGGCGTTGACCGTAAAAACCGCACTGTTAACCTATCTGTAAGAGCGAAAGATCAGGCTGACGAGAAAGAAGCTATCGACAAGGTTAACCAGCAAGACGATGCTGGTTTTGCTAACGCGATGGCAGAAGCATTCAAAGCTGCTAAAGGCGAGTAATGCTTTTGTGGGTGTGCAAAAGGCACACCCTGTTCGCGATAGCTGTTTAAACAATAATATTGACAATGAGGTTAAGCATGACCAAGTCTGAATTAATTGAACGGCTCGCGGATCAAGCGCGTCAGGTTCCCGCGAAGGAGCTAGAACTGGCAATTAAAGAGCTTCTCGAACAAATGGCGCAAACCCTTCAAAAGGGCGAGCGTATTGAAATTCGAGGTTTCGGTAGTTTTTCACTGCACTACCGCGCGCCACGCGTAGGTAGAAACCCTAAAACGGGCGAAACTGTAAAGCTGGACGGTAAGTACGTTCCACACTTTAAGCCAGGCAAAGAACTTCGTGAAAGAGTTGATGCCTCAATAGCTTAGATATAAAAGCCGCTTTAAAAGCGGCTTTTTTGTGCCCGCTGTTTACCTTAGGTTCTTTCTTTTTTATGCGTATGCTTTGTAATACGTATGTTTCTTGCTGAATAACTATTGACCCCTTTATTAAGACAGTTATATATTATCCGAATAATAATAATCGGTTTTTATAGAAGTCATGTCAGCCGGCGAAGAACAAGCAATAATAAAACAGTATCAGCCGCTAATTCGTGCACTCATTCCCTACGAGCAACAAAATCGCTTGTTAGAAGGTATTAACAAGTTTTCAAAACGTTTGCCTAGCAGTGTGCGAAAGGTAGTCAAAGAGGAGGTCGTTAGGCTTACTTCACTCACAGACGCGCCTGCAGATAATTCCGCCTTTGCACAATTTCCCGTTATGAAGTTTAAGCACTTTGGTATTCAAATGCGCTTAGACAAAGTAGGGGCTAAAATCCTCAAAAGCGAGACCTCGCTTTATCAAGATAGATATACCGTTGGTGTTTTCGAGTCGGTAATGAATTCCGACTTCTATCAGAATCAAATTAAGAAAGATCAGTTTAGAAAAATAGTCGATGCCTTCAATATTGAAAGTCAGTCGTTTACTGATATTGATTTTGGGGACGACATAGCCATTCGTCCAAATTTTACAGTATCATCGCCAGACTTCGAAAAGGGTAGGCATTGCTCTGTTAGTTCATTTTCTCATGTAGGGATGGCGGTAGAAACTAAACGTCCGCCTAATGTCACCACAGGTGATAATATTACTTTCACTTTACCGGAGGTGTTAGGCCTCACTAAAGAGCCTACCGACATAACTTTTCATCTGCAGTCGGTGAAATACAATAAGCATCTTGGAAAGTATGAGTCATTCTTTTTGTTCCCCAACGATATTGATAGCGACTTTATCAATATATTAAAACGCTATATTGAGATTACGGCACACCGCCAACCCCTGCAGCGAGATTTAGAAATAGAACGAGCGATGCAGGAGTTAGAGAGAGACAGAATTTTAGAAAATAGTCCATGGCTGCCAGTGTACTTGTCTCCCCATAAGAAAAGCTTGAAGCCCACTATTGCCTTGTTTACCAAAGCCAACGTGGAGCATAATAATGCTGAGAACCTTCTTGCCAGTCTTCAGGACAAGCCATTTTTTGAGTCTCTTTCAAACGAACTATTGAAATACAACGAAGCTTTTGTCTTTCATGGAACAATAAAAGTTAAAAGTGGTGCTGTGAAAATAACGGCAACGCACAGGCAACTTATCAAGCTAGGTCAGTTAAACGCGCTTATATACCTACTGGCAAAGAATGGTGATTTTATTTGTACTCATTGCCGAATGGATAAAGTCACTCGAGAGGATAAGCAAAAAGCGTTTGCTATTCATGACATCGCAAGTAAAGAGTTTGAACAGCTGTCTAATTTAAGTCACGTGCTCTATTGCAAAGATGTGTCTAGCTACATAGCCAATTTAACCCTTAGCGCTAAATGTAATTTCAAACCACTCTCCAGTGAGCTTAAAGCCAGTGGCGATAATTGGCATATCGACTACGTAATGGAAGAAGACTTAGACAGGCGAAGTGAAACCCGTTATGTCATTGATAAGTCAGCGTCGATAAAAATGGGGCTGCTTTCGTCAATAGACGCTAAAGTTGCTGATTTATCTGCCAGCGGAATGCGATTGCTCGTAGCGCCAAATAGCGAGCTGCAAAAAGATATTCGTGTTTCCGTTCCCGATTTGAAGATTAAAAACGAAAAATACAAAGTGGTGCACTATCATCCGCCCTCAGGGGTTGTGAGACTCAATTTATCTGAAGACGGGCGAAAGTCAAAAGTAAGCGCCAATGTGGACAATATCGTTGAGGAAAACACCGCGTACTTTAAGGTGAGAGATATCGCTCGTATTCAGCGTTCTACTCATCGATTCATATGGGAGCTTGCGGTAAGGCATATGCCGTCACTTGCAGTGTTATGTGTAATGAACCGCTTTACACTAGATAGACTAAAAACCGTTTATCAGAGTGATAATTCTGATGATCTTTATCCGTTTTCTCGCACGCAAAACATTATTCCACTACACGGTTTTTTCGCTGATAAAGGACAGGCCAAACCTAAATCGCAAATACTCGAAGGCATGTTTAAAGAGACGCTAGAGCAAAGCTTAGTCGTGCATTGTGTTCGAAAAAGCGATAACCGCCTTGTATTTATCAAAGAAAAAGACTTTCTTTACTCTAAACTACGTGCGCAAATTAAGAGCCAGTTAGAAGACGGGAAAATTCAGCTAAGCGCTACAGATGTTACTGCTATTCGATGTCATGGTGCTATTACTCCGCTCACTAAAAAGCGCTTAGCTCAGTTGTCTAAGCTCGACAAAGCCATGTATGACAAATTAGAAACCATGCAGGCCGGTTATACCCACTGTATTTTCATCACAAATATGTCTGCGTTGCATCACGATTTAGTGGTTGAAAACCTCATAGCAAAACGAAAAGCAAAAGAAGCGGAGCCTGTGCCTGCATAAACATCCTCGCGCATCATTAGGTAGCGCTTTTTTGTGTTATCTTATTTCCTGTTTTGCTATTCTTAGCAACAAATTAAAAATAAAGGGCTTTGTGTTGAAAGGGATCGTGTCATTTCTGATCATTCTAGTGCTACTTGCGGTGGCCTTTGTCATAGGTTCGCAAAACGAGGGAATGGTAACAGTAAACTACCTTATTGCTCAGGCGAACATACGACTGTCCACGCTGATTGCTATCTCGTTATCTATAGGAGTTATTGTAGGTATCTTAATTATGCTAGCTAGCTGGTTGCGATTGAAAGTGCAGCTGATGTCGGCAAAATCTAAGATGCAGCATTTGGAAAAAGAACACTAATGCTTGAGTTGCTGTTTTTACTTTTGCCTGTTGCCGCAGGATATGGCTGGATAATGGGGCGCAATAGCGTTCGCCAGGCGCAGAGGAAGCAGTCGAGTATACTCTCTAAGCATTATTACAAAGGCCTAAATTTTCTCCTTTCAGACCAACCTGATAAGGCGGTTGATACATTAATTAAAATGATTAATGTCAATAGCGATACTGTGGAAACGCACATCGCCATGGGAAGCTTCTTTCTCCATCGGGGCGAAATAGACCGCGCCATCAAAGTACATCAAAATTTAGTTAGTCGCGACGAACTTCAGCCGGCACAGCGTGAAAATGCGCTTCGAGAGCTTGGTCAAGATTACACCCAAGCGGGCTTTTTAGAGCGCGCAGAAAACGCTTTTTTACAGTTGCTAAACAGTGACAAACACTACTTGGTTGCGCAGCAACAGTTATTCAGTATTTATCAAACCACCAAAGAATGGCAACGTGCAATAGAGCTAGCTGAGCGCATGGTAGAGTGCCATGGCGACAACGACGATGTATGCGAGCGTTTGGCCCATTTTTATTGCGAACAGGCAACTGTTGAGCTTAAAAACGACGCTCAGGGAGCAGCGCTTACGTTATTGCAAAAAGCTGTAAATGCAGACGAACATGCGGTTCGCCCTTGGTTAATGCTGGGTGAGCTAGCGCTTGATCAAAAGCGTTATACCGACGCAACGGCTTATTTCGTTCAGGTGGCAGAACGAGATATCAACTGGTTTAGTGAGGCCGTTCCTAGTTTAGAGAAAATAGCTGAAGAAACTGGGGAGTGGGACGCCTTCGAGAAGAACTTAGAAGCACATTGGCAAGAATGCGCCACGTCATACCTGGCAATGGTAGATGTATTAATGAAGAAGGGTGAAACATCTCAGGCCAGTGAATATCTTATCGAGCAACTGCGAAAACGCCCCACAATGCGCGGCTTTAAGACTCTTATGGGGCTTTATATAGACCAGCTAGAAGATAAAAATTCCGCTAATAGCTTACGTGATTTAAAAGAGTTAGTAGAAAAGCAAATGCTACAGAGACCGAAGTATCGCTGCAACAGCTGTGGTTTTTCGGGTAGAAAATTATATTGGTTATGCCCATCATGTAAGAAATGGGGTGTTGTTAAGCCCATTAAAGGGTTGGATGGAGAGTAACGTAAGATGCAAGATATGCAAAAGCCGACTAAAGAGCCTCGCGTCATTGTCGCGCTTGATTACGATGACAAAGACAGTGCACTGGCGTTTGTTGATAAATTAGATCCCAGTCAGTGTAAGCTAAAAGTAGGCAAAGAGATGTTTACTTTGTTTGGGCCAGAGTTTGTCAAAACTTTGATAGGAAAAGGGTTTGATGTCTTTTTAGATTTGAAGTTTCATGACATACCTAATACGGTAGCCAAAGCCTGCAAAGCAGCCGCCGAACTCGGTGTGTGGATGGTAAATGTTCATGCATCAGGCGGGCTTCCGATGATGCAGGCCGCCAAGCAGGCGATTGAAAATAGCGCAAACCCAGGCACTAAATTAATCGCAGTCACAGTGCTGACTAGTATGGACCAAGAACAACTTTCTGGCGTGATTGATAATGTTACACCAGAAGAGCAAGTTTTAAGGTTAGCGGCACTGACTGCCACAGCAGGGCTAGACGGAATTGTGTGCTCTGCTAAAGAAGCTAAAGCACTGCGTAATTCACACAGCAACGACTTTCTATTAGTGACGCCAGGAATTCGACCTGTCGGTGCAGACGCTGGGGACCAAAAGCGGGTGATGACACCTGCAGAGGCAATGAAATATGGCGTAAGCTATTTAGTAATGGGAAGGCCTATCACTCAAGCAGCAGATCCTATGGCTGTGTTAACTCAGGTAAATGACTCTATTTGAGGCTAGCCCAGCGCTTTGCATTATCTAAACGTTTAGTCGGTGAGAAAAGCAATAAAAAGCCCGATATTTCTTAAATATCGGGCTTTTGTTTACCTGGAGTCTTTAAGCTATTAGCTTTTAAATTTAGCGAGCGATCTCATAAGATGGCTCATAAAATGGTTTATAAACCTTTTAACGCCACTTCAGCAGGTGTGTAGGTTAGGCCTAGTTCTTCACCTAGTGCGTCGACAACGGCTTTATAAGTTACTTTACCTTCGTGGGTGTTTAGTCCGTTAAGTAAATGCTTGTCATCAAGCATTGCCTGTACCGGCCCTTTATTTGCCAAGGCTAAACCAAAAGGTAGCGTAGCATTGTTTAATGCCATGGTTGAGGTACGTGCCACACCGCCTGGCATGTTCGCAACACAATAGTGAACTACGTCATCAATTACGTAAACCGGATCTTGATGCGTTGTAGCTTTTGATGTTTCAAAACATCCGCCTTGGTCAATGGCTACATCAACCAATACCGAGCCAGGCTTCATGGCTGCAATTTGCTCACGATTAAGTAGTTTTGGCGCTGCCGCTCCTGGAATAAGTACTGCACCTACTACAAGGTCAGCTTTTGAAGAATAATGCTCAATTGCATCAACCGTCGAGTATACGGTTTTCACTTGGCCATTGAAAATATCATCAATCTGGCGAAGACGAGGCAGAGAGCGATCAAGAATAACCACTTCTGCGCCTAAACCAAGAGCCATTTTTGCAGCATTAGTGCCAACAACACCTCCGCCAATGACAAGCACTTTACCTGGAGCAACACCGGGTACGCCACCAAGTAATGTCCCGCTTCCGCCGTGGGCTTTTTCTAGGTAATGAGCGCCTGCTTGAACAGACATACGGCCAGCGACTTCACTCATAGGAGCAAGGAGCGGAAGGCCACCGCGATCATCTGTTACAGTTTCATACGCAATACAGGTTGCGCCTGATTCCACGAGAAGTTTAGTCTGTGTAGGATCGGGTGCTAAGTGCAAATAGGTATAAAGCGTTTGCCCTTTTCTCAGCATTTTACATTCATTAGGCTGTGGCTCTTTCACTTTAACTATCATTTCTGCTTCTGCGAAGACTTGCTCTGCAGTAGGCGCAATAGTTGCTCCAGCAGCAACGTACATATCATCTGTGAAGCCAATTGCATCGCCCGCTAACGTTTGTACCAGCACTGAATGCCCGTTACTCGTAAATTCTTTTACTGCAGCTGGCGTAAGGCCAACACGGTACTCGTGATTTTTTATTTCTTTTGGTACACCAACTAACATACAAGGTCCTCTTTTACTGGTGAGCTCAGTGTGGCTCGAACAAATATTTACTGAAAAACTATTTGGCGAGTATACGTGAATAAAAAGCGAACTATGTGCTGAAAAATGCGAGTTTATAGAATATAGTATGGTTAAATCAGGCTTTAGTAATATTTTATATGCTAGTAAAAACACCTAAACACCTTGACCGAATAGACAGGAATATTCTTGTTCAGCTCCAGAAAAACGGTCGAATTTCTAACGTGGAATTGGCGAAAGAAGTGGGGCTAAGTCCTAGCCCATGCCTTGAGCGCGTAAAGCGTCTAGAAAGTCAGGGATATATAAAAGGTTATCACGCTCTCGTTGATCCTGAGAAATTAGGCGCCGCTATGTTGGTGTTTGTCGAAATAACTCTTACGAAGACATCTGTCGATATCTTTGCAGAATTTTCTGCTGCGGTGAAGCTTCACGACGATATTCAAGAGTGTCACCTTGTGTCAGGCGATTTTGATTTTCTCTTGAAAGCTAGGGTTGCAGATATGTCGAGTTATCGTAAATTGTTGGGCGACACTTTGTTGCGTTTACCCGGAGTTAGTGAGTCTCGCACCTATGTGGTGATGGAAGAAGTAAAAAGTACGTCGTCGTTGAGGATTAATTTGAAGTAATGAAAGCATGGCTGAAAATGTTGCTTTTGTGGTAGGCTGTGCAAAAATACAGTGCTTGAATATTCGCACGCTTTCAATACCTTACAGAGGCGACTCAAGCGGTAATAGAGTAGGGAATGCAAGGATCACTACCAATGATACTTGTGCTTAAGGGCATTACATCCTCATTAATGCCACATACATTAAAGGTTTTTCAGAGTTATGGCGCGATTAACAGGGGTTCAGCGAGTGTGGGAAGCAGGCATGATAGTCGCCTGTGTTTTCGCCTTCTTCTTATTGCTGGCACTAGCATCTTTTCACCCGGGTGATCCGGGGTGGAGTCAAGCAGGTTTACAACTTGATGTTCATAATTGGGTGGGCGCTACCGGAGCCTGGGTTGCCGATTTGTTATTGTTCTCCTTTGGATACCTTGCCTACCTGTTGCCATTCGGTGCAGCATTCTTAGGTTGGTTTCTTTTCCAGCATATAAAAGAACTCGATGAGTTCGATTACCTTACTATTGGACTTCGCATAATTGGCGGCCTTTTAATGGCCCTAGGCGCAACGGGTATCGCTAGTATTAACTTTGATGATATTTTCAACTTCTCTGCTGGCGGATTTGTTGGCGACGTTATTAGCTCGGCCTTAGTACCCTATTTTAATACAGCAGGAACCATATTGCTGTTGCTGTGCTTTTTCTGCACTGGGTTTACCTTACTAACTGGCATTAGCTGGCTATTTATAATTGATAAAATTGGTGAGAGTACGCTGTGGTTAACCCGTAAAGCGGTAACCGCTCCGCAGCGTGTACTTGCTCTAGAAATGCCTCGCTTAGCACTTTCAAGCAATGCTAAGACTGGCAATGGTCACTCAGGTGAGCTCGATATTACAACTATGCGTGCTGAGCCTGCGTTTGAAGCAGACGAAGAGGAAAAGCCATCACCGCGCAAAGAGGGAAGGGGACCAGAGAGACAGTTTGGCGGTAAGGAAAGCGCACCTACAGCGCAAACACCTCCATTTTATTCCCATACCGATGAGCCAGATAACGACGAAGAGGAAAGTCTTGGTGAACATGAGGGCGCGAACTCAGAACAAAGTGCACAGCACTCTACAGAACCCAAGAAATCAGCATTTTCACTTTCTGGAATGCGCGAGGCTGTAAAAGACAAAGTAGGGCTTGGCTCGTCATCGTCGTATGAAGAGACCAGTACAGCACAAACGACAATAGAGAAAACTGAGCCTACATTCAGTGCGTTTGACGAATATGAAGAGTTCGATGCTGATATGCCTTATGCCAGTGACGAGGATGAGCCTGCACATCAGCAAGGTCAGAAACAGGCCTTAGATAGCCACGAGGTTAATACCAGTTCAGATGCTAACGTAAATACAAACGTGAACGAAACTGCAGTGCAGCAGCCGTTTTCACCTGCAGCGGTAGGCGCTAAACCCATAAAACCTAAACCTGTGGTGGATGAGTCTTTAGCTCCAATGCCGTCGTTCGACCTTTTAGAACGAGCAGACAAGCACGAGAACCCGCTGACACAGGAAGAAATTGACGGCATATCTAGGCTTGTTGAAGAAAAACTAGCCGATTTTAATATTGAAGCCACAGTAGTGGGTGTGTATCCAGGCCCCGTAATTACCCGATTCGAGCTTGATTTAGCACCTGGGGTGAAAGTAAGTAAGATAACGGGCTTATCGAAAGACCTAGCACGAGCGATGTCTGCTATTTCGGTGCGTGTTGTAGAAGTTATCCCCGGAAAGTCGGTAATTGGTTTAGAGTTGCCAAATAAACAGCGTGAAATGGTGCGTTTAAGTGAAGTGATAAGCTGCGATACGTTCCAATCTAACAAGTCGCCACTCACCATGGTGCTTGGCGCTGATATTTCTGGCAAGCCCGTTATTGTAGATTTAGCAAAAATGCCTCATGTGTTAGTGGCGGGTACGACGGGATCGGGTAAATCGGTAGGCGTTAACGTCATGATTTTGAGCTTGCTGTATAAAAGCACTCCTGAAGACGTTCGCATGATCATGATTGACCCCAAAATGCTTGAACTGTCTGTGTATGAGGGTATTCCTCATCTACTTTCTGAAGTCGTTACCGATATGAAAGAAGCCGCCAATGCGCTTCGCTGGTGCGTGGGCGAAATGGAGCGACGCTATCGTCTTATGAGCGCGCTTGGAGTGAGAAACCTCAAGGGCTATAACTTAAAAGTAGAAGAAGCCAAAGCGAACGGAACTCCGATAAAAGATCCGCTGTGGAAAAGTGAAGAAAGCATGGAAGCGGAAGCTCCTGATTTAGACAAGTTGCCAGCCATTGTTGTTGTGGTCGACGAATTCGCCGATATGATGATGATCGTGGGCAAGAAAGTAGAGGAGCTTATCGCTCGAATTGCACAGAAAGCCCGCGCTGCTGGAATACACCTTATTTTAGCAACACAGCGTCCTTCTGTTGACGTTATTACCGGATTAATAAAAGCCAATATTCCCACGCGTATAGCCTTTCAGGTATCGAGCAAGATCGACTCACGCACCATATTAGACCAACAGGGCGCCGAAACGCTTCTTGGCATGGGCGATATGTTGTATTTACCGCCGGGAAGCCCCGTGCCAACAAGGGTTCATGGTGCATTTGTAGACGACCATGAAGTTCATGCTGTTGTTGCAGACTGGCAGAAACGTGGCGAGCCTGAATACATTGATGAAATTCTCAACGGTGAAGCATCTGCAGAGGTGTTGTTACCGGGCGAGCAGCCGGAAGGCGAAGAGCAAGAGTTTGATGCCTTTTACGATGATGCTGTTGCTTTCGTAACCGAAACTCGCCGTGCGAGTGTGTCTAGCGTGCAGCGCAAGTTTAGAATTGGTTACAATCGCGCAGCGCGCTTGGTGGAACAAATGGAAGCTAGTGGGGTCGTAAGTGCACAAGGGCACAACGGAAATCGAGAAGTCATTGCCCCGCCGCCAATCAAGGATTAACAACATGAACTACAGTATGAAACACAACACGAAACACAACACGAAAGGTAGTGCGAAAGGTAGTGCGAAAGGTAGTGCTAAAGAGAATGCAGTAAACGTGTTGCGTAGTGTACTTTTTGTCACATTGGGCTCAACAAGCTTTGTATTAAACGCTGAGCCAGTGGTGGCTACTGACATTGAGAGTTCAGGTCCTGTAGTTTCTGCGGAAATACAGAGTGCTCAAAAAGCAGCTAATGGCTCTGAAAGTGTTGCTCATCAAAACATGCATCAGGACATGCATCAAGAGAATGCACAAACAAAGCTCAAAGCATTGCTGAACAACATGCAGCAGTTTCGCGCTGCATTTAGCCAAACGGTAGTAGATGCACAACAAAATGTTGTTCACGAGGCAGAGGGCGTGCTCACCATGACACGGCCGAACAAACTGCGTTGGGAAACTACATTTCCAGACGAAACACTGCTTATAGCCGACGGCGAAGCCGTTTGGAATGTGGACACTTTTGTAGAGCAGGTCACTATTTTATCGCAAGATAATGCCATTAAAGACAATCCGATCATGCTGTTAACGTCGAATGATGAGGACACTTGGTCTATGTTCTCAATTAGTCAGCTAGACGACGCGTTAGCCTCAATGTCTAATAACACCACCGCTGCAAATTTAAAGAGCTTTCAAATTACGCCTAAGTCGCAAGACGGTCAAATTCTTACGCTCACTATGACATTTAACAGTAGCGATGCACTGGCAGCCCTGACCATGCTTGATGCGCAACAGCAGTTAAGTACGCTAATTTTTAGTGATATAGAAACTAAATTTCCGCTAGCCGCTGACACCTTTGAGGTTGATGTGCCAGAAAGCTTTATTATTGATGACCAACGTTAATCAAGCTTTTGCACCTCTGGCCGCCCGCATGCGGCCAACAACCATTGAAGAATACAGTGGTCAATCTCATCTTCTAGGGCCTGATAAACCGCTGCGTAAAATGCTCGAGGCTGGACATTGCCATTCAATGATTTTGTGGGGCCCGCCGGGCACCGGAAAAACCACCCTTGCTGAGCTGATAGCGCATTACACCCAAGCAACGGTGTTACGGATCTCTGCTGTCACCTCTGGGGTAAAAGACATTCGCGCTGCCATGGATACCGCGCAAGAGAACGCGCGCTATAACCAGCGAACACTACTGTTTGTAGATGAGGTGCACCGCTTTAATAAAAGTCAGCAAGATGCTTTTTTGCCTTTTGTTGAATCTGGCGTGGTTACATTTATTGGTGCTACTACTGAAAACCCATCCTTTGAGCTAAACAACGCATTACTATCACGAGTAAGAGTTTACGTACTTAAACCGTTAGAAAACGGCGCGCTGGGTGACTTAGTAGAGAGGGCTCTTGTAGATACCGATAAAGGACTTGGCGAGAGAAAACTACACATTGCTGACAACGCTAAACAAGCATTAATTGATTTAAGCAGCGGTGACGCAAGACGCTTGTTAACATATCTAGAGCTATCTGCTGATTTTACCGACTCTGATGCCATTGCAATTGGCGACATTGAACAAGCAGTAGGACAGAAAGTAGCAAGTTACGATAATAAAGGCGATACGTTTTACGACCTAATTTCTGCCTTTCACAAGTCGGTAAGAGGCTCAGATCCCGATGCGGCGCTTTACTGGTATGCTCGTATTTTAGAGGGCGGCGGAGATGCGCTTTATGTAGGTCGACGTTTACTCGCCATTGCTTCTGAAGATATTGGCAATGCAGACCCCAGAGCTATGCAGTTGTGCATTAACGCGTGGGACACGTTTCATCGCGTAGGTCCCGCAGAAGGTGAAAGAGCCATAGCGCAAGCTGCGGTTTACTGCGCATTAGCCGCAAAGAGCAACGCAGTTTATATGGCCTTCAGTGCTGCAAAAGCGCTAGCGAGAAAAACCTCTGACGCGCCAGTGCCAATACATCTGCGCAATGCACCTACTTCGTTAATGAAAGAGTTAGGCCATGGTGATGGGTATCGATATGCACACAATGAACCCAATGCATTTGCCGCTGGCGAAACCTATCTGCCCGATGAGATAACAGGCTCACGTTTTTATGAACCAAGCGAGCGTGGCCTTGAAAAAGCCCTCAAAGCAAAAAGAGACTTTCTCGATGGATTAAATGCGCAAAGTAGTAATAAACGACAATAGCGATATGCGCTTTACAAAAAGCGAGCAATAGAAAAACGAATTTTAAAGATTTAAAGGGGTTTTAGGGTGTCAAATGGCTTAGCATTGTACTGCTTTATTGCGGCAGGCGGCGCAACGGGTGCATGTTTACGGTATTTTGTTACCACAACCATAGATTCTTGGTTTGGAAAAAACATGCCGTTTGGTACACTAACGGTAAATGTTATCGGCTCATTCGCCCTGGCGGTACTCTATGGCTTTATAGAACGTCACGATTTGAGCGATTCGCCATACCGCGCGCTCATTGGCGTGGGGCTACTTGGTGCGTTTACAACATTCTCAACGTTTTCTATTGAAACGTTAACCTTGTTAGAAAATGGGCTATGGCTGAAAGCCATGGCAAATGTATTTCTTAATGTCGGCGCTTGTTTGTTAGCAGGCTGGCTGGCGATTGAATTTATGAAAGGATAAGTAGGAACACATGTTAGATCCAAAGTGTTTGCGAAGCGATATAGAACAAACTGCCGAACGTTTGGCTGCCCGTGGTTTTAAGCTTGATGTGGCAGCATTTAGTTCGCTTGAAGAAAGAAGAAAAACACTTCAATCCAGAACGCAGGATCTGCAGAACGAGCGCAATGTGCGAAGTAAGTCTATTGGCAAAGCAAAAGCACAGGGACAAGACATTGCGCCATTGTTAGCTGAAGTTGGCAAACTAGGCGATGAATTAGACTCAGCAAAGGCTGAACTTAGTGAATTGTTGGAAGAAATAACAACAATGACGCAGGGAATTCCAAATTTACCCGATGAGTCTGTGCCTGTTGGTGAAAACGAAAATCATAACGTTGAGATTTCGCGTTGGGGCGAGCCAAAAAGCTTTGATTTTGAAGTAAGCGATCATGTGGATATAGGTGAAGGATTAAACGCGGGCCTTGACTTTGCAACGGCCAGTAAAATTACGGGCAGCCGCTTTGTGGTTATGCGCGGTGATATAGCTCGCCTTAATCGTGCATTAGCGCAGTTTATGCTCGACGTTCATACAACCGAGCACGGCTATCAAGAAATGTATGTTCCTTACTTGGTAAATTCAGACAGCCTTTATGGCACGGGTCAGCTTCCTAAGTTCGGTGAAGATCTTTTTCACACTCAGCCGGCAACAGAAGAGGGACAAGGGTTATCTCTTATCCCAACAGCAGAGGTTCCGCTGACTAATATGGTGCGTGATGAAATAGTGGACGCTAAGTCTCTGCCCGTGAAAATGACGGCGCATACGCCGTGCTTCCGTTCTGAAGCAGGGTCGTACGGCCGTGATACTCGTGGTCTTATTCGTCAACATCAATTTGACAAAGTTGAACTAGTACAATTAGTAAAACCTGAAGACAGTTTCGAGGCACTCGAACAGCTTACCAGCCACGCAGAAGCGATTTTACAAAAGCTAGAATTGCCGTACCGTAAGATGTTGCTTTGCACTGGCGACATGGGCTTTGGTGCATGTAAAACTTATGACTTGGAAGTTTGGTTACCAGCGCAAAACACGTACAGAGAAATTTCTTCATGCTCTAACATGTTAGATTTCCAAGCGCGTAGAATGCAGGCGCGTTTCCGTAATCCAGAAACGAACAAACCTGAGTTATTGCACACGTTAAATGGTTCTGGTTTGGCTGTAGGGCGTACTTTAGTTGCTATTTTAGAGAACAATCAGCAGGCTGATGGTAGCGTTACAGTACCAAAGGCGTTAGTACCTTATATGGGCGGTATTGAAGTATTGAAGGCCCAATAGATTGCTCTAACTCAACAGTTAACTATTGATATATAAAGAAAAGCCTGAGTAAAATATCTCAGGCTTTTTTGTATTCATTTATGAAAGTGGTTACGCATAACGCTTAATTGTGCCGGTTTGTGCTGAGTTGTACGGGATTGTGATAAATATTAAGGCATAAAAATTGCGGCAAAGTATTTAATTCAGTATTTAATTCGCGGTTTTATTAAAGTGGTATTGTAAATGCCATACACATAAGCAACATAAACCTTATATCCAGATTTTTTCAAAAAAACAATGGTAGTACTAACTGTTAGGCTTCTCACTGTGGTACCTCACGCTGTGGAGCTTCTGAATGTGGAACCCTTAACTTTGCAGAATATAGTAGAGAATATAGTAGAGAATATATGTGCGGTTTTATACAAAGAGATACAGGTTCGCCCGCAACAATAGCCTTGCTCAATGAAGTAGGGTTACAAGGCACAATGCCACTGTTTAAAGAGGAAGCCTTACAGGGTGACATTCTCAACTTTTATCCTGCCTTTGGCGGCAATGTAGAAAAGCGCATTACCAATCTTATTGTTGATCATTCAAATACAATACATCCAACGTGGTGGTTTGATGCCAAGATCAATGGCGACAATATAGACCTTGGTAAACGCACCACGTTTAACGCAAGAAACTTGGACAGTTCTTATTGGCAGAAAGCGATTACTAGACGCCGCGGCATTGTTGTTGCTACAGCAGTGGGCGAGTCTAACCTGGAGGGAAAGGGTAAATCACATTATTTAATGCGGCCTAAGTCTGGCGCGTTATTATTGGGCGCGGTTTATCGAGTCTTTAGCAACGGGTGTTTTAGTTGCGCCGTGGTAACCAGACCGCCGAGAGAAGACTTTAGCATGTATCACGAAAAATCGATTCCCTTTTTCTTACCTCATGACAAAAGCGCGATTAATGCTTGGCTTAGCAATGAAGACAGTTCTTTTGTAAATGATTTACTGGCTAACCCACAAATTTATACAGATTTAGAAGTGACTAAGGTTAAAACATTTAAACGTGGCGAAGCGATATCTCCGTCGGTTTTATTACCCGCTAGCCAGCCGCATTGTTAGCGATATAATTAGAGGTTTAGCGAGACATATGTGTTTACAAGCAGCGAGCAGGTTTGGGTAATCCTGCTAGCTTTGTGGCCTGCTTAGCAGGGCCTTTTTTAAACAGGCGCTGTAGATAACGGCTATTGCCTTTTTCAGGCCCAAATTTATTCGCCATAGCTTTTACTAATGCTCTAATGGCTGGGCTTGTCTCGTATTCCTCATAAAACTCGCGAACAAATCGAACCACTTCCCAGTGGGCGTCGGTAAGTTCGATGCTTTCCTCCTTGGCTAACAAGGGCACCATGCCTTCATCCCACAAAGTGTAATCTAGCAAATAGCCTGCTTTATCTGTTGGGATCTCTTTTCCATTGTAGGAAAAACTAAATGTTTCTTGTGACATGTCTTTCGCCATTGTTAATCAGAGTATTTTTCATTTGTGACTTGTTCTTCACAGCTGCTTTTAGATACTAAGGCACGCCCTAGATAGCAACCCAATGTTGATGCTGCCCTGATAGCGCAGCAAATTCTTCTGCGCTAATTAAAGCTAGGTGCTTTAAAGGTTTTACACCACGTGATGCTACATCGTCTGCTACTGCGTAAAGTTTAGCAGCACTTGTTTCAATAGACTGCTCTTTAAAAGCGTGTTCAGTAGTAGCTAAATGATGCTGTGCATATACTCCATCGCCCGAAAACACGATAACCGAGATGTTTTGCTTATCTCCTGAGTCATTCGCATCTTCATGGCTTAGTGCTGCATCAATAAACGCGATATCGCTGGCAGTAATTGCTCTTTTAGTTAAATTTATCAGCATTAAAATGTCACCACATGATCGGCTTTTTCAACTAAAGCAACACGTTCGTGCGCTGTCACGAGTTGGGCTTCGAGCTCTTCAATAACTTGTGTGTTCTCAAACAGCGTATGAATTTGAAAGTTTTCTGCACTGTCTTTGCAAATGTAGCAGTCTTCAATATCGAAAAAAGGCATGGATGCCAGCCGTTTACTGTGGTTTTTAATACCTTTGCTAGATGGAGTTTTAGTAAGCTGGAGCACACCTTCACCTTCAAACAAAACGATGATGTTATGGCCGTAATTAGTCGCAGCTAAGGTAAAATCTAATCCGTCTTGGCTGATTGCGCTGCCATAAGGGCTTTGCGTGAATCGAATAAGTATTGTGGCCATTAAAACTGTACCAGTCTGTCGCAATTATGTAGCTCGGTAAAAAATTCACCCAATCCTGCCTGTATAAAAGGGGCAGAAAGGTTAGCTTGGGCTATGCCGTGTTCTTGTGCCTCTTGATCGCTAACAATACCTCGTTTAACCGCCGCTGTAATGCACACCAGCAGCTTAACTTCGTGTTGCTCGCTTAAGCGCTTCCAAGCATCTTGGCCGTAAAATTCATCGCCAGTATTAAGCATTAGGTTATTGGTGTGGTAAACACCGTCGCCGTAAAAGAATAAGTTGTCTACCGTATCACCATTACTGATCACGCCCTGTATAAATTGATACGCGCGAAGAGCGCTGTCGCCTTGAAAAGGCGATGAGGTAATTAAAACTGAATATTGCGCCATAAAAAGTGTTCCAAACAAAAACACCCCGGTTAAGGGGTGTTTGTTTATAGCTTAAAACGCTAAATTAGTCGTCGCCGCCAAATGCACCTAATAGGTGAAGGATAGCAGTGAACAGATTATAAATGTTCAGGTAAAGCGATACTGTAGCGCGAATATAGTTGGTTTCGCCACCGTGGATAATACGACTAGTGTCGAACAGAATGAAACCAGACATAATAAATACGATAGCAGCACTGATTGCTAGGCTAACCGCCGGCACAGCAAAGAAAATGTTCGCGATTGCAGCTACAAGCACTACCACCAAACCTACAACCAAGAACCCGCCCATAAATGAGAAGTCTTTCTTGGTAGTTAAAACATATCCTGATAGAGCGAAAAACACTAACGCTGTTGCACCTAATGCTTCCATAATCAGACCTGGACCAGCCACGCCTAGATAGAAGTTTAATGTGTAGCCAAGCGATGCACCCATAAGGCCGGTAAATACAAACACCCAAAAGATACCTGATGAAGAGTCTGCTTTTTTCTGTACAACAAATAGAGTGATAAATGCGCCTATGGTCATGCCTAAAGACATCATAGGAGAAATACCTACTGCCATGGCGACACCTGCACAAACTGCACTAAACGCTAGTGTCATCGCAAGCAGCATGTAGGTGTTGCGTAGAACCTTGTTCGTCTGCAATACCGATGGTTGAGATGCACTAGAATACATCGAACGTTGATCCATTGTTTCCTCCAAAAGGACTATGATATGACCACAAATGGTACACTGTTAATTAGTGTATGTTGTATGGGTTTTAGTTCCCATTTTCAAGTAGTTTCAGATGAAAAAGACGTTATGTGCCTATAAAAACACCCAAGGCACTCAGTTGATACGTTATTTGATTGATTTATGGGCACTTAAATAAGTTTTTTAATTTTTCCCTTTACAGCGAAAAAAATATCATTAAGATACGCAGCACTTCTGGAGAGTTGGCAGAGCTCGGTTTAATGCACCTGACTTGAAATCAGACGTGGGGTCAAACCCACCGGGGGTTCGAATCCCTCACTCTCCGCCAGATTAGATAAACCCGCACATCGTTGCGGGTTTTTTTATGCGCCAAATAAAAATGCCTTTTTAGCTGTTGGCTAACCTTTTGTCTAAGACTACAGTCGCATTGTTACCGTTCATACACCTGTTTACCCTTGCGCTTCCTTTTTGCAACCTACAGGTGTTTTGTGTCTCAAGATAGCTCTTCTTATCAAGAACTACACAAGCCAAGTGGCTCATTTGAAACCCGAGATGATTATCTCAACCACGAATTAAAAATACTTTCCCCAAAACGTTGGCGCCCTAATATCCCATTAAAAGACTATCGCATAGAGTGGGAAGATTTTATTCCAGGTATGGCAGCTACCATAGGAAAAATAGTTATGGTGGCTGCTGTAGTAGGGGCTTTTGCTGCACCGCTTGGCCTATCACCGGAATTTGTAATTGAAAATGTTCGCTTCGAGCTATTAATAGCCGCTGTTTTGTTTGTTGTGCTGATTTCTGGCTTTTTAAATCCTACTGCAAATTTGGCAGGAACGCATGGGCCCTTACTGCCACTTGTACCGCTTATGGTGGCATCTGGCGGCCATCCTATGGCATTGGGTTTACTTATCGGTGTGTTTGGCTTTTTGCTTGGAATAACGAAGGGGGGCAGTCTTCTGGCCAGGCTCACCAGTAACGGTGTGTGTGGTGGATTACTACTGTATCTTGGGTTCATTGGTATTACAGGCCAAGTGAAAAAGCTTTTTGCTTGGGCTGAAGGCTTTGATATGGGCTATGTGGCGTTCGTTGTGCTTGTTGCTACTATTATTATGTATGCTTGGCTGGAGCACATTAAAAAACGCTGGCTGGCTATTCCTCTCGGTGCCGTAATGGCGGCAGTACTCGCCCTAGCATTAGGGGCACCGTTTGAGTTCTCAACCACGCCGGGAATACCTAATTTAAACCCAGCATATTGGTGGGGAGAAAATACAGGTTGGCAACTAGGTCTACCAGATTGGTCAAATTTTGTTGCTGTATTACCCTTTGCGGTATTAGCGGTTGCTATGTGGTCTCCCGACTTTCTAGGTCAGCAGGTGTTCCAAAAGCTAAGTTACCCGAAGAACAGCGAAAAAGCCTACATGAATATCGATGACACTATGATAGCGGCGTCTTCTCGCCAAGCAGTGGGTTCTGCGTTGGGAGGAGGCAACATCGCATCTTCATGGGGAACTTACATCATCCCTGCATCAATTGCCCGTAGGCCTATTCCTGGCGGCGCGATAATAACAGGTGTTTTATGCGTTATTGCTGCCATTTGGGGTTACCCAATGGACTTAGCAATTTGGCCACCAGTATTGTGTGTTGCTTTAATCGTGGGTGTATTTTTACCTTTGATGGAAGCGGGTATGCAAATGACTCGCGAGGGTAAGACAACTCAATCTGCTGCCCTTGTCGTAATAAGTTCCGTGCTGGTAAACCCAGTTTTTGGTTGGTCGTTTACTATGCTGCTAGATAATTTAGGTATTGTGGGGTGTAAAGATCGCGCTCTGGATCTCGGCAAGGCAGGGAGGTGGCTAATACCTGGCATCACTTTTATTGTGCTTTGTACTGTTATGGCGCTCATCGGCATGTTCCCTGGAGTGCCTGCAATAATGGATACGTTTCGCGTCTAGTAGTCTATTTTATTAACAGCTAGGCGCTTTCATTGAATTTTAAAAAGCTTTTAATACGCACATTTATGCCTTTGCTATCCTATAAATGACAATTTATAGGTGGCGAAGGCAGCGTATAGAAGCTTTTTATGATTTCTGTTTCACTGGTCCCAATATGGCTCTTCTTTGAAAAATTCGCACAAAAAATCGATAAATACTCTGAGTTTTGACGACACTAATTTTCTGTGAGGATAAACCGCATAAAGAGAAATTGATTGGGGAACAAAGTCTTCTAAAATAGACACCAGTTCTTGGTTTTTAAGTGCTTCGGCTACTATAAAAGTTGGCTGTAAAACATAACCTTCACCTTGTGCTGCCACATCAGATAAAACTTCACCGTTGTTTGCCGTTAGCCGAGGTGTATGCTTTTGTGCATTAGCTTTTAACGCCTGTATAAGTTCAGACTCTTCGTTTTCGTAATTAACATGGGAGTACTCTAAATAATGCTCGGGTTTTAATTGCGAAGGATGCTCGGGGATACCGTATTTCTTGAGGTAACTCGGCGACGCACAAAGAGCAAGCTTGATGGTTGTAATTTTCTTTGCCACAAGCGAAGAATCACTAAGAACACCTGCACGCAGTGCCACATCTAAACCTTCATCCACCACATCCACTTTTCTGTCGTTAAGCTGCAAATTAATAGAAACATCGGGAAATTGTTTTTGAAAAGCACTTAAGCAAGAGGATAAATGAAGCGTAGAAAATGAAACGGGAGCGCTCACTCGTAAGGTGCCTTTTACTTGCGTACTAAGTAGCCCTAGTTGCCCTTCCATATCATTCATACTTTCAAGTATGTGATTAGCATGTTGCAAACACTGATATCCAGCTTCGGTTAAATGTATTTTACGCGTTGTGCGATTAAAAAGTCTCACGTCTAACTTCTTTTCAAGCTGGCTTATGTATTTGCTAACCAGTTGATTCGATGTATTTAATCGCAGTGCCGCATTAGTAAAACTACCTTCGTTAACCACCGTGACAAAGGTTTTCAGTAAATCTATCCGATCCATTTATTGCCTCTAAGCTGCATTTCTATAAATAGGGAAGTTACAAAGACAAACGCTAAAAGGTTGCCAATTTACAACAAAACATTGTTAATAATTCAACAGCTGGCGTATTTATTCAAGTTATGTTGCTAGTTAAGATTTACAGACACCTTAAGTGAGCCGCTTTTTACAACAAGCAGCCAAATGCAATTTACGTCATAACTTAACGTTACGACGAACTACAAATTTAGGAGCAACAACTATGAAAAATTCAATACTAAATAAAATTTTTATTACCAACGACAGCATCGCGGGTGCAATATTACGTTTACCAGTTGGCATTATTCTGGCTGCCCATGGCGCACAAAAGCTATTTGGCATGTTTGGTGGATACGGCTTAGAGGGCACTGCCCAGTGGATGGAAAGTATTGGGCTAGCACCTGGATTTGTTATGGCACTTTTAGCGGGTAGCGCTGAATTTTTTGGCGGTATAGCGTTAATACTTGGTTTTTTAACTCGACCGGCTGCCGCGGTAAGTGCTTTTACCATGTTAGTGGCTATTTTTAGTGTACATGCAAGTAACGGTTTATTTATGAGTAATAATGGCTATGAGTTTGCTTTATCGCTTTTCGCTATCACCGCTGCACTTGCGGTACAGGGTGGAGGGAAATACTCAGTAGACAAACTCATTGTCAGTAAACTGAATTAACAGCACGCGCTTGCAAAACGGTGGTGTATCAAACATTACGCTTTAACGTTTACCACCGTTTTGACTTGTTACTCAAACATTTTTCATTCTTTCTCATCTCAAGAGTTATCACACGCAAATGCGAACTCATCAAGTTTGTTGCGTGCCTAGTCTGCTTTAAAAAACAACTCTTCAAGAACAGCCCTTAAAAAAGCTGCTCGTTAAAGAATAGGGTAAATAATTGTAAAAGGTATTAACCATGGCAAGAGTCTCAACCGCCTATATTACTCACGGGGGCGGACCGTTGCCCTTACTAAATCATTCAAAACACAGTGAAATGATCAAAACATTGAATGAATTAACAGGCAAAATTGGTCGGCCAGATTTTATTGTAATTGTCAGCGCTCACTGGGAAGAGCCTATGTTTACAGTTACTGCTAACTCAACCCCAGACATTATCTACGATTACTATGGTTTTCCCGAACAAGCCTATTCTTTGAAGTATGATGCACCGGGCTTTCCAGCACTTGCTCATTATCTAGCAGAGACTTTACAGGGTGAAAATATACCGCTAGCAACAGATGAGGCCAGAGGGTTTGACCATGGAATGTTTATACCGCTTACATTAATGTTTCCACACGCAAACATCCCCTGTATTCAAGTTTCTTTGAAGGCTGATTTAAATTCTGCTGAACATATTCAACTCGGCGCAGCGTTAAAAAGTGCGCTTTTGCGCTATAACAACTCTGTAAACAGTAGCGGAACTCATCTTGAAAACAATGGAGAGAGAATTTTGCTTCTTGGTTCTGGTTCCTCTTTTCACAATATGCATGGTTTTTTTGACAGTAGTGATGAAGCCTACCGTAAGGCAAAAGCGTTTAACGATTGGATGAAAAATGTGGTTGGAGGCGATGCGGAAGGCTATATAGTCGCTGAAAATCAAAGAGAAGAACAACTTATTCAATGGGAAAATGCACCTGAGGCGAGATATGCTCATCCGAGAGAGGAACACCTGATACCACTTCACGTATGTTATGGTGCTAATAAGCGCAAAGCAGACTACACAGCATCGTTGCATGTAATGGATAAACCCGCCGCGATGTTTTTGTGGCATGATTAAGTTCGTGAATATCGATAAACGATGTAAATTTAATCGGCATAAATCAAAAATTAGCCATTTTGGTTAGCATTTCGGCAGTTGGTTGATTTTGTTGAAATAAAGGGTTTACAGAGGCGGTAAAATCATTATCATACGCAGCACTTGAGGAGAGTTGGCAGAGCTCGGTTTAATGCACCTGACTTGAAATCAGACGTGGGGTCAAACCCACCGGGGGTTCGAATCCCTCACTCTCCGCCATATTACGAAAACCCGCACTTGCTGCGGGTTTTTTTATGTCCTTCTGTTTCACTTTATGTAGGTTCCATTTGTTACTTTTATTGCATAAAAGTCTGCTGTTACCCGGGCTGCAACGACTTCTTCAACAAATAACCTAGTATCTATCTGAAAAGCTATTTGAACAGTGTTTGAACAGCTACTTGCACATTACACGCTCATTGGTCATTAGCTGACGGAAACCAGCCGTTCTGTCGAACTTAAAATCAGACTATGTGTTGTATGCCATTTTATTAATAAACACACTCAACTTGTGATCTCATCTATTCTGCTCAGGGTATTTAAGGTTCATCTCATCATCATAAATACGCTGTATTATCACAACGCCCATAAAAGAAAAGTCTGATAAAACAGCGCAGATTTGCTACAACTACAATGTAGCGAAGTTATATAACGGAAAATTAATGCGTTCAATCTTGTCGAGTGTTTATGCTCGACAGCTCATCGGTAGGCACTAATTTGGCACACGTTAATAAAGAATAAAAAACGAGGAATATATGCAGGCAATGTCCACGCTCAATCTTATTGAAGGTTCTGTTGAGCAAAAACGTATGGAAGTGAAAAAATATTTTCTCGATTCCTTCGATACTTATGAATCACTGTTTTCTTGTCTTAAAAGCGACGATGCTTTTTATCAGCGCCCTGAGAAGTTACGCCACCCACTTATTTTTTACTTTGGCCATACAGCAACTTTTTTTATTAATAAACTCATTTTGTCAAAAGCTATTAACGAGCGCATAAACCCTCGGTTTGAATCTTTATTCGCCATTGGTGTCGATGAGATGAGTTGGGATGATTTGAACGACAAAAATTATGATTGGCCCACGGTAAATGAGGTTCGTTCATACCGCCAGCAGGTACGAACATTAATGTGCGATTTAATCGACACCATACCGTTTGCTATGCCAATCAACTGGGAAAGCCCAATGTGGCCAATAGTGATGGGTATTGAACACGAGCGTATCCATCTTGAAACTTCGTCTGTGCTTATTAGGCAACTTTCTCTCTCTCACGTTGATACAAGCCAAAGTTGGCCTCGCTGTCACTCATCGATTACCGATGTAAGCGCAATACCAAAAAATGAAATGATTACCGTTTCAGCAGGGAACGTGTCTGCTAACAAAACGTGGGACAACGAATATTACGGTTGGGATAACGAGTACGGTAATCTCGACGAGCGTGTCAACGAATTCAAAGCTTCTCGCTTTTTGGTAAGCAATGGCGAGTTCTTAGACTTTATAAACGACGGCGGATATCAAAATGCACAGTTTTGGGAAGAAGAGGGAAATAAGTGGCGTCTTTACACCAAAGCTGAACATCCAATATTTTGGCGTCGTACAGACTCGGGTTACCTGTATCGCAGCATGACCGATGAATTTCCATTGCCTTTAGACTGGCCTGTTGATGTTAACTATCATGAAGCTAAAGCCTTTTGTAACTACAAAAGTGAAAAAAGTGGTGAGTTAACTCGATTACCCACTGAAAACGAATGGCTACGCCTAAGAGATGAGGCTGGACTTACCCAAGCAGTTTATTCTGATGGTTTTAACATTGCTTTGCACAAATTCGCATCTAGCGAACCTGTTAACGTAAATAAAACAGGTGAATTCTTTGATGTAGTGGGCAATGTGTGGCAGTGGACTGAAACGCCCATTTATCCGTATGACGGCTTTAAAGTGCATCCACTTTACGACGACTTTACAACGCCGACATACGACAACAAACATAACCTGATAAAAGGCGGTAGCTGGGTTTCAACGGGCAACGAGGCAATGAAAGATAGCCGCTATGCATTTAGACGTCATTTTTTCCAGCACGCAGGTTTTAGGTATGTACAAGGTGAGAGTGTTATTCAAGTGAATGATTTAGATTACGAAAGTGATACACAAGTTTCGCAATACAGCGAGTTTCACTACGGTGATGAATATTACGGTGTTGAGAACTTTGCAAAGGCAAGTGCTGAGTTTTGTATTCGCGCAATGGAGAACAGAAAATCAGTTAAAGCCCTTGATTTAGGGTGTGCTGTGGGGCGCTCTACGTTCGAGCTAGCAAAACACTTTGACCATGTTGACGGTGTGGATTTTTCCGCTCGCTTTATTAAAACTGCATTTTCGATGCAGGAACGCGGTGAAGTACGCTACAACCTGATAGAAGAGGGCGAACTCACTTCATTTAAATCTCGAAAACTCGCCGCTATGGGCTTAGAGGGTACAGTAGAAAAGGTCTCATTCTCTCAAGGCGATGCGTGTAACCTTAAGCCTCATCTCACTGGGTATGACCTGATTTTCATGGGTAACCTGATAGACAGAGTATACAGCCCTCGTAAAGTGCTTGCGGATATGAGCGAACGCCTTAACCCTGGTGGATTACTTATAGTTGCCAGCCCGTTTACGTGGTTAGAGGAATATACAGAACGCAGTGAATGGTTAGGCGGTTACAAAGATGAAAACGGCGAAACCTTGAGTTCTACAGAAGCACTGGAACAAGCACTAAGCCCGAACTTAACCAGAGTAAGCGCACCTCAAGAAATAGCGTTTGTGATCCGAGAAACCAAGCGCAAATATCAGCATACGCTTTCCGAGTTTAACGTTTTTGAAAAACGGAAATAACTGGCTGCCTCGACGACAAGTGCGACGACAAGTGCGACGACAAGTGCGAGAACAAGGCAGTATAAAAAGCGCGATGATGCCGGCACCGAAACTTCTAAGTGCTGGCCATCGCTGCTCTGTGCGCTGCAGCGCCTGCCTTTTTTGTAAAGAAATGCACATATGAATAACGCTGAATCTCAAACTGGCGAAAGCATAGTGAGTAACTTGTTGGCTTATCAACACGTTTGGGAGGCTCCGCGTTTTTGCAAGCCATTAACTGCAACCTCACAAGACAGCACTAGAGAAAGCGTACAAATAAATACTCGCGCCGAGTTAGAAACCGCAGCGCAGAACCGATTAAAGCATGCGGTCTTGGCCGAACGTTTTCCCCAGGCACCCGCAGATTCACTATCGATGTGGATTGCGGATATGGATACCCAGCCGCATTCTGCTATTGCTACTGCCATAGCCCAATGTGCAAATGAACGTTACGGGTATCAGACAGATACTCTGCAGAAAAGTGTTAGTTTATGGCATGGTGTGCCATCTGAAAACGTTATTGGTGTGGCCAGTGTAATAAGCGCTGTCGATGTGGCGTTGAAAACATTTTGCCGTAGTGGCGATGATGTCATGATTTTTGATACCACTTACGGGCCGTTGGTTGATTGCATTATCAACAATAATTTGAACGTTCATCGCGTTCCTTTTAAAACGGATACAAATAACGGCGCCAATAGACCTGGTAAAGATAAAAGCCCAATCGTAGACGTTAGCGTGCTATCTCAAAATGCCACTGCGTTTGTACTGTGTCATCCAAACAATCCTACTGGCACCGTACTCTCAGCAGATCTTCAAACAGAAATCATACAGTTTTGTCACCAAAATAATATCACCATTATTACCGATGAGGTGCACAGTGAATTCGGTTTTGTTGATGAAGACAGTCCAGAAGCGATCCCGCTGTTTGGATCCGGTGTAGACAGGCGCCTGCAAAAAAACATTGTTCATGTTAACAGCGCGTCAAAAGCATTCAATCTCGCTGCTATCCCTGGTGGTTCCTACGCCATCATTGACGATAGTGAGCGACGAGAAGCTTTTCGTGCCGCCATAACATCACGGCATTTAGATGCCAGTAATCTGTCGCAAATTGCATTGCAAGCTGCTTATAACAACTCAAAGCAATGGCTAGATGAAGTGCGAAGTGCGATTGCATTAAACCGCAAGCTAGTTCATTTGTATTTTAAAGAACATCATATTAAGTGTAGTTACACGATGGGGCAGGCGGGCTACTTTTTATGGTTATGCCTATCTGATGTACATCATGCTTTGCCGGCACAAAAAAATTCTACTGTGCAGACGCTAAGACAGGATCAGACGCAAGATATAAGTCTTTTGTTTGGGGGTAATGACAAATCAACTGTGTTTAAGCCGGCGTCAGATTTTGAAACCTGTATAAAGCGCGGCGTTGTTGGTAGCGATGGAAGTCTTTTCAATGCGCCAGGCTTTATTCGACTGAACCTTGCTTGCCACCCTTTGCAAATAATAGAAGCTTTAAATAGACTATTTTTCGTTTAACACGCCCTAAACTAAAAAATGAAGTATGCTTCACCTTGGCGAATCTCGTGGTATTATGCCTACAGAGCCATTAAAAAATAATAAATCTATGCGTATAGCGATTTATACAATCGTTTGTAAGACGCGATGTTAGTGAGACAATCTTGTGATCAAAATAATCCTAGTAGACGACCATGAATTGGTAAGGACAGGGATTCGACGCATATTGGAAGACGTCGATGGTTTTACTATTCTCGCTGAAGCGAAGAGCGGTGAAGATGCGGTTCAACTATGCAGAAAGAACGCGCCCGATGTTATATTGATGGATGTAAATATGCCCGGCATTGGCGGTTTAGAGGCAACGAAAAAAATTGTGCGTATGTCTGAGAATACGCGAGTGATCTGTCTGTCTATGCATACCGAAAGCCCAATACCTATGCAGGTAATGGAAGCCGGGGCATACGGATTTTTGACTAAAGACGCCGAACCCGATGAAGTCATTCGAGCTATTCACAAAGTGGCTGCAGGTCAAAAATATGTTGATAGTGACGTGGCAAACAGCATTGCTATTGGAAGGCTATCACCGCGTTCAGACAATCCTTTTAACGATTTGTCTTCGCGAGAACTGAGCATTGCCATGCGGTTGACTAAGGGCAAGCGCGTGCCCGAGATAGCCAGCGAGCTTAGCATCAACCCTAAAACGGTAAACACATACCGATATAGAATGTTTGATAAACTTGGCGTGGCAACCGACGTAGAGCTGACTCATTTAGCGCTGCGCCACAAACTTATCGATTCAAATCTGCTATAGGTAACAACCTCTTACATTATGTCTGCATTCGACTCAGCAGCGTTTCTAAAAAATCTTACCTCCCAACCTGGCGTGTACCGAATGTACAGTGCTCAGGAGGAGGTCATTTATGTTGGAAAAGCGAAAAACTTAAAAAAACGTGTTTCTAGTTATTTTCGCACTAACGTGGATAACGCGAAAACACGATCGCTTGTCAGTCAAATAGCGCATATGGATGTCACGGTTGTTAACAGTGAAACAGAGGCTTTTCTTTTAGAAAACAACTTCATAAAAAAATATAAGCCGCGATACAACGTGGTTATGCGCGATGACAAATCGTATCCGTTTATATTTTTATCTGACCATGAACATCCTCGTCTATCTTTTCATCGCGGACCGAAGAAAAAGAAGGGCGAGTATTTTGGACCTTATCCCAGTGCTTGGTCGGTAAGAGAAAGCTTGCGCTCTATGCAGCGTATTTTTCCAGTACGTCAATGCGAAGACAGTTACTACCGGGCTCGCAGTCGCCCTTGCTTGCAATATCAAATGCAACGATGCAGTGCACCTTGTGTCGAGGGGTATGTGTCTGATGAAGAATATAAAGAACAAGTAAATTTTGCCCGTTTGTTTTTAAAAGGAAAAAATCAACAGGTTATTGGTAGCTTGGTGAAGAACATGGAAAAGGCCAGTGAAGCGCTGAATTTCGAAGCTGCTGCGCGCTACCGAGATCAAATTAATGCCCTTCGCAAGGTACAAGAGCGTCAATGGGTTGCAGGTACACAAGACAACATGGATGTATTTGGCTTCGCGTTTAAAGGTAATATGGCGTGTATACAGGTTATGTTTATTCGCGAAGGGCAACTTTTAGGCAGCAAGGCTTTTTTCCCAAAAGTGCCCAACATTGCCAATGAGAGCGAAGTTTTCGAGTCGTTCTTTTTACAGTTTTATTTGGCTGGAAATAAAACTATTCCACGTCAAATTGTTATGGCGCACACCTTAAGTGACGAAGCCGCTATAGTAGAGCTGCTAAGTAGCGAAGCTAATCACAAAGTAACGTTCTTTAAAGGTGCTCGGGAAGAAAAGCGGCAGTACCTCGAACTAGCACAAACAAATGCTGAGTCTGCGCTTGATGCTCAGTACAGCCAACAGAAGTCGGTTTTTGCTCGCTACCTCGATTTAGAAGAGGCCATGGAAGTAGACAGCCCAATTCAGCGCATGGAATGTTTTGATATCAGCCATACCTCGGGACAACAAACAGTAGCCTCATGCGTGGTATTCAATAGAGAAGGGCCGTTAAAGAGTGATTACCGTCGATACAACATTGAGGGAATTACGCCAGGCGACGATTATGCTGCAATGGCACAGGCGTTAAAGCGCCGGTATAAATCGGTGAAAGAAGTACAGAAAATACCTGATTTGCTGTTAATTGATGGTGGCAAGGGGCAACTAGCGCAAGCGGAGGCATTTTTCGAAGACTGGCCTCATGATAAAAAGCCTATGCTTTTAGGTGTTGCTAAAGGAACCACACGTAAGCCTGGCTTAGAAACATTGATACTTGCTGGCAGTCACGACGTGCTGCCAATGGAAAGTCATTCTCCAGCCCTGCATTTAGTACAACATATTCGAGATGAATCTCACCGCTTTGCTATAACCGGCCACAGGAACAGACGGCAAAAAGTAAAAAATACCTCAAGCCTTGAATCTATTCCAGGTGTTGGCGCTAAGCGTCGCCAAACGCTGTTGAAGTTTATGGGTGGCTTACATGGCCTGAAAAAAGCCAGTAAGGGTGAAATTGCCAGCGTACCCGGCATTAGCCAAGATCTAGCCGATACAATTTACGACCACTTGCACCAATAACATAGTGACTGGCAAGCAATAATGATTAAATTAAGGTAAGGTGTAGACAAATTAAAGCCGTAAAAGGCTAGCGCTAAAAATGCCCCTAGGGCAAAACTGAGATATATCTTTTATGTGGAATGTTCCAAACTGCATTACTTTGTTCAGAGTAATTTTAATTCCTGTTTTCGTGGTTGTTTATTTTCTAGATTGGCGTTGGGCTCACGAGGCGGGGGCATTTGTATTTTGGCTTGCGGCCATTACCGATTGGTTTGATGGGTATTTAGCAAGAAAGTTACAGCAATCGACGCCGTTTGGTGCCTTTCTCGACCCTGTAGCAGATAAGCTTATTGTAGCTACGGCACTTCTCATGATTACTCATAGTTATGCAACTTTGTGGGTAACACTTCCAGCCGTGGCATTATTAGTTCGTGAAATTTACGTATCTGCACTGCGTGAATGGATGGGCTCAAACGGTGTACGCGATGCTGTGAAAGTATCATTTATTGGTAAAGCAAAAACTACAGCTCAAATGTTAGCCCTTATTGGCTTACTTTCAGGCTTAGAAACCTTTATGGGCTTTCCAATTTACTGGGTAACCCTAGGATATATTTTACTTTATATCGCCGCGGTGCTGTCAATTTGGTCAATGCTTGTTTATACAAAAGCGGCCTGGCCACACTTGAAAGGCGGTGCGTAAAAACAAAATTGATCGCGCTTTAACCAAAGTGAATAAAAAAATAGCAAACGATCATAAAAACACGCATTTATCTCAATTTAAACGTTTTTTCGTATTGACAGTTTTGATTGGGTAGGTAGAATGCATCCCACATTTCGAGAGGACATAACCCAAACGAAGTGTACGATTTAAGAGTGCGGGAATAGCTCAGTTGGTAGAGCACGACCTTGCCAAGGTCGGGGTCGCGAGTTCGAATCTCGTTTCCCGCTCCAAAATCGCTGGAAAAAGTAATAGAAAGATTGACACTAGTCACAGTTTATTGCAGTCAGATTACTAAGGCGGAATGGCAGAATGGCTATGCAGCGGATTGCAAATCCGTGGATCTCGGTTCGACTCCGGGTTCCGCCTCCATAATCTGCAACGCCACATCAGGTTCTACGCCTGACACCTCGCTGAAAAGCAACCCAATGCCCGGGTGGTGAAATTGGTAGACACAAGGGATTTAAAATCCCTCGCTGGTAACAGCGTGCCGGTTCAAGTCCGGCCCCGGGCACCATTCTTATTCATTAAAATCAATTAGTGAATAATGGTTTGAGGATTTCATATCTCCGCAAATCCTTCCCACAGCTGGGAGGTTGTGACGGACACAGGCATTTTGTGCCCTATAACGCGCCATTATTCGTTGTATTCAATTGATTCGAAATAATCTCGAGTAAAGGTATGAAACTGCCCAGTCATCTTCTCAGCCCAACCTGAAAGACGTTCGTCATTGCAATCTTTTAATAAGAGGCATATTTTTGTTATTTCGATACCTAGGTCATGGGCAAGATACTTTGAGCCGCCATTCGCGAGATAATCTTTGAGTAATTGGAGTGTTCTACTGGACTCAGACAGAAACAAGATGAAAGTCGGTATTAACTTCTTTTCAATAACAATTTCATCCGCAACGCTGTCATCGATATAAAACGATACAAGTTCTCTCAATGTTGTTTTATCACCGGCACCCCTGGGCTTGTGAACTTTGAGTTGCATAGACACGCCGTTCTCAGAGTCTAAAGTTGACATGTTTTGTTCGATTTCTAAAGCGGTGAACTGTTCGATAGCATTGCTTCATCGCGTGATGCTTTCAGCAAGTGCAGGGAGTATCAAAGACTTTTCGTTTAGTTCAGCAATTTTCAGCTGAATATCATTGTTCGCTTGCTGTTCTTCGAGTTGCTTGCCAATTTCAAATCGAGTGAGTCTTAATTCTTCAAGCTGATATCTGATCGATAAAACTAGCAATAAAATTGTTATGAACGATAGGAGTGGATTGAGGGTGCCTCCGAGGAAGTCACCAAATTGCGAAAATTGCTCAGTCTCTCCCCATTGATAGCCCCAAAACCTAACGCCATAAATAACAATGCTGAAAACAAAGAAACCGATAGCAATCCAAATCAGTACCTTTGCATTGCTATCAAATAAACGCTCTGATGGGGATTTTTTATCTTCCGATTCACAATTAATTCGATCTTCCATAGTGCAGCATGTCCTTTCAGTTAATCGGTTAGACTAGATTGATGATAATCGATTCGCAAATGATAGAACAGCTAGTAATGAAACTGTGTCCTGGTGTCTTTTTTGTGACTTTTGATCCCAAGTGTGGGATTTTGTGACATCGTGAGTTATTGAAATTTACAGGTGGAGAGGCCGTTCTATAGATTTAAAATCCCTTGCTGGTAACAGCGTGCCGGTTCAAGTCCGGCATCGGGCAGCATTCCTAATATGTGATAAAATCCTTTAAGCGCTTTTTCCTCATAAGAAACATGTTGTTAGTGATGTTTCTTGAAGTAGGAGAAGATAAAGAATTTAAGTTTTACCTTCCTAAAAACTCAGAGTCAGGGTCCGGTACAGTGAACGTGTCCCCACTTGCAGATCCGTTTGAGGCGTTAGCTGTTGATAAAGATGACAGCGAGCTTTGCGGGGTGTCGGTGTATGGTGGTTATATGTGCAATGACGAAATCACATTTAGAGAAGAGAGAAAACCAATCTTAAGCACTAACGCCTTTCAACAAACGCTTATTTACAGTGGAAAATCAGGAGAGGTAATTCAATTGGGCTATCGTGAATTTTCAAACAATATTGCTCGGCCCGCTTTTAATAATGACGTTTCATACGACCTCAGCGAGTCAAGAGTAGTGGGCTATAAAGGCGTTAGGCTTGAAATAATTAATGCGACTAATGAGTACATAGAATACAAAGTAATTTCTAACTTTAATCGAGAAAGCCTCTATTAACAATTAGTTGCATTGTCAAGTTTAATAGCATTAACTGCCATTGGCCGTCTTGAATCAGCTAATCTTTTACCTTGCTATGGTTTATCCGGATTCTTGCGTAAATTATGCTCTTTTGTTCTACAGAGCCATAGTCTCTATATCATTTCTTAACTACAAATAGTGCAAGTCATCAGGACTAATATCAATATCTAGTGCTTCATATATCCTAAGCACTAACTCATGTTGACTGAGTTGAGGTTGTTCACGTGAGAACTCTAATACGGCTTTCTCGGTTTTAACATCTACATAATTTTTATGCTGTATGTCGGGCGTCTCTTGCCGTTTCAGGGCGCAAGGGCTACCCTGATAGGATTGTTGGATATTGTCTTATGATTAACCTCTTTGACGTGAAGCGGCGTTCAAGCTACATAAGCTTTTCGATTAACACTAATATTCCGGGTTTCTTCTACATGCTAAGCCTTCTGATGCCGGTTACTTGGTTTATTAATTTAAAGATTATGATTTTGGGGCCAGCGAAGTGAGCGGTAAACACTTTTTTAACTTCGTTCTTCATCTAGATTTTCGATAAAAAATAGAGTGCTTGAGCGATGAATCTATTAGTTAGAAGTTGTTGCCATAATCTAAGGTATGGTTATTACATATTTTTCGGTGATGTTTAGTGAAGTAGATTGCAAGAGCCCCACACTTGAGCTTCAGCTATTGTAATTCAAAAAATTATATGTAGCGTATTCACTTAGAGGATATTAAACAAAACAGGGACAGCCTATGACACGCACATCTTTTCTACTCATTATGTTTATATTGATGCAACCCGCTGTGGCCACAACACATGACTTTTCGTGGACAAAGACGACGTCTGAGGAGGATGAAAATGTCATTATACTGAATGGAGTAGATGATAGTGACTTTACGTTAAGCGTTATTATTTATAATTCTCAACCCAAGTATATCTATTTTGGTGTATTTAATAACCTTGATAATGATGACGATAAAAAAATTTTGCCATTGTCGGTCAACGGTATTGAGGACCGGTTGAAACTCGCTGACACTGTTGATGATTTATTGTTTTATCCGATATCAAATATTGCGTTTGCACATTTAATGGGAGCAGAGTCCTTTACGCTTGATGTATCAGGTGAAAAGATTATCAAGACTGAAAAATTAAAGAATAGCTTTAAAGCCGCAACAAGAAAAAATATTGAGGTGAGTGGTGGGAAAGTTGCAGAACTGGCTGAAATTGTAGTTTGCCATCTAGAAACGATTTATCGGCGTGCTGCTGCAGATAATAGACTTGATGGAATGAGTGAAGAGGCTTCGCTCGAGGCTATAACTGAAAAATTATCTCAAGAAGGTCCACTAGAGCCTACCAATGAAAGTTTACTTCGTTATGCCAATCACGACATGTATAGAATCGGTGAAACTTTATTTAATGATAAGGATGCACGAGAAAAATTAATTTCAATGATTCTGAAACAGTGCAAGGACAAAAAAAATAAAAACGGTCAGCGTCAATCTTCTCTGAATAAAGAGCAAAACGCCAAATCACTTATTAGTGATTCTATGCTTAATATAATGGGTGGTTCGGAGGGCATTAACAGCATAGACGAAGAAGATCTCAAAATTTTTGCGGATAAATATGCAGAATGCTTTTTAAGGAAAATGCAAAAGTATTCACAGGAGTACTTTGAATTATATGTTGATAATATAAATGAAACACATTCATTACTTGAAGCGAGAAATCAAACGGTACTAGACGGAATTAAACAAGGGATATCGGTGAACGATGATGAATTGAAAGGTTTAATTCGTCAGTGCGAGAGTGTTTTTACAAAATAATCAAGTTTTTATTAATGAGTAAATAAAGTCGAAAAAATGGATTAAAAGTTATGGCAGATAGGAAACCGGCAACACCTTAAGTTTGGAACGGTTTAAAATATAGATCTCGAACAGAGGCAAGGTGGACTGTTTTTTCCAAGAACTGAATATTACTACACACTATGAAGAGGTGCATATTGAACTGAGTAACGGAATTAATTATTTACCTGAGTTTGATGTATCTCTAGAAGTAAAGCCAGACTCTAACGAAGTCATTTCGGAAGAATGGGTAAAGGTACAGCAACTTGCGAAAGATTTAAAAAAAGACGGAAAAAAGACTGGAGTTTAGCTGTCAACTGGGCAGCCTGATCAAAAAACTGCTTCTATTATCCCACTATCTGACCACTCTGATTTTTATGATTTCAAAGCGAATAGAATGATTGCTGAAAAAGATATTGATCGAACGTTGTCAAATGAATATGGACGATATTTTTTGTTTGGAGATAGACGCGATAGAGGTATTTTTTGGTTAAAAGCAGGAAATAAGGAAAGTGAAGAAATATCACACGTTTATAGCGTAGGAGGTTGGGGAAAAGAAACTGACCATGACCGGTACCCAATAATAACAAAAGATTTAACAAGAGCATATAATAAAGCAAATAAGCGATGGGAAGATTTATTGGGATAATTAGTAAGTGTTTTGCTCACACATTTTGATTCTTATAACAAATCCGTCATGCGCTCTACAGAAGTGACCGCCTTCGAGGTTATTACGGATTTGGATTCTTTCAAACTGTACGTCAAGCTTTATATCAAAAGTTTCTGGAGCAGTTGTAAGTTGCTGCATCTAAGTACAACTCTAAGTAACATAGAAGCAAATCTTGAATAAACCACATTATTACAGAAGCTTATGAGGTTGATTCAGTGTTGGCCCCGGCACCATTTATTTTTTCTAGCATTATAAATTCTCATAAAACCAATCATATAAAGAATACTAGTTTTCTTCCCATATCATCTTTTTGTACTACTCCTGTTATAGACCATATCACTATTCAATATTTTTGCAGCGACATAGCCTCGGTTCTTGCACCCATCATTTTTACTGATAAAGTAAATGAAGGTAGCAATCAAACGGATGGATGTATCTATGCAAATGAGTAACAAGGAAGCTCAGAAAAAGGAAGTACGCAACAAGGAAGCGGATAAAAACGATGTGCTTTTAGCTACAGGCTTTTTAACTGAGTATGCTTTTCTACAATCTCTGTTCCAATCCAAAACGCTGGTGTCGATGACGATATTTTGGGTTATTTTTTTCGGTGGATTTGGGCTTCTTCTTTTTAAGTTTGCGTCTGCGTAGATATTGCGTACTCTTTCATTGAATTAGGGTAATTGCGCGTTCGCATAAGAGGCAAAACTTATTATGGAACCTCATCTTACAGGCAAGCAGTACGATAAAATTGCTTCGTGGTGGCATGTTTATCATAAAACATCTTCATATGGTGTTAAGCCATTTGAGCATGCGCTTAACTTTGTGTCAGCAGAGAGAAAAGGAAAGCAAACTGCACCATTAGCGCTTGATGTTGGTTGCGGCAGCAGCGACAGATTTATTTCAATATTAGAGCGTAGCGGCTTTTTGCTTACAGGCATTGATGTGTCTGAAAAGATGATTAAGTTGGCAAAAGACAACCATCCTAGCCACCATTTTCTGCATAAGGATATTGGCGCTTGGCAACCAGACAACGAGTATGATTATATTTATGCTTGGGATAGCTTATTTCATCTTCCCCTGAGCATGCAAAAGCCAGTACTCACAAAGCTTTGTAATTGTTTGAAGGAAGGTGGAGTTTTGCTTTACACCTTTGGCGGTGAAGAGGGGGAACAAACCGGCACAATGCAGGGTAACACCTTTTATTACAGCTCCATTGGTACGAACAAAAATATTCAGCTTCTTATCGAAAACGGGCTACACATTCAGCATTTGGAGAAAAACCAATACCCAGAGGACCACGTTTATGTCATTGCTTGTAAAGCGCAAACGTAACCGTAATGATAATAGTATTGGTCTTTTCGCTCGACCTATTTTATGCCTCAATTTTAAACGTTTATTTCGCGGCAGCTTTCAGTGGATTCATTTTTTGATCAATTTGCTGCGCTTCTTCAGCCGACAGGGTCTGTGTTGACAGCGGGGCAGGCCGTCCATAGAGATAGCCTTGGAGATAATCGGCTTTCGCATTTTTTAACCAGCTTGCTTCATCCTCTGTTTCCACACCTTCCGCTATTACCTCTATACCGCTGCGATTTGCTATTTGAATGAGACTATTCACGATATTTTGTTTATAAGCATCATTATGTACACCCCTAACTAACTCCATATCTATTTTTACAAAGTCGGGGCGTAAACTTTGAAGTAAGTTTAATCCTGACCAACCGGAGCCAATATCATCTAGTGCAATTTGGAAGCCCGCATTGCGATAGAACGCCAGTATCCCCTTTAAGTGGTTAAGGTCGTCGGCTCTGTGAGTTTCGGTTACTTCAAACACAATATCAGAGGGTGAGAGACCTATTTCACTGATTGCTGCAGCAGTAGCTCTTAGGCAGTAAGACGGGTCGTATATGCTTGACGGGTTAAAGTTAATAAACAGCTTGGAATTAAGCTTACCCCGCGCTGCGCATTCAACGGCCGAACGTCTTGCTACTAGGTCGAGGGAGAACAACAGGTCAGATTTTTCTGCTAATTTAAAGGCTAACGCTGGCGGTACGATAGACTCATCGCTGTCGCGTACCCTAAACAATCCTTCGTGAGCAAAAACGCTTTCATCTCGCGCGTTAATGATAGGCTGAAACCAAGTTTCGTAACGTTCTTTTTCAATACTGTCGATTAACCATTTTGCTTGATAACGATTAACCAAAATTTCTAATGTCACTATACGCCCCATATCGTCAATTGAGGGGGCGCCATCGTGGCATGCCGTTGTTACCTTAGTATTTTCTTTTTCTTTTGACTCAAGCGCACCATTCATTGACATAATAAACTTCTGAATAGCCGGGCGTTCAACTACACAAGATATACAGTAATCGGACTGTTGAGCCGCGTTGATGTCCATAGATCCGCAAAGCCCAGCAACTTTAGAAAAGGTTTCCAGGGTGGGAACAAAAATCCAAAAATGAGTGGTATCAAAAAAATAGTCGTCTATGGATTCACAATCGGCACAATACATTAATACTTCCTAAAACATGGTATTCACTTGTTATTACAGTTTTCAGTACTATTTAGTTTTCTATGTAATTAATTTCTTTTAAGGTTTTAAATCAACTTCTAAAGATGCTGCGATACAAATATGCTATCTTTCGCGCTTATGCACACTATTTTCATCTTTTTCAGTAGGTAAACCGTTGAATTCAGTCATGTCTTTGCGAGCTGAAGAACTGCTTAAGTCTGAGCGTCCTTTTCACGCTAGGGGAAGTAAAGTAAAACGCTGTGACGAATGTCTGTTACCAAAGCAAAACTGCATTTGCTGCCACAAGCCTGCGCAAAGTACTAACGTTGCCACCGTATTTCTCATGTACAAAGGAGAGTATTATAAGCCAACCAATACGGGTAGGCTCATTGCGGATGTGGTGAAAGAGAATTATGCCTTTTTGTGGCATCGCACAGAGCCTCAAGCTAAATTACTCGAACTGCTGAATAACTCCAGCTATTTGCCTATTGTAGTGTTTCCTCATGAATACGCGCATGCTGATAACTGTATTAATCACCCCCCCCAGAGTGATAACAAGAAACTATTATTCATTTTTCTAGACGGAACATGGCGTGAAGCAAAAAAAATGTTCAGCAAAAGTGCTTATCTTGCCAATTTGCCGGTTTTAGGGGTAAATGTGAATGAAACCTCTGACTACTTATTACGAGAGGCAAGTCATACCTTCCAGCATTGTACGGCAGAAGTGGGCATAAGCGTGCTTGAACTGGCTGGAGAAAAAGAGGGGGCAGAAACGCTAGCCCAGTATTTTAGTATTTTTCGGCGTGAATATGTAAAAGGCAAGCCTCATTTACGAGATAAGCTTGCGTTTGCTGCATCTCAAGTAAAATAGCGCAACAAAATAAAAAAGCACAAGTAAGAAAGCGAAATTTGCAGGTAAGGTAGCTATTTATGTAACCTGTAACCAACAGTAAAATTATCTGCAATACAGTATTGAGCGTTTACAGCGCAAATTGCGTAAACGATTAGTATCAAAACGGTGTGTCTTACACCCTTTATCAACGAGCTAAACGGAGAGATTAATTATGTCGACAGTCACTTTTCAGGGTAACGAAGTAAAAACAGTAGGCGAGTTACCAAGCGTTGGTGAAAATGCGCCCGCATTCACCCTTGTAAAAGCCGATTTAGGTGAAGTAACGCTAGCGGAATTATCAGGTAAGCAAGTAGTACTAAATATTTTTCCATCAGTCGACACAGGAACCTGTGCCGCGTCTGTTCGCAAGTTTAATGAGCATGCCTCTACGCTTGATAATACGGTTGTTATTTGTGTTTCTGCGGATCTTCCATTTGCAGCGGGTCGTTTCTGCGGTGCTGAAGGCATTGAAAATGTCACTACTGGATCGACATTCCGCTCATCGTTTGGTGAAGACTATGGAGTAGCCTTCGAGTCTGCGCCATTAACAGGGCTTATGTCTCGCTGTGTTGTAGTTATCGATACAGAAGGTAAAGTAACTTATACCGAGCAAGTTGCTGAAACTACAGAAGAGCCAAACTATGATGCCGCGATTGCTGCATTGAACTAAAAACGTCAGCGTGGGCATCGCCCGTTATTAACGTAATTTGCAACTGTCTTATTAAGTAATTAGAGGTAAGGCAGTTGCAATATTGAGTGAATTTTAGGAGAAATTTATGTCTTCAGCGTTGCTTCAGGTTGGAGAGCTTGCAAGTAAAATGCAGGAGCTTCCGGTCACTCTCTTACGCGCTTTAATGGACGACCCGCTCACGCAAACACCCGATAAGCGTAATGCGATGGTGTTGCCCGCATCTGTAGATATTGATCTCGACGGTGAGGGCAGCGACCACTCCAAAGGTCTCCCTCATACCATGCCATCTGCACAGAATTTGGCATTGTATTTAGGGAAAACAGGAATAACTGCAAACACAACAGTAGTTGTTTACGACACCAGAGGGATTTTTAGCGCACCCCGAGTATGGTGGATGCTCAAAGCTATTGGTCACAAATCTGTATTTTTACTCGATGGTGGGCAGCCAGCATGGCAAAGCGCAGGTTTGCCGGTTTCTGAGCAACAGTTCTATGGCAAGTTAACGTATCAAGCATCACCTAGTGAGGGTTGGTTTGTTAATGCCGATAGTGTTGTTAGCGCGCTTGAATCCAATGTGCAGCTTTTAGACGCACGAAATAAACCTCGATTTCGAGGTGAGGTGTCTGAACCGCGTGTTGGTGTAAGATCTGGCCATATGCCTGGCGCTTTTAATATTCCCTATGGCGACTTGCTCAGCGACGGACACTACCTTCCGATTGATTCCCTTAAACGCATTTTTGACCAGTCGAAAATAGATTTGTCACTACCCATTATATGTACTTGCGGTTCAGGCATTACTGCCTGTGTGGTCGCTTTTGCGGCTTTACTGTGCGGAGCGAAAGACGTATCTGTTTACGACGGTTCGTGGTCAGAGTGGGGCGCTAACGAGAGTTATCCCGTAGCCATTGGCTAGCACTCGCAAAAATTCTCATACAAAACGAGCAAAACATGCCCTTGAACAAAACACTTCCCAATATTGTTGTGCTTACCGGAGCAGGTATATCGGCGGAATCTGGATTAAAAACATTTCGAGATAACGATGGTCTTTGGGAAAACCACAGCGTTGAGGAAGTCGCCACGCCTGAGGCTTTCAAACGTAATCCCGATTTAGTTTACCGATTTTATAATGCGCGTAGAGCTCAGCTGCAAGAGGATAAGGTAAAGCCTAATTCAGCACATCATGCACTTGCGAAGCTAGAGCAGCGGTGGCAAGACAAAATGGTGTTGGTAACACAGAATGTAGATAATTTGCACGAGCGAGGGGGCAGCGAGCGTGTTTTACATATGCATGGTGAATTGCTTTCGGCAAGATGTGGGTTTTCTCTAAAAACGTTTGATTGGGAAGCGCCATTTGATCATACAACGCCATGTCCTTGTTGCAACACCAATAACCTCAGGCCCGATATCGTTTGGTTTGGTGAAATGCCTATGTACATGGACGATATTTATGCACATCTTTCCAATGCTGATATCTTTATTGCTATTGGCACCTCAGGGAATGTTTACCCGGCCGCCGGGTTTGTTCAATTAGCAAAGAGTACTGGTGCTCATACGATAGAGGCAAATCTCGAGCCTGGGAGTTCTAATGCGCTTTTTGACGAATCACTAACGGGTAAAGCTTCAGAAATTGTACCTATGTGGGTAGATGAACTACTTGAACAATATGGATTTTAAAGACTAGCCAAATGCCTTACCTCAACGAATTTTTAACTATTGCGCTTGTTCATCTTGTCGCAGTTGCAAGCCCGGGGCCAGACTTCGCTATTGTAGTGAGAAACAGTGTCGCTTACGGCAGACGTATTGCGCTTTACACTAGTGTAGGCATTGGTGCTGCTATTTTGTTGCACGTGGCGTATTCTCTGGTGGGCTTAAGCGTAGTGATAGCAACCACGCCATGGCTATTTAAAACCTTCAGTTATTTGGCCGCGGCCTATTTACTGTATCTTGCCTTTGGTGCACTGCGTAGCAAACCAAATAATGACGCAGTCACCTCAGATCAAGACCAGCCAAAAGCTATGATTTCGGCTAAAAAAGCCCTTTGGATGGGCTTTTTAACCAATGGTCTGAACCCTAAAGCAACCTTGTTCTTTTTGTCATTGTTTACCGCTATCATCAGCATTGAAACCCCTTTTGAAGTGCGGTTAGCCTATGGCGTTTACTTGGCTGTTGCCACCGGTTTGTGGTTTTCCTTTTTGTCGTTCATGTTGAGTACGGGAAAAGTGGCAGAATTTATTGGTAAGAAAGGCTATTGGTTAGATCGTGCCATGGGGGTTTTGCTCGTTGGACTAGCGGTTAAGCTGGTAGCGGGTTAAAAACGAATAATAGTATGCGAACAAGCATTCATGTGCGCGAATTGTTATACTCTGCGCGGTTCTCACGTATGTACTATAGGAATGATGTGAAAGACGTAAATTCTGATCGCTTAAACACGACATTAGCAAAGCAGTATAATTTTGATGTGAAAGCACTGCTGAAAAAAGCTTCTGAGTTAACGAAAGCCAACTTTTCTCCTTTGCTTCAAAGCAGTATTGTTATGTTTCTCACTTTTGTTGTGATGGGTGTCATTGCTCAGCGTTTTATAACCGTTAATGGCGACGGCAGCTATGTGATAGAACATCAATCAATTATTGAAATTGTAGCAATTTGTTTGGTTTCACCGCTGATAACTGGCTTATATATGGCCGGTGTTAAGCACGCGAGGGGCGAAAGTACTACCGTATTTTCGGTGTTCGCTTATTTTCCTCTTTTATTCCTTGTAGCGCTAACACAGTTGATAAACAGTATTTTGGTACAGCTAGGTGTAGTGTTGCTTATTCTTCCTGGCGTTTACTTTTACTTAGCTTCGTCGTTTTCTCTCATGCTGGTTGCAGACAGAAAACTAACGCCAATTAGTGCCATTATTCTCTCTTGTCGCGTATTCAACGCATACTGGAAACAGATGCTGGGGATTTTTGGTGTCTTTTTTCTTCTCTTTGCCACAGTGCCACTTACTTTCGGCCTGTCGCTAATTTGGGTCTTGCCATTTTATTTCAGTACTATGGGCCTTATTTATGAGGAGCTGGTAGGCGAGCAGGGGGCAAACGTAATAACATCAGGAAGCGACGTTAAAGAGTCGAATTTTAATGCATAAACGCGAAACCTTTAAGATTGTCCTCATAACACTGGGTGTTTTGGCGGTCATAGTGATCAACGCGATAATTTTCAAAGAGGGTACGCCAGATATTCTGGACGTGCCGCAAACCGTTAAAGCTAATAAGCCGGTACCAGACTTTTCTAAATACACCCAAATAGTAGAAAAGAAGGCTGCGTTTTTCGACTATCTCAGGCCAGAGGTAGAAAAACAAAATGCATATCTGCTTACGCTGCGTCATTATGTTCAAACTTTATATCGCAAGGCGCTGGCAGATGAGTCGTTTAGCGAAGAAGATATTTCTCGACTGGCATGGCTAGAAAAAGAATATAGAGTTGATGCAGAGCTGCCCCTTAAAACAAGGCTGCTTAATTTACTACAGAAAATTGATGTCTTGCCTGTGGAACTGGTACTTGTTCAAGCTGCAAATGAATCAGCTTGGGGAACTAGCAGGTTCGCCCGCAAGGGGTATAACTTTTTTGGGTTATGGTGCTTCACAAAAGGCTGTGGTTTTGTGCCTAACAGACGAAATGATGACGCATCTCACGAAGTGGCTAAGTTCGAAAATTTATCTCAGGCGACTTATACCTATATGCGTAATTTGAATAGGCATGATGCTTATAAAGATTTGCGCGAAATCCGCAGTCGCTTGCGCGCAAATCAAATTGCCATTAGTGGCGTAGCGCTTGCAGAGGGCCTGATGAAATACTCTGAGAGAGGAGCGGCATACGTGGAAGAATTACAAAATATGATCAAGTACAACGAGGAGTTTTTAAGCGAATGATACGGGTAGCTTTGGTGTTGCTTTTAGGGCTTATGACGGTTGATTCAAAGGCGGAAACCATTGACGTCGAATATAGCCGGTTTTATAGCCATGTTAAAAAATTAGATAACGAAGACACCCAAGCTTTGCAGTTTGCGTTTGGTTTTCTTCGCGTTGGCGAAGGGCGCTTATGTGGCGTAAGTAGTGCTGAAATTGTCACAGATAAAAAAACGATGTCATTAGATGTCAGCGACGAGGGGCGATTTACCGTACCTACTGAAAGAGCACTTAAACTTGCCGACGCGCTTGTGCGAATTTCCCTTGATGAAGCCGCTAACGTGTGCGACATGTCCGTTCAATTGGAAACCAAACCTGAATATCTCAAAACCCGCTACACCCAAGAGGAACTAGAGTTTATTTATTCGCAATATGAAGCGTTTTTCAACGAAATGGGAAGTTTTCTATCTTTTATGATGCCAACGGTAAAAGGGCTGATGATTCAATTTAAGGATGAGAATCTAGACCACACTACACCTCAAGGTGTCACCATTAATAATGGCGTTTTGCACCTTGAACAAGAGTGGATCAGTGAGGCGAGGGGGTTGTCATTACCTCAAGCCCCTCTTCGTATTACTGCTATGGCCTCAAGTTAATAGCTGGTAGCGAATTTGTTCTGCGAGTCGGGTGATGGTTTCTTCACCCTTCTGGCAAAGCTCTTCCGCGCGGTGAAACTCCATAATACCCACATCGGTGAGCTGAGGCTCTATAAGAATATCAGGTGGGTCTCCGGCGAGACGGGAGCGCGTTACTCGAGCCTGCAGTATCTCCAATGAGCTGCTCATTACGCTCATTATACCCGGCGGGTTTTTCTTATTCACCTTTGCTGGTACTTCGGTAAATTCTTCTTCTACTTTTTCAATAACCTCAGAGCCCAGTGAATCGCTATTTTCTTGTGAATGACCATCGTTCTGTGACTCATCTTCCGATTTACTATCAGGGGTAAACCACTGCTTGAGAACGTTCTGGCTTTTGGTGAAAAAGTCTTCGGTTTTTTGCTGGTTATCTTCGTGATCCTTGCGAAGTTTTTCTAAGCGAAGAGGTCTAAAGTCGGCGTTGAGGTTTACTGCGATTACAAAATCTGCTCCCAACTGTCGACATAAATTCACAGGCACCGGGTTAACGACAGCCCCATCAACAAGCCAGCGGTCTTCGTAAGCAACCGGAGAGAAAAGTGCAGGGATAGCACAAGAGGCCTGAATAGAATTACCAACCGGGCCAGAGTCGAATACCACCTCACGCCCAGTATATAAATCGGTGGCGACAGAAGCGAAAGGCTTGTTCATTGCCTCATAGCTGTCTACACAAAATTCACTGGCCAGTTTGTCGAAGACTTTTTGGCCGCTTGCAAGGCCGCCTCGACGCAAACCCACGCCCATTAGTGCAAGTACCTGCCAATCGCTGAGCGAGCAGGCCCATTCTTTTAAGCCTTCTAGTTTGCCGCTAGAGTAGGCTGCTCCAACATATGCACCAATAGAACAGCCCGCCACAATGTCAATCTTAACGCCCAGCTTTTCAAGAGCTTGTATAATTCCAATATGGGTCCAGCCTCTTGCTGCACCAGCTCCTAATGCAATTCCAATTTTCATTAACGTGGTTCCATAATGTTTACTATGTCGATAACTTCAGAAGAGTCTGGCATTTGAGCGTTATCAGGCGCATTAAATGTTGGCTGGTCGAAACCAATATCACCGTCTTTTACGGGCCCTTCCTGAGTAGTAATAGACTTAAAGTCATATAAGTTACTGTCAACTAAGTGCGAGGGAGCAACATTTTGAAGTGCACTGAACATAGACTCAATGCGGCCAGGAAAGCGTGCGTTCCAATCTTGCAACATACCCTTTATATGCTGTCGCTGCAGATTTTCTTGCGAACCACATAAGTTACAGGGAATAATGGGAAAATCGGAGGCTTCGGAATACGCCTTAATATCGTTTTCTGTGCAGTAGGCTAGAGGACGTATAACAATGTGTTCGCCATTGTCACTCACTAGTTTTGGCGGCATTGATTTTAACTTCCCACCATGGAACATGTTGAGAAAGAAAGTTTCCAGCATGTCATCGCGGTGATGGCCAAGGGCTATTTTTGTTGCACCAAGTTCTTTTGCCGTGCGATATAGAATACCTCTGCGCAATCTTGAGCAAAGCGAACACGTGGTTTTACCCTCTGGAATTTTATCTTTAACAATGGAATAGGTGTCTTCTTCCACTATTTTGTAATCTACATTTACGCTGTCCAAGTAATTAGGCAAGATATGTTCAGGAAAGCCAGGCTGCTTTTGGTCTAAATTTACCGCGATAATGTCAAAGTGGATAGGCGCAACACGCTTTAAGAACATAAGTATATCGAGCATGGTATAGCTGTCCTTGCCACCGGACAAACACACCATTACCTTGTCGTTCTCTTCAATCATGCCAAAGTCGGCTATCGCTTTACCCACATTACGGCGAAGACGCTTTTGTAGCTTATTGAAACTGTGCTTTTGCTTACTTTCCTGCGCAGCAGAAGACGACGTATTAGCGCCGTTAGTGCCTAAACTCATAATTAACTAACTTGGTTCGTGTAAAAGCCGCCATTATACAATAAAGCGGCTTTTGTTAACTACGGTTGTGTCCGGAATTTCTTCAACCGATTGGGAGAAACAAATATCTCAGCGCTGCTAGACCGTATAAGGCGATACAAACCCGTTAGGTTTAATCGCTAATACATCACAGTTAAGAGCATCAATAACGTGCTCTGCGGTGTTGCCTATTAGCGCGGCAGAGATACCAACCCGTCCTACCGTGCCTATGATCACCAGTTCGGCATCTATGTCCTTGGCAACTTGAGGGATAACGCGTTCAGGTAAACCTTCTTTTACGATACATTTGTCAGGAGCAACCCCATGTTTCGCCGCGTGTTTGTCCATTTCATCATGATGATGATTTTTAACTGCGCTGTGATATTTGTCAGAATCGAACTCTGGCACCTCAATGGCAATATTCAACGGTGTGGAAGGGTAACTATTCACTAAGTTAACGTGGCCTTTTAACAGCCTTGCATACTCGTTTGCGATCACGGTTATTTTGTCGTTGAGTGCAGCATGTTCCTCATCTTCACTGCCTACATTCACTGCAGCTATTATTTCGCCATCTTCCGGCCAGTCGTGCTCTTTTACAAGGAGAACAGGGCGAGGACACTTTCTCATTAGATGCCAGTCGGTTGGCGTAAACAACACTGAGGCGATGTCGTCGTGGTCTTTCGTTGCTTTAACCACTAAGTCTATTTGGTTATTGAGTGCGTAGTAAATGATGGCTTCGTGGGCTCTGTTATTCCACTCAACAACAATATCAATGTTGGAAAAGCCTTGTTCCTTTAATTGTTCCCCAAGCCACTTCGATTGATCCTTTGTCACTGCGTCTCGCATGGTATCCCGCTCGTCGGGACTAAGCATGGTCGTCATATCATAAGAGAGGTCATAAACTACCATCATGGCAGTCACGGTGGCGCCGGTTTTAGAGGCAAGTTCAAGAGCTCGACTTAATGCGGGCTGATTATCTCGCTCTGAATCAACAATTGCCAAAATGTGATTACACTCAATCATAATGTCTCCTTCTTATGAAGCAATACATTAAGTGTAATAGACAATAGCGAAAGTGTGGGTTGTTTTAGATCAATATTTTAACAGTTGCAACGGTTAAGCTGTTAACCGTTGCAAACAATACTGGGGCCTTTTAGCGCAGTTACCTTGCCATCAATAGCATCGAAGTCGAGAATAGTAATCAGTTTACCATCTACTTTTATCAGCTTTTCTTTTTGAAAACGGCTTAACAAACGACTAATGGTTTCAATGGTAAGACCCAGGTAATTACCAATTTCATTACGGGTCATTGTAAGATGAAACTCTCGGTGTGAAAAACCACGCTCTTCAAAACGCTGAGAAAGGTGAGAGATGAAATAGAGCAGGCGCTCTTCGGCTGTTCGTTTATTGAGCATCATGATCATGTCGTGATCTTGTTTTATCTCAGCACTCATAAAGCTCATAATCTGATGGCGTAATTTAGGAAACTGAACTGCCATCTCATCTAGTGTTTCGTAGGGTAATTCGCAAACCATGGCGGTTTCTAACGCCTGAGTATAACTTTGATGCCTACTTTCGCGCAGTGCATCGAAACCGACGATGTCACCAGGAAAATGGAAGCCAGTAATTTGCTCTTCGCCGTCTGAATTGGTAACAAATGATTTAAACGAGCCTGTTCTTACTGCAAACAATGAAGTAAAGGTATCGCCATTGTTTATTAGCGTGTCGCCTTTATGCAGAGGCTTTTTACGCTCAATGATATCGTCTAACGATTCGATTTCTGTCTTATTCAAAGCCACTGGCAAACATAAATGACTAAAGCTGCAGTTTTGACAGTGGATAGAGAATCCGCTTCCTTTGCTCATAATTTCTATTCTCTTAGGATGAACATGGGTATATGTTACAACACCATTTAAGATAATGCGCTATAAATAAGATAAGCTGCATACAAGGCCATGGCTGATGCAATACCTTGACGCACAATAATGTGTCTAAAGCCTCTCACAATATACTGGCTGCCAGCGCCCACAGCAAGTAATGTTGGCAATGTGCCCAAACCAAAAAAGAACATAATTCCAGCTCCTTGTATCGCAGAGCCTGCAGCAAGAGACCAAGTTAAAGTGGAATATACAAGCCCACAGGGTAACCACCCCCAAAGAAAGCCATAAGGTATTGCGCTTAAGGGCGTTTTAAAAGGGAGAAAGCGTTTTGAAATGGGCTGAACATATTTAAATAGATGCTTTCCTGCACTTTCAAGCGCTGTTAATCCAGTCCACCACTTCCCTAAATAGCAAGCAAGTAGGAAAAGCATCACACCGCTTAGCAAAGAAAGGACGTAATTCGCTAATGGTACAAAATCGGTGGCTATTTTACCAAGAGCGCCGGTAATCGCACCAGCAAGTGTATAGCTAACAATACGGCCACTGTTGTAAGCAAGGGTGAAAAGAAGTGCAGGCTTATCTTTCGGAGTTACCATGCGCAAGGCAGATACTATGCCCCCGCACATACCAACGCAGTGAACCCCGCCAGCTAGTCCAATAAGGAATGCAGAAAGATAGCTAATCTGATCCATTTTTTTCGTTTTCTTGCTGAATTCTCTTGCGCTGTTCTGCGAGTTTCTTTTCCTCAGGTGAGAGGTCGTCGTCGAACAAAATACTGTAGCCCTGTCGATCTAGGTCTTCAAACTGATTCGATTTTACCGCCCAAAAAAAGATTACGACGGCAAGGGCGACAATAATAATAGCGATAGGAATAAGTACATAAATAATGCTCATGCTATTTGCTCAATAATCGGGTTGAATTGGTAACGACAATAATACTGCTTAATGACATGCCAACAACGGCCATCCACGGCGACAAAAGCCCTGAAACCGCAAACGGTAGAATGATCAGGTTATACAGCACAGACCATCCGATATTTTGACGAATTTTCGTTTTTGCCTTGTGGGCAGTTTCAATTAACAGTGGGACGGAAAGAAGCTGGTCGCCAAGTAGAATAACATCTGCGGCAGTTTTAGCTACATCCGTTGCATTGCCTACCGCAATAGCTACATCGGCGCTGGCAAGAACCGGAGCGTCATTAATACCATCTCCCATCATCATCACTTTCTTATTGCGTGACTGAAGCAGCCGTACCTCTTCAAATTTCTGCTCAGGAGTAAGTCCACCCATTGCCATCGAAACGGGTAGGGAAGCGGTAAGTTCGTTTACGTTTTGTTGTGTATCGCCACTTAACACGACCAAGTCATGATGAACGGCAAGTGCATCTAATGTTGTTTTGGCGTCTTTCCGCAGACTATCGCTTACTTGAAACGCCGCTACTAATTTGCCGTCTGTGGCTAAATATACATTGGCTGATATCGGCAACGACTCGGGACTTATCTCACAAAATGCCGCCGAACCCATTGTAAAATTAGCGCCGTTTATTTCGCCACTAATTCCGCCGCCCGGAGTGACTGAAAATTGGCTTACTCTATGTAATACATTGCCAGAGAAGGCATTGGCAATAGGGTGCTCAGAACGAGATTCTAGAGCAACCGCAATTTCCCACGCTTTGGTGCTGTCGACCGTGTCTGCGTACCAGTCTTGCTTGATGTTAAACTTTCCTTGCGTGAGAGTACCGGTTTTATCAAGAGCAACGGTATTTATCGTAGTAATTTGCTCTAGGGCATCAGCCCTTTTTAACAGAATGCCTTGTTTGTTGAGTTTTGCCATTGCGCAGGTTAATGCAGAAGGCGTAGCAAGGCCTAGAGCACAAGGACAAGTGGCAACTAATACAGAAATGGTGATCCAAAAAGCGTCAGCATTGCCGTTATAGGTCCAGTAGCTATAGGTTAATAATGCGATTAACAAGACTGCACTGACAAAGTATCTCGAAAACTCATCGGCCAGTTGCGCAGCTTTTGGTTTACTTGCCATGGCGCTGGCCTGAAGGCGCATTATTTGATTTACCAAGGCATTTTTGAGTGTATGTGTAACCGTTACCGTTAGCGTCCCGTCACGGCAAATTGTGCCGCCGTAAACGGTACTTTTGGCATGTTTTACGACAGGATCAAATTCTCCTGTTAGCATAGATTCGTCGACAGAGGCACTACCTTCTTCAACTAGCCCATCAACAGGAATGGTAGCGCCCGGTTTTATTACCACCACATCATTGGGTTTAAGCTGCTTTGCCAAGCATTCACTCATGCTTCCGTCGGGCAGCAATTTAGTTGCTGATACTGGAATATATTGCATCATATTTGCAGATATCTGTGCGGCACGATGGCGACTTCTGTGCTCTAAAAATCGACTTAGAAGCAACAGAAATATAAACATACAGATAGACTCAAAATACACTTCTCCTTGTTCGAGCAGTGTAGAGCGAATGCCCGCAATGTAGGTGCCGAAGATGGCAATTGTGACTGGCACGTCCATATTCACGGTTCTGGCGCTTAAGGCTTTTGCTGCACCCACATAAAAAGTACTCCCCGAATACAGCACCACGGGTGTGGTTAGCGTTAAGGCTACCCAGTAAAAATATTGACGAGTTTCTAATTCAATAGCGCCAAACCAGTCGAAGTAAAGGCCTGTCATTAGCATCATTACCTGCATGGTCATGATGCCGGCTAAACCAAGCTTTTTAATAAATACCTTTTCTTCACGTTTGTAACTGGCTTCATGCTCGTCGGGGTGGAAGGGAGAACCGGAGTATCCAATTCGCTTCAAGGTGGAGAGAATTTGGCTTAACTTAATTTTTGATTCTGACCAAGTGACTAATGCTCTACGCTCTTGAACATTAACAGCCACCTGCTGTATGCCGTTCACTTTAGCGAGTTGCTTTTCAATCAACCAACCACACGCAGCACAAGTAATACCCTCGAGAGTTAATTGAATTTGCTTGTGCTGCCCCTCGTCGTAAACAAACTCGTCTTGAAGGGTTGGGTCGTCGTACACTTTTAGTCTATCGAGAGTGTCGAGAATGCTATCATCCGATTTTTGCGCGGGCTCTGTTCTAAACTGGTAATAATCTTCTAGGCCGTTGTTAACAATGGCTTCAGCAACGGCTTGACAACCAGGGCAACACATTTGCCTGGTTGCACCCAGTACAACAGTTTCATAACATTTGTCGTCATCATTGGGTAAACCGCAGTGATAACAGTTGGTCTCTTTCATTAAGGATTAAACTTTATAACGTCGGTATTAGGAAGTATCAGTGTGTTCTCAATTTTCCAGCTTTCATCTACAGGTGTTAGGGATACCTTCCATTTTCCATCCAAGTTCTCTTCTATGTAACCGCGATAAATACCGTTGGCGTCGCGGCTGAGTAGGGTACTTACGTCTTTTTCTTCTAGCGTGACGTGGTAGAAATTAAGTTTTAAGGCATTGCCCTCTGCTGGAATACCAGAATGGAATTCCAGCGCAATACTGCCATCGTTGATAGTGAGATCTGACGTCATATTAAGTCTGCGAGCAACATCTTCCTTATCCAGACGAGCATTAATAGCTTTACCTTCTTTGTAATAGTCATCAACCACTAAACTGTCTTCGGTTGAAATCGCAAGGTTTAAAAGTACGCCGCCCATAACCGCTGTTATCACAGGTACAGCGATAAGAAACCAGGGCCAAAATTGTTTATACCAAGGTGTATTCATTAATAGATAATCTCGATGTTATTTGCTAACTGCATACGCATAGACACTCTTTTGTTTTACTTTTTTCTGCTTCGCTATTTTTAGGGCGTCAGTTGTACTCAACTACTGCCGCGCTATAAAAACACAAAAATATCTATGGGTATGACGTTAATCTAGCTGTGAACGTAAATTCCTTTTCCATCAAATCCTTAAGCATCAATTCCTTTACCATTCACGTTGTTGTATTTTCTCATAAAAAAAGCCCCGCAGTAACGGGGCTTTTTGCGATATTTAGCGATTCATACATTAATCATTTGAAAGGCTGTAAACATAGGCTGCAACAACATGAATTTTGTCTTCACCTAGAGTTTTCTTAAACGCTGGCATTACGCCATTACGACCATAAGTAAGCGTTTCTGTCACTGCTCTGTGACTGCCGCCGTATAGCCAGATATTGTCTGTAAGGTTAGGAGCGCCAAGCATTTGATTACCCTTACCATCCATACCGTGGCATGCAGCACATGCAGCAAAGCGTGCTTTACCTGCTTTCGCAAGCTGTGGATCTACATCACGCCCGCTCAGACTTAGTACGTAGTTAACCACTTCGTCTATGCCGTCTTCGCCCATAGCATCTAGCCATGCTGGCATTGCAGCGCGTCGACCGTTTATCAGCGTCTCAACAATTTTGTCACCTGAACCGCCATACAACCAATCGTCGTCGGTAAGGTTAGGGAAGCCGCCGTTTTGACCGCGAGCATCAGAACCGTGGCACTGAGAGCAATTCTGTAGGAACAAACGCTGACCTACTTTGTTTGCCTCTGGATCATTCGCCAGCTCTTCAACCGGAATTTGCGCATAAGCTTCGAAAATTGGGTCAAATTTATCGGCCGCATAGTCTAACTCGCGGTCGTATTGAACCAATCTGCCTTGCTCTTTTGCGTCAATTCGCGCTTGCATAGACTCTTCTAAAGACTGAATATTTTGGTGAGAGCTCTTCCAACCTAATAAACCTTCGTAAGCACCTAAACCGGGGTAAAGTGCCAGATATAAAAAGCCCCAAACGATGGTAATGTAGAACATAATTGTCCACCAGCGAGGAAGCTGATTATTCAACTCCTCGATACCATCAAATTCGTGACCCATTGACTCTCCTTCTGGTACACCTGTCTGGTTAGAAAGGCACCAGCGCAGAAGGAAGTAGCAACCAATGATTAACCCTATGGTTATCACTGAAATCCAAATTGTCCAAAACATACTCATGAGTTCAAGACTCCTGCTAATCTTCTTTTGATTTTTCTTTTTCTTCGTCTGCAAACGGTAGGTTTGCGGCTTCATCAAACTTTTGTTTGTTGCGGCTACTAAATGCCCACCAAACGATGCCAATGAAGCAAACAAAGACGATGATAGTAAAAATGCTGCCTATAATTCCTTGGTCCATATTATTTCAAATGTGTGCCAAGAGATTGTAGATAAGCAATAAGGGCCTGCATTTCTGATTTACCCTGTACTGCCGCTTTTGCTCCTGCGATATCTTCATCGGTGTAAGGAACACCAAAGCCGCGGAACACTTCCATTTTCTCTGCAGTCAACTCGCCGTTAAGCGTGTTTTCCGCTAGCCAAGGAAAACCTGGCATATTCGATTCTGGAACAACATTGCGAGGATTAAGCAGGTGAACACGATGCCACTCGTCACTGTAACGACCACCAACGCGAGCAAGGTCAGGACCAGTACGTTTTGAACCCCAAAGGAAAGGGTGTTCCCATACTGATTCACCAGCAACACTGTAGTGACCGTAACGCTCTGTTTCTGCGCGGAAAGGGCGAACCATTTGACTGTGACAACCTACACAGCCTTCACGGATGTAAATGTCGCGGCCTTCTAGCTCAAGCGCTGTATATGGACGTAAGCCCTTTACCGGTTCCATTGTTTGCTGCTGAAACATCAACGGCGTAATTTGAACCATGGCACCAAAGCTGATTGCAACCAGGATCAATACGGTTAAAAGGCCAACGTTTTTTTCAATTAACTCATGTGGATTTTTCATTATTCGTCTCCTCAGTTACGCCGGCTGTGTCGCTGGGTCTATAGCGATACTGCCTTTAGGGGCACGAACAGTCTTCCATGTGTTGTAAGCCATAACTAGCATGCCCGCAACAACGAAACAACCACCAATGAAACGAACCACGTAGAACGGCTTAGACGCCTCTAGCGATTCAACAAAGCTGTATGTCAGCGTACCGTCAGCGTTTACTGCGCGCCACATTAAACCTTGAAGTACACCCGACATCCACATTGCTACGATGTAAAGCACAACACCGATCGTTGCAAACCAGAAGTGAACATTAACAAGACGCGTGCTGTACATTGCTGGCTGGTTAAATAGCACTGGAATTAAGTGGTAAATAGAGCCGATTGACACCATAGCAACCCAACCTAACGCACCAGAGTGAACGTGTCCGATAGTCCAGTCAGTGTAGTGTGATAGTGCATTTACTGTTTTTATTGCCATCATAGGGCCTTCGAAGGTAGACATACCATAGAAAGACAGTGAAACAATAAGGAAACGCAGTACAGGGTCGGTACGTAGTTTATGCCATGCGCCAGATAGCGTCATTATACCGTTAATCATTCCGCCCCAAGAAGGCACGAATAGAATGATAGACATCACCATACCAAGTGACTGCGTCCAATCTGGAAGAGCAGTGTAGTGCAAGTGGTGAGGGCCAGCCCAAATATAAAGAGAAATCAGTGCCCAAAAGTGAACGATTGACAATCTGTACGAGTAAACCGGACGGCCAGCTTGCTTAGGGACGAAGTAGTACATCATGCCTAAGAAACCTGCGGTCAAGAAGAAACCAACCGCGTTGTGGCCATACCACCACTGCATCATAGCGTCTACAGCACCTGCATATAGGGAGTAAGACTTGGTGAACGATACTGGAATCGCCATGCTGTTACCAATGTGCAGAACTGCAACAGTAAGCATGAACGCACCTAGGAACCAGTTGGCTACGTAAATATGGGATACTTTTCGAATAACCAGCGTACCAAAGAAATTAATGATATAGGCAATCCAGACAAGGGCAATCAGGATATCGATTGGCCATTCTAGTTCCGCGTATTCTTTAGAGCTGCTTAACCCCATAGGTAGGGTAATAACAGCCAAAACGATAACGGCTTGCCAGCCCCAGAAGGTAAATGCAGCGAGCTTGTCACTGAACAACCTAACTTGGCAGGTACGTTGAACGATGTAGTACGACGTCGCAAATAATGCGCAGCCGCCAAAGGCAAAGATAACAGCGTTAGTGTGCAAAGGACGCAAACGCGAAAAAGTTAGCCATGGTGTGTCAAAGTTGAGCATAGGTGCAAACAATTGCGCGGCAATGAATACCCCCAGTCCCATACCAATGATACCCCAGACTATAGTCATGATGGTAAATTGCCTAACTACTTTATAATTGTAATCAGGTTGTGCTTGGCTTGTCTCACTCATTTTAATGAATCTTCCACTTCAAATGAACTATGGTCTCCAACTGCCAAAATAGTGCGGTTGAAACGCGTATCATCAAATAATAACGCTTCACTCCGAGCTCGGAAAGAGTAATAATTATTGTCTCCAAGCCAGTTGGTCCGCGGATAATAAGGTTTTTGATAACAAAAAGATACCATAAACTGGCTTCCCTTGATCTCTATCAATAAAGAAATACACAAAATTTAAGAAATGATAAAAAACAGTAACAACAAACGATCAAAATTTTTACAAAAGCAAGCTCCATTGCTTGCGATTTTGGTTGTTGCTGTGTGTGTGTACATGGCACACAGTTATCAATCTTCCTCTCACCACTCTATCGCCAGTGGCTTAAAAAGCACGTGTACTTTTAGTAATAATATTTGCGAGTTGAGTATAGACGATGAGCTCGCTGTCGCTCGCTTTTCTGAAACGCCAATCCCCGAAGAATCGATAACCTTGTCTGTGCGTCTACCTGAAGGTAAAGCAATAGAAAGTGCGTGGATTGAAGGGGTAAACATGTATATGGGAAAAATCCCGGTATTGTTTGACGAATCTGACGGCGGGGAGTGGCAAGGTTGGTTTATGCTTGGCAGCTGTAGCGAGCCGGTAATGACTTGGCAACTAAGAATAAACATAAAAAAACAGGCAGCACCAAGCTACCTGTATTTTACCACCGAGAGCTAACTCAGCTCTTTGTCTGTTACATCATGGCTTGAAGATAGTTCTGTAATCCAATACGTTTAATCAGGCCTAACTGCTGCTCTAGCCAGTGGGCGTGGTCCATTTCAGTATCATCAAGCAACACAATGAGCATATCTCGGGTAACGTAGTCGTTTTCTTGCTCACAAAGTGCAATGACTTCACGCAGTTTCGCATCAACCTCGTATTCAACACGAAGGTCGCTTTCTAACATCTCTGGAACATCGGTACCCACTTTAAAGCCGGTACGCTTCGTCATATCCGGAGTGCCTTCCAAAAACAGCATACGTTCAATAAGCTTGGTGGCATGGCCGCGCTCATCGTCAAATTCGTGATCGATGCGCTCATACAACTTGTTGAAGCCCCAATCGAGATACATTTGCGAATGAATGAAGTATTGGTCCATTGCAGCAAGCTCGTACGACAAAAGCTCATTAAGACCGTTGATGATGTTTTGATTGCCTTTCATTAGTCGTCTCCCATTACTTGCGCTTGAAGATAGTTTTCAATACCCATGGTATCAATTTGATATTCTTGAGTTTCGATCCAATCAAGATGCTCTTCTTCATACTCTAAGATATCTTCTAAAAGATCTCGTGAGACATAATCTTGCTTTTCTTCGCAGAGGGCTATGGCTTCTCGTAAAAGTGGTAGTTGCTCTTTTTCAAAACGAGCATCGCATTTCAACATTTCTTCGGTATCTTCACCGATATAAAGCTTGCCAAGCGCCTGAAGGTTAGGTAACCCCTCGAGAAATAAAATACGCTCAATGATGTCATCTGCCTGCTTCATGTCCTTGATCGACTTTTTGTAGTTCTTTTCATTAAGAACGTTAAAGCCCCAATTTTTAAACATCCGAGCATGCAGAAAGTATTGATTTATAGAGGTAAGTTCACTTGTAAGCACCTCATTCAATTTCGCTATAACTTGTCTATCACCTTGCATTGCGAATACCTTCTTAAGTAATTATGGCGAGAGTGTAGTTGATTGACTGAAGTTTGTCAAAATTTCTATAAAAAACAATGTTTTACTAATGAAAACAGTTCTCAATCAATCCTTTGTTCGCATTAGTAATGAGCTTCTCTGTCTTCTCGTACATAAGTAAGACTTTCATCAGCAAACCCTAGACCTGCCTCGGTGAAGAAGTTGAAGACTTTATCAATGCCGTTTTCTAACAGATAAGATACTTCATCTTCGTATCTGGCAATAGCGGCGACTCGACCCCGATAGCCAGCATTTTTAAGCTGTTTGGTAATGTTTATAGCATCTTGGATTGAAGGTAGTGCGAGCAATACTAGTTCCGTATTGGTTAAATCAAGGTTTTCCCAAAGATCGACATCTTCACCGTCGCCGCAAATCACGTTCAGACCGTCATCTGTCATACTTTTTATCTTCACTCTATCAGCGTCCATACCCCACACATTCACGTCGGAAAGCTTAGATAAAGCACTAAATGCTCCTTTTCCAACTCTTCCCATCCCGATAACTAAAAACTCAGCACCATTAAGGGTCGGGTATATGTCTTCCTTGAGACGTTCATTTTTCTCAAATCGTTTTATTTGCTCTTTAAAGCGATTGTATTGAGAATGAGAGCCGCGATATAAAATACTGGTAATAACAAAAGATATCGATACTGCTAGCGCAATAACCACAAGCCAGGTCTCTGCGAATAACCCCATAGATACGGCAACAGCGCCTACAATCAGACCAAACTCACTGTAGTTGCCTAACACTAAACTGCTTAAATATGCAGTGCGTCCGCGTAAGCGCAATGAGGTGAATAAACCAAAGAAAAGTAGCGCTTTTAATGGAAGGAATAAGCAAAGCAGTAACGCCAAACCAACCATAGAAAGAGTAGGCAGAGCGGTGAGCCCTATAGAAAGGAAGAAACCAATTAAAAATAAATCTTTAAAACTCAGTAAGGATTTTGCGAGCTCGGTGGCTTTCTCATGGCGCGCTAGCATGATGCCGAATATTAAGGCACCTAAATCGCCTTTAATGTTTACCATTTCAAATAGTTGATATCCACCTAGTGCCAAAATAAACCCGGTAAGCGGAAGCAACTCACCGTGACCAGACTTATTGATCACTCTATTAATAAGCGGCATAGCAGGGAACAACGCAAGCAAGCCAAACGCATAAAGCGATGGCAACTTGCCCGTAGACGCCACGAGAAAGACAACTGCAAAAACATCTTGCATAACGAGTATCCCGATCGCCAAGCGACCGTGGCGTGTTTTGCTCTCGCCACTTTCTTCCAGTACTTTAACCACACACACAGTACTACTGAAGCTTAACGCAAAGGCTATAAGCATAGCACTTTGCAAAGTGATGGCATTTTGTGTAGTCGCTACCAGGGCGGCCACCCCGTATATGACGCAGGTTATAACACCAATCCAAACGAGAGTGTGTGTAATACTTCCCATCCACACCTCTCGACGACTTAAATCTTTAAGATTGAGTTTAAGCCCAATGGTGAAAAGCATGATGGTAATGCCCAAATCAGCAATGTGTGACAGGTCTTCTGTGAGAGAATATCCAGCAAAGTTAAGTAAAAAGCCTGCGATTAGATACCCCACCAGAGGCGGTATACCTACGAGCTTTACTGTCAATCCACATACGAAAGCAAAGAGAAGAAACGCATACTCCATGGATAAAATAACCCTATTTGTTGACAAGAAATGTCTTGGCCACTGGTCGAAATAATGACTCTAGCTGTGGCAGCCCTCAATGCTATAAACATTACCACGTTACATTCGATTTTCGCACAGCATTTGTTAAATTTAGGTTATGCGTAACTTAAAAGGGTTTGACTTGAGTCAAAAATGTATGAAAAACAGATAACTTACCACTGTGTAAGACTGATCCCGTGGATGTACGCATCCATAGATATAAACTTGAGGGACAAACACTACAACGCTTGATATGTGAGTTATAGTACCTAAGCAGCGTTAGAATTTAGCAAAGGAAGAGAAATGCGAAGTACGATATTAGCTACGTTATCCATGGTGGTTGTTATAAACGTTGCGATAGGTTTTGTTCTGCCGTGGGTTTGGTGGGGACTTGTTTTAACGTGCCTACTCCTACTGGTCGCTTTATACGATGCCAACCAAGCAAAACACGCGATATTGCGCAACTTCCCATTAATCGGCCGGGTGAGATGGGGCGTGGAGGGGCTGCGCCCCTACATTCAACAGTACATTATAGAAACAGACACGGGCGGTTCTCCTATCTCTCGAATGTTTAGAAATATCGTTTATCAGCGCGCAAAAGACAGTAGAGAGACGGTGCCTTTCGGAACACAGCTGGACACTTATGAAAACGGATACGAGTGGATGGGACACTCTTTGGCGGCTCGCGAAGTGGATGATGTAGAGCAGAACCCTCGCATTCTGGTTGGCGGCCCACACTGCAAAAAACCTTACAATGCCAGCGTGCTAAACATTAGCGCCATGAGTTTTGGAAGCCTATCAAAAAACGCCATTTTAGCACTCAACAAAGGGGCCGCAAAAGGCGGTTTTTACCACAATACGGGAGAGGGCGGTTTAACACCATATCACTTAGAGAATAATGGTGATGTGGTGTGGCAAATCGGAACCGGATACTTTGGTTGCAGAACTGAAGAAGGTGGCTTTGACGCTGCTCTATTTGAAGAGAAAGCTAAATTAGACAGTGTGAAAATGATAGAAATTAAGCTAAGCCAAGGCGCTAAGCCAGGTCATGGCGGAATTCTTCCAGCGTACAAAAACACGCCTGAAATTGCAGAGATACGAGGCGTAAAAGCAGGTACACAAGTAGATTCTCCACCTCGACACAAGGCCTTTTCCACTCCTTTAGAAATGATAGATTTTATCGAAAAGTTACGAGAGTTAAGCGGTGGCAAGCCTATTGGTATCAAGTTAGCGTTGGGCCGAAAAAGTGAGTTCATTGCCATGTGTAAGGCAATGGTTGAAAAGAAAATAGCCCCCGACTTTATCACCGTCGATGGGGGCGAGGGTGGAACAGGTGCAGCTCCCTTGGAATATACTAATTCTATTGGGTTTCCGTTGCGCGACGCGCTTGCTTTCGTCGACGACTGTTTAAATGGCTTCGGACTTCGACAAGATATAAAAATAATTGCGTCTGGTAAAATTATTACCGCATTTCAATTAGCGAAAAACCTTAGCTTAGGCGCTGACTTAGTAAACAGTGCTCGGGGGATGATGTTGGCGCTGGGCTGTGTTCAATCACTATCGTGTAACACCAATAAGTGCCCAACTGGCGTTGCGACTCAAGACCCTAGACTTGCGCGAGGGTTAGATGTGGAAGACAAATACCAACGAGTTTTCCGCTTTCATCAAAAAACTGTGCATGCCTTAATCGACCTTCTATCGTCTACGGGTCATGTAAATACCAATGAGCTAAACAGAACCCACATATTTAAGCGTATAGACCAGTGCAATATAGCTCGCTACGACGAAATGTTTCCGCTTGTGAAGAAAGGGTGTTTCTTAAATGATGACATTCCCGAACGCTTCAAACTTCATTTTGAAGAGGCAAATGCAGATAGCTTTATGCCATCGAGCTTGTTAGCAGAAATTGATAAAGAGACGAAGGCAGTGTGATTTACACTGCCTTATTGAATTACAATTTAGCGACACTTTCAGAAGTATAAACGTGTTAGCAAGAAAGCAGTTCACTCGTCGTTACTTGTATTAACTTCTTTTTCTGGTATGCGCAATTGATACAATCTGTAGTCTGTAGTGCGATATGGCATTACTTTATACTTGGGCTGCAGATAGGCGACTAAGTCTATCAGTTCGCTTACTGTAAGTTCATCATTGATGACTCGCATAAACGAAACCCCGTCCTCACTAGTAAAGCTAGCCGGTCGTCGAGGCGTTAATTTATGTGACGGATTTATAATACTTGTCACTAACTCGCCATAGGTTTTAATTCGACCACTGCTACCGCCAAGAGGAATGGGGTGGCTAATAAGATAATTTTTATCCTCTTCTGCTGTTTCACCCGCTACAGTATGACAATCGTTGCAACCATACTTTTTAAATATCAATGCACCATTATCGGCATCACCTTCTGGTAAGCTAAACCCTCTTGGTGATTTGGCCCCTTGATCACACCCTACTATTAAAAGGCATGCAGCTAGAATTAGTGTAAAACGCATTGCGTTCTCCTTAAGTTTCACTATTGCTTCACTATTAGTATTGACCAGGATGAACTTAATAAACTTGATTTGCCTCAATACTATTGATGAAAGCATAGACTATGGTTGAAGAAGCTTACTAATAAGGAAGGACATTAAAATGCAAACTTACGACACAATCTTAGTACCTATCGATGTTTATTCAGATTATGAACTTGTAGTTGAAAAGGCACTGGCTATTGCCAATGACAGTAAGCAACTCCATCTTCTTTATGTGGCATACCCACAAACTCATGTTGAACCTTATGGTTTCTTTTTAGAGAAGGACTTTTCTGAAGATGTAAGAGCGCAAGCGTTGGAAGCACTTAATGAAGTTGCGACAAAATATAAAATTCCGCAAACTAATGTGAATGTGGAAATTGGTTCTCCTTCAGATGAAATTCATCACTTAGCAGAAAAACTAAACGCAGACCTTATCGTGGTAGGTACGCATGGTCAAAGCGGGCTTAAATTACTGCTAGGCTCTACCGCTAACGCGGTTTTGCATGGCGTAAAAACTGACGTACTTGCAGTTAAAGTTTAGGGAAAACTTTTTGCAAAGCGAGGGCAGGAGAGATAACTAGCCTGACTGTTAATGTCAGGCCCTACTCGCGCCGACCCTACATAGCTTTAATCGACAGGTCGCAGCTATCATTTACCAGTGTTCTAAGGGTACTTTCTAAGTTTTTTAAATGCGAATAATGAAGTGCAGTTTCACCACCGTTTTGAGTACTCTTAATTGTAAACACGACATCTTCATCTCGTGACGTCACAGATAGACGAACAGTGTCTTCACTCTCAACAATAGGTACGTGAAGATAAAGTGGCTCGTTATGAGAGTCTAAATATTCAACCGCTTCGGAATCGCTTTTGAAAGGGGATTGCTTTTCGGGTTGTAACTTCCACTGTGACGATGGAACGATAATTTCGGCTAGTAACTTTCCATGCTTTGAATTAATACTATTACTCATTCTGTCTCCTTAAAATACATCGTTAATCAATTAACCGTAGTGAGCCGAGGCTCTTAACGCCGGCTCTTAACTTAGGTTCTCTACATAAACTCTCTATATAGGTTTCTTACGTAGAAAACGTCTTCTTAGTTCGATTCATTAAAGGCAAATCAAAAAGGCTGGTCCTTCGCGGGTACACGTAACCAACGTTTGAAGTTATATCTTTGTTTTATAGAAAGTTTAAGCCGAAATTCAAATTGAACGTTAGCGTTTGTGCTTTGAGGATAATTTGGCCATGCCACCGCGTTTTACATTAGCTTGCTTAGTGTAATGACCAGGCATTTCTGGTGATTGCCAACCGCCAGCTAACTGCAGTTCTGGCAGTGTTGCACCATATTCGGCTAATGAAACTGCACCACCCACACGACCACTATGAGGTGTAATATTTTCTTTAATTCCCGCTCGTTTCGCGATCCTCTGCCAAACTCGGTAAACGCTAGAATAATTGAGAACGGCGGCGTGATTACTCGGAGCGTTTTCGTCATAGGGTAATAGCGCGGTTTTATGGTTTGTCAGTCTTCGAAATAGCACACCTTTAGAAATAGAACGGGGGTCTGAAGCGTCTCTTGTTTCAGAAGTGTGAGGGTTTAAATTCGCCTCATTGATAAATTCATTAATCATTGAAAGCGTGCTTGAAGAAACATAACGATACTGTCCCTGACCACTTTGATCACTTTTAGATGAAACGACCAACACAGTATTGTTCCTATGAGATATATGTTCAACACATACACGAACCAATTCGTCTGCGCGGAGAAGGGCATCAAACATCAGATTAATAATCGCAAGATCGCGAAGCTCTAACAGAGAGTCCGGAATTATTTTGTTATTAATTTGCTCTACCATTTCTATAGTGAGTGGCACAGCTTGCTTGTGTGACAGCCGAAACTTTCGGTTTTCTATAAGTGATAGCCGAATAAAGTCTCTTAAGTAAACGGACCGCACAATTGGATTTGGTAACTTGGCAACGCCTAAAAACTTACTTAAAGCGGAAAGCCGTCGTTTAATAGTTCTGTAGGCGAGGGGAGACTTACATAACTCTGCGACATATTGTTTTATACAATGTTCGTTATGTTCAAAGCTTTCGGTTAAGCCACCTAAGTTTTGCTGTTGACAAAAAATTGAAAATTCATTGTAGTCGCTGATGTAAGCACGCTGAGTGTTGTAAGGTAATTTAGAAAAGATATCGTTATAGTAACTGTGCATCGAGTTGTAGCTTGATGCGTGTGTCACAGGCAGGAAACTAGTATGGACGCGGTCCTTTTCTTCATTTTTGCTATTAGAAACGTTGCTACTGTCATCATCACTTCTGTTGCCTAATTCACTGCTCAATTGAGTAAATTGAGATTCTGAGTTTGGTATTGGCAGCGAGTTATGAAAGCGATTGTTTTGTTTATTGGTTGCCATAACATCTCCAGTAGGACGTTAAATCGCGGATTGCTGCTGTGTGCGTGTTAACATGCTGCAAACTTGTGTTTAAGCAGACTTGACCTCTAGCTTAATGTGAATATATCTATTTGTTTTATAAGAGTTATTTTCGCTTTCACGCATGATAACTGTAATTATCATGCGTGAAGATACAATATGCCAAAAAGCGACTAATTCACGATTTCGCGTCACTCTAATAACTCATAAAACTTTGAATTTTATACAGATATTTAAATCCATAACGCTTTACGCCGAAACCAAATCTGCACGTTAACGTGATGTGCAAGATATCACAGCACTGTTTTTATATACAGCCTAACTGCCCATTTCTCTACGTTTATCTCTAATGTTGTGTGAAATTTAGGCGCTCGTACGTGAAATCTGAGCTGAAACTCAGGCATACGTGCCACAAATTTTAAAATAACGAAGCCTATTTATTATTGTTATTGAGTAAATAGCGTTATATATAAACCTCTCGCGTGATGAAACCTTGTTCGCTTATAGTTTATTAGTAGCGTAAAAAGTTACCTAATATGATTGCCTAGTAAAGTGCCTAGTAAAAAGCCTAATAGAGCGCCTAGCAAAGCGGTGAACTAGCAGCGGCCTAATTAGCTGTGCTTTCACTAGCGCGACGGCTTTCTATTTTTGACAATACCCAAACAACTCAAACTGTATCGATTCCTTTTAAGCTGCTTGTCTATATTGTCCATATTTGCGTTCGACTCCTTAATATTAATTCTTTAATAGTTATCACCACCTTAAATTTTTCACCATTGATTACTATTGCGTATATACATTAATGGTTAAAAAAGAAGAGGAGATTAAATTACAGAAAAAGATTTCACAGTTGCATAGAATATTATTCGCCTCGAAAACTTTATCTATTTTGAATCCTTAACCGTTTTTACAAATACATGCTGCTGGCTATATAGGCTATGTAAGCAATAAGGCAAACTAAACTTGATATGGTTTAGCTTCTTATCCGGCTTCTTATACATACTCTTAAAAAAACACTTCAAATGAAAATAACTAAGTACAAAGAAGCGAATTCTTTTTCCGCCATATTTCAATAAATCATTACAGACCTTAAATTCTAAATTTAATATTATAGATACTTAAAATTTAAATAGGTGAGGTTCGAAGTACCAGCCCTCAATTAAACCAATCTTTATTACTCTATAAATATTCTATTTAACATAATATACATTATGCGAAATAGTGTATTATGACGCTTGGAGGGTTAATGCGTTGCTATTTGGTTGGTTTGCTGTGCGTGATGGCTTACATACTTTTTCGGCGTTATGTAAGATTTACCGGCTTTAAGCTTTTCAATGATGAGGAAACTTGGTCGCTTTTGTATTTATAGCTAAGAAAATAACGCCGAATATAGATGGGTATTTAAAATGTAATGCTGTGTGAAATCTGGCGAGCTACACCCGTGCAAATGAAATTTTATTCACGTACAAACACATTTATAAATTAAAGATGACTGGTTTATTTATAGCGAATCTCGAATACTGAGATTAAGGATGAACAACAAAACATAAAAGAGCTAATCTCCTAAGGCAAGGTTTCTAAGGCTCAAAAAATAATTATTGTAGATAAAGCTATTACTAGTTGGATTAACCAAACTTGGCTGAGAAAAGTTTAGTTGGTATCAGTTTCTGTGAATACTTATACCTTTAGTATGACCGCTAATTAATAAAGAAAAACGGTTTAGTATTTAGCTTAGTTTTTCCTTTTACTTTTTCTTTCACTTGTACTTATCGTTTGTCCTTGGCTCTGGCCTTGTATTAGTTATTATTCATAAGCTTTGATAGTTCACGCATATTGTCCAAGCAACTTAAGCCAAGCGCCCTACTTCTTACTTGCCGTTTTTCGACTGGCTTTTAAAACCAATTAGCTCAATGGTTATATATGTGTTGTGGCAGTTTGAAGAGTTACTTTTTCAATAGACCTATGCCAACGGCGGCCATTATCACTGCGACTATCGCATTTAAATAATTAAAGAACGCGTAAGGTAAATAAGATAGAACATCCACTCCCAACGTGGCTGCGTAAAAAGCGCCTGCCGTAGTCCAAGGTATTAATGCTGTTGTCATTGTTGAACCTTCTTCCACAGAACGTGAGAGTATGGCGCCTTCTAATTTTTGGTCGTCATACTTTTCCTTAAACAATTGGCAGTTGAGTATTATTGATATGTAAGCTTCACCCATCGCAATATTTCCGACAAAACCCGATACTATAGTCGTGGCGATAAGGCTTGCCGTCCGTTTTACTCTTGCAATACTGCCTTTTAGTAAAGCGCTTAAAAAGCCTGCACCATGCAGAATGCCGCCAAGCGCGATGGCCATGAGCGCTAACAGTAAAGTCCAACTCATGCTGGTGATACCACCGCGACCTAAAAGCGCGTCCAGGTTAGCTATACCTGTCGATGCTGGCGTATTTTCCCACAGTGCGTTCAATACAATTACCGTGCTTTCTATATTACTTTCACCCTGATAAAAAATAGCAATGAGTACGGCAAGTACAATACTGCACGACATAGTGACCTCTGCCGCTACTTTTTTAATGCTGAGCGTGGCAAGTAGTAAAAGAGGAAGAAGCGTTATTAAAGGCATCAGCTTATATTCTTTATCAAGCGCTGTTTGAATTTGGGTAATAGAACTAAAGGTAAGATTCTGATCGGCATCGCCAAAACTGTGGCTAAACCCGATAATTAAAAAGATTATCAAAGTGAGAATAAACGTAGGCACAGTGGTAAACAGCATGGCATAGATGTGCCTGAATAAAGTGGTTCCAGCGCTCATAGCAGCAAGATTAGTGGTATCTGAAATGGGAGACATTTTGTCGCCAAATGTTGCACCACACACAATCATGCCTGCTACTAACGGAAGTGGAATGTTCATAGCACTTCCGATACCGATGAGTACCACGCCCAAGGTTCCCACAGTTCCCCATGAAGTACCGGTAGCGACAGACATAATGGCACAAAGTACTAATCCAACGGCTAAAAATAAACTTGGGCTAAGCCAGCTAAGACCATAGTACATCAAGGTAGCTATTGTACCGCTATGCATAAAACTGGAGATCACCATGCCGATAAGTATAAATATGTAGATAGCAGGCATGGCCTTCGATAGCGACGAGGTCATTAATTCGCGGATTTGTAGATAGTTAAATCCGATAAAAGCCGCGTTTACACCAGTCCATAAAAGGCAAACAAACATCAGCGCATGTAAGCTTATCCCAAGACCAAAAAGACCGCCCGCTATGGTAATAACGACAGCGGCGAAGCACACAAGCGAGTGTTGAAATGATGGCTGTTGTGAAGCAGCAGTTGAAGACGTAGACGTTTGATTGGACATTTTAACTCTCAAGAGGGCCAGAATTAATTTACTGCTCTATAAAAAAATCAGAAAAAACATATGACTTGTGGGCTTTATTAGCGGAGTTAAGGATTAAACACGCGCTAGTATGATTATGACCGCTGTTCAAAAACATTCTCTAAACGCTCGATATCCGGTTCGAAATTTAACTGCTGCTTACTGCGCTCGAAGCTAAGCTTTGCAAAGTGTTTAGCATTTGTTTTGAAATCTTCAGCCACATGACTATCGTTGTTTTCGAAGCACTTTGCTAGTGTTTGAAGAGATTTTTGGATGCGAATTGCTACTTCAATATTGTCGGCGCCATCTCTTGATATACTGGTATATGCATCGTCAAATATGTCTTTAACAGATATTTCTGGTACCGAAATGCAGCTGTATTTTACTTCGTAATCGGGCTGCTGCTGTCTATCCTCATTGCTTGCCACGTGATCTTTAGACCATAAAAGCAGCAAACGGGTAATGCTGCTTATAGTGCCTATGGCAGTACCATGATCGTTTACCGATGGCGATAGTGCCCTAGATGCAATCTCCGCCAATACGATAAAACCAAACCTAGGGTCGGCTTCAAATGAGCGTGATGTACTTATGCTAAATGCACTTTTTATTATATCGACATCAACGTCTTTATCTACAAACGCGATATTTTTATCCGGTGTGACAAACTCACCGGGAAGCATGGCAATATTCACAAAAACATTATTATCTGACGCCCATTCCTGTATTTTAGCGATATCAATTAATTGAATATATCCAACCTCATTTGACTGAACGGCATAACTCCCCTGCTCGCTAATTTCGCTTGCGGGAACAGCGCCCAAACACGGTGTTTCAATGCGTTGCTTAATTGCCCGCTCAGTTGCACTTTCCACCTTTAACATAGTTGACTCTACTCGCCCCAAGCGAGCAACGCTGTCTACCCAACGAATAAAAGTAAGAATAACGATAGCAAACGCAAGGCAGGTGATACAGAAGAGGAAAAATACACCAGCTTCTCCATAAAACTTCTGGCTCATGGCCGTCAATGCCACAGCACTGTATATAAATGCGCCCACAAACGTTGAAAGTGCGTTTTGCGACACATCATCTGAAATAGTAAGCCCGAGAGAGCGAGGCGTAGAAGACTGACTTGCAGACGCATAGGCGTTTACCATGGTGCCGGCAGAAAAGGTGGCAATAACCATCATGCTTGATGCCATGATAGAGAGCAAGGTGGTCACTGAATCGGGCTCAATCTTTGGGATATGCTCGGCTAATGATGTTCCATCAACTATCTTTGCCGCAAATACAGCAAGCAAGGAAAGCACACAAAAACCTAGAGGCTTTATCCAAAGTTTCTCTTTAAAACTAAATAATAAAAACCGTACTTTGTCTACCGACAGCGGTGTGTCCATACCCTAACTCCAAAACCTGTATGATACCTAGTGTGGCGAGTACGCCAGTTTGGCTGAACTCTCTGTAACATTCCTTTTTTGTATCCGCTACATTACCTCTGCAGCTTAACTAGCACCACTGTTTAATTTGTATTTATAACGGAGTTGCGCGGACAAGTGTTACTGTGTCTTATTCTTATTACCTGCGCAGCGTTTTGAGCAATATCGCACGTTTTCCCAATCCCGTTCCCACTTTTTACGCCAAGTAAAAGGACGGTTACACACGGGGCACATTTTTGTGGGTAAATCAGACTTCTTCATTTTTCGTGATCTTCGTCAAAAATGCAGCGGCGTCTTCTTTCATTGCATTAATATTATCTTCTTTCATTCTTCCGTAGGTTTTTAAAATCATCGCCATACGGTGGTTGTTGCTTAATTTATCTTTGTTCTTGTCAATAAAATGCCAATACAAATAATTAAATGGGCACGCTTTTGGCCCTGTCTTTTTGGATACTTGATAACCACAGTTTTTGCAGTAATTCGACATCTTGTTGATATAACTACCGCTAGCCACATAGGGCTTACTAGCAAGGTTTCCACCATCGCTGTACAAAATCATGCCTGCCACGTTTGGCAGCTCTACCCATTCATATGCATCGGCGTAAACAGAAAGGTACCATGCTTGCACTTGCTCTGGGCTAAGTTCAGTCAGCAGACTAAAATTACCTATAACCATCAGCCTCTGAATATGGTGGGCATACGCATTCTGTTTTGTTTCTTTAATACACTGACGCATACAGTTCATATTAGTCTGTGCATCCCAATAGAAATTGGGTAAGTCACGCTGGTTGTTAAAGTAATTGTCAGTTTTGAGGCCGGGCATAAAATACCAATAAAAACCGCGAATATATTCTCGCCAGCCTAATATTTGCCTAATGAAACCTTCCGCAGAATTTAGTGGTACTTGACCGCTATGGTACGCCTGTTCGGCAGATTCAATCGCTTCTTTTGGCGTTAACAGTCCACAATTCAGATAAAACCCGATATGTGAGTGGTACATCCATGGTTTGCCTTCCACCATTGCGTCTTGATACTGACCAAAGTTGGGCAATCGTTCTTCTATAAATGTATTCAATACTTCCAGTGCGTCTTCTCGTGTAACGGCGAAAAAGAAGTTGTCTAGGTCGCCAAAGTGATCAGAGAATTGTGACTCTACAAGCGCCAAAACGTCTTTTGTGATCTCATCTATGGCAAAGGTGCTGTGCTTTGGCACCTTATGATCCTCGGGCATGGACTCACGATTTTGTGCATCGTAATTCCATTTTCCGCCGACAGGATTTTTGCCGTCCATGAGCACATCGTGCTTTCTGCGCATTTCGCGATAAAAAAACTCCATGCGTAATTGTTTTTTGCCTTCCGCCCAGTCGCTAAACTCTTGTGGCGTCGCTAGAAACCTGTTGTCCTCGCATATATGAACTGGAACACCTAGCGTACTTTCCCATTGTTGAAAACTATTCAACAAACGATGTTCACCGGGCGATGTCACAACCACGCTTTCAAAATCACCGTTATCTAAACTGTATTTGACTTGTTCCAGTAAACTACCTTGATTGTGCTTGTCATCATATTTTACATAGTCAACATTGTAGTTATGCTTTTCAAGCTCACGAGCAAAGTGGCGCATGGCACTAAACAAAAACGCAATCTTCTTTTTGTGATGCTTTACATAGGTGGCCTCTTCTCTCACCTCTGCCATTAATATGGTATCTACGGTTTTTTTAGCTTCGGCAATAGCAGGAAGTGTTTCAGTTAGCTGGTCGCCCAATACAAGAATAAGTGAAGCCATGAGCTATCCTTTAATTTCTTGAAAAGCATCAAGTGCGCGCTGTCTCGAGGCTTTTAAATCAACAATGGGTTTTGGGTAGTTTTTACCTAGCTCAAAATTAGCATCTTTCGCAATCACACCCGGAATTTCCCATGGTTTATGTATGTATTTATCTGGAATATCTTTCAATTCTGGGCAGTACTTACGTACGTACTTACCTTTTTTGTCAAATTTTTCGCCCTGAAGTACCGGGTTAAAAATTCTAAAGTAGGGGGCTGCATCTGCACCTGAGCCCGCTACCCATTGCCATCCAGCGCTGTTACTTGCTAAATCTGCGTCTAGTAATGTATCCCAAAACCAGCGCTCGCCTTCGTGCCAGCTCAGCAACAGGTTTTTTACTAAAAACGAACCTACAATCATCCTTACACGGTTATGCATATACCCGGTTTGCCATAATTCGCGCATACCCGCATCTACAATAGGTATTCCCGTGTTACCGGTTTGCCATGCTCTTAAGCTTTCAGCGTCTTTTCGCCAAGGAAAGTTATCGAACTTGTCGTTGAAGTTTTTGTTTGGCAGCGTTGGAAAATGATAAAGCAAGTAATAGCTAAACTCGCGCCAGCCAAGTTCACTTAAGTAGGTGTCTATACTTTTATCTTCTGTGGAGCCGAACTTATCTTTTATGGCGTACCACACTTGATTTGGCGACATCTCACCAAAATGTAAGTGTGGTGACAATCGTGAAGTCCCCTTCATCGACGGTATATCTCTCCCGTCACGATAGTGTCTGGCGGCATGCTCTATAAAATCAGACAAATTATCGGCAGCGCCATCTTCACCGGGCTTCCACATTTTTTCGATTGTGCCGTACCACTCAATTTCTGGCATCAGGTTCAAGGCATCTAGCCCATCATCTTCGCATTGGGTGTCTGCGTAGGTAATTCTCGCTGGTGGGGCCTTTGGATACCGCGGCTGCTCAACGTTTAAGCAGCCGTTTCGATAATATGGAGTGAAAACGCGGTATGGTGTGTCATCTTTTTTGAGAACCTTCATGGGTTCCCACAATAAACTACCGTTGCTGCTATGTGCCTCAAGACCGTTGTCGATAACTTGTTTTTTTATCTCTTTATCGCGGTTGATTTGCCACGGCTCATAGCAGCGGTTCCAAAATATTGCTTTTGCATCAACCTCTTTCATAATTTGAGGAATGAGCTTTTTAGGATCGCCTTTGTAAAACTTCAAATGACCGTTTAGCCGTTTATTCAAAGAGGTAAGAGAGTGATGCAACCACCACTTACTCGCGCCGCCTGGCACTCTACCATCGGGGGTAGTATCGTCGAATATGTAAATAGGAAGAATTTTCCCCATGTCGCAGGCAGCGTTTAATGCTGGGTTATCATTCACTCTAAGGTCTTGTCTAAACCACATAATACTTACAGGAACGGTCACATTTTTTCCTTTTGATGTTGCTCTAATTTTTAATTACTTACGTAATTGAACTTGTACGCATTTCTGCGGATTCAGGATCCGTTCGTGTTATAAAAATAAAATAGAGAATTATCATGCCAAATCATACTCTTAGCGATAATAATACGACAAAAAAGCAGCGAGGGCTGTTTTGGTTTAGACACGATTTACGCCTTCACGATCAACCTGCGCTCACTGAGTTGTGTGAAAAGGTTGATGAAGTCTCATTTATCTATATTCTGGATGAAACGCATTTTTCCCCGACTAAATACGGATTGCAACGTATGGGTGAAAATCGTTATCAATTTTTGATAGCGACATTAGCAGACTTAAAACGCTCTCTTGAAAATCAAGGACACAGCTTGACTGTGCTTAAAGGGAATACTTCAGAATGTTTAGCTAATGTATTGAAGCAGGGACACTTTGCTTACCTTGGGTTGAACAAACACGGTGGCTTTTATGAACGAAAGCACGTAGATGAATTAGCTTATAATTATCCGAATCTTTCAATTATTGAAGGCGAAGCCCTTACCTTATTCAATGAGAGCGATCTGCCTTTTTCAGTTGCAGAAATGCCCGATGTGTTTAGCCCTTTCAGGCGCAAAGTTGAGAAGAAACTAACACCTAGAGAAGCTATCGGCACTTTAGAAATCCTTCCCTCTGCGTTTGTGCCTGAGTTTGCTGAACAAGATAAGCTCGACGTAAATGCAGAGCTTGATAATGGATTTAGCAACGAATTCAAAGGCGGTGAGACCGCAGCGCTTGAGCATTTAAACACGTACCTTTTCGATTGGCATGCAGCAGCGACCTATAAAGAAACAAGAAATGCGCTAGACAGTTGGAAAGACAGTACTAAGCTGTCACCTTGGCTTGCAGTAGGCGCACTTTCACCGAGAGAAGTGGTTCGTCAGGTAGCCAAGTTTGAACAACAAGTAGAAAAAAATGAGTCAACGTACTGGATTTATTTTGAGTTACTGTGGCGAGAGTTTTTTCACTGGTTACAATCAAAATACGAAGAGAGATGGTTTAAATTTGGCGGTATTCAGCAGGCAGCTCCCAATACAAAGCATAACCCAAAAGTGTTTGTTGATTGGTGTAACGGCGACACTGGCTACCCAATTATTGATGCCTGTATGAAACAGCTAAAAGCAACGGGTTATATGTCCAATCGTGGAAGACAACTTGTCGCTAGCTGCTTTGTTCACGAGTTGCAGCAAGACTGGCGATATGGTGCAGCGTGGTTTGAAAACCAGCTGCTCGATTTTGATGTGGGTAGCAACTGGGGCAATTGGCTTTACCTTGCCGGTGTGGGAAGTGACCCGAGAGGACACAGACAATTTAACTTAGAGAAGCAAACAGCAACTTACGATCCAGACGGTGCGTTTAGGCAGAAATGGCTGGGCTAATTGTTATTGCTCAGTCTCAGAGCACTATGTCTCAAAGCGCTATGTCTCAAAGCGCTGGCGTACTAAGAGCCAGCGCTGAAGAAACCAGTAGTGTTAAGGCTCATTACGTTAACGCCCCCTTGATGCGAGCTCCCCTGCTGATAGCTACTTTGCTGAAAGACCATGGCTAAGTAATATAATGAGTGCCTCGAACGTAAAGACTGCCTCAGTAATCTGGTTAAAGCGCGACCTCAGGCTTCGCGATCACCAGCCCCTATTCGACGCTGTTCATCAGGGCGAAAATATCATATTACTTTACTGCTGGGAGCCATCGCTCTTAGCAGACCCACACATGGACGAACGCCATTGGCGATTTGTCGAACAAAGCATTAACGATATCAACGAGCAACTTCCTGGTGAGGCGAAGGTACTTGAGCTTAATTTGGAAGTAGAAAGTGCGCTTACCTTAATCAATGAACAAGTCAGAATTGCAAGCCTGAGAAGCTATCAAGAGGTTGGTTTACTGGTTACGTATAACCGGGACAAAAGGGTAGCAAGATATTGTAATAAAAATAAAATTTCTTTTTGTGAGTGTAATTCAGGGGCTGTAATTAGAGGCTTGCCCAATCGTAAACATTGGCAAGAAAACTGGGAGGCTCACTTTAATTCTCCCACGTATGATTTCGATATTCAGGCCGCAAAGTGGTTTCCGTGGTGGAATAATAACAAGCTAACAAAAATGGCCACTACCTACTCTGCCTTTACCAAAACCTCTTTGTTTAATGAACACATGCAGCAAGGCGGTGAGCGACGTGCTTGGCACGTAATGAAACACTTTTTCAAAGAACGCGGGAAAATGTATCACAAGAATATTTCTCGTCCCCACGATGCCAGGCGTTCATGTTCTCGTCTTAGCCCCTACTTAGCGTGGGGAAACGTATCGATAAGGCAGGTCTATCATTTCGTTGAAACTGAAAAGAAGCACAAGAAAACACTTTCGGCGCCAGACAAAGCTTTGTGGGCGAGAGCTCTTTCGGCGCTAACCTCTCGTCTTCATTGGCATTGTCACTTTATTCAGAAATTTGAAAGCGAACATGCTATCGAATGGCGGCCCATGAACTCAGCCTACGAAAAGTTTCCGTTTATTGACGGGCCAGAGGCGGAGCGGCGTTTTCTTCATTGGAAGAGAGGCACCACAGGTTATCCTCTTGTCGATGCCTGTATGCGAGCACTGTCAAAAACCGGATATATCAACTTCAGAATGCGCGCGATGGTTACCAGCTTTCTGTGCCATCATTTAAACGTTCACTGGATAAAAGCCGCTCATTATCTCGCTACACAATTTTTAGATTTTGAACCTGGTATTCATTATCCACAAATCCAGATGCAGGCCAGTGTGACAGGCATTCACACCGTGCGCTTGTATAACCCTCATACTCAGTCTATGAAATTAGATCCAGAGGGTGAATTTATAAAGAAGTGGGTTCCGGAACTCGCTGCCCTACCCGGTGATGCAGTGCATGCTCCCTATGCCATTCCGCCTCTAGAAGCCATGATGATAGACTTCGATATTGAAAGGGACTATGTATTACCTGTGGTTGATATTGTGAGTACCACTAGGCAGACTAGCGAGCGGTTGTGGAGCTATAGAGAACGAAAAGATGTGTTGCAGGAGGCAAAACGGATAGTGCAGCGCCATACCATGCAAAATAGTCCAAGTAGGCAATGGTTAAAGAAAAAAGTGAAATAAACCACCTTAACAACTTAGATGCTGCTCACTTTTATACACTAACCGCTACCGTTCGTTTTTTCTTAACCATTCGGTAAGAAGCTTAATTTGGCCGCATTTATAGGCCGCATACATAAGCCGCATGGCGTTTGACATGGCTTCGCTGTCAGTCCAGCCAGTTTTTTCTCTTATTTCGTCATAGCAGACTTTTGCCTCGGGTGTTACGTAGCCCCGGACGAGTTTTTTACCTGCTTCCTTCTGACGTTCTCTAAAGCGTCGCTGTTTCTCTGCATTCGCTTTTGCTCTATCGCTAATATTTCTGTTTCGCGCTGTTTTTAGTGGTTTTTCTGTCATAATCGTTACACTTATTATTGAGAATTTAGTGTACCACGCGTTTTTCTTTATAAAAATGACTGTTCGGAGTTGTTTAGCGAACAACTGTTCGCTAAATTAGCACTGAAATTTAAAACAATACGAGTTGGGAATGTCAGAGAAAAAAAATAGCTTTACTAGAGACGACTTATTAGCGTGCAGTCGAGGCGAGATGTTTGGTCCAGGTAATAGCCAACTTCCTGCACCGAACATGTTAATGATGGACCGCGTGGTTTCCATCACCGAAGATGGCGGTGAGCACGGAAAAGGCGAAATTATTGCAGAATTAGATATCAAGCCAGATTTATGGTTTTTTGACTGCCACTTTCCAGGCGACCCAGTAATGCCGGGGTGTTTAGGCTTAGACGCTATGTGGCAGTTAGTTGGTTTTTTCCTAGGATGGAGCGGCGGACCTGGTAAAGGCAGAGCACTGGGCGTGGGCGAAGTAAAATTCACAGGGCAAATTTTGCCAACGGCAAAAAAAGTGACGTATAAACTTACTATGAAGCGTGTTATCAAGCGTAAGCTCTTTATGGGCATGGCTGATGGTAGTGTAGAAGTTGACGGCAGAGAGATATATGTCGCAAAAGATCTCAAAGTTGGCTTATTCCAAGATACATCTAATTTCTAAAGAATTTTAGAGATAAAAAAAGCCCCTTTATTAAAGGGGCTTTTCCTTTTGCATAATCAGTATAAAAGAGAAAATGTTATTTTACACTTAGTCCTAAGTGCCTATCTTCTACCGCCTCGCGCCATCCACCTAACCACTGTGAACGAGCATCGTTTTGCTGAAATGGACAATTTTCTTTTGCACGGCCACTGATGCCAGCTTGATAGCCTTTAGAATGTGCACGTGTCATTTTATCTCTTTTTTGTCTTTTCATTGACTAGCCTCTTTTGTCTGTTGGAAGTACAACAACGTCAGTTCGCGGGCGCTCTACATCTTTAGTTATCGAAAGTGCCGGAAAATATTTTGTGTACATTACTTAGATAGTGCACTTAGCCAATTGGTTCAAGGGCATTTTGAAATTAAAGTTCTTGACATTTAATAAATTGATGAACTTTATATGAAATTTTTTTGACAATTTTTAAAATTTTTTATTACACATTAGTCGTGGTTTTAAAATGAAAAAAGGCTACTCAACAGAGCAGCCTTTCGATTTTTATCACAAATTATGTGAGAACAAATACTCAAGTATAGCAGCTTTATTATTTACTCAGCGCTTTACTTTTTACCCTGCGACGGAATACTCCCGCACATAAAATACCGAACATAGCTAACCACCCCATAGATGCAGCCTGCCTTTCGTAAGGCTGTTCATCTTCTGGTACCTCACAATCGTCTATCTCACCGTTTGCTATGGGTGAGAGCTTGACCGCCACTATTGCATCAATATCAGTAGTTTCACCGGCGCTGTCTAAAATCTCGACACCAGTAACTTCCTTCGCAGTGGTTCTTATCCGCGCATTAACCAAAATTTCATTGTTGTCGTTAATATCTACGGCTTCAATTAGCTCATAAGTATTATCACACGCTACTAAGTCGTTAAGATTAACCAGCTCTTCAGTATCAATGTTATACATGAATGCTGCCTGCTCGCGCTGAGTTTCATTGGTTGCCGCTACGTCGGCACTGCCCACAACAATATTATTGTTGTTTATAGCATTAGGCGTTACCCCCGCACTGGTGAAGAAACCGTCAGGATAGAATTTTTCTTGCGAGTCTAGGTTGTAAACAAATAGCTTAGAGCGAGATGCCGTGTCTGATGGCGGCAATACTGCGCCAGTTACCCAATTGTTATCATTAATTGCAATTGCTTGGCTGATAATGTTTTCGTCACGTGGCAACAGTTCAACAGTTTCACCGTCTCTAAATACCGTTGCGACACGCTCACTTTCCGCTCTTCGCGACTGATTCGGACGAGTAATGGCAACGAATTCACCCGTTAGGCTCTCACCTACTGCAATACCTTGGTTGTTGATATCAAATGCGTAAGTGTAAAGATAAAAGGTATTGTCCTCAGCCGGTTCTTCAAGCAGTGGGTATGTCTGTGTGCTTATTACGTCGCCGTTAACATCAAGCTGCCAAATAGTGGCATTAACTTCTGACAAATTGACAAAGGCTGGCGCGGTTGCAACTTGCGTATTAATAAAGGGCGACGTAATACGGGGCGCGGTGAAATCGCCGGTATATAAATTAAATAAACAGCGACCGATGGAAATATCGCCGCGCTCTTCATCGTCATCACAGCGTTCTCTCGCCTCGTCTACTGATGTTTGGAAACTTACAGTACTGAAACCCGCAACTTGTAGATTGTTGTTAATCGCCCGTGCTGAAGCGAAGCCACCTAAGGTATCGTCTACTGGTGGTAATACTTTGGTTTCCCCTGAGACTTGAACAAAAGCTTGCTGCGAAGATTCTGGATACGTGTATTTAATGATATCGCCGTCTTCATTCTCGTATTCATCAAGAATAACTAAGCCACCCGAATCACCCACAATGTAATCACCACTCAGACTGTCTCGTCCAAATGCTTCAACAGACTGTGTGTAATCATCGAATTTATCGGTAATCTTATCTAACCCTGGTACTAATTCAGCATCTACTGTGTCGGTAACGTAGGTTCTAAATTGGGCTAACTTTTGAATTTGAGGAAGCGTTGGGTTAGAAATTAAATAACTGACTATTGACGAATAGTCTGAGTCAGTAAATACACCTTGGCGAGCTGACTCTTCGTCTTCAAGCGCTGGACCAAATTGTTCAAAAAACGTGGTCCCCTCGATGAGTTGCTCTACGTCAATAGGCGGGCTGTATTCAAGCTGCGCTATAGTAAGCATTTGTCCGGCCTCATCTATAGAGCGACCAAAGTTACTGCGTGCAGTATCCTGTAATGGAAGAGGTGTCACTGAATAAGTGGCGGCAAACGCCGAAACACTTCCTGTTGCCAACAGAACGGCGGCGGCAAGCTGAGTTCGTTTCATCTAAAATCCTATTTACTGCTGATTATCTTCCAGCATACTTTCTAATTCGTCCCAGCGCGCATATTTCTGGGACAGCAATAATTCTTTATCCGCTAAAAGTGCAAGCGTTTTTGCGGTGGCGTCACTGTCTTGTTTGAAAAAGTCAGGATCATTAACCTGTTCCTGCATTTCTTCTAACTCTGCTTCAAGGTTTTCTAACTCGGCAGGAAGCGATTCCAGTTCACGCTGATCTTTATATGATAACTTTTTCGTCTTTCGGGGAGAAGACTTAGCACTAGGACTGTCTGAAGCGGAATTAGTTTCATTCCTCGTCTTGGCTTTCTCTTCTTTTTCAATTTGAAGACGCTTTTCCTGCTGCCCTTTATACCAGCTTTCAACGTCTGAGAAACCCCCAATAAATTCCCTTAACTGCCCTTGGCCCTCAAATACCAGACTGCTGTTGGCCACATTATCAACAAACTCTCTATCATGGCTTACTAATAACACTGTACCCGTGTACTCGTTTAGCAGTGTTTCTAACATTTCCAATGTTTCTACATCAAGATCGTTTGTCGGTTCATCGAGAACAAGTAAATTGCTTGGCTTTAGCATCAACTTTGCCAGCATAAGACGATTCTTTTCACCACCCGATAAGGATTTTACCGGTGCATTTACCCGCTCTGGTGTAAAAAGGTAGTCTTGTAAGTAGCTGATCACATGTCTAGGGTGGCCGTTAACCATGAGGTCACGCTTCCCATCGCCAACCGCATCGATAACGGTTTGCTCAAGGTCCAGGCCGTGCCTATGTTGGTCAAAATAGGCCACTTCTAAATTTGTGCCGCGCTTGCAGCTCCCTGCGTCTGGCTGCAACTCCCCTAGCAGTAATTTGATAAGCGTACTTTTGCCGCTTCCGTTAGGGCCAATAAGCGCAAGTTTGTCGCCACGCAAAACGTTGAGACTGAGTGATTTGACAATGCAAAGGTCGCCAATGTTGTACGACAAGTTTTCCACTTCAAAAACCATTTTGCCAGAGCGTGCAGCCTGGTGCTGACTCACCATGGCGCTGCCTTGTACTGCACGCCTAGCTTTGCGTTCATCTCGAAGTTTTTTGAGGGCTCTCACACGACCTTCGTTTCTCGTACGACGAGCTTTAATTCCCTGCCGAATCCACACTTCTTCTTGCGCTAGTTTTTTGTCAAACTCCGCATTTTGTGAAGACTCTACCTCTAAATCGTGCTGCTTTTTCTCTAGGTAGGTTTCGTAATTACCCGGATAACTGGTTACCGAACCTCTGTCTAAGTCAATGATCCGCGTTGCCATAGACCGAATAAAGGCCCGGTCATGACTGACAAAGACAATCGCGCCATTATAATTACTTAAGCTCGACTCCAGCCAACGAATCATTTCAATGTCTAAGTGGTTGGTAGGTTCATCAAGTAACAATAGGTCTGGTGAGCGCACCAAGGCTCTTGCAAGTGCCGCTTTGCGACGCCAGCCACCGGATAGTGTAGACAACGAGGTGTCTGGCTCTAGTTTCAGCATGGTTAAGGTTTGTTCTATTTGTTGCTCGAACTGCCATGCATCTCGCGCCTCTAATGCTTCTTGAAGGCGCTGTAACTTATTGAGGTTAGCCTCGCTTGGATCATCACCTACAAGTCGGGTTTGGTGAAAATAGGCTTTTAGCGTCTCGCCGATATCAGACAGTCCCTCAGCAACATAGTCGAAAAGAGTAACATCGGTGGTTTGTGGAGGGTCTTGTTCTAGGCGCGCAATAACAATATTGTTCTCTATGATCCGCTGGCCTTCATCAGCAATAACATCCCCAGAAATAACTTTCATTAGGGTTGACTTACCACTGCCGTTTCGACCAACCAAGCACACTCTCTCTTTCGGTTGAACGATAAGCTCTACACCATCTAATAACGGCGGATTACCGTAAATAACAGTAATATTTTTTAACTGCAAAATACTCACTGCAGAAATGCCTCCACGTCAGCTGTAGTAAATGGCCAACCTAATTCTTTGCCATTATCCTCCCGTTTTAAAACGGGAATGCGGGCACCATATAAATGGTACAAATCGGTGCTGTCTCTAATGTTAAGTTTTTCTACGTTTAATTCTGAAAAGCTGCTGGCGTTTTGCAGTTCCACATCTGCCAAATCGCATAGGCTGCATTGAGGACCGGTGTAAAAAAATATCTTCATAGTTTTAGCGTCCAACACTGGTGTATTTTGCCCTTTCTTGCGAAGTCTTCTGGAATAGTTTGTTGGGTTATATTTTCGATTGTAAAACCGAGAGCCTCGAGAGCCGAATTATCGAGCTTAAATCCGCGCTTGTTATTAGAGAAAATCACTGTACCGTTTTTATTCAAGCATGCATGAGCGCGAGTAAGCATATCTACATGGTCTCGTTGCACATCCCATGTATTACTCATTCTTTTAGAGTTTGAAAATGATGGCGGGTCAATAAAAATTAGGTCGTATTTGCCTTTGTGGTCGGCTAACCATGCAGTGCAATCGGCCTGCACGAACGCATGAGGACCCTCGAGCTTATTTAACGCTACGTTTTTCTTTGCCCAATCTAGATAGGTGTTCGACATATCTACCGTGGTAACTGATTTAGCGCCACCTTTTGCAGCAAATACCGACACGCTGCCAGTGTAAGAGAAGAGGTTAAGTACGTCTTTCCCTTTCGCCATTTTCATCACAATCTGGCGCGTATCGCGGTGATCTAGAAACAGTCCGGTGTCTAAGTAATCGGTAAGGTTCACCAAAAAGCGAGCACCGTTTTCATACACTTCCATCATGTCGCCAGACTGATTAATCTTTTCGTACTGCTTGGTTCCTTTTTGCTGACTGCGTACTTTCAGCACAATATTTTTAGGCGCTATCCCTGTTACCGCAGGTAAATGTAGCAAAACCTCTTGCAGGCGTTTACGCGCTTTATCTTCAGACACCGTTTTCGGTGGAGCGTACTCCTGCACTACCAACCAGTCGTCATACTTATCGATAGCCACATTGTAATCTGGTAGGTCAGCATCATAAATGCGATAGCAGTTGGTGTCGGCATTTTTTAACCAAGGTTTCAGCTTTTTTAGGTTTTTCTTGAGTCGGTTTGCGAACTCATGATTACCCGCATCTTCACTAAATTGGACGGTATTCTCTTCGTTTAACACATAATTAGCTAAGCGACATTCTAGTTTTCCGTTGTTCATTGCGTAATCTTTCGAGGCGCGTAATTTAAGCACGCGCAACAGATCCCGATTACTGCTTAACAGCGATACATGCCAACCTTTCCAAGCTTCTTTAAAGCGCTTTCCCCATTCACTGAATAGAGGAATGAGGGATGTAAGTTCGCCAAGTCGCTCGCCGTAAGGTGGATTAGAAACTATATATCCCGGCGTTGATACCGGAGGCGATGATTTTGTGGCGTCTTGCTGACTAAACGCAATATCGTTATACACACCAGCATAATCGGCATTAGCTTTAGCTATGGATACCATCTTTCTGCTGAAATCTGCAGCATAAATTCCGCTCGCCGAAGGTTTCTGATTAGCCAACGCGTCATCTACTAGGGTATCCCATAGTTTTTCTTCGTGGCCCAACCATTTGGTAAAGCCCCAGTAAGAGCGCTTAATTCCTGGTGCTATATTTCTCGCAATATAGGCCGCTTCAATAGCAATAGTTCCTGAACCACACATTAAATCAACCAGAGGTGCTTCGGTATTTTCGGTCCAGCCACTGCGCATGAGCATGGCACATGCAATATGTTCTTTAAGAGGAGCATCACCGGTTTCTTGTCGATAAGCGCGCTGGTGCAAACTGGCACCGGACAAGTCGATACCCATAATCACGTTGTCACGTTGTAGCTTCGCGTAAACTGAAATGTCAGGATGCCTGCGCTCCACAGACGGTCTTGCCAACCCTTGTTCTACGAAGGTATCAACGATAGCGTCTTTGATACGAACCGCGCCAAACTGAGTGTTTTTAATCGCGAAATTTGTTCCTACAAATTGTACTGACAGTGTATGACGAGAGTCCATTTGCATCTGCCAATCTACGCTCATAGCCGTATTGTAAAGACTCTCTGCGTTGTTAGCTTTACCAGAGGCTAAGACCCATATAACCCGGTTAGCCAGCCGAGACCATAAACAAAGTTTATAGGCATCTTCCTTAGTGCCCTCGAACTGCAGCATGCCCGGCGCCTGCTTTATTTGTGCCTGTGGACATAAATTAAGTATTTCTTGTTTGAGCAGTTCGTCGAGACCGCGGCTGGTAGTCACCAGAATTGTATTCATTCATTTACCTGTAGTGGCAAGGGGCAGCAATACCCCGTGCTTTATGTGAAATCGAGCGTATTATAACGCGTTTACGATACGTTTAACGAGTGATGGCCCCTGATAAATAAAGGCAGAATAAAGTTGAACGAGCGATGCGCCTGCATCTAAGCGGGCTTGAGCCGCCTCAGGAGAATCAATACCACCTACCCCAATAATTGGCATTGATTTATCGAGGGCTTTATCGAGCTTACGAGTAACCTCTAGGCTCATGTCCGTCATCACTGAGCCACTTAGCCCACCCATTTCATCGGCATGAGGAAGACCTTGAACGGCATCCCGAGACAACGTGGTATTGGTGGCAATGACGCCGTCCATCTTGCTGTTCATTAACGACACTGCAATGCTGCTAATTTCTTCATCAGTTAAATCAGGTGCAATTTTGATAAACAGTGGAACATATTTACTGTGGGTTTGCGTCAAGGTTTCTTGCGCAGCTTTAAGACCCGCTAGAAGTGAATCTAATGCCTCACCGTACTGAAGGTTTCTAAGCCCTGGGGTATTCGGAGATGAAATATTTATGGTGATGTAGCTCGCGTAAGGGTAAACCTTGTTCAAGCATATAAGATAGTCGTCCAAGGCTTTCGCATCTTCAGTATCTTTATTCTTACCGATATTTATTCCAATGGGCCCTTTAAAGCGCGCATTTTTTACTTGCTCAATAAGGTGATCTACGCCCTTATTATTAAAGCCCATTCTGTTGATAATGGCTTGCTTTTCAGGCAGTCGGAACAAACGAGGTTTTGGATTACCAGGCTGCGGACGAGGTGTTACTGTACCAATCTCAACAAAGCCAAAGCCCATGCTAGAGAAAGCATCTATACAATCGCCATTTTTATCCAACCCTGCGGCAAGACCAACAGGATTATCAAACGTTATCCCTGCAACTGTTACAGGACGCGCAATTGGTTTGGTGCTGTACATCCATTTCAGCGGTGTATGTTGCGTTTTATTCAGCCAATTTATGGTGAGATCGTGACTTTTTTCAGGTTCGCACTGAAGCAGCAGCTTTTGCACAAGAGATTGCATGGGTAGTAAAACACTCGCTAATATAAAAAAGCCCTGATGAACAGGGCTTAAATCATTAAGGTGCGTGTATTCTAATGGTTAGACTTCACGCTTAAAAGCATCAATTCACGTAAAGCGACAGAAAACTTCGCAAATTCGTGTGTAGAGCTGGTTTTAAACTCTGACATCATATGATACCAGCGCTTTAACAGCACCTGATTGCTGTCTATCCACTCATCGAGAATTTGATCTGCATCTGCGGTATCACTGCGAGATTGCAGTAGGTTTGCAGCGATAGAACGCTGTTGCCAATCTAACTCTTCACGATAAGACGCACGAGCAAGAGCTTGCCAGTGGTTGCTTACAGCCTGATTATTAATTTGATCGAGGAACCAATGTAACTCCAATCGCGATCCTAATTGATAGTAAAGCTTCGCTACCACATCGGTTTCGTGCTTATCAGCTTCAACAATTTGTGCCAAATCAAAACTTGAGAACATGTTAGAGAAGCTGGCTACTTGATACGCAATATCTGCAGGTACATCCTGTTCAATATATCTTTGCGTTGCGGCTTCAAGCTGAGCGTATTCACTTTCTACTAAGTAGTGCTGCAAGTTCTCAGACAGCTTTTTGAATGTTCCACGATAGCTTTCGATGGCATCCTCAATAGACTGCGTTTTGCTACCGTGCCTTATGTACCAGCGTGCACCGCGACGCATAATGCGTCTCGCTTCATCTAGCATAGTAAGCTGAAGTTTTGCGCAAATAACATTGTCTAGTTCTTCAATGCGGGCCCATAGGTTTTCCATATTGAAAATCCCATGAACAATGGCATAGGCATCGGCAATTTCACTCACGCTTGCCCCGGTCTCTTCCTGCAGACGGAACACAAAATTGAGCCCCATATCATTCACCATATTATTGGTTAATTTGGTGGCAATAATTTCGCTGCGTAGCGGATGCTGTTGCATATGCTCGTTAAATCGACTGCGCAGTACTTCTGGGAAAGCGTGCAGCAGCAATCTAGCGTGATAAGGATTTTCGGTTATTTCAGGAATGTTCAATGCATCCTTCATAACCATTTTTCCATAGGCAATAAGAACACTTAGCTCTGGACGTGTAAGCCCTTGATCTGTTGCCACCCTATCTGATATTTCATCATCGCTGGGGATAAACTCCAGCTCTCTGTTTAACTGCCCTTCTCTTTCTAAGCCGTGAATAAAGCGAAGCTGCTCTTTTAGCTGTTTTACGCCGGCTAGTTCGGTAATAGAAATAGACTGAGTTTGGCGATAGCAGTCTTTCAATACAATAGCAGAAACATCATCTGTCATATCGTAAAGTAGCTTATTACGCTGTTTTACCGTGAGTTCGCCATCGTTCACCAAGCTATTGAGCAAAATTTTGATATTAACTTCGTTATCTGAGCAATCTACCCCGCCCACGTTGTCAATGAAATCGGTGTTAATGCGACCACCATTAGCGGCGTATTCAATACGCCCAAGCTGTGTTACTCCTAAATTGCCGCCTTCACCGACAATTTTAGCCTGTACTTCTTTACCGTTTACTCGCAAATCATCGTTAGCGCGATCGCCTACAGAAGAATGAGACTCTTTCGAGCTCTTAATGTAAGTACCAATGCCGCCATTCCACATAAGGTCTACTGGCATTTTCAATACATTGTGGATGAGCTCATTCGGCGTCATTGTTTGCTGTCGTGTACCCAACCATTTCTTCATTTCCGGAGAAAGTTTTATGGACTTTGCTGAGCGGCTAAATACACCCCCACCTTTTGAGATGAGCTTGCTATCGTAGTCTTCCCACGACAGACTGGGATTTTCGAACAGACGCTGACGCTCTTTATAACTGGCTGCAGCATCAGGGTTAGGATCGAAAAATATGTGCAGGTGGTTAAACGCACAAATCAGCTTTGTATGCTCTGAAAGTAACATGCCGTTACCAAATACATCACCGGCCATGTCACCCACACCGATACAAGTGAAGTCAGTGGTTTGACAATTAACCCCCATTTCACGGAAGTGACGTTTAACAGATTCCCAACCACCGCGAGCAGTAATGCCCATTTTCTTATGGTCGTAGCCAATGCTGCCACCGGATGCAAATGCATCGCCTAGCCAGAAGTTAAACTCATCGGCTATACCGTTAGCAATATCAGAGAAAGTTGCTGTTCCCTTATCGGCGGCAACAACCAAATAAGGGTCATCATCATCCAAGCGAACCACATCTTTTGGTGGCACGATTTCGCCGTTTACAATATTGTCTGTTATGTCTAGTAAGCTGGTAATGAACGTACGGTAACAGGCTTGTCCTTCTGCTTGAATAGCCTCACGCCCTTGGCCAATAGGCGCTTTTTTACAGACAAAACCACCTTTCGCACCTACAGGTACAATAACCGTATTTTTAACTTGCTGTGCTTTTACCAGGCCTAACACTTCAGTACGGAAGTCTTCTTGACGGTCAGACCAACGTAGACCGCCGCGCGCTACTTTACCGCCTCGCAGGTGAACACCTTCAACACGAGGACTGTAGACAAAAATTTCATATTTAGGTAACGGCAGAGGCATATCGGGAATAAGCTCTGGAAGCATCTTAAACGACACGTAAGATTTTTCGTTACCGGCTTCGTCTAGTTGATAGAAGTTGGTACGTAATGTGGCTGACATCATGTCTAGATAACGACGGATAATTCTGTCGTCATCGAGATTGCTTACGCCATCGAGCTGCGATTTTATGTCAGCTAAAATTCCGTCTTCTTTTTTCTTGTTGCGCTTTTTCTTAGGGTTGAAGCGTTGGTCGAAAAATTCAACTAATAAGCGCGCTATATCAGTGTAGTTGGCTAATGTATTGGCAATGTAATCGTGGCTAAACGAGCTTCCTGTTTGACGCATATATTTTGCATAAGCGCGCAAGATAGTCACTTTACGACCGGTAAGATTAGCGCCTAGTATGAGACGGTTGAACGCATCGTCTTCAAGCGTGTTGTACCAGACCTTCGCAAATGCGTCTTGAAACAGAACTTGAGCGTTTTCCATATCAAAATGCTGACCGCTTTTGTGCAGCATTTTGAAGTCCATTATCCAGTTGTGCTCTCCGCCTGAACACGTGATTTTATAGGGGCTTTCATCAATTACGCGTAACCCAAAATTCTCCAGCATAGGCAGTACATCTGATAGATGAATAGGCTCTGCTCTATGGAAAAGCTTTAGCTTAACGATTTGGCTTTCAGAGTCTTCTTCTTGAGGACGATAAAACAGCATATCTAACGTATGCTCGTCATCTAACATCTCAAGTTTACCGATGTCGACAAGTGCTGCTGAAGGAAGGTTATGCTCCATATAGCTACGAGAAAACGCATTGCTGTATTTCCGCTCTAGCGACTTGCCAGACGCTTCGCCGTGGGAAGCCGATATTGCAGAAGCAAGTCTGTCGTTCCAAGTCTTGGTTAACTCGATGATATTTTGTTCTATTTCCTTCACGTCAAATTCCGCATTGTTATCGTTCACTCGCGCGATATAGTGTGTTCTCGCATACACTGATTCAGAAAAGAAGGTGGTAAATTCAACTTCTTCAGAAGCATTAAGTGATGCCTTTAAAAGCTCCTGTGTTTCTTTTCGCAGTTGCGTGTTATAGCGCTCACGAGGAACGAATACCATGCATGAGAAAAAGCGACCAAAGGTGTCTTTACGAATAAATAAGCGAGAAATGCCCCGCTCTTGCATTTGAAATATTCCCATCACAATTTGCGCTAGCTCTTGAGCAGGCGTTTGCAGTAATTCATCTCTAGGGTATGTTTCAACGATATTGACAAACGCTTTGTATGCGTGAGTTCCAGGCTCAAAGCCCGACAACGCGCAAATTTTCTCAATCTTTTCTTTCAGAATGGGCAGTTCAACAACACTCTGGTTGTAGAACGATGCAGAGTAAAGACCTAAAAAGCGGTGCTCACCAACTACTTGGCCGTTTTCGTTAAACACTTTTACACCCACATAGTCCATGTAGGCAGGACGGTGAACTCGCGCTCTTGAATTGGTTTTGGTTAAAATTAGCGGGTTTTCACTTAAGGCTTCGGTGCGTGCCGATGCCGGCAGCTTTGATAACAACCGTTCTCGGTTATTAATAGAGTTCTTTAATAAACCTAAACTACTGTCGTTATTTGGGATCCAGCGGTGATCGCCCTCAATGGCTTTCACGTCGTAATAACGGTAGCCCATCATGGTAAAGTTGTGGTCGCTTAACCAGTTAAGGAAACGATTAACTTGTTCTTTTTCATCACTCGAGATTGGCCAGTTGAAACTTTCACTGGTTTTAATCACGTTCTGCAAAGTATTAGTCATATCTTGCCAATCAGCAACGGCAAGGGAAACCTCGTCTACCACTGAGCGCAATTCTTTGGTAAGCAGTTCTATGTCTTTCTTAGACGTTTGGCGGTCTACCTCAATGAAAATCACCGTTTCTTTTTTAGCACCGTTTAATGTCTTACCCTGCTCTGAAAAACTTTCTACCTTGTTGCTCTCGTCACGCTTAATGCCAATAGGACTATGAAGAAACAAGTGCGCAGTGATATTCAATCGGTTTAAAGACATGCGAACCGAATCGACTAAGAACGGCATGTCAGACACAATCACTTCAACAATAGTGTGACTTGAGTGCCAGCCATGTTTGGCAATTTCCGGGTTAAAAACTCTTATGTGGGGTGCAGAGTGGTCGAATCGTGAAAGTGCGTTCCATAAACTGAGGGTGGCACCGTAAAGGTCGCTGTCGTTGCGATTTTCTAAATCATCGCTTGATATGTTTTTATACAACAGACGTCCGAATTGCTGCACAAGAGACTTCTGCTTCGCATCTACTTTTTTGTCGATAAGTTCGAATACGTTATCTAGCAGTACTGAGTGTCGCTGTGAGGTGACTGTCATTTGTTAACCTTATAGTAATATCGTAAGTGCTGAAAACCTTTGTATTTTCCCTAATAAAGCGGCCTATTAAAAGCCCCTTTTTAACCTTATATTAACAGCATAGATAACTATGCAAAAAACACCTAAAAAAAGGGCCAAAAGGCCCCTTTTTTTTGCTTAGCTATGCAAAAATAATTTATGCATTTGGGTCATTTTTGTTCCACCAGAGGAAGCGTGCCAAGGCTGGCAGTACAATAATTGCACCAAGCATGTTTACGACAAACATAAATGTAAGCAATATTCCCATATCCATTTGGAATTTAAGCGATGAGAACACCCATGTACTTACACCAATTGCCAGTGTTACGCCTGTAAACAACACCGCACTACCACGCTCTTTCAGTGCCGCAAAATACGCTTCTTGGACTGTTGCACCCTGCTTGAGCATTAAACTCTTTGTAGAAAGTATATAGATACCATAGTCAACACCAATACCCACACCCAGTGCGATAACTGGCAAGGTAGAAACGGTGAGACCAATCTGTAGGTATGTCATTAGTGCCTGAGCAAGGACCGATACAACATACAGAGGTATAACCACGACTAACGTTGCTCTAATCGAACGGAAACTGATTAAACACAATGCGATAACAGCGCCGAAGACATAAAGCATCATAGGATCTTGTGCTTCACTCACCGCTTCGTTTGTTGCTGCCATTACGCCAACAGGACCTGAAGCAAGGCTAAATTTCATATCGTCTGTTTCATAGTCGCTGCGGTAGTCTTTCACTGCATCAACAACCCGTGAAATAGTTTCTGCCTTATGATCTTCCATGAACAGGATGATTGGCATAACTGAACAGTCACCGTTTAATAAACCCGATGAGGTAGGTACGCGTGAAATTGCCTGCACTAAAGTCTGCTGATTACGAGGGATAACTTGCCACTTCACATTCCCTTCGTTGTAACCTGCGTTTACAATTTTTGCTACCGATGCCAAAGACACAGCAGACTGCACACCATCAACGTTTTCCATTTTCCATTGGAAGTCGTCCATGGCTTTCATCACGTTGTGCGACGTACAGGCCTCTGGTGTGGTTTCTACAAGAATAGAAATATAATCGACAGTAACTTCGTATTTATCGGTAATTAAGAACGTATCTTGGTTATATCGCGAGTCTTCATGAAGAGCTGGCGCACCGGCATGTAGGTCGCCTATTTTCATCTTTTGAGCTTGGAAATGACCAAAAACAAACAAAATAGCAGTAATGGTTAATATGATAGCCGCCGGCTTCTTACGAGAGCACGCCGCAATCATATCCCAGAACTTACTGTTTGATTTTTCCTTACCCGCAAACTTTTCTACGTAGCGTTCATCAAGCTTCAAAAAGCTCATAAGCACAGGTAATAAAAGAAGGTTGGTTAAAATAATAACCGCAACACCCATACTGGCCGTGATAGCTAGCTCTCTAATAATACCTATGTCGATAACCAATAAGGTCATGAAACCCACAGTATCAGAAAGCAATGCAATACCGCCTGGTACAAGCAAGCTTCTGAAGGCTGCCATAGATGCTTGTTTTGCACCAATTCCTTTAACAGCTTGCTTCTCTACCGCATTTATCATCTGCACACCGTGGCTTACGCCAATGGCAAACACCAGGAACGGCACGAGAATAGACATGGGGTCCATGCCGAAGCCAATAGAGGTCAGTAGGCCAAGTTGCCAAATCACCGCGATGACAGAACACAGCAATGGAAGCACGGTAAGCATTATACTGCGAGAGAAGAAATACACCATGATGGCCGTAATTGCGATTGCGATGGCGAAGAAAACCAACACATCTTTTGCACCATTTGCTACGTCGCCAATCATTTTAGCGAAGCCAATAATATGAATAGACGTTTGCTCGTTCTCATACTGGCCGCGAAGTTGCTCCTCTAGCTCTGCGGCAAGCGCAAGAGTATCGAGAGGTTCGCCGGTTTGTGGGTCGATGTCGAGCAATTGCGCAGTTACCATTGCGCAGCTGTAATCGCTGGATACTTGGCGACCAACTATATTCGCTTTTTCAATGTTCGCTGCTACAAGTTCAAGCGCCTCAGGATTTGAGGAATTGAAGTCGGCTGGAATTACCGGCCCCCCGGCAAAACCACCTTCTACAATTTCGGTAAAGCGTGTAGAAGGAGAAAATAAAGAAATAACTAAAGAACGATTTACACCATTGATAAAAAACAACTGGTCATGCACGTTCTTAAACGTGTCGAAAAAGTTTTTATTGAAGATGTTATCGTTTTTATCGCACACAGAAACAAGAATATTGTTTGCGCCACCAAAATCTTGGCGATGCTCAATATAGGTTTGCATGTATTCGTGATTAAGAGGAATATTTTTTTCAAAGCCTGCGTCTAAACGCATTTGAGAAGCTTGATAGCCTAAGAAAACCGTAGCAATAGCAAAAAGTGCGACTACCACTTTGCGGTTACTGAAGACTAATTTTTCTAGAAAATGGGTCATTGTTTTTATACTGCCCTATTTTAAGTTCAACGTTTTCACGCCGTTCGCTGACACCGCGATGTTGAGGCCTTTAAACTGCTTTGCATTGAGAATTGCAGCTTTATCGTCAATTTGCGAAACGGAAATACCTTCTCCAGGCTTACAGTCGGTAGGATTAGCATAAGGGTCGCGCATGCTTGTAGGTATTGGGCGCGTCGCCTTTACCATTTTACCGTTGTTACCTAATGCATAAACTTCAGAGTCTGAGCTTATAAGAATGGAGTTTAATGTGCTTGTTGAACACGTTTGTATGTATTCCCAAGACGACGACTCGCGACTAACAAACATGTTTCCACGTAGGCCAACGGCTAACACGGTTTCATCATCTAATGGCTTGATGTCAAAAAACGAACCTGTGTAATCTACGCTGTAACGCTGCCATGATTTTCCAAAGTCATCGCTTTTTGCTAATAAACCAGCCTCTCCAGCAAGGTACAGCGTATCGTTATCTAGCGTTATTCGATTTATGTGAGGAAGAATAGATTCTAACTCTTGCTGATAAAAAGCTTCGTCTTCTTTTCTAATCTCTTCTAGATATTCCCTATCATAAGGGTCTAAAAGACTGGCATGCCGTTCCGCACTCCACGTTTTACCGCCGTCTAATGTACGATAAAAAAGGCCATAAGCGCCCGCTGCAATACCGTGTTCTTCATCAAAGAAAAGAACATCAAGAAATGGACGCTGTAAGTCGGGCTGATACTGTTGTACTTCCCAAGACTCACCTTTATCTGATGAATGGATAATGGTTGCGTCGTGACCCACCGCCCAAATGTTGCTTCCAACCACGGTAGTGGCCGTTAAGGTTGACTGCGTTGGTACTTGTTTTTGGTTAAAGTCGCTGCCGTTTTCAGAAATAAGCACATGCCCACGTTCACCGACAATAACAACATATTTATCAGCGTCTATATCCAGTAAAACAGATTGTTCTACTAATGGTGCCATAAATGCTTCTTCAGCAATTGCAGTACTTACGGTATTCACTGCAAAGGTGGCGGCAATGCACGCTGCAATGGTTTTTTTCATATTGAACCATTCCCCCTAAAAATAATTGTCTGTAAACAAAAACGGTTGGCAAGTGCCAACCGTTTGTTGTGTAAGGCTGTTAGCGCATACCTTCTCGTCGTAACGCTTGCGGTGTAAATTCAACATCTCGAGGACGTACAGTAAAGTCGTACATCTGCTCTTCGTTGTCTAAACCGATAGCTAAGTATCTACGCGAGTTTAAGTCGTGATATGAATCTAGCGTAGACCACTGCGTTGGTACTTCGTAATAGTTTACACCATACGCTACAGCAACACGATAGAGTTCGCCACGATTGTCATACATATCAGCAACTTGAATTTGCCAGCTGTCTTCATCTATAAAGAACACACGCTTTTGATAAATATGGCGGAAGCCCTCTTTCAATGTGGCTTCAACTACCCAAACGCGGTGCTTTTCCCAACGTGTTAGATCAGGGTTAACGTGGTTTGGCGTAAGAATTTTCTCATAGCTAGCATTGTCTGAGTGTAATGCATAGTTGTTATACGCCACGTACATTTCTTGTTTACCTACCAGCTTCCAATCGTAGCGGTTAGGTGAACCGTTAAACATATCAAAGTCATCAGTAGTACGCAGGCCATCAGCTGCTGTTCCTGGTGTGTCATAGGCAATGTTTGGTGCTAGACGAACACGACGCTGCCCCGTGTTGTAAGTCCACGCTTTACGAGGCTCTTTCACTTGGTCTACAGTTTCGTGAACAAGCAATGCCGTACCTGCAAGACGAGCAGGCTGAGTGACTTTCTGTTTAAACATAAACAAAATATTGTCTTCAGTAAGTTGCTCTGGAGTTGCGTTTTCTTCGGCGTACTTAATGAGAAGCTGCTCGTCGAAACCAATGACGTTGTAGTCACCACCGGTAGTAACCGCTGCTTGGCCACCATTACGCTGAACGGCTTCACCGCGATAACGTAAGATGTGGTTCCATATAGCTTCCAACCCGTTTTGTGGGATAGGGAAAGGAATACCAATCGCCGCGCCTTTAATACCGTTACCACCGTCTAAAAGCTCAGCGCGCGTTGCGTTCACTTTTGTTGCGTCGTATATAGCCTGCGGGTTTGAGGCCGAACGACGGGTTGGATAAACCGGCATACGGAACGTGTCTGGGTATGTTTCGAACAGCTTCTTTTGCCCTTCCGACAAGTACTCAGCATATTCTTTGTAGTTATCGGCTGTTATTTCAAATAACACCTTATCTTCTGGAAATGGATCTGGGTGGTGATCGCCCACCGAGTAGCCTGCAGGTGCTGAGGTAATACCGCCAGTCCATGCTGGAATACTGCCATCGGCATTGGCTGCAACTTCGCCACCAAGCGGCGTTAACTCATTACCCAATTTGTTCGCCTCAGCGTCTGAGACTTTCGCCATAACACTTGCACCAGATAGTGCTAGTGACAAGGCGGCTGCAATAATTCCTACTTTTCTAATCATAAGTACCACTCTTTAGATTGCATATTTGATGTTAAATGAAACAAAGTCTCTATCTGCAAGCGCATTAGTTGTACCAATACCGCCCCAGAATGCACTGTATGACGCTGTTGCCGACCACTTGCTCAAGTAGTCTAAGGTCATAGAAAAAGCAGCAGACTTAACATCTTCTGTGAAAAGGAATAGAGGATCGGGTGTGGTGCCCTCTACGTCATGTGAAAACGTTGCTCTTACGCGTAGGTTCATGCCGGCATAAATTGAATTATAATCGGCAACAGCAAGTAGTCGATAGCCCCATGCATCGTCAGTAGCGAACGGATTGGTTTCCGGTCCGTCTGACAAGCCTAGGTGAAGACCCTGGCGAGCATTACCCGTGGCCGTTGGCTCTAGTGATGGCGTTCTTGCCGTACCAGGTGCATTCAGTCTCACTACGTTTGGATCTGGCATATCAACAATATTTACGTAACCGGCTTCACCAAGGAGTACAAAATTGTCTGCACCAAACTTAGGTCCAAATACGTGAGACGCTGTAAACTGCATCTGCCATGTATCAGAGAAAATAAAGCCCTGCGCTGTTTCACCAGGACCCACTGCGCGGCCAATGTTATTCAACTGAGAAATACCGGCTAAGTCAGGACGCAGACCTGCATTTGCAAGCTGTTCTGGCATGCCCATGTACAGTAATTCAACGTCGTCAATCTGCAGTGGCTCGTCTACACGATATGCAAATTCACCCGCAAGGGCTGTTGTGCCAATGTTAGTATTAAAACTCATGCCGTAAAGCTTAATATCTTCAGGGTAGAAGAATTCAGACTTTGTAAACGCACGTAAATCTGTGATGTTGTCACGGGTAATTTCATTGCCGGCGATAAACGCTAGATCGGCACCAATACCCGCTTGAGTAAAGTCTGATGTCACACCAGAGATAAGCGGACGTTGACTGTGATAATTAATGTGATAAAAGCTAAATTCAGTCTCGTTAATTTCAGGTGCAAACCACGTTAAACGTAAACCGTACTGACCTTGGTCATCTGCTTCATTGTGAGGGTCATCACCGAAACCACGAACCGCAACCTTGGTTGGGTAGGCTAAATATGCCTGAGATACATCGGCAGGGTTGGCCCCTGAACGTAACAAATCACCATACCCGTTAAGCGCGCTCAACAAGTGCTCTAGGTCAATATCTGGGTTACCACTGAAACCTAGCTGAATGTTTTGGCGTTGGCCGCCGTCACCCGCGAAGTCATTTCCGGCGAAATAGCTGCCTGACACAGGCAACCAACTGCGTTGGAATTCGTATTGATAGTAACCAGAGATACTTACGTCTGGTGTTAGACCTAACGAGGCGTAAACCATGCCTACCGGTAGAAATACTTCTCTTAGTTCGGCACCAGGTGCACGGGCCCGGGTTACATCAACAGGGTTTGTTGTATTGATGCCATGCTGAATAAATGTACTCTCCCCCCAGCTGATAACCTGACGACCTACGCGAAGTGTTAGCGGCTTATCGCCTACCCACCAATCACCGTAGAAGAAAGCATCGTATAGACGCACATCGGTACACAGCAAGTCTTCTGCTTCAGGGTCTTGACAAAGATCGTACTGGTTGCCTGTTATTGGGTTTGAATATGGGCGGTCGCCGTCCATTTGCTCAAAATCATAAAACCAGAATCCTCGAGCAAAGAAACCGTAATCACCAAAGTTGATGTCTAACTCGTGAGTACCTGAAATCTGAGTGGCAAACGCATCGCCCGGATCGTGAGCCAAGTTACCAAGGTCACCATTCGTAGAGTAGCCACCGTCAGCTAAGCCCCAGACATCACCGCTCGTGTAAATAGGATTAAATGCCGCATGATAACCCGACCAATTGAATTGAGGATGGTTACTGTTACCGATAAGATCATAATCTCTCGCCTCGGTACGAATACTTGTAGCCAGTGAAAATGTTGAATCTAACGTGATGTTTGCATCACCTACTTGCCAACTGGCGGCGTGAGCAGGAACTGCAGCAGCACCTAGCAGAGTGAGAACCCCTGCTGCAATTGGTGAAATCTTAAAAGCGCTAGGCCTGTTTTTCATATTTTTATACTCCCAAGTCGACGCGATAGCATGCTCGACATCATGACCAACCATAACGATTAACAAAATCATTACATCATTTGACCAGAACCGCAAGAACTAATCCTACCAGTTAACAATTTTTACAACATTAATCGTATCAAATAGTTATTGCTTTATCCTGAGTATAAAAGGCATTTATGCACTTGCACAAAAAATTATGAAAAAGTGAGTGAATTTCACCCACTAGTTACTGTTTTAAAAACTTTAAAAAAAGAAACTGAGAGTAGTGCTAGCGGATGCGCTCGAAGGATTTGATTTTGTTCTGTTGATTCACAATCATTCTAAACCGCCCTTTTACTCCATCAGAGGTAATAAATTGGCGTAAACGACCGGTAGGCACCTGCACGCGCACGCCAGATTCCGCAACCATCACTACGTTGGGTACTGATGGCGAATAGAGCGCCTCACACTGGGTGTAAGGCACACTTATCGAAAAATAAAACACACTATCTGTTTGTTCAATCCGCGCCATAAGCAAGGCTCTTGCTCACTTTTTCGAACACGTCTTTACTTAACCCTTTATGGTTGAGTAGTCGACCTAACTGCTCTTTCATTAAACGTTGATGTTGAGACGCAAACCCTTGCCATTGAGTTAACGGCGTCACTATCCTTGCCGCTACCTGCGGATTGAGTTTATCTAACTTAAGTAAGTAGTCAGCAACAAACTTATATCCGCTGCCATCTAATGCATGAAACATTTCACTATTATAAAAAGCAAAACTGCCGATGACTGAGCGCACGCGGTTAGGGTTACTCATAGTAAACTGGGGGTGTTCACACAGCATGGTAATAGTAGCGAATATGTCTTTTGTTGGCTGTGTGGCATGTAACGCAAACCATTTATCTAAAACCAATGGGTCCTTGTTGTACCTTTGTTCAAATTTTGCCATTAATGAATCGAACACTTCTTTACGGCAGAACTGCGCACTGCGAAGAGCGCCAAGAGTGTCTGTCATATTATCAGAAGCTTCAAACTGCTCAGTAACAAGATGTTCGTATTGCGGCAAAAGAGCCAAATGCGCTAGCACGACATTTTTACAGCGGCGCTGATTTACCGCGCTTTGTTCATAACTATACGGCTTGCTCTCAATACTATTAAAAACGTCAAGAAGCGCTGCTTCTAATTGTTGAGCAAATTGATGGCAAAACTCAGTTCGCGCTTTGCTTAATTCGGCCACATCAACAGAAGTTCTCAATTGGCAGAGTGTTTCAAATGATGGAATAACGAGACATTCACCAAGAAGTTCTACATTATCTATTTCTCTGGAGATTGCACTGCGAATACCAACCCAAATATTTTCGTCGATAGAGGCTTCGGGCGATTGCTCAAGCTCTCTAATACAGCGATCATAGATAGACTGCATTGCATCCCAGCGATTAAAGGCATCCTTCCCATGCTTAAATATGGTCAGGAGTGACTCAGTGGACAAGGGGTTATCGACCTTGGCCGGTGCAGAAAAGTTCCCTAATACCGCCGGAGTAAGGACGTTACCTGATGCATCCACGGTGAATGACATAGATTCTTTGTCTAATATCACCATGCCATCGTTTATTACACCCTCATTATCTGAATACAGTTCACCGCCCTGGCCGATGATTTCAATATTAATAGGCATATACAATGGCTGTTTGTCGTGCTGATCAGACGTTTTAGGCGTGCGTTGCGATAGCGTAAACTGTACTTTCCCGTTTTCAAGCTCTTGTTGTTCAACACTTATAACGGGAGTGCCCGATTGACTGTACCATAGTGAAAACTGGCTTAAGTCTAATGATGTTGCAGACTGCATAGCAGAAACGAAGTCATCGCAGGTGACAGCTTGTCCATCATGTCTCCTGAAGTACTCATCCATCCCCTGCCTAAAGCCATCAACGCCCAACAGGGTGTGGAACATGCGAATAACTTCTGCACCTTTATCGTAAACCGTTACCGTATAAAAGTTATTCATTTCAATAACTTCATCAGGTCTAATTGGGTGACTCATTGCACTTGCATCTTCCGAGAACTGGTGCTCGCGCATCACTCTTACATGCTTAATTCGGTTACTGAGTTCTGACGTCATATCTGCGCTGAACTGCTGGTCGCGAAATACCGTTAGGCCCTCTTTTAAGCTTAATTGAAACCAGTCGCGGCAAGTCACTCGGTTCCCAGTCCAGTTATGGAAATATTCGTGGGCAATAACGGCTTCTACATTGAAAAAGTCATCATCTGTCGCGGTATCTTGATCTGCTAAGACAAACTTACTGTTGAAAACATTTAGCCCTTTATTTTCCATTGCGCCCATGTTGAAGAAATCGACGGCGACAATCATGTAAATATCAAGGTCGTATTCCAGGCCGAATACATCTTCATCCCACTTCATTGCCCGCTTTAAAGACTCGAGCGCGAACGTGCCCTGATGCTTTTTACCTTTATCAACGTAAAGCTCTAACGCAACCTCTTTACCGCTCATGGTGGTATAGCTATCTGTTAATAAGTCAAAGTCCCCTGCCACAAGTGCAAATAAATAGCAGGGCTTAGGATGTGGGTCGTGCCATTTAACAAAATGTTTCCCATCACTCAGCTGACCCTTATCGACAGGGTTGCCGTTTGAAAGCAGCATTGGGTATTTTTCATCGCCAACTACCGTTACGGTATATACCGATAGAACATCTGGACGGTCTAAGAAAAATGTTATTCGCCTAAAACCTTCTGCCTCACACTGAGTACAGTAAGCCCCACCTGACAAATACAAACCTTCCAAGGCTTTGTTGTTATCAGGGGCAATGCTGGTTTCTATGTAAAGCGTAAATTCGTTTTTATCGACAGGAATAGAGAGCGATGAGTCGGTAAGGATATAGCCGTCGTTATCGTCAGATTTCGCCGCAAGCGGTGCGTTGTCGATAAGCAGTTTATGTACAGGAAGATTATCGCCGTCTAGCACTAACGGCTGATTGTGACTGCCCTGTCTTGTCACTTTCAGAGTACTGATTACGCGAGTGTCTGTTGGATGAAGTGTGACGTGCAAGTCAACGGTGGTGATTAGAAAAGCGGGCGGCTTATAATCCGCCCGGCGTTTAATTTGAACTGACATAGAACCCCTTTTTGAAGTGCCTATATGAATGTTATACAGACCCTTCGCTTTTAGTTTCAAATGTTGGCGGCGTGATACGTAATATCTTAATGCCTAAATACGCGTAAACAATCGCAAGAATTGGGTTAATAACGTTGAAAAACGCATAAAAGATATAATCGAATGGATTTACCAATAGTACGCTGTGCATGTAAGCACCACAGGTATTCCACGGGATCAGCGGAGACGTTAGCGTTCCGCCATCTTCTAAGCTACGGGACAAGTTTAATTGGTCGAGACCACGTTTGCTGAATTCTTCTTTGTACATGCGCCCAGGCATTACAATAGATATGTATTGGTCTGCAGTCACTAAGTTGGTGGCAAAACAGGTTAGTATGGTACGACTGACCATATCGCCAGCAGACTTAGCGCCCAACAAGATAGTGGCGACTGCGCGTTTAAGTAGGCCTACGCGTTCGAGCACGGCACCAAACGACATGGCGCAGATAATAAGCCAAATAGTATTAAGCATTGAAGACATGCCGCCGCGAGAAAGTAAGCTATTAAGGTTTTCATCTGGCGTAGAAAAGCTGACACCATCAAACAGTGCTGTCCACACTACCTTTAGCGCACCAATGCTGGCGCTATCGTCTGTACTGGCCATTTCTGCTACTACATCCCACTGAAATACAACGGCCCAAACACCGCCCAACAGTGCGCCGATAAAAACGGCAGGAAACGCAGGCATCTTTTTAATCGCTAGCGTAAGTAGAACAACAAGCGGGACTAACAAATGCCAGCCAAGGTTGAAAGACTCATTAAGTAAAAGCTGCATCTGCTCGATTCTGTCTGCTTTCGCTTCACCCACCTCGTTAAAGCCGATAACGGTAAACAGGATGAGTGCAATAACAAAGCTAGGAATTGTCGTCCACAGCATATAGCGAATGTGATCGAATAAGTCGGTGCCCGCAACAGCAGGTGCGAGGTTTGTGGTTTCAGATAAAGGTGATATTTTATCTCCAAAATACGCGCCCGACACCACCGCGCCCGCGGTAATTGCGGCCGACATTTCCATGCCTGCCGACACGCCCATAAGCGCGACACCTACGGTAGCTGCTGTTGTCCACGAGCTTCCAATACTCATAGCGACAACTGCACATATGAGGCAGGTTGCGGCATAGAAAAACGATGGGTTTAATAGTTCGAGACCATAATAGATAAGCGTAGGCACAGTACCCGCTAGCATCCATGTTCCAATAAGAGAACCAACAGCAAGCAATATCAGGCAAGCCCCCAGGGACATTGAAATGCCGTCAACGATGCCTTTTTCTATGGTTTTCCAACTGTAACCGTTCTTCATCCCAATGATGGCGGCCATTCCCATTGCTAGTAATAAAGCTATTTGGTTTGGACCATAAGACGAGTTGTCTTCAAAAAGATAAACGGCAGTGCCCATCATCAGAACGAGCGCCACAATTGGAATAAGAGCGTCTAGAAGCGAAGGAGTTTTTAATTCTCTATTTGTCATTGTTATTGTTTTAATAAACCTTTATTGAAAACGTCGAGTGTCTTAAAAAACAGAACGATAAAACATCAGCGCGATAATAACCGGACACACAAAGCGCACATACCAAGGCCAAATTTTCCAAAATAGGCCGTGTTCTACGTTTTCATTTCCTTGTTTAAGCTCTGCCAGTATTGCATCTCTTCGCCACACCCAACCCGCGAAAATACACAGGGCAAGGCCAAGAAGAGGTTGGCTGTATTCTGTGGTAAGCGCAATAACAAAACCGAATAGCAATTCGAAATTGAAAATAACAATACAGCTTAGAATAAAGATAACCGCTGCCATAAATATCACGGCCTTTTGACGTTTCATACCTTTACTCTCAACCATGAACGCCACGGGCACCTCTAACATAGATATTGATGATGTTACGGCAGCAATGGCCATTAAAGCAAAAAAGGTAAACGAAACAAAAATGCCGACAGAGCCTATAGTATCGAAAAGCGCAGGCAACACTTTAAAAATCAGTGTGTCACCTTGTATTAACGCACCATCATCGGTGAATATTTCTACGCCGTTATTTAGCGCTACATACATAGCGGGTATGATTAGCATGCCTGCAATAACGGCAACGCCAATATCAACTAAAGCTACCGAAGCTCCTATTGTTGGCAAATTTTCATTTTTACTGAGATAAGAACCATAAACCAACATAGTACCTACACCCAGTGACATTGAAAAGAATGCCTGCCCCATGGCATTGATAAGCAGCTCTGGGTCGAGCACTCGGGAAAAGTCTGGAACTAAATATGCACTCCAGCCTTCAATGGCACCCGGTTGCATGCTCACGTAAACGATCAGCGCCAAAATGAGAATCACCAAAGTCGGCATTAACCTTACCGACCATTTCTCTATTCCTGACTTTACCCCGCCAACCACGATAAACGCGGTCAACATCATGAACAAAGCACAGAATATTACGTTACGCGTAACCGACGAGGTAAGTAGCCAGTCGCTCGCAGACTGCATTCCTACAAGGCGCACTGCAGAATCGGCAAAGTAGACCAACATCCAGCCACCAACGATGGCATAAAAAGCTAAAATAAGAGAAACGGTGACACAACCCCATATCCCTGTTGCTCTACCGACAAAGTTTCCAGATATTTTTCCCAGTGCATCAACCATATTTGAACGCGAGCTTCTTCCAATAATCAACTCTGCCATCAACACTGGATAAGCAAGTACAAACGCAAGCAGTAAGTAAACCAATACAAAAGCTGCGCCGCCGTTACTCGCTACTTTTGTTGGGAACCCCCAAATATTTCCCAGACCCACTGCTGAGCCTGCTGCTGCTAGCACGAAACCTATTCGAGAAGAAAACTCGCCTCGTATCGCCATATTATTTGCCTTTATTATTGTTGTAATATTTATATAGACACAAAAAAAGGGCTGGCCCTAGACCAGCCCTTTCTCGATAGCGCTTAATTTGTTGTTATAGCGTATCGACCTGTCTCAATCATATCAAAGGTGATGTTAGCTGCCTCATCTAAGAACGGGTCTAACTCTTCCATATCCTCTGGAAGGTCATCAAGCGTAGCGACTGGCTCTAACCCCATTCTTTGGAGACGTTCGTTAGCGCGGGCTAAGGATTTTGCCTCGCCCTCCTTTTTCTTGGCTTCTCGCTCTGCCTTCACCAATGATATAAAGTTTTTATCTTTATTCTCTTTGTACTCCTGAATATCCTCGTCGATATACGAAAACTCAGGATTTTGCATAATTCGTTTATTATGTTTTGCCGTTAACACATCTAGCGCCGATCTATCATCCGCAAAAGTTGTGTAATTGGCTCGATTAATACTGTCCCAAGGTAGTGCGTTATCAGCTTGGCTTTCACCCCACTCAGCCGGTTCAATTGCAGATGGATATAAGATGTCTGGAATAACTCCCTTGTGTTGGGTACTTCCACCGTCTATGCGATAAAACTTCGCGATGGTGAACTGAACACTACCTAGCGGATTGTCGTAGAGGTCGTAAATTTTTCCTAAGCCGCGATGCTGCTGAACCGTTCCCTTACCAAAGGTTTGCTCCCCAACAATAAGCGCACGATTGTAATCTTGCATTGCCGCTGCAAATATCTCGGATGCTGAAGCACTGTAACGGTCTACCAACACAGTAAGCGGCCCGTTATACGCAACCTCACCATCAGTATCGCGATTAACGCTCACTTTCGACTGCCCGTAGCGAATTTGTACTACCGGGCCTTTCTCAATGAACAGCCCAGAAAGTAATGTGGCCTCAGTTAATGAACCGCCACCATTACCTCGTAAATCAACAATAATGCCCTTCACATCTTGAGATTTAAGAGAGTCAATTTCTTTGGCTACGTCTGCACTTAAATTGTTGTAAAAGCTTGGGATAGTTATTACACCTAAAGACTGACCAGCATGTGGCCCTTCATCAGGAACATAAACTTCTGATTTCGCAGCTCTGTCTTCAAGTTTGATTTTATCGCGAGTTAACTTAACCACCGACGTTGATTTAGATTCTGTTGCGCCTTTTTCAACTTGCAGGCGAACTGTGCTACCTTTTGGCCCCTTAATGAGTTCAACAACTTCATCAAGTCTCCAGCCAATAACATCAACAAATTCCTCGTCGTCTTGCGCTACGCCAACAATTTTATCTTCAGGCTTAATAGCACCTGATTGATCAGCTGGACCGCCGGGCACAACGCTTTTGATAATAGTATAGTCGTCTTCGCTTTGCAGTACTGCACCAATTCCCTCAAAGGAAAGGTTCATCTCCATTTGAAAACGATCAGCATTTCTGGGGGACAAGTAACTGGTATGCGCTTCAATAGTTCTTGCAAACGCGTTCATAGCAGTTTGAAAAACATCTTCGCTTTTTGCCTGTTTTGTGCGTTTAATTGCACGAGTATAGCGCTTGGTAAGAAGCTCCTTCGCTTCTTCCCAGGTTTTGTTAGCTAGAATAAGGTTGAGCGCGTCGTATTTAACTCGCTGACGCCATATTTCGTCAAGCTCTGCAGTATCTTTTGCCCAGTCAGCATCTTCTCTGTCGTAATAGAACTTATCGTTCTCTTTCGCAAAGTCAAAAGGTCCCTTTTCTAATAGGGCTAGAGCATATTCGTAGCGCTCAACTCTTCGCTGCGCAGATACGTTGTACATATCGTATGCAATAGACAGATTGCCCTTGCTCAACGCATCGTCGAACAAATCGCGATACTTTTCGAAACTCACCACATCGTCAAGTAAAAGCACTTGTTTGTTGTGGTCAAGAGATTCTATGAACCGTTGATATACTCTTGCCGAAAGAAGATTATCCAACGATATTTCTTTGTAATGTGCACGTGTAAATAACGCGCTCACTCGTTTTGCTGCAACACTGTGCTGAGATTCTTGTTGGAGTATTGGTAGCTCATCAACGTCAGGCGTTGATGTTACAGCACCAGCACCTACACCAACGGTAAGGAATGCGCTAGCAATAGAAATTCGAAGGATATCTTTCATATTTACGACCTCTTGGAACGTGCCAAACGTAAAGCGTCTGCTTTTACTTTTACCACCATACCGGTATCGAGCTGAACATGGATGCCATCTTTAGCAATTTCGGTAATCACTGCCGGCATAGGTTCTTTACCCAGCTTTACCGTTACGCGAGTACCTTGCTTCATGTCACCGTCTGTCAATTTGGCAGGGGGTGTTGTAGTTGGTCTATTATTCTTCGGTTTAGTTCCGCGCTTACTCTCAGGTTGAGCAGAATTGGCCGGCTTTTCGCCCTTTGGACGATTAAACTGACGCTTTTCTGAACGCTTAGGTTGCTGAGCCATTTTGGCCTTGCGTTTTTCAGCTGCCTTCGCCTTACTCTCTTCAAGTTGTTTTTGCGCGTGATCCGAATGCTCTTTTTCAATCGCGTCACCTTCAACACCATCTAAGTCGACGCGATGGGCACCTTCTTTAATGCTGTACAGGTACCGCCAGCTGTTGGTGTAGTGACGAAGCGTAGAGCGTAATAGCGTTTTGCTAACCCGTTCATCATCGTCTAACCGCTGAGCAAGATCTTGGAAAATACCGATCTTAAGTGGAAGGGCCTCTCCTTCAGTGCTAAAACACTTTGGGAAGGTCTCTGCAAGGAAAGCAATAACTTCCTTACTTGTAGTAAACTTCTCTGTTGATTCCATTAACTTTCTAAATTATTCAGGAGATTTCTTCGTTATTTGCATCATCCCAAGTTGCCAGCGTGTGGTCAACCCAATCGAGCAATTCGTCGTCATCAATTTCTAATAAATGTGCATCTTGTTGCCAAGACTCCCAAGCGTAGTGCAAAATTTGCTCTAAACGCTGTGTTTCTATATCTTCTTCTGCGGCATCATATATTGCATGAAGAATAAAGTTTAAACGTTCCGACGCCTCATCTGGGTCATCGTGGACGTCTTCCATATCTTCATAGGTAGACAATACTACATGAATATCGACGCTTATTTTCATGATGGCTGTTGAGATTGGACAAGTATTTGCGCTATTTCTACCAAACCGTTTTCATCTTCTTGCGAGAAACGACCGTGGTTTGGACTGTCAATATCGAGAACACCTATAAGGTTTTCATTGACGATGAGCGGCACAACTATTTCGGAGTTTGACGCAGCATCACATGCAATGTGACCATCAAATGCGTGAACATCATCTATGCGTTGTACAGTTTGTGTTGAGGCACTGGTGCCACACACTCCCCGCCCCATTGGAATGCGTATGCACGCCGGCTGCCCTTGAAATGGCCCAAGGACAAGCTCTCCCTCTTTGTATAGATAAAAGCCTGCCCAATTCACATTCTCTAAGCCATTGAACAATAATGCGCTCAGGTTTGCCATATTGGCAATTAAATCGTGCTCGCCCGATACTAAGCTTTTTGCTTGGCTTATAAGCTGGCTGTAATCTTGTTTCAAACGGTAACCCTGTTATTGTTTAATTTTAAATGTGACATTCACTCGTGCTTCAACATTACTCTGACCTGGCAAAGATACTGACATTTCCTTTGCAAATGCATCGGCACGCATGACTGGAATCGGCATATTGCCACCAGATTCAGATATTGCAACCACTTCACCTACTTCAACGCCTAATTCTTTCGCTAAAAGCTGTGCTCTATTCTTTGCATCACCTACTGCAGCGATTAGCGCTTTTTGATAGAACGACGTTTCACCGAGAGTTATAAAGTTAAACTGCTGAATACGATCAACTCCCCGTTTAAGCACGCCATCTAACACTCGGTCATAATTATCTAGGTTGGTTGATGTGATAGAAATTTCTCTTGAAAGAGTAAACCCATCTTGATTTCTTCCTTGTGGCGTATTCACATAACGGGGCGTTAAACGCACTTCCATGCTTTGAATATAACGTTCTTCTATACCCTCTTTCAGTAAAAATTTAACGATGGCCTTTAAATCACTCGCCAGCGACTGACTTAATGGGCTAACCGTCTTACCTTGTGCCTCTATAACAAAGGTAACCGAAAATGCATTAGGAACAACATCAATAGAGCCAACACCTTGCACACTCACTGTTGCCGCCGGCAACACTTCTTTTGAGTTCACACCTTCGGAATGCGCCCACAGAGAGGTTGAAACGAAACTAGTAAGAAAAGAAAACAGAATTAACGATGTTACTGCATATTTATTTTTCATGGGGCGTCCTTAACTATTTTTATTATCCACAATGCCGCAACGCGGCCTATTAAAGTTTTTGTACACCGAAGACTATATTCTAATATAAATGAACATGGAGTGAATGATGAAGCAGTTTACCCGTGTGAAAATGAAAAAAGGTGAGCAGCAACGCTCACCTTACACTTAATTAGAATGAAGGATTACTTGTAACAAGCACTAATTTAAATAGGATTCGGGTTAATTTAGCACGCTTTTCAACGATGCTATGCAATGGTCTATATTACGCTGTTTGCAGGCATAACCCATTAATCCGATTCGCCATACTTTTCCAGCGTGCTCCCCCAAACCTGCGCCAATCTCTAAATTGAATTCGTTGAGAAGGTGACTTCGTACTTTGGCATCATCCACTCCCTCTGGGATACGAACAACGTTGAGCTGAGGTAACCTGAAACGGCTGTCTACAGTAAGCTCTAAACCGATTTCATTTAGTCCTTGGGCTAGCCTGTCATGACCCGAAGCATGTCTTTTCCACGCATTCTCTAAGCCCTCTTCTTTTAGCATTAGCAAAGATTCATACATGGCATACATACTGTTTACTGGTGCGGTGTGATGATAAGCACGCTTTGCACCTTTGCCCCAATAACCCACAATAAGATTCATATCTAAGAACCAGCTTTGTACCTTGGTTTTCCTGTTTTGAATTACCGATACGGCTTTTTCACTAAATGACACCGGAGCGATTCCAGGAACACAACTTAGACATTTTTGTGACCCTGAATAAATGGCATCAATCCCCCACCCGTCAACGTCGAGCTCTATGCCGCCTAATGAGGTGACCGAGTCAACAATCGTAAGGCAATTGTGTTTTTGAGCAAGCTCGCACAGTAACTTTGCTTCGTTACGTACACCCGTTGAAGTTTCTGCGTGAACAAACGCTAGTATTTTGGCGTCAGGGTTGACGTTAAGCGCATCTTCAACCGCGTTAAGATCGGTTTGCTCGCCCCAGGCGTTGTTAATAGTGACGGCCTCGCCGCCGCATCTTTCGACGTTTTCGACCATGCGCATACCGAAAACACCATTTATACATACAATCACTTTATCGCCCGGTTCGATAAGATTCACAAAACAGGCTTCCATCCCAGCAGAACCCGGTGCAGATATTGGCATAGTGAGCGGGTTCTCAGTTTGAAATGCGTACTGAAGAAGATTTTTCGTTTCGTCCATCAGTTGAATAAACAGAGGGTCTAGGTGCCCAATTGTTGGACGTGCCATCGCATTGAGGATACGAGGGCTTACATCTGATGGACCCGGCCCCATAAGTGTGCGTTCAGGTGGTAAAAATGTGGCGTTTGACTGTAGTGGCATGCTCAATTCTCTAACTTTTAGAATGCTTAATCATGCAGACATACTACTAGGATAGCTCTCTGGTACAACCATCTGTAGTCAACATAATTTATATGAATGGTAAGTCTGCTGCACATTAGCCTTCGTCTTAGGCGTTGAACTCGTATTTTGCGGTGCGACTTTTAGTGACAATACTTAATGGTTGATGAAGTTTATAATCTGCCTGTTGAGGGATTGAGTAAGCCAGATTCTCTAGTATGTGTATATTCTAGCTATCGATAGAAACGGAATAGAGTGAGTCAATGTGGTTAGACCAGAGTTTTTTATAAACATTAACCAATTGATTTTAATTCAGTTATTTATAATTTTGAGCCTGTAATAAAAAATTAACACCTATTTTGTTTATAAAACGAGCAAACATCATCTATAATTAAGATTCGTTTAAGATTTACGTTAAATCTCTCCCTGTAAAAGTTAGCGCACGGCTCAGCAATGGGCCATTCCCCTAGGCCCAGAACGGTTGTTCTGGGCATTTTTTATGCACAACACATAATATCTACCTATACATCAGTCGCCTTTAGCGATTGTGCGTAATGTTGAGCGTTATCCTTATAGTGTGCAGCCGAGGCTTCTAACTTAGGTTTAACACTTTCATCCAAGGTTTTGATGACTTTTCCCGGGGAGCCGACGACTAAACTAAAGTCAGGAATATCCATATTTTCTGTGATTAAGGCGTTTGCGCCAACGATACAATACTTTCCTATTTTTGCGCCATTGAGCACCACTGCATTTATGCCAATAAGCGAATAATCGCCAATAGTGCAACCGTGTAGCATTACTTTATGCCCCACCGTCACCCCCGTACCAAGGGTTAAAGGTACACCAGCGTCAGTATGTAATACGCTGCCGTCTTGAACATTACTTTTTTCACCTACGGTGATAAGGTCCATATCGCCGCGTATAACGGCATTGAACCAAACGCTGCTGCCTTCACGCAAATCGACGTTTCCAATAACATGAGCACCTGGTGCAATATAGGCGCTTTTATCGATTTTAGGGGTTAAATTGCCCAGTGAATATTGCATATCATCTTCCTTTTTGCCCATAATTATTTTGAAATTATCGGTCAATTTTATGAATCAACCTGACGCATAAGACCTTCTTGTGTGGTCGATGCCACGAGTTCGCCTTGCTGCGTAAAGATCTGCCCTCGTACCAAACCTCGAGCACCGCCACTGAACGGACTCTCCATCGCGTATAGCAACCATTCATTTAAGTTAACAGGGCGGTGAAACCACATAGCGTGATCAATGGTGGCCATCCGTAAAGACTTATCAGTAACCGCGACGCCATGAGGTTGCAAAGAAGTGCTTAAAAAGTGGTAGTCTGACGCGTAAGCCAGCGCCGCTTGATGAACAGATAAAGACCCACTGAGCGTATCTCTCGCCTTCATCCATATATAGCGCGTTGGCTCGTGTTTAACAGGTTGATAAGAGTTAGCCGCATTAACCGTGCGAATATCAACTGGTTTGTGGTAGCTCAAAGCCTCTCTCATTGGGCGAGCGATTTTATTGAAATTCTCTTGATAGAAATCGATGTCAGACTGAACCTCCTCTGGCGGAGGAACATCTGGCATTGTTGGTTGCTGATGGTGCATGCCCTCTTGAGGTACCTGAAAAGATGCTGTCATATAGAAAATGTTTCTACCGTCTTGAATTGCTTTAACTCGGCGAGCAGAGAAACTACGGCCATCTCGAACAATTTCGACGTCATAAACCACAGGTTTTTGTGCGTCTCCTGGCAATAAAAAGTAGGTGTGAAATGAGTGGGCCACTCTTTCTTCGTCAACGGTCTCATAAGCAGCGGCTAGCGCCTGTCCAAGAACTTGTCCGCCAAATAATGCCCGAAAACCCAAATCCCAGCTCTGACCTCGATAGAGGCCCGCTTCTATGGTTTCTAACTCAAATAGCGAAGATAGTTTAATATCCGACATGTTGTGCGTTCTCTTGTTTTATTGCTTTGGGATTTCTTGGGTAGTACTTTTCTGGCAGTGTTGCCTTATGCTCAAAAAAGCGAGTGTCTTTATAGGGTAACTTCATAAACCCTGAAATACCTAACCCTTTTATAAGCGGTATCTGCTTAACCAAATCATTAAGAAGCGCTCTGAATGACGCCTCTTGGCTGTGATCGAGCAAGGTATAATAATTGTGAATTTTTAGATGGGTAGCTAATGACTCGAAAATAATACACCCCGTATGATGGATGGCGTTAAGCGCTTTTATCGTATCTATTATTGTATCCGGTAACTTTAGTAGCTCGTCTGGATCATCACCATCTTCAAAATAAGAGTGTGTGCGACTATCGTCTTTTGATAAGGACGTTTTAGACAGCTCATAGGGAATTTCAAGACCTTCTGATGGTATGAAATCTTCATCCTCACTTTCTCGCTCAATGTGCACCGTGTTTTTCGCATTGAACATACAACATTTAAATACAGCGGGCTTATGTATGGCGCGAGCAAGGGTAATTACATTATTAACCGCCTGTTCGAAGGCAGACTTTAAACTAGGATCGTGAAGGTTAAGACTTGAATCTACATAAATACCTTCAGGCTCCCACCTCACTGCCATTCCACCAACCACCGGATAGCGACCCAAGCGACTTATTGCAGAAACGAAGGCTTTTTCGGTATCACCCATACCTTGAAGATAATTTTTGTAGTATCGGTCAAACTGCGCATCATCGATATAGCGCAACTCTTCGCTCTCAAGCGCGGCCTGTTGTCGCAGATAAGACTTTCTTGAGCTATACACTACCGTTTCTATATCCTGCCCGGTTTGATGTACCCATGTTGGAATAAGTGGTGTATACACCGCTTCTTTATCTTCAGAAAACACCATGTTTTTTAAAACATGTAGGTGATTAAGAAAATAATCGCCTCCCTGTCGGCGTTTGGTAGCGTCGTCATCGAGCATGTAGGTTAAAATGTCTGCGAGCATTTTCGGCAAGCCTAAAGACGAGGGAGTAATAACTTTGCTGCCGTATCGACATGACTGCCCAGAGGCCAGTGCATAAAGGGTACTTGCTAAGCCCTGTTCATCAAAACGGGGGCTAGAAAGCGCACCATTTAACTGTTCTTCACCAATAAAATACACATCGCCAAGCCTAGCATTTGTTTGCTGCAGCTCGCCCGACATTAAATCCATTACATTGTTGGTAACGAATTGCCCAGAGGCATCTGTTTGTGCAAATACGGAAGACCCCCAATCTATCAAACCAATACGTTCATTTTCGCCGTCCCATACCAGATTAGATGGCTTTATGTCCCCATGTACTATGGGCTTGTCCATTCCTTTTGCCATATATTGCCGCAGGTAGACCAGTATTTCCCCTACTTGAACGGCTATTTTGACGATGACTCGCGGTGATAATGGCCCCACGCGAAGACTTACTTTTTCTAAGTCTTCCCCCGGCGCTTTTGCCATGACAAGTATGGACTGCTTTCTTATTTGCTGGTACTCAATAAAACGAGGAACGTACTTGTGATCGACATGAGACAGCATAAAGCCTTCTTCCTCAAGCCGTTCTCGTATGTGCTGTGGTAGGGTAATTCGAGAGAATTTAAATACGCGTTTTTCTCCATTAGAAAGCGCGCCATTAGCAAGCGCACCAGCAGGAGATTCGCCAGAAAAAGCAAACCCAAAAGCCCCCTTGCCTAACAACTCAATATTTATATATCCAAGGCTTTTCAGCTCAGCAATACAAAGGCTAACCCAATCTTTTAGCTTTTTCGCGTCTGCGTGAGAAAGCAAATAAATAGATTGTTCATCAGGTATGTAAAAGTGTTTGAGTCCCTTGAGTTGCGACATAGTTAATTATCTTTATTGACCCAAGTAACACTGCTACTGCTCTGTTCTCCCATGTGTTGCGTCACTTCAAGCATTGCTTCACTAAGCTGTGTGTCAAGCTGCCAAGCAGGGTTTAACACCATTACTCCTGAGCCGTACATGCCCGCATCATGAGTATTTTCAGCAATTTGCATTTCAGCTTTAAAACAGGGCACCTGCAACTCGCTTAGCTTTTCACACATTGCTTCACTAGCGCCATGCTTGTTGCCAGAACGGGCCGAAAGCAAAGGATACCAGATAACAATTTGAGCCTGCTGCCATCGCTTCAGCACTCGTTCTACGTTTGTAACAACATCTTCATATTCATTCGCCCTTTCATAAGGAGGGTCAATTAATATTGCACCTCTATTAGGCTTAGGTGGAGTGAGAGCAATGAGCCCTTCAAAGCCATCGCGCTTATGGGAATGGGCGTTGCTGCTGGCATAAGCAGCAATATTTGATTCTAATTTTGCGAACTCCCCAGGGTGAAGCTCCATAGCGTGCAGCACATCACTCTCTCTTTTTAACTCTGCACTAATAACGGGTGAGCCTGGGTAAGCATCTTTGCTAACAAAAGACTGACAAAGAGAAACATAGTCGTTTAAGAGGGAGCTTTTCGCAACAACATCCTGCAAACTGGCAATACCGCTTAAATACTCTTTATTTTTTGACGATAAATCATCTGTGAAGTCATACAGTCCTGCACCAGCATGAGAGTCGTATAACGTAAAAGGCTTTTCTTTCTTTTTAAGCGATTTTATAACGCCTAACCAGCACAGGTGTTTGATAACGTCGGCATGATTGCCAGCATGAAATGCATGTTGGTAACTTAACACAATTTTCCTAGGTAACGTTGCGTTCAATGTATTTCGCTATAATAGCGTTTTGCGTTAACCGAGTACATGACTTACCAAGAGGACAAACAAAAAGGGCCAACTTCCATTGAAGTTAGCCCTATCGTGTTATCTCTCTTACCCTGAAAAGGTTATTTATGAGATGTTATTTTAAATGCATAAGCATCTTTTCAGGCGAGGTAAGATAGCTCATCCACAAGTTGTTAAACCTTACCATGGTAGCGCCATCAATAATGCGATGGTCTCCTGACCAGTTCACCGCCATGATGTTTTGTGCCGTCACGTTGTCATTGTCATCGAAGCGAGGAAGCTTCTGAGTTTTTCCAAGTGCAACGATCGCAGCTTCTGGCTTATTAATGACCGGCGTTGCCGTTATGCCGCCAATTGCACCTATATTAGAAATGCTTATTGTGCCACCTTTTAAGTGCTCGCCTGATACACGACCGGCTCTTGCCTGCTCAATGATATCCTGCATCTGTACCGCGATGTCAAACAAAGACAATCTTTGCACGCCCTTGATGTTTGGTACTAATAGCCCAATTTTCGAGTCTACAGCAAACCCAATATTATGGTCTTCAAAATAGGTTTGCTCTGATCCTTCATCATTGAGCTGGCTGTTAATAACAGGGAATTCCGTCAACGCCAAAGACATAGCTTTTACGAAAAACGGCATAAAGCTGAGTTTCACATTTTTCTTTTCAAACTCAGGCTTCAAGTTTTTGCGAAGTGCAATCAAGTTGTCCATCACGACTTCGTCGCTTACCGTAAAGTGCGGAATGGTGTAAACCGACGCTGCCATTTGCTTAGCCATTGCTGATTGAATGCCGCGTACTTTTTCTACGCGTGTACCACCTGTGGCTTGGTTGTTATTAGAATTAGCACTAGTTACTTGTTGAGATGATGTCCCACTCTTCAATTCGTAGGTATTACTTGCATGTGATCTCGTATTCTCTGATACCGCATCCTGCGATGCCTTTGCCAGTTCAAGAACATCGGTTTTTAATATTCGACCTTTTTTACCAGAGCCCGATACTTCGGATAAATCCAAGTCTTGCTCGCGAGCAATACGTCTAACGGCCGGACTTGCCAAAACTCTTCCCGGGATAGCAATAGGCGGCTCGAATTCCCCATCCTTCCATTTAGCTTCGGTTTCTAGACGAGCTGCGGCTTTGCTTTTTGTCGATGCCTTATTTGAAGAAACGCTATTGGCCTGCTGTTCTTTTGCTACTTCAGGCGCACTAAGTTCTGACTCACTGAGCTCTGACCCACTGAGATTTGTTCCGCTGCGCTCTACCATCAGTGCAAACAAGGGTGTGTGTACTTTGGCAATGTCGCCCTGAGCGTGATAGAGCTTGTGAACAGTGCCGGCATTTTTGGCTGGAATTTCTACCACGGCTTTGTCTGTCATTACTTCAACAACGGCCTGGTCTTCTTCAATACTGTCGCCTTCTTGAACGTTCCACTTCACTATTTCACATTCAACGATACCTTCTCCGATATCTGGCAAAATAAAATCTTCAATGGCGCTAGTTGAAGATGAAGCCCGCGTTTCGCCTACATTCGAGTTTTCGGAGCCCGAATTTTCCGAAGCGGTATTCTGTGGCTTATCATCAGTCGATGTTAGGTTTGCTCTTGCGTCTTCAGACTCAACACTATCTGCACTAATAGACGAGTCATCTGTGACCATGGCAAAAAGAGGCTCGTGTACCTTTGCAATATCACCAACAGCGTAATACAGCTTCTTTACCGTACCGGCGTGCATGGCCGGAATTTGCACTGTCGCCTTGTCCGTCATCACTTCAGCAACCGGCTGATCTTCTTCAATATGTTCGCCTTCACTAACAAGCCACTCAAGCAACTCGCATTCAACGATACCTTCACCAATGTCGGGTAAAATAAATTCAATTGTCACTGCTACTTCTCCCGTTATTAATAGTGAAGCGTACGCTTGATAGCTTCATACGTTTTTGTTTCATCAGGCATGTATTCTTTTTCATGCGCAAGAGGATATGGCGTATCCAAACCGCACACCCTAGCGATAGGTGCTTCTAGGTAAAGAAAGCAACGCTCTTGAATACTGGCAGCTATTTCACTAGCGAAGCCGCCTGTCAGAGGCGCTTCATGATTTATTAATAAGCGCCCTGTTTTCATTACAGACTGCATCACAGTGTCCACATCCCAGGGTAGAATGCTTCTTAAATCTACGATTTCGCAAGAAACGCCATCTTCTAAGGCCATGTCCGCAGCTTTTTGTAGAATTTCGATTTGAGCACCCCAGCCTAGTAAGGTAATGTCATTACCTTCTTGAACAATATCCGCTTTCCCTAACGGTAATTCGTAATCATCTTCTGGCACATCGGCCACAGACGCACGGTAAAGTCGCTTTGGCTCCATAAATAGCACGGGGTTTTTATCTCTGATAGACGCAAGAAGAAGACCTTTCGCATGATACGGATCTCTTGGAACGACGATTTTCAGACCCGGACAGTGAGCAAAAAATGCTTCCGGCGACTGACTGTGGTAAAGCCCTCCTGCAATTCCACCACCATAAGGCGTGCGAATAGTGAGAGAGCCAACATCAAATTGGCTTCCTGAGCGATAGCGCCATTTCGCGGTTTCATTCACAATTTGGTCAAATGCTGGAAAGATGTAATCTCCAAATTGAATTTCAGCCACAGGCACTGAGCCTTGCGCAGCTAAGCCATTGGCAAAACCGATAATACCCTGCTCAGTAAGTGGGGTGTTGAAACACCGCCCTTTTCCAAACTTTTCTTGTAAATGGCTAGTTGCGCGAAATACGCCACCGAAATGGCCAACGTCTTCACCAAACACCATTACTTTTTCATCGTCGGTCATGGCAGTAATGAGTGCGTTGTTTATTGCTTGTAATAGATTCATCTTTGCCATTATTTCACTCTCCCTGATGTTTTAGGGTATCTCTTGGGGTACTTCTTAATGTGCGCTTTTAGTGCGGTGAGTTGCTCTTTTAAATGCCAAGGTGGTGTATCGTAAACATCTTCAATAATGTCATCGATAGCACATACATCTGTTTTTTCGCAGGCTTTCATTGCAGCTAACACATCTTGTCTGGCCTGCTCTACGCGCTTGTCGTTTTCTGTTTTATCAAACCAGCCTTTACCCTCCAACCAGTTTGCCATTCGAGTGATGGGATCCTTCGCTCTCCACTTGTCTTCTTCATCTCTTGAACGATATCCCGTAGGGTCGTCTGAGGTAGAGTGCGCTGCTAAGCGATAAGTCATCGCTTCAATAAGGACTGGACACTTTTCTTCAATAGCTAACGCGCGCGCTTCCTTAGTTGCCGCATACACAGCCAGCGGATCATTACCGTCCACTCTTATTGTTTTAATACCGTAGCCCAACCCACGAGATGCAATACCATCGCCAGCAAACTGCTCTTCTGCGGGCGTTGAAATAGCATAGCCATTGTTACGGCAGAAAAAGATGACTGGGCAATTCAACACTGCAGCCATATTGAGGCCAGCATGAAAATCACCTTCAGACGCGGCACCCTCTCCGAAATAGCATATTGTCACAACGTCTTTACCCGACATTTTTTGCCCATATGCATAGCCCGACGCCTGTGGAATTTGAGTACCAAGGGGAGATGATATGGTCATAAAGTTTAACTCTTTATCACCGTAGTGAATGGGCATCTGGCGGCCCTTATTCGGATCATCCTTATTGCTGAACATTTGGTTCATAAACTGATTGGTCGTATAACCGCGATAAGCCAATGCACCCTGCTCACGATACTGCGACATAATCATGTCATCTGGAGAAAGAGCTGCTGCGCTTGCGACCGAGGCCGCTTCTTCACCGGTACTGGCAAGATAAAAGCTAATTCGCCCTTGGCGCTGTGCGCCTACCATACGTTCGTCAAGAACCCGAATGTACTCCATTGTGTTATAAATTTTTAATGATTCGTCTTTAGAAAGCGAAGGCTCAACAGCACCTTCAATAACATTTCCTTCAGCAGATAAAATCTGCAGCATAGGTATATCAACCACACCATTTTTAATTATTTCTACGTTGGTAACGGTTTTTACATCAGCGAGATGATTTCTATCTTTCACGATTTTTCCTCTTTATTTGAGGGCTAATAGCATCAAATTTAGTGAATACCATGCTAGTTGAAACAAAGAGGGAGTGTCTTTCTCATTAGAATTGAATTTGTTTAAAGGAAGAACGTAGCGACCTATAAACAAGGCTAAAAATAGGATACGCATCCTACAAACGTAAAATGATTGTAAATGTTGTGACAGAGATGAGAAAAATTATTGCAATTGCTAGCCTATTTTTCACCGTAAAAATGCTGGCGATTCCGTTGAAGTTTGTAATTGAATTTCAAAATATCCGCTTTTAGGACGGTTAAATGGGAATATTATTTGTTTTTATTTCAATAATTTTCCTCACCTGTAAATGTAACAAAATATGTAATGTATTTAATTTTGAAACACTCATGACAATCCTGTGACAAGTGTGCTAATAATTATGTTGTTCTAAAGATAGAGGCAGCAATTACCTGCCAGCTTAAAAATAATAAAAGCACAATCTTTAGAGTATCGGGGAATAAAACCACAAGAGATTAACTATGAAAAAAACTACCTTAAGCGCTGCAATAGTAGTAGCACTATCTGCTACAAGTGCTGCGGCGAATGACAGATATGACTTAGATGCCCTTACAAAGGGTTTTGAAAAAAATGCAACTGTTGAGCAATCTGCAATAGCAAACTCTGGCACAACATGGCTTGTTAAGGCGAAAAGCTCTACTGCTACCTCAGTAGCAGACGTTGCATTGGCAAATAAAGCGGGGTTATCTAACCTTTCTAACCCTACAGATGCAGTGTTCGACGCAAACACCGGCCTTGATTTACTTCAGGCGCAAATTGAATCACTAGGCGTTGATGTAGCTTTTAAATCTAGAACAACAAATCTGGTCGCTGGTCTAGTGATTGACGGTTCACTACAAGATATCGCAAAAATTAGAACGTTGAGCGGTGTTGCAGACGTACTTCCAGTCAACAACTCTGAACTTCATATTGAAGATAGCGCGGAATATATAAACGCTACCAGCCTAGTAACAGCAAACGTAGCGAGTGGCCAAGGGATTCGTGTTGCTATCCTTGATTCCGGTCTAGATTATACTCACGCTGCTGTGGGCGGCCCAGGTACAGCTGAAGCGTTTGCAGAAGCAACTGCTGACTTAGCAGATACGCCGGCATGGCCTATCGGTAACGTCCTAGGTGGTTTCGACTTCTTTAATGGCGACCCAGATCCAATGGACAACAACAATCACGGTACGCACGTTGCGCACTCTGTATTGGGTGTTGCTCCTGATGCACAAGTCTACGCATACACCGTGTGTGACCAAAGCTGCCCTGGTGCGGCTCAATTAGCCGGATTAGAAGCGGCAATGGATCCAAATGGCGACGGCGATATTTCGGACCGTGTAGATGTCATAAACATGTCACTAGGTGGTGACTTTGGAACCAATCGTGGTGGCGCTGTTGCAGAACTCATAGATAAAGCCGTTGAGCTTGGAGTTGTAGTTGCTATTTCTGCAGGTAACGATGGCCCTACTCCGTTTATTGTTGGTGGACCAAGTACTACTACCAATGCACTTTCTGTAGGTGCGATGACTCACCCTACTGCTGAAACTGCTGAAATAACAGCGACGCTAGGTGAGACTGCGATTGTAGCTGTTGGCGCGGCGTTCAACCCTGAGCCAGAGTTCTCAATTGATAGCACAACGCCAGTGGTTTATGCAGAGCCTGAAACTAATGCAACAGGTTGTGTTGAATACACTGCAGACCTCACGGGTCAAGTTGTATTAATCGACCGCGGTGCGTGCGGGTTTGTAACAAAAGTAGCAAATGCTGAAGCGGCTGGTGCAGAGTTTGTAATTGTTGCAAACAACATTGAAGGCGATGGTGCGTTCGTTATGGGTGGCACGCCAGCTACGCCAATCGGCATCAACTCTGTAATGATTTCAAAAGAAGATGGTGACGCGCTTAAAGCAGCTATTACTGCTGGCGATGCGGCATTTGCTTTCGATTCTGTATTAGTTGCTAAGCCGGGGGCTATTGCAACATTTACCTCACGTGGTCCTTCAGTAGATGGTTTGTTGAAGCCTGAAATTACAGCGCCAGGTACAGCAATTGATACTGCTGAAGTTGGTACAGGAGACGGAACTACACCAATTAGTGGTACATCGTTCTCTAGCCCAATCACGGCTGGTGCAATGGCAATGTTAGCGGAAGTATTCCCTAACCGTAATGCATTTGAGCTTAAAGCAACATTAATGAACAATGCGAATCTTGATGTCACGCTAGAGCCACGCTCAACTAACCCTGAAGCAGAGCTTGCTCCAATTAGCTATATCGGTGCGGGTCTTGTAGATGTAGAGAAAGCGTCAAAGTCTGCTACTGCGGCGTGGGACGCCTCAACTAAGCAGGCTGCCCTTGCATTTGGCCTACTAGGCTTGAATGAGACTGCGTCTATTACTAAGACAGTAACGGTTAAAAACTTCTCTGGTGAGTCTAAGACTTATACATTGTCAGATGAAGCTCGTTTCGCTGATGATTTAGCGTCTGGCGCGCTGACAATGGAATACCCAAGTACACTAACGGTACCTGCGGGTCAAACAGTAACGTTCGATGTGGTAGCCACTATCGATCCTACTAAGCTACCTGAATGGACACTTGATAGTACGGTTGCTGGCAGCCCAGATGGAACTGCAGAACTAACTTCAGTAGAGTTCGACGGTGCGCTTATGTTTACCGACGAGTCTGAAGAAACAATGCATCTCGTTTACCACGTACTGCCAAAAGCATACGGTTCGGTAGAGCTAGGTACAGAGTTGACTGAAAACGGCGTATTGCGCACAGTAACAAATACTGGCTCAGTTGATTTTGATACTGCACTTGTTGCAACTATGATTGACAGCGGTGTAGATGCTGATAAGCAATTTGATATTGTTAGCACCTCGTTAGAGTATATTGGAGTTGCTGCAACAACGTGTGAAGCCGGTGCAATAGTGTTCACCAATATCACGATGCGTGATCCAGTTGCATCACTTCACTCAGCTGGTTTCTTCATGGATGTAGATGTTGATGGCGATGGTGTATTTGACTTCACAGCACAAACACTTAACGAGTCTGCATTTGGTCGAGATTCAACTGCGGTTGTAACTTTCACCCGTCCATTTGGCGCACTTTCTGGTCAGTTGTTTGGTACTATCCATGAGCCAGGTTCAAATGTACTTAGCATGGTAAGCTGTGTTGATGCACTAGGTTTAACAATTGCTGACCTTGGCAACGCAAATGCTACCGTTGCATTCCGCGTTGAGAACAGTGCTTTTGACTTCTTCCCATCAGTCGCTTACGACGAAGATTTAGTTGTATCTAACTACTCATTCCCGCTTCTTGACACACCAACAGTGGTAGATGAGAGCGGTGAAGCAGTAGCGACGCTTGAGCCAGGTCAAACTGCGTTCTTAAACGGTGTTGGAACAGGTGGATTTACTTTCTTAGGCGCTGACGGTGCTGTTGCGACTACTATTCCAGTAGACGGTGGAAATGCACCAACAATAGAAGCTCAGTCTTTCGAAGTAGACGAAAATACTGCAACAGGTACGGTAGTGGGTACCATCGAAGCAACTGATGTTGATGGAATCACTAGCCCAGTATCGGAATTCTTCGTTCAATCTTCTAGCTCTATTGCACTATCTGTTTCTCGTGACGGTGTGATTACTGTTGCTGACGGTTCACTGCTAGACTTTGACGCCGGGTTTGAAAGCGTGACTATGGAAGTAGTCGCTATCGATACATCTGGAAATATTTCAGAGCCAGCGGAAGTTACGGTAACGGTTAACAACTTGGCTGACGAAGTGAGTGAGCAACCTGCTCCACCACCGCCAGCGCCAGAGCCACGCAGCACGGGTGGTGGTTCAACAGGTTGGTTGAGCCTGCTATTACTGCCTGCAATCTACCTACGTAGACGTTTCAAGTAGTTATTCATTAACTAACAAGAAGCCCCATCAGATGGGGCTTCTTTTTGTTTGAAATTTATATATCGTTGGAATTATTTTATATTTAATTCTTTATTTTTAGCCATCATTAAGCGAATCCTGTTGGTTAACATCCAAACGCTTAGTTGGTTGCACTCCTAATTCTCTGAAATGCTCTATTTGACGAACAATATTTCCTCGTCCACGGCTAAGCTTATTCATTGCTTGTTCAAAACTTCCTTGGGCACTGTCTAACGACTTTCCTACTTTTTCCATATCGTTAATAAAGCCCACGAATTTATCGTAAAGCTTTCCAGCTTGTTCAGCGATTTTCTGTGCATTCTGGTTTTGATATTCATATTGCCAAATATTGTTAATTGTCCTTAACGCTACTAACAGATTAGTTGGACTTACCAGCATAATATTGTGGTTAAGGGCTAGGGTAACTAGCTCTGGCTCCTCCTCAACTGCTAATAAAAATGCAGGCTCGATAGGGATAAAAAGAAGTACATAATCTAGTGTCCTCAACCCTTTGAGATTTTGATAGTCTTTCGCGCCTAGTCCTTTGATATGCCCCTTAATAGAAGCTACATGCTGGGTGAGAAAATGTGCTTTTTGTGAGTCATCGTCACAGTTATAAAAACGCTCGTAAGCGGCTAGGCTCACTTTCGAATCGATAATTACGTCTTTATCGTTGGGTAAATGAACGACGATGTCTGGCTGTAAACGCTTACCTTCTTCCGACTTTGCAGAGACTTGAGTTTCGAACTCGTGCCCCTCTCTTAACCCCGACTCTTTTAGTATACGCTCTAACACCACTTCGCCCCAGTTTCCCTGTTTTTTATTGTCACCTTTCAGTGCACTGGTTAATGCAGATGCTTCTTCGGTTATTTTACGATTGAGCTCTTTTAAGCTAAGAATTTCAGTTTTTAATGAGGCACGCTCTTGCCCTTCTCTTATGTGTTGCTCTGAAATTTGCCGCTTAAAACCTTCTAAGTCATTTTTAAATGGTGCCAGCACGGCTTCTATGTTTTGTTTTGTTTGAGTACTGTATCGCTGCTGTTTTTCTTCAAAAATTTTGTTGGCCAAGTTTTCAAACTGAGTGTGCAACCGCTGCTCAGAGGCGGCCATGTTGGCTAGCTTTTCTTCATGACTTTCGTGCAGTGCTTCAATTCTTGATTGCTGCGCTTCATTCTGTGCTTTGACTTTAGCAAGGGTAATACGTTCTTCCTGAAGGGATTGATGAAGCGCTCGATTAGACTGCTCTAAGTACTCAACTTTTTCTGATTTCGCGCTCATTACAGCAAATTCCTGCTTTAAGTCTGTAAGGGCATCTTGCAGTGTTTTTGTCTCTGCAGTCTGTGCATTTAGCTGTGATTTTAATGATAGCGAACGAATAAAAAAAAGAATACAAAGTGTGAAAATGAGTAACGTAAGTGCAAGTAACGTTGAAGCATGAGAATTTAAAGATTCGATGGTCATATAGCCTTTACACCGTATTGATTTGAAATATGTGTTAGTACGAGTATTTAAAAATCGAAAACACTGGCATTTTATACAGCACTATAAACAAAAACAGGTGCCAATGGCACCTGTTTTTATTATTCCGCGTTGACCTGTAAAACGCTGATATAAAGTGAAGCGTGTTTGCGCATCGCTCCATTAACGTCAGTCGTGTACTGCGGTAAGTGGCTTTATTTACTTAATGAAGCATCTAAATCTTCAATCTTTGCTTTCCAGATAGCGGGGCCATTCTTATGCGCGTTTGCACCTGTACTGTCTACCGCCACCGTTACCGGCATGTCTTCAACATCGAACTCGTAAATTGCTTCCATACCCAGTTCTTCAAAAGCAACAACACGAGACTTTTTAATTGCCTTAGACACTAAGTATGCAGCACCACCTACAGCCATGAGATACACCGCTTTGTGCTTCGCAATTGAATCTACCGTTGCTGGGCCGCGTTCTGCTTTACCAATCATGCCAATAAGGCCTGTTTTCTCAAGCATCATATCGGTAAATTTATCCATGCGGGTTGCAGTGGTTGGACCCGCCGGCCCAACTACTTCATCGCCAACAGCATCCACAGGACCTACGTAATAAATAAAGCGGTTTGTAAGATCAACGCCCTCAGGCAAACCTTCGCCGTTGTCCATCATCGTTTGAATGCGTTTGTGCGCTGCATCGCGGCCGGTTAGCATCTTTCCTGAAAGCAGTACGGTTTCCCCTACTTTCCACTCCTGAATGTCTTCTTTAGTAACCTCATCGAGGTTTACGCGGCGTGTGTTCTCGCCAACTTCCCATGTTACTTCAGGCCAATCTTCTAGTTTTGGTGGCGTAAGTTCGGCAGGACCAGAACCGTCAAGGTAGAAATGCGCATGACGCGTTGCCGCACAATTAGGGATCATCGCAACAGGTTTTGACGCCGCATGCGTAGGCAGTGATTTTATTTTCACATCCACTACCGTGGTTAAACCACCTAGCCCTTGCGCACCTATCCCTAATTTATTTACGCGCTCGAAAATCTCCAGACGTAATTTTTCATCCGTTGTTTGGGGGCCACGCTCGATAAGTTCTTGAATATCCACCGGGTCCATAAGACTTTCTTTGGCAAGTACAGCTGCTTTTTCTGCAGTACCACCAATGCCTATTCCCAACATGCCGGGTGGACACCAACCAGCGCCCATTGTTGGGAGCGTTTTGACCACCCAATCAGCAATGTCATCACTAGGGTTTAACATTACCATTTTAGATTTGTTTTCTGAGCCACCGCCCTTCGCTGCAATCATTACCTCGATTTTAGCACCGGGTACCATATCAATATGTACAACTGCTGGAGTATTGTCTTTGGTATTTTGTCTGGCTCCTGCGGGGTCGGATACAATAGACGCACGTAGAGGGTTATCGGGATTGGTGTAGGCACGTCTCGTACCCTCATCAACCATTTCCTGAACGGTCATGTCAGTTTTATCCCAAGAAACTTCCATTCCTACTTTAACAAAGCAAGTCACTATTCCCGTGTCTTGGCATAGAGGGCGTTTTCCTTCGGCCGACATGCGGGAGTTGATAAGAATTTGTGCCATAGCGTCTTTTGCCGCTTGGCTCTGCTCTTTGTTATAGGCCTCTTCAACTGCTTTTACATAATCTAATGGGTGGTAGTAAGATATAAACTGCAGGGAATCTTCAATACTATCAATGAAGTCTTGTTGACGGATAACGGTCATGACATCCTCTTTTTATTTGGCTTTCGTGGTCTTAGCTAGCTAAAAAAGCGTATACTAGCGCATCTATTATCGTCGTACCATGCAAAAGCGCGTGCTGAGCGACAATTATCAATATTCGCTGCGCTTAATGCGCTAATGCAAGACTGTCGGGTATGCATTAGTAAGCTCAGTATAGAAACAACCTGATACTAATAACATTTATGTCTCTTATTGCCGGTATATCTAAAATTACAGTAACACCTTTAACAGAGAAACAGTTACGCCACGTTATTTCAAACGACACAGGTGAAAACGCTTCTTTTTTTCTTCAGTTGTTTAAGCGCATTGCCGAACTAGAGTGGTCTCTTCTTTTTGACACCGCCGGCTCTGAAAAAAGCAATGGCCGTTTTAATATCATGGTATGGAACCCTGCGTTGGTCGTAACGGCTAAAGAGGGGCAAACAGAACTCATCGACATCCAGCAACAGAAGCGGTACAAATTAGATGAGAAGCCCTTTGAGGCATCTGAAAAATACTTACACGCTCACGTCGTAAAATTGAGAGCAACCATAGACGTAAAATTTGAGCATCTGCCATTCATTGTTGGTGTTGCGGGTATGGCGGGTTACGATGCTGGAAGGTTTTACGAAAGCTTGCCTAGCAAAGCGTTAAACGATTATACGACTCCCGATTTCGCCGCCGGTCTTTATTTAAATTCGTTTATTGAAGATACCAAAACGGGTACGTTTTATTATTGCTCTACAGACGAAAGTACGTTTCCTGACATTTTAGATACGGAGCTTGATAATACGCCAACCTCACCTGCATGTTCTAGTAATGGTGCTTCTGAAGCCACCTCTGACAAAAAGACATTTAGTATTACAGAACCCTTCGCATCGAATTTATCTCAAGAGGAGTACGAGCGATGCCTAGACGCTATTCATCGATACCTCAAGGCGGGAGATTGCTACCAGGTTAATATGGCGCAACGGTTTACAGCGCGTTTTCAGGGTGACTTTTATAGCGCATATTGTCGATTGCGCAATGAGAATCAAGCTCCCTTCTCCGCATATTTCAAGCTGCCAGAAAGTGCGATAGCAAGTATATCGCCAGAGCGCTTTCTAAGCGTGAAAGAGGGTTTAGTAGAAACAAAACCTATCAAAGGAACCAGGCCTAGGTACGCTGAAAAGCAGCGAGACGCTGAGAGTGCATATGCTCTGCAGCATGCCGAGAAAGACCGCTCTGAGAATTTGATGATAGTAGATTTACTACGCAATGATATTTCAAAGCACTGTAAGCCGGGTTCGGTTAATGTACCCGCGTTATTTGCCTTGGAGAGCTATGAGGCTGTTCACCATTTGGTGAGTACGATAACCGGCGAATTAGCAGAGGGTAGCACGCCCCTTGACCTATTGGCTTCGTCATTTCCTGGCGGCTCTATCACCGGCGCACCCAAAATTAGAGCTATGGAAGTCATTGATGAGTTAGAGCCCCACCGCAGAAATATCTATTGTGGAAGCATTTTCTACATGGGGTGTCGTGAAGACATGGACTCTAGCATCTGTATTCGCACCGTTTTGGCAGAGGATGACAAGTTACATTGCTGGGCAGGCGGTGGTATTGTTTTAGACTCGCAAGCTGATGAAGAGTATCAAGAGACCCTCGATAAGGTATCAAAAATTGTGCCCGTATTGGCTAAATTTAACGAGAAGAATGAATGAAAAAAGCCGAGTTTCTCAATCAGTTTCACCATTTAAGGCTACCGCACAGTGAACCAGATTTTCCGTTAAAAAAAGCTGGGCGACCTGCAGCTGTGCTTATCCCACTGATTGATTACGGCACATCATTACATGTTCTTCTTACAGAGCGAGCGCATCACTTACGGCACCACCCTGGTCAAATTAGCTTTCCCGGGGGGGCTGTCGAAGACGCCGATAATTCGTTTTTTGACGCGGCTATGCGGGAAGCAGACGAAGAAATAGGCTTGCCGCCACACCACGTTGAAATTGTAGGGATGCTGCCTCGATATCGTACGGTAAGTGGGTATGAAATAGCGCCTGTTGTGGGTTTTGTAGAGCCAGGCTTTGAGTTGAAATTAGACGCAAACGAAGTGGAAAGTGCTTTTGAAGTGCCCCTCGCTCATGTGTTAAATCGAAAAAATCATTTAATCCATAGAACTCATTTAGGTTCGCGTTCTTTCCCTATTTATTTCATACCTTGGCAAAAGCGAATGATTTGGGGCGCTACCGCAGCAATTATTCGCAACCTTTCCCATCATATACATCCATAAGTACTGTTATAGACTAGCCACTATCAATTTATCTTTACAGGCCATTAGCAAAACTAATCATATTATTAGCATTTCTGTATTGTAGTTAATGTTTGGTAGATGCATGATCTACACATTATTGATTAACGGCTTGAAGTTTATGATTAGTGTATTTGACATGTTTAGCGTTGGTATCGGTCCTTCTAGTTCACACACAGTAGGCCCCATGAAAGCAGGAGCAGAATTTGCCGGCGCACTTGCAGAGGATACTTCGCTCTTTGACAGTGTCGATAGCATTAAAGTTGAGCTGTTTGGATCGTTAGGACAGACCGGAATTGGGCACGGTACAGGCAAAGCCGTTATTCTAGGGCTATTAGGACACACGCCAGAGCACGTAGATGTTGATAAAATTGACGCTATGCTTGAGCAAGTTCGCCTGTCCGAAACACTCTGCTTAAATGGCACAAAAGACATTAATTTTCCTAATAAAAACGCCATTGTTTTCCACAGAAGAAAAACGTTACCTAAACACGCTAACGCACTCACTTTCTTTGCTATGCGAAACGACACCGTAGTTGCACAACAAACGTATTACAGTATTGGCGGTGGTTTCATCATCAAAGATGAAGACTTTGACGAAACTAAAGCCCATGCTGCAACCCTACAAGCCTCAGTTCCCTACCCGTTTAAAACAGCCGAGGCACTGTTACACCTTTGTAAAACAAACGGGCTGAGTATTAGTTCGTTAATGCTCAACAATGAAGCCACTTTTCGGCCCAAACATGAAGTAAAACAGGCGCTATATAATATTTGGCTTGTGATGAAAGCATGCATTCAAAGGGGTATAGAGAGCGAAGGCATTCTTCCGGGAGGACTCAAAGTTGTTCGCCGAGCTCCAGGCCTCTATCGCCGCTTGCAGACTGAGCACACAACCGATCCTATGCAAACAATGGATTGGGTTAACCTATTTGCACTCGCGGTTAATGAAGAAAATGCTGCTGGTGGGCGTGTTGTCACTGCACCAACAAATGGTGCGGCGGGAATTATTCCAGCGGTACTTCAGTATGTAGATAAATTTATCAGGCCAGTAGATGAAGAAGTCGCCAGTAGATTTCTGTTAACCGCCGGAGCTATAGGCATTCTTTATAAAGAAAATGCGTCTATCTCAGGTGCCGAGGTAGGTTGTCAAGGTGAGGTTGGCGTGGCTTGTTCAATGGCCGCGGGGGCTCTAGCAGAAATTATGGGCGGTACTGCATCCGCAGTTGAAAATGCCGCTGAAATTGGCATGGAGCATAATTTGGGTCTTACCTGCGATCCGGTGGGCGGCCTAGTACAAGTACCGTGTATCGAGCGCAACGCTATGGGGGCAATCAAGGCGATTAATGCCTCTAGACTTGCACTTCGCGGAACAGGCGAGCATAAAGTGTCGCTAGATAAAGTCATAAAAACCATGCGTGATACCGGCAACGATATGAAAACAAAATATAAAGAAACTGCACGGGGTGGACTCGCCGTCAACATCATTGAGTGCTGATAAAAAAAGAGGAGCTTGGGTGCTCCTCTTTTTCTCATTCATTTGTTTGCTGTTTCGCTTTGTTGATTCAAGTTACTGTTTCAGAGCCAACAGCGGTAACAAGTTCAATGCCAGCAGCGGTAACAAGCTTTGGACCTACTTCACAGGCAAAGTAACGCCTTTAAACATTTTTTCGACTTCTTCGTTATTCTTAAGCATCATGGCTTTTTCGACCTTGTCTTTCGTCAAATGCGGGGCAAAACGCTCTATAAAGTCGTACATGTAGCTTCGTAGAAATGATCCCTTTCTAAAGCCAATTTTGGTTGTGCTGTAATCAAACAAATGACTGGCGTCAATTTTAACTAAATCAGAGTCAAGTTCTTCATTGACTGCCATTGAAGCAATAACCCCAATTCCCACGCCCAGTCGAACATAGGTTTTAATCACATCTGCGTCTGTTGCTGTGAAAACAATTTTAGGCGTAAGCCCTGCTCTTTCGAACGCCTGGTCTAGTTCAGAGCGACCGGTAAACCCAAAGACATAGGTAACGAGCGGATATTTGGCAATGTCACTAATATCAATTGAGCCTTTCTTCGATAAGGGATGATCTTTATTAACGATAACGCTTCTATTCCAGTGATAGCACGGAAGCATAACCAAGTCGTTGTAGAGGTGAAGAGCCTCTGTGGCAATGGCAAAATCTGCTTCGCCTTTAGCAGCTAAATCGCTAATTTGCGAAGGCGTGCCCTGATGCATGTGCAGCGATACCTTCGGGTATTTGGTCATAAACCCCTGAATAACGTCTGGGAGTGCATATCGCGCCTGCGTGTGTGTAGTGGCTATATTCAGCTTACCTTGATCAGGTAATGTGTGCTCCCTTGCGACGGCCTTAATACTCTCTACTTTCGCCAATATCTCACGAGCGATAGTAATTACATCGCCTCCAGCATCGGTAACATGCGTCAGGTGTTTACCGCTTCGCCCAAAAATTTGCACACCAAGTTCATCTTCAAGCATACGAACTTGCTTACTTATGCCAGGCTGAGAAGTGTATAGACTCTCAGCTGTCGCAGACACATTCAGATTATTATTGACGACTTCTACAATATAACGAAGTTGTTGTAATTTCATTCTTCACACCGCTGATTTGCTCTTTATATACACTATACTCCTATCCTTATAACCAAAACTACATTTTTTTAAAGGTTGATATTACTAATCGCCCATATTAGGCTTCAATTAAGCATCAAAATTAATAAAATTCAAAAACATGTGCTCAAAAGTACTCTTTTTATTCTACATTAAGAGTAGCGCTAAACTTTTGCATGAACTGAGAAACAATGACCTCAAATAAGCAAATATCTGCAAAAATTGATTTTTCTTCGGTACTAGCCGCAGCTGTACACGATATGAAGAATTCATTGTTTTTACTTATTCAATCAATAGAATCACTAAGAGATACCCTGCCAAAAGAAAATACAGGTGCGAGAGAACAAGTAGCTAATGTTCACTACGAAGCGTCAAGACTTAACACCAACCTTGTACAAATTCTTTCACTCTACCGCTCAGAGTTAGAAAGTATTCCAATTAGTGCAGACGAATGTTTTATTGCCGATATAATTGAAGATGTGGTCGGCTCAAATAGATTTTACATAGAGCAAAAGAACATAACACTACACGTAAATGTACACAGCGATATAAGCTGGTATCTAGATAGTGAGCTTTTTTATTTGCTACTCAATGACGTTATTGTTAACGCGCTGAAATACGGCGCTTCACGTATTCAGGTTTGCGCCGATATTGTTAATGACTATCTTGTCATTAAAGTTGAAGATGATGGAAATGGCTATCCCGATGAAATGCTAAATAAAAGTCACGCTACACTGGATAACTTTGAACTCAGTCAAGGTAGAACCGGGTTAGGACTCTTCTTTGCAAAATTGATTGCTGATGCTCATTCTCACAATGATAAAGTGGGTGTAATATCATTATCTAATGGCGGTAGCCTTGGCGGAAGTGTATTTGAAGTGAAAATACCGTAGTATTATGTCGTGTGCGAGATTATCAACGAGTACGGTCTCTTCGCCGGTGTTTCCCATCCGGGAATTATAAAAAAGTAAACTGATGGAACTACACGCATGTACGTGATTATAATAATAATTTTAGTTGTTGTGTTGCTTATAGCCGCAATTTTTATCAATGCGGTTCAGCAAAATCGCCAGCGACTAGAAGCTGAGCGCAGAACGGAATTAGCTAAGCAGCGCACCGTCGTTGATGAAACCGAAAATGTTCTTTCCGCATGTTTGCAAATGCCCATTTCCTCCCGGTTAATCGGGATACTTCACAAAAGAATGGCAAATGCACTACGAGTAATTGATAGTTTAGCTAGCACACGAGACATCAAGCAGCGCATTGAAAGTAGCGAGCAAGCTGCAGCTACTGCATTGGAAAATAATGGTGGTGACAACGCTGAATTTGCTTTACCCGATAATGATAAAACGATTATTCAGTATATTCAGGCGGTAAAGAAGTTGAGAATTCTGCTTCGCTCAGAGCATAGCAAAGGGCAAATAGATACTAAGCTGTTCTCTGAAGAGGACAAACAGCTAGAGCGTTTACAGTTAAAAGTGAATGTAGAAACACTTATTAAACGGGGTCGTACAGCGCAATCTACTAATATGCTCGGCTCGGCTCGTCAGTATTATGAAAAAGCTAAACTGGCACTAGAAAATCAAACCGTTCAAGATGAATATACGTCAAGTAAGCTTGCTACGTTAAACTCATGGTTACATGAAATTCAATCAGATCTTAAAAGTGTAAACGAAAAAGACAGGGCAAGAAAACAAGAAGAAGAAAGAGACGAGCTGGACGAACTGTTCGCCCCTAAAAAGAAATGGTAGCTGTTAGGTAGTAACATATTCAGTGGGTCGGCGTTCGTTCATCATAATGTTCATATTGGCTACTTTCTTATTGACTACTTTCATAATGGCTACTTTCATAATGGCTAACGGTAAGCTTCCATAACGTTTGCGCCGATACCGATAACCCTCTTCGTTCATTGCGTAACAACCCTACCCGCTTAAGTAACGGCGAATCGACAAATTCCAGTGCTATAACTCCTAAAGCCTCCATCTGTGGCTTACATATTGAGGGCATGATTGAAATGCCTAACCCGCTTTTGATAAGCTTTCCCAATGTAGCCAACTGCCCTGTTTCAGCAACAATATTCGGCTCACCATACCGACATAACTCTGCTTCAGTCCACTTTCTCACTGCAGATCCCCTATTCATCATAACAAGCGGAAAAGCTAAACACTCTCTCCAGCTAGGCTTTTGATTGAAGCGAGCAGCCTGCGCCTTATTTGCAACTACAACGAATCGATCGGTAAATAAACTATCAAATATCAAACCGTCTTTATGTTCGGGTTCAAAGGTAAAGCCTATTTCCGCCCGTCCATTTCGAATTTCTTGAACAACTTGCTCCATCACCACATCGACAACGCGAAGATTGATATTAGGTGCCATGTGATGAAACTCACTAAGAAGACCAGGCAAGTGAGATTCTGCAAATGATGGCATTGCAGATATTGTTAATTGTCCTTTTGCCATAGCAAATAAATTTTGAATATCGGAAAAGGTATTATCCCAGTCTCTACTTAACCTAAGCGCATTAGGCAGCAGAATTTCGCCTTCCGGAGTTAGACTTACGTTACGCGTATTCCTCTCAAACAACTTACCTCCTAGTTCTTGCTCCATCTTTTTGATAGATGATGACAAAGCAGGCTGAGTAAGATGCAGCTTTGCTGCTGCTTCAGCAAACGTTGTGGAGTGCGCCACCTCGATAAATGCACGCAAGTGCCGGTAAGAAATATTCATTTTTATTAATAGATTTTAGTTATCAATTAAAAGATAAATTCAATTTTACATAACTAGCAACAGAACAGATACTATTTATTAACAAACCATTGGTGGAGATGAAAATGGCTGGATTTAATAAGGTAGTTGATACATACGAAGAGGCTCTAGCGGGCTTAACCGACTCAATGACGGTTATTGCTGGCGGATTCGGACTTTGCGGTATTCCAGAGGGCTTGATTGCGCATATTAAGACGATGGGTGTGAAAGATTTAACCGTGGTGTCTAATAACTGTGGTGTAGATGGCTTTGGCCTAGGATTATTGCTTGAAGACAAACAAATCTCAAAAATGGTGTCTTCGTATGTTGGCGAAAATGCATTATTTGAGAAACAATTACTTAATGGAGAGCTTGAGGTAGAACTTACCCCTCAAGGAACACTTGCAGAGAAAATGCGCGCGGGTGGTGCTGGTATCCCGGCCTTTTACACTGCAACTGGTTACGGCACGCCGGTAGGTGAAGGTAAGGAAGTAAAGGAGTTTAACGGCAGACCTTATATTCTAGAACACGCTATTACCGGCGACTTTGCTATTGTCAAAGCGTGGAAGGCGGATAAACTTGGTAACTGCGTATTTAGACATACCGCGCAGAACTTCAATCCTATGGCGGCCACAGCGGGAAAAATTACTGTTGTAGAAGTTGAAGAAATTGTTGAGCCCGGCACGCTTTCGCCTAGTGAAATCCACACCCCAGGCATTTATGTAAACCGTATTATAAAAGGCGAGTTTGAGAAACGTATTGAGCGTCGCGTAGTAACAAAGGAGGCAGTGTAATGGCTTTAACAAGAGACCAAATAGCAATGCGTGTAGCCCAAGAGTTTAAAGACGGTGACTATGTTAACTTGGGTATAGGAATACCCACATTGGCTGCTAACTACGTTCCGGAAGATATTAGCGTTATGCTTCAATCGGAAAATGGTTTACTGGGAATGGGACGTTACCCCACGGAAGAAGAAGTTGATGCGGACATGATCAATGCCGGAAAAGAAACCGTTACGGCTATTACAGGCGCTTCAATTTTCAATAGCGCGGAAAGCTTTGCGATGATCCGCGGTGGTCACGTAGATTTTACCGTTCTTGGTGCTTTCGAGGTGGATGTATCTGGCAATATAGCGTCGTGGATGATTCCTGGGAAATTGGTTAAGGGCATGGGCGGTGCCATGGACCTAGTGGCTGGAGCTAAGAACATTATTGTTACCATGACTCATACTGATAAGCATGGGAACTCAAAGTTATTACCTGCGTGTACACTTCCACTCACAGGCGTGAATTGTATAACGCGTATCATCACTGATTTAGCTGTTCTTTCAGTAGAAGACGGCGCTTTTGTATTACAAGAGAAAGCACCTGGTGTTTCTGTTGATGAAATAAAAGAAAAAACAGCCGGTAAGCTTATTGTTCCTGACAATGTAGCTGAAATGTCTTTTTAAAAAACCTATAGGGGCCGTTGGGAAAAGACGGCCCTTATAAAAAGCGAGCTTCTCTATTGGCTTGCTTTCAAATCCTCCTGCTTTAAGGGATAATGCACCTGAAAATTAATATAGAGGCGTTATCTTGCTAGTTACTGACTTACCTGTTCACCATAAAATCATAGCGAAACTTGAAAGTAAGAGTATTACAACTCTTACCGAGATTCAGGAGCGCACAATGCTACCCAGTATTCAGGGTAAAGACATTATCGCCTCCTCAAAAACCGGCTCAGGTAAGACATTTGCATTTTTAGTTCCCGCTATTAATCGATTATTGTCTCAAAAAGCGTTGAGCCGACAAGATCCAAGAGCACTAATACTTGCACCAACAAGAGAACTGGCCAAACAGGTATTCATAGAAGCTAAATCTATGTGCAGTGGTTTGAGTTTATCTTGTGAACTTATAGTGGGTGGTGAAAATTTTAATGACCAAGTAAAAGGTTTGCGCCGCAACCCTCACATTATTGTGGGTACCGCTGGTCGTATTGCTGACCATCTTATCGGCAAAAGTATGTATCTGAACGGGCTAGAGCTGCTTATCTTTGATGAAGCCGACCGCATGTTAGATTTAGGGTTTGCTGCACAACTCAAGCTTATTAATAAATATGCCGACCACAGAAAACGCCAAACCATGCTGTTTTCCGCGACCCTCGATAATATTGAGTTGCAACATATGACAACTCAACTTACCCATGGGGCAGTTCGAGTTGCCGTTGGTAATGCTACTGGCGAGCATGGCGATATTGAGCAAACCTGCTTTTTTGCCGATAACGTGAGTAACAAAGACGAAATCTTGCGCTTCGAACTCAACAAACGCGAGTATAACCAGGCCATTGTATTTACCGCAACGCGAGAAGACACCGATAGAATTGCAGCAATTCTTAATGAAGACAATTTAGAAGCAGTCGCACTGCGTGGCGACTTAGCGCAAAACCAGCGCGCGTCAATAATGAGCAGTTTTTCTAGAGGCCAGCAAAGTGTATTAGTAACCACCGATTTAGCATCTAGAGGCTTAGATCTTTCAAAGGTTGGACTGGTTGTAAATTTCGACCTTCCTAAAAATTCAGATGAATACATACACCGTATTGGCAGAACGGGTCGCGCAGGACAGAAGGGTGAAGCCTTTTCACTAGTGGGTCCACGGGATTGGAATAGTTTTGAGTTGCTCAAAACTCACTTGCAGTACGCGTTAGAGTGTACGCCACACGATGAGTTTGGTGCCAAATTTAAAGGTTTCTCAAAGAAAAAGAAGGCTTCTGCTAAAACGAAAGCTTCTGTGGAGACAAACCGAGATAATAATAAACCCGCTAGGCCAAAACCAGTGAGACGTGTCGACCCGATGCAGGGCGAAGATATTGGTATGGTACCGATAAAACGTAAGCCTCGTAATACGAGTGTAGAGCCTGATGACAGTGACGAATAGTTATCAACCCTCGTAGCTAAAAAGAGAAACAAATAAAAAAGCGAGCCATGGCTCGCTTTTTTCGTTTCACTTTTTTCGATTCATTGTGCAAGTTGTTAGTATTCCCACCAACACTCTTGCCACCACTCTAAAAACTCTTCGAAGTCGATATAGCCATCGTCATTTTCATCGATTAGTTTAAACCCTTCTTCAACGTGACTTGCTTTCGTCTTGGGTGAAATAATCGTTAATAGCTCAATAAACTCAGTAAGGTCGATTTGCCCGTTTCCATCACGGTCAAAGAAACTGAAGTCTTTTCTTATCTCTTCAATTTTAGAATCTGAAAGTTGAGTGCTCACTCACATTCCTTAACTAATTTACAACGATATAAGGAGTGTAACGTCTCTACTATTATGTGTCTACGCCTGTTTTTCTTTTGCTTTCAAGGCGCGCTCTCGCTGTGCATTCGCTTTTTCTTGACGCTTCTGCTCCATGATGAGCCTTGCCTCAGTACCAACATGCTCTTGCTCTCTGGCTTTTGCTAGCTGAACTTGCTTTTCTCTTTCACGAAAACGCGCTATCTGCTCATCCGTATGAGTACCGAAACAACGTGGGCAACTTACGCCGGGTTCGTATTGTTCCGTGTTTTTATCATCTTCGGTAATCGGCAGGCGACATGCGTAGCACTGCTCGTACTCACTTTTTTCAAGATCGTGATTGACCGCTACGCGATTATCGAAAACAAAGCAGTCCCCTTCCCATAGCGACTCATCTTTTGGCACATCTTCTAAATATTGGAGAATCCCACCTTCAAGGTGATAGACCTCTTCAAAACCCTGCTCTTTCAAATATGCGGTTGATTTTTCGCAGCGGATACCACCAGTGCAAAACATAGCCACTTTTTTGTTTTTCTCTGGGTCAAGTGCTTTAGATACGTACTCTGGAAACTCTCTAAATGTATCGGTTTTCGGATCGATAGCGTTCTTGAAAGTCCCTATTTCAATTTCATAGCCATTTCGAGTATCAATAACTGTTACGTCAGGATCGCTAATAAGGGCGTTCCACTCAGTGGGTTTAACGTAGGTGCCCACCGTTTTACGAGGGTCTATACCCTCTACACCCATGGTAACAATTTCTTTCTTTAATTTTACTTTGGTGCGGTAGAACGGCTTCTCGTCATGTAACGATTCTTTGAAGGAGATAGGATTAATGCGTTCGTCGCTATTTAGGTAGTTAAGTAGTGCGTCAATTCCCTCTCGCGGGCCAGAGACAGTGCCGTTAATGCCCTCGCTTGCGAGAAGCAAAGTGCCCCTTATACCGTTAGACTCCATGACTTCGAGTAACGGTTGGCGCATCGCTTTGTAATTTTCGAGCGCAACGAATTTGTACATTGCGCAAACAATATATTTGTTTTCTATATTAGTAGACATATTTTAACCTTTGCTGATTGGAGCGTAAGACCAGTGCAAAATGCGGCGCGAAATATAGCAGAAGCGAGAGCAAAAACCAAACCTGCAATGGCATTAATAGTTCAAGGAACAGAATTAGCAATTATAAATTAGGTATTTAATGCGAGTACGTAACAATATGAAATACTGTTTTCGCGCTTTCGAGCTTTTGGGTTTTGGGTTTTGGGGTTTGGGGTTTGACAGCCACTTTAAGGCTGTTAGTTAAAAGCATGCTTGAATTGAAACTCACTACGCGGCATCAGTTATGCCTATATCATGCATTCATCGACGGGGAATTTACCTTTTGATTTTGGATCACTTCAAAAAGTAATGTGTTATCTTCTTCGATATCGCTTACATATTTCTCAGCTAGGCGCTTTTGGGTGCCCAAACTACAATTGTTTATTACGTCCTCAGGAATTCGTCGTGGGTTGTCAGTTTGAGCTAGCGGAGAAGGATTCATTGATTGAAAGAGCCTAGCAGCCGTTATATCACTGCACATTAATTGCGAAAGCGTGTCCAAACATTTCCAATCCCCATCTGACGCTGCAAGCGCAGGTTTACGATAATGATTTAAAAATGCTAAGTCATCTCTCTTGCTTTTGGTTGCCTCATTTTTTGGTGGCGTAAGCTGAATAGTATTCGCCAAGGCGCTTTGATGCATTGCTAAATACAGTGAGAACAGGCTTCCCTGAGAAGAAGCTTTTGCCAGCGTACCATCGAACTCCCAGCGGTAGCTGGGATCTAGCGACGGTGCGTTGTTCGCTGGGGTTTGCTCAATATCCATTTTTAGTGAAAGCCTGAGAATACAATTATGTAGTGATATCCATACATGGGTTGTCGGCAAAATATCCATAAACTTAACGCTGAAATTGCTCATTCATCCGTTTTACACCATCATGAATAGGAAGCGTTCTATCAGTTATCGAGGGTGCAGTGAAATACACTGACAAAAAAGTATTGATCGTTGAGGATCAACGACCGTTTCTGCTTATGCTCAAGGGGCTATTGCAGTCGATGGGCGCTAGCGACATTGTCACTAAATCTAGCGCAGAACACGCTATATCGGCGGCAAAAAAAACAAAATTTGATATTATTGTGTGTGATCTGCATTTAGGAGCAGAGAACAAAAATGGTTATGAATTGGTCGAGGAACTTCGCGTTAAACGATTGATCAAAGCCACATCCGTTTTTGTCTTAATTAGCGCAGACAGTAGCCGCTCTATGGTGTTGGGCTCAATTGAGCGACGCCCAGACGACTTTCTTGTTAAACCCTTTTCACAGGTTCAGCTAAAAAGTCGTATAGGCAGAGCGTGGCAAAGAAGACAGTTTTTGCAGTCTGCTTACGAGTTAATCGATCAGAACAAACTTGTAGATGCGCTCGAGGTTTTGCACAACCTGTATGAGAAACCCTCTCACTACAAAGGGCATTGTCAGCAGCTTCTGGTAGACGTATTCCTGCGTACGGGTGACTACAAAAAAGCATTAGCGATTTTGTCGCCATTTATAAACGGCAAGCCTGTAGTCTGGGCTCAAGTTGCCTTAGGTAATACTTATATTCAGTGTCAGGAATATGAAAAAGCAATTTCAGTGGCTCGAAAAATACTAAAGAAAAATAGATTCAGTGCAGACGCAAACGATATCTTGGCGCTGGCAAACCAAGGCTTAAAAAACCAAGAAACCGCACTGGATGCTATTAAAGAGGCTATCAAACTATCCCCCTTTTCTCTGTCTCGTCACCTTACCGCTTGTGAAATAGCGCAACAAAATGCTGACTACATAACGGCTTCTCAATCGTCTCAGGCAATTTGGAATTTATCAAAACGCACCGTCCATAAAAAAAGTTTGTATTGGTGTGCATTTATCCGTAGCTTGCTGGATGTTGCTGAAAATACCAATGAGAAGAAACAGCGAAATAAATATCAGCAAGAAGCCCTGCTCACATTACAGCGTGGTAAGTTTGATGAGCATTTGTTCAAAATGGACCGAAATTTTGACGTCGATATATTTAGTAATATCGTTAATGCGCGAGTAAGCGCCATCGATGGAAAGTTGATAGACGCTAAAATGCACCTCGTGAATTCTCAGGTAGCGATTGAAGAAAAGTATGATGACCCTCCAACGGCGTATCTACCAGACAGTATCAACGTCATGTATTCACTTGGAGAGTTTGATGACGCCATAGCACTGTGTAAAGTCGTTGAACTGAGAAAAGATGAACTCGATAAAAACAGTGCTTCAATGTTGGCTAAAGAGGCGGAAAAAGCAAAAAGTAATTTGGCAAACTATCAGCAATTTAACCGAGAAGGCATTGACCATTATCAACAACATGTTTACGAGCGCGCAAAAGCTTCATTTGCATTAGCTCAAAACTATGCACCTGTTAATATTGGTGTTGCCCTTAATTTACTGCAATGCTTACTTCAGTTATATAAAAGTAAAGACCAAGCAGACGTTCAAATGGAGACAGAATGTAAGCGGCTTTACAAACTCCTTGATAATATTCCGTTGAAAAATGCCTACAGCGAAAAATACGCCAACCTTCGTGACGAACTTTCTGTTTATATTGGGCTTTAGGGCGTTTACCTCCCTGCTGCTAGCGACTCGCTATTTCTGAAAATTGCTAACGATGGTAATGAACTCATCGATATTTTCTATTAGCGTTTCTTTTTGCTCAGCAGAGAGTGTTGTTGCAATTTCTGCTATAAGCGTGGCGGCCACTTGCATATTATGTGCGCTGGCTCGCTGATATGATTCACTTCTATAATCATCTGGGTTTTGCATCAAATAGGTTAAATCTTTTACGAAATTGGGATTAGTCGACTTTGTGACGAAAAGCCGTCTTGCAGCATTTTGAATATTGCGTCGATATTCAAGCCACTCGTTTGATGTTGAAACAAATTGCGTGTTGTAAGTGGCGATAATTTGAGTCTGTTCGTTGGTGAGATCGCCAATACGCTCTTCCACATTTTCAATCATACTTTCCATTCGTTTCTCCAGCCGCTCTTCCTGTGACTGTTGCAGAAATTCATCTCGTTCCTCTTCTTCTTCTTTGTTGTCTTTTTCTAGCGTGGCAAACAGAGAAACAATTTGCTGCTCTGTCAAATCAGTGGATAGTTCTGCCAACTCAGGGCTTATTTCACTTCTCACCCTTTCCCAATGCCCTCGAATGTCATTCATGTGAGCGTAAACAGTTTCGTAGTTGAGCTGATCATTCTTAACTTGCTGTTTTAGCGTCGTTAGTTGTTTTCTATAGCGTTCCAATTCACTTTGTTTATGCCAACGAAGCCAGTTTGACAAATAGTCATCGAACCTTTCTTCCTGTTCGTCGTTCAGCTCAATATAGTCATCTAAATACCAATACACCCACCAATCAAGGTTGTTATAAGCAAGCTTTGAACTGCATGCAGTGAGAGATAAAAAAAGAAACAGGACAGTGACCAAGCGCATCGTTAGAACCCTTTACAATGAAAATACAGCAGAACTTATTCTTTATAGACAGCAATTATGAAAAAAGTGCAGTTTAATAATACTTTACCTTCCATCATGCATGATCTACTTTGCATAATATAAGAACGCCATAAACACAGAAGGATTATATTGTGTCAAAACGTGTCGCAGTTTTAACCTCCGGTGGCGACGCCCCCGGTATGAATGCATGTATACGCGCTATTGTTATTGCGTGTCAAAAATCAGGCTACGAACCCATTGGCTATCTCCACGGATATAACGGGCTGTTAAATCAAGAGTTTGTCTCACTTTCCTTAGACTCGACACATAATTTAATACAGCAAGGAGGCACGATACTTCATAGCGCTCGTTGCAAAGAATTTACTGAGGAAGCTGGCGTTAAGAAAGCAGCGGCGAATTTAGTTGAGGCAGGAATAGACGCATTATTGGTTATCGGCGGTGATGGTTCATTTAAAGGCGCAACCTATTTAAGTGACTACTTTCACGGACAAATCATTGGTATCCCGGGCACGATAGACAATGATATAGCGGGAACCGATGCCACTATCGGGTATTACACCGCCATCGACACCGCAATGAGTTCTATTGATAAGGTTCGTGACACAGCCGATGCTTTTGAACGAATTTTTTTAGTTGAAGTGATGGGCAGACATGCGGGATTTCTTGCGTTAAATGCTGCGCTTTCCTCTGCAGCAGATTATGTAATTTTACCTGAACATTTTGAATCTACCGACGCCGAATTAAAAAATATTATCACGCAAATTCATGCGCAAAGGCGTTTAAAAGGCTCTGTCAGTTTTATTGTCGTAGTAGCAGAAAATGTATGGCCAAAAGGACTTCCCGCGCTAACAGAAGCGTTAAATGAGGCAGGTATCACCGATGTCAGGCCACTTACTCTTGGTCACGTTCAGCGAGGCGGAGCACCGGTCAGTAGCGATAGGTTGCTGGCTACCACATTAGGGGAATTTGCCGTCAGCCTTGTAGGAACCTCTAGCAATAATGTAATGGTTGGTGAGGTAAACAGCCATCCGGTCACGGTTCCGTTAGATAAAACAAGTGATAGTAAGCCGCTAAATAGTGCACAGGTTGCGTTGATGAAGACAATAATGAACGAACGATATGATTGCTAGTAAACGGCCCAAAAAGAAAAATAGCAGGGAAAAATAGCGGAAAATAGATGCGGCAACCCCCTAATAACGAAGGGCGTCTATTGTGCCGCATATGATGAGGCACTTTGATCATTTCTATTAAAAACTCGACGTGATCAAAGTGCTGGATTACAACACTGAATAACTACACTGAATTAAAACAGCTGCCTTTTTACATTTTCATCGCTGCTTTTACTTTATCTCTATGGCTGCGACTTACTTTAAGCTCTGTATCGTTCTGTAAGATTAAGTGGTATTCACCGCTTATATGGCTTACGAGCTTCTTCACATATCGAATGTTTGCTATGGCTGAACGATGCACTCGCACAAAAAACTGTGGGTTAAGCTCTTGCTCTAGTTCCTTCATCGTTTTTCGCATTATATGCATGCCATCTAGAGCATGAACGCACATGTAGTCGCCTGCCGCATCAATCCATTGAATATCTTGAACGTTAACACGGGTAACTTCAGACCCATCTTTTATGGCTAGAACATCCGGATAGGGATTTGTCTCAACAGGCTCACCATTTGCAAGCTTTCGCAATATTTCCTCACAATCGTCACCGGTGAGTTCTGCAACCAGGCTTACCAGTTTTTGCGATTGCTCATCTTGGTGAGCGGTTGAGGTATAGTCACGCACCTTATCAAGCGCCGCTGCTAATCTTTCATCGTCGGCAGGCTTTAATAGATAATCTAACGCGTGAACGTCAAACGCTTTAATAGCATAACTGTCGTAGGCAGTAACGAAAACAATCATTGGAATAGGTTGCTTCAACTCTCGAAGTTTATGAATAACCTGAAATCCGTTTAGACCCGGCATTTGGATATCTAGAAACACCAAATCTGGACGGTGTTGCGAAATACTACTCACCGCTTCAAGGCCATTCTGGCATTCTGCCACTACCTGTACATCTTTGTGTCGCTCTAGCCTAGCTCGAAGTCCCCTGCGAGCTAGAGGCTCATCATCCACTACTATGGTTTTAATCATTTGGTTGGTCATTTCATACGTCCTTTACTTCGTAGGGAATACGAATTCTAACTCTAACCCCTGAGGGCTGGTTATGCTCAATAGAAAATGCAAAGTTGCGTTGGTAAAGCGATTGAAGGCGCTCTTTTATATTAACAAGCCCCACCCCATTTTTTCTGCTGAGCTGGCCTTCTTTAATGTCGGCTCCTGGGCCATTATCCGCCACATCCATTAACAAATCGTTGCCAAATGTGCGCGCGGTGATGGCTATTTGACCGCCGTTTTCCATTTTTGAGATGGCGTGCTTAATAGCGTTTTCAATAATGGGCTGTAAAATCATACTTGGTACCAGCGCCGACTCGCATTTGCTATCAATGTCCCACACAACTTCTAACCGATCATCAAATCTCACTTTCTCTATCTCAAGATAAAGACGGAGGGCCTTAATTTCTTGTCCAAGGGGGACACGTTTAATAGGATCATTATCAAGAGAATAGCGTAAGAAGTTGCTCAATTTAGAGACCATTGCTTCTGCGGTATCATTTTCTTTCAATAGTATCAGCGTAGATATCGCGTTTAACGTATTGAAAAGAAAGTGAGGATTTAATTGGTAGCGCAGCATTTTTATATGCGCTTGGTGCGCCATAGTGCTTGCTTTAAGGGCATTCTGCTTTTCTTTCTGCAGCATCTGAAAGTTTTTAATGCCAAAATAAACGCCGCTCCAGCATCCCACCATAATTAGGGAATTAATTGTGTTGGTAAAATACATGTACCATTCGTCTGGTCGGTAACCGTGCTTATATATTTCCCAGTAGTTAATATTTTTTACTACCGCCCATACTAGCGCGACAACGTAGCATGACGCGACCACTATGAGGATCATATTCAACACAGAACGTTTACGAGCCCAGCGATAAACGTAGCGCAGCGGTATCGTCAGTAACCAACCTGCATAGGCATTTAACATGATGATGAAAACCCATATCGGCCTTACATCATGCAGAAATGACCCTATATAGTAAATGAGAGCAAAACCAGCCCAGCCTGCGCTGTGCAAAGTCCAGAATAAACGCTCATTACTTTCTATTACACGCTGAAAGCGACTCAAACTAACACCAACTTATATTCACCAATGTTTTAGCTTAAACCCAAATTATACGCTTGGAATTAAACGACCCAAGCGTCTTGGTCGTGTTGGTAGTGCGTCTGGTCGCAGAGGTAATCTTTAAATATCACAACCTGTATTAGTAACTAATATTCATGCGCTTGAGCCAATGTACCCACCACCATGCTGGGCCCACCAGAAGAAAGCGAAGATCTTCGAGAAACGAAGGCTTTTTTCCTTCAATTTTATGGCCAACAAACTGCAAAATCCACATGGCCACAAATAATACAAGACTAAATTTCCATACAGATATATTGAAATAAACCAACAAGTTGACGACGCCAAAACAAACAATAGTCAACAGGGTCATAGCTGCGCCTATCGGACCAGAGAGTAGAAAATAATAATACAATATCGGAATGGCGATAATGTGGGCCCAAGTGATATTGAAGTGAGAAATGAATTCGGGAGTTGGGATACTCCACAATAGTCCAAGGGTAACCAAATAGATACTGGGTACCGCTATGGCGTGAATAAGCACATTAACTTTATTTTGGTGACTTTCACCGTACTGTAAAAGTAGCCTTTCAATACTTCTCATTTGCCGTTACCTCTTATTATTTATTAGCAAAAAACTATATATCTAAACTTCAACCTACAAGCTAAGATATCAGAGTATGCCGCGCGAGTAACTCTCCTATCATTGCATCGTCTGTCGAGAACTTCATTCCGTAATAAACCACTTTGTTGTCTAATTTATGGTTTTTTATGACCGCCTTTATTTCAACAGGTTTGCCATCGAGCATATAAATTAACGTCACCTCGGTACCATCAATTAAAACCGGATAATTAGGCTTTATTTGAAGCCCTACTTTACAACCTTGTTTTGATAGGTCTACGATGATGCCTTGAGCGTTCTCTTTACACTCATAAACGTCAGATTTGATATCAATCGCCACACCGGGTTGAGAACGTTGTGACGCTCGAAGACCAATGCGTTCAACGCGCATTGGGAAACTAGTAATTAATATACCCGAAGGGTTGGCTAAAAGTTTTAAAACTTTAACACGATAGGCAATAACCTGCCCTGTATTGCCTTCAACAATGGAGCGTACAACAATGGTGTTATCTATGGTTAACGCGTCTCTTATGGTAATCCATTTTGACGATGTTGGAATGTAGAACATCATACAATCATTGGCTCTCATTCCCATAAATTCGGTTTTTACCCTTTTTGAAGCCGCGGGCATAGTTATTTCCAAATCTACAATCCCACCTGGCCTCAACGCTTCTAGCGCCTCAATATCTTCTTGGCTGATTCTATTCTCTTTAATCATACGTACGCTTTTCTAAGTAGCCCTATCATATTTACATTAACCCAATTTTTTCGTTTACAGCCAATCAATGTTGCCCTAAAAAGGTGTAACGTTGAGATCTAGTACGTCTTGCCAACGCCCTATTTGCAAGATAAACGACACCATTGTTGTCTTAGTTATAGTACACTTGAGCGCAACTATGTGAATAAATTGAGAATTTTATGCCGAACGATATACTAAAGTACACTCTTTGCCTTTCTCAATGGCAAGCTCACCAATTCAAAGTGAGTTTGAACGTGCCCGCGCATCATTCAGAAACGCTTACGCTGTCTTTGCCAAGTTGGATACCAGGAAGCTATATGGTGCGTGACTTTGCAAAAAATATTGTTTCGCTATCGGCACAAGAAGCAACCAGCGCATCACCACTCACTATAGAAAAAGTGGACAAGCAAACATGGACATTACACACTAACGGAAAGCCTTGCTCAATAGACTATACGATTTATGCAAATGATCTTTCAATACGCTCTGCTTTTATCAATCATGAGTACGCTTTTATCAATGGTACCAGTGCGTTTCTAGAAGTTGAGGGCTTTGTAAATACCGAACATCAACTCGACGTATCCTTACCCATCGCTGACGAATCCATTTCTCAATGGCGTGCTTACACATCAATGGAAGCGAGAGCATCGTCTGCGTTAGAAAGTGGCGGTAGCGAGCGTAAATGGAGCTATCAAGCACCTTGTTACGCAGATTTTATCGACCACCCTATTTTTATAGGCATAGCAGATACTCATGAGTTTGAGATAAATGGAGTAAACTTTACGCTGCTGTTTTCTGGTAACAACAATATTGATTACCCAAGGATTGCAAAGGATCTTGCCCCAATCTGCCAACACCACTTAGATCTATTCGGCCAGCCCTACCCGGTCAAAAATTATCTGTTTATGACACTGCTTGCAGACAATGGGTTTGGTGGTTTAGAGCATAAGCACTCAACAGCCCTTCTTTACCCTAGGTTCGATTTACCTTTAGTAGGTGATAGCGCTGAAATGACTGAGAGTTATATTACCTTTTTGAGTCTATGCAGCCATGAATTTTTTCATACTTGGCACGTAAAGCGAATCAAGCCTGATGTAATGGTAAATCCGAATTTAGCTCAAGAAAATTATACGAACCAATTATGGATATATGAGGGCTTTACCAGTTTTTACGACGACGTAACGCTTGCCCGGGTAGGCACTGTGCCGGCGCAGAAATATCTCGATATCGTAGCGCAGAACGTGAGTCGACTTCTACAAAATGCTGGCAGGCACAAGCAGAGCGCAGCAGAAAGTAGCTTTGACGCTTGGACTAAGTTTTACAAACAGGATGCTAGTGCAACAAATAATATTGTTAGTTATTACACGAAAGGCGGCATTATTGCGTTTGGTCTAGACTTGATATTGCGGGAACGCTCTAACAACACCGTGTGTTTGGACGACCTAATGCGACTTTTATGGGAGCATTACGGCAAGGATGAAACCGGCACGCCCGATAATGTAATCCATCACCTTTGCCTCAATTACCTCAATATTGACGTAAGTGATTATTTAAATAACGTTGTTTATCATACAAATGATGTTGAACTAGATAAATTGATTGCGGCTATAGGTGTTTCGCTACACACTCGGGCAAAAGTATCCCAAGACGATAAAGGTGGTTTAACCGCTCTGACACCAATAAAACGTCAATTTGGTGCAACGCTAAAACCTGCTTCATTGGGCTTAACCGTTGTACAAGTATTCGAAGGGTTAGCCGCAATGAAGGCCGGTATTCTGCTCAATGACACCGTCATTGCAATAGACGGACATGTGGTCAATCAGAGTAAGCTTCAACGGCTTTTAGATACCAGTGAAAATGCCAGTGTAACTGTAGCTGTAATAAGAGACGGAAAACTTATTCATCTTGACTTACCGCTAATGGACGCACGAGAAGACATGGCGTTTTTCAATATTAATGACGCTGATAAATTTGAGAAGTGGTTAGGCAGGGCTTAGCAGCGCTTGCAATGTTTAACTGTGTTTAACTGTGTTTAAATGTGTTTAGCCTTGTTTTGCGCCTTTTATGCGAAAGGCGCAATTGCACTGAACGGTTAATCGTCAGGGTTTCCAGAAACTACCGTTTGCGGGTCTAAGCGCATTTTCCCCAGATTAATCCTCCAATCTAGATGCGGGCCTGTCGCTCGTCCCGTTGCACCTATGGTGCCTATTTGCTCCCCTTTCTTAACATAATCACCCACGTTAACCGTCATGGTGTCGAGGTGGAGAAAGGTCGAGAACACTTGCATGCCATGGTCTAGGATCAGCGTATTCCCTGAATAATATAAATCATCGGCTAGCGTTACCACACCATCAACAGGTGCAAAAACCGGTGTTCCCGTGGGCGCACCTACATCAACACCGTAGTGAGGCCATTTCGGCACGCCATTTAATATACGCTGACTACCGTAAACGCCTGTAATCGGGCCCTTTGCGGGCCATTCAAAGCGCGTAAATAGAGCATCTAAGTCGCTACTGTTACCTCGCGCTTTTGCTACATTGCGATTGTCTTTATTAATACGCGCAGTGACTGATGCAGGAGGGGTGACCATTTTGGGCTCTAAACCGTCGATACGCTGAATGTCATATTCCCGCTCTTCCAATGTTATTTCGCGTGTTATTACACTGCCTTTGGCGGTCTTTACCGTTAGCACGTGGTTTAGTTTTGCATCCCTTGCAAATCCAACAACAAATTTTCCGTCTTTATTTACGGCGACGGGTTGCTCATTAAGCAGTACGGTAGAACCCTTGGGAACCTCACCTCTCAGAAGCGCACCTTGGGTGAACTTGCCATTTAATTTGAGTGGCGAGGTGGCCTGTGTTGAATTAGGGGCGTTCTCATCGACTAATTGGCTAGCGGATGCATCGCTTATCGCAACTACGCTAAGTAGCATAGCGGCAGCTAACGACCCTAGAACACCGCTAAACCGTGCATTTTTGAAAATAATGCACGGTATAAAAGAATTATTAACCATCATATTCAACATCTCGCATCCCTACTATAGCTTTTACCTTGAAACGCAAATACGTAAACTTTTCAAAGCGTTAACAAGTTACGCATAACCAAAATAAGTAATAAATAACGAATAACTTTTAACTCTTAACAGCTTTAACCACTTACAATAGCGCCTTTTCCTACGCCCTCATAAGCAATGACTCGGCACTCGCCATTAGGTGATTTTTTCTTTTGTTCTTGTAATAAGTATTGTGCTAAACACTCTACTGTCGAGTCAGTTTCGATGACTTCGCATATCGATTTAGGGATAACTAGCTCGAAATAGCCTTGCGAAGCTTCATAAGCAAAGCAATAGTAGTCTTCTGGCACATCAACGCTACCAGAAAGTTTTCTCTCGCTATAACGGATTTCATCCTCAAGGGTCGCCACATAAATGTCTTCCCAGCGTTCAGCCCAATAGCGCTGACTTTCTTCGCAAATTTCGCCATTAATATAAATATCAATTCGAGAACGATGACCGTGGGCAATACGCTGACAATTGCCGTCGTGTTTTTTAAGACCGTGGGTATAGTGATAAAAAGGAGATTCAATGACCTCTGTTCTCAAATGAAGCGTTAGGTTGTCTACATTTTCAGGCAGGTGGGTAGCGAGCACCTCTTTTAAATACACCCCCACAGATTCCATGGTGATTACGTCGGAATAGAGAATGGCGTAAGCTTCTGCTGGGCAGTAAAGCATTATTTTCTCGCCGTTTTCACGAGTAAAACGCACTTCAACTTGTTCACTGTCTTCGTCGTGAATAACCTCAGAGCCCCGGTACTCTGCGGGTACAAGAAGCTTATGATCGACATATTCATCTATCAATCTTTTAAGATTTTTTTTCACATGCCCAAAATCTTGAACCATACTTTCTTCGTTCAGTTCGCCGTCTAGGACTACATCGACAATCCAACTTTCTCCCACCATACCGCGTTTTGGGCAAAGGTAAGAGAAGTCCATCACCGTCAAATCATTTACAAATAATTGCATAACACCCTTTGATCGAGTTTATATTCTGTCGTTAGTATACTTTTTTTATTAATGAAACGCAGTCTTTAGTCCATTGAGGATTGGCGATTCAACTGGTCTTTTAAGTTCGGTGGAATACCGCGAATGGTAAGTGTATCCGTAGCTGGATCGTAAAAAACTCTATCGCCCATGAGCTTTCTTTCAAAGCTTACCGATACGCCACCACCTTGGCCGGTAAATTTTGCTAGCTGTTTTAATGCCGCGGGATCCGGTTGAATCTCTTTCTCTAACGGATTTTCCAAAGAGTCTGTGAATGCCGCAAAATTGTTCTTTGTCTCATCATTGCTCGGTAAACGGTTAGCTAACTCGTCCACGGAAAGTGTTTCTCCGGCATCAATTTTTTCTTTAAAATAATTTTTCACTTCTTCACGGTGTTGATGCTGCTCTTGTGGATCGAGGGACTCACTAGCCAAATAGGCATCTACAGAGGAAATGAGCTGTTTATTTTGCTGTTTTACATCTACGAGTTCTTCGCAACCCACAAATTGCATGAAGAAATCTGAGACTTTCCGGCCCATTCTTCCTTTAATAAAGCTTACGTAACGCTGTTGTTCTGGCTGTACGTCCAACTGCGTTAGGTCAAAACGAACAGCAAGTTGCATTTTTGCTAAGTCGAGATGCTCTCGTGACGACAAGTCGAGAGAGTTAGTTACCTCAACGTGAGAACGAGTATTCAGTAATGCAATCATAAGGTATTGGGTTGCTAGGAACTCATATTGACAGAATATAAGAAAACCCGTCTCTACCGTTCCTGTATCGACTAAGGTTTTAACTAAGCGATTGGTGGCGTCTAGCGAGAAATCATGAAATGCATTTTCCACATTGTCGCCCCCAGCCTTATGTGCTGACAGGTATTTCTTAAGGCCCTCAGCAAAACCGGAAACATCGTGTGTAGAAGGAGTGTCACTTTGACCATCACTCGATTCAGTCTTCTCGCCGTCATCTGAAGGTTGGACACTTGAGATGCTTGGCGCTTCAGATACAAAATGTCCTACGCCTTTACCCGGCTTAGCATTAAAACTGTGATTTATTTGGTGAGCCAAAGACTCAATTTCTGGGGTAACCGCGAGACATTTATCTCTGGGGACCGCCTCTATTTTCTCTTCTTTATTGACGATTAAACGGTGAACGACAAAGTGGTGAATCAGTGCACTCATAATTTATCGGGTGTCCTGTTGCTTAAAAAGTGTATGAAATGCCCAAAGAATTAAGGGTTTTTAGAATGAATGATTGTACTCACCCAAACAACGATTATAATCATTTTACGAGTAAAACCATTCTTTTTATCAAAGAAAACTTTAAAAAGAGGCGTAGCAATGCCCCAAACAAGCCGTTACAGCAACGACGAATTCGAAGCGCTTATGAACAAGGTAATATTAACACTTGAGGAAAGCGGTGCAAATCGCGATCTTTCCCTCATGGTGTTAGGAAATGTTATTACCCATATTCTCAATACCCAAGTAAAACCAGAAAGTCGTGAAGCAATGGCATCTCAATTTGCCGACGTTTTGAAAAAAAGTGTCAAAGCATAAAAAGGTAGTTTCATGATCCTTGCCGAATCTCCCCGCCGCCAGCGTGTTACCAAACTTGTAAACTGGGGGCACTGGTTTGCGCTTGCGAATATTATTATCGCTATAGTTATTGCCTCTATATTTGTATTTTCATCGCCAATGCCAGGGACAGGTGTCGGTACAATTTATTTGCTGGCAAATTGGTTTGGTCACATCGGATTTATGACGTTCTTCGGATTTGTCATATTTATACTTCCGCTCTGCTACCTGGTTTCAAATTCAAGAATAATAAAGGCTAGTGCATCTGTTATTGCAGCTGTGGGCTTGGCCCTACTGGCTTTCGACGCGCTCTTGTTCAACCGTACAGGTTTCCATATTAGTTTTCACGCTGCAGACCTGTTACGAAGCGAAGCGCAATCTCAAATTACCATAGAAAATTGGCAACAGTGGGGATTCCTATTTCTGCTTTTCGTTGTTTGGCTTGGTTTCCAACTGGTGTTAGCCAATGCTATCTACAAACGGGTGGAGCGCTTTACGCGCTATAAGATTGGTGTGCCGGTAACTACATTTTTTGTAGCATGCTTTGTGACCAGTCACGCTGTTCATGTATGGGCAGATGCAAAACTCTATCAACCCATTATAAAGCAGGACAATATGTTCCCGCTCTCCTATCCTGCCACTGCTAAAACCACTATGTCGCGGTATGGCTTACTAGATCTTGCGGCATACGAAGAGCGTAAACAACTTCAGTTTAACCCTGAATTTCATAGCACGACTTATCCTGCGCAGCCAGTTTACTGTTCGGTAGATACGAGTGAAAACTTAACTGTTATCGTGCAAACTGATGACGCCGAAATTGACAATTTGAACACCAAACTAGACCTCAATCGATTTGATAACTATTACTCTACGGCGAGTAATCTTAAAGGGTTAATGACGACAGCGTTGTTCGGCGTTCCTGAAATATATCAGGATGCACTGTCTGAAAAGCGGCCCGTTTTGTTAGCGCTGCCTTTAGGCTCTGGCATGCCTGTGTCGGTTTACAGTGATGTGTCATTACCTATGTCTCAACTGTCTGGTTATGTAAAGAAAGACGCTAGCGAAAGTGACGGGCTGAATATTGCCTTTATAAAAGGTGAAGACATAGCGCAGTACACTGCAAGAGCCCTTGAGCGCGAGCATAAGGTTATTGTTGCAACAGGCTATGGAAGCGCGACGGGTAAAGGCACCCTGTTTAGCAATTTTTCGTTAGATGCTGACATTGCAAGTACTGAAGATCTGGCGCCAACGATCCTCAATGCACTAGGTTGTAATGCTCCTATTACCTTTTATTCTACTGGTCAAAATTTACTGTCACCTGCTCGCCCTTGGTTGGTGAGTACTTCAGGAGAGCGAATTGTCGTTATTCACGACAATAAGCGTACAGACGTACTGAGTAACGGTAGCTATGAAATTACAGAAATTAGCACTGGCAAACGAAGTAATGATGCTTTAAACGTTGACTTACTAAGCCAAGCAATTAAGCACTTGTCGCGGTTTTCTACCCAAAATTGATTGCAAAAGAAGCCTTTATTGGCGTTTGAGCGTGTCAACGCTTAGGCGCCTAGGCTGTGCTTTCGATGCTTTTTTGCATCAACAGATGAAATTATCACACTCTCTTTTCCCATCTCTTTCACAACTTTTATGGTGTTGAACTGTGTGGGTGCGGCACCTGATTTAGTTGGGTAACCTGTATTACCGAAGTAATTTCACTAGATTTAGGCATGGCTTGTTCAGACAAATAGTAACTCTTTGAAATACCCGCTGCATGAGCGGCTTCAATATCTCTCCAACTGTCTCCAATAAGTATACTGGCGCTTAAGTTAATCACTAAGTCATCGGCTGCTTGTAACAGCATTCCTGGCTTGGGCTTTCTACAATTACAGGTTACGGCATACTGCGCTATCGCACCGTCAACATGATGTGGGCAATAGTAAATAGCTATCTCGCCTACCCCGCGCTGTGCAAAGTCTGCTTTTACCGCGTTCATCAAAACACTAAAGTCTTGCTCTGTATAAAGCCCCCTAGCTATACCACTTTGATTGGTTACGATTACTATCTTATAGCCGTAATCTGAGTATGATTTTACTAGTTCGAAGATTCCATCAAGGTATTCAAAATCTTTATAATGTCCTACATACCCATGGTCGACATTAATCACCCCATCTCTGTCTAAGAAAAGCGCTTTGCTATGTGCTTTTAGGCTTTGTGTTTTTGCGCTTTTGGACTGTGCAACACAACTAATTGTAGGGTCAGCGACATTTTTCATTATTGTTTAACCCACAGTTGAATATGAAAATGGGCTGTCACTTTAGATAATGAATTGACAACCTTCTCAATGCTATCAGGAGGTAACTTCCAATAGAACGGCGTCATTTTAATAAGCGACAAGGCTTGCTCTTTATCAGCCAGTTGAATAGAAAAGCCTAGCTTTTCGTTTTTCACTCGCGAAAATCCCTCGCGTTCAGTGTTATCTGTCTGGTGCTTTTGAGGTTCACTATACACTTGCTCCTTTATTTCAAAGAGATGATCCTCGGCTGGGTCTACAGTAACAAGCAAACCACCTTCTGACACAAGCACACGGTGATATTCGTCGTTGCTACCCGGTGCAAATACCTGAATCACCGCATTCTGAGTTGCAGATGCTATGGGTAAATCGAAACTACTTGCAACCACGAATTCTTGTTCTTTAAACGCTTTGGCCGCAAGTTCTACCGCGATTTTAGAAATATCGCTTCCGGCGCCAACACTAAACACACCTAAGCTATTAAGACCATTTACCACCGCATTAAGATAGCTTCCCTCACCGCAACCGGCATCGTATATACGTAATGTTGAGGAGTGTGAATGTGTGCTTGATCTTGCTGGGCTTGATCTTACTGGGCTTGGTATACCTGCGCTTGATCCTGCTGAGTTCGCTTGAAAATATTCACTAATCAGTTGGACCATACGGTCTTTAAGCGGTTTGTAAGCATTTTGCTGATGAAAGGCTCTTCTTGCTTTTACCATTGCTTTGTCATCACCGGGCATCTTTGATTTTTTAAACTGCACCGGTAGCAAATTTACATAACCTGATTTAGCTTTATCAAATGAGTGGTTATTTTCACAGCGTACTGGTATGTCGCTTAAGGAAATTGGAGATTTACAAAGTGGGCATAGCCACATAAAAAGAATCTTTCTATGAATGAATAGGCTATTGAGTGTAACAAATCGAGTACACAGACAGCAATCTCATGTTTGCCTATTGCTGCCCGTGATTAGTTTAAGTTAAAGAGCTTCCTTGCGTTAATGAGGCTAATGGATGTTGACTATCTTCCCAGGGAGAAGAAAAGAAATGTTCAACTATGTCAGCGGGAACATCATCTACTGTCGCGTATTTCCATTTCGGAGACATATCTTTGTCAATCAACAATGCGCGAACGCCTTCTTGGAATTCGCCGCTTTCCCCGCAACGACAAGACATATTCACTTCCATCTGAAAGCACTCTGCCAATGTCATTTTAGCGCCTCGTTGACACTGTTGATATACTAAGTGCATGGTAATGGGCGACCCTTTTTGCAGTGTGCCCTGCGCTCGACTTAACCATTTGTCGCCTTTGACATCAGCTTGCAATATCGACGTCACAACCTCTTTAGCACTGTTACCCTCACATAGCGAATTTATTAGGTCTAGGTGTTGCTCAATATTACTATGTGGGATTTCGTCAGGCTGCTTCAAACTGCTCAATAAATGCGTGGCTTGGTTAGCGAGATCTTCCTGTTCCCACTGATGTTCTATAAAGCGCTCTATCAATGCTTCTTTTTCAGATGCGGCAACAAGGTTATCGCCCAAGCCAACAAAGCAGGCGTCTGCTCCATTCATCTGACCGCCGGTTAGACCTAAAAACAAGCCTGTCTTTCCAGGAAGCCGCGGTAAGAAATAGCTTCCGCCAACATCTGGGTACAAACCAATACTAATTTCCGGCATAGCAAGTCGAGACGTTTCAGTAACCACTCGGTGGCTGGCTCCGCATAGAAGCCCCATGCCGCCACCCATTACAATACCCGCTCCCCAAACAACAATAGGTTTTGCGTAGTTGTGAATGGTGTAGTCGAGGGTGTACTCTGTTTTAAAAAACGTTTCCAGGAAATCGGGGACACCGCCTTCAGCTTCTACCATTGAACGATACATAGATACAATATCGCCTCCGGCGCAAAACGCTTTGTCACCCGCGGAGTCTATTATGACCGAAACCACATCGCTTCGGCTTTGCCAAGCCAATAGCGCGTCCAACATAATTGTGGCCATGTCTAAATCTAGCGCATTCAGTGCCTTTGGTTTATTTAATGTTAAACGGCCAATTACATGACCGGAGCTTTTTGTTGAAAGCTCCTCAACAATAACAACTTCATCCATTTTGCGGCTCCCTAAAAAAGTTAAAGAATACTGCGTTCATCTGACAACAAGCGTCTGCCTATAATTACACGCATTATTTCGTTTGTCCCTTCAAGAATCTGATGCACTCGCACATCGCGGAAATGCCGCTCAAGAGGATATTCCTTAATATAACCATACCCGCCGTGTAACTGCAGCGCGTCATTACATACATTAAACCCGACATCTGTTGCAAAGCGCTTGGCCATAGCACAATAAGTGGTTTTGTCAGCATCGTTATTGTCGAGTTTACACGCCGCCATACGCACCATTTGCCGAGCAGCGACTAGCTCTGTAGCCATGTCTGCCAACTTAAACTGAAGCGCTTGAAATCCGGCAATGGGTTTACCGAATTGCTCACGTTCGTTCATGTAGTCTCGGGCTACATTTAGCGCTTGTTGCGCTGTCCCGACGGAGCAAGTAGCAATGTTTATGCGGCCACCGTCTAGGCCCTGCATCGCCATCTTGAAGCCTTCGCCTTCTTCACCAAGACGCCAAGCATCGTTCAACTTTACATTGTCAAAGGTAATCATTCGAGTGGGCTGAGCATTCCACCCCATTTTTTCTTCTGCTTTACCATAAATAATGCCGTCTCTATCGGCCGGTACTGCAAAAGCAGACACGCCTTTAGGTCCGTCACCGCCAGTTCTCGCCATAACCACAAGTACGTCGGTGCTGCCTGCTCCAGAAATAAATACCTTAGCGCCGTTAAGTACATACCCATCGTCTGTTTTCGTTGCTTTCGTTTTTAACGAGGCTGCATCTGAACCAGCACCTGGCTCGGTAAGACAGTAAGACGCTAACTTGTTACCACTGACTAGGTCTTCACACCACTGGGCTTTTACATCTTCGCTACCCCATAATGCAATCATCCATGTGGCCATGTTATGAATGGTCAACATGGCAGTGGTTGTAGTACAACCCATCGATAGTTGTTCAAAAATAATAGATGAGTCTAATCGTGAAAGCCCTAGCCCGCCGGCTTCTTCTGGCGTATACAAACCACAAAAGCCAAGCTCGCCAGCTTTCTTTATGGCCTCAACTGGAAAGTGATGCTCTTTGTCCCACATCGCAGCATGAGGTGCGAGTTCTTGTTGTGCAAACTGACGCGCCGTATCTTCAAACGCCAGTTGATCATCATTCAATTCAAAGTTCATGTTATTTGCCTTTTATCATTGCGACTTTACACTGTATTAACACAATAACTAAAAGTTACCCCTTACGTAAACGTAAAGGTAAAACATTAATTAAATTATAATTACAGGCACGTAAATAATTTGTGACGACAGAGGAGGTATCTGAGTATACAACCCAGTCTCTTTACTTTTGTCATCTTGGCGTGTTGAACTTTTCTGTGAATGAATGTTACGTGCAGTTTTACAGGTTCACTGGTAAGCTATTAACAGAGTTAAGTACAACCTTGGTTTCTGTGGAATTACGAGCCGCTATTATTGAAGACAACGCGACTGCACGCACTGCGCTGCGCGGCCACGTTATGTCGATTGCCAATTTATCAGTAAGTAGCTACACATCAGGTGTTGAGTTAAAGGCTGCGCTGCGAAAACAAAATTTCGAACTCATCATAATGGATTATCACCTTGGTGAGGGGAAAACAGGCGTTGAATGGCTCCAAAGCTTAAAAGAAGCAGGCTATATAAAACCTAGCACCGGCGTAATATTTCTGACTTCTGATAGAAGCGGTCAAGTTATTGGTCGTATCATGGATTTACAGCCCGATATCTTGCTTATTAAACCCTACACCATTGCCTCCCTTTCCCGCCAAATAAAGCATTATTTACATTACCGTGACTTTGTAAAAAATGTATTGCAGGCATTAGATAATAAACAATTAGAGCGTGCGATAGGGGTAATAAGAAGCAAAATAAAGGAAGGCATCCCCCCCCGATTGGTATCAGATATTCGCAAATTATACGCTCGCTTATTGTATGAAAACGGTGAAATACAGCGAGCACTCAGTATTTATGACGACATTCTTAGTCGCTCGGATAAAGTATTATGGGCGCAGTGGGGTAAAATAAGGTGTCAGTATTCCGCTGGGCAGTGGCCTGAATGTAAAGAGCAATTAAGCTCAATGGTTAACTCAAGCCTTGCTAGAGACGAAGCCTTTGAATGGCTGGCCTCCTTATCCTTTGAACAGCATTCTTATGAAGACGTTGAAAAATACTTGGAGCAAATAAAATTTAGTGAACTTAGCCTGCCCGCTGCAAAACTTAAAAGCCTAGCGTTTCAAAAGCAAGATAAGGTAGTAGAAGCTATCGATCTGCTACAAAAGAAACGTGCTCTCCATCGTTCAGCAAAAGACAGATTCAATGATTTCACATTTGAATTAGCAGAGTTTTACCTATTGCTCGCAGAAGATTCACCACAAAGTAACCGAGAAGAAAGTCTGTCTCAGGCACGAAAGTTAGTGGGCATAGCAGGCCGTAATCAATCTGATAGCCAAGTTTTACAAAAAAGAGATTACCTACTCGCTTTTTCTTCAGTTCTCGATGATGATTTGGAAAAAGCAGCACACTTTTTAGATGCTGACTATATGGAAAACCATTTAAGGACTGAGCCCGCAACCCTTGTTATAGCGGCAAAAGTACACCACAGCCTTGGCGATGAGCGCAAAGCGGGTGAATTATTGCTTATGGCAAAGCAAAAGAACGGCGACGTTCAAGGTATTTCTGAGCAAGTGATGAACGACGAGTCCATCTTCTCAGGTGGTGAACGTTTAGGGCTCAATCATGAACACGCGATAGCCATAAATGATACGGGCACACAGCTGTTTATTGAAGGTCTGTTTAGCCAGGCCATGAAACACTTCTATGACGCATTTCAGCTATCACCAGAAACCGCTGCCTTTGGGCTTAATTTACTTCAATGCATGATTGAAGCAGACACCGCTGTCTATCGGCGTTATGGCATTCACAAGCTACTCGACACCCTATCTGAACTGCCACTAAGTGAAACAAATCGAGGGCGCCTTGAGCAGCTTACGCTTTTAGTGCAAGAAAATAGTTAAAAGTTATTTCGTTACTTTAAGCGCGTTAATAAACTCGATGTATCCCATCGCCCGCCACCAAGCTTTTGCACATCGGCATAATACTGGTCGACCAAGGCGGTCAATGCTAGCGTGGAACCATTGCGTTTAGCTTCATCAAGGGCAATGCCTAAATCTTTACGCATCCAATCTACCGCAAAACCAAAATCGTAAGTGTTGGTTAGCATAGTACTTGCGCGATTTTCCATTTGCCAAGATTGTGCAGCACCTTTGCTTATTACATCGACCACTGCATTGCAGTCTAAGCCCGCTTTTTGACCAAAGTGCAGTGCCTCTGATAAACCTTGTACGATGCCGGCAATGCAAATTTGATTCATCATTTTGGCCAATTGGCCACTACCGCACTGTCCCAGTAATTGACTATGGCGTGCATAAACATCAATAACAGGCTGGACGCGTGAGAAAACCTGATCTTCACCGCCTACCATAATGGTAAGTTGCCCATTTTCTGCACCTGCTTGCCCACCTGACACCGGGGCATCTAAAAAGTGCACACCTTTGTCGGCACAATGTTTATTCAATTCTCTTGCTGCATCGGCAGAGGCTGTTGTGTGATCGACTAGCACGGAGTTAGGTTTCATTGCGCTAAGCGCACGGGTGCCAATCTCCATTACATCATTATCGTTTCCCACGCACATAAAAACGATGTCTGCCTCTTCCGCAGCTTGCTCGGGAGATGTGGCCAAAGCACCGGCGTACTTTTCCAACCAGTTCTCTGCTTTTTCTTTGGTTCGATTATAAACGGTGACTTTATACCCAGCCCTTGCAAGGTGCCCTGCCATAGGAAAACCCATGACACCGAGTCCTAAAAAGCTTACCTTTAAATCTGACATGCAAAGTACTCTCTTGTTATTTGCGATAAATGAAGGGCTGACCGAGGACATATCAAATACACAGCATGCGTAATCAACAAAGACTGGCTTAATAGTTAAGTAGAATTAAGCTATGTTAGAAAAACACTTACTCGAATATAGATACTGTTCAGCCGCGAATATGATGAGAATATCAGAATTCACAACAACAAAAACATAAAGGATGCAAATTGAGTATTTATCAGCATACGGTAACAACAAATAGCGGTAACAACATTCACCTTGAGCAATATAAAGGAAAGGTATTGCTTATTGTTAATACCGCCAGCAAATGTGGATTTACGCCCCAGTACAAAGGGCTAGAAACACTTTACAATAAATATAAAGAGCATGGATTTGAGGTTCTAGGTTTTCCATGCGACCAGTTTGGTCACCAAGAGCCTGGGTCAGATGAAGATATTGCCGAATTTTGTGAAGTGAATTTCGGTGTTTCTTTCCCCCTTTTCAAAAAAGTTGAGGTTAATGGACCGAACGCGAGCGCAGTGTTCGAACAACTAAAAGAGAAAGCGCCTGGATTACTAGGAACCAAACGCATTAAGTGGAATTTCACAAAGTTTTTGGTCAACCGCCAAGGTGATGTAGTAAAGCGTTATGCGCCAACAATGAAGCCAGGCGATATAGCAAAAGATATTGAGTCTCTGCTTTCTCAACAATAACGGTTAACACACCTCAATAAAGGATGATGATGAAAAAGAAAATAGCGTTTTTCAGTACCCAAGACTATGACCGCCATGTTTTTGATGCAGCGTTAAAGAGCAGCGTCTCAAACCAAACGAAAGACATGGACATCACTTATTTTGAGCATACGCTATGCGCTTCTACTGCGCCTTTATGCCAAGGCTTCGACGTTGTTGTTGCGTTTGTTAATGATGACTTAAACGCTAAAACCATTGAAATACTTGCCAGCTGCAAAGTAAAACACATTGCTTTACGGTGTGCTGGATTCAACAACGTGGACATCAGCGCTGCCGAGGCAGCCAATATTCGGGTTAGCCGAGTTCCAGCTTATAGCCCTGAAACCGTTGCTGAACATACTATCGCACTAATTCTGACTCTTAATCGCAATACGCATAAAGCGTATAACAGAGTGCGAGAAGGTAACTTTCAGTTAAACGGTTTAATGGGATTCACACTTCACAATAAAACGGTAGGTATTGTAGGTACAGGAAAAATTGGTAAAGCGGTTATTCGAATTCTGCGCGGATTTGGCTGCAAAGTACTTTGCTGTGACCCCTTCGAAGACGAAACGGTAAAAGACCTAGGCGCGTCTTATGTCGATATAGAAACGCTATTTTCTGAAAGTACAATTATTTCGCTTCATTGCCCTCTCACTGAGGACAGCAACCATATGATTAACGAAGCGTCACTTCAAAAAATGCAAGACGGAGTGATGTTAATTAATACGTCGCGAGGCGGATTGGTGGATGACACCGCTCTCATTAATGGACTCAAGCGCAGAAAAATCGGCTATCTCGGCTTAGACGTATACGAGAGAGAGTCTGAGTTGTTCTTTACCGACCGCTCTCATGAAATTATACAGGATGATAATTTTCAGCGCCTTATCACTTTTCCCAATGTTTTGGTAACGGGCCATCAGGGCTTTTTCACTGCAGAAGCGTTGAACGAAATTGCCCATGTAACGTTAGATAATATCATTAACGGGAACAACACTGTTGTACTCGATTAACAGCTTTAATCCAACGCGACGTTTATACAGCTACTTTTTAACAATAATGTGAAAGTATTTACCTAACCACATGTAGGGAGCCTGCTTATGGTACTGCCTCTCAAGCGCTAGCAATTCATCATATTTTGATGCCTGATGCGATATATCGCGCATATAATCATGGAAGCAACGCACCCCTGCTTTTTCGACGATTGAAAAACCAAGTGATTCGCAGTATTCCAGTACTTTTAAAGCCGAAAGCGGCTTTTTAGGGTTTAAACGAACCTGCTTTTTCGCCTTCATACCCTTGGCAATGTAGTCAAAGTTGCCATAAATAGCATTCGCAAACAAATTCGCATCGTAATTGAAAAAGCTTAGGCTTAATGTAGTGCCTGCCGTCATGCGATCATAAAGCATCGACAAGGCCTCGTAGGGTTCATCAAGCCATTCAAGCACCGCATGGCACACTACAACGTTGAATGGTGTAAAATCGTTGATGTCCTGCAAAAACTGCTGACGAATTTCTATATTATCGCGAAAACTCGCATTGGCACTTTGGGAAAACAATTCTTCTGCTTGAACCAATACATCTTTTGATGCGTCTGTGAGCACAATTTTGTGACCCATGGACGCCAAGTACGCTGTCATAACACCCGTTCCGCCACCTATTTCAAGAACGTGAGCGTGGTTAGGTAAGTGAGGGGTAAGCACGTCACACAATAAGGTATGCCTTAACTTACCTTTTGTCGTTCCATAGATATTCTTGGCAAACTTATCCGCGATGCCGTCAAATACATGATCGTCTCTCATTAATTTTTAAACACTTATTATGAGTTAAGCCGGATTGTTGATGTCGACAAAATCAACAGTAACGTCAAACTGAGAAGCAATGTGCTCACCTAATGCTTTTGCGCCATACCGCTCTGTCGCGTGGTGCCCAGCGGCATAAAAAGCAATATTTTGCTCTCTGGCTATATGAATAGTTTGCTCAGACACCTCGCCGGTAATAAATGCATCTGCTCCCCAATCGGCCGCTTGCTCTATGAAACCTTGGCCACCACCAGTGCACCAGGCCAGGGTTTTAATTTCACGCTCTTCAGCACCCTCAAGCAAAATAGAGCGACCTAGAACCGCTTTCAGTCGCTCTTTTAATTCAGCGGCGGTAATTGCAACGGGGAATTCGCCCTGCATAACAACGCCAATGGGCTTTACCGAAGATAGTGCAGCAACATTTTCGATATCAAGTAAATCTGCTAATTGGCGATTGTTTCCTAATTCAGGATGAACATCGAGTGGAAGGTGATAAGCATACATGTTTATGTCGTTCTCAATTAACGACTTTAAACGCTGCTTTTTCATACCGGTAATACACTGAGACTCGCCCTTCCAAAAGTAACCATGGTGAACCACAATTGCATCCGCTTTGCGCAGAATGGCTTCGTCGATAAGTGCCTGGCTCGCCGTGACACCGGTGACAATATTGGCGATATCTTTTACGCCCTCAACTTGCATTCCATTGGGACAATAATCACTAATTTCATTAACGCGCAGCAGGCCGTCTAAATAAACCTTTAAGTCTTGATTATTTACAGACACATAAACTCCTTTGAAAGGTAGGATTGAGCGACAAAACCATTTAGCTTTATCACCTTGTTGCAGTTCTTTTCGATAGAGTGACATTAAGCCGTATACAGGCTTGTAACTTTGAGTAGTAATTCATGTACGCTTTACTTTTTGCGCATTGTAACAGATTTAGTTACCTGCAACTCCCTGCGCTACAAACGGAATAAGGTGAGAGATAACTTCTGCAATATCAACATGTTTTTGAAAGTCAGACTCAACAATTTCTGTTAACGCTTGGCTTGACGCCATAGAGAAAACAAAACTACCAATGGCAAAATGCAGCCTCCAAAACAATTCCTCTTCGGGTACGTGTGGAAGGCAAAGTTGAATTGCGTTAACCAGTGATCTAATGGTGGTTCCATAATGACTCATGATGAAACGCCGAAGATGACCTTGCGTCTCGTTGTAGCCTCTCCCTAGCAACTTCACAAAAGTGGCAGTGCCCTGTTCGCTAACTACATTTAATTCCAGCATAGGAGGAGTTAACGTATACAGCAAATGCTCAACACCTGCTGCGCCTTTTTTAGGTTCGAGGTCTTTTAGGCATGTATCGATGTGAGGCATGAGATGATCAAAATATCGTTTAAATACTGCTTGGATCAGGTTCTTCTTACTGCCAAAATGATAATTTACAGACGCTAAATTAACCCCTGCCCGTGCAGTAATTTCTCTCATAGAGGTTTGAGTAAAACCCTGTTGAGAAAACAAGTATTCCGCTGTATCTAAAATGTCATTTTTAGTGTTTTTTGCCATTTTTATTATCTTTGCGCAGAGCAATAGAGGCCTTATTGGCCTCTCACTTAAACGAGCAATTTAAAACCAGTGTCTGGCTTTGCTCCACGATTTCATCAGAACACGCTCAGCCACAGATGCAGCAGACATTCCAAGCTTTTCGGCAACATTCTTTTTAACCGAATATTTTACGCTAAAGATCTCTCTTTTTGGGTAGTGAGAAAGAATGTAGTCATCGGACGTCGTTATATCGTCGATAAGCCCAAGTTCTTTTGCCTTTATTCCAGGCCAGTACTCACCAGTAGCGACTTTATCTATATTCATTTCTGGGCGTTGGCTATGAACAAAGTCTTTAAATAAAACGTGGATTTCTTCTATTTCTTCTTTAAATTTTGCACGTCCCTCATCATTGTTCTCGCCAAAGATCGTTAAGGTTCGTTTGAATTCGCCCGCTGTGTGTTGTTCGAATTCTATATCGTTTTTCTTTAACAGCTTATGAAAGTTTGGCAGCTGTGCTAGCACGCCAATGCTACCAATGTAAGCGAATTGTGACGCCAATAGCGTGTCTGCGACACAGGCCATCATATAGCCGCCACTGGCAGCAACCTTATCTACCGCTACTGTTAGCTTAAGCCCTTTTTGCTTTATGCGCTGAAGCTGAGATGCTGCAAGACCGTAACCATGAACAACACCGCCGCCGCTTTCTAAGCGAACTAATACCTCATCGTCTTTATCCGCTACACACAAGATTGCCGTAATCTCTTCTCTCAAATTATCGACTTCTCCAGCATCCATAGAGCCCTTGAAGTCAATAACATATAACCTTGGAGACTTTTCTTCGTCGTCTTTTTGTTTACTCTTTGCTTTTTCTTCTTTCTTTTGCTGTTTCGCTAGCTTTTTCGCAGAGTTCTTGTCTAGCAGTACTTGCTTTGCATAGTTAGTAATGTCCTTGAGTTGGTCTGAGATTGATGTGATCTCTAACTGACCTTTACCGTGCTTCTGTTTGTTTGCCACACCAACAATTGTTGCAACAACAACGACAAACGCAACGACCAGCGTTATCGCTTTGGCCACAAATAAGCCATATTCGTACAAAAACTCCAAACCTTACTCCTAGTAAAAAATAAGGGTCTGAACAATTCAAACCCTTGGACACGCTTAGAAAATGGGTACTTTTGCCGAAACTACAAGCGGAGACCCATTTTTATTATTATCTCGCGCTATAATACCAGTCTTACTTTATTCTGACGATAGTGTCATCTTCTCAATCATATTCGATTCAATTTCTTCATCTGTAAAGTAGATATCTCGCAAGGTAGGTTGCTCGGAATACAACCTTGTTTGATCCAAGAAGTGCTCACTGCCAAACTGACGAGACTGAGAATAGGTCAAAATCCCTCTTCCCTTAGGTCCATTGTCAGTAAAGCTAATCACCATAGCCCAACTTGTACCGTAATTGATGTGATAGCCTCCAGCCTCAGCGCTCATGATAGTATTGTTATTCACAGGCTGATATCTGTGTCTAGGCAGCAGGGTTTCATCTCTGCCGCGTATGCTATCAAATACATTGAAACCACCTTCTATATTGTGAGCTCCACCCCACGGCAGTTTTTCACCCGACGCAGTGCCATCAGGTAAGCTACGTTCAACAAACTGAACGTTACCAAGGGTGGCATCAAACTCAACACCCGCTTGCTCAATAACCTGTACCGCTTTTGCTAATTGTTGCATAGTGGTCTCGTTTTGAACTAAGCCGGTTGGCGTTGTCACTGGAGACTCAAGAGAGAAAGGCACTTCCCACTGTGGGTTTTGATTAAACTGAAATGCAAACTCTCTAAATACATGGGCACCAACACTTGATGTATTCATAGTTCCATCCCATGCACCGAGTGCATCACAGGCGGCCGAGATATCTACCTCTGTACCATCAACGTTTACCGGCGTATCACCTTGTTCAGTGCATGCTTGTAGCAGGCTCGGTAAAATGTCTTCAGCAAGATAACTGCGGTTATTTAATAGAAGTTCTTCAACCTCTTCAGGTGTGAAGGTCTCATCGCTTCCAGCCTCAGTCTCAATAAACTTCTGACCCATTCTAGAGCGCAGAGATTGCTGATTCTCAGTATTACCATAGAGGGGATTTACTCCAGTAATTGGTGAAGATAGATTCGTTAGCCAAAAACTGTCATTCGAGTTTTGCACCGAGTCTGCTCCCTCATATTTAGGCGCTTCTTCGTAAGGTACAGGCCCATCAAAGTCGAACTGTGAAATAAAGCCCGGCAATACGGTGAAACCTGCCGCCGCTTTGGTTTGTATAAGAACAGGGTTTGTTGTTAGTTCGTTGATAGCGGTTTCAGTTAAGTTCGGTACTGTTGAATCATCAATGTAAAACACCTGACCATCGCTTGACGCCGCCATAGTGTTATTAAATATTACGCCATCATAGTCTTTAAATGCCTGCTTAAACTCATCCATTGACGTGGCCATATTCATTGCTAGCCAATGATCAACAATATCAAAGTTGGGTAAGTTAGCATCCTTGATAGCGAACGCGTTTTCAGAGTCCCAACCGAAGCTCCCAGGTACTTCAATCATAGGCCCGTAGTTAGTGTAATAAGAGGTTTTATTCAATTGAATGGTTTGTCCACCACCCACAGCGACTTCAATCTGAAGCGGTTTTTTATAAATAAGTCGCTTATTACCATCAACAATATGGCTCATACCCGACGCATCGTCTTCATCGAGGCTTAATTGATAAACTACAAAATGTTCCGCTGTTGAAAATGTGTGTGTCCAAGCAACATTTTCGTTAAACCCAATATTAACTGCACCTGGTAACCCCATAAGGGAACTACCCGTTACATTAAGATAATCTGGTATTTGCGCATGGAAATTCCAAAAGCGTAAATTCCCAGTGTGTGGAAAATGGGGATTACCAAGTACTAATCCTCTACCGTTGGTGGTTTTATCGCTACCAAGGCCCCATCCGTTAGACCCCATTTCCTGCGGATTTCTCTCTGGTAATTCAATGGTAGGTGCTATTTTGAACGGAATGTTTGATGACTTTGGTGCGCCTTGCGAAGTGCCAACTTGAGAAACGGCCGCTTGAGCCGATGCTGCCGGTGTTGGTAAATAACTTTCTCCTTCCGGCGCCGCTAAAAACATTGGCCCTAAGAAATTAGCCGCACCTGGCAGAAGTGCAACACCTAAAGAGTAAGTCAGCAAATCCACACTATCTATTGGCTCAACCCAAGGTTGACCAGCACAACTTTGATCCTGTTCTTCAACTGGCGTGTCTTCTAAATAACGGTTATATCCCGCTGTATAACCTTGAAACATTGCTCGAGAGTTTGCTGAAAGTCTAGGGAGGTTTTCCTCTGCCAATTCTCTAATGCCTAACGTAAGAAAGCCAAAGTCATTAATAAGATGCTCTGAGTCTCCACTTCCAGGCTGGCGATCGGGTCCATAAAACTTTGCCCTTTCAGAATTGTATTTAAGAATTTGGTCTGCCAGCACACACATGTTGTCTCTGGCAAAGGCATAACCAACACCATAGGCCATACTTTCAAGGTTGTCGGCTTTAACATGCGGTACCCCGTAGGTCGTCCACGTGATATCTGCGGTTAATGTTCCGTCGGTGTCAAAAGCGGGAATTGGAGCAGGAGCCGAAACAGGAGGAGGCGGTGGCGTTGGTGATACGGGTTGTACATCAGAAAAGTCGTTGTCGTTATCACCACACCCTACTAAACATGCGGCGACTGAAAGCGCAATAAGCGTAGGGGCAGGCTTGGTATTTTTAATTATTCTCATTGAAGATTTCCTTGTTAGTAAATGCAAATGTGGTAGAGAAAAACACCGAATTGCTTTCCCTGAAAACCACAACACATCCGACCAATTCACATTACATTAACAAAGGAGAACATTCAAATAACAGTCACACTTAGATACAAAAAAGCCGGCTCTCTGCCGGCTTTATCAATAACACGTTAGGTGTTTACTATTTATAGATTAGTTTGCAACAACAGACTCGTTATTGATTTCTAACAATGCTGCATCAGATGCTAGATAAGTCGCAACTTGTCTTTGCATTTCAGCCGTTACTGCTCCATTTGGCACAGGGTTTAAGCTAGATGCATGAGCACCACTGTTAAACAATACCAAGCCGCTTACTGGATCAGCCTGAGGCCCCTGAGTTGTTGTCACTTGCTCAAGACCAATCAGATTAGCTAATGGCAACTGACCAGACAAAGGCAACGCTGTTGAAACCGGAATAACTTGGTCTGGTAAATTCTCAGCACTACCGTCACCCACCACCGTCATCATGTGAACAGGTGTGTTACTGCCAAGCGTCTGAGCATAGTTTGTTGGGTCACCGGAATCCATCACAGTTTGTGCAGCAAAAGCGAACTCAGCAAATACAGCATTCACCGCAGCAGCTTGCTCTGGCGTTAGGTTATCTTCAAATAGCGCTACAGCTTCTACCAACTGCTGTTCGTTCACGTCAGTTGTTTCGTAAAGCTGATTCAACAGTGCTACGAAATCTTCCGATGCTTGCGAAAGTAATAGGCCTTTAATGAGCGGCCCAAATGACGGGGACTCTATTAAAAACTGTGCTGCACCGCCTCCTGGAGATTCAAGAGAAGCTTGTTTTACTGCAAACATACCGTCAAGCGCCGCAAGATCGCCACCCATAGACGTATTTGCTAAAGCTGCAAAATTACCACCTGTAATTGCACCTAATGATACACCCATAATTGAAACGCGACTGGTATCAAACTTAACGCTTTGACTTGCAGTCGTGTCTACCACAGCGTTAAGGCCAAGGCGAACTCCGAGCAAATCAGAAACACTTTGACGTAAGTTATCTCTCGCTGTTGGTAAGCTAGCAAGGTTCATATAGTGCGTTGCACTTACCGTAGTTGCATTTAAATCATCAACTCCGTCACCATTAAGGTCGAACCCACGGCTGCCGTGAATGGGCTGATCGATAGCGACTGAAGCAATCCCGGCTAGCGCCAATGTACCTGTAATAGATAGCATTGCTTCTTTCTGACTTGTAATACCGTGAGCGAGAATGACAACAGGCCAGCCAGACTCTGGCATACTAATTGGGAAACCTAGCGCCCCAGCTAGTACCGGATCGGGCACGGTAACTTGAACATCCAACGCTTCAGTACCCATATTGCCGCCAGTAGGCTGTGGATATGGGTTGAATTTAGTAATGTTACGCGCACTATCTAATTTCTCACCGTTAACGCGAAGATCGGCTAGACCTAGTGCCGAACACGTTTGCGCATTAGGACCTGGCGTTGCCGCTGCCAATGCTTCCTGAGGCGCGCCTGCTAGCACGATACCGCTGTCACAGGCTGCAGTCCAAAACTGGTTAACCGGTGCAAGTGGGTTTTCAGCAGATGGAACGCCTAGGAAATATGGAAGGTTAATGTTTCCTTCATAGCGCTGGGCTGCGCAGAATGGGCCAACTTGCGTCAATATGGCACTAGACACGCCTACTGCAAACTCATTCAATGCTCCCCACTGCGCAGAGAGCTGACCTGAAGCCGTTCCAGCCAAACCAGCACACGTTTCTAAGGCACTAAAATCAGTGGCATCGATAAATGCCTGCGTCTGTTCTGGCAAGCCTTGTTTGCCAGCCTGAACAGCACCGGCCACAGCCTCAGCTGTAAGTAGGTTTAACGCTTCAGCAGCGTTTGGATCTTCATCTACATCGCCTACTACAATTGCTGGCAGTGCTTGACCCGCAGTCGGGTCGCCAGCACCTGCGCGGGCAGCAAATTCGCTAATCATCACCTTCTTGATGGTATCAAGAGAATTAGCAATAGACTGGGTAGTAAATGCAGATACATACGTCAGTTCTTCGCGATCGTATCCAGCGCTTATTAGTGGATTAATCAGTGAGTTAACCAGCCCTTGCAGCTGCAACTGGTCGTCCGTTGCTAGTGGGTTTGTATTGATATCTAGCCTTGCTAAATCCCAAGTTGTTGAGCCTTGCACCGACTTACCAGACGAATCTTTTAGGTCGGTAGTCATTACAAGCATGTACCCTTGCGCTGGTTTAAGCGGCTTTAAAGGTACGAATGAAACCGTGTTGTTATCTGCTAAGCTCAGTACATAATCTACACCAAAAGTCAGCTGCTCACCTAACTTACAGCCTGCTGATGGTGTAGAAATTTGTGCGCAGTCTGGATCAGATTGGTCAAGACCTAAGGTTGCTTCAAACAATAAAATACCTGCAGACAGCGATGACTCATCAAGAGATGTTCCAGCTGGTGTCTCTACATTAATCACGAATGGGTGCTGTGTAGACCAACCGTCTAATACATTCAATGCATTTTGTGGGTCACCAAAATCAGTGGGGTCTGCAACAGGAATGTTAAGTGTATAATCGAAAAAGCCATCATCGCCAGGTAACATAAGCAGGTCATTTGGAATATTCAGGTTCCCTGCTGCTGGGTCAAATACAATTCGCGAAAATGGGGTTTGGACTTCTGTTTCGGCCTGAATGTCGGAAAGGGTTTCATCGGAGCCACCACAGCCTGCTAGACCCAGTGCAAGGGCCACACTGGAACTTAATACGAGTTTTCTCATCTCTACTCCCTACAAGCATTGTTGTTATTCTGTGTCTAAAATTCGGTTTTATAAAAATAGCTTGGTCTTTCCTGCTTTAACAGGCATAGAAGAACGTTTTAAACATGTTAGACCAGTTGTATCTTCCTCAATCTTATTGACTTTGTTGCAACTTTGCAAAGTTTTGTTAACTACTTTCGTGAAGTTTTTTTACGTTTGCTAGGTTTTTATCAGGAATGTTTTACTTGGCGGCAAGACTGAGTATCATCTCACCTAAGATTTAACGCTACATTAATTACCGTTACACCATGTATTCGAAGGAAAATAATGAACGACTATAAAGCGCCCAGCAAGTTATTGAAAGACAAAGTCATACTCGTCACCGGTGCCGGAGACGGTATAGGTGCGCAAGCGGCTAAGACTTACGCTGCACACGGAGCAACGTGTATATTGCTTGGTAGAACAGTCTCGAAACTCGAAGCAGTATACGATGACATTGTGAACGCTGGGCATGCCGAACCTGCCATAGTTCCGCTTGATATCAAAGGTGCTACTCCTAATCACTATCAGCAAATGGCGCAAACCATTATTGATCAGTTCGGTCGCTTAGACGGCCTGCTGCACAATGCATCTATTCTCGGTCATTTAAGCGCCTTTAAGGATATTGACCCTCAGGAATGGCAAGATGTGATGCAAATAAACCTCAACGGCATGGTATACATGACCCAAGCACTTATTCCGGCGTTACTCAAAGCCGAAAACGCTTCTGTGGTTTTCACAACGTCAAGCGTGGGCCGTAAAGGGCGTGCTTTTTGGGGTACTTATGCCGTATCAAAATTTGCCACTGAGGGCGTAATGCAAACGCTAGCTGACGAGTACAAGACCAAGAACGTACGCTTTAATTGCATAAATCCAGGTGGAACCAGGACAAACATGCGCGCACAGGCGTTTCCAGCAGAAGATCCAAATGCACTGAAAACACCTGAAGATATAATGCCCACTTATCTATATCTCATGGGCGATGAAAGTGCAGAGGTTAATGGCGAATCGCTAGACTGTCAGCCGAAATAGGCGCCTAAAGCGCCACACACAAATAAGCCGCGTATTAACGCGGCTTAGTTTTTTTAGGGCAGTCATTTTTCAGTTGGCCCGAGTACCAATGAGCGCGAATTTAGCGCCAATTTTCCTTAGAAGGGCTAACCTTCTATTTTTGCCCAGGTATCTCGCAATCCAACAGTGCGGTTGAACACCGGTTTCTCTGGTGTGCTGTCGCTGTCTAAACAAAAATATCCTGTGCGTTCAAACTGCCACGCACCCACTGCAGGCACATTCTCACTCAGACCAGCTTCAGCCCAGCCTTGTTTTACTTCAAGAGATTCTGGATTGATAGAATCGGTAAAGTTTTCTTCCGCAGCCGGGTTAGGTACATTGAATAAACGGTCATAGAGCCTAAATTCAGCGGCCTTTGCGGTCGCAGCGTCAACCCAGTGAATGACACCTTTTACTTTACGGCCATCAGCAGGGTCTTTGCCAAGCGTATCCGGGTCGTAAGTACAGTACACTGTGGTTACGTTATCGTTTTCGTCTTTTTCTATACGATTAGCTTTAATCACATAGGCATTACGAAGTCGAACTTCTTTATCGAGAACGAGTCGTTTAAATTTCTTGTTCGCCGATTCACGGAAATCTTCAGCTTCAATCCACACTTCACGGCTAAAAGTGATGTTACGCGTACCCATTGATTCATCGTTAGGATGATTAGGAGCCGCCAGAGTCTCTGTCGCCCCCTCTTCGTAATTTTCAATAACGACCTTAATGGGATCGAGAACAGCCATAGCACGAGGGGCATTCACATTTAAGTCATCGCGAATACAGGCTTCTAACATGGACATTTCTACCATGTTGTCCATTTTTGTTACGCCAATGCGCTTACAAAATTCGATAATTGAGCCAGGCGTATAGCCCCGGCGTCGCAAGCCAGCTATGGTTGGCATGCGTGGGTCGTCCCACCCATGAACGTGCTTCTCATCAACCAATTGAATAAGGCGGCGTTTACTTAGTACCGTGTATTCCAAATTAAGACGAGAGAATTCATACTGCTTAGGACTGCAATCGATAGAGATATTTTCAATTACCCAGTCGTATAAACGGCGGTTATCTTGAAATTCCAGTGTACACAAAGAATGCGTAATGCCCTCGATAGCATCTGATATACAGTGAGTAAAGTCGTACATTGGGTACACACACCACTTATCACCAGTTTGATGATGGTGGGCGTGCTTTACTCTGTAAATAACAGGGTCGCGCATGCACATGAACGGTGACGTCATATCAATCTTTGCGCGCAGGCTGCACTCGCCTTCGGCATATTCGCCGGCTGTCATTTTTGCGAATTCACGTTTATTAGTCTCAACATCCGTATCGCGATATTCGCTATTTTTGCCCGGCTCTTTCAATGTACCGCGCATTTCTCGCATAATGTCTTGACTAGAAAAATCGACGTAGGCTAAACCTTTGTCGATCAATTCGTTTGCAAAGCCGTGTAGTTGGTCGAAGTAGTTGGAGGAATAACGCTCCTCACCGCTCCATGTAAAACCAAGCCACTTAACGTCTTCTTTTATAGAATTAACAAACGAAATATCTTCTTTTGCTGGGTTCGTGTCGTCAAAACGGAGATTACAGGTACCCGTGTAATCCTTCGCAATTCCGAAGTTCAAGCAAATGGATTTCGCATGACCAATATGAAGAAAGCCATTAGGCTCTGGCGGAAACCGCGTTTTTATTGAGTCATGCAAACCACTGGCAAGATCTTTATCAATGATTTGTCGGATAAAATTGGTCGGACGATGCTCAGTCTCGGCCATTCGCATGTTCCCCTTATGCACAAGTAATTGTAATAATGACGTGAGTATACCACTGACACAATTGCTTCAACCACGTTTTATTGAATTAACACTGACAACTGGTCGAATATGCACCGAAACTTTGTCTGTGCAAATACTCTGACAACAAATTCTTTCACACCCGCCACTTTCAAAAAATGAGTGTACTTTTTATTGTGACCACTTATTTTAATTAAGTCTTTGATGTTTAGTTAATAGTTAAAAGACGTATAAACGCTTGCAATCTCACTCTTTCAACATTACAAAACGTACAAAAAAAAATTCAGAAACCAAACAACCCGAAAAAGTGTGGTAGTCTGAAATTAGCGACAACAATGTCGTTCTAGCGAGAAAAGATGTTTATGAAAGAAAAAGCCACCTCTTTTGATATTGCTCACCTAGCAGGCGTGTCACAATCGACGGTATCAAGAGCGCTTAATAACAGCCCTCTTGTGAATCTAGAGACACGGGAGCGCGTGCAGCGGATAGCACAAGAGCTCAACTATAAAGTTGACAAAAATGCGAGCAATTTAAGAAAACAAAAGAGCAGTACGATTGCATTGTTATTGTTTGAAGATCCAACGTCAGATGATTCAATGATCAATCCCTTTTTTCTTTCGATGCTAGGAAGCATTACACGTGCCTGCGCTAAAGCTAATTACGATCTTTTAGTGTCATTCCAAAACTTAGAAGACGATTGGCACGCAGAATATGAAGATTCCAACAAGGCCGACGGCATTATTTTGCTGGGCTACGGCAATTACACCGATTATCAGACAAAGGTGGCACAACTAGAGTCACAAGGCACCCATTTTGTTCGTTGGGGCGCTCCCGACAAGGCCCACCCTGGCGTAAGTATTGGCTGCGACAATTACCAAGGCGGTCACAGCATTACCGAGCACCTCATATCGTTGGGTAAAAAAACCTTCGCGTTTATTGGCGACAATGGCGAGCACGCACCTGAATTTATGGCTCGTTATAAAGGTTATGAAGACGCGCTAAAACAACATAATTTAAATGAGTGTAGCGTTCAAAGAAATGCGATTTCTACCGAAGACGACGGTTCAGATGCAGTTAAATCGCTTATTGAGTGCGATGAACTTCCCGAAGCAATTGTGTGTGCCTCAGACTTAATTGCCATGGGGGCTCTTCGAGCGCTGCGGCGAGCTAACATCTCTGTGCCTAATGATGTTGCAGTGGTGGGCTATGACAATATTGCCGTTTCTGCATACACGACCCCCGCACTCTCAACCGTGCAACAAAATACAAAGTTAGCAGGCGAATTGCTTGTCGATACGTTGTTAAAAGCCATTAACAACGAGCGGGTTGAAGATTACCTGATGCCTGCAGAAGTGATAATTCGACAATCGTGTGGAAACGAAAGTGGCGCTTAATCAAGCGCCACTTTATTTCGTTTATAAATTCTTAAAGACAAGATTACTGAGAGTAAAACTTACTGCCTCGACATTTGGAATGAGGCTGCTTTTAACAGTTCAGGCTGCGTAATCATCTCGTCTAACACCCATACTTGAACGCCATTAGGCTCAACAGTTGTCGATAAAGACTCACCTTTTTCTACGCGTTTACGCTCACCGCTTATTTGCTCATGCCAATCGCCTTCTTGCATAAACTTTTTAACATTGAACACGCTGGGTCTATTGCCTTTGTTAAGCAAAACGAGTGCAGTTTGTTGAACCTCATCGGTGTTAAGAACTCGATAGAATGATGCTTGGTGACCAGAAAGCGAAACGTTCACTTGCAAACCTCGCTGCAATGCAGGGGTTTGCTTACGCACATTAGCAATAGTGGTTAATGCTTGTTTGATTGGGTGCGCCTTTGCTGCTTCTATTCGCTTCTGGCCGAAATAGTTTCGATTACCGGCATGTTCTGCAGTGCCTCTCATAAACCCTATCTCAGATCCCATGTAAACCACAGGAATACCTCGCACGGTAAATAGCCAATTGTGGGCATTGATGAACCCTTCATCAGTGGCATTCATACGAGCCATATCGTGATTATCATAAAACGTAGTTAAGTCATAAACATTTTTGTAAGGGCCATGGGTGAGATGTAATACCTCTTCCATTTCTGAAAAATCACTGTCGAGTGGGTTTTCAAACACCGATAGCATGGCTTTTTGCATCGGGAAATCGAGAACGCTGATAGCACCATTTTTGTCCAGAGTATGCTGGGCAATATTACTCGCGGAGTAATCAAAACTCTCCCCAAACATAAAAAAGTCTGGGCGCTCGCTGCGGATCCTATCTGATGCTTCACGCCAAAATGCATGCGGTACGTGTCTTATTGTATCTATGCGAAACGCATCTGCGCCTTGGGAAATCCAGTAAAGGTAACTATTTATTAAATAGTCTCTTACCGCTGGGTTTTCATCATCTAAATTAGATAATTTAACCAAGTCTGGGTAGTCATGGAAAAAACTGTGCAAAGGGTTGTTTTCTGGGTCAAGCTGCTCTGGATTAAGGTTTTGATGATCGGCCACAAGCCTTCCGTCTTTGTCATAAAGTTCACCATAACCCGGCAAATCCTCGTCCATGGTAAAACTTGGCGAGCCATGATTTGCAACGATATCGAACACTGACTTCAAACCCAGCTTACGCATTTGAGATGTATACTCTTTTACGCTCAGGTCATCGCTTACCAAGTGTTCGTCTGGTTTATAGAAGTTGGACGCCCAATAACCGTGATAACCGGTTTTTCCTCCGTCTTTAAACGCACCGCCGTAAGTTATTTGCTCATCACCATTAAATGCATAATCCGGATTATCGTGAACAGGTGTCATCCAAACCGCAGTGAAGCCCATATTGGCAATATACTCCGCGTTTTTGACTATGCCCTTTAAATCGCCGCCCATATAACCAACATAGGCTTTTTTACCATCAGGGCCTTCGAGGGGAAGTTGCCACGTGGGGTGCTCACCGCCCTGATTTTCATAATTATTTGTTTTGTCACCATCGACAAAACGATCAGTAACAACGAAATATACGGCCTCGCTCGCAAATGGTGTTGTTGTGCCCGCAATGAAAGAGCTTTCGTCGCTGCTGAAAGTGTTAATGCTCTTTGAATGCGCACCGGCATGAGTCGTAACAACATCACTGTTCACCATGCTATTGTTAGAACACCCAGTAACAAATAGTGCAGTTAATGTAAGAGCAAAAATATTTGGTTTAAACGCCATCGGTAATAACTCCCTCTTCTTGCGCAATATCACTGGTATCAGCTTCTTTGACAAAAAATACCGATAACGCGCCTATCATCATTGAAATACCTGCTACCACAATAATGTATTTGGCATCGTTGTCGAATACGCTACTTAATATCCAACCTGCTGTTAACCCTGAAACAATTTGAGGAGCCGCTACGGTAAAGTTGAAAATGCCCATATAAACCCCTGTTTTATCTGCAGGTAACGCACCTGCTAACATGGCATATGGCATGGCAAGAATAGCCGCCCAGGCAATACCGACACCTACCATAGGAATCAATAGCTTAACTGCACCGAGAGGCACGGTAACTTCTGTGATCAATAAATTTACGTTTACCATGGTTAAGTCTTGGAAAAATAAAAAGCTGATGTAACTTAATCCACCTAATGCAAGAGCGCCTGCATAGATGGTTTTACGTCCGAATTTATCAGCGAGTTTGGCAAGGAAAATTGAAAAAATAGCGGCAAATACAGAGTAGGCAGCAAATAAAATACCCACCCAATCGCCTGCGGCACCTTTGGCCATTACGATAGCTTCGGGCACCATAGGTGCGGCCGCAATATATGCTGGATCAAACCACTGTTTGTCTACATTCCAGATGTGTTGAGTAATAGCTGGTGTGGTGTATACCCACATAATAAATAAAGCAAACCATGAAAAGAATTGCACCACTGCAAGTTGTTTCATAGTTTTAGGCATAGTGGCCACTAGCTTGAAGAATTCCGCCAGGCGCTGGCTCAAAGGCGCTTTTTTCTCTTGAATACGAGTTTGCCCTACCGCTAAGCCTTTATACTGATTATATTGCTCTGGCGAGTATTCTTTGGTTCTTATTACCGTCCAAATTACCGTGCCTAATAATACAGTCGCACCAATGTAGAATGCCCACATTACTGAGGGAGCAACCTGCCCCATTTGCGCTGTATTTTCTAGCCCAACCACGTTGGTGAGAACAAAAGGAAGAATAGACCCAATTACTGCACCAATATTAATTAGCAAAGACTGAATAGAATACACTACGTTGCGTTGCGAGGGCGGTACCATGTCGGAGACTAGCGATCTAAACGGCTGAAAGCATACATTAAACGACGCATCCATCAGTGCCACCATCAACGCCCCCATCAACATGGGTGCGAGAAACGCCACGAATAACGGGGCGTTAGGTAACAGAATCATCCCCAATACTGCTGCAATAGCGCCTGCTAGAATAAATGGGCGGCGTCTCCCTAGACGATTCCACGTTCTATCTGATGCAGAACCAACAATAGGTTGCACTATAAGGCCCATAATAGGTGCCACTAGCCAGAAGAGAGAAAGGGAGTGAAGATCAGCGCCCAGGTCTGAAAGAATTCTACTTACATTTGCGTTTTGCAGGGCAAAACCAAATTGAACACCAAGGAAGCCGAAGCTGACATTCCAAATTTGCCAAAAAGAAAGGCGAGGTTGAGTTACTTGCATAGTTTGCTCTATTTATTGTTTTTAAATTAATTGAATACGATCATTTCACAATGAATACGCTTGCAGACATAGCCGGTAAGCTAATCGTGTCTGTTGCTTCAAATGTTTTACCGTCACTCACTCGAGTTAAGGTTTGTCCTTCTTTCAGCATCTCTGTGAAAGATGTTAAAGATAACTCTACAGATTCTTTACTGAGAGCCACCATGATTTTTTCGGAATTCTTATCCGTGCTATCAGCGGTGCGGAAATAGGTGTAAACACCGTCAACGGGCGCGTAGTGTTTTAACTTACCTTGAAATAGTTGCGGGTATGTTTGACGCAGCTGTAATAAGGCTTTAATGCGCTGCTGAGCCCAACGTTCATCGCTATTGAGCCCTTTACCCGTAAAGGCGTTTTTATCACTATCTGAATGCCACCCGCCTGGGAAATCAGAGCGTATAATGCCGTGGTCATCACTGCCTTCGTTACCCATTAGAATTTCCGTTCCGTAAAAAACTTGTGGGATCCCTCGGGTTGTAAGCAATAAAGTCATCGCCATATTCCACTTGGCTTTATCGTGTCCAAGTTGCGTATAGATTCTGCTCATATCATGATTATCGGGAAAGATAACCAGGTTGTTCGGGTCGCCATATAAAAAGTCGGTAGCCAGGGTTTCATAAACACTAATAAAACCAGAGTTCCAACTTTCATCACTGTTTAATGCTTTAACAACGGCAGCCTGCAATGGAAAATCCATCACTGATGGAAGCGCGCTATCATAGTCATCGTGGCGCTGACTACCCGCTTGCCAATAGGCCGTGATTGCAGGGTTTACAGACCATTCTTCACCCACGATATTAAAGTTAGGGTATTCGTCCATTAAGCGATTTGTCCATTCACTTAGAAATACTTTATCTGGATAAGAGTATGTATCTACACGAATACCGCTTAAACCTGCAGTCTCTACCCACCAAATAGCATTTTGAACTAAATAATTGGCCAAGTGTGGATTACGTTGATTTAAATCTGGCATGGTAGGCACAAACCACCCATCGCTAAACCTTTTGATATCGCTTTCTATGGCATGAGGGTCGTGCAGAGACTCTCGTTTGTGGGTGGTGCCGACGAATTTTCCTTCATTATTGATCCAATCCTTTGATGGCGTATCTTCCATCCACTTATGATTACTACCGATGTGATTAAGCACCATATCCATGATAACGCCAACCCCTTCGGATTTTGCTTGTTCACTGAACTCTATAAAGGCGTCATTAGAGCCAAAGCGCGGGTCAATGTTGTAGTAATCTGTGGTTGAATAGCCGTGGTAGCTGTACTTATCCATCGCATTTTCAAGCAAAGGCATTGTCCAAATCTGCGTGAAGCCCATGCTTTTAATGTAATCAAGGTTGTCCATAATACCTTGGATATCGCCGCCATGACGGCCACCTTTTAATTGGCGGTCTACCTTATCTTGATAACCGTCAACGTTATCATTTGCGGTATTGCCATTTGCAAAGCGGTCAGGTGCAATCAGGTAGATAGCGTCTTTTGGCCCGAAGCCTTTTCTCGACGCAGAGCCTTCTTTGCGTTTATCAAGCGAGTAATGAAGCCTTCGATAGCTCCCATCATTGTCGGTCAACGTAAGCGTAAAATCTTGCGCTCGAGCCCCCGAAATATCGAGCGTTACAAAAAGATAGTTTTCACTATCTAATGCGTTAACTCGACTAATTGTTGCTTTGCCTTTATCAATAGAAACGGTGTCATCAGCTACACCTTCACCGTAAATCATCAACTCCACTTCAGGATGTTGCATGCCCGCCCACCAGTTAGGGGGATACACTTCAAGTTCACTTTGTTGTAATGCGTTAACCGGCGCTGCTACCAATAATACAACCGAAGTGAGAAGCAACGGCAATGCGCGATAGCGATTTAGAAGGAAAGCATGGCTTACGCTGTTAAAATTAAACACATGAACACCAATGTTAATAATACGTTAAGTACAGAATCATATCGAGATACTACCTTGTACACTTATTCATACCAACGCTCTGCATACGTATTCACGAAGGGGTAGATAAAATAAGTGGCAAAACAAGTGATACACGCAACAAGTAGGATAAGTGAAAAATAGGTACGACAGTCATAGCCTTCAACGTCAAATGCCTGCACTGGACCGGTGCAAAGAAAGGTGCTGCTTAAAAAGCAAACACCTTAGTTTCAAGGGCATCTAAGGTCATAATGGCACGGTAGTTAGCACCCTCCTGCTCAAGGGTTATCCCCTTGTGGGAGAGTAAAGGTTTAAGCGAAAGGTTGTTGCCTGACGCTTTTATTGCCGAGGCAGGCACTATAAGTGAAATAGGGCCTGAAGCGTTATCGCTAAAGTTAGCAATCACAATGAAACCCTGATCGTTCTCCTCTCGCACGAATGCAAACTGCTGTTCAGAGTAGGCAGAGTCTTTTTCGCTCAGGTTCAGGGCATGTAGACTTTTATAGCGACCATTGATAGCACTGTGTGTTGCGGCAATGTTCATGACATCTTTGTAAAAGCTGTGCAGCACTTTTTCTTCTTCTGTTGATTGCCCCGCATCAAATTTGCCGTTATTCATAAAACGCTGATGTGCTGGTACACCAGCATAGTCAAAAATTGTTGTGCGCGTTGGATCACCAAAACCGGTCTCTTCGCTGCCGTCTTCGCCAACATCCTGCCCAAAATAAAGTAAGGTTGGAGCGCTACTAATTAGTGCACTTACGGCTAGTGCAGGTTTTCCTTTTTCAGCGTCTCCCGTAAAGTCTGGGCTTGCTATGCGCTGTTCATCGTGGTTTTCTAAAAAATGCAGCATATGCGATGCAATATCAGCAACATCGTCATGGACAGAAACGAGATCGCTCACCTTTCCCCTTCCCTGCATGATGGCTTTTAACGTATCGTAAAAACCTACCTTATCGTATAGATAGTCCATCTTTCCTGAATGTAAATAGTCGCGATATTTGCTGGGCTGATATACCTCTGCCAATAAAAATGCGTCTGGTCGCTTCTGCTTTATACTACTATTCAAAAACGACCAAAATTCTACGGGAACCATCTCGGCCATATCATAACGAAACCCGTCAACACCTTTATCTAACCAATAGTGCGCAATGTCTCGAAATTTGTACCAAGAATTAGGAAGCGATTTATCTGCCCAAAACGCGGCGTGCTGTTGGTATGACAAATTTGCATATTCAGCTGGAAGTGTTGGAAAGTCGTAGCTACCGTCGGGTTTTACACCATAGTTAATTTTAACCGTTTCATACCAATCGTTTATATCAGGCTTAGGTGCCCGCGCTCCGTTACCGGTCCATTTAGCAGGAAATTCCTCGAACTTCCCGTCTAATAGAGCGTGTTGCTCTCCGCCTAGCGGTTTATAATCTGGTGAAGTTGGGACTTGAAACGGTTCATCTACAACATAATAAAAATTATTATCACGTGCATAAGTGACTGTTGTATCGTCGTTCTCTCCAAAGTTACTATGGCCTTCTGGCATCGACAATGACTCATAGCGCCTAGCCACATGGTTAGGAACGATATCAATAATAACTTTCATTCCCGCTTCATGCGTTCGGGAAATAAGGGCTTCGAATTCCTCTAAACGCTGGTTTGGATCTTCGGCAAGGTCGGGATTAACGTTGTAATAATCTTTAACAGCGTAAGGTGAACCTGCGCGGCCTTTTACAACATCTGGATCATCATTGGAAATCCCAAACTCGGTATAGTCGTTAATCACTGCATGATGAGGAACACCGGTATACCACACATGACTTGTACCCAGCGCTTTTATACTGGCAAGGGCCGTAACTGTTATATCATTAAACTTTCCAACACCATTTTCATCAATGGTCCCCCAAGGCACATTGGCGGTATTTTTGTTACCGTATAGACGAGTAAAAAGCTGATAAACCACCGGCTTGCCTTGGTTTAATGAGTCACTCGTTTCATGTTCATTAGTGTGGATTGAGATTTGATTATCGCCCTGTTTATTGGCATTTTTGTTGCTGATATTTTTGTTGCTAATAACATTCGTATCTGAACACGCGAAAATACTCGTTAGCATAACAGCAATTGCGAAAGATTTAGTAGATGAAGGTGTGATAGTCGGCATTCGTGCATCTTTAGTTGTCAGTGAATGCCGATAGGATACGCGTTAACGTATTGTTAAAAAACATGCATACGTATTCAAAGCGTAAAAATCCGAAGAGTAGGTTTTTTTAAGCCGCTCTCGATACCTTACTATCGCCAACACGTTGAAACACGGCGGAACTGCAGTCAATGTTTGCGTAATCCACTTTATTATCTAGCATGCTCATACCCAATGACATCTTTTGCAGACTCGGCTGCATAGTATCATGCACTTCGCGCTGAAATCGCTGTAACGTCTTGGATAGATCATTTTGAAAATCTGTTGACGATAAACGATAAGGCACTCGCTTACCTTTAAAACTTATTGCTTCACCAACTTCATTAAAATGAATGCCAAATGCTTTCATTCGCCTCGCCAGCTTTGGCTCCATGAGTACGTAGGCATGAGACATATTTAAATGAAGACAAACACTTGTGGCCATCAGATAAAGTGCAATGGATAAATAGGGAAAGTGTTCTAAGTTAAAGTCCAAGTTTTTGGATTGCTTTATTTTATTCAGTTTTTTTCTTGGGAAGACTTTGGATTTGAACTGTCGCACGCGAAACTCTCGTGGTACCGCAAGACGTGATATTTCACATACTCCTTCGCTAGTTAAACTTGATGGTAACAATGAAGAACTGTTAAATGCATCAGAGAACTTTTCTTCTAATGGTAGCGAACCGTCTTCTTCCTTTGGCAAAACAAGCCTGATAGTGCCAGCACATTCTCCTGTGGGAAGGTGCTTGATGTAACAGTTAATCGCTCTGTCATCATACTGGTCTATTTCTAGTGAAGAAGCTGTGGTTTGCTCAAACTTCATTTCTTCACAATAAACTTTATGGCGAGTTTTAAAAGAGACCTCTTTTTCATCATCATCATTAGCTACAACAAGTTGATAACGGCTGAAGAAAAACCGCACTATCTCCTCATCAAGAGAAGTTTCTTTTGACAATACGCGAGGTAAAAACGAAGGAATTCTTTTCATTTTTTCCGTTACTGAGCTTTTTAGTGCTCGCATTGCTTTTTTTGTTTTAATCTTCAACGCAAAACTCTCCCACACTTTTTGTATTCAGTTAGCTTCCCGGCCTTTCTAAACAGTTAGATTTTTGTTGTATTGTTCGTATCTCTGCTGCTGCGAATTAGCGCATCCCCGCTAATAAAGTCTGATTTTGATAACCTGTCATATAAAAGTACATTTGCTGTTGCGGCCAAATTCATGCAGGAAAAAGTTGGTATATAGACAACATGGTCACACCACGCCAACACATCCTGCGGCACACTGCCATCTTCTGGACCAAGAATATAAAACGCATTTTCAGGGTGTTCGAAATGCGGTAAAGGAACCGCGCCTTCTACTAACTCCACACAAACGACTTCTGCACCTTTTGGCACTGCGTCTTTAAGACTCTCAACGCCAATTGTGGGTATTATTTTGTGAAATGCTTTAGTGTCTGCATTGAACTCTTTGGCTAACCTATATCTTTGTCCGGTATAAAAAACCGAGGCAACGCCGTAGCATCCCGCCGCTCTTAAGATAGACGCGACATTCACTGGATTTTTCGGGTTAATTAGACCAAGTGACGTTTTTTGTTTTTTTAGTTGCATACGTTAATTTTTATTTACACTTTTTAGTGAGCGCTGATACTGCCACGGTTTAAGATGCCCTGCCAGATGACGGCGTTAAGATTTAGCCTAAGGTATAAATTTTTTATTCTTTTTGTATCAGCTTTTTTTACACGTTTGAGATAGAACTGACATGGATTACCGCTAACAAAAATTTTTTTCAAAAGTGCGTGCATCTTTCTCATTCAGCAAGAACTGAACCACCTGTGAAAAATATGCACGGCTTAATATGTAAAACTTACACGAATATACTATAGCAATATTAATCAACACGTTAAGTGAAAAGTCCAAGATGGCGAAGATGCTTTTGATTACAGTTCGATTAGCTCGATAGATAGAAAGTAAGGATACGATAGACCCTTGAAGGTTGGCATGTCTGCGAAAAGATACAGCGCAATGCACTGTTTACTCTTGCTTTAATTAAGTATGTAGTGGAATGAGGATTGGAATAGAGCAAGAAACGCGCTGCTGTATCAAATCAGATACGGATTGGCATGAAAGATAAAAATGACGTTTCACAGGTGAGTTATAGCACAGTAATTAACCCGCTAAACGCTGAGTAATGGTCTGCACAAATCGCCGGCCCATGCGCCTACCCTGTGCATAACCGCGTAGAAGCTTTTTCTTGTCCATGGTGAGGCGTCTTACACAAAAGCCAACATCTGGCGCTATTACATGCACCACACAGTCTTTAGGCGGATTAGTGATAAATTGCAATGTATCATTATAAATTTTAGGTCGGTTGAGTAAGCTTTTAAGCAATTCAGGTTGATCACGATACATTTTTTCGAGTAACCATGCCGACTTTACTGCAGGTTTAGTGAAGCCTGGTGGTTGAGAAAGAATAACGGTTATCTCACGTGCCCCCATGTCATAGGCTTGTTTTACCGGAATGGCGTCTGCAACACCGCCGTCGACGTAGCGATGATTGCCGATGCGAGGTTGTTCCCTGAATGCTGTTGGCAATGCACATGATGCAACCATTAAATCATCAACATTGGTTTTGATTGCCTTAAAGTATTCACATTCTCCAGAGTCTACGTTTGTCACGCCAACATAAAGAGGCATGTAATTTCCCGCCTCTGGTGAAGGTATACCAAGGGATTGTTTGGAATGATGCCACAGCCAATGGACATCGGTCATGTGCCCACCTTTTACAAACCGCAAGGGGCTAAAAAATTCTCGCTTAGTCGCGTAATTCAAAATAATCTGCTTACTTAACCCTTGCATATTGGTGACATAAGTAGAGAGGTTGGTAGCTCCAGCTGAGACACCAATAGCAAAGTCAAAGTCGAAATAGCCCTTTTCCATAAACTTGTCTAGCACGCCCGCAGCGAATACGCCGCGCATAGCGCCACCTTCTACCACTAGTGCTTTTTTCAACGACTTTTGTTGCATGGTTAACTCCTTCTCAACCCAAAACCTTTTGTAATGGCTATTACTTCTAGAGGGATACAAGTATTGCGCCATTTGCTCACAATATTCTTACAGGCCCAGTAAAAAGCTAGATATGCACGATATCTCCATACCGCTTTTTGCAAAAAAACCGCAATATAAAAATATTGCGGTTTTATTGTTTGCGATGTTTTTCTTTGATATTACTTTAAGGTGACCGTTAACGTTGGCGCTGCGCCATTTGGCCCGGACACTCTAAATTGGTATAGACCTGACTGAGGAACATCCATCATTAGATTGTTGTTACTACTACCAAGAACTTTTGGCCTATCGATATCCACCACATTAGTAGCTGATTCATTCGGGTTACCCAAGTTCACTGTTGACCAATCCTCTGATGCAACTTTAAATTCAACCGAGCCAGCACTTAATTCTACATCGGCCACGTATTCACCGTTTCCGAGATAAGAAAATACATCTTCAGCCCCCCAACCATTCATACCGCCTCTGACATAAACGTTAGTTTCACCCCAAAACGCCTCTTTATACACGCCAATAGTAGGAGCGTCTTTATCAGATACATCAAACACGAATACATAGCGATCTGGGTTATCAATAGTAAGTATGAGATTGTCATTAGTTGGTGCCAGCGCTAGAGACCCTCCAACAAACAGATTTCTGTCACTATCAGCGCTGCTAAGTGCACCTAAATTAACTGTACTCCAATCTTCAGAAGCCACTTTAAATTCGTAGGTTCCAGGTTCCATATTGCGCGCAAATGTGTAAACCCTCCCACCTTGGTAGTTAAACTCTTCTTCTGTGCCCCAGTCGTTCATTGCACCACGCAAGTACACTGATGTGCCAACATAGGGCTCTTCGTTTTCAATTAACAAGGCCGGTGCTTCGCTATCAGACGCATCGATAATAAATAAATAAGTTGCGTCAATTGATGGCGTAAACATGAGATTGGTGTTTGTTCGTCCTAAAACCTTTTCCTCGTTTTCAACAACATTACTGTCATCACCGTCAAGCGCACCAAAGTTAACGGTAGCCCAATCTTCAGAAGCAAACTTGAACCCGTAAGTTGTTCCACCCTCAAGCGGTACCGCAACTGTGTATACGCCGTCTCCTTGGTAAGTAAATGCATTGTCTAATGACCATCCATTCATATCACCGCGTAAATAGGCGACCGTGTCACCATAAGGTACAACGTCTGGGGCACCTGATGTTGCAAATGCTGATAACCCATATCCTTGTGACCCCGACTGTGGTTTCACGAAAACAGCGATTGTGAGCGCAGGAACGGTGAACGTACCATTTCCATCTTCGCTCTCTGCAAAAGTGGCGGCTCGCACCTGACTATCAACGGAGCTCGCGTGAGTGGCATGAAGAACAAAACCTGTTGCTGTGTTTACCGTTATCGCTTTTTCTTCATAGCCAGTGTTAACAAGCACCATAATGGCATCGTTAAGCATGTCTATATCATTGCGGTTTTGCTCGGGGTCTTGCGGCACGCCGTCATCTATACTCATGGCGATAAGACCCTTTTGCTGGCGGCTTCCAATATTGTGAAAACCCACGCGATCTATTATGTCTTCAGCAGTCGTTAACCTAAAGAGAGGGCTAGACATTCGAATTGACAATAACTCAGCAAACACGTCGGAAGCGAACATAATGTCAGCACTTGAGGCTGCGCGCTCAGGGTCGTAGATAAACTCGCCCATTTCTTCCCATCGCGCTTCATTGTCTTGTGCAAGCGGAAGGCCTACATTCCAATTGTTAGTTGAATAGGTAAAGTCTACATAATTAAACCAATCACCCGAGTCGTAAGTGTTTCTATCCATTGATTTAGAGCGCAGCATATCCCCGCCCATTTGTAAAAATGGAATACCCTGAGAAACCAGTGTAATACCCATAGCCACATTTTGCGCTCTTACTCGCTCTTGTAAACTAATGTCTTGCGGAAGCGTGTAATTAAGCTGATCCCAAAGCGTTTCATTATCGTGTTTTGATACATAGTTAATGATATCAGCCGGATCATCAGCATAGCCGCCTAAGTTACTGGTGGCCCCTGCGCTACCTGCAGAGGTTTCGAGTATGTAATCTTTAAGCGTGCCCGCCATACTCATCTTCACGCGGTCTTGATCGCTTAGCAGAGAGTCTGACTGTGGTGAAAAGATGTTACCTTGTCGAATTGCTTCGCGTATACGGTCGTTATAAGTACCAATTTCAGTACCCGCCATATTTAACTGATTGGCTTGCTCATAACCGCGGTCTATTTTTGTCCAACCTTCACCGTAAAAATAATTATCGTCATCGATTGCTTGCACAGCCTCGCGTAAGCGCACCATGGTGTCTTTTGTTGCCTGACTCATAATGTCAAAACGGAAAGCATCGTATTTGTAATGCTCAGTCCAAAGAAGTAAAGAATCTTCCATGAACTTTTCCATCATTACGTTGCGTGGCTCAGTATCATCACAACAAGTCTCACGAACGATAGCGCCCGTATCCACTTCATAACGGTGATAATAACCAGGAACAGTCTTATCCAACACAGACTTTGAAAATACACCCGATGCATTAGTATGATTGTAAACAACATCTAGCGCCACGCGCAGCCCCATTTCATGAAGTGCCTGAACCATTGCCCGCATTTCAATAATGCGTTCTACCCCTTCTGCACTCGATGCATAGCTTCCTTCTGGCGCGTTAAAGTGATGCGGATCATATCCCCAGTTGAATGTATCTACACCGCGAAGATCATTAGTAAGCTGCTGCGCTTTTGCAGCTTCAGCAAGTGGGTCGTAACTGTTATAAACATCAATGAGTAGCGTATTTTCACTTTCTTCATCGCAAACTGCAGCATCATCGTTTAAGCGACATAGTTCACCTACGGTGTCATATAAATCTATCGTATTTGTCGGATCTTCATCGATAGTTGCAATGTCGTTGGCAGGTAAAATATGAAAGTAGTTTAGCCCTGCATCAACCAGTTTTTGAAGATGCGCTACTGGCGCTGTTCCCTCTTCAGTAAAGGCAAGGTATTTACCGCGATTTTCCTCAGAAGTAGACATATCTAACACACTAAAATCACGTATATGACCTTCGTAAATCACAGCATCTTCTACATTTTCAATAGTTGGAATGTTGTGTGAATCCCACCCTTCTGGTTTAAGGTCTTCGTCGGATAGATTTACAAAGCGGGAAAATCGGCCATTAGTAGTGAGTGAAACAGAGTATGGGTCTGTTACTAAAAGCGTTTCAATATTACCTGTGACCGGATGAAACACGGTAATTTCATAACGATATAATCGTCTGTCTAAAGACATATCGCCATTGTAGCGCCAAACTCCAGAGGTTGGATCAAGGCTCATCTCTAGACGTTCAGACAGACTTTTATTGTCGTTATAAATTAACAGATCAACGTTGGATGCTGTGGGTGCCCAGACAGCGGCGGTAATACCATTTTCTTGATAGATACCGCCCAGTTCGGCCTCATCAGCGTCGTTTTCACCGCGAGTGTAAATAGCATCGATGGCGTTTGCGAGTTGAATTCCCGTTGCTGCCACTAAGTTACCATCGACATCGTACCCACCCAGCGCGGTTTGCGTTGTTAATACGGTCTTTGCATCATCGAGGGTCCAAGTACCTTCCCACGCAGTCATATCGCCAAGGTGAGGAGCCTGCGCTACTTGTTCTTCAGTTAACGACGTAGCCATTAGTTCTACCGCTGTGCCGTTAATGCCATTTTCCAAAGTGCTTTCTAAACTAGCAGTGTCGGAATAATGTAATTTAACAGTGGCTACCGCTTCAGGCACATCCCATAAAATAGTATTACTATCGAGCCAGTGAGCACCAAAACCTTCGATATCGACTGGCTGGGGTCCTAGCGACATAATTGGGAATTCAAAAAGGGTGGGCTCGCCAGACAAGGTAAAGTTCATACGCGTGAAAGTCTCATCGTCTTGAACAAGTGAAGCTTGAAAATCACCACCGCCCATTTCTTTCCCTGCGTCATCAGTGCCTTTGTGAATAATAAAGTTATGACAATCACCATAGTTGTCTTTTAAATCTAAGATCCAATAGGCCCCGTAATTAGGGTCGACTCCATTATGCACACGCCCATTAGCCCAGTCTGTATCTGCATCGGCATACGCATCACAGGTATCATTATTCCATGTATGCAAGCGCCAGCCTTCGTAAGCTGGATCGCTGCTGGAGTTATCGGCATCAACCGCCGCACGGTTGTAATACAATACAGCTTGGTTATCACCAGGGGTAAACACTGGCATTGGCAGAGATGGATCAGCGCCTACAACACAAGCGTCATTGGTTTCGTTAGGTACGGTTGGCGCTTCACATGCGATAGGTGGAGGCGCTACGCACTCAGTTCCTGTTTCATCGGGTACGTTAGGCACCTCACAGGTTAATAATTCGTTGGTGCCAGACTCTACATCTGCCCCCCCACATCCTGCTATTATAAGGGCGCCTACTATCAGCACAGCTAACCGCCATACTCTTAAGCTAGTAAACATAGTGTTCTCCTGATTTGTTCTTATATTTTTGGCATTTATCACAGTGATAACGCGGCTTAGGACTAGAGCTCTCATAATCGGTATGTCATCCCTAAGAAGTATTGTGTGCCAAAGAATTGGATAGTGCCGGTTTGCTCTTGTGACGAGAAGTAGCTGCGAGTGGGCTCATCGGTAAGGTTGTTCACCTGAAATAATACGCTCCAATTCTCATTCAATTCGTAAGATGCTTGATAATCAACAACGAGCTCAGAATCGAAGTTTACGACCTGATCGTTGACCGCAACTTGTTGAGAAACAAACGAATCCCTAAAGCGTGTGGAAAGACGGGTTTCAAATCCCTCGTATTCCCAAAATGCGGTTAGTGTGGCCACATTTTCAGACAGACCAGGCAAACTCGTTGCGTAAATGCCATCGCCAAGTGTTCTCTGAATCTCGCTTTCTGTATATGAATAGCTCGCGCTAATGCCTAGGCCAGACCAAAAGCCAGGTAACATGCTGTAAATTTGCGTATAGGCAATTTCAATGCCTCTAATGTAACCACCTTCAGCGTTGTTAACTGCTGTACTGTAGCTTCCGTTTTCTGTTGGCACAGTTACAAACAAAGGGTCGCCATTAGCGTCTACTGCTAATTCTGATTCCTGGCCTGTAAACTCTGGCGTTAAATACACCGGCACTTGTACAGAGTCTGGCGTAACAATGCCATTCGCTTCAAAGTCGTATGGGTCTATTTCTATGTCTTCGACAAACGATTCAATATCCTTGTAGAAGCCAGCTATAACTAGTGCACCTTCTGTTTCGCTAAAATAGTACTCCCATGACACATCGTATTGAGTGGCATAAAATGGCTCTAAATACGGACTATTACGTGCGTTGCCATTTACCCGAGCTGTCGGGGTAGATAGGGTTATTTCCCCAGAATCTCGGTCTTGAAACGCAGTAACTACCTCTACGTTTGTTGAGGCATTGGCGGCAAAACGATTAATTGGTGCCCTCCCCATTACCTTTGCAGCAGCAACACGTAACTGCATATCGTCGTTAAGCTGAAAGTTTAAGTTGATTGACGGCAACACATCACTGTATTCATGGCTCAATAGCGCAGGGCGGTAAAAGTTATTAATAAGACCTACATCATCAGTAATGTTTTGCGCGCCCGCAGTTGGGTCGCTAACTTCTTCAGTTGCACCGGTTTCTAGGTCGGTAATAAGTTGAGTGGCACGCTGAAGCGTGGTTGAGCGTTGTTTACTTTTTACGTAACGCACACCCACATTACCGGTTACTGGAAGACGCCCAATTTCCGTATTTATCGTCGCCATTAAGTAGGCTGAATTCACGGTTTCAAAAACATCACCGCTCTCTTGTAACGTCCAAGCAGTTGCCGGCCCCGTGCCTGGGCCATTTATTACACCTGCAGCACCAGGACCCCAAGTTTGAACCGGTACAGGCCTGCCATCTGGAAACCACGCGTTAAGTGCGCTGTCCAAGTCTACCGACAGATAACTTGGGAAATAGCCAAAGTCTCCGCTCCAGTCTACCTGTTCCACCATATCTGAGGTTAGTTTTAGCGGCGGTTGGCTTACTGAGAATGCGCTGTCGTTTCCATACTCAAACACAGAGCGATCGTTGTTATATTCTCTGTCTGAATAGCGGTAACCAAATTCCAAGCCGGATATAACGGGTGAATCTATAAAATATTGAAAATCAATTCTGTAGGCATCTAATTCGTCTTTATTTTCAAAAGGGTAAATACCATACTTGCTTACCATCACGCGGTCGGTGTCGGTGAACGCATTCATTTGATTAAAACCTAAGTCAGGTAAGTCTAATCCATTCAGCAAATATGATATTTGCACGTTCTCATCGAAAACCGGATTGGCTGCATTGGCGTCTTCTCCCACTAAAGACCACAATAAACCGTTTCTAAAGTCGCTTTCAGCGGTAGAACGAGAGATGTCGAACTGAACCGCTAGGTCGGCACTAATTTCCCAATTGGCATTCACACCAAAGTTTGCAACGCTATCGAAATCTTGATTGTCGTCGTTGACGAGTTCTATGCGAGTAAAGCTATTGTCTGTGCGTGAAAACGTGCCGCCAATCACGCTGTTATTCACAATGGTAGGGTTAGTGATCCCTGCGTTGATACCGCCAAGTTTCACTCGGAAGCCTCTTGCAAACGCTTCAGAGTCAAACTTTGAAATAAAGGCATCGGCTTTTAGCGTAAAGGTGTCGATTGGTGCCCATTCAATGGCAGCCACATAACCATCGCGAGTCTCTTCACCCCCTTTGTGCTGCATTTCAAACCCTTCGGAAATGTATTCACATTCCACACACGAGTCAGGCCCATCAGTGTCACCTTCAATGCCGTCTACATCCACCAATCCGTTGTATGCAAGCCCAATAAACTGGGTTGAAACACTCGGTTGAAATAAGCGCGCATACCCCAGCGATACACCTACGGTGTCATCTAAAAATTTGCCTTGATAGGAAAAGCTAAGACGATGACCGAACTCTTCTGCGTCGGAAATCTCTGATGCTCTATCGTTATACATTCCTCGCATATTGGCGCTGAATTTATGTTGCTCCTGCATTTTAAGGGGGGACGCAGTTTTCAATTCAACGGTACCCGCAATACCACCTTCGATAAGAGAGGCTTTCGGTGATTTATACACCGCAGCTTCACTGATTAACTCCGAAGGGTACTGATCAAATTCAATGGCCCGGCTACCGCTTGTAGAAACCTGCTCACGGCCATTTAAGGTTGAAAATACAAAATCGCCCGAAAGGCCGCGAATGTTTATCTGCGCTGCTTGACCACCTGTACGAACCGCCGAAATACCAGGAAGACGAGTAAGTGCATCGGCCATTGAAACATCAGGTAGGCCGCCAAGATCATCAGCTGATATCTGTTCAGATACAGTATCTGAGAAGCGTTTTTGATTTAGCGATTGAATTAGACTGGTACTAAAACCCCGCACTTCAATGCGCTCAACTTCTTCTGGGGGAATGTCGACTTTGTCCGTTTTTCTATCTTGTGTGTTTTCAGCTACGTCCTGTGCATAAGATGGAAGCGACATAAATGCCACTCCACTACTTATTAGAGCAGCCATTATTGTACTGGGTTTGAATGTTTTCATTGGTGTCCCATTTCTGATTATTGTCGACAAGTTAGGACTGCCACACCTAATCTTGTCTCTTTTATTCCAGTAATAGATATTACTGTTTTGTTCAAAAAGAGAGCAATGCTATGCATACGTATTCATTTACATAAAAAACACAAACTGAAAACAAATTTAAAACACAAATGGTTAGAGATAGAAATAAAAAGAAAAGCGCGAAAGTGACATATAAAAACCACAAAAAAGATGCGATCTTGTGCTGCAGGAGGGAAAGTTAAAGAGGTGTTTATTAGAATACGTGAAATTTGCACTCGACAAAACGAATGCATAAATATCCAGGTACAAATTGCAATTGCAGTTCGAGAAGTCCTTTTCTTTATGTTTGTTGTCTACAACTTGAAGAGGTATCCGCTAGCAGTACCTCTACTGCTGCGCACAAAATTGTTTTAAAAACTCATCATGGCTAGCAATTTTACTGACAGGCTCATGTTTTATGCGTTTTATGTTTTTCATCAAGTCCATTAGTTTCTGCTCTGAAATACCATTGGCAAGGGGATGATAATCGTTAGGCGAGACACCCTGCCCCATAAGCACTTGTAACCATGAACTTTCTAAAAACAAATCATTTTGCTCTCGGAACAAATTGCCAGAATCCCTAAATAACTCAATTTTGTGAGTAAGACTATCTGGCACATCCATTTCTCGAACATCTCGCCAAAACTGACTATCAGTACGCTCGTTTACGTGATAGTGCAAAATAATAAAATCTCGAATTTGTTCATATTCAATTCTTGATTGCTCGTTATATTCATCAACTTGCTTTTGTTTAACGCCATGGTGCGGAAACAAGTGTATTAACCGTACTATCGCAGATTGAATAAGGTGGATACTTGTGGATTCAAGTGGTTCGAGAAAGCCACTTGCCAATCCTACGGCAATAACATTCTTGTTCCATTGTTTACGTCTGCGACCAGTTTTGAACCTGATGAAATTAGGATCGGCGAGAGGTTTAGTTTCAAGATTGGCAGAAAGAATACCCAAAGCTTCGTCGTCACTGTAATAGTTACTGCTATAAACCAAGCCATTGCCATTGCGATGTTGAAGAGGAATGCGCCATTGCCAACCCGCACTGTGTGCGATAGAGCGAGTAAATGGAACCGTTTTCTCAAAACGTTCAGAAGGCATAGCTACAGCCCTGTCGCAGGGCAACCAGTGCGACCAGTCCTCGTACCCCGTATTGAGTGTTTGCTGGGTTAACAATCCTTTAAAACCGGAACAGTCAATAAAGAGATCGCCGTTAATCATTTGCCCATTCTTTAGACAAACCCCTTTAATAAAGCCGTTTTCAGGGTGTTGCTCTACCCGCTCGATAACGCCTTCAGTGCGCACAACTCCCATTGCCTCGCATTTTTTTCGCAAAAAGCGGGCATACAAAGAGGCATCGAAGTGATAAGCATACGGCATTTCAATAACAGGGTCTGGGGTTTTTATATGCGCAAATTTGCCGGCCTCGCAGGCCAGATAATTAAGGTCATATTCCCAAATTGAATCTTTCAATCCAAGTTGTTGTGCCCGCTTGAAGTAATGGTGGAAATGACAAAATGCATAGCTTTTTCCCGGCGCACCGAAAGTGTGATAATAGCTATCGCCCTGAGTCTTCCAATTCTCAAAACGAATGGCTAATTTCATGGTGGCGTTGGTTTCTCGTAAAAATTCTTTTTCATCCAACCCTAGCATATTGTTTAATAATGCGATGGGCGGAATAGTGGCCTCTCCAACACCAACAGTCCCGATGTCTTCCGACTCAACCAAGTTTACGTTCACCTGGCTTCCAAGAAGGCGCTTAATTACCGCAGCTGAAATCCAACCAGCGGTGCCGCCACCCACTACTACAACATTCGTCACCGTATTATTTGTCATTGCTTTGATATCACCAAAATTTAGCTTTGCTTTTATATAGACACTGTTACACAGAGTTGGCCATAGAAAAATAAAGTTTAAACTAAAAGACCCCAACCAGTGCGACTAATTGGGGCCCATTCTTATTTAACTGTTTTCTGCAGTTTTTTGCTCTAGCCGCGTTGGTGTATTTTAAAATAATCCAACGTGACTAATGTGCAAAGTCAGCATTAAAACGTGTAGTTAACACCTAACAAGAAGTTGCGACCAAACTGCTGAAACTCGGTAATTTGACGAGAGTCACCTGGGTTTGTGCGAACCGTAGGCTCGTCTGTTAAGTTCTGACCTTGAAGCGTTACACGTAATCCATGTAATGATTCTATGCCAGATTCACTGAAGTCGTAGCCAATCTGTGCGTCCCATTGTTCAACGCCTGCATCCTGAATTTGAGCAAGCGAAAGGCTAACCGCTCGAGTTTCGGTGCTAAACGCGTCGCGCTTGGTACCAGAAACGCGGAACTCAAAGCCATTATTCTCATAAAACGCTGTAAGTGAATAAGTTTCATCTGATAGCCCTGGTACCGCATCGCCGTTATCTAACTCACCGTCTAAGAAAGTTGCGCTTGCAAACATACCAAAACCTTCAAGAGATTCGTGGAACAAGTCAAACGGAATACTCCCTTGAACTTCCCAACCACGTACAAACCCTTCCAGTCCGTCTTCACGGAAGCTTACAACGCCGTTAAAGATTGCTGGTGGAACAATGTCGTTTTCATCTAACACATCATCGTTGTTGATGTCGGTTTGTCCAGACGTTTGGTGGAAACCTTCAATGTATGAGTCACTAAAGTCACCAATTGTCTGCCCGCCAACGTGCCAGTTTGTAAGATCTTTATAGAAGAAGCTCACTGCAACATAACCAGAATCAGCAAAGTAATTCTCATAAGCAATATCAAATTGATTCGCTTCTAATGGTCTTAAGCGCGCGTTACCAGAACTTGCAGACCAAGGGCCGTTACCCACGTCTTGAGAAATTATTTGCTGGTCGTTAAATACGAAATTTACCGTATTATTTGGACGCATATCATCCATACGAGGACGGCTCATAACTTTGCCCATTGCAGTACGAATGAACTGGTTATCTGCAAATTCAAAACTCAAGTTCAACGTAGGCAATATATCGTGATAAGAAGATCCATCAGACACAGGCGTTACACTGGTAAAGCCAGTAGGACCAGTTGTGGTATTAAAACCAGTACCGCGCTGTTCCACGTCTACCACCTGAACCCCTAGATTACCTGTGATATAAACACCACGAAGTTCTGTATCGATAGTAAGCTTGGCAAACATAGTTAGAAGGTCTTCAGAGATTGTGTATGTATCGCCTATACGACCATTTTCAAACAACTCTGCTTCTGTCTCGATATAGTAGCCACTGCGATAAAGTGCAAGACTGTCATACGCAACTACACCTTCAATACCAATGTGACTAAGATCTGCTACACCAAGTGGATTTGGAATTGACTCAGAGCTAGGCCACAGTGGAGACGTTAAGAATGCACCATTGTTGTCTTTTGATTTTTCGCGCTCTTGATAGTTAACACCTGCGCTAAACTTCGAGAACATGCCCCAATCAACAAAACCTTCAATATCAAGTCTTACTGCGTCTAGCGTTTCGTCAAACACTGGCTCATTAACGAAGCCATCTTGAGCTGTATCAGGACCAAAACCCTCTACACCCTGGAACTGTTCTACTGGCGCTAATGAACCACCCCACGCCTGTGGACCTGCAAGTTGGATCATAGATGGGTCGGTTAGATCAACACTGTCCAGAGTTGGATGATCACTATATACCGCGCCTGTTGATGTCATAGTCCATGAACGAGGTGTCATAGCCCGACCTGCAACACCCGCACGGCCTACACCAGAATAACTCTCAATATCGGTTATAGTCTTATCCACTTCACCAGTTGACACATCAAGTGTTGCCGTCCAGTTGTCGTTAAGAATGTATTCAACATTTAAACCAAAAGTGGTTAGCTCGGCCTGTTGCTGTCTTGAATCGTTGCGGATAACTGAAAAGAAACCATCAAAATATCCTGATGTAACCAAGCCATCTTCTACGCCGGTAATGGTATATTCGCTTGTGCCCCACTCTGCGCCACCTTCTTCAACACCACGTCTTACATCGTTTTCTTCAAAGTCGATATATAGAGCGTCGAATTGGATTTTTAAGTCGTCCGTAGGCGCGTACTCAATAACACTGGCAACCGAGGTACGCTCAAGCATGGCCGAACGAGTGTAAGAGTCGTGACCACCAAGAACAACAGTGCCATCTGGAACATCTACGGTGTCTTGGCCATCAAATCTGCGTGGATTCCACAGTGGATTTCCGTTATCGTCGAAAGTCCCTTCAGGCGTTGTGTTTACATTGGCATAGCCCCAACCTCGGAAATATTTTTCCTGACGTGGAGACTCCATATCTGCAACAACTAATGCAACACCTAGCTTGTCGTCTGCAAATTTGTCTACGTAGTTGAATGAAATTCTGTGGCCATTGTTATCGAAATCTGGATTTCCAGAATCTTCGCCATTCATTTCGTAGCTGCCGTTAATGGCAAATGTTTCTTTTGCAGTAAGAGGACTCACCGTTCTTATATCAATAGTACCACCTATGCCTTGGGTCATTAAACCGGCTTCAGGTGTTTTATAAACGAGGATATTAGAGACAATTTCAGTTGGGTATAAGTCGAACTCAACCCCACGGTTATCACCCATACCTAATAGTTCGCGACCGTTGAGCGTTGTGCCTACGTAGTTTTCGTTAAAACCACGAACAGAAAGACCGCTGGTTCTGCCGTTTCTTCGCTCACCGGCTAAACCTGGAAGACGAGCCAGTGATTCAGCAATAGAGGTATCTGGCAACTTACCAATATCTTCCGCTGAAAGTGCTTCAACAATAGATGTGTTATCCATTTTTATTGCTTGAGCACGTTGTAAACTTCCGCGAATGCCGCTTACTTCAATGACTTCAACGGCGGCCTCATCAACCGTGTCAGTATCTGACTGCTGTGCTAGTGCAGGGCTACTTCCAAAAGCAACGCCGCCAGCAATAAGCGCTGTCTTTATTAGGTTAGGTTTAAAGTGTTTCATAAAACGTGTGTCCCGTAAGGTTACAAATTTTGCCTATTTATTTGTTATTGTGACAAAGAAATGACAATAGATTACTTGAGCGTAATGCTATAGCGGTGCGACTTATTGCACAATTGTCTGCATACGTATTCAATTAACTTTTTAAACAAAGCGTTAACATAGCTCACAGACAACAAACTTGTAATTTAACACCAGAATCAATGATTTTAGCGACCTAAAGAGGAATTTGTTGTAAATTTGTTTCATGAGGAATAATCGACTTGTTAATAAAATCATAAACAAAACGACTTTCTTTTTGACAGGAGCCTTTAAACAAGCAAAAAAAAGCCCGCGTAACGCGGGCTTTCAAACGTATTAATAAGCGTTAGCTTACCAACCTGTAGTTTCACGAAGTGCTTTACCGATTTCGGCAAGTGAACGCACAGTTTTAACGCCTGCGTCTTCTAGTGCTTTGAATTTCTCATCAGCAGTACCTTTACCGCCTGCGATGATTGCACCAGCGTGACCCATACGCTTGCCTGGAGGGGCTGTAACACCCGCAATGTAAGAAACAACTGGCTTAGTTACGTTCTCTTTGATGAACGCGGCCGCTTCTTCTTCCGCAGTACCGCCGATCTCACCGATCATAACGATAGCTTCTGTTTGTGGGTCATCTTGGAACATTGCAAGAATGTCGATGAAGTTAGAACCAGGAATAGGATCACCACCAATACCAACACAGGTAGACTGGCCGAAACCTTCATCAGTAGTTTGCTTAACCGCTTCGTACGTTAATGTACCAGAGCGAGAAACAATACCTACTTTACCAGGCTTGTGAATATGACCAGGCATGATACCAATTTTACACTCTCCAGGAGTGATAACACCTGGGCAGTTAGGACCAATCATGCGAACGCCTTTTGCTTCAACGTATTCTTTAACGTAAAGCATGTCTAGCGTTGGGATACCTTCAGTGATACATACAATTAGCTCGATACCCGCATCTGCAGCTTCAACAATTGAATCTTTACAGAAAGGCGCTGGTACGTAGATAACTGTTGCAGTTGCACCAGTTGCTTCTACTGCTTCACGTACAGTATTGAATACTGGAAGACCTAAATGCTCAGTACCGCCTTTGCCTGGTGTTACACCACCAACCATTTGCGTACCGTAAGCAATTGCTTGCTCAGAGTGGAATGTACCCTGACCGCCAGTGAAACCCTGACAAATTACTTTAGTATCTTTGTTAATTAATACAGACATTATTTGCCCTCCGCTGCAGCAACAACTTTCTGTGCTGCATCAGTTAGCGATTCAGCAGCAATGATATCAAGACCAGAGTTCGCTAGAACTTCACGGCCAAGCTCTGCATTGGTACCTTCAAGACGTACAACTACTGGTACTTCTACGCCAACTTCTTTAACCGCACCGATAATACCTTCAGCAATCATGTCACAGCGTACGATACCACCGAAGATGTTTACCAATACCGCTTTAACATTGTCATCAGAAAGGATGATTTTGAATGCTTCAGCTACACGCTCTTTCGTCGCGCCGCCACCAACATCTAGGAAGTTAGCTGGCTTGCCGCCGTGTAGGTTTACGATGTCCATAGTACCCATTGCAAGGCCAGCACCGTTAACCATACAACCTACATTACCGTCTAGTGCAACATAGTTAAGTTCCCACTGAGCAGCATGTGCTTCGCGTGAATCTTCCTGTGAAGGATCCTGCATGCCTTTTACTTTAGGCTGGCGATAAAGCGCGTTACCGTCGATCGCAAGTTTTGCGTCTAGGCAGTGAAGGTCACCGTCGTCTTTGATAACAAGCGGGTTGATTTCAATGAGCGCGATATCTAAGTCTTCAAACATTTTAGCAAGACCTAGGAAGATCTTAGTAAACTGTTTGATTTGCACACCGCTAAGACCAAGTTTAAACGCCATTTCGCGCGCTTGGTAAGGCTGAGGACCTACAATAGGGTCAATTTCAGCTTTAAGGATCTTTTCAGGTGTTTCTTCTGCAACAGTTTCAATCTCAACGCCACCTTCAGTAGAAGCCATGAATACAACGCGACGGGTTGTACGGTCAACTACTGCACCAAGGTAAAGTTCGTTTGCGATATCTGTGCAAGATTCAACTAGGATTTTGCTGACAGGCTGACCGTTTTCGTCAGTCTGGAAAGTCACCAAATTTTTGCCAAGCCAGTTTTCAGCAAACGCGCGAATCTCGTCTTTTGTTTTGACTAGCTTCACACCGCCAGCTTTACCGCGGCCGCCCGCGTGTACCTGACATTTTACTACCCACTCTTCTCCGCCAATGCGGTCGGCGGCTTCTACAGCACTTTGAGGAGTGTCTGCTGCGTATCCTTCAGAAACAGGCAAGCCGTATTCTTTGAATAGCTGCTTACCTTGGTATTCATGCAAATTCATGGTGTTTCTATCCGATTTTTAGTAAGACAAAAGTCGCCAAAGCGACTTGATTAGTTTGGCTAATATTAAAAAATATCAGCGTTGCGTTAGAAGCAAATATAGCATAAACCACACTTGCCCCTAACCACAATTACGTGAGACTGAAGTCTTATACGTCTAATAATAGACGTGTAGGATCTTCGAGCATCTCTTTCACGGTTACCAAGAAGCCAACCGACTCTTTACCATCAACAATTCTGTGATCGTAAGAAAGCGCTAGGTACATCATTGGTAAAATTTCTACTTTTCCATTAACCGCCATTGGACGATCTTGGATTTTATGCATACCCAAGATAGCGCTTTGCGGAGGATTAATGATTGGTGTAGACATAAGTGAACCAAAAACACCGCCATTCGTGATGGTGAAATTACCACCTTGAAGGTCAGACATAGCTAGCTTGCCGTCACGGCCTTTAATTGCTAGATCTTTGATTCCTTTCTCAATTCCAGCCATTCCAAGTGTGTCTGTGTCCTTCAAGATAGGTGTCACCAAACCACGAGGTGTTGATACTGCAATCGAAATATCGAAGTAGTTGTGATAAACGATATCATCGCCATCAATCGATGCATTTACTTCTGGGAAACGCTTAAGGGCTTCGGTTACGGCTTTTACGTAAAAAGACATGAAACCTAAACGAATGCCATGACGTTTTTCAAAACTTTCTTGGTATTGCTTACGCAAATCCATGATTGGCTTCATGTTAACTTCGTTAAACGTAGTCAACATTGCCGTTGAGTTCTTAGCGTCAAGTAGGCGATTGGCAATAGTCTTACGAAGACGAGTCATTGGTACGCGTTTTTCAGTGCGATTACCAGTTGGAAGTTCCGCTGTGTCAGGCTGTGCTGGTGCAGAAGGCGCTGATGCTTTATCCCCGCCCTTCAGGTGCTTCTCAACATCTTCTTTCGTGATGCGACCATTTTTACCCGTGCCTTTAACGCTAGACGCTTCAACACCCTTCTCTGCGAGTAAACGACGAACCGATGGGCTTAACGCATCGCTGCCGCTATCATCCGCTTCTTCACTTTCGCTTGCTGAAGTTGATGCAGATGCACCGCCAGAGGCGCCTTCCACGAATTTAGCGATGACTTCTTCTGCTGTTACCGTAGCGCCTTCTTCAGCGATAATCTCAGACAGTGAACCGTCTGCTGGTGCAACAACTTCAAGAACCACTTTGTCCGTTTCGATATCGACTAGGTTCTGATCCCGTGATACTGCTTCGCCAACAGCCACGTGCCAAGTTGCAATAGTAGCGTCAGCAACAGACTCTGGTAATACAGGTACCTTAACATCAGACGACTTGCCCGCTGGCGCGTCGTCAGACTTAGCAGCTTCGGCTGGCTTTGATTCTTTTTTCGAATCAGAATCGTCAGATTTAGCCGGCGCAGCTGCACCGCCCTCTTCTAACTTAGCAATAACTTGCTCACCTAAAACCGTCGCACCCTCTTCGTTCAAGATCTCACCGATTGTACCGTCCGCTGGAGCTACAACTTCTAGAACTACTTTATCAGTTTCAATATCAACCAGGTTTTGGTCTCGTTTAACTGCGTCACCGGCTTTAACGTGCCAGGTTGCAATGGAGGCATCGGCAACTGACTCAGGTAGAACCGGAACTTTTATCTCAATTGTCATTTCTGTTCCTTATTTAATAGTGAGTGCGTCTTCAATCAGTGCTTTCTGCTGCTGATTGTGAACGGATACATAACCTACTGCAGGCGACGAGGATGCTTCACGACCCGCATATGTTAATTTTGCACCTTCTGGAATTGCTTGCCAGAAGTGATGCTGGCTACAATACCAAGCGCCCTGATTTTGCGGCTCTTCTTGGCACCAAACCCAATCTTTTACATGGCTGTACTGTGCAACAACTTTAGCACATTCTTCTTGCGGGAACGGGTAAAGCTGCTCTAAACGCACAATTGCTACATCATTTTGTTCATTCTTACGACGTTGATCTAACAGGTCGTAATAAACCTTACCAGAGCACATAACCACGCGCTTCACGTCTTTCGGATCAATGTCATCTATTTCACCAATAACATTATGAAACTTCCCTTCGCTTAATTCTTCTAGTGAAGATACAGCGAGTGGGTGACGCAATAGTGACTTAGGCGACATAACAATTAGTGGCTTGCGCATTGGGCGAACTACCTGGCGGCGAAGCATGTTGAATACTTGCGCTGGTGTAGATGGCACACATACTTGCCAGTTATGGTCTGCACACATCTGTAAGAAGCGCTCTAGACGCGCAGAGCTGTGCTCTGGGCCTTGACCTTCATAGCCATGTGGAAGTAGAACGGTTAAACCGCAAAGGCGACCCCATTTTGCCTCACCAGAACTTAAGAACTGGTCGAAGACAACCTGTGCACCATTGGCAAAATCACCAAACTGCGCTTCCCAAATCGTTAAACATGTTGGTTCGGCAGTGGCATAACCATATTCAAACGCCATAACAGCTTCTTCTGAAAGAACTGAGTCGTAAATTTCGATTTGACCTTGCCCCTCTCTGATGTGCTGCAGAGGAAGGTAGGTAGAGCCGTCTGTCTGATTATGAAGTACAGCGTGGCGATGGAAGAAGGTACCGCGACCACTGTCTTGACCGGTAATACGGATATCTTCACCCGCATCGACGAGTGTTGCGTAGGCTAAGTTTTCTGCCATACCCCAGTCGAGTGGTTTTTCGCCAGCAACCATTGCTTTTCTATCTTGGTAAAGTTTATTTACACGAGACTGAAGCTTGTGCTCTTCAGGGAAAGACGTAATAGACTCACCCAGTTCTTTAAGCTTCTCTACACTTACGCTACCGTCGTACGGTGTATCCCAATCGTGACCAAGATACGGAGACCAGTCTACGCTGTGCTCTGTCATAGGACGCCATTCTTCTACTACACAAGCGCCGTGATCGAGTGCTTCGCGATACTCTTGTAAATAGCGGTCTGCGTCACGCTGCTCAATCACGCCTTCAGCAATGAGCTGATCAGCATAAATAACGCGTGGAACAGGATGCTTTTTAATTTTTTGATACATTAACGGCTGCGTTGCGTTTGGCTCGTCAGCTTCGTTGTGACCATGACGACGGTAACAAACTAGGTCAATAACCACATCACGCTTAAACTTCTGGCGATATTCCAAGGCAAGCTGGGTGACAAATGCAACAGCTTCCGGGTCGTCAGAGTTAACGTGGAAGATAGGAGCCTGAACCATTTTTGCAATATCAGTACAATATTGCGTTGAACGAGTGTCTTCCGTCTTCGATGTCGTAAAACCAACTTGGTTATTAACCACAATGCGCACTGTCCCGCCAACGGCAAAACCGCGGGTTTGTGACATGTTGAACGTTTCTTGAACAACGCCCTGACCCGCAATAGCAGAATCGCCGTGTATTGTAATTGGTAACACTGAATTCGTGTCGTTATCTCGGCGAGATAAACGGGCGCGAACCGAGCCGATAACAACTGGGTTCACAATTTCCAAATGCGAAGGGTTAAACGCTAGTGCAAGGTGAACATTTCCGCCTGGTGTAGCGAAATCTGAAGAGAAACCTGCGTGGTATTTTACATCACCAGCACCTAGTGAGTCGTCATGTTTACCGGAAAACTCGTCAAATAATACTGACGGGTTTTTACCTAATACGTTTACAAGCACGTTGAGACGACCGCGGTGGGCCATTCCGATAACCACTTCTTTTGTGCCCGCTGTACCAGCTTTTGTGATCAGTCCTTTAAGCATTGGAACTAGAGCATCACCACCCTCAAGGGAGAAACGCTTGGCACCTGGGAACTTTGACCCAAGGTACTTTTCCATGCCATCTGCAGCAGTAAGCCCTTTAAGGATACTAAGCTTTTCATCGCGAGAGATTTCTGGCTTCGCTTGCACAGATTCGAATTTTTGCTGTAGCCAACGCTTTTGGTCAGTATCGGTGATGTGCATATATTCGGCACCGATAGAACCACAATACGTCCTGTTCAACGATTTAAACAACTCACCTAACGGAAGCGACTCTTTGCCGATAGCATAAGAACCGACGTTGTAAACCGAGTCAAAATCGTCTTCGGAGAGGTTGTGGTGAGATAATTCTAGGTCGCGAACTCTTGGCTGCTTCCAAAGACCGAGTGGGTCTAAATTAGCGTGTTGGTGACCACGGAAACGGAATGCGTTGATAAGTTGAAGAACTTTAACTTGCTTATCGTCCGAGCCACTTGACGCAGGAGCCGATGAACTGGACATTCTCGCAGTCGGTCCTAACGCAGCAAGTTGCCTAAATTGATTTTTAATTGCTGTATGATTAGTTTCTAACGCTACGCCATCAAGATTGGGGAGGTTATCGAAGATTTGTCGCCATGTATCGGAGACACTTTGCGGGTCATCCAAATAGGCTTCATACAACTCTTCAACATAGGCAGCGTTGGCACCTGCCATGTGCGAGGAATCCCACCACGCTTTCATCACGCTTTCTTGCATTTAATTTGCCTTGCTACGTTTTATAAAATCTAGTTAACAATCAAGTACTATTATAAGGCTATTCTCAACAGAACCAAGTGTTATCACTATGATTACATAAAAAAATAGCCATCCTTAGGGGATGGCTATTTAGAGCATCAAAATCTGTGACTAACTTGGTTAGTAAGATTCGAACTAAACAGCCCGAGACAGAAGCATGGACTTAATTTGACCAATTGCTTTTGTTGGGTTTAGCCCTTTAGGGCACACGCTTACACAGTTCATTATACCGTGACAACGGAACACGCTGAACGCGTCGTCAAGTTCATTCAAACGCTCGTCTGTCGCAGTATCGCGGCTATCAATTAAGAAGCGATAAGCGTGAAGCAAACCAGCTGGTCCGATGAACTTATCTGGATTCCACCAGAAAGACGGACACGATGTTGAACAACATGCACACAGGATACACTCATAAAGACCATCTAACTTCGCACGTTCTTCAGGCGACTGCAAATGCTCGCGCGCTGGCGGCTGTTTGCCATCATTGATTAAGAACGGCTTGATCTTTTCGTACTGTGTATAGAATTGTGTCATATCAACAACTAGGTCTCGAACTACCGGTAGACCTGGAAGTGGACGAACTACAATTTTACCTTTGCCTAAAGCTGAAAGCGGTGTAATACAAGCAAGACCATTCTTACCATTCATATTAACGCCATCAGACCCACATACACCTTCACGACATGAACGGCGGAAAGACAACGATGGATCTTTTTCTTTCAGTGCTATTAATGCATCTAAAACCATCATGTCCTGACCTTCCTCTACTTCTAGAGAATAGTCTTGCATGCGTGGCTTTGCATCAACATCAGGGTTATAACGGTATATCGAAAATTCTAATTTCATAATCGTTACCTCTCTTAATACGTACGCGCTTTAGGAGGGAATGCCTCTCTAATTTTCGGCGCCATATTGACATCACGTTTGAGCATTTTTTCAGTGTTCGGATCGTAAATGCTGTGGCATAGCCAGTTGTCATCATCACGATCTGGGAAATCGAAGCGGCTGTGCGCGCCACGGCTTTCCGTTCTGAAATTCGCTGCTACTGCTGTGCTGTACGCTGTTTCCATTAGGTTATCAAGTTCTAAACATTCGATACGTTGAGTATTGAAGTCTGAGCTCTTGTCATCAAGGCGTGCGTTCTGTAGGCGTTCGCGAATTTCGCTAAGCTCTTTCAGGCCGTCAGCCATTGCTTCACCCTCACGGAATACTGAGAAGTTAAGCTGCATGCATTCTTGCATGTCTTTTTTGATTTGAACCGGGTCTTCGCCTTTACCCGCTTCTGAACTTTCCCAACGATTGAATCGTGCCATCGCTGCTTCAAGGTCAGACTCCGACGCATCACGACTTGGCGCCATATCAGATAGAGTCTTGCCAAGGTGCATACCCGTTGCGCGACCAAACACAACCAAATCAAGTAGTGAGTTACCACCTAGGCGGTTTGCACCGTGTACAGATACACAAGCAATCTCACCACAAGCAAATAAACCGTTCACAACTTTGTCGTTGCCGTTCTCGTCTACTGCTAAGCACTGACCGTCTACGTTAGTAGGAATACCGCCCATCATGTAGTGACAAGTTGGTATTACTGGAATTGGCTCTTTTACAGGGTCAACGTGAGCAAAGGTACGAGAAAGCTCTAGAATACCAGGCAGACGTGATTCAAGTACGTCTTTACCGAGGTGATCTAGCTTAAGTTTGATGTGCGTGCCCCAAGGGCCTTCACAACCACGACCTTCACGAATTTCTGTCATCATTGAACGAGCAACAACGTCACGGCCTGCTAAGTCCTTCGCATTTGGTGCGTAGCGTTCCATGAATCGCTCGCCGTCTTTGTTGAGTAGATAACCACCCTCACCACGACAACCTTCGGTAACCAATGTTCCTGCACCAGCGATACCTGTTGGGTGGAACTGCCACATTTCCATGTCTTGAACTGCAACACCAGCGCGAAGTGCCATACCTACACCGTCACCGGTATTGATGTGCGCGTTGGTAGTTGACGCATAAATACGACCTGCACCACCAGTGGCAAGAACTACGGCACGTGACTTGAAGTAAACTACCTCACCAGATTCGATGTCGATTGCTGTACAACCTACTACGTCGCCGTCTTGGTTTTTCACTAAATCTAGTGCGTACCACTCAGAGAATACTTTTGTTTTGTTTTTTACGTTCTGTTGGTAAAGAAGGTGAAGAAGCGCGTGACCAGTACGGTCAGCCGCAGCAGCTGTACGTGCTGCCTGTTCGCCACCAAAGTTTTTTGATTGTCCACCAAAAGGACGCTGATATACTTTTCCGTTTTCAAAACGTGAGAACGGCAGACCCATGTTTTCCATTTCAATAATGGCTTCAGGACCTTCCTTACACATATACTCGATTGCATCTTGGTCGCCGATGTAATCTGACCCTTTAACAGTGTCATACATGTGCCATTCCCAGTTGTCTTCGTGTGAATTACCTAGCGCAACGGTAATACCACCCTGTGCAGACACAGTATGAGAACGGGTTGGAAAAACTTTTGATAACAGTGCACATGACTTACCAGACTGTGAAATCTGTAGCGCGGCACGCATACCTGCGCCACCAGCACCAATTACTACTGCATCAAACTCGTGTACGGGTAAACTCATCTTACACTCCCCACAATACAAATAGGCCGACAGCTACGTAGCCAAAAGCGATGATATTTAGTATATATTGTAATCCCGCGCGCAGACTTGATGACTTAACATAGTCTGATAGTACCTGCCAAAGGCCGATACGTACGTGGATCATCACTGCGATTAGTGCTGCCAATGTGAAAACTTTCATAGCTAAACCAGAAAATAACCCACGCCATTCGACGTAACTTAAGCTACCGCTGGTTATAAAGTACCACGCCATGAAAATCGAGTACGCGAAAATAATTGCTGCTGTCGCACGAAGTGATACATAATCTTGTACACCATCGCGCTTCATACTTGCTTGGTTGGTTACCATAATGCAACTCCCAATACTACGGTCAGTACAATCCACAATGCGATTGTTGCTTTCGCACTTGTGTTGCCCGACTCTAATTCTTCCCAGTGACCCAAGTCCATTACGACATGTCTTAGGCCGCCTAGAATGTGATACGTCAGCGCTGAAGCTGTGCCAATTGCGACAAATTTCCCAAAGAATCCGTCCATGATTGCCTGAACATTCGCAAAGCCTTCAGGCGATTGAACAGAAACTGCCCATGCCCAAATAACGAAAAGTAGCGCGAAGAACATGGCAACACCGGTTACACGATGGAGAATTGACGAAATAGCAGAGGGCGGAAATTTAATAGTATTGAGTTCTAAATTTACTGGTCTTTGCTTTTTCACAATGTATGCCTGTTTAATCCGTAGGGATAAGAATTACTTGTATTTATTATGTCCTGTACAAGTGAATTCGCTTTTAACCTGTTAATTGCCTCATCCATTGAGTTGTTAACAATTTGTGAACTATTCTTTAATGCTTGTAACAGAATAATTATTCTGTATTTCAAGCACCGCTGAGTATATCCAGCGTAGTATATAATTACAATTTTTTGTGACGTAGTAAGACTTTAGTCTGAAATTACACACAATTGGTAATTATTTTAAATAAAAAGAGATCACAATTGCTCCTAACCCGCTAGTATCTGCGTAGTAGTAGCGTGTTAAGGGTATCAGTACCTCACTTATATGACTATGTGAACTAACAGCAAATTAAGCTCTTTTAATGTGGTAGATTAATTATTCAACATCAAGCGCTTATTTGTTAAACCAGTAGCGAAACAAAAAATCTGTTTTAACAATTTACCTTTCAATAAAAGTCATTAAAAATGTTGATGCTATTAGAAAGGGTTGTATTCATTTGGTAAAATTCGAGTGAGAAAATTGCTAATAGAAATATGAGTGATAAAGAATATTTATTGTACATATATGCAATAAAATTGACTTGTTGGTGCATTATAAAGTACAAATACGCCCACTTTTCCCAATAAAGCGGACATTTTCGTCCGTTTTGCTGCAAACAGAACCATTCTGAGGAGAGCATTATATGGCAGATCAAAAAGCCATTCTTAAAGCCGGCGACAAGGAAATAGAGCTTCCTATTTTGTCTGGCACAGAAGGACAAGACGTAATCGATGTCCGTTCAGTTGGACAACACGGTTATTTTACTTACGACCCTGGTTTTATGGCGACAGGATCTTGCGAGTCAAGCATTACGTACATCGACGGTGCTGCAGGTGTTTTATTACACCGTGGTTTTCCCATTGAAGAACTTGCCCGTGATGCTGACTATCTAGAAGTGTGCTATATGCTTCTACACGGCGATGCACCGTCTATAGAGCAATACCAAGAATTTAAAGAAACAATTACTCGTCATACAATGGTTCACGAGCAAATTAACATGTTCTTCCACGGTTTCCGTAACGATGCCCACCCTATGGCAATGTTATGCGGTACCGTTGGTGCAATGTCATCGTTCTACCATAGCGACCTTGACGTTTCTAACGAAGAACAACGTGTACGCAGTGCACATCGTTTAATTGCGAAAATGCCAACACTTGTTGCAATGTGTTACAAGTACAACGTTGGTCAACCATTCGTTTACCCTCGTAACGATTTAAGCTATGCAGCTAACTTCTTAAACATGATGTTCTCTGTACCAGCTGAAGAGTACCAAATCAGCCCTGCTGTTGAACGTGCAATGGACCGTATCTTTACGCTTCATGCTGACCACGAGCAAAATGCTTCTACGTCTACAGTTCGCTTAGCCGGTTCTTCTGGTGCTAACCCTTATGCGTGTATCGCTGCTGGTGTTGCATCACTTTGGGGACCTGCGCACGGTGGTGCTAATGAAGCATGCCTTAACATGCTAGAAGAAATTGGTACTGTTGATCGCATTCCTGAGTTTATCGCACGAGCGAAAGACAAGTCTGACCCGTTCCGTTTAATGGGCTTTGGTCACCGTGTTTATAAAAATCACGACCCTCGAGCTACCGTTATGCGTGAGAGCTGTCATGAAGTTCTTAGTGAACTGAACGTTAAAGATCCTTTGTTAGAAGTAGCAATGGAATTAGAAAAAATAGCGTTGAGCGACCCGTACTTTGCAGAAAAGAAATTGTTCCCTAACGTAGATTTCTACTCTGGTATCGTGCTTAAAGCTATTGGTATTCCAACTAACATGTTTACGTGTATCTTTGCACTTTCTCGCACAGTAGGTTGGATTTCACATTGGCATGAAATGATGAGCGACCCCAAGCAAAAGATTGGTCGTCCTCGTCAGCTTTACACTGGTCACAGCCAAAGAAAATACACACCTATTAAGTAGTTTGAACTAACTGTCTTTTTAGATTGTAAAAATAGCGCCATGTTTGGCGCTATTTTTGTTTAAGGCGTATCTTTTGAGAGGAGAATCCATGCCATATTCTGCCCTTGGCTTAGGTATAGCAGGTTTAATACCGTTTATTGCTATGCCGCTAGCCTATCAACTTAACCTTCTTTCAATATCAGAAAGCGCAACATATTTTGTTCAGTATTCCGCTGTGTTGCTCTCTTTTTTTGGTGGAGTTCACTGGTGGGATGCGATTAGCAATCAGCGATATGATAAACAAATGTACATAGCCATGCTGCCCACTATTGTTGGATGGCTATGCCTAGTGTTTGCAAGTGATGTAAAAGTGCTTGGCGTACTGTCAATAAGCTATGTAGCCGTGTTGCTATACGACAAATTCACCCTAAGTTTGCCAAAAGACCAAATTGTAAGTTATATAGGACTACGAATGGGTTTAACGACCGTAGCGGTAATAAGCCATGCTTGGATGATACTTATACTTTCCTAGTCAGTGGCAACTAATAACAAAAGTAGCAACCTAATGAGTAGTACCGCTCCTGCACAATGCAGAAGCGGTATTTTTCTTATAGGCGATCATGCTTCAAATCGAAAGCTAGCCGTCCTGTTCTTTAATTTTGTTACCCTAAAAGCTTATTTAGTCAGCGAGCCGTTTTTATACGCTTCGAAGGCGTCCATTATCTCCTGCTGTGTGTTCATCACAAACGGTCCATACTGAACTACAGGCTCCTTAATAGGCTCTCCCAAAACAACAATACATTTGCATCCTCTCTTGGCCTCTAATGTTAACGTGGAGTCACCAAGAGGGGCTGGCGATAATACTCCGAGCTCGCCTTTACCAAGTTCATTATTAGTGTGTGGTGCCTCGCAATTCACAGTTAAGGTACCCTCATAAACATAAATAAAGCCTTCGTGGTTACTTTCTATATCTATAGATACCGTTGCCGATTTAGAAGTTTCAGGCGCAAGCGCTACATCATAAAACGAAGGAGCAACAGCAGTGGTTTTTACGGGGCCTTTAACACCTTCGAACTCACCTGCAAGTACTTTTACTTTTACTCCTGGCTTTTCTACCTCAGGTACATCTGATGGCGGTATATCCTGATAATTTGGCAGTGACATTTTCTCATGCGACGGCAGGTTTACCCAAAGCTGAAAACCTTTCAGAAGCCCCTCTTCCTGCTCGGGCATCTCTTCGTGAATTATTCCTTTGCCAGCATTCATCCATTGAATACCGCCAGCCTCTATAACCCCCTCGTTACCTACCGAATCTTTGTGACGCATTTTGCCAGCCAGCATGTAGGTTACAGTCTGAAATCCTCTATGGGGGTGTGCGGGAAACCCTGATAAGTATTCAGCGGGTTTATCAGAGCCAAAAAAATCTAACATCAGAAAAGGGTCGAGCCTAGGGAGTATAGGCTGACCGATAATACGGGTTAGTGAAACTCCGGCACCATCGCTGGTTGCCACACCCTTTACCCTCTTCGCAATTGACCGTTGAACATTATCAGTTTGTTGCATATCAGAAGCACTTTGAGATTCAATATCTGATTTCATATCGTATACACCCTTATTTATTTGCCAACGTTCTCTCTGCCGTGGGCAGACATCAAATCCTGCGAAGGTCCTACAGGAATAACCTGGGTTGGGTTGATCATTGTATGGCTGTAGTAATAGTGACGTTTGATATGGTCAAAGTTTACGGTTTCAGCTATGCCAGGTATTTGGTAAAGCTCTTTCATATAACCGTACAAATTGGGATAGTCGGCTATCTGCTTTTTATCGCATTTAAAGTGACCGTGATAGACAGGATCGAAACGAATCAGGGTAGTAAACAGCCGCCAGTCCGCTTCCGTAATCGCCTCTCCTAAGAGGTAACGTGAATCAACTAAGCGAGTTTCAACCACGTCAAGTGCATTGAAAACCGCGTTAAATGCCTCTTCGTATGCCTCTTGCGTGGTCGCAAAGCCAGATTTATACACTCCGTTGTTGATATTGTGGTAAACCAACTCGTTAACGGTATCAATTTCAGTACGGAGAGATTCTGGATAATAGTCATCCGTGTTCCCCGTCAGAGAATTAAAATCACTGTTTAAAATTCGGATGATATCTGCCGATTCATTGTTGACAATGGTGTTGTGCTTAGTATCCCAAAGAATTGGAACCGTAACTCGCGTAGTGATAGTAGAATCAACGTGGGTATAGAGTTGGTGGGCAAAGTCGAAATCAAACAGTTTGTCTTTTGTGGAGCCTGGGTAGTTGCCAAACTCCCAGCCCTTATCCAACATTTCGGGATGTACGACAGACACGCCTATATGGGATTCCAGCCCTTTTAGCTTGCGAAATATTAGCGTTCTATGTGCCCACGGACACGCCAAAGATACATAAAGATGATAACGACCACTCTCAGGTTGGAATTTGTCATGGTCTTCGCTAATACGGTCGCGAAATTTACTCGCCTGACGCTCAAATTTACCGCCGCTTTTATCCGTGTCGTACCATTTGTCTTGCCATTTACCGTCTACTAAAAGTCCCATTGCAATACCTTTCTGTGATTTCAGTTTTTAACAGCGCATATTTTTACATGTATTAAGTAGAACGTATGTTGACTTAATACGGATTTATTATTCGAAAAAAGCTAAAATAGAAAGGTAAAAACCAAGCGTATTGCAATATTATATGGCGCAACTTTTTAGTTTGTAGCGTTGGTTGATATTCTACGCAACTTGCAAATTTACGTCGTTTTGCTTATTTTGCTCGGCTTTAAAAGTGGGTGGGACCAATCACATTGTCTTTAATTGTAATTAACACGTTTGGTTTGCGCTAAAAACACTTTCACGACTAATCTTTATTATTGGAAATAACATGTCTGAAGATCCTCGCCTTGGCGGCATTGTTCGTCTATATGGTGCAGAAAACACAAATGTTCTCGCTAACAGTCACGTTGCCGTTGTCGGCATTGGCGGTGTGGGCAGCTGGACTGCAGAAGCACTGGCCCGCTCGGGCATTGGCACAATTACACTTGTGGATTTAGATGATGTATGTGTCACCAATACTAATCGCCAGATTCACGCATTAGACAATACAGTTGGCGAGCCCAAAGTGGAGGTTATGGCAGCGCGAATTAAGCAAATAAACCCATCGTGCCGTGTAAATATCATCGAAGATTTTGTTACCCCAGACAATACGCCAGAGCTGCTCACGAAGAACATGCACATGGTGGTAGACGCTACAGATAGTATTCGCGCCAAAGCGGCGATGATAGCGCATTGTAAACGCAATAAAATTCCTATCGTTACTGTTGGTGGAGCTGGCGGGCAGATAGATCCAACGCAAGTTACTCGCGGCGATTTAGCAAAAACTACGCAGGATCCTCTGGCCGCAAAGTTACGCAGTGAGCTACGGCGAAATTATAATTTCAGTAAAAACCCAAAACGTCGTTTTGGTGTCGAATGTATATATTCTACAGAGCAGCTTCGTTACCCCCAGCCAGACGGCTCGGTATGTTTCAGTAAATCTGCAATGGAAGGCGGCACCCGTCTTGATTGTGCAGGCGGCTTCGGTGCGGTGGTAACGGTAACCGCTACGTTTGGTATGTTTGCGGCTGCTAGCGTGGTTAATCGATTAACAGGTCAAAAATAAATACGAATTATCAAGTTACGTTACTACGCACAACCTGATATATTTTTCTATTATATGCTTCAAATGATAAGAACATGATACATCCACTAGCTGTATCGTTAATAAGGAGAAAGCTTTGTCACCTGAAGAACTCGAGAAACTCATGGCTGATTGTGCAGCCGACGCTAAAGTAGTCGCATCAACAGAGTTTGACGTTACGCTTGATGACACACCAGAAAGTATTTCGGCAGTCGATGATATCTTACTTAGTTTTATAGACAAATTTCACGATCAGGCGCTGGAAGATGAGGCGGTGTTTACTATCTGTAATATCTTTGGGGCCTATGTAGGTGAGATCCTAAAAGCGCAGCTCGATGGCGAATGGATATATGACCAATCAAATCCACAAGCGCCGGCGGTATTTTTACGCGTTGGAACAAATACGTACGCCCTTGCAGGTATTTGTTACGAGCGCTTAGTGAATGATAGTCAAGTGAGTGTCCATTCATACTATGAGCAAGCGCTAGAAAACCACAAGCACTAACGCAGCGTTAATGAAAACTTATTAGTGAGTCCCTTACAAGGGCGTGCTGGTAAGTTTTCAGATTGCGACTTAGCGATTTTTATTTGGCTGGTGTGATCTAGCTAGTATTAATTCAAGAATTACAGCTAGTCTATTTTAGCGCATCGTCGCTACTGTTATCCTCACCTTTACTTTGTGTATTCTTTTCATCTTTTCCCACTTCAGGTGTGGCCCAATCTTCGATCATCCACTTAAGATGTCTACTACGGGTAACGACATAAAGTGTTATTGTATAAAGCAATATCTTTAATGCGGTCACCAACTCAAACCCCCAGTGATGATGCATTAGGTAATACATCTGACCTGTCAGCAACACAAGCACCCCAACTTGTATAAAAGGCAGCACAAAATGTCGCCAGCCTAGCCAATTCCGCTTCCAGAGACGCTCTCGTTGGCTTATTAGCACTAAACTTGTTAGTACAGGTAAACTGGCTACTAGGTTAAGACCAAGCGCTTCTTTTTGTGGATAGAAAAATGCCAGCAACTCTGTGGTTTGTGACCGTGATACCACGGAGAAGATAAACACCAGCCAATCTACGCACAGCAGTAACAATAGAAAATATAACCATGATGGAGCGAGAATGCGTCCCGATTCATCGTAGTGTTTAAGCGGTAGTTTTAGCATTTTTCGTCCGGGTCTTTTGATTTATGTCTTATGGCTTATGGCTTATGGCTTATAAAATGTTGTGTTTATTTAAGAAGTAATAGCATCACCGAAAGGTTGTGGTTACATACTCGAATATTTCAATTTTGTTGCCCGTGATGAGCTTTTCCGCTTGCGCGTGTTTCATCGCGTTTGATAAAAGGAGGTGGGGTTATTTTCTCAAAAACAAAGCACAAATCTGTGAGAATCTGTTTTCAATAGTAAAACTGTCGTTAATGCTTAACCTCAGTTTACTAAATTAATTAAATAATGAGGCATTCTGTACTGTGTTATGAAAAGACTTGCTGTATAATTCGCGCCCATTTTAAGCACAGTCATTGGCTAGGTGAAATTTTAGATGACAGTAGAAACGTTTAATCCGAATAAAGTGACCAACAGCACTACAACGCTTGAAACGCCTGTTAAGGTGTTGCAAGAATCAACGCCAAAAAATACCAGTAATGGAAGTCGCATCGGTTTCGTCTCGTTAGGTTGTCCGAAGAACCTAGTTGACTCAGAGCGTATTCTTACACAACTTCGTACTGAAGGTTATGATGTTGTGCCCACATACAACGATGCTGACTTAGTGATTGTAAATACCTGCGGCTTTATCGATGCTGCGGTTGAAGAATCACTCGATACCATTGGTGAGGCGCTTAAAGAAAATGGTAAAGTCATTGTAACCGGTTGCTTAGGCATTAAAGAAGATGAAATACGTGAGGTTCATCCTAATGTTTTGGCTATCACTGGTCCACACGCTTATGAAACTGTGGTAGAACAAGTACACGAACACCTACCAAAGCCATCCCATAATCCTTTTGCAGACCTTGTACCCGATCACGGTGTGAAATTGACCCCACGTCATTATGCGTACCTGAAAATATCTGAAGGCTGCAATCACAGATGCACGTTTTGTATTATTCCTTCAATGCGCGGCGACCTTGTAAGCCGTCCTGTAGGTAATGTACTTGACGAAGCAAAGCGCTTGAAAGATGCCGGTGTAAAAGAGTTGCTGGTTATCTCGCAAGATACCAGTGCATACGGTGTGGATGTGAAGCACAGAACTGGCTTTTGGAACGGAATGCCGGTAAAAACACACATGCAGCAACTCTGCGAAAAGCTGGGCGAAATTGGTATTTGGGTACGGTTACATTACGTATATCCCTACCCTCATGTCGATGAGCTTATCCCGCTAATGAATGAGGGAAAAATTCTTCCTTATCTCGACATTCCGTTTCAGCATGCAAACAAGCGTATTCTTCGCCTCATGAAGCGTCCTGGCAGTGCCGAACGTGTACTTGAAAGAGTTAAAAAGTGGCGTGAGCAGTGTCCTTCATTGGTAATACGCTCCACGTTTATTGTCGGGTTCCCGGGTGAAACGGAAGAAGAGTTTGAGGAACTACTCGAATTTCTAAGAGAAGCGCAGCTAGATCGCGTAGGCGCTTTTGCATACTCCCCTGTCGAGGGTGCAAGGGCCAATGATCTTCCCGACCCAGTTCCAGAAGACATCAAACAACAGCGTTTGGCTCGTTTTATGGAAGTTCAGGGCGAAATAAGTGCTGCCCGTTTACAAGCACGCATTGGCAATGAATATCAGGTTGTTATCGATTCTGTAGACAGCGAAGGAGCCGTGGGGCGAACCTATGCCGATGCGCCTGAAGTTGACGGCTTAGTGCACCTTAACGGCGTTTACGATGTTAAACCGGGCGAGAGAGTCTGGGCAGAAGTCATTCATGCAAACGAACACGACGTTTGGGCTGTGCTCTCTGAAGACCAAGATGAAGAGCACACTGAATAGAGCTTGCTTAACACAGAAACAAAAATAAGGCGCTTTTAAGCGCCTTATTAATATCGGTTTATCTCTCTCAAACGGTGTAGCTAGCTAGCAAAGTTAACTACCAGGGTAAAATTTCACCGTTGGAATGCACAAACTGTCCAGTTGTCTCAATCGACAGTTCTGCAATTCTTTCAACAAGTCGCTCGGCGCAAGTGGTGGTGTCTATATCGCCCGCACCACCCACCATTTCAGTTTGCACAAACCCTGGGTGTAAAAGCGCTACCGCTATCCCTTTCGGCTTTAGGTCGTTAGCCAAGGAGACGCCAGCGGCATTTAACGCTGCTTTCGACATTCTGTACCCATAGTAGTTGCCTGAGGTGTTGTCAGCCATCGACCCCATTCTGCTGGTGATAAGCGCAACCTTGCTACCTGATGCTAGGTTTGGAAGTAGAGTTTGAGTAACGAGAAGCGGGCCAAGAGCATTCACTCTGAATTGATAATCGATAGTATTTGGGTCCCAGTCTTCTATGGACTCTCTACCTAAAACGCCTGCGTTATTGATTAATAGATCAATGTTCACATCAGCAAGAGGCGCTAGTTGTTCCGCAAGCGTGTCTGGTTGCGATACGTCAACGCCACTTATAACGTTCACGCCTGCGCCGTTCAGATCATCACAACTGTTACGACATGTCGCATACACTTTTGCACCCTGAGCCTTGTACTGCTTTGCAAGCGCTAGCCCTATCCCTCTGTTACCGCCAGTAATGACAACATTCATAATAGCTCCTTAAATGTGTATGTGTTTTATATCAGTGATTTGTTTATGTGTATTTCATCAATGCTGGGTGTATGCTTTTCTCTTTGCTCTTAAGTAAATTTAAGTAAAACATTGTTACTAAAAAGCCGCCCCCTTATTTCTCATCAGTTTAATGTTGTAAGTAAACGTTCGAGATCTTCTGGGGTATCGATGCCAATGGGTGGCGATGCGACAGCCTGTTGACAGTGGATGCTGTCGCCATACCACAAGGCTCGCAGTTGCTCTAACGACTCTATTTGCTCTAACGCGCTTGGTTTATAATTTACGTATTGCTGAATATATCGTGCCCGGTAAGCATAAATACCGATATGACGATGATAAAGCGAAGTATTAGCATCGTTTTTATCTGCCATCATTCTGTCTCGCTCAAAAGGTATAGGCGAGCGGGAAAAGTAGATTGCTTCATCGTTTGTGTTAACTACAACTTTCACAATATTAGGGTTAAACACATCATCTGTTGCGGTTACGGGCGTTGTCAGTGTAGCCATGTCACACTGAGTTGCGTTTGTAAGATTAAGGGCAACCTGACGAATATTTTCAGCGGGTATAAAGGGCTCATCGCCTTGAACGTTCACCACAATGGCATCATCATTCAGCGCCATTTTCTCTACCACTTCGGCAATTCTTTCTGTGCCTGATTGGTGATCGCTTGATGTCATGCATACTGTACTAAAGGCTTTAGCCACTTCTTCAATACGAGCATCGTCAGTTGCCACGATAACGTTTTCTGCACCTGCTTCTGTGGCTCTCTCAACGACATGCTGAATCATGGGCTTACCGTTAATTAATGCTAATGGCTTACCGGGAAAGCGACTAGATCCATATCTTGCCGGAATAATTACTGTAAAAGCCATAATTGTTTTACCTTAGCGAGTCTCGTCTACTTGTTCTAATGACAGGGTTGTAGCCTTGCTCTCAATAAGCACGGGGATGCCTTCTTTAATGTCGTACGCTAAGCGATCGAAACGGCAGACTAACCTTGCATTAGACTCATCTAATACCAGCTTTCCCTTACACACGGGGCATGCTAAAACGTCTAATAGCTTTTTATCAAATGCCATTCTCATTTTCCTTTTCATTGCTTTGAACCGTCAATCCGCAGTTCAACAGCTTATTTGTAATCAGATTGAAAAATTGATTGTCGATGTTTGCTGTTACAGGCAAAAACCAGCAGTCTTTATGTGCAAAAGCCGACACCTTTACCGCATCTTTCTCTGTCATTATGACTGTTTCAGTGGGTATATCGTCAACAGTAAAGTCATGATGGTCGGGAAACGCACGGGCAGAATTGAGCTTTAAACCCAAATTCTCTAGCTGAGAAAAAAAGCGCTGTGGCGAGCCTATTCCCGCAAGTGCACTCACTGGGCTATCACGAAAACTGTCTGACGATATCTGTCGCTGCCTATCTTTAACATTGATCAAATTGCCTGGTTCTAAGGACATTAGAAACTGCGCTGCACACGGTTGAGATAACTGTGGCATTTCTGCGCTGTTATGTATAAGTGCATCTACAGTTTCGAGGCGCCATTTCCCCTCACGCAAAGGCCCCATAGGTAATAAAAAACCGCTACCTACTAACCTATCATCCATTACTATTAATTCAACGTCTCGTGATAACGCATAGTGCTGTAGACCATCATCACAAATGATGAGGTCGCTCTGACATTGTTCGACAAGATAGGTTGCACCGCGCACGCGGTTAGGGTCGATGACCACATCGCAGCCACTGCGACCGGCCAATAATCGGGGTTCATCACCAACGTGTTTTGCTTCGTCGTTTTCACTTACTTTTCGCGGATAAAAATCTGATTTACCGCCATAACCTCGACTTAAAATACCAACCTTTACACCTTTATTTTTGAAGTATCCGGCAAGTGCCAATACTACGGGAGTTTTGCCATTACCCCCTACTGATATATTTCCAACGACAATAACGGGAGCGTCTACTTTTACCGATTGTTTAACGCCAATAGCATACAGCCAACGGCGAAGCGCAGAAATCAGATAAAAAAGCAGGGCAAGCGGAGATAGCAACCACACTAAGGGATGGCCGCTATACCACTTTTTTTCAATATCACTCACTTACTATCACCAAATTGCAAAGCATGTAGTTGGGCGTAGTGCCCCTTTTTAGCCAGCAACTCACTATGACTGCCCTTTTCAATAATTTTGCCTTGTTCGACCACCATAATAGCATCAGCATTTTCAATGGTTGATAATCTATGGGCCACCACAATACTGGTACAACGTTTTTGCAGTGTTTCCAATGCATCTTGAATGAGTTTCTCAGACTCCGTATCAAGTGCAGATGTTGCCTCGTCAAGGATAAGAATAGGTGCCTCGGCCAAAATAGCTCTGGCAATGGCAATGCGCTGTCGTTGCCCACCCGAGAGCATAAGGCCATTCTCACCTATCACCGTGTCCATGCCATCGGGTAAATTCGCTAAGAACTCGTCTACATGTGCCATTTGGGCGGCATGCTCTATATCTTTGCGAGAAACACTTTCCTTTGCGCCGTAGGCAATATTATTGGCAATACTGTCGTTAAATAGTGTGACATTTTGAGAAACCACTGCAAACTGGGCGCGTAGAGATTTAAGGTCAATACTATTGAGCGCTTTATCATCAAGACGAATTTCTCCTTCTTGAGGCACGTAAAAACGTGTAAGCAGAGAAGAAATCGTAGATTTCCCACTGCCTGAACGGCCTACCAAGGCAATAGACTGACCAGGGTTGGCAGTGAATGACACGTTCGATAAAGCTGGCGTTTGTTTGCCTGGGTAATAAAAAGTGACATCATCAAACTCTAATTTACCTGCTGCACGGTCAAGCTTTTCTGAGCCTGAGTCTTCTTCATCTTGCTGGTCGAGTATCTCAAAAATACTCGCACATGCAGCCATTCCTTTCTGAAATTGATTGTTGATGGTGGTGAGCTGTTTCAAAGGTTTTAGCAACATAACCATACAGAACACAACGTTAATAAATACGCCGGCAGTAAGTTGCTCTAACATGCCCGGGGTGCTGGCAATAAACAAAACTACCGCCAGTGCTATTGAAGCAATTACCTGAATAGAGGACACACTGAGAATTTGCGTTACCGACAGCTTCATGGTTTGCTGGCGATTATGATTGTTTTTTTGCTTAAACCTGTCCTGCTCTATTTTTTGACCACCAAACATGAGAACCACCTTGTGTCCTCTTACTGCTTGCTCGACTGACGATGTCAAATTGCCCATAGATTGCTGAATGTTCTTACTCACCATTCTAAAACGCTTGCTAACAAACGCGACAATAACGGCAACTAATGGCCCAATGAGAAGAAAAATAAGCGAGAGCTGCCACGAGTAGTAAAACATAACACCTAATAGGCCAATAACGAGAGCCCCCTCTCGTATAAGCGTAAGTAAGGCTTTACCCGACGCGTTAGCCACTTGCTCCGTATCGTAAGTAACCTTACTAATCAAACCACCTACGGCATGATTGTCGTGAAACTCAACGGGTAAATGAATATATTTGTCAAACAATTGCTGTCGCATACGCATAACAACTTGAGCACCAATCCAACTTAGCGTGTAGGTACCTAAAAAGTTGAATATACCTCTAAGTAGAAACAGCGGAACTATGGCATACGCTGCTAGTCTTAAATATTCGTGGTCGTTTTTGCCTAGCGATTCATCAATCATAGGCTGAAGTTGTGCAAACACAAACGTATCAACTGCCGAGTAACCTATCATTCCTATGATGGCGAAAACGAAAGGCACTTTGTATGCTTTTAGATAGTTTAAAAAGCGTTTAATTTGAAAATCCGAGGCTTCGGTTTGCTGCATGAATTATGTTCACCCGTCTTAAAATTCGTTGATAAACTCACAAGACTTTGTTGTGTTTTTACTGCGATATATTGTACTCGGTATTATAATAATTCCCTAATTTCACAGGTAATTCGATTAAAATCTCACCTTCCAGCGCTTTAATATTCACAAGGTTTCATTTTTGCTGACACAGTTGAATGTCTGGCATGGCCTACAAATGGGACGGATAGATTGCCTTCAAATACCAACGCTCGTTTAAGTCGAAACGCTGAGACTGAATAACTACATTGTGGTTACAGTAATCGTTTTCAAACCTACTATTCAACCATTTAGACAACATACAGACTGTGGAACTCCCTAACGTCACTTTTATATACCCATGGTAACTCGACAGATAGTAAGGGACACCAAGTGCTTCATAACGCTGTATTACAGGAAGTGCCGGAAACTTCCAGCGGTTCTCAAACCCCTGTGTAATGATTATGGCTTTAGGGTTAACCTGTCTGACAAATACTGACGTAGATGAGGTGTTGCTTCCGTGATGTGGAGCAATAAGGATATCTGCATCTACGGTTAACGTTGGTGTAACTGACTTAAATGATACTTTCGCATCTTCTGCTGACTGATTTGTGGTTGCTGCGCTCACTGTATTTAACAGGGCATATTCAGTGCTTCGCTCAATATCGCCTGGCAATAAAATACTATTAAATGCGTCGCTTATTTTAATCACGCAGGAATGATTATTATCGTTTGTGGAATTACCCGGTAATGGCCATAAAATATCGATGCGTAAGCCTTGCCACTTTTCTGTTTTGCCTTGTTCACAGCCTTCAGTAGGAGAAAACCAAAGAGCACGACTAGCCAGATCTGAATTTGCTACAGTGGCCTTTCCCCCGGCGTGATCGTTATCTTTGTGGGTGTGAAAAACATAATCGATAGATTCAACACCTAACTTGTTCAGCAAGGGTAATAGCACTTCGCTGGCCGTATAAGCTACCCCCCTGTAACTAGCGCCAGAATCAATAACTAAAGCCCTACCTGCTTTTACCACTGCAATTGCGCTGGCCTGCCCCGCGTCTAAAACATGTACATTCCATTGTTTTGGATTACCAGGTACGCGTAGTGTCAAAAATGGAACAAGAAGTACAATCAACGCTACCTTTTTATAGCGCCAACGTGGGCCAATGAGTAAAAACATAAATGCCAGTGCACAGACCGCTGCTTTAGCATCTAAGTTAATATCTATTGAAGCATTTTCGTAGCGTGCTAAAATTTTCAAAAATTCAATAAGCCACGTCATGACGGTATCTAAGTAACTGAACAGCTTTTCTACCGCTGAAATACAGAATTCAGACACCTCTGAAATTATCGAAGCGTTTCCTGAAGTATCAACCCTATTCTCACCAACTGAATTCATTTTTAACAACGTTAAAATGAGCAGAACAAGCAAAGCAGGCGGCAACAGCAAGGTAATAATGGGTACTGCAATAATATTGGCCAAAAGCCCTACGACAGAAAATGTGCTGAAGAATATAACAGTGACGGGGATCATAAATATGCTTAACAATATTTGTAAGCTAAATAATGTTTTTACAAATGACTGTGTAGATAATCGGAATCTGGCAACTAAGAACCAAATGTAAAGTACAGCACTCACGCTTAAATAAAAGCTTGCACTTAATATGGATAATGGGAATAGCGCTATACTTACCGCTACCATCGCAACTGCAAGGTGAAGAGGCCTGTATGTAAAGCATAACAGTGTCAACACACTGGCTACAGTTAGCAGTACATAAGCTCTTACAACGGGCAACGCTAAGCCACTTAGCAAAGTGTAAAGACCACAACCTATCCAAACGATAGATATAACAAGGTGTCTGTAGTTGATATACGAAGCTAATAGATGCTCTCGCTTGAACAGGCTTTGAGACAGCTTAGTTGAACCAAACAATGCCGAAAAAGCACTGCTTAGCTGAGCTTTCAAGTAAACGATACAACAGCAGAACAATAAAACATAACCTGCAACTACGCCTAAATGCATGCCTGAAATACTGAATAAATGGCCCGTGCCCGTAACTTGCAAAAGCTCCCAATGTAACGGTGTAAAACCACCTCGAAGCCCTAAAAGAAGCGCTTGCCACCATTGAAGGTTATTGCCCCTTAACTCATTAAGTACTGATGCCATACGCAAGCGAAAGCTGTGACGGTGAGATACATGGGCAAAATAAAGCTTTTTAATGTAACCGGTAACGTGAACATTATCCGCCATAAGATGCTTTTGCTGATTAGCCCCCACCGGATTTTGAGTGCTATAGCTTGGCTTTAGTTTTACCAACGCCAGGAAGATATCGCCATTATGAAGGCAGCTGTTTTCATCAAGCTGATTCGAATCATTTATTGTGGGAGCAGTAAGCCTTCCTTTTTTGCCAGCAAGCCCCTCTATAAAGGTAGACTGAGGTGATTGTTCGGTGTCATTTGGCGCTATAAACTCAACCATATAGCGATGACTTTTTACCTCAGTGAATGTATTGATAGATGTATTGAGGGAAGTATCGAGGCTTTTTTTATGTACTGGACCTTTAGGGTTGGGTATACAGCCACCGCTTAAAACACGAGCTTGTAATATGATGTCTTTTTGAATTTTGTCTTTTGGGAGTTGCCAAGCATAGTGGTAATACCCTACACTCGCCTCCATTAAAACGCCCGTCAATGCGCCGCTGGCAACAAGCATGCTCAGGAAAGCGACAGAGCGTCTGCTAAGTGGGAAGAGTCTTAAGGATGAGACCTTGTATAGGTTTCGGTTGAAAGTGTAAAGAGAGGCTTCACTCGCGTACTGACATGGAATTTGTCTTGGTATATGTTCAGGCTTGAGTTTTGTTGTTGGGCTTAACGCAAATCGGTGATAAGTCGCTAGAATGGTAAGCAACAATATCACCAGTGCGATTAGTAAAAAAAGTTCGCTTTTTGAAGGTAAGCGAGGCCAAAAAACCGCACTGATTGCGCCAACGCAAAAACTAAATAGCCAAATTGTGATACGATTTACCATTGATTCACGTAACTATTTTTATCTAGACCTTATTTAGGTAGCTTATTTAGGTAGCTTAGTAGCGTAGACTGCCTAACTTTATTAGGGTTAATAAGCTTGGGGGTTTCCGAGTTTGGGTTTAACGAGCTTGGGCTTAATCCTCGAAGGTGTACGTGGCGAGAATTTGGCAAAATATTTTTTTCTTTTTTATGATTAACATTGCGAGCTATCATGTTCTTTTTGACTCTTAATTTGAGAAGCATCGAACTCTATGCCTAAGAAATTTATTCGACGCTTTCTGCCAGATCATCAAAGCATCAAGAAAAACAAAGCCCTTAAAGTGTTTGGCCATGTTCTTCATGAGCCGAATTTATGGCATCTAAATCGCCGCTCAGCGTCTGGTGCGTTTGGCATTGGACTTTTCTTTGCATTCTGGCCGGTGCCATTTCAAATGTGGCTATCTGCGGGTGTTGCTATTCCGTTTAGAGCCAATATTCCCCTGTCAGTTGCTACCGTATGGATAACCAATCCCTTCACGATTCCTCCCATATTCTATGGTGCCTATAAGGTAGGAACTACTGTACTTGGGACCAAACCTGAACACTTTGAATTTCAATTTAGCTGGCAGTGGGTAGTTGAAAGTATCAATACCATAGGGCCTGCGTTTTTGGTGGGATGCGGAATATGTTCAGTGGTTTTTGGATTGGCGGGCTATCTATCGCTTAACTGGATATGGCGCTTTCAGGTAAGAAAGGCGTGGGAACGCAGAAAACACAACCGCATAGATGAGAATTAGAAGAGCGTTAACTTCCGCATGCTACATTGCGCTAAGCTATGAAAAAGCTAGCGCGCAGTGCGCACTAGCTTTTTTTAGAGGCTTAAGACGTTAACGTGCACTCCCTGCAGTTAACGCGCTGCGTGAAATGAGTCAGAATACCCTACACGGGTCTTGTTTTATGCTACACCTCATGCTCGTTCAGAAAAGCTATCAGAGTAGCTTCGTCCCATACATCAACATCAAGTTCTTGAGCTTTCGTCAGTTTAGAGCCTGCTTTTTCACCAGCCACTAAGAAATCGGTGTTTTTCGATACCGAACCTGCAACCTTAGCGCCTAACACCTGAAGACGAGCTTTGGCATCTGAACGCCCCATTTCACTTAATGTGCCCGTAATCACGCAAGTTTGTCCTTTAAGCGGTAAGTTTGCTTCTTCTCTTTTTTCAACCGCAGGCCAATGTATTCCTACCTCTAATAGAGCATTGATTACGTCGGTATTGTGGCTTTCGTTGAAAAAGTTAAAGATATGTTCTGCCACAACATTACCAACATCCTGAACCTCTACTAATGCTTCAAGGGTTGCGGTTTGAATAGCATCTAACGTGGTGAAGTGCATGGCCAAATTAGCCGCAGTTGCTTCGCCTACTTCACGAATACCTAACGCATAAAGAAATTTTGCCAGTGTCGTTTTTTTAGAGGCTTCCAGTGAATCTAACAGTTTGGTGGCCGACTTTTCCGCCATTCTCTCCAAGCCTATTAAGCTACTTAAAGGTAAGGTAAAAAAGTCGGCCGGAGTGTGCACTAAATCAGCATCAACAAGTTGATCGACTAACTTGTCGCCAAGCCCATCGATATCAAACGCTTTACGAGAGGCAAAGTGCTTAAGCGCTTGTTTCCTTTGTGCTGCACAAATTAAACCACCGGTACACCTTGCCACAGCTTCGTCTTCTAGTTTCTCAACATTTGAATCGCACACTGGGCACTGTTGGGGAAAATTGATTTCAGTTTCACTACCAGTACGGTTCGCTTCAACCACAGAAACCACCTGAGGAATAACATCTCCAGCTCGCCTAATTACAACGGTATCGCCTACCTTTACGCCTAATCGCTCAATCTCGTCTTGGTTGTGTAGCGTAGCGTTTGATACTGTAACACCACCAACAAAAACAGGTTCAAGTCTGGCAACAGGCGTAATTGCGCCAGTGCGCCCTACCTGAAACTCTACATCAATCAGTGTTGTGACTTCTTCCTGAGCCGGGAACTTTTGTGCAATTGCCCAGCGCGGTGCTCTGGCTACAAATCCAAGTCTGTTTTGTATAGCAATATCATCTACCTTAAACACCACTCCATCAATGTCGTACGGCAGGGCATCCCGTTTATTGAGAATAAGATTGTAGTATTCCAAACACCCGTTCCCGCCATCGGCAGTGCTGATATCTGGGCATAAGGGAAGCCCCCACGATGCCAGTTTATTAAGGCGCTCACTGTGACTATTTGGCAATTCAAAAGTGTCTGGTTGCACCACGCCTAGAGAATAGGCGTAAAACATGAGTGGCCTTTTTGCGGTAATCTTCGAATCTAGCTGTCGCAAGCTGCCCGCGGCCGCGTTGCGCGGGTTGGCGAAAACTTTTGCCCCCTTCCCACGCTGACTCTCATTCAGCTTTTCAAACCCATCTCTAGGCATAAACACTTCACCGCGCACTTCAACTCTTTCAGGCCATTGTTCTCCTCGTAAAGACAATGGAATATTAGAAATAGTTCGTACATTGGCAGTTATGTTTTCTCCTACCTGTCCATCGCCTCTTGTTGCAGCACGCACAAGCTCGCCATTTTCGTACAAAATACTCACAGCAAGGCCATCAAGCTTTGGTTCACAACTAAATGAGAGTGGTGCATTGTCTTTAAGGCGATCTTTGAGGCGCTTTTCAAACGCCAATAAAGATGCATCGTCAAACGCGTTGTCTAAAGACAGCATAGGAACTTCGTGTGTCACTTGCTCAAAAGCAGATAGTGCAGCACCGCCTACCTTTTGACTGGGAGAGTTAGCACTTTTCAGTTCTGGGAATTCTTGCTCTAGCGCAATTAACGCCTGCATATCCCTGTCGTACTGGGCATCGGGCACTGTCGGGTCGTCAAGAACATAATACTGATAGTTATATTCATTGAGTTGTTTACGTAGCGCTGCCACGTCGTTTTTTGCGTTCTCTAAGGTATTGGACATAGAGTCGAAATCACACCATAAAAATTTGAAATTATTAAAGTAGAGGTAAAATTAGCGTTTACACTTCTGCTTAAATGAAAAAGGACCTGCTGTTCAAGTCCTTGTAAAAATAAATGCCAAATGTCGTTTAGGGCCTTTACCCCTCGACTCAACTACAGCTTAGAAACACTCAATCAGCTTCGAGAGATCATTCTTCTACGCTCAAATTCACGAATTTTCTCAACATACTGCTGCAAGCCTTGTTTGGTAAGCACGCTTCTGCGACCATCGAGAACCTGAGCATTGAACTCATCAGCCAATTTGCGCGCAGCGTTGTGCATCATATTAAAAACCTGATGAGGATCGCCCTCAATAGGTAGGATCATAAATAAAGACACACCCTGAGTATCGAAGTTCTCTAAATTATCTATATCAAAAACGCCTGGTTTGAACATATTGGCAAGACTAAATAAAACGGGTCCTTTGCCATTAGAGTTGACGTGGCGGTGAAAGATATCCTGATCGCCAAACTTGAAACCCAGGGTTAGCAACATGGGTAGCAAGGCAGCTCCCGAGATAGGTGCATCATTAGGTGCTCGAACGTTAAGTACTAATACTTCTTGCGCCGGAGAATCTGATGAATTGCTGCTCGATGACTCTTTCGGGGCAGATGCTCCAGCGGATGATGCTTGCGATTCGCTGTCATCAAAATCAATGCGCATCTGATCATCACCAAAGTTTGGCTCTTCACGTTTTCTCGCAGGACTTTTACTACGTCGTGTTTTTGATAAACGCTGTCTACCCTGCGGCTTTTCATCATAACTTTCATTATTCAACGGGTCGGAAAAGATAGGCTCAACACGTGCTCCAGCATTCTCAGCTTCATCTCTTGTTGCATCTACGTACAGCGTTGACGTGGCCTTAGGCACCTCTGAGCGAGGTACACTTTTTGTAGGTGCCGTTGTGCTGTTTGCATCAGTATTTGATGGTGTGGTTGCGTCATGAGAAGACTTATGAGTCGAGGCACTTGTTTCAGATGTAGAGATTTCTGGCAAAGAGCTATCATCTACAGAGCTATCTGCTTGTCCCGAAGTCTCAGCCTGCATGGAACTTTCTGTGTCTTCAGAGGTTTCAGAATCTCTGAGTAAAAAATCGGGTGGCTCGGGAAAATCAGCAATATTGTCATTTCTTAGCGTTGCGGGTTCAACTGCGTGACGACTACTGTTTTTTATGTGAGGTTTTGGATTCGTTATTACCGAACCATAGAGCGTAGAACGCTGCTCTTGAGAGTCTGGGTTTTCTTCAGCAGGCGTGGCAATAACGGCGCTGTTTTTCTCGCCATCTGTCGTATCAGTATCTGCGCTGTCTTCCTTTTCGCTCGCGTAAGATGAACCACCATTGGCCAAATAATCACTGGCCAAATGATCACTGGAAAGTGACTGCCTGTTTTCTTCATTGCTGAAGTCGGTAGATGCCTTGTTCTGTTCACTGTCAGAAGCGGGTTCAGAATTTGGACTATCGCCCACTACCCTTACGCTGCCAATACCGAGTTCGTCAAAACCACTGTCATCGCGCGACTCTGTATACTCATCGTCATTCTCGTCCCACTGACGTGGCTCAAGACGCTGCTTTTCTTCCGGTTTACTGTTGTTTCTTATTTTCCAAATACCATGGGCCAACACGCCTATGATAAAAACAGAACCACCTAACAGTAGAAATAGACGTAATTCATCTTCCATTTAATTCTTTCGCCCTTTGTTATGCTTCTGCGAATGCAACGGCTTCGTCGACATCAACGGCAACCATGCGCGATACACCAGGTTCGGCCATTGTGACACCCGTTAGGTGACTCGCCATTTCCATCGCTATTTTATTATGGGTAATGTAAATAAACTGCACTGTCTCAGACATTTGTGACACCAGATTGCAAAAACGGCCCACGTTAGCATCGTCTAGCGGCGCGTCAACTTCATCGAGTAGACAGAAGGGCGCCGGATTTAATCTGAAAATTGCAAATACCAATGATAAAGCGGTTAATGCTTTTTCTCCACCGCTTAAAAGATGAATTGTACTATTTTTCTTACCCGGTGGACGAGCCATAATGGTCACCCCTGTTTCAAGTAAGTCATCATCTGTAAGCGCAAGATACGCTGAACCACCGCCAAACACCTTTGGAAAGAGCGTTTTTAAATCTTCGTTTACTTGCTCAAAGGTATTCGAGAAGCGGCTTCGTGTCTCTTTGTCTATTTTTCGGATTGCAGCCTGCAGGGTCTCCAGTGCATTGGTTAAATCTTCATGCTGCTCATCTAAGTGCGATTTGCGTTGAGATTGTGTTTCAAACTCTTCTACCGCAGCAAGGTTTACAGCGCCTAAACGCTGTAAACTCGCTTGTGTTTTCTCTAGCTCTTGCTGCCACTTATTTTCATCGGCGTCTTCAGGAAGTTCGGCAAGAAGTGTTTTTAGCGACTGCTTAGACTCTTGAAGTTGCTCTAATACCGTATTCCCACGCACTCGATGACCCTCTATCTCTATTTTGAGTGTGTCGATGTGCGCCTGTCTAGCCTGAATATCCTTTCCTAAAGCCTGCTGCCCTTTTTCAGCTTCGCGAAGCCATTGTTCTATATCTTCTAGCTGTGCGAGCGCTTCGCTACGCTGATGCTCTAACTCGTGCTTATTCTCGAGTAGCACCTGAAGCTCTTCATGCTGGGTCTCTTGCGGTGATGTTAACTGTGAAAGCTCGTCGGTAAGTCGAGATGTGGTTTCAACGTACTCTTTCATCTGACTTTCATTTCGACTCACCTGCTCGCTGTACATTTTCTGATGATTATCAAGCTGTTGTTTTTTTAGCGCAAGCTCATGCTTTTTAGAGGTTAACATTTCTACTTGCGCTCTAAGCTCCACTATACTGAGCTCTTCTCGTTCTCGCCTTTCATTCACATCTGCAAGTGTTTCTTCACACTCTGAAAGCTGCTGTTCATAAAGGGTGAGCGACTCAGAAAGCATCTCTAACTGGCTCTCTTCCTCCTGCTGAAGAGCTTGCTGCGCTGCCAATTCATCTTGCAGTTTAGTCATTCTCGACTGCTGCTGTTGCTGCTGCATCGCTAACAACGAACGAGCATTTTTACTTTGCTGATACGCGCCCTCACACTCTAACAATTCTGATTGATGCTTCTGTATCTCTTGACGTATGTTGTTAATCGATAGCTGAGCCATCTCAACCCGCTTTTGGCCTGACAGTTTTGCTTCCTCAAGAGACTGCATTTCGTTTTCTAATAGAGTTAGCTTATTCGCACGTTGAAGTACTCCGTCTTCAGTTTTACCAGGCTTTAATAACCAATTTTCACCGCACCATAAACCACTGTGGGACATCGCACTCTTGCCGCTGTCTTTTAATTTGTCTTTGGTTTGATCACTAAAGAGATCTTCGTCATTTTGAAAGATAAAAATTTCGTTCAAAAAACTGGGCACTCGCTGATTTTCTGAAAACTCAAGAAGTGCGAAAGCCAACGTTCCAGGCTCTGCCTTATCTGTAAATACAGACTCAGTAAATATCCTCACGCCGCTAGGTAACGCCTCCTGTTGTGAAAACACAGAAGCCACTTCATCCTTTTTAGATAAAAGTGGTTGATTGAGATATTGAAGCACTACCTCAATACAGGGCGCTAACAAGTCTGGAGCGTAAATAGATTGCCACAGCGTTTTCGCCACTTGCTCATTGCTGTCTTGATGAGAAACATAGCGCGATGCATCACTTTGCAGTGCGCTTAATGCGGAATGCGTAGACCTTGCAGCATGAAGTTTTCCGGTTACCTCTTCTAGCTCATTGCGGACTAACTCTAACTCTTCACTGGCTTCAGATTCTGAGGTTGTAAGGTCACTCACTTTTTCTCGAAGCGCAAACACATTCTCTTCTGCCTCTTCAGCTTGCGCATCCAAAATCGCCAATTGCTCTTCAAAGTTCTCATCTTGGGTTTGAGAAAGCTCTTGTTGTATTTCGCTTATTCTTTGAGAGGTGCGCAATTGAACATTCATAAGAGATTGAATTTGGCTGTGGCTCTCTTGCACCTTGCTTTTAATTTGGTTGAATGCAGCTTCTTGCTGCCTTGCAGACGCATTTACATCCCGCAACAGTTGTTCAGCGTCTTTAAAACGCTCTTTCACGCTGTACAGTTCTGCCTCGTTAATTTCAAGCTCGGGCTCTATTTCCAGCAGTGAATCGCGGGATTGCGACAGCAATGTTTGCGCTTCTTGCAACGAGTGCCGTAACAGCTGCTGTTGTTCGTTGATACGGGATATCTCCTGTTCAACTTGTGTTGCTCGCTGTTTGGCATGCAGCGCATTTTGCTCTAAACGAGTGATAGATGTACTGGTGGTGAAAAGGGATTGTTGAATATCATCTACTGTTTGTTTTAGGTCTGATTGCTTTTCTTTATACATGTTGACGCCAGCTTCATCACCCTGCTGACGCGCTATTAACGCCTCCATCTCAGATATTTGAGACGCTTTTTCAGTTTCTAGTTTTTCAATATGATCACTGTTTTTTAAAAACCGAATTGCAGCAAGCTGCCCTTTTAGTTCTCTTACCTGAGACCGTAGCGCTTTATATCGCGTCGCTGCTGCTGCCTGTCTTTGCAGCTTTTCTAACTGCCGGCCAAGCTCATCGCGCACATCTGTGAGGCGGTCTAAATTATCGAGGGTATGTTTGATGCGGTTTTCAGTTTCACGTCTGCGCTCTTTGTATTTGGAAATTCCCGCGGCTTCTTCAATAAACACCCGCAATTCTTGAGGTTTTGACTCAATAAGACGGGAAATCATGCCTTGCTCAATAATGGCGTATGACCGGGGCCCTAACCCTGTTCCTAAGAATAGATCTGTTACGTCACGTCTCCGGCATTTTGTACCATTAAGAAAATAAGTAGATTGCGCTTCCCGTGTTACCAGACGTTTAACCGAGAGTTCGTTATAGTTAGCATACTCTCCAACAATACGCCCGCTCGTGTTGTCGAATATCAATTCAACACTGCACTGACCTACAGGCTTTCTTGACGTAGAACCGTTAAAAATAACATCGGTCATTGCGTCACCACGCAAATTTTTTGCAGAGCTTTCGCCAAGCACCCATCGAACCGCATCTATGACGTTGGACTTTCCACAACCGTTTGGCCCCACTACTGCGGTCATTTCACCAGGAAAAGGAATAACGGTGGGTTCAACAAAAGATTTAAAGCCAGCAAGCTTTATTTTTTTAAGGCGCACACTCTGCCCTCATATAAACAGGCACAGCAAAACGACAAACAATGGTTTGCGTATTGTTTACACGTTTAGCGAAAATGGGTGGTGAATGAGCGGTTTTCACGTTATTTTTTAATGCAATAGCACACAGTATTGTCTTTTTATTATCTTTTCGACTCTACCAAATCATACAGCTTGTAACAATTAACATTTCTGTCTGACCGTGTTGGATAATATGATGATAGTGTTTGGTGTTATATTTGATGTGATTTTTAATATAACGTTTGACAGTGAGCGGTACTGTTTTAACGTAATTTTTTTAAGGAGAGCGAATGAGTGCTGGCGGTGTAAATTATTTTTTCATGGGATTTTCGCTAATAAAGACGAAGGGTCTGAAGCGATTTGTTTTTGTTCCTTTTGCCATAAATCTTATTCTATTTTCAGTGGCTTTTTACTTTTTATTTGGTCAAATTGAGTCAGGTATCGCCTATGTCATCAACTTAGTTCCCGAATGGCTTGGCTGGATTAAAACCGCTATCTCGTTCCTACTTTGGCCTTTGGCTGTAATAAGCGTTTTGCTGATTTTTGCACTTATCTTTGGCACCCTAGCCAACTGGATTGCAGCGCCATTCAATGGCGTATTGTCAGAAAAAGTAGAGCGCCACTTAAGCGGACAAGCATTAGGAGATGAAGGAGTAATGGCCCTAATTAAAGACATTCCCCGCACATTGGGCCGTGAAGTAACTAAGCTCGCGTGGTATTTGCCTCGTGCAATCGGGTTTCTATTACTTTTCTTTATCTTGCCCGTAATAGGCCAAGTTTTGTGGTTTCTTTTTAACGCTTGGATGATGGCTATTCAATATTGTGACTACCCGTATGATAATCATAAGGTTCCTTTTACCCGGATGCGTCTTCATTTGTCCGAGCATAAAGGCAAAGCCATGAGTTTTGGCATGATGGTAAATATTTTCTCTTTAATCCCCGTAGTGAATTTCATCATTATGCCGGTAGCAATTTGCGGGGCAACGGCAATGTGGGTAAATGAATTAAAAGATGACGCGTAACAGGCGTCATCGTAGATACGTGAGAACGCAATTATGCGGCTATGCAATTATGAATTATTAATTGGACTGTGACTTAGCAACAAACGCTTCGTAGGTAGCTAGCCAGTAAGCGGCCTCGTTTTGATTGCCTTTGTGATGAAACGCCTGAAAAAAGTTCATTGATATAGGGCGTTGAGCCTCTTGCTTTTCCAATTGCTGTTGCCATAACACTAAATAGAGTGGCGGTATTACGCCGGAATCGTGGTGTTCCATAAATGTAATACGCCGACTTGGCTTATAACTTTTCAGCGCCAGTCCTTCACAGGTTTTTGCCTTTGCAACAATTGTATTCGGGTCGATTGCCGACCAGCGAGCAACGGTTTCTATGGGTGAGTAGTAATTGGGGCTATCGATAACCAAATTTGGCGGCGCAAAGTCGCCTATACGCTGTGTATTACACAACTTCGTCGCCATACTTTTTGCTATCGGATACTCATCAGCAAAACCTGCAAAGTGAGCAAGTTCATGCACAAAAACCGAATACGTATCGCCGATATCCAAATACATGACACCGTTTTGCACGTTTGCTTTGCCTTGCTTGGCAACAATAACCGCGTGACTGAACTGTCGCTTCTTGGCAATGCTTGCTAAAGGTGTCACGTCGCATCCCAACAAATTCCTATTGTTAAAGCTGTCGGTACATTTCAGTACGTCTTTTTGAAGCCATACTGGAGGTGCAACACAGAGCGAGAGCGATACAAGCCTGTCATCGTTTTTAAATTTACGATAAAAGCTATCTGCCCTAGTCATAGTGGCTAACGTTGAAGCAAAAGGTTGAATTCGCTGTAAACAGCGCCCCTCATCGCCCCAGTTATACGGTTTAATATTGCTAAGCGTTGTAGGTGAATAGCGCTCTATAATGGCCAATGCATCTTTTGCTTGCGTTTGTCCTAGTTGAGCCGCTTCACTTAAGTATTTTTTAGCCTCGTTAAATTCACCGTCATCCCATAACAAACGGCCATATTTGAACGCGCTCTGCATATCTAAAGAGGCTGTTACAGCAAGTAAAGGCTTTGCTTTCGCATTTTCATCATGCAGAAGATACCAGTCGGCCAAAGCCGCCTGAGCAGGCACATAGCCCTGCTCTGCCGCACGAATCAACCATTTCTCTCGTTTTTTAGGGTTTTGCGACGACATGGCATAGGCCAATTGCGCCTCAGGCACGTTTCCCTTAGCTGCTAACGCCATGAACTCTTCTGATGTACCGTCACTGCCTTTTTGTTGATAGAGCAACCAGGCCGCATCCGCGTTGTCTAGCGTCACCAACTTTTGCAGCCAATACTCGGTATCTAATGGATAAGCATCGCTTGCGTGATTACGCTCAGCGTTTTGATTAACTTGTTGCGTAGCGATTTCTGTGGTTTCAATATTGTTTGGTAGTTCTGGAAACGCTACTAAATCAGCAGAAGCGCTTTCTTTCTCGCTGTGGGCGTTTATCTTCTCTAACGCGGCTACGAGTAATTGTTCTGCGCTGGCATCTGCTTGCACAGCAGAAGGAGCGCTTTGTTGAGAAGCTTCTTGGGAGCTTTCTTCGCGGGCTTGCAGTAATGCGGCACGCCACAATAATGAAAACGCCGCTCGCATGTGATCTGCCTCAACATCGCTCGTGCTTTTTTGGTCCGTACTAGCAAGGATGGCGTTGGCATTAAACACCAGTTGAGGGATGTAGCGGCTTGTATCACCCGCCACAACAAGCAGTGCAAGCACTGCCAAGAATAAACCGCGCATTGTTTAAACGAACTATTCGCTGTCTACCGACACATCGTCGGTTCGCTGACGCAATCGATTTAGCTCTATACGTGCGTATCTATGTTCAACATAGTCATAAACATTGGTGCTCAGCGCTAATTTAAAATAGTTCGAGGCAATGCCTTTATTTCCCCTTTGGCTATGGTACTTACCTAAGTAAAAGTAAGCCTCACACAAACGGTCGGTAAGTGCTTTTTGACTTGCGATACCTTTTAGTAATGAATTAAGTACCGTATTTTCATCAACAACACCTAAAAACAAATCAACAAGTGAAGTAGCCCAGTGTCCGTTGTCTAATAAAGGTCTTATCGACGCTAAATATTCTGCGCCTTGTTGAGGTGATACTTCATAGTTTGCAAAATAAGACCACAGCGCTCTGAACGGGTCTTTTTCGTCTTTTTTAAGAAATACCGCTAGGTCACTGGTAGCCAACTCTGCTCTGCCACCGTAATAAAGCGCTATACCGCGATTCAAAAACGCAAAGTCTAAGTCTGGGTTTATCTCAAGCGTTGAATCAAACGCTTCATACGCCTGAATAAAATCGTTTTGTTGAATATAGTGAATGCCAATGGAGTTGTACGCCTCTGCGTAGTCTGGCTTTAGGTTTATTGCTTGGCTATAGTCGAACTGCGCTAAGCCATTAAGGCCCACACTGTCGTACAACATACCGCGCTGAAAATGCAATTCTGCTTTATCTCCGTCAGATAAAGCAGCGCTTGTTAATATCTGATTATATCGAGCAATCGCCATTTGCGAGCGAGGGTTCGCGGGCGCCGGCTCGGCCAGTAGGAGGTTACCCATTTGACTGCGCTTAACTTCTGGCTGTGTTTGCGCACAACCGGTTAAAATACAAGCAATTAGGAAAAAAAAGATGAGACTAACGTTTCTGCGCATGGTAAAAAAGCATTCTGTAAAAAAAGAAAAATCCGCTGGTATAAAAAGTACACACCTGGCGCGGCGTTGATGCCGCAACCTTCTCGCATTTAGTGAGAAAAGTAAAGTGTAATAGGCGGGTAACAAAGGTAGCTATGAAGAAAAATAACCTAGAAAAACTGTCACAACTTGCATTTAACGCACAGCGTTTTTCCCATTCCCCTTACTCTGGTTTTAAAGTTGGTGCCGCTATAGAAACTGACTCTGGTGATATGTTTGCAGGCTGCAACGTAGAAAATACCGCCTTCCCTTTGGGTCAGTGTGCAGAAGCTTCAGCAATTGGCAGTATGGTTTCTAATGGACACAAGCGTATCGCTCACATCGTTATTGCAAGTCCTAATGAAGATATGTGCTTTCCCTGCGGTGGCTGTAGACAAAAGATTGCAGAGTTTGCCAGCGATGACACCCCAGTAACCATGATAACCAATACCGGTGAAAGACTTGAAACAACCATTGGCGAACTATTACCCAACGCATTTAGGGCTTACGACTTAGAGAAGTAACCACAAAATGGAAAGGCTTACGGGTTAGGCTTGTTATTGTTGTTGTCGTCTTGGCGCCTATTGAGTTTCATTGCTGCAAAAAAACCAATAAAGAAAACAGCGAAAATGACAACGCCTACCCATATTAAAACGTTCAATAAAAAATCCATGTTACAAGCTTTCCTTTTGCCAAGTTAAATTTTAGTGACACCGTATTTAAAGTATAGAGCAATAAGCCATCTGCGAACCGCTCTATACTTATTTGGATCTCGATTAGCTTTTATGTTGAGCTAGCTTCGCTACTTCCCAACTGCAATCCCTTCTCTTCTAGGGTCGGCGCCACCTATCAACTTACCTGATTTGACCTGAATGCCGTGTAACCCACTGTTCAGATCTATCACTTTGACATTATGACCCAACGCCTTGAGCGGCTCTTCTAGACCAATAATGGGGGTGCCTTTCTCGAGCGCTGTGTAATCGTTTCTATTGGTTATTTTAGGAAGATTTATGGCCTGTTGAATATTTAACCCGTAATCCAACATACCAATAAGAGTTTGTGCGACATAACTCACTATTCTTGAACCACCTGGCGAGCCCACCACAATTTCTAATTCGCCTTCTTCATCGAATACCATTGTTGGGCTCATTGCACTGCGAGGACGCTTACCCGGCTCTACCCGGTTAGGAACAGGGAAGCGGTTTTTCGTAGGCGAAAATGAAAAGTCTGTTAGCTGATTATTGAGTAGAAAACCACCTACCATAATGCCCGAACCAAACATGAATTCGATACTTGTTGTCATCGAAACCGCATTACCCTCTTTATCTACAATAGATACATGAGACGTATTCGGTAATTCCATGGAGGTCCCCATAGCAATCTCTGTTCCCGCATAAGGATTACCGGCTCTTGCACGATGCCAGCGCTCTTCTAAACTTATTCCCTCTGCTCTTCGCTCTAAATAGGCTGTGTTAATCATTGCGGCGAAAGGAAGGTTGGTAAAGTCGCTATCGGCAATATACTTTTCTCTGTCAGCGTAGGAGAGCGCGCTTGCTTGAGTATATAAATGCGCAAACTCTGCAGAGTTTAGAGGATATTGACCAATATTTTTGTCTTCTAACATTTTTAAAATTTGAAAAACGTTAACGCCACCAGAACTTGGCGGTGGCATGCCGCAAATACGCTTTTCATGGTATGTACCGCAAACTGGGCTGCGCTTTTTCGCTTCGTAATTAGCTAAATCGTCTACCGACATTTGCCCTGGATTGATGTCAGCAGAATTAACTGCGGCCACAATCTCTTCGGCAAGTTCGCCTTTAAGAAGATAATCGCTGCCATTTTCAGCAATGCCCTTCAATGTTTTGGCTAGTTTTCTGTTTTTTCGTATTGCCCCCTCTTTCAACGGCATTCCTGCCGGGAAAAAGTAAGTTGCGCTTGCGGGAAACGTTTTTAAACCGGGGTGATAATCGAGAGCGACTAACTTTGCCAGCCGAGGCGATACTTTGAAACCTTCTTGAGCTGTGGTGATGGTGTCGTCAAATAACGTGTTCCATGGCAGCTTCCCAAATTCGCCGTGGGCTAGTTCCAGTGCTTTTACCGCTCCAGGTACTCCCACTGACTTGCCACCAACCACTGCATCAATCCACTTCATTGGCTTATTACCCTCAATAAACCAATGTGAATTCACCGCTTTTGGCGCTGCTTCTCTGCCGTCAAATGTATGCAGCACTTTGTTTTTATTATCCCAATAGAGAATAAATGCTCCACCGCCAATACCCGAAGATTGAGGCTCGACCAATGTCAGCATAGATTGAATTGCTATAGCCGCATCAATTGCGCTTCCGCCCTTTTCAATAATGTTCTTTCCGGCCCAAGAAGCATAAGGGTTTGCTGCAACAACCATATAGTCATTAGCCTCAAAAGCCTTCTTTTCAACATATCCCGTGGCGGCTTCTGGCTCTCCAACCTCTCGTGCTTGTTTTGCTTGTAACGTCGTAGATAAAACACCGGTTACCGCAAATGCTAATAACGATGTGCGAAAGAAAGAACTGAACCTCAAAATAGTGTTTCCTCTTATTTAAATTTCTCTGGATTGATGGGGCGCTTCTTAAGGAATGCGTCAAATGCCTCTTGCGCTGCAGGCATGGTAAGCGCCTCAAGGAAAATATCAAACTCGGCATTCATCTGCTGAGTCACATCCTCAGCTTCGCCTTTTAAGAGCGCTTTAGTTTGAAGAAGCGCAAAGCTCGGTTTACTAACCAATTTCTCAACAGTAGACGCCACTGCATGCGCAATGTTTTGCTCATCTACTATCTCGGTAAGAAGGCCAAATTGATAGGCATCGTTAGCGGAAAAAGGCTCACCGAGCATTAACCACTGCGCCGCTTTGATGTGGCCCGCCATTTTAGGTAAAAGATAACTTGATGCATATTCAGGAACAAGGCCTAAATTAATGAATGGCAAAACAAATTTACTATCCCGTGCGGCATAAACAAAGTCGCAGTGTAAAAGTAAAGTGGTACCAATACCTACTGCTAGACCATGCACCTGTGCAATAACAGGTACAGCACAGGTCATAAGAGATCGCATAAACGCTGCTGTCTCAGGTACCTGAGCGCCTTCTTTTTTCGCCGCAAAGTCACTAATATCGTTACCCGCAGTAAAGCAGTCGCCATTACCTTTTATTACAACCGCTTTTGTCACACCATCGTTCTTGATACTTAAAATCGCATCGGCCATGAGTTGATACATCTCACGGGTGAGCGCATTTTTTTTATCCGCTCTGTTAATGGTAATAGTTAGCGTTTGCTGAGCTCTCTCTACTAATATCAAAGACATTTTTTATCCTTTCCTGTCGAGTTTTTATTATTCGGGTAAATATCTGTTTTCACCCGTAGGGTAATTTTCTGTATCATAGCGACCAAACTCAAAATAAAAAAATAACTATCGCTAATGATTTCACTGCCGTTTTCGTTTAAGTACAGTGCAGGCCCTTTAATATTAGCCTTGTGCTCGTTTATTGCCTTCTTCTTTGAACCTCAATCAAGTGATTGGCTAGCTTACGACCGCTACGCTATTCAGGGTTTGGATACGTGGCGCCTTATTACTGGAAATATCGTCCATACAAATGGTTATCACCTTTTGCTAAATATTGTTGGATTAACTCTACTCTGGGCACTACACGGCGAACACTACCTTCCTACTCGATTTTTAAAAGTGTTTGTTTGGTGTTGCCTAGCCACCAGCGCTGGCCTTTATTTCTTTTCAGAAAACCTCATTTGGTATGCGGGTTTATCCGGTGCGTTACACGGTTTATTCGTGTGGGGCGCCTGTATGGATATCAAAGAAAAAATGACATCAGGCTGGCTATTACTTGTAGGCATTGCGATTAAGGTGGGCTACGAACAATACAATGGCAGTAGCGCACAAGTTGCTGAGCTGATTGATGCAAAAGTTGCTGTTGATGCCCATATGTTTGGTGCAGTGGGCGGATTAATTATTTTTCTTCTAATGATAAGTACGGCTAAGCGTACTTAATCTCTCTTGGCCCTGCGTCTCACTTACCACTTTTCACTCGGTAATAATTACAAATAAGCACATCCACAAAAAGGGGCCCTTTGCGAGCCCCTAGTGCGTTAACTTAAGAAGCCCAACGAGTGTTGGGCTTTTTTATGAATGGTAAATACGACTACAAGTTTTCTTCAAATAACTTATAGATCCTACGGTATTCATCTAACCATGAACTTGGCTGAACGAAGCCATGCGGCTCTACAGGGTATATTGCTGTCTCAAAGTCTTCTTTTTCTAGTTCAATTAGCCGTTGTACCAAACGAACGGTATCGTGGAAAAAGACGTTGTCATCAACCATAGGCGCATTTATCAGCAGCGGCTTTTCTAACCCTTCTGCAAAATAAATAGGTGAACTGCGCTCGTAGGCAATAGGATCCACTTCAGGCGTATTGAGGATATTAGATGTATACGGCGTATTGTAATGAGCCCAATCGGTAACCGGTCTTAATGCAGCACCAGCGGCAAATAAATCTGGCGCTGTGAACATAGACATAAAGGTTAGGAACCCACCGTATGAACCGCCATATGTGCCGATGCGCTCTCTGTCTACATTAGCATTTTCCACTAAATAGTTGATGCCATCACGTAAATCCTGCACCTCTGGCGTGCCCATTTGACGATAAATCGCCGTTCTCCAATCTCTGCCATACCCGGCAGAAGCACGGTAATCCATATCTAGCACTACATAACCTTGTTGTACCAGCATACTGTGGAACATGTACTCACGGAAATAGCCCGACCACCCCATGTGGGCATTTTGTAAATAGCCTGCGCCATGATTAAACACTACGGCCCTATTTTTCTTAGTGCTGTCGTATCCTTCAGGTAAGTAAACGCGAGCATAAATTGGTGCATCGGTATGCGACGACTCTATGGCTACAACATTAGGCACAGCCCAAGGTAACGAAGCAAACTCTTCGCTTAAACTCGATGTAATTTGCTTTGCTACGGTTGTAGCTTCTGCGGGCTTAACATAAAGCTCGGGCGGACGATTAACTTTACTGTGACTGAGAAGTAGCGTGTCGCCATCTGGGCTTAATGAGTAATCTGTTATGCCATTTAAATTAGTAAGCGTTTCAATTGCTTTTGTTTGCGTATCAACTCGATAAATCTCGTAGATACCTGGATGCTCACTGTTTGCTTTATAATAGATATAATTATCGTCATTGCTGAGAGTGATATCATCAACGATATAATTGCCTTTGGTTAGCGCTACCGGTTTTTTTCCCGGTTTTTGCAAATACACATGAGCGTAACCTGTATGTTCAGATTGATAATACAGCGTTTCACTATTATTTAACCAACCGAAGTCGTTGAAACGATAGTTAACCCAAGCGTCGTCATGAAGGCGGTGTTGACTGTCGAGGCTTGTGCCCTCTAAATCTACGGTAGTAATCCAGCGGTCTTTGTTATCCCATGCCTCCAGCATAACTGCTACAGCATTTCCATTTTTGTGCCAGCGAATAGAAGGCTTTGTCCAATACCAGCTTTGAAACAACTTAATGGGACGGGGCAAGCGGTTCACTTCATAAGTTTCACCGTTTGCCTTAGCATTTTCTGCTTTTACGTCTGCCAACACATCGTCGTTATAGCCTGGTAGATTAAAGTAATTAAGCTCAGATTTTTCGCCGGTTTTTAAATTCAATAGCCATAAATCGTGGCTCTCAGGCTCTGCATCAGCCACTCGCTGTCTTACTGGCTTCGCAGCTATTCGACTGTCTTCTTGAATATAATGCGGCATGATATCGCTATCATCTCTGGTAGGTTTACTTTCAGTGGTGGCTACCACAGCGTAATTACCCGCTGGAGACACACTTATACCCGCAAGGCGATGAGACTTGTCAAAGTAAAAAGGCGAAGGCGCAACAGCTGTATTTACCGAGGCCAGCTGTTTATTTGCCGCGTCACGGTCTTTTTGGTTTTGCCTTTGCAGCTTGATGTATTCGATAAGTGATTGCTGCTCTTCAGCAATATAATCCTTAGCAGGGTTAACCGCTGTTGGAGCGTCGTCGAAAACCCAACTGACCAACTCTTCCCGAGTGCCGTTTTCTAAGTTGATAGCGATAAACTTATTACCACTTGTTGCCATGAGGCGACCATCGGTCATAAACGATAGCGTAGAAAGCGGGTTACCGCCGCGAGTAAGCTGTACCGTTTTACCATTGGTAAATTGCACATAGACACTGTCTTTAAATCTGAAGGCAACAACACCATCGCCTCTCTCAACCCGTTCGTCATATCGGTATGTGTGCATATCGGCTAGCGGCGCTTTGCTTTCTTTTCCTACGTTATTGCTATCGATAACATACACATCACTGAGAGCGCTGTTCTCGCGCTCTCTTTCAAAGACAATGGCTGAACCATCTACCGACCACCCCATATTGGTGGGCAAGGCTCCTATCCACTGCGGATCGGACATAATTTGTTTTAACGTTATCTCACCGTTTTTCGACGCGGCAGATGCTGATGCAAGGTTTGTTTGTGGCGTTACCGATTCAACAATGGTGTTAGACGCAGACACCGCAGTCGTTTCATTTTTAGTATTGGTGCTTACGCAACCACCAAGTGCAATTGTTACGCTTGCGGCAATAAGCAAAGAATTAGTTTTTTTCATTTTTTTCATCATTGTTGTGTGAAACCCACCGGCATTATACGCAAAGGGCTTATAGTGTCGTCAACGTTCGTCTTTAACATATGTGCAACAAACGCAACAAAAGCTTACTAGCATGTGATGTGTTGAGATTTGCTGTGCAAATATCGGCCTGAATGTAAGCACTCAAGTAATAAATATTAATGCTCCATTTTGCGTGTAATGCGCGTATAAGAAGTGTGTTACACGCAAGCGAATAATAATTAATTTATGTCAGAGGGTAGAGAAAAATGAATCTAACAAAAATATCAGCGGGCGTTTTTACGGTTGCTGCACTACTTTTTCAGCCAGCAATGGCAAACGAATGTCCTAGTGTTTTGAAATTTATGAAGCGTAAACTTAACTCACAGGAAACGGTCAATTTGTGCGACGAATACGCTGGCAAAGCCGTTCTTGTAGTAAATACTGCAAGCTATTGCGGTTTTACGCCACAGTTTGAAGGACTAGAAGCACTATACAGTGAATATAAAGATGAAGACTTTGTTGTGCTAGGTTTTCCCTCTCACGACTTTAATCAAGAAGCGAAAGATGAAGGTAAAACCGCAGAGTTATGCGAACTTACTTACGGCGTAAAATTTCCTATGTTTGAACCTACTGCCGTGCGCGGAGAAGATGCCGACCCCATGTATCGTATGCTGAAAGCGGCTACTGGCAAAGAGCCTTCTTGGAACTTTAACAAATACCTTATCGACAAAACGGGAACGAAGATCACCCATTATCCAAGTTCAACAAAACCAACTGATGACAGTTTCGTTGCAGACGTTGAAGCTTTAATTAACGAGTAAGTAGTATTTGCTTCACAGCTTTCGAGCGCGAAGCCCATAAAAAAGCCCCGCTACAAAGGCGGGGCAACAAACACACTCAACTTGGAACACACATTTCAGAAAACAAACTCAATTTCGTTTTCTCTAACTACAGTAATTTAGTCCACTGTTTTTCGACATAGTTCAATCACCGCACCATTTTTTTAATATTTTTTACATAAAAGTGCGACGATACATTGCTAACTGTACATATTTAAAACTCACCGACAAAGCGAAAGGCCCAAAAAAACACCTTAAACCACTGATACAATGGAAAATAAATTAAAAAAAACGTACTGAAAACTCAGCAAAACTCGCGGGAATATTAAACTTTAGTATTACAATTCATTAATGTTAATTTCGTTAATGATCTGTGAATAAAATGAAGGCGTAAAGTTGAGGGTCTTACATCAATTAGAGGATACACCGATGAGAAGGACCAAAGCTCTTTTAGCTTTTTCAGTTATTCCCCTGTTTTTATTAGGTTGCTCAGATGACGATGACGATGCCGTAGAGCAACCATTACCACCACCTGAATTCGCCAACGTGCGAGTAATACATGCTGCATCCGACGCTCCCATGGTCAATATCACAGCGAATGATGCAATACTGAATAATTTAGAAAACGTTGATTACCAAGTAGCCTCTTCCCGATTTGAAGTTGAGACTGGAACCTACGATATTGGTGTAACAGGTATTCTACCCGGCGATAACGCTGAAGTGTTACAAGCTGACCTTACATTAGAAGCAGACACTAATTATGACGTTTTTGCTGTCGGTAATGTAGGTGATAGCACACTGGCACTGCTTCCGGTAACCAGCGCAGAGACAGCCGTTGAAGCGGGCAATGCACAAGTACAAATTGTTCACGCTGCATCATTAGCACCCACGGTTGACGTATATGTTACCGCACCGGGTACTGATATTACCGCAGAGCAACCGCTTGTAACCGCGGAATTCACCGATTTTACAGGCCTTACGCAAGTTTCGGCTGGTGAATATCAAATCCGCATCACGCCAGCGGGCGAAACTACCGTCGTTTATGATTCTGGTACAGTAGAGCTGACCGATGGTGCAGATTTACTTATCGCAGCTACAAATAACGTTGGTACAGGGGATTCTCCTGTCACATTAGTAGTTGCAGATGGCGAAGGTAGCGTTAAGATTTGGGATGCTGCAACACCATCAAACGTTCGCGTTGTGCACGGTATTAGTGACGCGCCAGCAGTGGACGTAATAGCCAACAATGAGATTGTGTTAGTTGATGGAATCCAATTCCCTCGTACTACAGACTATCTATCGGTTGCACCAGGTGATTACCTAATCGACGTGGTAGCTGACGCTGATAACAGTATTGTTGCTGTTGATGATGCCGAACTTACACTTGAGATCGGTATGTCCTACACCGCAATTGCCAATAACACGCTAGCAGCGCCAGAGTTAGATGTACTTGTAGATATGCCACGTTCTGTTGCAACAGAGGCCAAGGTACGCATTGTTCATTCATCACCAAGTGCGGGGAACGTTGATATTTATGTTACAGCTGACGGTGAAATTGATGCAGTCGAGCCTGCTTTCAGTGATATTGCTTATTCTACTGGAGATTTAGCTGAAACCGGTTATGTAAGCCTGGCAGAAGGCGATTACGTGGTAACCGTAACTCCTACTGGTACAAAAACAGCCGCAATAGAAACCGGTGTGCTTAGCTTAGAAAATGGCAGCATTTATACCACAATCGCGTTGGACGGTGACATGGAAGGCGACCTTCCTCAATTAGCACTATTAGACGGTTTAGCGCCACCGCCACCCGCATTCAATGCAGACATGACCTATAATGTAAACCTAAGTGGGTCACAAGAGGTACCAGCAGTTGACACAATGTCTACAGCTTCTGCAGTGGTTGAGATTGATGAAGACTTGCCAGCATTTAGCGTAAGCGTTGATGTATCGGGTTTAACTAACGTAACTGGTGTTCATGTGCACGATGGCGGGCTTGGTATGAATGGGCCCGTAGCCTTTCCTCTTACTGATGCAGGCAATGGAACATACGAACTTGCACAAACTAACATCTCACCAAGTAACTTAGACGCATTAACGAGTGGTGAATGGTATTTAAATGTGCATACAGAAGCGAACCCTAGTGGTGAAGTACGTGGGCAAATCGTGCCAGATACAACAGCCGTAGTGACTTTTCCACTAAGTGGCAATCAATCTGTTCCTGCGGTAGATACCATGGCATCTGGTTCCGGCTATGCCCTGTTTGATACCACTACAGATTCTGTATACCTTGTTGCCGCGACAACGATAGACAATGCAACCATGGCGCACATCCACAGCGGATTTGCAGGCGAAAACGGAGGCGTTGTTGTAGCGTTAGTAGAAAGCGAAATGACCGCAGGTACGTGGATGACAGAGGGTTATGTTCCACTAGATGAAGCAACCGCGGCGCAATTGCTCTCTGGCGGACATTATGTGAATGTGCACACAGAAGCCAATCCGAGCGGTGAGATCCGCGGCCAAATTACACCAGACAACATTCAGGTATTTGGCATTGTAGCCACCGGTGCTCAGGAAGTTCCAGCTGTTGATACTGCAGCGACTGGCGCAGGTGCATTTACGTTGAATACCACCACAGGTGCGTTGTCAGGTAGCGTTACCATAACCGGTATGACTGCCAACATGGCTCACATTCATGAAGGTGTTGCTGGTGCCAATGGTGCTGTCATTTTAGGTCTTGAAGGTATGGATGGCGTTTGGTCTGTGCCAAGCGGCACAGCGCTTACAGCTGACCAAATGATGACAATGCAGGCGGCGGGCTATTACACAAATTTTCATTCAGATGCATTTCCTTCTGGAGAAATTCGTGGACAAGTAACGCTTGGTTTCGAATAAATTCTAAATAATGGTGAGCAGTCGCCATTGATAGACGACTGATTTGCAAACACCAAGTAATTAGATAAACAAAAAGGGGCTTATGCCCCTTTTTAGTGTGTATCGATATACCTAAAGTGTTACCAAGTTAGCTCGAAACTGCATGTAGCGCATTTCTGAAATCAGCAATGAGATCATCGGTGTCTTCAATACCTACTGAGATACGAAGCATATTATCCGATACACCCATCTTCTCACGCTCTTCAGCGGTATTTTCAAAATAAATAGTAGGGGCTACTGGCAACGCCAGTGTTCTATTATCACCCAAATGCGTGGCACAAATTACTAGCTCCATTTCATTTAAAAAGGAAACGGGGTCGACCCCATCGACCAAATTAAAACTTAAAATAGCGCCATATCCACCCGTTAGCTGTTCGCGCGCCATAAAGTGTTGTGGATGGTCGGCCAGCCCAGGGTAAAACACCTGAGACACACCCGGGTGATTATCTAAAAACGTGGCGAGCTTCAAGGCATTATGTTGGCTACGTTGAATTCTAAGCCCTAACGTTTCCATACCCACAGCTATTGCAGTGGCAGACTCTGGCGCAAGGGTAGCACCTAAGTCGCGCAACCCTTTTTTCTTTATTTGAGTTATTCCCCATTGTGCTTTATCAGCAACCTGGTACGCAGGTTTGATATTGCTGTATTTCTCCCAATTAAAATGGCCGGTATCGGTAACCGCACCGCCAAGTACATTTCCGTGACCAGCAATGTATTTGGTTAAAGAACAGAATATAAGAGACGCCTTGAATTCTTTCGCATAACAAAGCGGCGGAGGCGTCATGGTATTATCAACCATGAAGAGAATGTGTTTCTCTTCACAAAACTGTCCTATTGCATGGAGGTCTGCAACCTGGGTAACAGGGTTAGCCACCGTTTCAGTATAGACACCTTTGGTATTTGGCTGATACGCCTCTACAACTTGTTCAATATCGGTAACATCTGTATACGTAACGTGAATACCAAAATCTTTTAACGTCTCAAAAAAGCTACGCGTATTGCCAAACAAATATTGACTAACAATAAGGTGATCACCCGCCTTTAACAGCGCAAACAATGTACTGCTAATTGCCGACATGCCAGTGCTAAAACACAGGGTACCCACTCCACCCTCTAATTCGTTAAGCATATTTTGCAGCGCCGCTACAGAGGGTGAAGAAGAGCGAGAATAGACATGGGCAGCGCGCTTACCCTGAAAGGCGTCGATAATGCCTTGGGCGTCTTTAAACTCAAACAGTACAGAATTTGATGTGCTGGTATGAACGCCGCCATGTTCTGGGGTATTGAGCCTGCGGTCGGCATGGACCTGTCGGGTAGTGAATCCCTGTTTTGTCACGGGTGAAACTCCGGTGTTAAAATTTACTTTGCAGGTCACTCCACCTTGCCTCAGCAAGGCCACAGCAGGTAGTCGCTTTAAAAAACTACTCGTATACTGCTAAAGAGACCGTGTTATGCATTTGTCTGGGTATTTTGGGCAAACATTATCATAAAATGCATAAATTGTTTGCATTTGTTCATCGACGTCCTCGACCTTTTCAATTACCGGCCCAAAACAAATTCTTTTTGTTTTAAAATCTAGCGAAATCAGCTGAATGGGAACGTTAGCCGCTTTGGCGATATGTAAAAAACCCGTTTTCCAGGGAAATATCGCGCTGCGTGTACCTTCTGGCGCTAACGCTAATAAAAGCTCGTCTGCACTTTTAATCTTTTCAACAATACTGGTTACCACGCCATGTGCTTTACTGCGTTTAATAGGAATACCACCTAGTTTTCTCACGATATAACCAAGTGGCTGAACAAAAATGGTGTGTTTGCCAAAAAAATTTAATTTCAATCTTAAGGAAAAAAGCACAAATACGCCGATGAAAAAATCCCAGTTTGATGTATGGGGAGCCACAGCAAGTATCGCTTTTTTTTGATTTATAAAAGCGCCTTCAACACGCCAGCCCCGCTTTGTTAATACAAATGCTGCGAAGGACGACAACCAATGCGGCCACTTCCTCGGAACATGCTTATCTATTTGCATATCACCTATTTCTAAGCCAGCTTTATCATAAGGGTAATTACTATTCATTTTTATTATTCTCATACTGCCCAATATGTTAAGAATAGAGAAAAGTAAATCGCAATTCCATGGTCGTAGCATTCGCACGCGTAAAACGTGAGTATTGTAGTGCAAAGCACTGTTGTGGTTGTGATTAAAGATAAGGGTTTTCTAATGTGTATTTTATTTATTGCACGACACAAACACCCGCAATACCCACTGATTATTGCGGCCAATAGGGACGAGTTTTACGCACGCCCCACCTTACCAGCAGACTATTGGCCAGATGCTCCGTTTTTACTGGGCGGGAAAGATCTTGAGGCAAACGGCACCTGGATGGGAGTAACTCGGGAAGGCAGAATAGCGGCTATTACCAACGTGCGCTCGCCTAATGCAGTTCGTTCTAATGCCGTCTCTCGTGGTGAGTTGGTAACACACTGGCTAAAAAGTAATACATTGGAGAATACCCCCCTTACCTCAGACCAGTATTTAGATGCATTAAAACACTCGCGAAACAACTACAGCGGATACAATTTAGTATTTGGTGATGCTCAATCGCTGTGTGTTTATAACAATGTGAATAATAGCGAGCATAGTATTGATAAAGGCGTATTTGGCCTATCGAATGCCGACATCATTACCCCTTGGCCTAAAGTTACTCAAGGGGTGTCTGCACTAAATCATTACGTTGCGCAGCACAACACTATCAACACAGAAGATTTATTTTCACTGCTAAGACAAGAGATTAAAGCAGAGGATGAAAAATTACCGGATACAGGTATTGGTTATGAGTGGGAAAAAGCGCTTTCTTCCATATTTATCAATATAAAGGAATACGGCACGCGAACCTCTACCATAGTGCTTGTTGACACAAACGGCGAGCTGACCTTTAAAGAACGTTCCTTTTCTGAAGACGGAGAAATTACACAAACTCGAGAGTTTTTATTCACAATTTAACTAGTTTGTAGAATAACTCTTTCGCTGTTTACAAAATTTCATAAAGAATTTGAGATATTTTCTGCGAATAGGTGTCGTTTTTTCTATCATCAATGGCATAATGCGTGCCTGCTATTATTTGCATATTATTATCTGCAAACCACCATTTGCACACCATAGTGAGGATATATCGTGTTTGAAGTATTACCCTATCTTGCCCCAGATCCAATTCTTGGCCTTTCTGCTGCTTATAAAGAAGACACCAACCCAAATAAAATAGATTTAGGTGTTGGCGTTTATAAAGACGAGCAAGGTAATACCCCTATTCTTTCAAGTGTTGCAAAAGCACAGAAGCTGCTGTTAGAGCGTGAAACCAGCAAGACATACATTACGCCTCAGGGTAATCAGGGCTTTATTGATGGCATGTTATCGCTACTACTTGGGAAAAATAGCCCAGTACTTCTTGCAGATCGCGTAGCTGCTGTGCAAGCACCAGGCGGTTGCGGCGCACTTCGTATTCTTTCAGAGCTTTTAGTACGTTGTAACGATAATGCGAAAGTATGGGTAAGTGATCCTACTTGGGCAAACCACATTCCACTTATTGGTTCTGCTGGCCTTGAAATTGAAACCTACCCCTATTTTGATAAAGCCTCTGCTGGCATCCGCTTTGACGCCATGATGGACACGCTTCGCCAAGTTAAAAAAGGCGACATTGTGTTATTGCATGGTTGTTGCCATAACCCAACGGGTGCAGACCTAACTAATGCACAGTGGGACGAAGTATTAGCTGTTGCTAAAGAACGCGAATTTTTACCTTTCATCGACGTAGCGTATTTAGGCTTTGGCGAAGGGTTAGAAGAAGATGCGTACGGTATGCGCCTTTTGGTTGAAAATCTTCCAGAAGTGATTGTTGCTGCTTCATGTTCTAAAAACTTCGGTTTATATCGCGAACGTGTTGGTTTAGCCGCTATTATTACGCAAGACACGGCAACCCGTAAAATAGCTCAAGGGCAAATTCAATCTATTGCACGCGCAATATACTCTATGCCACCAAGCTACGGCGGTGCATTGGTAGACTTAATTTTATCTGACGAAGCTCTTAACAATGAATGGGTGTCTGAGGTTAACGAAATGCGCGACCGCATGAAGACACTACGTGAATTGCTAGTGAAGAATCTTCATGACAATGGCTCGCCTAAAGATTTTAGCTTTGTAAACAACCAAAAAGGTATGTTCTCTTTCTTATGTATTACCCCTGAGCAAGTACGTGAAGTGAGAGAGAAACATAGCGTGTACTTTGTTGATTCAAGCCGGGTAAACATTGCTGGAATCAACAAAAACAATGTTGAAACCTTAGCAAAAGCATTGGTTTCTGTTCTGTAGCCCAAGGCTATTTAAGTATAACAGTATAAACTACAGTTTAAGCTAAATGAAATGCCGCCGCGTTTAACAACGCCGCGGCTTTTTTTATCCCATCCTCCCTCGCCCATGGCTTGACCACACCAAACCTCAATGATGCCTATGTGAGTTTCACTTGCCACATAGCGGTTTTATAGTTTTGAAAAAAAAGAAACCAGCGTTAAAAACACCAAAAGCACCTGCCCCCCGTTTTGGTGTTTTTAAAACTTGTATAAAAAGCGACAAATCATAATTTACTTTGTGTACTAGTGAGTTATAGTAAAAATAACAATATGGATAAATAAACAAGAATCTCATAATGGTATGTGTAGACAGATCGGTTTGGGGTCTCGTAAACTGTTATAAGCAAAAGGAATTTGAACAATGAATATAAATGCAACACTCTTCGGCCAAGTTGTTATCTTTCTGGCAGTTATAATGGCTGTACTTGGTTACTATTTGGGTAAAAGAAAAACTCAAACACCTATTCTTACAGCAGTAATAGCTTTTTTCACTGCTCTCTTACCGCCTGTAGCAATCGTTTTTTTAATTGTCCTAGTGGTAAAGAATGATATCCAATCCACCACTAGCAATTAAGTGTATTTTTGCATATAACAATCAAATATTGGGGACACAAACCCGCGGGCTGCTTCGCATTATAGCCCAGGCGTTTGTGCCGCCAAATTAGGGCGTTAGGTGCACAAGGAAGTTTTATGAAAAATTTTGAATACTTTAACTTAGCTACTTTTGAAATATTTCATGAGTGCTGCAGTTCATTCCCGTCAATAGCACATATTCAACCTTCTAACATCGTTAGTGGAATCTCGAAATTTTACGATGCCTGGGAAATTGACGAAGAAGCCATGGATGATTTAGTACACGATACTGTGAGTTGGTTAATCCGTGAGGGATACCTTGTAGATCATGGATTAGATAGCAATCATCTGAATGTTTCAATTTCAGAACGAGGACTTCGAGCTATAAATAAAAAGCCTAGCAGCCTAGATAGCAACTCCTTTAAGGAAATTTTCTCTTCTAGTATTAAAACTACAAGTTTGAGCATCGTTTCAAATGCTGTCGTCGAACTGTTTAAATAGCAATAGTGCAGCTAACAAACTGCTGTAGCCGCTCGCAGGCTCGCTGGGACGCAAATTCATGGGCTGCGTCGCTTCGCTCCTAAATTTTAACCCATGTTTTTCCACCCCTAAGTAGGGCGTTATGTTTTCACTTACAAATCAAATCTATAAGGGAATATAAGTATGAAAAAAATATCTTTAACATTGCTTGCTCTATTAGCTTTGTCAGGCTGCAACGACGGCACAACTGGACAGGCATGTTTGGGAGCCAACAATGATTCGCTAGTAGAGGGTATGCAAGATAAATGTAAAGCAGGAGATGCAGTGGCAACAAAGCACCCTGCATATTTTTGTGACTTTAATTATGAAATTGCTTACAACGACTATAACTCTGCAATGTGTATTTATAGTGGCAAGCAAAAAATTGAACGAACCACAGGTAAATAAACATAACAAGCAAAGGCAGCATCGCCCTGCGGGCTAGACGCGCTAACGCGCGCCGCTGCTTTGGGCGTTATGAATTTCATTAAACTGACAGCAAAGGAGAAATCAATGTCAGATATTCAAGAAGCAACCGTAGCACCACAATCTTTATCTACAAAAGACGATGCTGCAAAAACAAATGCCCTAATTGCCTACGGTCTTATGGTCGTCGGTATGTTTACTGGTGTCTTTTGGATTGTTGGTGCCATTTGGGCAATGGTTAAGAAGGGAGATGCTCAAGGAACAATATTTGAAGATCATTATTCAAATATAATCAAAACATTCTGGTGGGGGCTGGGTCTTTCAATATTAGGCTTTATTTTGGCATTTGTGGTTGTAGGCTATTTCATATTGTTGGCCGTTTGGATTTGGTCAATCTACAAAGTCGTCAAAGGTCTTGCGAAAATCACCTCGAACAAAGCATACAATTCATAACAAGGCCAGTCAGCAGGGCGCAGCAAAGCTGCGCCTCTGCTTGCGGCGTTAGGTTCTTGTGGAACATCACCAGTTTGACAAAACAATAGAAAAGATTCTGCTCTTCTGGGGACAAAAGGGTGGCTTAGTTATCTTTGGAGTAATCATGTTTTCCTTCTTGTTCGTTATGTTTTTTGGAAACTATCCGCAATGGAAAGAAAAAGAGTATAAGCAAGCATTAAAACAATATTTCGAGCCTGAGTTAGAAAATGTTATTTACGAGGCTAGGAGCACTTATAACTTTGTAATAAAACTGTACTTTACCTATTCCGACGGTACGGATCTTTCATTAACTGATTATAAACGCCCCAATAGACAAGAAATCAGTAACAATTGGAAAATGGAAATCCTGAACCTTGTGTGTTCACGAGGAACTTCGGGGACAATTACAAAAAGGTAGACTAATAGAAATTGATCTACGAGATGGTGACTCACAGTTCAAACCTGCCATCATTACAAACATGGTTAATAATAATGAAAGGTGTTAAACCTAACAAACGCATTAAAACTCGCTTCGCTCGTGCCGACACCTATTCGTTGGCTCGCGCTGCGCGCAAGTATAGCCAACAAGTAGCTACCGTTTATGCGGGGCGTTAGCATTACAATAAACGGAGTTTTATCGAATGAAACGTCTACAAAAATTAGCAGGAATCGCAGCTATTTCTGAAGGGCTAATCTATATAGTAGCTTTCGTATACTTTGGTGCATTTTTGTCCTACCCCGCGGATGGTACTCCGGTAGAGCAGATGACTTACCTAGCAGAAATCCAGCTTCCATTTTCAATGATCTATTTCCTAATCTACGTTGTCTTCGGAGTTATTCTCGCCGTACTCGTTGTTGGCTTACACGAAAAACTCAAACACACAAATAACCCAGCAGTTACAATTGGCTCTTTATTTGGTGTCATTTGGGTTGGTCTTGTAATTGCGAGTGGCATGATCTCGAATATTGGACTTTCTCATGCAATCGAGCTAATGGATAAAAGTCCAGAGAAAGCTCTGGATATGTGGACAACCGTTTCAGTAATTACTAGAAGTTTAGGTGGAGGGAATGAAATAGTTGGTGGGCTTTGGGTTCTATTGATTAGCATTGCAGCTATGAAAGAGGGCTGGCTGCTTCGCGCACTGAATTCTCTTGGTTGTTTTGTAGGTGTTGCGGGCATTGCAACTATTTATCCTGACGATCTCCTCACGGAAATATTTGGTGTATCCCAAATTGTTTGGTTTATTTGGTTGGGGGTATATTTACTAACCAAAAAAGATCCTGACAAATCAATCCAGCCGACCGCTAACGCGTCGGCTGATTGAGGCGTTATACGCAATTAGTCAGAATAACTTTTTAACATCGCGATAAAAATTTTCATGAAAGCCAAGTGCAATCAACTCAAGTATTACAGTGCCATCCTCGTAGCTGTAACCAAGTAAAGTTAACTGCTTGACCATCTTGAATTTGTATAGGCGAAGAAAGGCTAGATCGCGTTTTTCACGAATTCGTAGGGCAAATCAGGGTTAGCTTCCATCATTTCACCTATCTTTGCCCAATGATCAATCTGTTTTGGCATAGTTCGGTTTAGTGCTTTGCCCATAATCGTAGCGTTCTCAACTAGATCTTGGTCTAGTCTTACGCTCGAGGTTGCCATAATATGTCTCCTATCGGTTCGCTATCACACTGTAGTAATGCGCCACAAGTGTGGCAAATTGCGTATCACAAACCATTAAAGGCACCTAACTTCCCGTTAATTGACAAATCAAATCGATTGATTACCATACAACTTATAGACTATGCGGAGATAGAAATGGATATCATCACTATAGGCACACTTGTCGTTATCTCTGTATGCTTAGGTATAGCGGCGATAATGATACTTGAGCCTAAATGGATTCAAATTAGCTACGTCACTTGGTCACGCCCTAAAAAACTAATATTCTCAACTGTATTATATTTGCCGCTAGTCTTTTTCTTAGAAGGCGTATGGCTTATCCTATTGCCCACATTTGTATTTATGAGCTTTATAACGCTAGATAGGCAGAAACATTTTATTAGTTTCAAGCTACGCACCTAACAATCTTGTTAACACTCGCGCTGTTCACTGGAACTCGCACACGCAGAACGGCTTCGTCATTAGTGTTCATGTGGCTTCATACGTTATCGAGGTTCTTTAAAACTTAAGATTTGAAAATAAGGATATTAATGAAAAATGTTATTGTAATTATTGTTGCTACACTTTTTTTTGGCTGCGCTTCAACGCCAAACCTTTCGGCAGAGGCAGTGGAAGTTCAATCCGAAAATCTAAATCAATATTGGGAGATGAAATCACAATCTTTTAGTTTCTCATCGCCAATGAATGTAGCAAAGCGACCCAAAGGCCATGTAAAGGTTAGGTATTTGATTGATTCTAACGGCGAGGTATTTAACCCAAAAATAGTAGAATCGGTACCTGAAGGCGTTTGGGATGACCAAGGGCTTAAAGCTGTCAAACATATGAGTTATCAACCCTCAGATTCGAACACCAGTAGAAACCCTGTGTATACGACAACACAATTTCATTTTGGTATCAGCGAATAACACATCGGTAAGTCCGCTCTCCTCTCTCACAAGGCCCCGTGAAAAAGAAAAAAAAAGTCAAAGCTTTCTACTAAAGAGTTGAAGTTTTAAACGCTTTTTGTTTACTATCATAGCCGTCTCCCCCCATAAACAGCGGGTGGATATTAGTAACGTAATTCAGGGATGAGGTTGCGCAAATAACCCACATCAAGAATGCATTTATGGCATACCACCAACTTGAATTCGTATCTGTTTTGTATAGTAAAAATGGAATTTAACGCAATGAAAATAACACTTTTATCAATAGCACTTACTCTTTTTAGCTTTCAATTATTTGCTTTCGCATCGCAGACAAATTCACAGCCTGAATCTCTTGCAATTTCTCATGCAAAAACTTGGCTGCAAGTTATAGATGCGGGTAATTACTCCGAAAGCTGGGAAAAAGCCGCCCCTTTTTTTCAGTCTCAACTTTCTAAAGCTAATTGGGATGCTGCCTTAACCAAAGCGCGCTCGCCATTAGGTGCTGTAGTCTCCCGCATTAAACTGTCATCAAAAGCGTATTCTTCCCTTCCCGGCGTAGACGACGGCGAGTATTTGATAATTCAGTTTCAAACTGACTTTAAAAATAAAAAGAACGTCACTGAAACACTCACTCTGAGCAAAACGGAAGAGACCTGGTTACCGATTGGCTACTTTATTAGATAGGCCATTAAATATACACTCTGCTCTCGCTCTATTTAGCTAAATGGAGCGAATAATTTCTATTACTCGTTCGTAGAGAATATTGTTTAGAATAGCTAAATCGTTACCTGTGGTGCTAACAAATTGAACAACAACCATATCCTCTTGTTCGAAATATCGCGCCACGCTTTGATAGCCAAGCACCCATCCCGTGTGGCCATATTGATAATTCGCACTATAGAGTTGAGCTTCATAATCACTGAAAAATGTACCCTCGTTCAACGCTCTTATAAATATTGCCACCTCTTTCGCCGTAGAAACATAACCGTGCTCTAAATGACGTAAGTCGTCATCATAGCCAAGGTGATAACCGCTAACTAAGTGTTTTTTATCAACCTCATTTGTCGAAAAGTAAGTGTTCGATAGCCCTAAAGGCTTTAGTAGCGTGCGCTTTATATACTCACCATGAGGCGCTCCCGTTATCTGGGCTATTATTTTTTGCAGAAGAAAGTAATTGCTATTTGAGTATTGGTAATCGATGCCGGGTTTAAAGTTAGCTGGCTGGTCGTAAATTAGGTCGATAACGTCGATTTTTAACTCGCCCCAGTGAAAAAGTTCGTGATCTGTAAAATTTGGAATACCACTTCGATGTTGAAGCAACATTTGAACTGTAATTTGATCAGCGTTGGCTATACGACCTCTTGTTTCAGGTAAATAGTCTGATAAATATCCGCCGAGTTTCACCCTACCCTCGCCAACCAATTTTATAATTGCAGCTGCGTCGTACAGTTTTGCGATACTGGCAATTTTAAATAATGCATCGGGGTGAATTGGTGTTGGCGTATCGCGGTTTATATGGCCACTGGTATAAAAAACTGGTTCATGATCTTTTCTATCAACGTAGACCACTACACCGTCGATACCCTCGTCAATAAATTGATCTAACTCCTGCTGGAGGGTGCTAGGTAAAGGTTTTAAGTAGTACAAACCATATTGCCAAGGCGCAAAAAGATAAATACTGGTCAAAGTAACCAGCACGGCCATTGCTCTTAGAATATTAATGTTACGCGGTTTCATTATTTTATTATTTTCTTAGCTCGATAAACTGAGCAGGCTGAAAGTATCCAGTTCTACAGTAACAGCTAAGTCACCTTATCAACGACAATTTATATCAACCACTACTTTTGAGTCTACTTTTATGGAGGGTTTCATTTAATCGTCACACATTTTGCTCTATTAACGCGCTATAAATAGCCAGCTTTTTCGTACGCTTTGTAACCCGCTTGAGTAAGCGTTTTCAGTTCATCAAAAAGCTCGGTATCTACTTTAGTAAAATTAAAACAAGATTTACCCTGCATGCGCTTTTTAAGGGCGGGCGAAATATCTTCTAGCAACTCAGGAAACACATACACTGGCATGAGATGGTAGCTCACGTAGCGCTTGCCTATTTTGCATGACCCAAAATACATGGGTTGGTTGTTTGGCATAACGTAATGAGTGTTTATATAAAAATGATCAGGCTCATCTGTCACAACGACTAAACCACAAGCGTAAAGAATAAGAATATGTTTTAGGGATAGAAATACGCTCTCAGAATGTTCCATTCGTTCTCTCCTTTATTGACTTTTTACATCGTTAAAATAGCCAGCCGTGCTAAGTCTTAAACAGAATAAGTCTTAAGTGCATTACAGACAATTGTTATGCTACTGTTAATGATATATTAAAAAACAATTTTAAGTAGACAATCATGGCAGTAGATATTCATTTACCCAGCATTATGAAAGTTGGTGGAGGAGCGATATCAGAGCTTCAAGATATGCTTCTTACTTTGGGAATAAAAAGCCCCTGCATTATTGCAGATCCTGTAATGGTATCGTTGGGAAAAGTTGAAAGTATCACTTCAATGCTAGCATCCTATGCCAGCAACATCGAGGTCTTCAGCGATGTAATGCCAGAGCCAGATGATAAATCGATAAACGGCGCAGTGTCTCTGGTTAAACAAAGTCAGTGCGACGGCCTTATTGCTCTTGGAGGTGGTAGCGCTATTGATAGTGCAAAAGCTATTGCATTATTAGCGAGCCACGGGGGGCAAATGCGCGACTATAAAGTCCCCCAAGTAGTAACACAGCAAAGCATTCCTATTATTGCCATTCCCACCACTGCCGGTACAGGTTCAGAATGCACGCGCGTTACCGTAATAAGCGATTCTCAGTCGGCAGAAAAGATGCTTTGTATGGGGCCAGGCTTAATGCCGAAGGCGGCCATTTTAGATTATGAACTTACGCTATCTGTTCCCTATCGTGTAGCAGCAGATACGGGGTTAGACGCTTTAACCCATGCTATTGAGGCTTACGTTAGCAAAAAATCAAACCCCTTTAGCGACCAGCAGGCTATTGCCGCTATGCGGTTAATAGCTCCCAATATTATAAAAGCCTGTAAAACACCACAAGATAAAGCAGCCAAAGAGGCTATGATGCTAGGTGCAAGTTTGGCAGGCCTTGCATTTTCAAATGCGTCGGTAGCATTAGTGCATGGCATGAGCAGGCCTTTAGGCGTACATTTTCACGTACCTCATGGCATGAGTAACGCTATGCTTCTACCACTGGTTACCCAGTACTCATTAACAGGTAACTCAGAAAAATATGCCGAGGTGGCCCACTATCTTGGTTTAGTTGACGAGAGCAACATAACCAACATTGCTGACTCCCATGAGAGACTTATTGAATTTTTGCACCATCTAAATCAAGAGCTAGACGTACCTACTATGTCTTCGTTTGGTATAGAAAAGGCGCCTTATGATGACATTATCGAATTGATGGCTACGCAAGCCATAGCTTCTGGCTCACCGGGTAACAACCCTAAAGTACCTGCACATGAAGAGCTCGTGCAACTTTATCGAGATGCTTATGCATAGCGGCTGCTGTGTAGCACGTTCATGCTGACGCTGAACAAAGGTTACAAGCGCATTTTAGATAAGTCGATTAAAGCTAGTTTTTTGCCGCTCTTATACCCTGCATAAGCAGTCTGTCGAGGGCGTTAGCAAAATTCTGTTTATCTCGTTGGGAAAATGCTTTGGGCCCGCCTGTGTGTTCTCCACTTGAGCGCATAGTCTCCATAAAGTCTCGCATGGTGAGTGCCGCGCGAATTGACGACTTATCAAATTCATCACCGCGAGTATTAAGCGCACTTGCACCTTTTGCGAGTATATCTGCCGCTAACGGTATATCGTTGGTGATGGCCAAGTCTCCCGCTTCAATTTTTTCGACAATGTAATCATCTGCCGCGTCAAATCCTGAGGGAACAACGGTAAGGGTTATGTGCTTGTCTGGCGGAACAGACATAGAATGGTTGGCAACTAAAGATAAAGGCAGACCTGTGCGTCGGGCTGCCTTAAAAAGTATTTCTTTTATTGCACCGGGACACGCATCTGCGTCTACCCATATATGCATAATTTTCTCTCTAACGTGGTTCTAACTTGCGCTATTGTACTCATTCGTGCACAACGTTGAGCTACGCACGCGTACAATAATTTTAAGCAAGCATACCACCATCAACCACTACTGTCGTGCCTGTAGTATAACTAGACGCATCAGAAACAAGATATAGCACCGTGCCTGCCATCTCGTCAGGATCTGCCACTCTTCCAAGCGGAATTACCTTAAGCGCATGTTTTAAAATTTGCTCATTTGTTGTTAGTGCAGATGCAAACTTGGTATCTGTTAAGCCTGGTAGTAAAGCATTAACGCGTATGTTTAAGCTACCGCATTCTTTAGCAAACGACTTAGTCATACTAATCACTGCTGCTTTGGTAATTGAGTAAATACCCTGCATGTCGCCTGGCGTTACACCATTCACCGATGCGGTATTTAAAATTACACCGCCGCCCTGCTCTTTCATCATTTTGCCCGCTTCAATAGACATGAAAAAGTAGCCACGAATATTAACATCTACCGTTTTATTGTATGCGCCTAAGTCAGTATCGAGTATGTGACCAAAATAGGGGTTTGCAGCAGCGTTGTTTACCAGTATGTCTAGTTTTCCAAAATCTTGCTTAATAGTGGCAAACGCGTTAGTAATTTGATCCATCTCCCCTACATGGCAAGCTAGTGCAGTCGCCTTGCCACCTGCATCTCGGATAGATGAAGCAACCGCTTCACAGCCATCTATTTTTCGGCTTGAAACGATAACATGTGCGCCGTACTGCGCCAGTAAGCGGGCAATAGACTCACCAATACCACGACTTGCACCTGTAACAAGTGCCACTTTTCCAGTTAAATCGAACAAATCTTTCATTGTTATAATCCTTATTTTTACATTCTGTGCTGTATTTTTTCTGTATTAATTTTTAAGCCAACATACCGCCATCAAGCACAACAGATTGACCGGTCATAAACGAAGACTCTTCGCTACACAACCATGCAATAGCATTGGCTATTTCTTCAGGCTTGCCTAAACGTTTCATTGGGTTAGCGCCAACCAAGCCTTTCTGGCCACGTTCATCTAACTTTGACAACACCCCTTGCACCATAGGTGTATCAACAAAACTTGGGCACACCGCGTTAATGCGAATATTCGCTCTTGCATATTCCACCGCCGCAGATTTAGTAAGACCGATGACACCATGTTTTGACGCACTGTAGGCACTGATCATAGGTGCAGAGCGCAGGCCTGCCACCGAAGCAATATTAATTATATGACCGCCACCATTTGCACTCATGTGTTTAAGTGCATTCTTCATGCAGTACCATACACCGGCAAGGTTTACCTGAATGTTTTTCATAAACATAGCGTCGTCCACTTCGGTAAGCGGTGCTGGAAAGTGGTCAATACCTGCATTGTTAATAACTACATCTACTTTTTCTTGATGGGAATATGCAGTATCGAACATGGCTTTCACTTGTTCTGGGTCTGTCACATCAACCGCAACCGAATATGCTTTACCACCTGCATTGGTTAACGTCTCAACAAGTGCTTTAGCGTTTTCTTCATTTAAGTCTGCGACACCAACCAGTGCACCGCGCTCACACAGCACTTTTGCAGATGCTGCACCTATGCCGGAGCCACCGCCAGTGATGAGAATATGCTTACCTTGTACATTAGCCGCTACGTTCATGCGTTGTGCTCCACTTTTAATACGAGTTTTCCGAAGTTCTCTCCCTTAAACAGCATCATTAATGTGTCAGGGAAGTTTTCTAAACCTACTTCAACGTGCTCCTTTGCCTTAAGCTTTCCTTCGCCTATCCACGTTGCCATGTCTTTCGCTGCCATTGGGTACTCTTTTACATTATCGAATACCACAATTCCCTCCATGCGAGCTCTGTTAACAAGCAGTGACAAGTAGTTCGAAGGGCCTTTTACTGGTGTGGTATTGTTGTATTGACTGATTGCACCGCAAATAACTATGCGTGCACGAATGTTAATACGAGTTAGCACCACATCGAGAATGTCGCCCCCCACATTATCAAAGTACACATCAATGCCTTTGGGGCATGCCGCTTTTAAGGCTTTGGGTAAATCATCGGCTTTGTAATCTACCGCAGCATCAAAACCTAATTCGTTAGTTAGGTAATCGCATTTGTCTTTTCCACCTGCTATCCCAACAACGCGACAGCCTTTTATTTTGGCGATTTGTCCAACCACAGTACCTACTGCACCTGCTGCGCCAGAAACAACAACGGTTTCGCCCGGTTGAGGAAGTCCTGTTTTTAACAATCCGAAGTAAGCCGTCATTCCCGGCATGCCTAATACGCCCAAATAGCGTTCAAGTGGTGCTAAGTTAGGATCAACTTTATGCACGCCCTCTTCGCTTACCACTGCGTACTCTTGCACGCCGAAATGGCCGTAAACGTGGTCACCCACTGCAAATTGAGAAGATTTTGATTCGATAACCTCCCCTACAGTACCGGCGCGCATTACTTCACCAATTTGAACTGGCTCAATATAGCTTTTACCGTCATTCATCCAGCCACGCATGGCAGGGTCTAACGAAATATATTTTATTTTTACCGCTATTTGACCTTGCTCTACAACGGGCAAAGTGACCGTTGCAAAATGCCAATTCTCACTGGTTGGCTCGCCAACCGGACGTTTGGCCAACTGCCATTGTTTATATTCCATAAATTTGTTCTCTTTTGTGAATTACGTTTTCTCGACCTACTAAGCGGTGGAGCTAAGGCCACAGCCCTAAAAATAGGACGCTTTTACGCTGTCGCACGTTGTATCTTGAGACGACAATACTTCGATGTCTCTTTGGACTAACGGTAATTCCCAGTTAAGAAAATACTCGGCTGCCGCAAGTTTACCTTCATAAAAGTCGACATCCTGCCCTGTTGCTCCTTGAACCAGAGCTTGCTCGGCAACATTAGCCTGACGTAACCATATCCAACTCACCACACAGCTAGAGAACACATTAAGGAAACAGCTTGCGTTAGTTAAAAGCACACTCTGTTTGTCTGAACGTAAATCTGCCCCCGCCTGCTGAATAAGTGCACCCAATTTGTCTAAATAGGGCTTAAGTTTGCCCGCGAGAGCCTGTGCACGAGGAGTCTCAGCCCGCTTCATGTCTGCAGTAACTCGTGCAAATAGTGCTTGAAGCCCTTTGCCGTCGTGTTGCCACAGCTTTCTACCAAGTAGATCGAGCGCCTGAATGCCGTTTGTCCCCTCGTGGATTGGGTTAAGGCGGTTATCGCGCCAGCATTGCTCAACAGGATACTCTCGGGTGTAGCCCGCTCCACCAAGCACTTGAATAGCAAGATCATTGGCTTTTGGTCCAAATTCAGATGGCCACGCTTTAAATACAGGTGTTAATAAATCGAGTAATTGAGACAACTCTGTGCGCTTATCTTTATCTTGTTCGGTTTCCATCTCATCAATCAGCATGCTGCCGTATAAACATAGCGACATGCCACCTTCACAATAAGATTTTTGCGCAAGCAGCATACGACGCACATCGCCATGATTGATTATAGGTGTAGGGTCGTCCTCTGGAGCAAGGTTTGGTGCTGCTCTGCCTTGAGTTCTATCTTTTGCGTAGTCTAGCGAGTAGCGATATCCTCTATAGCCAATCATAGCAGCGCCATAACCCACACCAATTCGCGCTTCGTTCATCATCATAAACATGTAACGTAAACCTTGGTGCGGCTCGCCGATAAGGTAACCGTGACAATCGTCGTTGTCGCCAAAGGTAAGCGCCGTTGATGTAGTACCGCGATAACCCATTTTGTGAATTAGGCCAGCGAGTGACACATCGTTTCGCTCACTCGGGTTGCCTTCTGCGTCTAATCGGAACTTTGGCACTGCAATTAGTGATATCCCTTTAACGCCGGCTGGGCCACCAGGAATTTTTGCTAGTACCAAATGTACAATGTTGTCTGAAAGCTCGTGTTCGCCACCAGAAATATAAATTTTACTGCCCTTTACACGATAGGTACCATCTTCCTGTGGCTTGGCTGTGGTGCGAATATCGGCTAGTGCAGAGCCTGCATGGGGCTCGGTTAATGCCATTGTGCCGGTAAAGTCACCGGTAAGCATTTTAGGCAAAAACGCATTTTTGATATCGTCAGAAGCGAAGTGCTTTATCACGTTTGCCGCTGCGGCAGTTAAAAATGGATAGGATGTTGTAGATGGGTTTGCAGCAAGAAAATAGCCCGCACAGGCGTTCATTACGGTAACGGGTAATTGCATGCCGCCATCTTCATAGTCAAAGTGTCCAGCAATAAAGCCCGACTCGCGATAGGTATCAAAAGCAACTTTAACATCGTCAATCATGGTCACTTTTTTACCGTCGAAGGTAGGCTCATTTTTATCGGCAAGCGCGTTATGCGGTAAGAAAAGTTCTTCTGCCATTTTTTCTGCCATATCGACAACAGCATTGAATGTCTCAACGTTATGATCTTCAAAGCGCGGCTTTGAGCAAAGTGCTTCTGTGTCTAGCACTTCGTATAACTGAAATTGCATTTCTCTGCGGGGAATAATTTGATCGGCCATGTTCGTCTCCACGAATAATTGTTAATGCATTGTGTCATATTCGTTATCATGCCATTATTGTCATTATTGTCATTAATGACACAATAATGGTCATAACTGCCATCAATCATCAAAACTAATTTGATAACATAAGCTGTATTATTTACATGAATGAAGCTCCCTTTACTGTCACCGTTTTTGGATTTAATCAGGCGCTCGCATCTGCCATCACAGGAGCTTTAGATGTATTTGCATTTGCAGGTATTAGTTGGCAGCGAATTCATAACCTGCCTACGTCTCAGAAATTTAAAGTGCAACTGGCCAGTGCTCATGGCCTTCCCTTTCACTGTTCTAACCAACTTACCCTTACGCCAAACATTGCCATTGAAGATGTCAGTCACACAGATATCCTCCTAATTCCAACCATTGGAGGTGATATCGACACTGTCCTAAGCGAAAATCAATCGCAGTTAGTTCATATAAAAAGATTGCAGAAAGTGGGGGCAGATATTGCCGCCAATTGTACCGGAACGTTTTTGCTTGCAGAGTCAGGTTTACTCGATAATAAAGTCGCTACTACACATTGGGGCTATGCAGATAAATTCTCACAACGCTATCATCAAATAGATCTGCAACCGGATAAAATGGTAACCGAACAAGATAATATCTATTGTGCAGGTGGCGGTATGGCTTGGATAGATCTCGCTGTTTTGCTAATAGAACGTTACTGTGGTCATCAAATTGCCAGTGATACCGCAAAATCACACGTGCTCGATTTTTCAAGAACCAATCAGACAGCGTATGCAAGCAGCCGGCAGCGACATTTTCATTCAGATAAAGATATTATGGCAGTGCAGTCGTTCATAGAAGAAAATCTTTCTTACAGCATTACGGTAAACACCCTTGCGACAACCCATAATATGACTGAGCGCACGCTGAACAGACGTTTTAAACAAGCCTGTGGCACAACTCCAATACAGTATTTACAAGCCTTGCGTATAGAACAAGCCCGCAAATTATTGGAGACAACAGCTTTTTCAATAGAAAAAATCATTAACGCCGTGGGATACGAGGATTTGAGTTCGTTCACCCGATTATTCAAAAAAATAACAGGACTTTCTCCTTCTCAATACAGAACAAAATTCAAACGAAATTGATGTTTTTCTTACCCCTTCGATTTTCGTAAATTCTTCAAAAAAACGTCAAAAACTACAGCATTGTCCCATAAATTTAGGTAAACTGCCGCCCGCTGCGCATTTCAAAAAAAACAATAAGCGCACAACACTACAAAGTAACTGACACAATCATCTTGGTGAAAACATGAGTTCATATAAAATCGCTTCATTGGCGTTAGCGGTAAGCGCTGCTTTTAGTACGTCTGCACTTAGTCAAGAAACTACAACGACCGAAAAGAAAGAATCAGCACTTGAAAAAATCACTGTAACGGCACAAAAGCGTACGCAGTCTATTCAGGAAGTTCCTATTTCCGTTGCTACATTAAGCGGCGAGAAGTTCGAGAGCATTTTCTCAGGCGGCGAAGATATTCTTGCACTAGCTGTTCGCGTTCCGGGTCTTTACGCTGAATCATCAAATGGTCGCGTAGCACCACGTTTTTATATTCGTGGTTTAGGTAACACCGACTTCGACCTTGCCGCTTCACAACCTGTTTCTATTATCATGGACGAAGTGGTAATGGAAAACGTGGTTCTTAAAAGCTTCCCACTTTTTGACGTTCAACAAGTAGAAGTACTCCGCGGTCCACAAGGCACACTGTTCGGTCGTAACACCACTGCAGGTATTATTAAATTTGACACTGTTAAGCCTACTCAAGACCTTGAAGGTTATGCCAAAGCAGGCTTCGGCTCTTTTGGTACAATGAACTTTGAGGGTGCTATCAGCGGAGGTTTAACCGACGACCTTTCTGCTCGGTTATCTGTATTGTCGCAAGACCGCGATGACTACATTGATAACGCATTCACGGGCGAAGATGATGCAATTGGTGGCTATGACGAAAAAGCATACCGCTTACAGCTTCTTTGGGAACCGTCTGCAGACTTTTCAGCACTTCTTAACGTGCATGGTCGCGACCTTGAAGGTACAGCGTCTATTTTCCGCGCTAACGTTTTCGATAAAGGTAGCAACGACTTAAACGCTAACTACGATCGTGAAACTGTATTCTATGACGGTGACCTTGAAGGTGACGGCATCGATAACAACCCACAAGCATATGAAGGTTTTGGTACATCACTTAAACTTGAATATGACATGGACACAGTGACGTTCACCTCTATTTCTGCATTAGAAACAGCAGAAGGTTCAAGCCTTGGTGACATTGATGGTGGCTTTTTCATAGATACAAATTTTGACGGAGTAGCTGAAGAAACTGGACCAGGGTTTATCCCATTCTCTGCGGTAACTAAAGACGAGCTGAACGACCTTGAGCAATACACGCAAGAGTTCCGTATCGCTAGTAACACTAACGACCCTATGAACTGGCAACTAGGTGCGTTCTATTACGATGCATCTTTTAACGTTACCAGTATCGATGGCTATTTCGGCGCCACCACGGTTTTCCACGAAAACCAAACCTGGGCACTATTTGGTCAAAGTTCTTACCAAGTAAACGAAAAGCTAAATGTTACCGCTGGCATTCGCTACACGCACGACTCTAAGAGTCTTGCTGTGGGCGAGCAAAACGTAAACGGATTTGCATTAGTTACAGGTGATGCATTGATTCAAGATTACGACGATATCAATGTAAGTGATGGCCAAGCGAGCTACGAGCTAAGCGCAAACTACCGTATTACTGACGACATGTCTGTTTTCGCACGTTATGCCAACGGCTTTAGAGCTCAAACTATTCAAGCTCGTGACGTAGCATTTGAAGCCTCACCTTCTGTGGCAGACGCTGAAACCATTAATTCATTCGAAATTGGTTTTAAGTCTGACCTACTTGATGACTCTTTGCGCTTAAACGCGGCTGCTTTCTACTACACAGTTGACGATATGCAGTTCTCTGCTATCGGTGGTGGAAATAACTTCACTGCACTAGTAAACGCAGACCAAGGTGAAGCGTATGGTTTTGAAGTTGATGCGCAATGGCTTGCTACTGATGAGCTTAGCTTCACAGCAGGTTATAGCTACAATCACACAGAAATTAAAGACGACTCTCTAACTATTTCGCCTTGCGGCACTAACCCAGGCTTTGGTTCAACAGGTAACTGTACAGTGACCGACCCACGTCCTGATGGTTTTGTTGCGTCTATTGATGGCAATCCGTTCCCACAGGCGCCAGAGTCAATCTTTAACTTCACTGCTCGCTACACCATTCCTATGGGCGACGACGGTGAGTTCTTCGTATTTACTGACTGGGCATTCCAAGGTGAAACCAACATCTTCTTATACGAAGCCGTTGAGTTTACTACCGACAATAACTTTGAAGGTGGCTTACGCGTAGGTTACGAAAACTTCGCTCATAACTACACAGTAGCCCTATTTGGTCGCAACATTACTGACGAAGATAACGTTAAAGGCGCTATCGACTTCAATAACCTGACCGGTATTGTTAACCAGCCTCGCATCTGGGGTGTAGAGTTTAAATACACGTATTACTAAGCCATTTATTAACAAATAGCTTTTGTAACAAATAGCTTTTGTATTAAATAAAAACGGTAGCCAGTTGGCTACCGTTTTTTTATGTGGCGTTAAAATACTGGGCGGTTGTAATAGCAATAGTGCCAAGCTTATGCCGCTAGCTGAATGTCTTGTTTACTTCGTTTTACTAACTGCTCTAACTTTCTGCATACCTTTACCCAACGCGCAACGCGTTGGTAGTAAACCTGCTCTATCAAATTACCCTTTTCATCAAACAAAAAACTTGCCAGCTTTCCCTTATGCGAGGGCAAATAGAAGTGGTGCACACTGAAGAATTGAGATAAAGGAGCATAGGCCACCTTTTGGTACATACAAAAAGGAAGGTTGTTTGCGCGCTCATCGCCGCCGGTTAACCTTACCCGCCGTTGGAACTCGTTCACTCCTGGAGTAGATAAAATACCGTACTTTGCAATGAGTTGATCAACCGACTTATTACCTGTTTGCATATATTCTCTCCTAGCAGTTTGCGCTTCTTAAACTTGAACCACCGCTTACTGACAAATTTTTTTATAATCGAGCATTATCACCAAATTGACTCGAATTATTTTAAACCACACTGTTTATTTGAACAGTATAATACTGTTTGTTCAAAATGCAAACAAAAAAGCCGCTTTTAAAAAGCGGCTTTTATTACGTTAAATTTTTACAAGCGGTATCTCACCCTGCATTTTTTGATGCGTTAAACTTATTGTAATGCTGCCTCTAAAAATGCCCACTGCTCGGCATAGCCTTGAATACGCATCCAGGTTGGTGTACCTGCTCCGTGGCCCGCTCTTGTCTCTACCTTGAGTAAAATTGGGTTGTCGCAGCCTTGTGATGCTTGCAGCTGAGCTGCAAATTTATAACTATGCCAGGGCACAACCCTATCGTCGTGATCACCTGTTGTTATTAATGTGGCTGGATAGCATGTACCGGGGCGAGTGTTATGCAATGGTGAATATGCATAAAGGGCTTCAAACTGCTCTTTATCTTCGCTCAAACCATAGTCTGAAGACCATCCACGAGCATTGGCACTTGGAGTGTGATAACGCAGCATGTCTAGCACACCTACCGCTGGTAAGGCCGCAGCGAACAAATCTGGTCGTTGGGTGATAACCGCACCAACCAATAGCCCTCCGTTTGAGCCACCCTGTACCGCTAGTTTATCGCTCGATGTGTATCCCTTCTCAATCAGGAAATTTGCCCCTGAGATAAAGTCATCAAATACGTTTTGCTTGTTTAATTTAGTCCCCGCTTGATGCCATTTCTCACCGTACTCACCACCACCACGAATATTTGCTATTGCAAGCACGTTGCCCTGCTCTACCCACACCATACGAGATATAGAATAGCTAGGCAGAAGAGAAACATTGAAACCGCCATAACCGTACAATAGCGTTTTGTTACTTCCGTCTAATTTTATTCCTTTTTTGTGCACAATAAACATGGGTACTTTAGTGCCATCTTTACTGGTATAGAATACTTGCTTTGTTACGTAGTTATCGTAATTTATTCCCGTATCGATGGTTTTAAAAACCGAGCTTGTTCCACTATCTAAATCATATTTAAAAACCTGCCCCGGATTGGTAAATCCAGTAAGCTTGTAGAAGGTGGAGCTAGCATTTTTACTACCATTGAATCCTGACACGTTACCAACGTCTGAAAACGCTAGCTCTTTAAGCTTGTTTCCTTTGGTATCAAACACAACCACGTTAGCTTTTACATCTTTTAAGTACTGCACGAAAAGTTTACCGTCAAGCAGGGAGGCTTTGCGAAGCGTTGCATCGCTACTTTCGATAATTGTACTAATATCGATAACAGCTTTATTGCTATCAGGGCTATCGTTTAGCGTTACCTGAATTACCTTACCAGTAGGCGCGTTTTGAGTAGATGAGAAGAGGAGTTTATTATCCTCTTCACCAATAAGTTCATACAAGCCATCCCATTTATCAAAAATAGGCAATAGAGGCCCCTGTTTGGTCAACGATTTTGCGTAGACGCCATTCGACTCATATCCTTCAAACACAGAAATAAGCAGTGTTTCTCCATCTTGTATAACCGCTGGATATGGATTCCACGTTGGTTTATCGTCGAATTTAAAAACAAGTTTATCTTCGCGCTGTTCAGTACCTAATTGGTGAAAGTAAATCGATACCGTTTTGCTATCGTCATACTCACCGTTTTCATCTTTTGGATAGCGAGAATAGTAAAACCCCGTTTCGTCAGGCAACCAAGCGATATTAGTAAACTTCACACCGCTTAAAAAATCGTTAGTATCTTGCTTTGTGTTTACGTCACGTACGTGAATTGTGCTCCAGTCACTACCACCATCAGAAAGCATATAGGCAAGATAGCCTGCTTTAGGGCTCACCTCGGTAGACGCCATTGAAACTGTGCCATCATCACTTAGGTGGTTAGGGTCGATAAGTACTTCAAAGTTTCCTTCTCTATTCTCTTCGCTCGACACATACATTACATACTGATCTTGTAGCCCGTTATTGTAGGTATAAAATACCTTTGAGTTGACCATGAAAGGCGTAGTGTACTTTTCGTAATCCCACAGTGCTGTCAAGCGCTCTGTATAGCGTTCGTGAGACGGTAACTCACTCAATAACGGTTTCGCTAACGCATTTTGTGCATCAACCCACTCTTTCACTTCAGGCTCATTTTGAGCTTCTAACCAACGGTAAGGGTCGCTAACACTCACCCCGTGATAGTTATCAACCTGATCAACCGTTCTCGTAGCAGGGTAAGCCGATATAGCAGGGAGCACTGCACTTGAACTAGGGCGTGCTTCTTGTATGCTTGAACCTGACGCTTTTGTATCGCTTGCCGTATCGGTTTTATAAGCTGAATTACATGCAACAACAGTACTAGTAGCTAGTATCAGAACGAACGAACGCATTATTTTAGTTTTCAAATTACTCTCCTTAGAAACTCAAAACCTCACATCAGCCTGCATTTTCAATTTCAGAATTACTGCTTGTCGCGTTATTCATATCTTTACTTTTGTTTGTAAAGACCGTCTTTATATCGTTAAGAATTAAGTAAAGCGCTGGCACAAGAAGCAGTGTAATAACAGTAGCAAACAAAATACCAAACGCCAGTGAAATCGCCATGGGTATGACGAGCTGCGCCTGTAGGCTACGTTCAAATACAATTGGCATTAGCCCCATAAAGGTAGTGAGTGATGTAAGAATGATGGCCCTAAAACGCTGTGTACCGGCACTTATTGCAGCATCCATCAGTGATAGCCCCTCCTTTCTCGCTCGGTTCACAAAATCAACCATAATGAGGCTGTCGTTAACCACAACACCCGACAGCGCAATGATTCCGCAAATAGACAATACGCTGACGGCCATGCCAAGTACTAAGTGACCTACAATGGCACCTACTACACCAAAAGGTATCACCGACATAATGATAAGCGGCTGGCTGTAAGAGCGAAGTGGAATAGCCAGCAGGGTGTATATGGCAAATAATGCAAACAGTAAGCCTTGCATAAAGCTAAACATAGCATCAGCCTGCTCTTTGGAGTTGCCCTGTAGTTTAAATTCAACGTTGGGATAGCGAGCAAGTAAGTCTGGCATAACATTGTCTATCACGTCATAGGTAACCTCTGACGGGTCCATTAGCGCCTTATCTACCACTCCGGTAATGGTTACTGAGCGTTTTCCGTCTACCCTTATGATTGAATCGAAGCCTTGCCCCAAACTAAAAGTTGCAACCTGTTCGAAGGGGATCTCTTGTCCGTTAGGCGCTCTTACACGCATATTTTCAAGGTGCTCAATAGAGCTGCGTTCAGATTTTGGATAACGCACCATGACTTTGATTTCTTCATCATCGCGCTGGATACGCTGTACCTGAGCGCCGTAAAATCCAAAACGAACTTGTTGTCCTAACTGTTGAAGCGAAATTCCCAACGCATCTGCTTGTGGCTTAAGTGCCAGCTGTATTTCATCGCTACCACCAGAGAAGGTATCGTTAATGTCGGTAACACCTTCGTAGGTATCAAGAACTTCTTTTATTTCATCGGTAATGGCGCGAAGCGCATTAATATCGCTAGAACTAAATTCGAAGCTTAGGTCGGCTCCCCCACCAGGGCCTCCTGGTGAACTTATGCTAAAGGTTTTCACGCCTGGAATTTCAGGGATCTCTTCCCGCCAGCGTTCTTGAATATCAAAGTCTGAGAGACTGCGGGTTTCGCCTTTTGTTAGCTCAGCGAATATCTCACCGCCAAGGTTACCATTATTAAAGGTCATGGCATGTTTAATTACATTACCGCCGGTTTCCTCTGCCACTTTTTCATCCATTCGCTGCATTGCATCGCGAAGCGTGTCAAGAACACGGTCTCGCTGCGCAAGCGAAGAGCCAGGCTCTAATTCAAAACTTGCTGACATAAAGTCGCTTGGAATACTTGGGAAAAATACAAACCTGACAATGCCACCGCCGAATGACCCAATGGTTAAGATGAGCATAGCTAAGAATATAGCCACGGTTGTGTAGCGATTTTTTACTGCTTTCGCTAAAAATGGCGCGTAAGTGTTATGGATAAACTTCTTAATGCCTTCGCTAAAAAAATCTCTAAAGCGTTGGAATTTATTAGCTTTTGCTGGGTCGTACGGCTTTAACTTCATGTGCACCAAGTGTGCAGGCAAAATAAGCTTAGACTCAATGAGGGAGAAAATCAGGCATACAACAACCACCATGCCAATGGATTTCCATATGATGCCAAAGGGCCCAGACACCATCAGCATTGGTGAAAATGCAGCAATGGTGGTTAAAACACCAAAGGTCGCAGGCATAGCTACTTTCTTAACACCTGCGATTACGTTGTCGGCACTATGGCCCTTAGCGTCTATCTCCGAATAGGCCGATTCGCCCATAATAATAGCGTCATCTACCACAATTCCCAGAACGAGAATAAAGGCAAACAAACTCAGCATGTTGATTGACACGCCAACCATATCAAGGGGCATTACTAGTAAGGTGCCTAAAAAGCACACTGGCAAACCTACAATCACCCAAAACGCCAGTTTAATTTTCAGAAACAGTGATAAGACCAAAAACACTAACAACGCACCGAAAAACATATTCTCCAGCATCATGTTCAATCTATCAGCGAGGTAAAAAGAACTGTCTCCCCAAGTGTCTGCTGTAATGTGCGCTGGAAATGTCTCTTTTTCTTTGTCGATGTATTGGTTAACTTGTTCAGAAATTTCTAAGGCATTTTGATCGCCCACTGCTCTTACGCGCAAACTTACTGCGTCTTTTCCATCAAACAGTGCATATTGATTGTTTTCAATAAAACCATCGTTGATATAGGCAACGTCGCCAAGTGTTACACGCGTGCCGTTGCTGTTTGATACCAGTATAATTTGTGAAAAGTCCCAACCGGTGTAGGCTTGTCCTTTGGTTCTCAGAAGAATATCGCCGTTTTCTGTGCGAATTGAACCGCCCGGCAAATCCACACTCGACTGACTAAGTCGGGCAACAACATCAGAAAAAGTAAGGTTGTACTTTTGTAAATCTGATTCAGACAACTCTATTGATATTTCGTAATCTCTGGCGCCCACAACTTGTACGCTTGAGATACCTGGTAGGTTAGCGATATCGTCGCGCAAGTCTTTTGCAAATTCTTTTAACTCACGCTCTGTGGCATCGCCGTATACTGAAACCCAAATGACGTCTTGTTGAATTTTTTGTCTGTAGATGACTGGTTTTTCAGTATCGGCAGGAAAACTAGGAATAGCATCAACCTGCACTTTTACTTCATCGAGGAGCGACTTAACGTCATAGCCTTCTTCAACTTGAATGCTAACTGTACCCATTCCCTCTACAGCAGTGGCATTGAGTTGTTTTATTCCCTCAAGCTCTTTCACAGCCTCTTCTATTTTTAGCAGCACGCCCTCTTCAACTTCTTGAGGCGCTGCCCCCAAATAAGGCACTCGAACATTGACGACATCTATTTCAAAACTGGGGAATACTTGTTTTTGTATGCTAAATGCGCTGAATAATCCTCCAACAATAAGTAACCACATCAATAAATTTGATGCCACATTGTTGCGTGCAAACCACGCGATTAAACCGCTATTTGTATCTATGCGACTCATTAGTTGTCACCTTTAGAAGATTTAGCAGAATCGGAACCGATTTCATTTGTATCTTTGCCTCGATCTGACGTCGCCTCTTCAGCCAGCTCAACCTCATCACCCGGCAGCCTTACCTTCATACCGTTATAGGGATTTGGAACCGCACTAGTAACTACCAATGCACCCTCGCGCAATCCGCCATCTATGTAAACTTCTTCTGCGGTTGTTCTGGTAACATCAACGGGCACAATTTCTATCTCTCGGTTTTCGTTTACCGTGAGTACCGTATTATCGAGGCGAAGAATATTTCGCGGTAAAGCAATTAATGCTTCTTTTTTACCTGACGTAATTTGAGCCTCAACAAATTGACCGAAGCGCAAAGGCGCATCGCGGTTTTCAATTAATTGATAAGGCTTTTCTACTTCTACTACAGCGAATACCACACGGCTTCCGGTGTCTAAAATACCTTCGGTTCTCACCAAGCGCCCTGTCCATGTGCGCTTAATACCTCCTGCTATGGCTTGTAGGGTTACTTCACCGCCATCAGAAAATTGATTTGCGATATCGATAAATCTGAGATCGCCATCGGTGATTGGCAACCTAACCTCTGCAGTATCGGTTGAATAAATCATGCCGATAGGCGTTCCCATTGCAACGAACTGCCCCAAATCGATATTTCGTTCAACAACGATACCATTGTAAGGCGCTTTAATATTCGTGCGCTCAAGGTTACGCTTTGCGCGTTCTAACTTTGCTTCAGCGGCTTTAACATTTGCTTGCTCTTTTGCGAGTTGAGGCTTGCGTAAACCCAGCTCTGGCGGTGTTGAGTTTCGAACTGAGCGGTACTCCTGTTCCGCAACCTTACCCCGCGCAATCTCTTCTTGCAAAGCAGCTTGCGCTTGCGCAAGTTCGGCCTCGGCAAGTTTCACATCAGTTTTGTAATCTTCTTGTTCTAAAACCGCTAGTACGTCGCCCTTATTGAAGGTTCCGCCTACAACAAAGTTATCTGACAAGCTAACTACCTGCCCACTGACCTGTGCACTCAATGAAGTTTGATGTTTGGGAACCACGTTACCCTGAGACTCAACAACAAAGCTGATTGATTCGGAAGACACTTCTTTAGCGTCAACAAGGAAGGCCGGTATTTCAACAGGAACTTGTTCTGGCGGCTTCTTAGCGCTAATCATTACCACCGCAGCAACGATTGCAGCGCACACTATGGCAAGTGGAATACCACTTTTTTTCAACACAGAGTCTTTCATTTACTATCCCTAGGAAAACTATTTTGAGGCTTTTAAATTAAGCCATTTTATCTTTTATTTTGTGGCACGGAGTTTACTGATTTTTCTGCTATTTTGCTCTATCTAGATTGTTAGATTTTATGTATTTTTTATAAAAACTTTCTCTTTCCCACTAATCAAACGCAGTAAAAATCCAGCCCAGGTGGCAAAAAGTATGATTGAAAAAGTTTCAAATATCGGTGATTATTTATTCGCTCTGGAGAGAATGAGCTTAGAAGAAGTCAATTTCTTCTAAAAATAATATTTTCGCTACGTTGAAGAGAAACACATCATGAGTCTTAAGAAGCAATACCTTAAATCGAAGCCTGTGTGCAAAGTGACATTTCGACTGAATGCGGAAGCAGCAGGAGAAGCGAAAAACGCTGAGCTTTACGGCGACTTTACTGGCTGGGACGACAAGCCCCTTTCAATGAAAAAGCTAAAAAGTGGAGACTTCACCCTAACCGTTGATTTAGAAAAAGATGCTGAATACCAATTCCGCTATCTTATCGACGGCCAAACTTGGGAAAACGACTGGGAAGCCGACGCATATAAGCGCTCGCCCGTTAGTTTTGAAGAAAATTCAGTTGTTCGCGTCTAAGTCACGACTAAGACATCTAAAACAATAATTACAGATTCCCTACAAAAAGGGCTGCCTAATTGGCAGCCCTTTTTATTTATCTCGCTGTTTCCAACGTCGATTTATGTTTTAAATCGCGCTTTCCAATTCTGGAAGCACATCAAACAAATCACCCACTAAGCCGTAATCGGCAACTTGGAAAATAGGCGCTTCTTCGTCTTTGTTAATAGCAACAATAACTTTTGAGTCTTTCATACCGGCTAGATGTTGAATAGCACCAGAGATACCTACCGCAATGTACAACTGAGGTGCAACAATTTTACCCGTTTGTCCAACTTGCATGTCGTTAGGTACAAAGCCAGCGTCAACGGCGGCGCGAGATGCGCCCATTGCTGCGCCAAGTTTATCTGCAATACCTTCGAGAAGTTTAAAGTTCTCGCCATTTTGCATTCCGCGACCACCAGAAATGACCACGTCAGCAGCAGTTAACTCTGGGCGCTCTGACTCTGTAAGCTCTTCAGAAACAAAATCAGACTTACCGTTAGTTTTTACGATATCAATAGCCGCAACGTCGGCACTGTTGCCAGTTGGCGCAGCATCAAAAGAGGCAGCACGTACTGTGATAACCTTAGTGGCATCGCTCGATTGCACTGTAGCGATTGCGTTACCTGCGTATATTGGACGAATGAAGGTGTCTTCACTTTCTACGCCAATAATATCCGAGATTTGCGCAACATCTAATAGAGCTGCAACACGAGGCATAAAGTTTTTACCCGTCGTCGTTGCTGCTGCAATCACGTGCGAATAATCGCCAGATAGTTCTAACACTAGGTCAGCAACATTTTCAGCTAACTGGTATTTATAAACAGCGTTATCGGCAAGCAATACTTTGGTGACGCCATCTACTTGCGCCGCTGCATCAGCAACAGCCTGACAGCCTTCACCTGCTACCAATACATGAATGTCGCCACCCATTTGCTTTGCAGCATGCACTAGCTTATTGGTTTCAGTTTTTAGACTCGCATTATCGTGTTCTGCGTATACAAGTACTGTCATGAGATCACCTTCGCTTCATTTTTAAGTTTGTCTACTAACTCGGCAACGTCTGCTACTTTAATACCGCCCTCGCGCTGAGGTGGAGGCGTTACTTTAAGTACTTTCACATTAGACGCCAATTCGACGCCAAAATCTGCTGCAGCTTTCACGTCTAGTGGCTTGCGTTTCGCTTTCATAATATTTGGAAGCGATGCATAGCGAGGTTCATTCAGGCGCAAATCGGTAGTAACAACTGCTGGGAGAGAAAGTGCAATTGTTTGAAGGCCGCCGTCGATTTCACGGGTAACATTCACTTTCTCGCCATCAACAGCAACCTCAGATGCGAATGTTCCTTGAGGCATGCCGGTTAATGCCGCTAGCATTTGTCCAGTCTGATTGTTATCAGAGTCGATACTCTGCTTACCTAAGATAACAAGTTGAGGTGCTTCTTCTTCGACCACTTTCGCTAGAAGCTTAGCAACTTGCAATGAATCAAGGTTTTGGTCGGTGTCTATTTGAATACCGCGATCAGCACCGAGTGCTAGCGCAGTACGAATTTGTTCTTGGCAGCTCTTGTCACCTATTGAGACAACAACAATTTCAGTGGCTACGCCTTTTTCTTTAAGTCTAACCGCTTCTTCAACCGCTATTTCGCAAAATGGGTTTATGGCCATTTTTGCATTTGTAAGGTCTACGCCAGATTCGTCGGCCTTCACTCTTACCTTAACGTTGTAATCGATCGCGCGTTTGACCGGTACGAGTATTTTCATAATTACCTCAATTATAGAGTTCGTCGGTGTCTATTACGTTTCACTAATAATTATCTATTAAAAATTAAAAACGTATTACTTCACCACGCTTTTTGAAACTTTAATACGTGTTTTACGTTAAAAAAGAAACCGTGGAACGTCCGTTTTTACAAGGCTAGCTTGAAAAAGACGTTAACACTACGTTTACGATCGCATAAAATGCGTTTTCACTTAACGTTAACGTAAACTGCTGTGCAATGTACTTACTGTTGACGTAAACGTCAACCTAGATTACCTTGCAGAACGACATTTAATTTACATGTTTTTGACACAAAGCATTATTTGTTTCATCAATAGTGCACTATAAAAATACAAACATAAGGAGCCTCCCGTGGAACGAGAATCGATGGAGTTTGACGTAGTCATCGTCGGTGCCGGCCCAGCTGGATTATCAACTGCTTGCAAGCTAATGCAGCTTGCCAACGAGAACGACCAAGAACTGATGGTTTGCGTAGTCGAAAAAGGCTCCGAGGTGGGTGCACATATTCTCTCCGGCGCCGTTTTTGAACCTCGCGCTATTAATGAACTGTTTCCTGATTGGAAGGAAAAGGGTGCACCGCTCAACACCCCAGTTACCGAAGACCACATTTATCTTTTAAATGATGAGAACTCGGCTAAAAAGCTACCCAACGGTATTACACCTAAAACTATGCACAACGACGGTAATTACATTGTGTCTATGGGTAATGTTTGTCGATGGCTTGCAGAACAAGCCGAACAGCTAGGTGTTGAAGTATTCCCTGGCTTTGCAGCTGCAGATGTTATTTATAACGAAGACGGCAGTGTTGGCGGTGTTATTACCGGCGATATGGGTGTTGGAGAAAATGGTGAGCAAAAAGATGGCTACATGCCAGGTATGGAGCTAAGAGCAAAGTACACTGTTTTCGCAGAGGGCTGCAGAGGACACCTCGGCAAAGAGCTCATTTCTAAATTCAACTTGGATAAAGACAGCTCCCCCCAGCACTATGCAATAGGCTTTAAAGAAATTTGGGATATAGACCCAGCGAAACACCAGCCTGGACTCGTTGTTCACAGCGCAGGGTGGCCACTCGATGAGGCTACTGGCGGAAGCTACATGTATCACGCCGAAGATAATCAGGTGTTCGTGGGGCTCATTGTAGATTTAAATTACGACAACCCGTATCTAAGTCCATTTGACGAATTCCAAAGACTTAAACATCACCCTGTCTTTAAGCAATATTTGGAAGGCGGTAAAAGGGTATCTTATGGTGCTCGCGCAATTGCAAAAGGCGGTTTTAACTCATTACCTAAAATGACCTTCCCAGGTGGTTTGCTGGTTGGATGTAACGCAGGTACTCTCAATTTTGCAAAAATTAAGGGTAATCATACTGCGATGAAGTCGGGCATGCTTGCAGCAGAAAGCATTTTTGAGGCGATTCAGGAAAACAGCGAATCTCCGGTAAAAGAGCTAAATAGCTTCACCGAGAAATTTAAATCTTCTTGGGTTTACGACGAACTGTTCCGTTCTCGAAACTTTGGCCCTGCTATTCATAAGCTGGGTAATTTCTGGGGTGGTGCATTCAATACTCTAGAGCAAAACTTCTTCAACGGTAATTTATTCTTTACCATGAAAGATGAGCATAAAGATTATGCTCAGTTAAAAGAAGCGAGTAACACGCAGGAAATTAATTACCCCAAACCCGATGGCGTACTAAGCTTTGATAAACTCTCTTCTGTATTCTTATCTAACACGAATCATGAAGAAGATCAGCCCTGTCATTTACAGTTAAAAGATCCTTCAATTCCTATCCAAATAAACTTACCGAAATATGCGGAGCCTGCTCAGCGTTACTGCCCTGCCGGCGTTTATGAAGTAATTGAGGATGAGGGTGAAAAGCGTTTTCAAATTAACGCACAAAACTGCGTACACTGTAAAACGTGTGACATCAAGGATCCTAGTCAAAACATTAGATGGGTAGTACCAGAAGGTGCAGGTGGACCAAATTACCCCAATATGTAAAGGCTGAAATATGCATGGGTGGCTTTAGTCTTTGTTTGAATGAAAGCCACTATTGATTAACAAACGTAATCGCAATAAAAGTGGGCAGCTTTTTTATAAGCGCCCGCTTTTTTTTAATCAATACCATTGTGCATAGATACTTACCCACTCAGCGAAACTTAAAATGTTCGTCATCGCGGCGTGTTACCGCAGGTATAGTGGTTTTACATCAAGGTGACACGACAAAATGTACGGACATTTTAAGACCAAATTTGCACGCTGAATTTGCGATTTCTATTTTCATTACTTTCTAAGACAGCCGTTCTCAATTACTTTTTTCTCTACTTTTTCCTGCTACACACCTATTTTTATAGGCATTTCATTTACAGAAAACCGCTTAATTTTGAGAATTCTAATCTGCTCATTTTAATTTTCGTAGTATACTTTACAAAGAATATGCAAAATACCGCTGTCAAAATACAATGTTTAGTGAACTAAATTCATAACGTATATTCTACATATTATCTTCAACGTATTAAGGTTAATAAATGAGTGAATTTTTAGATATTTTAACCCACGGAAGACGTTTACAAGGCGCGATTAAGGAATTAAGTATTGGTGAGCTTGAATCAGTTCAAGAAAAGTTATCCAATATTATAGATAAGCGTAAAGAAAAAGCCCTTGAAGAAGAAAAAAAAGCCCAAGAAAAAAGAGAAAAACTGGCTGCAATAAAACGGCAGATGGAAGAAGCCGGTCTTGATGTTGATGACCTAAAGGCTTTAACAGAAGACTCAGGTAAAAAGACAGGTAAAAAGCGTCCCATCAAATACAAGCTTGTGGACAGCAATGGTGCAGAGCACCCTTGGACAGGCATTGGTAGAATGCCCAGAGTGTATAAAGAGGCACTCGATGGTGGTCAAAGCCTCGACAACTTTTCGATAAATTAAAACGTTATCAATTTTAGCCTGCTCTGCAGGCTTTTATCTTTTTAATATCTCGGCCTACTTGCAATTATGGCCCGTTGATAATTTAGACTATATTCGTAACATTGGAAATTGTGTGGAACTTAACTATAAACTAACTCCTTGCGAACATTCAGACTCATGGCTTTTTCTAATTCACGGCCTGTTTGGAAGCGCTGACAATTTAGCCATTGTTAAGCGTCATTTCGAAGCCAAACATAATATTGTGAGCATTGATTTGCCAGATCACGGTGAATCTGAATGGACAGACGGCTTTGATATTGAAACGGCAGCCGAGGCGGTAAAACAAATAGCCGATCAAATATCGGTGAAAACATTTGCAATTCTAGGCCATTCCCTTGGGGGCAAAGTGGCTATGAAATTAGCGCTCAAATACCCTACTTGTGTGAGTCATTTAATTGTTGCTGACATTGCACCGGTAGCCTACTCCCACAGACATCAAACTATATTCGACGGGTTAAATGCGGTAGACCTCGCTTCCTTAACCACTAGAAGAGATGCTGATAGCGCCATGGCTACGGTTATCAAAGAAGCTGGGGTGAGACAGTTTCTGCTTAAAAGTTTATATCGAAAAGAGAATGGCGATTGGGCGTGGAAGTTTAACCTAAAAGGCCTAATTCAGAGTTACCCTAAGATAATCAACTGGCAACCGGTAGACAGTCAATTTACAGGCACAACATTATTTATTAAAGGAGCGAAATCCGACTATATTATCAGCGAATATAAAGACGATATAGCTCGCTATTTTCCGAACGCAAAAGCGCATATTATTGATGGTGTTGGGCATTGGCTACACGCAGAGAAGCCCTCTGTTTTTAACGCCGTGGTAGAAAGGGTTTTATAGAGTGGCCTTGTAAAATCAATGTCACAGAATCGTTGGATTTTTGAAACACAGTTTGCAAAACATCGCTAAGACAACTTACAGCGGTTAAAGCATTGCGCACTATTACATTTTTTTGAATATTTGGGTCTCTCACACACTCAGATACTGTGGTATAGTTGCGCCAGAAATTTTTGATAAACGACACTATGCTTGCAGAAAACTACGAACTAATTGAGTCCATTATGTTGTATGGCGGCCTTTCAATTCTTTTTGGGTTGATGGGGTTTGCCGTTCATGATGTGCTGCGTAAGAACGATGTTCCTCTCATTGGCAGAGTAGTAACCTACGGTGTGCTTGGTCTGGGTGCTATTGGGTTTCTAGCCAAGGGTATCATCGAATGGTTCTGGCTTAATTCAGGCGTTTAAATAGACAGTAACGATTAATAGAGGTTTGATATGGCGAGCGTTGGCCTATTTTTTGGTAGCGACACGGGTAACACCGAACATGTCGCGAAGATGATTCAAAAAGAATTAGGTAAGCAACTCATTGACGTTAAAGATATTGCTAAAAGTAGCAAAGAGGACATTGCCGAATTTGATCTACTGATTTTTGGCATACCAACCTGGTACTATGGTGAAGCGCAATGCGACTGGGATGACTTCTTCCCAGAGCTTGAAAATATCGACTTTAACGACAAGCTTGTAGCTATTTTTGGCTGCGGCGATCAAGAAGATTACGCTGAGTATTTCCTTGATGCCATGGGCATGGTTCGCGATATAGTAGAAGCGAAAGGGGCTATCCTTGTTGGTCAATGGTCTACCGATGGCTACGACTTTGAGGCATCTAAGGGTTTAGCAGACGACAATCATTTTGTCGGTCTAGGCATTGACGAAGATAGACAGCCTGAGTTAACAGACTCACGCGTTAAAGCTTGGTGTAAACAAATACATGATGAGCTTTGTCTAGCAGAGCTTGCATAACGCTTACAATAACGCCCCGCAAGATACTAAAACCGCTCATTTGAGCGGTTTTTTGTTACAGCTGAAAGCGCTCTACCGCTTTTCGTAAACTTTCTGTTTGTGCATCGAGCTTCATTGTAGACTCGTTAGACTGCCGTGTACTTTGGGCACTGGAGTCGGCTAAGTTCACTATGGTATTCAAGCTTTCTGCAACATCGGCAAGCAGCACGTCTTGTTGCTCTGTGTCGGTGACAATATGCTCGTTAATATTGCTCAACTGCTCTATTATTTCGCGAATATTTCTTACCTGCTCAGCAACCTGATGGGTTATTTCAACGCCATCTCTGGCTTGCTCTCTTCCAAACTTGATGGCTTTAACGGCTTCAGCAGCATCTTTTTGTAAATTCCCAATCATCTGCTCAATTTCTTCTGTTGAATCATGGGTTCTATTTGCTAACGTTCTAACCTCATCAGCAACAACGGCGAATCCGCGACCTTGCTCCCCCGCCCTTGCCGCTTCAATAGCAGCATTGAGCGCCAACAAATTTGTTTGTTCTGCAATGGTTTTAATAACATCAAGAATGCTACCAATAGAACGGGAGTTCTCATCTAGACGCCCAATGATTTGTGCTGACGATTCTGCCTGTTTCGCTTGATTATCCACTTGCAGACGGTTGCGCTCTACCAAGTGTCCAATATCCTGGCTTTGCTTTGTAATATTGCGTAACGCTTCCATGGCCTGATTGATTTGCTTCAGGTTACTACGGCTTTTATCTTGAACGTTAAGCGTATTGGTAGACGTTACCGTTACCTGCTCTCTTTGTTCATCAACGTCGGCAAGGCTCTTGTCTCCAAGCTCTACGCTCTCTTTGGCTATTTCAATTAAGCGCTTTTCCTGCTCTAAAATATTGCCAACCAGCTCTCTCAAGCTATCTGTAAGGCTATTTACTTTGGCAGATAGTGCGGAAAACTCATCGTTACCCTCTTCTGATAACTTTTGACTTAGATCGCCTTTGCTCAACAAAATCAAACCGCGATTAATGCGCCCCAAAGGCTTTGATATGCTGCGCGTCACTACCACCGCAAGCACTATTGCTGTTATCAATCCAAAAATAGCCACAACGGTATTTTTAACAAGATTGGTTTGAACCGATTCTAAAATGGCATTTTGTCCGCTTAGCGCTTGAGACTGAACCCGCTTAAATAAGTTGTTTATGTCTTCTAGTGCTGTATTGAGCGATGCATTGGCGTTGGCCCTTTCGGAGATGGTTTTTTCAATGCTGTCGAGCTTCTGTTTTTGCAAATCGGTAAGCTTGTCTACCGCTACAAGCAAGGCGTCGTATTGCTCGTTAAATGCGCTTACCGTACCGCCATCGTCAATGCTAGAGGCTAAGCGATTAATATAATCTTTATCTACCTGCAGGTTACTAAGCTGATAGTTCAAGTCATCAATAATTCCCAAGCTTTCCTCAGAGCGATTTGACCCCGCCAACTCGATAAATGAATCGTTCATTGTCAGGAGCTTATTGTCGATTGCAGTACCAGCGCCAATAAGAGTTTCAATTCCAGGGTCGTCAGAATCTATATACGACAAATCTAACATGAGTGCACTTGCCTCATCGGCCGTCATAAGAACTTGCTCAAGTTGATTTTGAAGCTGAAACTCGATTTGAATGCGTGATTTTATAGCGGCATACATGTTGTTGCTGCTTTCTACATAATAAAGACTGTCTGCTATGGCTTTTTGGGCGTCTTTATTAGACGGCATCAGTGCTTTGAGGTTATTGAGATCTTCTGTGAACTCTACAGATAACTCATCGAACAACGCTTTATTTTTTTCAAATGCGGTTGCGTTTTCAACGTAAAAACCGTTAGCGGTAATAACAGATAAAGATAGAATTTCCGTCTTTACCCTCACCATACTAGTTTGCTCTGGCATTTTGCGCTCAACAACATCTTCTGCATATTTGCGTATATCGTTGAGTCCGAAGTAGGATAAGACACTGGTGAATAAGAGTAAGCACCCAAAAAGACCAAAGCCTAATGTTATTTTATTTATTATTGTTAACTGCATAATAGAATCCAACGAATACCCCCTACAAAAGCAAGGAGTGTCACAATAATCTTTCAATTCTAGTTTAACAGTATGTAAATTCAATGCACCAAAAGTTTATATCTTTTTTACATATTTGCGTTTTTTATCCGACACTTATTTCATGATCTCAACAAAGTTTATCCCCTCGTGGTTCATCCTGAGAATTACTTTTATTTCCCTACTGTGCAAAAATCGTTCGCTGACTTAAAGAAACCGTAGTTTTACTTTAAAATCCCATCAAGTTACCTATAATACGTGCAAATGTTTTTCACACTTTCTCAGTAGGTTGTAATGGATCAAAACAAAGAATTGAAAAGAGCTGGGTTAAAAGTCACCCTACCTCGCCTTAAAATTTTACAAATTCTGCAAGACCCAAATAATCAACACATAAGTGCGGAAGATGTGTACAAGATTTTGATAGATCAAGACGAAGAGATTGGTCTTGCCACTGTGTATCGAGTTCTCAATCAGTTCGACGATGCAGGTATTCTCAATAGACATCACTTCGAAGGCGGAAAATCGGTTTTTGAAATAAGCCACAAAGACCATCACGATCATCTAGTGTGCTTGAAGTGTGGAAAAGTCATTGAGTTTGAAGACGACGTTATAGAGCAGCGACAAGAGATGGTTGCAAAGCAGCACAACATCAAACTTACGCACCATAGTCTTTATCTGTATGGCGAATGTACAGACGGAAATTGTGACGCTGTAGATTAAGCGTCCCCCTTCAGTCGCGGCTACAGTACTAATTAGCCAGAGCGCTAAAGCGCTAGAGAATAATTACAAAAAAACCTGCTGATTGGCAGGTTTTTTAGTGTTTTAGTGCTCAGCTCTTTTATTCAAACCTCATACAGGCTGTTCAAAAGGTCGCAGCTGCTTACATGAAGGTATACCTGATATAGAAGCATGTTAGGCAATAAACTTATAGGCATGATAAGCCTTAATCGCTTTTTCCCACATGCGGCCTGCATTACCTTCGCCAATAATATGTCCACCTACTTCTATAACTGGGGCAACTTCTTTACTAGACGACGTAAGCCAAACTTCGTCAGCTTCTAACAACGCTTCCTTGGAAAACCAATCTTCTTCAACGGGCAGTTGAGCGCGCTTAAAAGCCTCAATTGCGATTTGTCGGGTGATACCCGGTAGTAACTCGTTATTTAAAGGTGGTGTAGTGATAATGCCATTTTTTACCATAAAAACGTTGCATGAACTGGCCTCGGTTATCAGCCCTTGCTGGTTAAATAAGATAGTTTCATCCACCCCAGCCTTAACGCCTGTCTGGTAATGCATAACGTTGCCTAGTAAAGACGTAGACTTTATATGGCAACGCTGCCACCGTTTGTCTTCCTCTAGCGCTACCTTAAAGCCTTTTACATCACCTTTAGCTTCTGGTTGTGGTGGCGGTATCTCAAAGGCAAATGCAAATACGGTAGGCGAGATATTGCTAGCATAAGCATGATGGCGTTTAGCGTCTGTGCCACGGCTCACGTGAAAGTACACGCCAATATTCTTACTCTCTATAAAATCAGCGTTCTTTCCTGCTAACTCAAGAACAATAGCTTTCCATTGCACATTATCGAACGGGTTTTCAATCTCGATAGCAGATAAACCATTGGCCAGTCGGGTAAGATGTCCGCTCAAGCCAACCGGCTGCCCGGCATAGGTAGGAATGACTTCGTAAATACCGTCACCGAACAAGAAGCCTCTGTCCATTGGGGAAATTCTGGCTTCGCTGAGGGGAAGGTATTCACCATTTAAAAATGCAATTGTCATGCTAATTCTCTTTTTAATTGATGCAGTTGCCGTTGGAACAACAACACCGATGCCCTAGCCTCTTCGTTATCTTGAAAAACAAAAGAGATTTGCTCGCCGGGCACTTGCTGCGCCAATCGACTTACGTCAAGCGGGTTTAAACAGCCTAGTTTTGGATATCCTCCCAACGTCTGTCTATCTCGCATCATAATTATTGGTTGCCCATCGGGAGGCACTTGTATAGCACCGATATGAATAGCTTCAGAGCGCATGGTGCTTAAAGATGACGCTACACCCTCTCCCGTTAATCGATACCCCATTCTATCTATCGACGGGCTAACCGTATAGATACTATTAGTGAAAATCCGTTTACATACGTCACTAAAAAAGGCCTCTTGATAACCCTTTATTACTTTAAAAGGAGTGTTTGCTTGGTAATTGAAACGCTTTTCTACCGGTAGCTCTCTTAGATTGAGGTTTTTAAAATTTAATTCTGCGATTGAAACAATTTCAATAACATCTGAATCTTGAAGCACTTGTCCATTTCCATGAATACCACCAAGCGACTCACGCACCACTGTGCAGGCACTGCCAGCACTTTTAGATACTTGCCATTGGCCTAAAATACTTAAATAAACTTTGCAGCCCAAACACTCACTAGAGACATCAACAATGTCATTTTTTTCCACAAATGTGGTTCTGTAGACGGGCTGTGCGCTACCGTTTACCTTCAGCTTTACTTGCCTACCTGTGGCAGCGATCACGCAGGCCTCGCTGAAACGCAAAGACATGTTTCCCATAATCTCTAAACAGGGCGTATTATCTTCATTGTGAGCGAGAAAATTTGCCCAATGGAAAGCAATCGTATCCATTGGACCCGACTGAGAAAAGCCCTGGCGCTGCTTGCCTTTTCTTCCTTCATCAACAATGAGGCTGAAAAGGCCCTTAGAGATAACTTCAACCTGCATGATAATCAACAAACTCACTTTCTGTTATAGAGCTAAAAGTAACGATATCGCCCGCACTGAGTAAGGGAATATTATTCTCGCCAACCATGGGTACAGGGCATAAGCCCAATAAATTCCAACCGCCAGGAGAATCACTGGGATACACGGCCGTTTGACGGTCGGCAATTGCTACTGCCCCTTTGGGAACTTTCTTTCTTGGTGAAGCTAGCCTTGCACATTGTAACGCTTTTGGAAGTTCTCCCATATACGCAAAACCAGGTGCGAACCCAACGGCATAGACTTTGAACTCCATGCTGGTGTGGAGCGCTATGATATCCTCTTTCTGAAGTGATGTTTTACGACTCACTTCGTCTAAGTCGTTCGCTGCCTTGGCGCCATACCAAACTGGCAGTGTATGTCGCTTAATCGCTTTTTGATAATCGTCATTGTTTTGGTTATGTAATCGCGTTTGCCACTGTTGAAGTGAATGATAAACAAAATGGCTATCAACCTGTTCTATATCGAAAACAATAAGCAAACTGTCGTAGGAAGGCACGCACTCAACAACCCAAGAGTTACCCGCTTTTGATGCAAAGCTGTCCAACATGTGTAACCACTGCTGACAGGCAGAGTTTGCCTGCTCTAGAGAGTCACCGGAAAAATACAACATAATGGCATCTGCACCTACCGGAACAAGCTGCCTTATACTGCCAAAGGGTTGCATGAAGATATCCTTATTTTGCTCACAGAAAGGCTCTTATTTGCCGAGCTATATCTACAGCACCGGCAGTATCGCCATGCACGCACAAGCTATCGGCCTGTAAATGCAGTGTCGCTCCCGATGCGGTAGTGACTGAGTGATGTTCGATGAGTTGTTTAGCTTGTTCTAATGCTTCTTGTTCATGCAACACTGCACCGGGTATGTGACGAGACTGCAGAAGCCCGTCGTCTGTGTAGCGTCTATCTGAAAATGCTTCAAACAAAAGACTCAAGCCAAGCGCCTGCGCTTCATCATAAATCAAGTCGTTTTGTGAGGTTGCCTGAACCATGAGAGGAATTTTACCCTGCCCTATAACAACAACGCTCTTCATGACCGTTTTGCGTACGTCGGCATCTTTCATCATGTCGTTGTATAAAGCACCGTGGGGCTTTACATAATCTACTGTAGTGCCAACAATATCTGCCATACCAATGAGAGCGCTCACCTGATATTGAATACAGGCCGTGAGTTCATTAGCTTGCATAGCCATACTTCGACGACCGAAGCCTTGTAAATCTGGGTAGGATGGATGAGCTCCTACACTTACATTATGTGCTTTAGCAATGTCTAACGCAGCTTTCATTACCAAGGGGTCACCCGCGTGAAAGCCGCAAGCGATATTTGCCTGGTCTATTTCAGACATAATATCGCGCTCAACCGGCATCGACCACGCGCCAAAACTTTCACCTAAATCGCAATTTAACTTCATAATGGTTTAGCTCTTAACCTCAATCCGATATCATGTTACCTGTTCTATTAAAAAAGTCAGTGTTAATGATAAATATTGGAAAAATTAATACATTGCGCGTCGTTGCACAGTACCCTTTTGGGTATGCGTTAGCAGCGCTAGAGCGCAGTGAAAATACCGTCGCCGATGAAGCAGAAAGCAAAGTATTTCAAGATAATGGCGCTCAAGATAATGGTTATGAGAGCGACCGTCATGACAGTATATCGTCGGCGGCTAATTTTGACTCGCAAGCTTACACACTAGGTGCTAACGATACGGTAACGCTTCCTCTTGATGAGGTAACAACACCTTTAGAGACCAATGCTGAAATAGAGGTATTTGTTGCTACAGATCAACGGGGCGAAGCTTACGCTACGGTAAAAAAACCATTGATTCAGGTTGGCGAAGTAAAAGTGTTAAAGGCTGTGTCGGCAACTAATTTTGGTGCATTCTTTGATTGGGGCTTAGATAACGACCTACTTGTGCCAGATGATTACCAGGCAGAGCCGGTTAGCGCGGGAATGAACTACGTTGTTCACACGTTTTTTGACAACAAAACACAGCGCATCTTGGGTGCAACAAAGCTGCATTATTTTCTCAAAGAAAGCAGTGCCTACTTAAATGAAGGCGACAGCGTAGAGTGTCTTGTTTATGCGAAAACCGATTTAGGGTTCAAAGTTGTTATAAACGAGAAAAACTTGGGGCTTATCTTCCACAGCGATGCGTTCAAACCATTGAAGGTGGGACAAGCAACATCAGGCGTTATAAAAACTATCCGCGAAGATGGAAAAATTGATGTTGTTCTTCAGCGCATAGATAAAAGCGCACGTGATGAACTGCAGCAGGCCATTCTTGATGATCTAGACGCTCATGGTGGTATTTCAACCCTTACCGATAAAAGCGCGCCTAATGATATTTACAGTCATTTCAACGTAAGCAAAGCTGCTTACAAAAAGGCCTTAGGCGCTTTGTATAAACAAAAGAAAATAACGATCAGTGCTGATGCAATACGGTTAAACAAAAACGACTAAGCATCAGTGCTAATAGCAAAGAATTTTGCACGCACCGCGTTAATTACAACATTTAGGATCGATAATGAAAGCACATGTTTCATGGGATAAAGACCTAACATTTACCGGCACAACGGACAGTGGCTACAGTACGGTTATGGACGGCAGTGGTAACGCTGTCTCTCCAATGGAGTCAGTTTTGGTAGCTATGGGAGCTTGCTCTAGCGTAGATGTTGTCGAAATATTAAAAAAAGGCCGTTTTGATATTACCGCTTGCGAGTGCAAGCTAGAAGCAAAACGTGCAGATGAGGCTCCTCGTGTATTCGAACAAGTTCACGCGCATTATGTTGTATCGGGTACAGGCATTACCGATAAAGCTCTAGCGAGAGCAGTTCAACTTTCTGCAGAAAAATATTGTTCAGTCATGTTAATGCTTAAAGACAGTGTCAATATCACCACCAGCTATTCACTGGTAGAATAGAAATCGGTTGTACACTCCTCTCTAGGCATATTATCAACATATACTTTGGTGTAATACGCCTTAGTTTAGCAATATTGACTAACAAATTTAAAAAAGGGCTAACTTAAAGCGTTGGCCTTTTTAATTTCACCGCTCAAATAACAGTAAAGCATTGATAAATAAAGACAAATACTTACTGGCACGTTAACTGCTCTAACCGGTCATTACGACATAACGACAACAACGTTAGGGCATTGACCATGGAACACACACAAGACTTTTCATCTACCCCCACATCTAACTATTCAGTTACCCCCTCGTTTTCTTTACGCTATACGCTCATCGGCAGCACATTAATTGCACTGGCATTATTGGCAACAGGTTGCTCAGAAGCGGATGCCGTTGATACAAAGGCAAACGCCGAAAAGGTAGAAGAGACCGTCTTTGCGGTACCTGTTGAAGCGACTCATTTAAAAACAGGCAACATCACTTCTACTTATGATACCACTGCTATTTTAGAGGCTAGAGAAGAAGCCTTTGTGTCTGCACGAGCGTCTGGAATTATTGAATCAATTTTTGTTGAAGAAGGTGATTACGTAGAAAAAGGACAAGCGTTAGCTCAGCTCGACAAACGCCGCTACGAGCTCAATCTATCCAAAGCGAAAGCAGATTTAGCCGGCATTGAGAGCGAGCTTGAACGGGTGAATAAAGTCTACTCTCAGAAACTTATAAGCGACGATACCTACGACAAGCTTAATGCCCAGTATGAATCGGTCAAAGCTTCGGTATCTATAGCGGAACTCGATTTAAAAGAAACCACGATTGTTGCGCCCATCAGTGGTTTTATAGCCTCTAGAAATGCAAAAGTAGGCAATTTAACCGAGTCTTTTCAACGTGAAAGAATGTTTCATATAGTGCAGCAGAAAGACTTGCAGGGCGTAGTCTATCTACCAGAAAACGAGCTTACTAATGTGTCTCAAGGACAGGTGGCAAAACTTACTGTCTCTGCTCTTAAAGACCAAGAGATAACGGCACATGTAGAAAGAATTAGTCCGGTTATCGACTCTGCCACCGGCACATTCAAAGTGACGCTAAGAGTCCCAAATGGCGACAATACGTTGAAAGCAGGCATGTTCACCGACGTATCATTAGAATATGCCACTCACGCCAATACCACACTTGTTCCTCGTCGTGCTCTGGTTACTATCGATAATAGCCACAGTGTTTTTGTCGTCGACAACGGCGTTGTAAAAAAAGTTAATGTAACTACCGGGTTTGAAAACAACGACGTTGTCGAGGTTACCGACGGGTTATTGGGGAACGAGCAGGTTGTTACCGCTGGTCATCAAAACCTGAAAGATAGTGCGCCTGTTGAAGTTGTTAACAGCTAAATTTGCGAAAATAAGGAAATATTATTATGCGCATCGTCGATATTGCTGTTAAACGCCCTGTTGCCGTGTCTATGTTCACCTTTGCTGTATTGCTATTTGGCATGGTGTCGCTAGGCCGGTTGTCGGTAAACTTGCTGCCAGATTTATCCTATCCCACTTTAACCATTCGTACCGATTACGATGGGGCCGCGCCCGCTGAAATTGAGCAACTGGTATCTAAACCCATTGAAGAGGCCGTTGGTGTTGTGAAAGGCGTACGTAAAATCACGTCCACATCTCGTGCGGGACAATCTGATGTTGTTTTGTCCTTTGCGTGGGGCACCGAAATGGACTTTGCCAGTTTAGAGGTTCGAGAAAAGTTAGATGTATTAAGGCTTCCACTAGACATTGAAAAGCCAAGGCTTTTGCGTTTTAACCCTAGCTTAGATCCCGTTATAAAATTGGGGCTAACCACAGATTCAGAGAACTTATCTGAAAACGAAATGAAACGCTTACGTTTATATGCAGAGCAGCAGATAAAAAGAGCGTTAGAGTCTGTAGAAGGCATTGCGGCTGTGCGTTTAGGCGGTGGCTTGGAAAATGAAATTCATATTCTTATCGATCAGCGTAAAGCCAGCCAACTGTCTATACCTATTACGGATGTAATTGCGCGAATAAAAGCTGAAAACGTAAATGCTGCGGGAGGAAGAATTGACAATGCCTCGCAGGCGTTTTTGGTGAGAACTCTCAATCAGTTTGAAAGTTTAGACGAAATAAATAACCTTTTTGTGGGCCGGTCTGAAGGACGTAATATTCAGCTTAAAGACATTGCCCTTGTTCGAAGCGCTTATAAAGACAGAGACGTAATTACGCGTTTTAACGGTACAGAAGGCGTAGAAATTGCCATTTATAAAGAAGGTGACGCCAATTCTGTAGACGTTGCTGCAAAGGTGGCCAGCCGCATCGCAGAAATTCAAGACGCCCTTCCGCCGAACTACGCACTCACACAAACTTACGACCAAAGCATTTTCATAAAGCAAGCCATAGACAACGTAAAATCAGCTGCCGTTGCTGGCGGAATATTAGCAATGCTCGTACTTTATTTATTTCTTAAAGATTTTTGGGCTACTGTAATTATTTCGGTATCCATTCCCGTGTCTGTTATCGCTACCTTTAACTTGATGTATGCAAACGATATAAGCCTTAATATGATGAGCTTGGGCGGTATTGCGTTGGCTGTTGGTTTGTTAGTTGATAACAGTATTGTAGTGCTCGAAAATATAGACCGTCACCGTCGCCATAAACGCGCTTTAGATAGCGAACTCGATGATACGCCGGGCAACGCAATTTCACAGCAAAATGAGTCACTACTAGAGCCAGCTTCAACGGGTACAAAAGAAGTTTCTGGCGCTATCATCGCTTCTACATTAACCACAATGGCGGTATTTGTTCCTCTCATTTTTGTTGAGGGTATCGCTGGTCAGCTTTTTCGAGACCAGGCTCTTACGGTGTCATTTGCGCTAGCGGCATCTCTTGTAGTAGCGCTTACGATAATTCCAGCAATGGCCCGTCGTAAAAAGCAGCAACAACTCAGTCACCAAGACACCTTTGATGCACCAACTAAAAAGCCAAAAACCCCACCTGTTAGCTTTTTAGGAAAACTATTTTTCTATGTAACATGGCCTATCAATGCGCTAGTAAAATTCATTTTTGTGTTTTTACCTGCTGCTTTGGTTACGTTATTAATTGGTGCGTGGCACATTGCTAGTAAGCTGTTGTCAGTGTTATTTAAGCCCTTTATATGGGTGTTCTCAAAAGGATTCGATGGCATTGCTAGAGCGTATGAGGTGGTGCTTCATGCAAGCTTGCGCGCTCGCTCAGCCATATTAGGCGTTACTCTGGCAGTAGCCGCTGGTGGCGCATTACTCGTACCTCAATTAGGCATGGAACTCATTCCTACTATGTCACAGGGCGAATTTTCTGTTGAGATTGCCCTTCCTGCAGGTACGCCTTTGTATAAAACCGACGAAGAACTGAATATGCTAGCCGCCGCTGCGTTAAAAAGCACTGGCGGAACTGCTGACGATAACGAAAATAATACCAAGGTGCTTCGCACCTACGCTATGTCTGGCACCGGCAGCTTGGTAAGTGCAGCGCCTAATCAGGGTGGAGACCACTGGGGCCGATTAAATGTCGTCATGGGAGCCGATGCGACAAGTGCAGATATACAAAACGTTCAAGAGTCTCTGCGTAGCTACTTGACTACCCGTCCTAACATAGAGTCTGTATTTTCAGAGCCTGAACTGTTTAGTTTTTCATCTCCCGTTCAAATTGAAATAACTGGTTATGATTTAAATCAACTTAAAGAGTATGGCGATGCGATTGCTATTAAGCTGGCGAGCTTCAGCAATTTTGCAGATGTCACCACTAGCATTCGCGATGGTAATCCTGAGCTTAAAATAGAGTTTGATCACGCTAAACTTGCCCGCCTCAACTTAGATGCCGCTTCTGTATCTCAGTTAATTGCAGCGAAAGTGGGTGGCAGCGTGGCTACCCAATACAGTATTGAAGACAGAAAAGTAGATGTTCTGGTTAGAACAAAAGAGAGCCAGCGCAATAATATCGCCGGAATACGAGCCATAGTGATTAATCCCCGCTCTACTCAGCCAATACCTCTCAGCGCGGTTGCCGATGTATTTATGAGTGTAGGGCCAAGCGAAATTACTCGCGTAGGTCAACAGCGAGTGGCATTAGTAACAGCGAATGTCGCCGAAGGTAAATTGGATAAGGCAGTGTTAGTAGCCGAATCTGTGCTTAACGATACTCAATTACCCTTATCGCTAAGTGCTACTATCGCTGGTCAAAGTGAAGATATGCAGAACAGCTTCCGCTCGCTGCAATTTGCCCTCGCACTCGCTGTTTTCATGGTGTATTTGGTTATGGCGTCACAGTTTGAATCTTTGCTACACCCGCTGCTTATTTTGTTTGCAGTTCCCCTTGCAGGAGCAGGTTCAGTTTACGGATTGTGGTTAACCGACACGCCCTTAAGTGTGGTGGTTTTTATCGGGCTAATTATGCTTTGTGGCATTGTGGTTAATAACGCCATTGTATTGGTCGACCGTATTAATCAGCTTCGACGCAACGGTATAGACAAACACGCAGCAATTATTGAGGCAGCGAAAACCCGATTACGTCCAATTGTTATGACCACACTCACCACCGTCTTAGGTTTGCTCCCTATGGCCTTAGGCTATGGTGAGGGTGCTGAAATAAGAACACCCATGGCAATTACCGTTATTTTTGGCTTACTATTCGCGAGTTTACTGACCTTAATTCTCTTACCGGTGCTTTACAGCTTGTTCGATAACAAAGAGACACTTTCTAGCATAAAAACTGCACCGCAAAACACTCAGGAAGTCTTGGATGGAGGTTCGCTATGAAGCACTCCAAACAACATCCTGCTCAAAAAGGTAAAGTACAGGGTTTAGGTGCCGCACTGGCGCGATTTGCGCTTAACAAGCCAGTTACTATAGGTATGCTATTTTTCTCCATGCTTCTCTTTGGGTTGGTATCATCAAGGCTTTTACCCCTTGAGAAGTTCCCAGGCATTGATATTCCTGAGATGGTGATTGAGATCCCCTACCCCGATGCAACGCCCATCGAGGTAGAAACCATGATCACCCGCCCCGTTGAAGCTGCCATAGCTACAATGTCTGGCATTAAACGTTTGCGGGCACGCTCTTATGATAATAAAGCAGAAATCGTGGTTGAGTTTGATTGGGATGAAAATCTCAAAGCGAAAAGTATTGAAGCGAGAGAAAAAGTGGATGCAATTAGAGATGAACTTCCCGCTGATATCGAACGCATCATGGTTTACAAATTCAATACTAATGATATGCCCATTTTTCAGCTTCGCGTCTCCAGCGATCGAGATCTGTCAAACGCCTACGACTTACTAGAACGCAATCTAAAGCGACCTCTGGAGCGAGTGGCTGGGGTTTCTAGGGTTGAGCTTTATGGCACTATGAAGCGCCAAATTAGTATAAGGCTTGACCCCAAAAAGTTGGCCGCATATCGCATTAACAATACTGAATTAGTGCAAAAGCTGCAAAGCGCAAACTTTTCCCTCACGGCTGGCTATATGAATAATGAGGGCGAAAAGATATTGGTTAACCCGAAGGGTGAATTTGATGACATCAGCGACTTTGAACAAATGTGGATCCAACCAAATATTCGCTTATCGGATGTTGCAGAGGTACGCTACGAATTGCCCCTGCGAAACGAAGGTCGTCATTTAGATAGAAGCTTTGCCGTAGGTTTCAACGTTTTTAGAGAATCAGGTAGTAACCTCGTTGAAGTATCTAATGCTGTAATGAAGGTGATAGAACTGGCAAAAAGCGACCCAGAGTTTGCGGGAATCAACCTTTTTGTTATGGATGATACGGCTAAAAGCGTGACGTCATCCTTGAGTGACTTGCTAAGTGCGGGATTATTAGGTGCCCTGCTCTCGGTAATTGTTCTGTTTATGTTTTTACGGCAGTTTGTCACCACTATCATAGTGGTGCTGTCTGTGCCTTTTTCTATCTGCATAGCGCTGGGTGTGATGTATCTATTAGGTTACACACTTAACATTCTTTCTTTGATGGGCCTGATGTTAGCCGTAGGCATGTTAGTTGACAATGCGGTAGTGATTACCGAGAGTATCTTTCAAGAACGTCAGCAAAGCAGTGATGTTTCCTATGCCACCCAAACTGGCGTAAACAAAGTGAGTTTAGCCGTAATTGCGGGTACCGCGACAACGGCCATTGTCTTTTTGCCGAATATAATTGGCGTTAAAATTGATGTCACTATATTTTTAGAGCACGTGGCTGTTGCGATCTGTATATCACTATTCGCTTCTTTGTTTATCGCAAAAACGCTTATTCCTCTCTTAACGACCAAGGTAAAAATTCCAGTTGTAAGACATTCGGCGCCCGCAGGGTATATTAGACGCTACGGTAAAGTATTATCGTGGGTGTTAAACAATCAGGGAAAAACATCGCTTATTGCCATCGCGATCCTCGCCTCAACAGTTATTCCCATGCAGGCCGTTACCTCAGACGACGACGGTAATAACAACCAAGAGCGCATTTGGCTCAACTACCACATGACCCAAAACTACACGCTATCTGAAGTTGAGAGCACAGTAGAAAAAATGGAAGCCTATTTATATGACAACCAAGAGCGCTTTCATATTAAGCAGGTGTATACCTATTTCACACCGGGCTACGCAATAAGCGGCTTAACATTGAATGACGAACTTCCTGTGCCTGTAAGCGCAATAAAACAGGACATAAGAGAATCTATGCCGTCATTTGTAAGAGCCAGACCTACATTTCAGTGGGACAGCGGCAGCGGGGGGGGGATTCAGGTTACGCTTTTAGGTGAATCGTCAGAGCAGCTTATGACTATTTCGAAAGAGCTTGTGCCGATAATCGCAAAAATTGAGGGATTAAAAGACGTAAAAGCAGATACGGGGTCTACCCGAGACGAAGTACAAATTCGTATTAATAGGGAAAAAGCAAACCGTTTTGGCATTGGCATTAATGACGTTGCAAACGTAGTGGCTACCGCATTGCGCGGCAACAACCTAAGAACTTTTAGATACGGGGATACGGGTGAAGTTAATGTGCAGCTCAAGTACGGAAATGATATTCAGTCCTCGTTGAGCGAGCTTAAAAATATCCACATCGGCTTTTCACAAAACCAATCTGTCACCCTTAATATGATTGCCGATTTTGAAATTAAGCCACAGCTGTCTCAAATTAACCGCAGCTATCGTCAAACCTCACTGGCCATTGGCGCTAACCTTGAGGGTGAGACTACCGTTGAAGAAGCTCGAATGAAGATAGAAAAAGCTCTTGAGAATATTGCTTTGCCCACGGGATACAAATGGACGTTAGATGGAAGCTTTTCTCGTCAAAGCGAGGCAAATGCTGTGATGCAAATGAATATGCTTTTGGCGCTATGCATGATTTATGTGGTTATGGCTGCTCTGTTTGAATCATTAATTCTGCCTACCTCGGTTATCACCTCGCTGTTGTTTTCATTTACCGGCGTATTTTGGGCCTTTATGATAACTGGCACCTCAATGTCTGTAATGGGTATGATCGGTATGCTTATTTTAATGGGCATTGTTGTGAATAATGGCATTGTCTTAGTAGACAGAATAAATCAACTGGTCAATGAAGGACTTTCTTTATACGAAGCCGTTGTTGAAGGGTGTGTAACCCGTATTCGACCTATCTTGATGACAGTTGCTACCACTGTCTTGGGGCTAATTCCGCTAGCAATTGGCACTACACGGATAGGCGGCGATGGTCCACCCTATTCCCCAATGGCCATCGCCATTATTGGAGGTTTGATATTTTCTACGCTAACAAGCTTGTTCCTTGTGCCATTAGCATATGTTCTACTCCTCAAGTTGAGATTCCACACTCAGCGACTCTTTATCAACGGTCGACACAGAGTGTCTCGTTGGGTAAGGGTTTGAGCCGAGCATCATTAACCAGTTATGACTTCCTGGTTGGGTGTGTGGTGTTCTTTGCAGGAACATCACCACCCGCCTCTTTACACTAGTCATAATTAACTACGCGAGATAAGGAATTCGTGAACCGAATCAGCGCCGCGCTCAACGGAAAAGTCGATTAAATTGCTTCCATTGCAGGTTAAACCTGTGTCAGAAGTAATAACACGTAGCACTTGACGCTGACTATCGCCAATGCGACCTACACTGCGTGAAAGGCTTGAGCGGAGTGTTCTGATATCATCGTTGACGATGGCTTTACAAAAGCCTGCGAACTCAGTTTCTCCAATAAAACGTACTTCTTTTTGTGTCTCTGCTGCGTTTGCATTAACTGCAAAAGACAGAGCTGCTGTTGCGATAAGCGTTTTAAACAGTTTCATAATATTTTCCTTTGAACATATTTAATGATGTAAGTTGCAACCCAGTTATCGCTGAGTGCCCATTAGTTATGCACCAAGAAAATATTTTTTTCTGTTGTTTTATTGTGTAAGGCAGGTAAATTTGCGGTAAATCAGTATGTTAACGTTTATTTAAATAGTTAAGCCACTGAAAACGTTGAGATTTATAAATTTCTTTATTCCGAAATGATATAGGTAAGCAGTAAAACATCGCCAAAAACTCTAATACTAAAGTCTTAATTATCGCCATTTTTTTCATTTTAAGTGAAATTTTAACAAAAAAAATGACATTACAGATTAATTATCATACTGAAATGCCATTTTTTGTTGTAATAAAACTACATTTTACTCGTATTTTCTTGCTCGCTTTGTCTCGATAGCATCAATGTAAGCATGCCAAGAGCCATAGGCAACAAGAGGCATTAGAACAATAAACCCAACAAAACCGGTTACAAAGCCAATTGCGACGGCAGAGAAAATTATCGCTCCCCATATCAACATAGGTAATTTGTTCACCCATACAGCATTAACGCTTGTTAGTACTGCGGTTGCCAAGTCGACTTTACGCTCCATTAGAATTGGTTGTGTGAATGCCGTTAAAAACAACATCGCCACCGTAAATACCGCACCCACTAAGCTACCCAACACTAGGAATGGCAATAAACTCTCTAATGTATTTTCTATATAAGGAGGGTAAAGCGCGTGAATAATAGAGGCTACCCGCAACCAAAATATCATCATGAACATGAGTAAAACTGCAAAACCCCATTCATTAGTTGCATTTCTACGCATGGCTCTGAGGGAATGTCGAAGTGTAGGTTTATGCCCCTTCTCCATTTCCCAGCTCACATCGTAAAGTCCTGCTGCCAAAAACGGACCGACCAGCATAAAGCAGACAATTGCGGGTAGAATTACTAGGTGCCAACCTGTCATCGCCACCAAATACATAATCACCCAAGGTATAACGGCAAATAGTACGCCATAAAACGCGGTAAGACCTGGGGCCCGCATAGCGTCTCTTATTGCTAGCGAAAGCCATTTTATCGGATCGCCAACATCTAATTCTTTACAGGGAATGACACGCGCAATGCCACTTTGTGTAATCGCATTTTCTGGGGTTTCTTTAAAATGGTGCGACATATTGAAATCACCTCTGATGGTAAACTTGTCTTTTATTGGCGTTTTTACGAACACCTCATTACTACGATAGGCTTATATTGAAAAGTTCACAAGTTATTAACATATTTTTTATAAACTTATGCTATTAAGGACAGTTGTCATCTTTTTTGTTCGTAATTTGGACAAGTGCGCATAAAAATAGTCATATTGTGCCTTAATCTCCTATTTTGCCGTCGCATATCACTGTGGTTTGCGATAATCTCAGGGTATGTAAATCAACCAGATAGACCATGAAAACTGTATCTCGCTCACATAAATTAGATAACGTTTGTTATGACATTCGAGGCCCAATAGCAGCACAAGCAAGAAAAATGGAAGATGAAGGTCACCGCATATTAAAACTTAATATCGGTAACCCCGCGCCATTTGGTTTTGAAGCCCCGGACGATATTGTAAAAGACGTTATTCATAACCTGCCCACGGCTCAAGGATATTCAGACTCCACGGGAATTTATGCGGCGAGAGTAGCAGTGATGCAGTACTATCAGCAGCGAAACATTAAAGATATTCGCGTTGACGATGTATACATCGGCAATGGGGTTAGCGAATTGATAATGATGGCAATGCAAGCTTTGCTGAATCAGGGAGACGAAGTACTCATTCCCAGCCCCGATTATCCATTGTGGACCGCAGCGGTCAGTCTTTCTTCTGGTTCCCCTGTCCACTACCGATGTGACGAACAAGCAGGCTGGTTTCCAGACCTGGATGATATTAAGAGTAAAATCACCAGTAAAACTCGCGCTATTGTGCTTATCAACCCCAACAACCCCACAGGTGCGGTGTACGATGAAGCATTACTACAAGAAGTTGTCGAAATAGCCAGACAGCATGGGTTGGTGGTATTTAGCGATGAAATTTATGACAAAATTCTCTATGACGATGCAAAACACACCAGTATTGCCTCACTAGCTGACGATGTTTTCTTTGTTACGTTTAGCGGGCTAAGCAAAAACTATCGCGTAGCAGGCTTTCGCTCTGGGTGGCTACTTGTTAGCGGTAATAAACGATTAGCATCTGATTATATAGAAGGGCTTAATATCCTCTCATCTATGCGAATGTGCGCGAACGTCCCATGTCAAAGCGCTATTCAAACCGCGCTTGGGGGCTATCAAAGCATAGATGATTTGGTAAAAGAAAACGGCAGGCTCCGCATTCAAAGAGATGTCACCACAGATATGCTCAACGGTATTGACGGCTTGCATTGTGTAAAACCTAAAGGTGCTATGTATTGCTTCGCGCGGGTCGATGAGAAAAAATTCAATATCCACAATGATGAACAAATGATCCTTGATCTTTTAAGCTCTGAAAAAATTCTGCTGGTGCATGGCAGAGCATTTAACTTAAATGACGGTATTTATTTCAGGTTAGTATTTTTACCTCACAGTGATGTTCTTGTACCAGCACTTCACAGAATAGGAAACTTTTTCAGAACTTATAAGCAAGGGGCTTAGTGTGTCAGACAGAAGTCATTTTTTTGCACATTTATCTCGATTGAAACTCATCAATCGCTGGCCTCTTATGCACAATGTGCATACAGAAAACGTGCAAGAGCACAGTTTACAAGTAGCCATGGTTGCCCATGCACTTGCGTTAATTAAAAATAAGTTCTTTGGAGGTAATGTTAACCCTGAGCGCATTGCAACGATGGCAATGTTCCACGATGTGTCTGAAGTGCTCACTGGCGACTTACCTACCCCAGTTAAATACTTTAATCCCGCTATTAAAGAAGAATATAAAAAGATTGAAAAGATTGCTGAAAACAAGCTTATTGAAATGGCGCCAGAGTCATTTCGAGAAGACTACGCTGCGCTTATTGATTCACAATACCACGACCCTGAAGATGCCTTTATAGTGAAAGCCGCTGATGTGCTGTGCGCGTATCTAAAGACATTGGAAGAGTTGGCAGCCGGAAATAGAGAGTTTACGTTAGCGAAAAAGCGGCTTGATAAAATTTTAAAAGAATACCACTCCGAAGAAGTGGACTACTTTCTTACACAATACGTTCCTAGCTTTTCCTTGAGCCTTGATGAAATAACCCAAGACGAAATGTAAAACCGATAAGGACTCTACTGTGACAATATCTCAATGGGAACTTGACCTACATGCACGTCGTCTTCCACGCACCGAGTCGAGGGACGGAGACCACAGAAACCCATATCAAAGAGATAAAGCGCGAGTGCTTCACAGCGCGGCGTTTCGCAGGCTACAGGCGAAAACGCAAGTATTAGGTGTTGGATTAAGTGATTTTTATCGCACTCGCCTTACCCATTCTTTAGAGGCGGCACAAATAGGAACAGGAATTACAGCGCAACTGTGGAATAAGTTTCCCGAAATAGCGCAGGAACTAGTGCTTGATCCTACGCTCATTGAAACAATCTGTTTAGCACATGATATTGGACACCCTCCTTTTGGCCACGGCGGAGAGATAGCCCTCAATTATATGATGCATGAGCACGGTGGGTTTGAAGGCAATGGACAAACGTTTCGCATTGTCACACAGCTCGAACCTTACACTGCCGAGCATGGTATGAATTTATGCAGACGCAGTATTTTAGGGTTAGTCAAATATCCTAATTTCATTAATACACTCCACTCTAAAGCACATACCGCGACGCGTCCGCTTTCATTAAGACAGGTAAAAGCAGACGAATGGCACCCTCCTAAAGGGCTTTTTGCATGTGATAAAGCATTGTTTGACTGGTTGCTTGCGCCCCTTTGCAGTGAAGATAAACAGCGTTTTATGCAGTTTTCTGAAAATGCTAATGGACACGGTAAAACAGACTACAAATCATTTGATTGTTCAATAATGGAGTTAGCCGATGACATTGCGTATGGCATTCACGATTTAGAAGATGCCATTGTAATGGATATGGTAAATAAGCAGCATTTTGTAGAAGAAGTCACCAGTCCATTGAAAGGACTCTCTATTCCGTGGCTTTCTGAAAACATCGAGACATTAACTACAAAGCTCTTTAGCCAGGCCCACCATGAACGCAAAAACGCTATTGGCGCATTGGTAAACAGCTTTATTACTGCAATTGAAATACACAAAATCCAAGGTTTTTCTCATCCTCTTCTCGCTTATAACGCTACTATGCCCAATAATTTCGGCGAAGCGCTAGGGCTGTTTAAGCGTTTTGTCTTTAGAAAGGTAATACGTCGCCCCGATGTTCAACTTTTGGAATACAAAGGACAGCTCGTTGTAATGGAGCTTTTTGAAGCTTTTGCATCGGACCCTAGCAGACTATTGCCCGAAAATACCCAAGAGCGCTGGCGTAAAGCACAAGACAACGGAAACGGTATGCGGGTTCTCGCTGACTACATATCGGGAATGACTGACGAATTTGCCTCTCGTCTCTACAGCAGTATTTTTTCTCCCAAACAAGGTGGTATTCAAGACAGCTTTCATATGTAGTTGATTAATATGCGGCACAGGATAGCGCTGCTTGTGTGTTAGATATCTCTCAGAAGTCAGCCGTTTGCGGGTTCGCCTTATCCATTTGGCTACTTGATTATCTGGCTGTTTACTCAGCTATTTACATAGCGTTCTAGCTATCTATTCAAAAATTTGTACAAGTATCTTAGTGATTTCCTTCGTTACTATTTGTCAGCCATCTACTCAGCAAAGTTCTTTAGGTGACTTTTTGAAATTATCTCACGGCCTGTCTGGTCATGTATATCTGTCGAGTCATGAATATTTGTGGAAAGCGCTTTACGTCAATTGCGGTAACAGCATACCTTTATTGCGAAATAGTTAAGTGTGCGGTAGTTAAGTGTGCAGTAATTAAGCTTTAATGAGTAAAGACGATTTATGAAACTATCTTGCTGCTTCAACGTATTCACAACGTAAGCTTATGACAAATTCTGTGTAAACAAATACATGCAGAATGCTGAAACCGCTTAAATTAGGTTTTAGTTAGGGCTTACGTTAAGCGTTAATGCGCTAGCAAGAGTCGATGTGAATAACGAATGACAGAATATGAAAGAGCAAACTTGGCTCTTTCAACCTGAGTGAAAAATATTGTGTTAAGAAGGTAGAATAATGTCTAAACCCTACAAGCCGTCAGTTAAATTAAATGATAGTGATGTGACTGATGAACATGTTTACATGAACCGGAGATCGCTTTTAAAGTCACTTGGATTTGTAGGGGCCTCTACCTTGCTCGCAAAGTCTGCTAGCGCTGCTGATTGGTTCTGGGAAGATGAGAAGGAAGATACACCTTTTCAAGGCAAACCACTGGATTTTTCACAACCGAGTAAATTTCAAATCAATGAAACTCGAACTCCAGAAAAGAAAATAACGTCGTATAACAACTTCTATGAGTTTGGTACATCAAAAGACGCGCCAGCGGAAAACGCCACTGAGTTCAATACTGACCCATGGACGTTGAAAATTGATGGTTTAGTGAAAAATCCACTGGTGCTCGATCACGACTCGCTAACAAAGCGGTTTCCCCTTGAAGAACGCATTTATCGCCTTCGCTGTGTAGAAGCCTGGTCTATGGTAGTACCGTGGATAGGCTTTGAACTAGCGGCTCTTATCAAGCAAGCTGACCCGCTATTGTCAGCAAAATACGTGGCGTTTGAGACGCTCTATGATCCAGAGCAGATGCCAGGGCAAAGCAATCGATTTTTAGGTGGCGGTATCGAATACCCTTATGTGGAAGGTTTGCGCCTTGATGAAGCGATGCACCCCTTAACGTTATTGTCGGTTGGCTTATATGGAAAAACTCTGCCTCCGCAAAACGGGGCGCCTATTCGCTTAGTTGTACCTTGGAAATATGGATTCAAAAGCATTAAATCCATCGTACGCATTCGCCTGACCGATAAGCAGCCACCCACAACGTGGAATCGCCTCGCATCAAACGAATATGGCTTCTATGCGAATGTTAACCCAAAGGTATCTCATCCACGCTGGAGCCAAGCTAGTGAACGCAGAATCACTACAGGCGGCCTGCTTTCCCGCAATAGAATAGAAACAAAGATGTTCAATGGCTATGACGAAGTTGCGCCACTTTACTCCGGTATGGATTTAACTAGATATTATTAATGGTATCCATGATTGCCAATAAAAAACTTCTACGACTCTCGCCGTTTGCCAGACGTTGTATAAAATCGATTATTCACTGTGTGGCCTTAGGGTATATTGTGTGGCTATTTTATGCAGGCATTACAGATTCATTAGGTGCAGACCCGGTAAATACACTTTTGAATGAAACCGGTATTTGGGCTATTCACCTGCTGTTTATTACGTTATTGCTTAGCCCCCTTGCAAAGTGGTTGAAAAGTCCAGCGCCTATTCAGTTCAGGCGCATGTTAGGCATTTATGTATTTGTATATGCATTGGCCCATTTCAGTACCTACATTCTTTTTGAGCTGCAGCTCGATATGACGCTGGTACTGAGTGAGATTATAAGTCGGCCGTATATTATTGTGGGAATGCTAGCGATTTTGCTGCTAATGGCACTAACTGCAACCTCTTTTAACCTTATAAGAAGGAAAATGGGCAAGCGCTGGCAGCAGCTTCACAATACTATTTACGCTATTTTGCCTCTGGCTTTATTGCATTTTAGTTGGTCGCAAAAAACCTTTTGGCAAGAGCCTATTTGGTATTGGCTAGTCGGAATTATCATTTTAATTCCCCGAGTCAAGCATGGGCTATCCACTTTTCGGCGAAAGCAATTACGTCAGAAAAAACTGCAAGAGAAAAAACTGAGTAATGCGGCGTAACGCGCCGTTTTTGCCACAGTTACAATACATATGAAAAATAAAAGGTTACTACGCAGCACTCCTGCAACTAACGTAATAGGATCTCCGATTATGGGCACCCAGCAAAGTAATAAACTCCACTTGCCCCATCGAGTAAAAAGAATACTAGCGCGAGTAAATGAGCTGTCGCTCACTCTCAATACCTTTGTAGCTATCACTTTTCCGTATTTAAGGCCAAGAAAATAGTTAACAAGAGCCCCTAGCACGTTGCCACTTGATGCAGCTACCAAGAGAAGCCCCGCAGAAAAGCCACTACTATATAAAGCAGTGAGTACAACCTCAGAGCTAAAAGGCAAAATAGTTGCTGCCAAAAAAGCACAGACAAACATGCCTATATAACCCCAATCGACTAATACGCTCATAATCCCATTTTTCTCGTGATAGACCAAAGCATACACAGTGCTTTAAATTCTACTAACGATATCAGATAGCCATTATTTGACTAATAAAAAATGCTTTATTTTAAAAGCACTTACCATATTTGTTCGATTTTGTTCGAAAAAAGCACAATGTATAACTTGCAAATCACACTGGATAAAAATACTGTATACACATACACACTGTATACTTAAACAGTTAACGTGGTTTTATAAAAATAAGGTATGTCCTATGAGTAATTCACCAGTTTGTCGACTTAATGCACTTCGTACTTCCCTTCTCGGTTCTGGAGCCCAAAATGTTGTGCAACTCCCGTTGCCTATTGAAGGTTTTCCTGGTGAAGGAAGAGAAAGTAACAGAGAAGGTAACAGAGTAAATAACGACAAAGGGTGGAATTATTTACTCTCTAGCTCAGTTTCGTTTTCTAAAGACGTGATGAACGCTATTCGTATTCAAAAGCCTGAAAAGGAGAAAGTGCCTGAATGGATAAGTAAGCTAATTACAGGCGGTCAGTGCAAAACACTGTATGTAGAAAATATAGATTTAGATTTACAGCCTACTGACAGTGATATGATCCGTAAGCTTTGTGAGCTTTACTCGGTGAGTTTAGTGAACGTAAGAGTGGACAGCAATACCCAAAACAGAAATGTTGCTGTAGGGCCTTGGTAAAAACAGAAATATAAAGCGAGAAAGTTGAGTCAATAACAGCAAAATTTTTGGCTAGTACACTCGTGTATTGTACTATGGGCGGTGTAATATGAACGATTGAATTAATCTTGGATACCAACTAGTTTTATGCGTTGCTTTTGCTGCTCCACAAGCTCATATGAGCATTGCTGTGCTCCCTTCATCAGCGGTACAGATAGCCCTCAAACGGCAGAACAATTGATGCGCTCCCGTTTTACTGCATATGCAATCAAGCAATACGACTATGTTCGCGACACGTATTCAGAGGAAAAGCGTCAAGGGATAACATCAGAAAACCTTGAAAGTAGCGCTAGCGGTGCTCATTGGTTCGCTCTTAAAGTCCATACTTCAACACACAGTAAACCTAGTTCAGATACCGTCGAGTTTACTGCCTACTACTTTGAAAATAAGCACCTCTTTCAGTTACACGAGACATCGCGCTTTATCGTCGAGGGCAGACTGTGGCGTTATCACGACGGTACCCTTCATGATGACTGCGGTAAAATAAAATATGGTAGAAACTTGCCGTGTCTTTGCGGAAACAATAAAAAATTCAAGCAGTGTTGTGCAACAAAAGTGAGATAGGCGGACAAGTTAGCGAAAAATACGTGATTGTCGATAAGGTGGTTATCGGTAATAATATAAAGGGCGGCAGGCGCTTAACAGGCGTTTAGGTAACTCCCCTGCCGCAGATGTATAACTTGAGAAAACAGCTTAAGCGGAAAGCCTAAACGTTTTTAAACTTTAAAAAATTTGATACTTAGTGGGTAATGCCAGAGTTCGCCATTGTTAGCCTTGAGTGCCGCAACGATCGCGAAGATCAAATTTAGAATCCCCAATATTAATAACCCGAAGCCGCCTATTATAATCAAAAGCAAAATACCGCATATTACCGTGTATATTACTAGGCTAATTAACCAATTCGCAGTGACTCTTCCATGTTTATCAATATCTTCATTCTGATCTTTATGAGCTATCCACATAATAATAGGTAATATAAGCCCCAAGCCTGGAACAATTATGCTGGTGAGCTGACTCACGTGAATTAGCGTACAGTAGGTTCTTACTGTAAGTCCCCAATACATGTTTTCTTCCGTTGTCATATGTATTCCCTCTTGTAATTATAATTGAGTAGGCTCTACTGAGAAGAGCCTGCTAAATGATAATGCTCATTTGATATTTCGCCAAATTTAATTACACCATTGCTTAGCCATACTCCCGATAAATGATTTTCTAACATTTGTTGTAAATTTAGCGAGTTTTAGCAAATTTTTAGTGAGCGCGAAAAAACGTGAAACATAGGCGATAAAAATACGCAGACCTCAGAAATAACAAAACTTTTTCCGGCTTTTTCCTATCAATCAGTATTTTGCTACTAACGTATTGTTGCTTGTTTATGAATTTAGCGTAAGTTAAATGTATGATTATGTAGATGGAATTTTGTGGTTATTTCAATGAGGCGTTTTTTCGCGTTAACTTCACTTATTTGGTTTGCGGCCTCTTGCGCACAGCTATCTTGGTCTAAACCCATAGCGCCAATCTTTTCGCAGTACACCGTCAACGACGGTCTCGCCCATATCTCTCTAGCCGATGCAACTCAAGATAAGGATGGCTTTTTATGGCTGGCGACACAAGCCGGCATTGATAGATTTGATGGGTATTCTTTTAGAAATTTTGGCCTGATAGAGGGCGAAAGTAATTCTGGCCTTCAATCGATCACCGCTCTTCAGGTTGAGGCAAGTCCTGATGGAAAATTTATCTGGGTTGGGACATTTGGCGGCTTAAGTCGGCTCAATGTGGATACTGAGAAGTTTACCCACTTTACGTTACCCGCATCAGAAGCAATCAATAACGCTATTATTAACCGGATAAAAAACACTGCAGATAATACCACTTGGATAATATCAGATAGAAATTTGTATAAGTATTCTGACGATTTAGGCGAAGTTCTGCTTATGGCTTATCTGCCTAACCCTACAAGCACACTTACAGATGTGGAGCTGGTAGACGATGTGCTCTACGTTACCTCCACCTCGGGCTTATATAAATTAGATTCACTGAATAAAAAACTGCAGCTAGTGGCGTTAGAAAAGCAAAATCTGACACGAATTGTCGCTACAGAAGACGAAAGAATTTGGATAGCAACAACTAATCACGGTGCTTGCATCTTTAATCCTCTTAATCGCGAGTATGACCTCAGCGAGCACTGCATCACCACAGAGCAAGGTCTGTCAGACGATTACGTTACCGACATATTAGTACAAAATAATGGAGATGTATGGGTAGCGACAGAGCGTGGCTTAAACCTACTTCCAAGCCATAGCCCCATTTCTGTTATTACTACTCCGGTAACGGCTAGGTCGACCAAAGACGAGCGCTTTTCAGCACTTTTTGAAACCTCAGAAGGTTTAGTTATCGCTGCCATGAAGGACGATGGTTTCGCCGTGAGCGACCCAATATTAGCTAATTTTTACTCAACAGAAGTGGGCGGCGGAAGAATTGTCACCTCTGTCTCCTCCAACAATGACAGCGTTTGGCTAGTTAACGAAAAAGGGTTGTGGAATTACGATTACAACAACGACCTTTCCAAAGGCCCCTATTTAGTCAATTCGACGGATTCAACCACGAGTAATGCTAATGAGAAAATGTTGGCTGTCCATTATGACTCGGTGAGAAATGATGTGTGGGTAGCTACACGCTCTGGACTATCTAAGTTTAATCCCGACACTAAAAACCTTAATGCCGTTGCGCTTGAAGGTAAGTCGGGATATAGCCTGAATGTAGATTCTGACGGAGACGTTTGGTATGGAGGATACAGCGATGGTGTTTTTGTTTATCGTCCTTCAGACGATAAGGTAGTAAGACAATGGCCCCTCCCCTTAACCACCAGAGTTTTGCATGAACAGGATGGAAATGCTTGGTTGACCACGGTAGGTGGTTTGTATTTCGCGAACAAATTCAGCGGAGAACTTATCAACGTAAGAGATTTTTCACCTCTATTGAAAGACGTGTCTGTTGTTACATGGATTTCTAAATCTAGTCGCGGCGGCTATTGGTTGGCAACTCAAGCCAATGGCTTTTACTTTATGACAATCTCTGAGCAGGACTTTTCCACATTACAGCTTACTCGTATTAAGCCAGACAGCGTAATAACAGGTTTATCTATTGGTGCAATTGTTGAAGATGAGCAAAATGGTCTTTGGATCACCACGGACAAAGGGATTGCCCACCTTGCTTCTGATTTACAAACGCTCTCCTTTTATGGCTAAGAAAGCGGTGCCATTGATACCGGTTATTATATTGGAGCAGCCACACAAACTCGAGACAACACCATTATTCTTGGCGGAGCAAAAGGTATAACACGATTTAACCCCAGTGACGTTCAAGATAAACCCTGGTCGCCACTCATACACATTACTCGCATGGAAGTCATTAGCAACAACCAGACGAATGGCAGTGAAATGCGGTCAATTAATCAAGTTGGCGATCGCATAGAACTATACCCTGAGGATATATCCTTTACTCTCGCCTTCTCTGCTTTAGATTTTATCAATGCAGACACTCTCCGATATGCATACCGACTGTCAGATTTTGAATCGGGTTGGCGCTATACAGACAGTAAATCAAAGCTTGCCACCTATACTAATTTGGATCCAGGCAGGTATCGATTTACCGTAAAAGCAATCAACAAAGAGAATAAATGGAGCAGCAATGAGGCTCAAATTGAAATTGTCATTATTCCGCCTTGGTGGGATATGCCTATTTGGCGTGCGCTCATACTACTCACTATCGTAGCTCTTATTTCTACAATGCTTTGGTTGCGCTTCAGAACGCTACAATTGCGCTCGCAAGAGTTGTCTGTGTTAGTAGATAAGCGGACCGAAGATCTTAATCGCGCCGTTGAAAAACTCACGCTGTTATCAACCGAAGATGCGTTAACAGGCCTTAAGAATAGACGCTATTTTTCACAGCGTGCCACTGAAGCGTGGAATCAGTTTTTTCGTTATAAGCATACTTTTTCATTGATTCTTATAGACATAGACCTTTTCAAAACCATCAATGATACGCATGGTCACGGCGTTGGAGACACGGTGCTTATTGATGTTGCGAAAATATTGACAGAAAACGTGAGAGTTAATGACATCGTTGCGCGATGGGGCGGCGAAGAGTTTTTGATCCTTTTGCCGGCACTCAATGTGCAGGAAGCCTATTGGGTAGCCGATAAGCTCAGAAAAAAAGTGGCCGAACACCCCATCAAAGTTCAAGGAAAGCAAGTTCCAGTCAGTATTACCTGCGGTGTAGCAGAGATAAAACATTATGAAAGTGTTGAAGCTTGCATACAAGCCGTTGATAAAAAGCTTTACGAGGGCAAAGCCCTTGGAAGAAACACTGTCGTAAACTAGGGCATTTTATTTAACCTACATAAATGTTGTTTGTCTCAATCACTGATCCGTTATCAGTGTGAAGGCTATCAATAATGACATTTAATTCATGGAGGTAAAATAATGGCGAAAGTACTCGTACTTGGCGCGTCTGGCCAAATTGGAAAACAAGCAACCGGCAAACTTCTCGAACGGGGCCATCATGTTCTCGCCCCCGTCCGAAGCCCTGACAAACTATCGGACATTGAAAATGACAACTTACAGGTGATTGAGCAAGATCTTGAAAAAGACTTTTCATCGCATTTTAAAAATGTTGATGTTGTCGTTTTCACAGCAGGTTCTGGTGGAAACACCGGTGCTGATAAAACTATTATGATTGACCTGTGGGCTGCGATAAAAGCGGTAAACTATGCCAAAGAAGCCCAAACGCCCAAGTTTGTAATGGTCAGCTCTATAGGCGCTGGCGATCCAGATTCAGTAGACGGCACAATAAAGCCTTACTTGGTAGCAAAACACGTTGCTGATGACTACTTAATTAACAGTGGTATTCAACATATCATTTTACGCCCCGGTACCTTGTTAAATGAGCCAGGTACACATCTGGTGCGCACCGATATGCCCAATAACAAAAGTGATGCAGTTATCCCACGTGAAGATGTGGCAACTGCAATTGTTGAAAGTGTTGGCCGCACAAATGAAGACAACATGATCACTTATCTGTTTAAGGGTGAAGAGTCGATATCTCAAATATTTGAGTAAATACGCTATATAAAACGTATTTTCTTCAGATTAAAAATAACCCGCGTTTCGACTTCCACGTCAGCTCGTTAAGCGGCAACGCGGGTTATTTTGTAAGTGTATTTTTACAGTGATTTAAGGAATTAATGACTGACTGACCCAATCGCCATGTTCGTTCTTTTCATGCCATTCGCGATTTTGAGGGTTACCACGCAAATTCAGATAATCTACGGTTTCGATATTTAAGGTTAAAACACAAAAGTGCGCTGGAATAGTGTTGTAATCGCCCTCAACATGCAGCGCAGACTCGCCATTTCTCGGCGTGCCAGGTGTTCCCCACAGAAATTGCTTTTTCCCTGCGTCTGACAGCTTATCCCATTGCGCTTCAACCAGGTCAGGAGACTCTTCCTTGGTGGATATATCTGCCAAACAATGAAAGCGATACTGCTCACGAGTTTTGGCAAAATACCAGGCAATATGGCATCGATTGTTTTGAACCAACTGTTGATACTTTTCGGTACGGGTATCAGATATCACGATTAGGCTGTTATCGTCAGTTAACCCACGATGCACAACAGTTCTACAAAACGGAATACCTTCTTGGTTTGCCGTTGCCAGCTGAAAATACCGGCTTTCAGGGACACTTCGTGTTTTATGTAAGCTTTTAACTAAATTCTGACGCCATAATGGCATAACAGCTCCCTATGCAGCCTTATCTTTCGCTAAGGCAAAAAGCGTGTAAAAGTTTTCCGTTGTAATCCGTGCGAGTTCTTTTACTGAAATACCTTTTAGCTCGGCAATAAACTCTGCTACCTCAACAACGTAACCGGGTTGGTTTTGTTTTCCTCGATGAGGAACGGGTGCCAGCCAAGGAGAGTCAGTTTCAATTAGCAACCGCTCAATAGGAATAGACTTCACCACTTCTCGTAATTCATCTGCCGAATTAAACGTTACAATGCCCGAAATGGATATGTAGAAGCCCATATCGATTGCCGCCTCGGCCATCTCTAACGATTCTGTAAAGCAATGCAGCACACCAATAGTATCTGGTGCTTTATGCTCTTTTAGCAAATTAATGGTGTCTTCTCGGGCATCACGAGTGTGAATAATAAGCGGCTTTTTGGTTTCATTGGCAACCTTGATGTGGTCTACAAATGACGTTAATTGAACATCTTTACTCTCTGGGCTATAAAAATAGTCGAGCCCCGTCTCTCCAATAGCAACGACATCGCTGTGTTGTGCCTTTTCTAATAACTCATCGTAGCTACACGCCTCATCTTGATGTAAAGGATGCACACCACAAGACACAGACACGTCATCAAATTCACTTACTGCATCACGCATGCTGTCATAGTCACTGACCGAGACACACACACATAAGAAATGCTCTACCCCTCGAGTGCGGGCAAAGTTGAGTGTTTCTTTTAATTCTTCAGGACCTTGTTTTAATCTGTCTAAATGACAGTGAGAATCTACAAACAAAATAAACCTTTAATACTGTTAATCATGATTTAGAGCCAGCATGTATTCCCTAGCTCGTGAATAAAAATAATGAATTGAAAGCGCGCCTCGCACTCTTGGCACACTTAGTTACAACGTATGTCTATCGCTGAAACTGCTTAAGTAACCCAAATAATACCATGGATTTGTTCACTCCCAGATGTTGCAATGTTTTCGTTACCTCAACACATTTAACATAGCGAGTGTAATCTGAAGAGTTTTGACTATTCACATAATCTCCATGGGCTTTTTGCATACACCACTGAGCGGCTAAAACCGCGTTATCCTGCCATTTCTTTGCCAGTCTATGGGCTTGGCTGTTTGCATCCCCTGCCAACAAAGCCTGAAAGTCATCATTAAACGTTCTATAGCTAAACTCCTCTTCGCCTTTTAAAGCGGCTTCTACTCGCAGAGGAGCATGACCATAAGCGGCAAGCAGTGCCTCGCTAGCATCTTCTACGCCGTTATCTTTGAGGTAGTTCAAACTTAATTCTACGCTGGGTAAACCTAAAGCATGTTTTTCGCAGCGGCTTAAAATAGTGGGCATTAATTTAGTCACACTATTAGTTATGAGAAGTAAGTAGGTGTTTGCAGTTGGTTCTTCAAGAGTCTTGAGCAATGCATTGGCAGCCGCTTCTGTCATGGTATCTGCATTGGGGATAAGTAACACTTTATTACCACTCATTTGAGCGGTGCCACTTAACTTTGCAATCCCTTCACGAATTTTATCAACACCCAGCTGCTTTTCGCTTTCCAATAGATACAAATCTGGATGATTACCCGCAATTCGCAAATAACAGCTCTGACATTGATTACAGGCTCCATCTAACGAGGGCGCTTTACATAGCAAGGTATTACCAAGCGCTTGGGCCAATTGATATTTTCCAATACCACTGGCACCACTAAGCAATACTGCGTGGTGAAGCTTATTCGCTAGATAACGGGAGTTAAATGAACGAAAAATGTCAGAAAACCACGGAAACATGAATTATTTACCCATAACATATTGCTTGATTAATGCAGAAACAGCACTGTGAACTTTCTCCATTGGCTGCATTGCATCTATGGTCACAATACTGTCGTCAGACTTTGCCAGCGCTAAGTACTTCTCACGAGTACGCTCAAAAAAAGCCAGTCCAGACTGCTCTATTCTATCAAGCTCACCACGACCGCGAGCACGCTCTAATCCAACAGCGGGCTCTACGTCTAGATATACAGTAAGGTGTGGCTTAAAGCCTTTCAGTGCGATCTCGCTCACAGAGCGCATGGTCGATTCTAAAACCCCTCTTCCACCGCCCTGATAGGCTTGCGATGAAAGATCGTGTCTATCGCCTACTACCCAATACCCCTTTTTTAATGCGGGATGAATACGGTTGGTCAAAAGCTGCACTCTTGCCGCGTACATTAATAATAACTCTGTTTCTTCGGCAACCTGCTCATCCCAATCGTGTTTAACGCAATCTCGAATAGCTTCTGCCATAGGGGTACCGCCAGGCTCGCGGGTTTGCTCAACAGTTTTACCGGCACTTTTAAGTTCATCAACTATACGACTTATCACCGAGCTTTTTCCAGCGCCCTCAAGTCCTTCAACGACTATAAATTTTCCATTCATTATTTTATTAAGATCTCTGTTTTGATGATTGCTTGAAGCTTCAATACGCCACGCTATGTTTCTAACGTTTTAATTGAAATTGTCGTACGGCGGCATTGTGCTCCTCGAGGGTATTTGAGAATTGATGACTTCCGTCACCTTTAGCAACGAAATATAGCGCATCGGTTGTTCTTGGTGATAGTGCAGCTTTTATTGCTGCTTTACCGGCCATCGCTATAGGCGTTGGTGGCAACCCTTTAATAACATAGGTATTGTATGGCGTTGCTGTGCGCAAATGCTTGCGGGTAATGTTCCCATCAAACGTAGGACCGATACCGTATATCACTGTAGGGTCTGTTTGCAGACGCATTTTTTTATTTAGCCTGTTTACAAATACTCCCGCAATTAAATCACGCTCTTCAGGTACGGCGGTCTCTTTTTCGATAATGCTCGCTAAAATCAATGCCTCATAAGGTGTAGAAAGCGGCAAATCAGTATCTCGATTTTTCCATTCTATCATTAGAAATTCAAACAAGGCCTTATTAGCGCGCGTCAAAATCTCACTGGCTTTGGTTCCTTTGGTGAAAAAATAGGTGTCTGCCAGATAAAGTCCTTCCGGGTTTTTGATACTATCACAACAGCCTTCGCTATTTTCTGAACCACTCGTAGTTGTGGCAGTAACACTGGTATTGCCAGCGAGAAGCATTGAATGCGAAACGGTTTGCGCCAGCGTTCTCTCTGTCAAATCAAATTGTATTTCGCCATTACCTTTTAAGGTATCTTGCCACTGAGCAAGGGTTAGCCCTTCCACAAGACTGACGGAAAAAAGATATTCGTCGCCATTGGTAAATGTAGCAAAGGCATCCGCTAACGATTGCCCAGGTTGCAGCATATAAGTTCCAGACTTTATGTCAGTGCTTTGGGCAAAAAATCTAAGCCATACTTTGGCGATAAGCGGAGAAATAGTCGTCACTTCTTCGTTTCTCAAACGCTTGACCGTGCGATATGCATTGCCTCCCCTTTCAATGGAAAACAGCGTATTTTGCTCAATACGAAGCGGTGCTTGCACTTTATCAATCACATAAAACACGCCTGCCACGCCAGATAAGCAAAGTAGTATGACGAACGTAATAGAAAGAATTAATAAACGTTTCACTACCTTATTTCCTTTTCTAGCGACGTTGCAAAGCCTTGCCTTGCTGACTCCACCTCACCTAAATCATAAGATAGCTGTTGAAGGCGCGATGATAATAAGTCTGAAATGGATTGGATTTGCTCGGCCATTACGGGAAAAGACGTAGATTGGTCGTTATCGAATCTAACAGATTTTACCGGCATCACTTTCATCAGCGCATTGGTTACCACCACGCATTCGGCGCACTTAATTTCATCGGTAGTAAATTGGCCAATTTCATAGGGAATGTTATTTTTTTCAAAAGCTTCAAGTAAGCATTGCCGTACTACCCCATTTACTCCACTACCGTGAAGCGATGGAGTGCACCACATATTGTTTGTAAAAAAGAATATATTTCCGGCGCTGCTTTCAATCACGTTACCTTGCGTATCGCACACTATTGCATCATCTACATTCGCAAGGCTGACTTCACGCTTTATCAGTACCTGTTCGAGACGGTTAACATGCTTAACCCCCGCGAGAATTGGTTGAATTGCCAGTGCGGTTTGTGCACAAATTAGCTTCAACCCCGTACTGTAGAGAACGTTATAATGGGAGGGATATTCATGCTTTGTAAGTCTTACTACAGGTGGGTTCTGCTCGTTACGACTGTACCCACGCCCGCCCTCACCGCCGGAGACGTGAATTTTAAGAACATATTTTTCATCCACACTGCCTGATTCAGGTGAATTATTCGCTATCTCTTTCAATATTGCGTTTTTAATGGCGCTAGTGTCGATAACAAGGCCAATCGCTGTAGCATCGTGCAGCAGACGAGACAGGTGAAACGATAACAATTCGGCTCGTCCGTTACAGATACACATTGTTGTAAAGACACCGTCACCGTAATTAAACGCCCTATCACTAGCGGGTATAGGCATATTTGGAGGTATTATTTTCACTGCCTGTTAAACATCTTAAATACATTGGAGATGGGTGCAGTATACCAAGTTGCCAAAGGCAAACAAGAAAGGGTGACACATAGCATGTATCACCCTTTGTATCTTTAGCAAGTATATGGTTTTACGCGGTATTAAAGGCGCTTGAATACAAGTGAGCCGTTGGTTCCACCAAAACCAAATGAATTGCACAACGCGTGGTCGGCAGTAAACATTTTCGCCTTATTGGCGACAAAATCGAGGTCGCATCCCTCACCAGGCTCGTCTAAATTAATAGTCGGTGGTGCCATCTTGTCTCGTAATGCCAATATCGTGAATATGGCTTCTACAGAACCTGCAGCCCCAAGTAAGTGACCCGTCATAGATTTTGTTGAGCTAACTAAAAGATCGTAAGCATGCTCGTTGAATACGCGTTTTACTGCTGCAACTTCAGCGACATCACCTGCCGGTGTAGACGTACCGTGAGCGTTTATGTAGCCAATTTCGGTTGGATCAATCTTCGCATCCAGCAATGCGTTTTGCATTGACGTTGCAGCACCCTCACCGTCCTCAGGTGGTGACGTCATATGATAAGCATCACCGCTCATGCCGAAGCCGACAAGTTCAGCATAAATAGTAGCACCACGTGCTTTTGCTGATTCGTACTCTTCAAGCATCACTACACCAGCGCCTTCGCCCATGACAAACCCATCGCGATCTTTGTCCCATGGGCGGCTAGCTGCCTTCGGATCGTCATTGCGAGAAGATAGCGCTCTCGCTGCGGCAAATCCAGCTATGCCTAAAGGCGTTATCGTTGCTTCAGCCCCTCCTGCTAACATGGCGTCTGCATCGTTATAAGCAATGGTTCTTGCTGCAATACCGATATTATGAACGCCGGTTGTGCACGCGGTAACAACATTGATATTTGGCCCTTTTAATCCTTCCATAATGGAAAGGAAGCCAGAGATCATATTCGTTATGGTTGAAGGCACAAAGAAAGGAGATACTCGCTTTGGCCCGCTGTTAAGCAACTTACTATGATTTTGCTCTATTTGCTCAAGACCGCCAATACCTGAACCAATCGCGACACCTACGCGGTGAGCGTTATCATCGTTAATAGGCAATCCGGAATCGGCTAGTGCTTGTTTACCCGCTGCAACACCCAGCTGGATAAAACGGTCCATTTTCTTGGTTTCTTTTTTATCGATATAATCCAAAGGATCAAAATCGTTAATTTGACCTGCGAAACGGGTTGAATAGTTACTACAGTCGAAGTGAGTGATTTCACCTATGCCGCTCTCGCCTGCGAGCAGTTTGCGCCATGTGTCTTCACTGTTAAGACCCAATGGTGAAAGCATCCCAATTCCGGTAACCACTACGCGACGTTTTGTCACAAAAAGTCCTCGCTTTGGAACTAAAAGTAGGAGAAACAAAAACGGCTCTAAAAAAGAGCCGTTTCGTAACTAAATTAAGACTTATGCGTCTTTATTAGCATTAATATAATCAACTGCTGATTGTACAGTAGTGATTTTTTCAGCTTCTTCGTCAGGAATTTCAGTATCGAATTCTTCTTCCAAAGCCATTACCAACTCAACAGTGTCAAGTGAATCAGCGCCTAAATCGTCAACGAATGAAGCTTCTGCTTTTACTTCTTCTTCTTTAACGCCAAGCTGTTCAATGATGATTTTCTTAACGCGTTCTTCAATGTTACTCATAATTCTAGGTTTCCCTTAAACGTCACTAGATAACAAAAGTGTCGCTAGTTTATTTTGCTAGGTCGTTCCTTGCAAGCACCAGTGTAAACTAATTTTCTGGTCAAACCAGCGACATTCGAAATTATTTAAATACTATTTTTACATCCAAGTTTGGGTAAATACCACCCTAAACTCAACAAAATTCGCAATTTTTGCGAATTTAACCCATGTACATCCCACCGTTTACATGGATAGTCTCGCCCGTAATATACGCTGCACCGTCGCTCACTAAAAAGGCAACAGTGGCGGCAATTTCATCAGGAGAACCCAAACGGTTTGCTGGAATATCTTTAAAAATGGCTTCTTTTTGGTCATCAGACAATGACTTTGTCATATCTGTGTCGATGAAACCAGGGGCTACAACATTAACAGTGATCCCGCGAGAAGCAACTTCTCTTGCCATCGATTTCGAAAACCCAATGACCCCTGCTTTTGCAGCGGCATAATTCGCTTGCCCCGCATTTCCAGCACTACCTACCACCGAACCTACGTTAACAATTCGCCCGCAACGCTTCTTCATCATACCGCGAAGCACGGCTTTAGATAGCGTAAATATCGATGTCAGGTTGGTGTCGATGATATCTTGCCACTCATCATCTTTCATGCGCAATAAAAGATTATCGCGAGTAATGCCTGCGTTATTAATTAAAATATCAATGCCGCCCTCTGCAGCGGTGATATCTTTTAACACACTATCAACGCTGTCTTTGTCAGTAACATTTAGCGCCAGGCCTCTGCCACCAGAAGCGTCGAGGTAGGCCGATATAGCTTCAGCACCACTGTCACTTGTTGCGGTACCAATGACCGTAGCCCCCTGATTTGCAAGAGCAGTAGCAATGGCTTTCCCAATACCTCTGCTTGCACCAGTAACAAGGGCAACTTTACCGTCTAATTGACTCATCGCATTTCCTTATTGTTTTAATGCTTCCACACCCTCAGGTGTATTCACAGCAAGAGACTCAAGACTCTTGTTAATTCGTTTGTTCAAGCCGGTCAGTACTTTTCCTGGACCAACTTCGATAACACGCTGTACGCCTGCAGCAGCCAAATACTCAACGGTTCGAGTCCATTGCACGGGACAATATAATTGGCGCACTAGCGCGTTTTTAATTGCTTCTCCTTGAGTCTCAATAGTCACATCAACATTATTAACAATATTTATAGTGGGCTCTGAGACCGACAGAGATGCAAGAGCATCTTCAAGTTTATCAGCGGCTGGGCGCATTAATTCGCAATGCGACGGTACACTTACGGCAAGTGGCAGCGCACGTTTAGCACCCGCCTCTTTACACGCCTGAGCGGCTTGTTCTGCGGCGCTTTTTTCGCCCGCTATAACAACCTGCCCTGGCGAATTAAAGTTAACCGGTGCAACAACATCTCCAGTAGCAATGGCGGTTTGCTGACATAAATTGGCAATAGAAGCATCGTCTAACCCAATAATAGCAAACATAGCGCCCGCACCTGCTGGTACGGCTTCTTGCATATATTTGCCTCGTGCTTCAACCAGCTTTACCGCATCAGCGAAGTTCATTGCCCCACCACACACAAGGGCTGAATATTCACCCAAGCTATGACCTGCTAAATAATCTACATTTAAGCCTTGTTCACGAATAACGCGCCACGTTGCAACACTTGCTGTAAGCAATGCTGGCTGCGTGATGTGGGTTTCGTTTAATTGGCCATCGGCATCGTTTTGAACAAGCTTCCAGAGGTCGTAACCTAACACCTCAGACGCTTCTTTAAATGTTGCCTCTACAACGGGGTAATCAGCAGCCAATTCTTTTAGCATGCCCACGCTTTGTGAGCCTTGCCCTGGAAATACACAGGCTGTTTTTGTCATTCTGCTTCCTTATTATTTTATAAACCTTTAGAAGTAAAAATGGCGCATTTCGTGTTCTACCCTACTAATATCAAAAAGATGCCCTGTGGCACTTTTCAACAATTAGTAGCGTACTAACGCAGACGCCCAGGCAAAGCCGCCGCCAAACGCTTCCAACAACAAGTGTTGTCCACGCTGAATTCGACCATCGCGTATAGCGGTATCTAACGCGGTAGGTACTGTCGCTGCCGATGTATTGCCGTATTGTTCTAGCGTCAATACTACCTGATCTAACGACATGTTTAGCTTTTTCGCCGTCGCTTTAATAATTCTGAAATTCGCCTGGTGTGGCACTAACCAATCTAAATCGGTTTTTTGCATATCGTTAGCGGCTAGGGTTTGTTCAACAACTTGCGACAGCTTGTTAACCGCTACTTTAAACACCTCGTTGCCACGCATCACGCCCCAGTTTTCATGAACTGACTGTTCGTCACCTCGCGTAGGGTTACCTACATAAAGCAAATCACCATATGAGCCTGCAGCGTGAATATGCGTTGATAATATTCCTGGCTCATCGCTGGCTTCAATTATAGTTGCACCTGCAGCATCACCAAATAAAATCACCATGGTTCTGTCTGCTGGGTCGATAAGACGGCTTAAACAGTCGGTACCAATCACCAAAATACGCTTGGCCATACCAGACTTAATATATTGATCGGCAACGCTAAGCGCATAGCAATAGCCAGCACATGCCGCTGCAACATCGAATGCGGGAATACCGTCTAAATCAAGCATACGCTGTATTTCACACGCGGTACTTGGAAGTGCGTAACGACCACTTGTTGTGGCACATACAATCATGTCGATGGATTTTGGGTCGATGCCAGCCATTTCTATGGCTTTCTTACTGGCCTCTGCACCCATAGTTGCGGCAGTTTCATCCGCACCAATAATACGACGTTCTTTAATACCCGTTCTGTCAGTGATCCACTCGTCACTGGTGTCTACCATGACTTCTAAATCGGCGTTTGTACGCACGTCACTGGGGTAATAACTGCCTGTTCCTATAAAGCGAGAATATTTGCTCAAAGCTGCTCCAACAATACCGTTTCTATCTTTGTTTTTATCTTATCCGGCAAATGCATTTCTGCTTCTTTCATTGCTTGCACAATGGCGTAGTAAAAAGCGTCTTTTTGCGCATTTCCGTGACTCTTGATAACAATGCCGCGCAATCCTATCAGACTCGCACCGTTATACTGGTCGGGGTTCACGCTATTGTAGATAGATTTCAGTAATGGAAAGGCAATTTTGGCTAGTAATCGAGTGTAGAGGTTTTTCTGCGACTGGCGTTTTACTTCATTAATCACCAGCTTGGCTAAACCTTCGCTGGACTTTAAAGCAATGTTACCAGTGAATCCATCGGTAACGACAACGTCAGCATAGTCGGTAAATATATCATCCCCCTCTACATATCCGATGTAGTTTATCCCTGGTGCGTCTTTGAATAATTGGTCGGCAGACTTTACTTGGGCGTTACCTTTTATGTCTTCTTCGCCCACATTCAGCAAAGCAACTCTAGGCGATGCAATACCAGAAACTTCTTGTGCAAGGACAGAGCCCATCACACCGTATTGAAAAAGAATTTCGGGGGTACAGTTTACGTTCGCACCAAGGTCTAGCAAAAACACCTTGTGATTGCTCGTGGTGGGTAACATGTTAATTAATGCAGGCCTGTCGATTCCCGATAAGGTTTTAAGCAAGTAGAACGACAGGGTAAGCAAAGCGCCCGTATTTCCGGCACTAACGCATGCATTAGCATCACCGCTTTCAACGAGTTCTACAGCGCGCCGCATGGAGGAATCTTTTTTATTTCGTAAGGCTGATGTGGGTGCCTCGCCCATTTCGACAGTTTGTGAGCAGTGTACAATATCTACACGCTCTCGCTCGCTGGGTGTAAGCGAACTTATGCCGTTTTCAATTGTGGAGTCGTCGCCGCAAAGCGTGAAGCGAACATTGGGATGTAGCTGAATGGCCTTGACGGCTGCAGCAAGGATAACAGGGGGACCATGATCGCCCCCCATGATATCTAACGCGATGGTTAGCTTAGACAAAATGTAGTATCCGACTTAGGCGCCGATTACTTTCTTGCCTTTATAGTAACCGTCAGCAGTCACGTGGTGACGACGGTGCGTTTCGCCTGACGTTTGATCGACAGACAAAGTCGCGCCTGTCAATGCATCGTGTGAGCGACGCATGCCGCGCTTTGAACGCGTTTTACGATTTTGTTGTACTGCCATAACTTACTCCTGGTCTCGCTTAAGTTCTTTCAAAACCGCGAAAGGGTTTTGTCGCTCTTGTTCCGGTTCAATCTTTCCGAATGACATCTCATCACGCTTCACAGCACACTCCGACTCTGCATGAAGGGGCACTATGGGCAATGATAATAGTAATTCGTCTTCAAATATCTGAAGCAGACTAACTTCTCCGTGGTCGTCGACCTCTACCGGTTCGTAAGCCTCGGGAATGATGTCATCACTTTCTTGCTCTTCTCCCTGCACTGGAGTAAAGCAGAAATCCGCATTCACGGATAAATCGAGTTCACCATTACACCTCTGACAGATAAGTGTGACGTCAGTAGATAAATGGCCGTGAAAAACAGTAAGACCCTGCGCGTCTTTTTCGAACTGTACTTCTGCGTCCACATATTCACTGCATCGGACAACTGCCCCGCTCAATCGTTCCATGTCTTTAGCCAGAATTACGCCCCGATAATCGGAACGTTTCGTGGCACTTTTGGTCGGTTCAACCGAATGGGGTAATTTCACTTTCTGCATAGGGCGCGCATGATATAGCCTCACCCCGCCTGTGTCAAAGCAAAAATGCGATTTAACTTGGTATAAAACACTGTAAAATGGGGCTTCTGTTGCTACTTCACCGCTTAGCTTCTTTCGGCCTAGCTTTCGTCGCTAAGCTTCTTTCAATGCTCCGGAGAAAACGAGAGTCAGACTACAAGGCATTTAAACTTAATGCTGCGCGGGCGAATAAATCCTCAGGGCCGATTAACCAAATATTGCTTTTTTATTGAAAATAAGGAGCCAAATTAAGTGACTACATTAATACTAGCGTCATCTTCTCAGTATAGAAAAAAACTCTTAGCCGATATCGGTATTAAGGTAGACGCCGTCAGCCCTCATATTGATGAAACACCTATGCCAAGCGAGAGCGCGCTTGAGCTAAGCAAACGCTTAGCTGAAGAAAAAGCACGCGCAGTAAGTGCTCAGCTTAACGCTAACAACTCTAATACTTATACTGTAGGCAAAAATCAAAGCCCTATCATTATTGGTAGTGATCAGGTTGCTTACCTCGAAACCGATGCTACGTCATTATTACTAGGAAAGCCCTTAGATGCAGATACCGCAGTAGATCAGCTTTCTCGCTGCCAAGGAAAAGTGGTGTCGTTTTTTACATCGGTATGCGTCCACCAAGCAAGCAGCAATACAACCGTTGTTGAAGTAGAAGAAACTCGCGTGTACTTTCGCCACAATCCTATCTCTCTTCTTAAAAGCTATGTAGAAAAAGAGCGCCCCCTTGATTGTGCGGGCAGTTTTAAAAGTGAGGGAATGGGCGTGCTTTTATTTGAACGAATAGAATGCAGAGATGCCAACAGCCTCATTGGGCTTCCCATCATGTTGTTAAACGACATCTTGTCTAACCACTTCAACGTCAACCTATTGGAATTAGCTACCGCTTGACGTCGAAGAGATATTCCCCGTTTGAAGCAACTCTAATCTAAACGGGCTCGTTTAGTAAAAAACGCTTAAGCTCTTCGATAGAGTGAACAATTATTTTTGGCTTTAGTGTTTCTAAATGGACTTGAGCGTGCACGCCATAAGAAACCCCCACTCTATCCATTCCTATCGCTTGCGCCATTTTCATATCGTATGTGGTATCACCAATCATTACCGCCTCGTCTATCGACATCGACAGTTCATCAACAAGTTGAAGTAGCATATCTGGCGAAGGCTTTGACTCTGCTTCATCTGCTGTGCGAGAGGCAGAGAAAAAATGACCGGTGTTAGTTTGCTTCCACGCTCTATCTAAGCCTCTTCTTGCCTTGCCCGTTGCAACAGCAAGCGTGCAACCAGAAGATTTAAGTGCTTCAAACATTTCCTGAGCCCCCTCAAAAAGAGGACAAGGGGTGGTATCTTTTGCCAAAAACGCCTCTTTATATGCCAGTACTAATTTCTCTGCCAATGCATCATCATCAATATCGAATAGTTGCTTAATGGCAGGCTTAAGGCTAATACCGATAATATGCCCAACTTCGTCGCTTGTTGGAATTGGCATACCGCATTGCTTAGCGGCAAATTGCATGCAGTTTATAATTTTGTCGGCGGAATCCATGACGGTGCCGTCCCAATCAAAAATGGCAAGCTTGTAGCGCGGTTTATTTGATGCCTTTGACGTGCTCTGCATTTATATTTTTATCCGTGTGTTGATACTTTCTACTGCATTACTCTTCGGTATTGATGTAAAAATGGCGTTAAAGAGCACCTAGTGCCGCATTCAAATGGCTATCTAACGGCGCGTTAAAAGTCATTCTCTCTTCAGTGCCAGGGTGAATAAAAGCAATGCTGTATGCATGAAGGAACAAGCGATCTAATCCTTTTGACCTCATACTGGCATCGAAATCGTTGTCGCCGTACTTAGGGTCACAGGCAATAGGATGCCCTGCATGTAAGCAGTGAACGCGTATTTGATGAGTTCGCCCGGTTATCGGCGACGCCTCAACTAAGGTCGCCCCCTCAAATTGGGTTAAAATTCGATAGCGAGTTTCGGACGGTTTTCCATCTTCACTTACATTTACCATTCTCTCGCCAGATTGGAGGGTATTCTTTTTAAGTGGCGCTTTTACTTTAAATCGATTAACCGGCCACTCTCCTGCTACAAGCGCGTGATAACGCTTGTCCATTTTGCCATTGCGCAGTTGCTCGTGCATATGGCGCAGTGCCGAGCGTTTTTTTGCAATCAGCATACAGCCAGATGTATCTCTGTCTAAACGATGCACTAACTCCATAAACTTTGCATCGGGGCGCAAAGCTCGAAGCCCTTCAATGAGACCAAAGCTTAATCCACTTCCACCGTGAACTGCCATTCCTGATGGCTTATTCATAACGATAAGGCGATCGTCTTCAAACAAAATATGTGATTCAAGAGCGGCAATTTTATCTAACTTGGGCGACGGTGCCGGTGCGCCCTCAGACACACGTACAGGAGGTACGCGAACTATGTCGTCTGTTTGCAACTTATACTCAGGCTTTACCCTGCCTTTGTTTACACGCACTTCGCCTTTGCGCAAAATGCGATAAATCATACTTTTCGGTACACCTTTTAACTGGGTACGCAAAAAATTATCAATTCGTTGACCGGCTAGATCGGCATCGACCGTTAAAAAACGGACTTTTTGGGGGGCTTGTTCTTTCATTCAGGCATTATAACGCAATGTTTTGCCATCAACATTATGAAACTTTCTATTTGCTCTAATTTATTGCATTTGTGTCTTTTTTATTCTGAGTGGCCTGTTTTTTTAAGGTATCTATTTAATAGTTACATTTATTCACCGACTTACCTTGCTTAATTTCAGTTTTTGGTGCGATAATTCACCATGCTTTTTAGGCACTAAAATCGCGAATCTTAATCGTACGCCAATCCGTACTCTTCGCGTAACAACCTGCCTAAAATTCATAAAGACGATATTGAATTAAAAACGACGATGTATTCGGTCGTAGGTTCAAGTCGCAAACGAAAAGGCATAGGTTAGGTTTCGGTAATGTTATTAACATAACAAGACATTTCATACCGAACTCGCTAAGAGGCAACGACAACACTGCCGTACATAAGCGAAACCATGCTTGCGAACATAAAATACGTTTGCCGTTTTGCTAACAGAATTAAATGACAAACGAGCGATGCACATGATATCGCTTGTTAAAATGAAGAAAGAAATAAGGGTGAGTCGCTCCCGACATCTCAAAAGCAGTGTAGCCTCTGAAAGGTTAATCAGTGCGGTAATATAGGCAAACAACAAAAACGTTTGCAGCCGAAATTCTGACAGAAACCGCGTATGACACGTATTTTACGCAAAAGCTACCCACTAGAGATAATGCGATGTAACAACAAAGTCCCCGTCCAGCCGAGAGGTTGCGCGGTGAGGGTTTGCACATGTCACTTTAATTTTGTGTCTTAACGGCTGTACAAAAACAGAGTTAGATACAATGAAAAGAATGTTAATAAATGCAACTCAACAAGAAGAGTTGCGTGTTGCACTGGTAGATGGGCAACGCTTGTACGACCTAGACATAGAAAGTCCAGGGCATGAACAAAAAAAGGCAAATATATATAAAGGTAAGATAACCCGCGTAGAACCTAGCCTTGAAGCCGCATTTGTCGATTATGGTGCCGACCGCCACGGATTCCTTCCTCTAAAAGAAATTGCCCGCACGTACTTTCCTAAAGGCTATAAATTTGAAGGCCGCCCTAACATCAAAGATGTTATCAAGGAAGGCCAAGAAGTTATCATCCAAATTGACAAAGAAGAACGCGGCCAAAAAGGCGCTGCGCTTACTACGTTTTTGTCTTTGGCAGGAAGCTATTTAGTATTGATGCCCAACAACCCTCGTGCAGGTGGTATTTCTCGTCGTATAGAAGGCGATGAACGCACAGAGTTAAAAGCGTCGTTAAGCAAATTAGAACTTCCTGACGGTATGGGCTTAATTGTTCGTACTGCGGGCGTTGGTAAGTCTTACGAAGAATTAGAGTGGGATTTGAAAGTTCTGCTTAAGCACTGGGAAGCTATTTCCGAAGTCGCAAAAGAGAGGGAAGCACCTTTCCTAATTCACCAAGAAAGCAACGTAATTGTGCGTGCTATACGCGACTACTTACGCCGCGACATTGGCGAAATACTGATCGATAAAACGAGTATTTATGAGCAGGCTTTGCAGCATATTGAGCTTGTTCGCCCAGACTTTGCGAGCCGCGTAAAACTATATCGCGGTGAAGTGCCTTTATTCAGCCATTATCAAATTGAGAGCCAGATCGAATCTGCTTTTCAACGAGAAGTTCGCCTGCCTTCAGGTGGCTCGATTGTCATCGACCCTACTGAAGCGTTAACGTCAATTGATATTAACTCTGCGCGAGCAACAAAAGGTGGAGACATTGAAGAAACTGCGCTTAACACTAACCTTGAAGCCGCAGATGAAATTGCCCGTCAATTGCGTTTACGCGACCTAGGTGGCTTGGTAGTTATCGACTTTATCGACATGACGCCGGTTAGGCATCAACGCGAAGTCGAAAACCGCATGAAAGACGCGGTTAGAAGCGATCGCGCACGCGTTCAGCTTGGACGCATTTCTCGTTTTGGTTTATTAGAAATGTCTCGTCAACGCTTACGTCCTTCTCTTGGCGAATCTGCACACCATGTTTGCCCGCGCTGCTCAGGCCACGGCACCATTCGTGGAACAGAATCGCTCGCGTTGTCTATCCTTCGCATACTTGAAGAAGAAAGCATAAAGGAAAATACAGGGCAAATAGAGGCACAGCTTCCTGTTTCTGTAGCCACTTATCTGTTGAATGAGAAACGAAAATCTATCCAGCTACTTGAAAAGCGTCATGGTGTTGATTTGTTACTTATTCCAAATGCAAACCTTGAGACTCCTCATTATCAGGTAGAGCGCCGTCGTCCAGATGATGCGCTGCAAGATGCAAGCTACGAAGTAGAGTTAATGCCAGCAGTGGAAACTGAAAAAGTATCTACTACAACAGCACCTGTAAAACGAGAAGAGCCTGCGCTCAAAGGGCTTGTTGCGCCAACTACGGCAGCACCTGTGTCTCAGCCAAAGCCGCAGACACAAGCGAAACCAGCACAATCTAGCGATGTCCCCTCTTTATTTGCTCGCATAGGTAAGTGGATTAACGACATGTTTGGTTCTGATGATAAGTCAGACTCATTGTCGAAAGACACGCAAAAACAAGAAGAGAAGACATCATCTAATTACAAAGGTAAAAACCCGCGTAATACTCGCAACAATGATGACCGCCGTCGTAAACCTCGTAAAAATACGCGCCGTAATGGCCCAGCGGGGGCAAAAGAAGGTGAGCAAGATCAGCAGCGCGCTCCTCGTTCAGAGCAAGACGATAAACGCAACAATAACAAAGGCCGCAAACCGCGCAGAGCGCAGCAGCCTCGTGACGAGCAGCAAAAGCCAAAGCACGACACGCCTAAACAAGATGAAACTGTTAAAGACAATGTTGAACAGCAGGATAATCAAGTTGAGAAGAAACGCGAAGTTGCCGAGCGCAGAAAACGTCGTGATAAGCGTCGCAGTGTTCGAGTGAACAAAGGTGATTCAGTAAACGCCAACGCACAGAGCGCACCAAATGCGGAAAGCAAACCAGCTGCACCGAAAAAGCCAGAGAGCGCTCACAATCAAGTAGAAAGACAAGTAGAGAAACAGGCAGATAGCCAAGCTGATAAGCAACCTGAAGAGCAAGTAGTAACTTCTGCTCCCGTAACAGAAGATGCGGCAGGAAAGCCCTTAGAGAAGCATCACGCTAAAGAAAAAACAGTGATCGGTTCGCCATCAGAAACGTCTGAGTCTACTGAAGAAACTCAAGAAGCAGCGGTAATTTCAGAATCAACAAATGACGAAAATGGCCAGAAGCGTGAAAGCCGAGGACGCTCACGTCGTTCTCCGCGTCATGTTCGTGCTGCCGGTCAACGTCGTAAGAAAGAAGCCCAGCAAAATGATGAAGGCAACAATGCTGTCGATAACGAGAGTCAAAATAATGCTTCACAAGTAAGCGTTGATGAAACTCAAGCCAAGCAGCCAGGTAACTTATCACCAGACGTTGAAGCTAATACCGACGCTAAAGTCGACAGCGCCGCAGGCGCGGAAACTGCAGCAAAGGTAGAAAGCGCAGAAGCTCAATCAGAGGCGGCACCTTCGCCAGCTCCTGTTAAGACACAAGAGACCGAAGCCCCTGCTCAGCAAGCTGAAGAGGCTGTTGAAAAGGTAGCCGATGAGACTTCTGAAAAAGTAGAAGCAAGTCCATCACAAGATGAGTTACAGTTTGAAGAAGCGCAACCTGAAGACGAAGTTAAGCAAAACACTTCTTCTTCACAAGCTGCTGAAACACCTCAGCCAGCAGCGGTTGAGCCTAAGCAAGTTGAGATTAACTTAGAAGAAGATACTCATACTGATAAGCACTCAGAAGAGGTGACTGCTGAAGCGGTGCCATCTTCAGAGACGCCTGCAGATGATTCTAAACAGTCACCTGCAACACCCTCTAAAGAGGCTACTACGGAAGCGCAAGATATAGACGCTGATATAAACGCTAAAGAAGATAAAAAGGTAGAGGATAAACCAGCAGCTGAGAAAGCAGCGTCGGCGGTGGTATCACCTCTAGGCGCAAGCGGATTAGGTAAGCGCAGAGCGTCTCATCCAATGACTTCGCCTGCCTCTGTTGACGATGCGTTTGTCGATGTTGAGTTAATCTCAAAATCGGATGATACGCGGCCTTCTTTGGCAGTTTGTGGCAAAACTGCGCTGGTATCGCAAGCATCAGCACGAGCTTCGGCTCCTGCAACCTTGCCTGAGAGTGTAGATTAATGAGTTAAGCCACTCTTGTCCTACTGGCTCTTCCTGTCGTATTAAGGAATGAGCACGGTAGCAGCCGTATAAAAGCCGTTTCATTATGAAACGGCTTTTTTATGTTAAGTGGACGCTACTTGTATTAATTGCATGGCATTTTATACCATTAGTCCGTATAGATAATTACCTACTAGAAAGTATTCAAATATTGACCATTGGTAACAACAATGACGGCAGATACAAACATTGATAGCGCAATAGATCCCCAATTTTTATCATGGGTAGAGCAAGTCTGCTCGGCCTCAATAAGCCGCGCATCACTTATTCAAACACTGTGGAGTGGCTACGGTGCTTGTTTCCGCGCTATTCTAGAGCAGCACGATGCCAATACAACCGAAGGCCCGCTACCTGTTGTGGTAAAGTGCGCTTCGCCTACTGACGTTGCTCAACATCCGAGGGGGTGGAGTTCATTAACGGGCCACCAAAGAAAGCTTAAGTCATTTGCTATTGAAAATAACTTTTACAATCACATTCAACCATTCACGAATGAGTTTTGCAAAACGCCTCGGGGTATCGCTGTTGAAACCAAGGAAGACAAAACACTGTTAGTTATGGAAGACCTTGGAGCAGCGGGCTATTCTGAAACTACACTCTCTCTTAGTGTTACTCAAGCTAAGGTTGTACTGCATTGGCTGGCGGAATTTCATGCCGCATTTATAGATACGAAACCATCTTTAAACCTTAAAAAGCCTAACGGCGAAAACGTTGAAGTTTGGCAAGAAGGCACCTACTGGTATCTGAACACCCGACGTGATGAATACAATGCCATGCCCTCTTCAGAGTTGAAAACGCGAGCGCAAGAGATAAGCACCCTACTCGCCAACTCAAAATACCAAACTCTGCTTCACGGTGACGCAAAAGTGGCGAATTTCTGTTTTACACCGCACTATACGCAGTGTGCTGCAGTAGATTTTCAATATGTGGGCTTTGGCGCCGGGGTTAAAGATGTTGCCTATTTTTTGGGAAGTGCTTTGAGCGACAACGATCAACGTCTGTTCCGCGACCGTTGCTTAAATGTTTACTTTACCGCGCTTGAACGTGCCTTAAAGCGCCAATGTGCGAACTCTAAAACAAGCATCACAGAACAAGACATTCCGTTCATTGTGAACGAGTGGAGAAGCCTTTACTCGTTCGCCTGTGCCGATTTCCATCGTTTTCTAGCGGGGTGGAGCCCAAACCATAAAAAGATTAATATCGAACTTCAGTATCAAACGTCATTAGCGCTGAACAGACTAGGCTAGTATTCCCACACGTCCCCTCATATAAATGGTTATTAGCCGTTGCCCGAGTTGATGAAATAGCATTTTTATCCATATTCGATTTGTTTTTTATAAGTTACTTTGCGATGTATTGAGTTTAGTGACCGAATATCAATTACCTAACGTATAAGATTTCGTGGTTACGAGTTCAAATATAATTGCGATGATAGGTATTGACATCGTTGACCTGCACCACTGATGCCGAATCATTAATGACGAAGTTGACGACAAACTTAAATATATAAACGCGATTTCAAATTATTATGTATAAACGCAAACTCTATCTATTTGGCCTTCTCTCTACCTTTATTCTTATTATCGCGTTAGCAAGTGCGGCTGTTACGGCTCACCTCACTCGTGCAAACTTAGAGCAAAGCCAACTAGCTCAATCTCTTCTGTCTGAGCATCAAGAGCTTTCGAGCACTTCCTATCGATTGTTTAAACAACTCACTGACGAACTCATTTTTGGCAAGGGCGCTAATCAGGCGAATGTTAGAAACAAACAAGAAAAAATTGATCAATCTATTACGCGAATTAAGAAGTTCGAACTAGCCCAGCGAGAGGCATTAGGACTTGATGCTACTCAAGGCAGCGTTGAAGATACTGACGAACTTGAGGCGTTGATTGCCTATATTGTCTCAGAGTTTCGCGACATCGCCCAGCTAAACGACAGCACGCCTTTACATGAACAAGAGCGATTACACACCCTGCTTGAAAGCACCATTGATAATCAATTTAGAGAAGCTATAAACGCAGCAGTAGTGCGTCAAGGCAAAGTAGTATCTAGAATAAATGCAAGTATAGACACGCTGAACACCAGTATTGTTTGGTTTACCATTATTTTAGGCGCTATTACCTGTCCTTTTATTTTATTAGGCTGCTACTGGCTGTTTAATGCTTTGTATCACCCATTAACCGTTATTCGCACAGGCACCGATGCTATTGCATCTGGCAACTATCATTATCGCCTACCTGAAACACTGGATGATGAGTTTACTGACTTGGTTAAAGCGTTGAACTCAATGATTGCAAGACTCGCTGAGCACGAAGACAAAGCATCAGCCTACCGCAAGCAGCTAGAATATGATGTTGAGACCCGCACTCGCGCCCTGCAAGAAGTGAATAATAAACTCACTCAGTTAGACGCCAAGCGTCGGCAGTTTATGGCTGATGTGAGCCACGAATTGCGCACGCCTCTCACTATTATTCGGGGTGAGGCCCAAGTAACACTACGTCAAAAATCTGCGGCAAATGAGATATACCAAGAAACGCTGCATACAATCTTAGAGCAGTCTGTGAAGTTAAGTAAACTAGTGGACGACCTTTTGCTTTTGGCTAGAGCAGAAATGCATGAGTTCACCCTAGATGTTGCAGAATATTCACTGAAGTCTTTGGTCAACGAACAGATAGCATTATGGCAAAAAATTGTGAAACCACGTGTAATTTCGTTGAAGTGGAACATTGATAGCGTGGACAAAAGTCAAACCGTAATCATCGATAAAGACAGAATTATTCAGGCGCTTACTATACTTATCGAGAACGCCAGTAAGTATTCAACTGAACATGCCCCTATTACTCTCGCCGTAGATGAAAACGACCATTGGGTAAACATTCATGTTATCGATATTAGTGAGGGAATTTCCTCATCGGATTTAGAGCACATTTTTGAGCGCTTTGTGCGTTTAAAAAGAAAAGGCGATGGAATGGGTTTAGGGCTATCTATTGCGAAGGCAATTGCCGAGGCTCACGGCGGAAAGCTGATGGCTACATCAACACTGGGCAAAGGCTCAACATTTACGCTATCGATTAAAAAAGCAAACAACAATAAGCCGCTCGCAGCTTTTGAAGAAACAACTTTCAGCGAAGTTCCAAACAATGAGAGACAGCCATAATGAAAATTTTAGTTGCAGATGATGAAGCGCCACTTCTACGATTTATATCTCGCGGATTGAGCGCTGAGGGTTACCATTGTGTTGAAGAAAGCACGCTACATAATTTGATCACTCGTATTAAGCAAGAGTCTCCCGCTATAGCCATACTCGACAGAATGTTTGGGGATGAGGACAGTGTGGAACTGCTTCCAACCATAAAATCAATGCCAAATGCACCTATGGTTCTGCTTTTAACAGCCGTTGACGATGTGAAGGAAAGAGTGAATGGTTTAACGCTGGGTGCTGATGACTATTTGTGTAAGCCCTTCGACTTTGACGAGTTATTGGCACGTATCACAGCACTTAAACGCAGAGCTGGCACAACGGCTGTGAACGACAGTTTTACAGTAGGCCCTTTGCAAATTGATAAAGACTCTCGAATTGTCACTCTCTGCGGCGAAGAGCTCTCACTTACAAAGCTAGAGTATGACACCTTATTCTATTTTGCAGAAAATGCAGGCAAGGTGCTGTCTAGAGAACGAATACTCAGTCGAGTTTGGAGAAGTCATAGCGACCCTTTGACCAACGTTGTCGATGTATACATCAGTCGCTTGCGACAAAAGCTCAGTGTGAACAGCTCAATTTCGATAGAAACTTTACGGGGAAATGGTTACCGGCTAACGGTAAAATTAACGCCGTAAAAGAAAAAAAAGCCCAACGAAGGGACGCGTTGGGCATAATTGTAACGATTATTACTGTATCGTTTAACACGGGCTTTCTATGGCACACACATCAAATCCTCAACCCAGATGCCCCGCGAACGTTCCTGCCACTTTCTCAGCAGCAGGACAACAGTATTTGCTACCCTTTATATGGTAGAGAAAAAACGTAACTAAACCTTTTACGCTCCATTAAAAAAAGATGAACGGAAGATTAAAAAGTCACTGCCATATTTTTCAGCATTGGCTTTACACATTCACTTTTAAAAATTCGGCTTGTTGTCAGCCTTAATTTCACCTAATTATAGCTGCGTATATTTAAAAGAACCCGAGTGGATCTTCGCTGTAACTGACTAATAAATTTTTGGTTTGTTGATAGTGGCTCAACGCTAGCTTATGGGTTTCTCTACCAATCCCTGACTTTTTATAACCGCCAAACGCAGCATGTGCTGGGTACATGTGATAACAGTTGGTCCACACCCTGCCCGCTTCAATTTTCCGTCCCATGCGATAAGCCAAATTCATATTTCGGCTCCATACACCTGCGCCAAGTCCAAACTCGGAACTGTTGGCAAGTTTGAGTGCTTCGGCTTCGTCCTTAAAGGTCGACATTGAGATAACTGGGCCGAAGATTTCCTCCTGAAAGACACGCATGTCGTTGGTTCCTTTCAGCAACGTTGGCTGAATATAAAAGCCGCTATTCAGTTCATCTGTCAACTGCTCAACATTTCCCCCTGTGAGTACTTCAGCACCTTCACTTTTACCAATTTCAATATAGTTAAGTATTTTGTCGAACTGTTCTTTCGATGCTTGTGCCCCCACCATGGTCTCAGTATCAAGGGGGTTACCTCTTAAAATTTTCGCAGTGCGCTCAAGAATTTTTTCCATAAACTGATCGTAAATGTCTTCTTGAATAAACAATCTCGACGGACAGGTACACACCTCGCCTTGGTTAAAGTATGCAAGTACGGCACCTTCAATCGCTTTCGATAAAAACGCGTCGTCTTTATCCATAACGTCATTAAAGAAGATATTTGGTGATTTACCTCCTAATTCGACCGTCGAGGGAATGATATTATCAGCCGCACACTTTAGGATATGAGAGCCCACTGGCGTTGAGCCAGTAAAAGCAATTTTGGCAATTCGCTTACTCGTAGCTAGCGCTTCCCCCGCCTCTTTACCAAACCCGTTTACAATGTTTAGTACACCAGGTGGTAGCAAATCGCCAATAATTTCAGTAAGCACTAAAATAGAAGCCGGCGTTTGTTCTGCTGGTTTGAGCACCACACAATTGCCTGCGGCTAATGCAGGTGCAAGCTTCCATGCAGCCATAAGAATGGGGAAGTTCCACGGAATAATTTGACCAACAACTCCCAGTGGCTCGTGAAAATGGTAAGCAACGGTTGTTTCGTCTATTTCACCAATAGAACCATCTTGAGAACGCAGGCAACCTGCGAAATACCTGAAATGATCGGCGGCGAGAGGAATATCAGCCGCTAAGGTTTCGCGTACTGCTTTACCATTGTCCCACGTATCTGCTACAGCCAGCAGCTCTAAATTCTCTTCTATAAGATCGGCAATTTTAAGCAGAATATTACTACGCTCTGTGACAGATGTTGTTCCCCATCCTTCCCTCGCCTCGTGTGCTTTATCAAGGGCAAGATTAATATCATCAGCGTCTGAACGCGGTATCTTACAAAACACTTTTCCGTTAACCGGGCTAATATTGTCAAAATAGTTACCATTAACAGGCTCAACCCACTGCCCGCCAATATAGTTACCATATTGAGCTTTAAAATTTACAAGTGCGCCTTCACTTCCGGGATTTGCATAAATCATATTTGTGCTCTCTTCTTGTTGTCTAGCGGTAAAAATTCATATAGCTATTGGTCGTAAATATAGATAAAACACCATGCTTTATATTCACTATTGATTTACATTAATATAACAATAAGAAGGTAACTTGATTTGCTGTCCAAGAAATTTGCCTGAGAGTCCAAACAATCAGTAAAGGCTAACTATGCATACTCCGAATTTAGACAAAAAACGTCAACAGCTTGATGTCTTAATTGAAAACAAGGTTACATTTTCTGCTGACAGCAGTGAGTTGAGTATTTACGACACCTACGAAAGTGCTCAAAAGGTTGCACTTCACTCAAACGAGCTACTTTTCTGCGCTATGCTAACTGGTAAGAAAATAATGCACGTAGAAAGCAGCCAATATCACAAAGCATTTTTACCAAATGAATCGTTTGTGGTTGCTCCGCAAAATAAGGTGCTTATCGACTTTCCTCAGGCTTCTCTCAATCGGCCCACAACGTGTCTCGCTATAGAGATAAGCCGAGACAAGATCAATGATGTCTCCAAGGCGCTAAATATGAAGCAGCGGCTAGCTCACGATGCCTTGTTTGAATACGTTCCAAATGTCGTGCATACGCAGCACAATGTACAAACACAGCAATTACTAGAGCGTATGGTTCATTTATTCAGTGAACAAGGTGCCGAACGTCACTATTTAATTGATTTATCGTTAAACGAGCTCATTACTCGGTTATTGCAGCAGCAAAGCCGTGAGCTTCTTTTGGCAAATTCAGAAGAGCTGAAACTAGATAGCAAAATAAGCGAGGCAATTAGGTATATAGAAGAGAATGTTTCGCAAGACTTAGACATTAACAAGCTGTGTAAGATAGCATGCATGAGTAGAAGCAAATTCTATCAGCAGTTCAAGCTTGCCTTTGGTACTACACCGGCTTTATTTCAGCAGCAATTGCGGTTAAAGCGCGCACGGGCCCAACTGCTCAGCGGTCAACCTATCAGCGCCGTGTGTTTCGATTTAGGGTTTAATAGTGCAAGTCATTTTAGTCGAGTATTTAAACAAGCTTTTGGCATTGCGCCAAAAGAGTGCCGGCACTAATGCACCAAACAGAAAAAAGCCCAATTTGACAATTGGGCTTTTAGGATGTTTATAAGGCTTAAGTCGGCTTAAAGTTGGTTAAATTTACTCAGTCTCGTTTCATATCTACGTGCGGAATGTCATCTTCAAGATACATTACCGAAGTGGGGACAAAGCCAAAGCTCTTGTAGAATTCGAGTAAATATTCCTGTGCACCTATCTCGATAGACGCGTCAGGCCACAATACATCGCATTCATTTATGGCTTTATCTACCAACAACTTGCCTGCGCCCTTGTTGCGGTGAGCACTATGGGTAGCTATACGCCCAATACTTGCTGACGGATAGCTAACGCCAGGCGCTAATAACCTAGCGCACGCAATCAACTTGCCATCGACAAAACCCATTAAGTGACGAGTTTCTTGATGCCTGTCTTTTTCATCAAGCTCTGGGTAAGGACATGTTTGCTCAACCACAAACACATCTACCCTAAGTTTTAGCAAATCAAAAAGCTGGTGAGTACTAAGCTCATCGAACTTACTGCAGATCCAGGTGATCATGAAGCCTCAATTTTGTTGTTTGACTGTGTAAGCTAACGCAAAAAGGTAAATTCCAACGCGACATATTACGAAGAGGAAAGTAACTTACCACGTCAAATCATCGGGGATTTCATAGTCTGCATACCAATCATCCTCTGCTTCATCTTTACCATCATTACCGCTTTTATCTAAATCAGCTCGGTAAACAATAAAGCTTTCATCTCGCTGCGCAATTTTATCGGCGACCGGCGTTGGCACCAGCTCGTAGGCATCATCTAACAACACTACGGTCAATCGACCTTTTGTCACCTGACGGTGCATATCCGCACTTACGTACATCCGCTTCACCACGTTATCATGAGTGAAGTTAAGTACGGTATCGCCTTTGCGTTCTTGTTTATTGGTGACTATTAGCTGTTTAACCTGAGCTGCTATAGAGCGCTTTTCTCGCTCGTTTTGCTGCAGTTGATTTAGCTCGCGAGAGCGCGCTTTTTTCTCTTCAGCCGCCTGCTGCGCTGCTATAGTAGCTTCATCAACAACAGGCTTTTTCTGCTTCTGCTTTTTACGCTTCTCAGCACGGGCTTTCTTTGCAGTTCCTTTATCTGCTAAACCCGCTTTCAAAAGTTGGTCTTGTAGAGATGCCATATATCGTTCAATTACCTATTAAGTTACTTCTTTTTGGCTTTAGATTTAGCTGCGGGCTTCTTAGCCGCAGTTTTCTTAGGTGCCTGCTCTTGCCATTTACCGTTTTCGTACCATGCCGACCAACCAGTCGCCTTGCCCGCGTCATTCTCAGACATAACGTACTGTTGTTTTGTTTTACGGCTATAGCGCACTATTGTTTCGTTACCGTCTGAATCTTTTTGTGGAGCATCAGCAAGATAATAGAACTTAGGCGAAATTCGGTCTCTAAAGCGAGCAAGTTCGTGAACTTTCGGAGCACGTGTTTCCCTCGACTTTGGGAAATTGTGAGCCGCTAAGAAGATACCCGACGCCCCGTCGCGTAGCATAAAGTGGGCGTCCGATTTTTCACAGGGCAGTTCCGGAAGATCCACGGGATCTTCTTTCGGTGGAGCAGCTTCACCATTTCGAAGTAACTTACGAGTATTTTTACATTCTTCGTTAGTACAGCCGAAATACTTACCGAATCGACCGTTTTTAAGCTCCATATCACTGCTACACTTGTCACATTCAATGATAGGTCCGTCGTAGCCTTTAATTTTAAACGTGCCCGTTTCAATCTCGGTACCTTCGCAGGTAGGCGTGTTACCACAAACGTGTAGTTTTCTTGTTTCATCAACAAGGTAACTGTCCATAGCTGTACCGCATTTAGGACAGCGTTTCTTTGAACGCAGCGCTTCGGTCTCTAACTCCTCCTCATCATCAACTTTCACTACCTCATCGCCAGGCGTTAAGTTCATGGTGTTTGTACAGCGCTCTTTTGGGGGAAGGTTATAGCCAGAACATCCTAAGAACACACCTGTGGATGCTGTTCTTACATTCATTTCTCGTCCGCACTTATCGCACTCAATGCCAGCTGGGATTGCTTGATTGAGGCGCATACCGCCCTCTTCAGGATCTTTTTCAGCATTGAGTAATTTGCCATAAAAATCGCTGTAGAAATCGTTGAGTACATCTTTCCAGTTTTTATTACCTTCGGCTATATCGTCGAGATGCTGCTCCATGTTGGCCGTGAAATCGTAACTCATTAAATCGTCAAAGTTTTCCATAAGACGATCGTTTACAATCTCACCCATTTTCTCAGCATAGAAACGCTTGTTTTCCAAGCGAACATAGCCTCTGTCTTGGATAGTGGAGATAATACTCGCGTAGGTAGACGGACGGCCAATACCACGTTTTTCGAGCTCTTTTACCAAAGATGCTTCGTTAAAGCGCGCAACTGGCTTGGTGAAGTGCTGCTTTGGATCTAATTCATTGAGCGTTAGTGAATCGCCTTTTTGCACATCGGGTAGCAATAGCTCATCGTCACCCTTTTTGCGTAACTGGGGCTGAACACGTGTCCAACCGTCAAATTTTAGCACTCGCCCTTTTGCGGTGAGCTCATAATCAGCCGCAACTACCTTTATCGTTGTTGCATCGTATTTGGCCGGTGTCATCTGACAGGCTAAGAATTGACGCCAAATTAGCTCGTAAAGACGCTGAGCATCTCGTTCCATATCACCTAGGCTTGCAGCACTAATGGTAACATTTGAAGGACGTATAGCTTCGTGAGCTTCTTGTGCGCCTTCCTTACTGCCGTAGCGAATAGGCGATTCCGGCAGATACTTGTCGCCAAAGTTATCCGTAATATAGCTGCGTGCACTCTCAACGGCCTCTTGGCTCAAATTTGTTGAATCTGTACGCATGTAGGTGATGTATCCCGCCTCGTACAAGCGCTGCGCCATCATCATTGTTTTCTTCACGCCAAACCCTAAGCGCGTGCTTGCTGCTTGCTGAAGCGTTGACGTAATAAACGGGGCTGACGGCCGGCTCTGAGTAGGCTTAGACTCACGACTTTCTACCGTAAAATAGGCTTTTTCTAAATCGGCTAATGCCTTATCGGCTTCGTCTTTATTTTTGGGTTTAAATGCGTTGCCTTGATATTTGGCAACCAGCATTTTTAAAGCCGCTTTTTCTTGACTGGTAAGGTTGGCGTGAATATCCCAAAACTCTTCCGGTACAAAAGCTTTTATTTCCCGCTCACGCTCTACCACCAAACGCACTGCAACAGACTGAACACGACCTGCAGATAACCCTCGGGCCACTTTTTTCCAAAGCAGAGGCGACACCATAAAGCCTACAACTCTATCTAGGAAACGTCGTGCTTGCTGCGCATTTACACGAGAGATATTAAGCTCACCAGGCGCAGAAAACGCATCTTGAATGGCATTTTTAGTGATTTCGTTGAAAACCACACGTTGATAAGTTTTACCCTTGCTGCCTAGTAACTCTTGTAAGTGCCAAGCAATAGCTTCTCCCTCGCGATCCAAATCGGTTGCGAGATAGATGGTATCTGCATCTTTGGCTAACTTTTTTAGCTCACTGACAACTTTTTCTTTGCCCTGCAACACTTGGTAGTGCGCATGCCAGTTTTTTTCAGGGTCGACACCCATTCGGTCTACAAGCTTTAAATATTCATGTCGACGAAGATATTCTTGCCGCGCTTCTTCGCTGTATGTTTTGAGTTCTTTTGCCGGTTTTTTAGGCTCTACATTGCCTAACGCCTTCGTTGGAAGATCCCGAACATGGCCAACCGAACTTTTTACGATAAAATCTTTACCGAGATATTTATTTATCGTTTTTGCTTTGGCTGGTGACTCGACTATGACCAGTGATTTTGCCATATAATTGAACTAAACCTATTGATTTTAAATGACTTATTACGTCAAATACCGAAAATTGATGCAACCTTGCACTATATATAGGGTGCGCGCTCTTTTTTAACATATATCTACAAAGTGAATGGAAAACAAGATCTTCTTCATACTTATTCTTTCGCTTGCTTCAATCTCACACAAAAACTGTACAAGAAACAACCAGCGCGATTGGCAAAGCCTTTAAAAGCCGTATAATGCCAGCCATTCCACTAACACCGGCGCCTCCTATCAATCGTAAAATGAGCACTGGTGATAAAAAAGCGCGATTGTTTTACGCCTCGCTGAATGCCTAGAACTATACAGCGTAGCGTTCAAATGCCCAAACACCAAATAGAGGGAAAGTATGAAGCAATTTGAAGTGAATTTTGATGGCCTTGTTGGCCCAACCCACAACTATGCCGGTTTATCATTCGGTAATGTTGCTTCTCTCAACAACGCCAATGCGGTAAGTAGCCCAAAGCAAGCAGCCAAACAAGGGTTAGCAAAAGCGAAAGCACTATCAGACATGGGGATGAAGCAAGGCGTATTGGCACCGCAAGAACGCCCTGACATTAACGCGCTGCGTCGATTAGGTTTTTCAGGCACTGATGCACGCGTACTAGAAAGCGCTGCAAAGCAATCTCGCGAGATATTTTTAGCATGTTGCTCTGCTAGTAGCATGTGGACTGCAAATGCCGCCACTGTGTCTCCTAGTGCCGATACGGCAGATGGACGAGTGCATTTTACCCCTGCAAACTTAACAAACAAGTTTCACAGGTCTTTAGAACCGCAAGTTACCGGCAACATTTTGCGCGGTACGTTTGCCAATGAAACCTACTTTGCTCATCACCAACACTTGCCAGATAATGACCATTTTGGCGACGAAGGTGCTGCGAACCATACTCGTTTGTGCAACGATTATAACGAGGCAGGAGTTGAGTTATTTGTTTATGGCCGACATGCTTTTGACCCGTCAAAGCCTGCACCGACAAAATACCCAGCAAGACAAACATTAGAGGCCTGCCAAGCCGTGGCTAGATTACATGGTCTAAGGGACGAAGGCGTTGTGTACATGCAGCAAAATCCTGATGTGATTGACCAAGGTGTATTTCACAACGATGTAATCGCTGTCGGCAACCAAAACGTGCTCTTCTTCCACGAACAAGCGTTTCACGAGAAGGAAAAAGGGTTTGCTGAGCTACAACGTAAGTTTGGTAACAAGCCACTACACTTCATTGAAGTGCCTACAGCGAAAGTGTCTGTGCAAGACGCAGTGAAAACCTATTTGTTTAATACGCAAATTATTACTCTGCCAAATGGTGAAATGACGATAATTGCGCCTACCGACTGTGCTGAGAACGAGTCAGTTAAAGCCTATTTAGACAATCTTGTCACTCTGGATACGCCAATAAAGTCGGTAAATTATTTTGACGTTAAACAAAGCATGCGAAATGGTGGTGGCCCGGCGTGTTTGCGTTTGCGTGTGGCAATGAGTGAAGAAGAGCTGAACGGCGTAAATCAGTCTACTCTGATAAACGATGCACAATTCGCGCGACTAAATGCGTGGATAGATAAGCATTATCGCGATGAATTAAGCGAAGATGACTTAAGAGATCCGCAGCTACTCATTGAATCTCGCACTGCCCTTGACGAGCTGACGCAAATACTTCAGATAGGTTCGGTTTATCCGTTCCAGCAGGGTTAACAACCTAATCTGAAAGGCTTACACGGCTATCATTAAAGCGTTCATCTGATATAACAAAGCCGGCATTCATGCCAGCTTTGTTGATGCGTAAAAGATTGATTCCATATCGTAATTCCGCTACCTCGATATTATGGAGTCACCTCAGTACATTGGTCTGTTACGCCAAACGGATTGGCAGGCGGAGATGCCCCCTCATCAGTTACATCATCAGCAGAAATGCTTAATGTGTAATGCATTGATGCTTTTGCTTCACTACCCGTAGACTGACCGAATACAGAAATAACGGCATCGTACCAAACCGCATAACTTGCTGGGTATCGGTACTCAAGTTCTGCGTAGCCATTCTCATCTGTCACTGAGTCTACTGCAAATGTGATTGTTCCTACTGAACCTGGCGTAAGCGTGCCATCACCATTGGTATCTTCAAGACGAGGCGTGGTGTCTAAAATGCCGTTGTCATTAACATCCTCTGTTTCACACCTTTGGTTCACGATAGCCTGCCAAATCGACTCTTCATCATTGTAAACCCAAAAGCCGGTGCGATACTCACCGCCATCAACGAACTTCACTGGAGTAACAGAGGCAGTAAGTTCTACACCGCTAACGGGTTGACCTACAGAGTCTGATACAAACACGCTGAAACGTTTCAAATAGGTTGTAGAGGTTGGCTCTTCAAGCTCATTGCCGGTACCAATAGATATATCAAACGCTCGGTTACCAACAGTCAGCACAACATCATCTTCTATTGCAGGATCATCAGCCACAAAGGCCGTAATAACTACTGCATCAGGTGTTGATACAGATCCTGATGTAAATACCGTAGTAGCGATACCTTTACTGTCAGTGGTAGCCTGTGAAGGTGAGACAAAACCAGTTGAAACATCTGACACAGTAAAGTTGATGACACTGTCTTTCACCAAGTTTCCGTCTACGTCTCTCACTACCGCACTGATAGTGCTAGTTTGACCATCTGGACCCAATAAATCTGGTGACGCATCAGCAATGAGTGTATGTGGCGTGGTAGCAACAAACTCAATTTGCGTTAGCGCAGACACAAGCACATCGCCATTCCCATCTGTTGCAGTAGCCGTGATAGATGAAATGCCAGCATTGGTAGAGCTTATGCTAATTGTAGCCTCACCGTTTGCATCTGTTGCCACCGTTGATGTACCACTTATCACGCCACGAGAAGCACTAAAGGTTACGTCTTCACCAACCACCGGTGCATTATTCTGGCGCCATTGAACCGTAATGGACTGCTGTTGACCTACAGGTACTTCTTCAGTAGGAAGGTTTACGAAATTGAATTCGTCCTGTTGTACTTGAACAGTAAACGTAGCGCTTGCGTTTAACGCGGTTGCAGTAATGGTATTTTCACCCGAGTTAGTCGCAGTATATGACACTGTCGCTTGGCCTGTAGAGCCAGTATTTACCTCTGATTCGCCAAGTGTACCTCCGCTGGCCTCAAGCTGAACAGGTTGGTTGAGTATTGAGGTACCGTCAGAATCCTGAACACGAATGGTGTAATTTACCATATCGTTTAAAATAACTGATGACGCGCCATTTACCGTAACTTCGGTTCCGTCGATTTCAATAGAAACGTTTTCTGGGCTTAGCGAACCAGCTTGTGCCGAAACGGTTACTGTACGATTAGCTGCGTTGTTTCGCGTAGACAAAAGAGCGCGTGCAGTGCCATCTGCAGCTGTAGTAGTTTGAATAAGCTGCAGTTCAACGCCATCTTCACTAGGTGCAGAAAAACTCACTTCCACACCTTCCATAAGTACACTTTGCTCGTTTTTTACCAGTGCAATTAATTCAACTTCATCGCTTCCGCTTGATGCTAATTGAATGCTATCTGCAAATAGCTCTAGCGAAGCAGGTTCCTCGCTTACGCTAGTACGACCTGAAGAACTAAACGTAGTAGAATCTGATTCTCCTGTTGGTAAAGTAACGATAACTTCACCATCGCCAGACAAATCACTTACCGCCATACCAATTGACGCAATACCATTCTCGTCCGTCAGTGCAGTTGCAGTGTCATTTGAAAACTCTGCCAAGTCGCTGTTACTAAGTGAGAAAGTTAGCAATATGTCATCTTGAGGGTTCCCGTCTGCGTCAGTAACCGTCGCTACAGCGGTAAGTGCATTGTTTGTAGAGAGCTCATTATCTTGTTCACCGTCACTGTTTCGCAATATCAGTGATACGGAAGATTCTGTAGAGCCCGTTGTTGCAGCGGTTGCTGAAAATGTCGTCGTTCCCGTCTCCCCAGTACTTAAGCTGGCGGTGATTTGACCGTCGCCCGACGCAGTACTAGCATTAAGGCCAATACGCGCTACCCCGCTTTCATTGGTGCGAGCGGTTCCTGTATCATTGGCAAAGGTTGCTAGCGCTGCGTTATCTAGCACAAAACTAACTAAGCTATCAGACAGTGCATTACCGTCTTGATCGGTGACTGTGGCTACTACAGTAAGGCTGTTGTCTTCTGATAAATTGCTATCGCTTTCACCATTGAAATTCTCTAGAGCGAGAGAAACTGTATAAGTTGGCGTAGTGGTTCCACCGCCACCATTACCAGTACCGTTGTCCGTATCGTTTCTTGAGACAGAACCGCCTCCCCCACATGCTGTTAGCATAAATATTGCGCTAAATAAGCTTAGCGTCTTCGCTAATGTCCGCATAATTCGTTCCTGAACCTCTATTAATGGCAATTGCGTCGTTTTTTATGTTTAAAAATCAAATGAATCTGGCACACTACGGAAGACTAAAAAATATAATAATGCACAGGGAACTTTCATGTCTCAATCTGCACACAAGTATAGTTTAACCGCCCGTATCTTTATCGGCATGGCAACCGGTATCTTAACCGGCGTGTTTCTCCAATTATTGTTTGATGATAGCGGAGATTTCACATTTTCGATATTCGGTTTAGAGCTCTCTACGTATAACATTCTTGTAGAAGGTATATTTTCAACTTTAGGCCAAATATTTATTGCCAGCCTGAAAATGCTGGTAGTGCCATTGGTATTCGTCTCGCTCATCTGCGGAACAAGTACCTTATCTGACCCCAGTAAGCTTGGTCGCTTAGGCGCAAAGTCGGTTGGCCTTTATGTTGTCACAACCGCGATTGCGATAACACTGGCAATGAGTATAGCCCTAATTATTGCGCCAGGCGAAGGACTAAATTTAACAACAGAGACAACCTTTCAGGCAAAAGAAGCGCCAAGCCTGTCTGATGTTATTGTCAATATGTTCCCAAGTAACCCAATCAATTCTATGGCACAAGGGAATATGCTGCAAATAATTGTTTTTGCAGTGCTATTTGGCATAGCAATGGCAATGACGGGAAACGCAGGCAAGCGCTTAACCGCAGTGTTTGAAGACATCAACACCGTTATCATGCGCCTTGTTACCATTATCATGAATCTTGCACCCTATGGCGTTTACGTGCTAATGGCCAAACTGTTTTCGACTATCGGTGGCGATACTATTCTTAGCTTAGCTAAGTATTTCTTCTTGGTATTTGGCGTACTTATTTTGCACGGATTAGTGACTTATTCAGTATTGCTGAAAGTGCTAGCTGGTCTAAACCCTATTACGCTACTGAGAAAAATGCGCGACGCTGCTTTGTTTGCATTTAGTACATCAAGCAGCAGTGCAACACTGCCTGTTACAATGGAGACTGCCAGAAACAAGCTAGGTGTAGGGAACTCCGTATCGTCCTTCACGTTACCATTAGGCGCTACCATAAATATGGATGGCACAGCTATTATGCAGGGTGTTGCCACCGTATTTATCGCTCAGGTTTACGCTGTCGATTTGAGTTTAGGCGATTACATGATGGTAGTACTTACCGCCACATTAGCCTCAATCGGCACGGCAGGTGTGCCAGGTGTTGGTCTTATAATGCTTGCTATGGTACTGCAGCAGGTAAATTTACCGGTGGAAGGTATTGCACTTATTATTGGTGTAGACAGACTTCTAGATATGACCCGTACCGCGGTAAACATCACAGGAGACTGTATGGTGTCGTGCGTAGTGGCTAAAAGTGAAGGCGCGTTAGATGAGGATATATTTAACGACCCTAACGCAGGCGAAAAGCAAGAAGACGTTGACTTCGAGCATTTCGAACGCAATAAATAAAACGGCCCTCTGTCCTGCAAAGAACATAAGCAGGGAAGACTGAAACGAAAAAAGGTAGCTATTTTGCTACCTTTTTTATGGTCATTTATCTCAAAGCACTTTCTCGATTTTCTTGTTTCCTCGAAGCCTTATTTTTAAATAGAAATCGGGCTCAAAGGTAGTGTGCTTATTAGTGAAGCGAGGATGAGGGCGAGATCTTCGCCGCCTTTTGTGCGGGATATAAGGTTGCCATTATGCACAAGCTTAAGGCCACAAAAGTTGTGATAAACACGTCTTGCCATTGAAGTTCTGAGGGTAAAAAGTCGATAAAATAGATATCGCCTGAGAGCACTTCAATGCCTAACGCATTTTCAACGAATAACACAATAGATGATAGATTGGGGGTGACAAGTAGCGCTAAAGCCACACCAACCGTTATACCTACAACACCGTTGATAGCGCCCTGAAAAATAAATATTGAGCGTATTAATGCGTCTGTAGCCCCCATCGTTTTGAGAATTGCGATAGCTGCTTGTTTTTCTCTTACTGCCATAACAAGGGAAGACACAATATTAAAGCACGCCACCCCAATAACTAAAATCAACGCTATGTACACGACTGCTCTTACCAACTGGATGTCGTTATATAAGTGGCCCTGGGTTCGCGTCCAATCAGACATATAAACAGCTTGAGGGTAGCTGTAGCCTATCTCGCGCATTATGGTGTTGGCCGAGTATGCGTCATAAAATGTAAATTGAAGTCCTTGTGCACGAGATTGCAATTCTGCGGCATTTGACGCTGTATCAAGATGCATTAGTCCTACTAAGTTGTCTAGCTCGCCACCTATTGATAAAAAACCACTGACAATTAAAGAAACAGTTTTAGGTGCTTTAAACGATAAGTCGTTTGTTGTCACTGGCACCAAAACCTGTATAGGGTCGCCAACGGAAAGCTGAAGCTTCTCTGCTATTCCCTGACCAACTAAGACCCCCTTTGGTTCAGCCGTAAACGCTGCCCACTGTTTATCTGTTACTCGCTCTTTGTATTGAGAAGTGTTTTCTGAAGGAATAATACCCGTTAACTCTACGGCCTTTAGCTCACCTTTGAACTGCAGCATACCGGTAAGTTTAGTGTAAGGCGTAATGCGTGCTATCCGCTTGTCCTGCTCTAAACGGTAACGCTGGGCCTCCAAATTATCAATGCCCCTATTATCAACACTGTATAGTTCACCATGAGGAATAACACTTAAGATCCTGCTGGTAAGCTCCTTTTCAAAGCCATTCATAACACTGAGTAATAAAATGAGAACAAAGCATCCTAGCGCGATACCAACGGTAGAAGACATAGAAATGAATGAAATAAATCGCTGCTGAGAGCCGGATTTACGAAACTGTTTGGCTAGTTCAAATGCAAACATGCGCCCTAGACCTCTTCGGCACTAGACTGAACTAACCTACCGTCTTTTATACGCAGTACTCTGTCCATCTTTTTAGCGAGGCTTATGTCGTGAGTTACAACAACAAAAGCGGTTCGCTTTTGCTCGCTTAGAGCAGTAAGGAGTTTGTAAATTTGATCGCCCGTTGTGTCGTCCAAATTACCAGTTGGCTCGTCGGCAAGCACAACAGAAGGCTCTGTCACTAAGGCTCGTGCTATCGCTGTTCGTTGGCGCTCGCCCCCAGACATCTCTGCTGGAAGGTGGTCTAAACGATGTGACAAACCGACCTCATCAAGCATAGCCCGTGCTTTTTCTTGCGCTGCTGACGCAGAAAGACCGCGTATACGAAGCGGCATAGCGACATTTTCTAATGCTGAAAACTCACCCAACAGATGATGAAATTGGTAGATAAAACCCATTTCTTCATTGCGAAGCGTCGCCAATGCATTCGCGCTTAAAGAATTAAGAGATTTTCCCTTGAAGTGAACCTCTCCACTGCTAGGCGTATCCAGACCGCCCAACAAATGCAGCAAAGTACTTTTACCCGAGCCAGAGCTTCCTAGGATAGCCACGTGCTCTCCGGCATTGATAGACAGCGACACATCGTGGAGAACGGGGGTAACATTGCGACCGTCATGGTAGCTTTTATGAATATTGTGGCAACGAAGCACGTCTTGCATACGTTTTTTCTGCTCTTTTTCTCTTTGTGCAAATGTTACCGTTAAACACCAGCAACACCAAATAGAAAATAAAAGCCATTCAATAATTTAGACGTTGCTTTTTACGCACTCCGCCAAATTTTCAACCGATTGAGGTTTTCCGTAAAGCCAGCCTTGCCCAAAGCCTACTGACAAGCTACGTAACTCTTTCGCTTGCTCACAGTTTTCCACACCTTCTGCAATAAGCTCCACGTTGAGCCCCTCGGCTATACTGACGATATGAGGAATAAGAGACGAACGAATGCTGTGCTCTTCCATTTCCATCACAAAGCTTCGATCTATTTTGAGGTAATCACAGCTCAATGTTTGCAACTGTCCTAAATTAGAATAGCCAACGCCAAAGTCATCGATAGCGAATAAGAACCCTTTGCTTTTAAGCGACTTAATATGCTTTACAGCGCTTTGTGTTGCTATTTGCTCATCTTCTGTAATTTCTAAGACAAGTTTAAACTGCTTAGTGTTGAGCGCTTGAACAAAGTCGAGATCTAAGCAACCGTTACGAGTGAAGTCTACTGGGAAAAGATTGAAAGAAACTTTAAATCCCTCTGGAATATCAGGATTACTTGTAAGCTCCGACATCGACTTTTTGATCATATCAAGGGTGAACTCCCAGGTTTTATCAAGAGATTTTATGTACGGAATAAACTCATCTGGAAATATAACGCCAAAGTCATCTTCAAAACGGCTAAGCACCTCACATCCAATAACTTGTCCAGTACGAAGGTTGACGAAGGGCTGATAAACGCAGAAGAAACTCCCCTGTTGCAGCCCTTTTTTAACTCGATACTCTATTGAACGTCTGCGGCGAAGGAAATTAAACGTCACCATATGGGAAAATGCTGCCGTCATTAGCATGATTAGGAAAAATAGAAACAATTTACCGGCATGAAGGTTCATAAGACGTTTGTAGTCTGGGACAACTTTTAGGCACGTATGAGAATACGTTTTATTGCACAAAATAAAATCAAGAGAGAAGAATTGAGACTTCGCCAGCATCTCATTACTCAAAGTTCTATTAATGAGTGTGGGATTGCCCGCCATCGGGTAGAATTTGTCGCCGTTATAAAAAAGCTGCCAGTCTTGTGCGTTACTAAAGCCAATAACGCTGTTCATATCTAATACCGCATTGTAACGCCCTCTTCTCACTACAGTGCCCGTAGACCTTTGCTCGAATAACTGAAGAGGTGTATTTATCCAAAAAATATCATCTAGTGCTGTAACAAAATCTGGCTTTGCGTCCTCAAAGGGGGTATCTAGAATACCAAGGTAAGTGCTGCAGGATAATTTATCGTTCTCGTAGAATCCAATTTCTTTCACAAAGCGAGAGCGAAACAAGGTTTTTCTCATTTCAAACAAGTGTTCATCGCTACATACTTTAAACGCAAGGCTATTTAGGTGGTCGAGCGTTAACTCCGCATCTCGAAACACCATGCCAACATTATTTAAGATTTGTCGAGCGCGCGCCTCCTCCTGCGTTTTAACAAAAGAGAAGGTGATTAAGGCAAGTAATAGAGTGACTGCAATTACGCACACCAAGGATGCGAAGACTGCTTTAGCATTGTCGGCCAAAAAATAATTATTTGTGTTCGGACGTGTCATAACTTGCGCAAAAATTAATATGATTATCGACGCAGCAGCGTAAACTAATCGCAGAAAAAAACACTTGAACTTTGGGTTTAATAAAGGCTTTTAGAGATTAAACATTTGTTAGAAACGTTCCAAATTAATGGCTTTCATTAAGCTTTAAACAAAAAAGGAAATGTCTTTGTTGTTTAAACAAACCACCTTTCTTGGGTTTTTATGAATTGATGCGTTTATTTAGAGCGACAACATAATTCATTTGGAAACTCACCGCATTCACAATGCTATATAAAGAATTTCGTTACATCCGAAGATTTATCAAAACCTAGACGATTGAATTTAGTGCTTATCTTTCTAAACGATGCTGAAACGTGAGAGACAAGATAGATTAGGAAGTTGAGTGGGAGAATTTGAAGACTTCCTTACCATTGATGGCGGAGCGGACGGGACTCGAACCCGCGACCCCCGGCGTGACAGGCCGGTATTCTAACCAACTGAACTACCGCTCCACACAATGGGTAAGATAATAACGCGACACAATTTATCGATTAATGGCGGAGCGGACGGGACTCGAACCCGCGACCCCCGGCGTGACAGGCCGGTATTCTAACCAACTGAACTACCGCTCCACATAATCGAGATTGCTTTGTGTTGCTTTATTGTATAGCTAAATGGCGGAGCGGACGGGACTCGAACCCGCGACCCCCGGCGTGACAGGCCGGTATTCTAACCAACTGAACTACCGCTCCGAAGACCTTTTAGCTATATCATTGAAAGTGGCGGAGCGGACGGGACTCGAACCCGCGACCCCCGGCGTGACAGGCCGGTATTCTAACCAACTGAACTACCGCTCCACATCTTCAATGTTATCAGTGAGTTAATTGGATTGCTGTAACCCCGTGCCCTCACTGCGGCGCAGATAATACGTATTACCCAATGTGGAGTCAATGCTTTTTCTCAATAAAATTGTCATCTGCAGTTTGTTTGTCTGTTAAATAAACATTATGTTGAAATAAAGCTCAAGACGAACAAATTAAAAACGGATTTTGACAGAGTTTTAAAAAGCTCGCGAAAATTACTTTTCGCCTTCGTTTTGTTTTTTCTTTTTAAACATCCCAAACAACCGTTTAAGCCCTTTCGGTTTCTCGTCTAACACTAACGAAGAATCATCTATGTCAGCCTTTTTGGTTTTTGCCTTGGGCGCAACTGGCGACGCTTTCTTCTTACGAAGAATAATGATGATACCTGCAGCCAGAAGACCTAGAACGATAATAGAGCCATTAACCGCAACAATTAAAAGTATAAACGTGTCTGAGTCTATTTCGTCTTCTTTTGTCTGCTCTTGCATGCTTTCAACGATTTCTTGCTGCTCACCAAGCAGTGGCGTAGTGCCATCGACGATAGGATCTTCTCCATAAACCAGCGGATCTTCAACTTCTGGTTCTACGGGCCCTTTACCTAAAAAGGTATATTCAGGTACGTCTAAGATAAAGTCTCTACCATTAACTGTGGTGCCGTATGCGGTTAGCTTCACACGAAAAACACCTTTTTCATACGCTATGATTTGGTATTCCCTTGCTTGATCGCCACCTTCGGTAAGCGAAAAATTTTGTGTATCGCCATTAGGAAAACGCACTTTGCCGTCGACTAACAGTGACTGAATTTCAACAAGCTCTCTGTCTACATCAATAATAAAGTTGTGATACCCAATATTTCCGTCATCTAATTGCACCGAAATAGCAACCGGGTTCTCCTCTAAAATAATGGGCGTTCCCTCTTGCTCTCGGGTGACCATGGGAGTGGTAACCCTAAAGACCGGCTTCCACTCTCCTGGCGCAATTTTTAAGTTAAATTGCCCAGTAAAAATTCCGTCTCCGGGTTTCTCATCCATGCCCAAACCATTATCTTTGAACGTGGCTATGAGTTCGTCAGTGGCGCCGAAATTATCGTAATTAGCGTTATTTGTGCTGATAAATTCGATATCAACATCCACCACGTTGCGGAACTCATTAACATCAATGGCTTTACCTCCATTGGTTAAATACGCGGTGGATTTTAGAATTTCACCAGAAAAAAGTAAGTCTGGAAGTGGTTCGGCGGTTAACTCCACATCAGAAACAACCATTATTCGACTTTCTGGAAGTACCTGCCCAACTGCTTGCCAAGGGCCTGGTGCGGGATTTTTAATGGTGATCATGTCGAAAGAGTCTGAGTCGTACCACTCTACTCGCTCTTCATCCACTCTACCCTGAAATAATTTGGAGCCATCTGGACGAACAAGTACAACCGGTGCGGAGCCATACTCTCGAAAAAATACCATAGTTATTTCTTCGACATTGTAATCGATGCGAAAGCGGTTTTTTAATAGTTCTATGGAATTTGTGTATTCATCACCTAGTTCGGTAATGACCGATGTGTCGACGGATTTTGTGGTTTCTTGTGAGTCAGTTACTGCACCGTCTGCAGCCTGCTGAAGCATATCCTGCTGTTCTCGCAACGATTGCGAAGCTGTGTTTGTACACCAAGCGCTCAGAATAACGATCGCACAATAAATCCACAATTTCACGTAGCCATGCTCCTGCACTAAGTCTTCTATTATACTTTCAAAGGTTGATGAAAAGCCGCTATTTAGCCAATTGCAAAAGGTCGTGGGCAATGTTTTATCTAAAGCTTTTCCCAGCTTTTTTATTTCGCCTCACGACTCGCTTATTGATTTAGGGCGCCACAAACAGTTACCACCTGCGTCCTGAACTATATCTAAACGGGCTTCATGCTGTGCTAATTCATCGGCGGTAGCTTTAATAACCTTTAATTTATTTCCCGTTCGCTCGATGCGTCTTACGGCCGTGGAGTCGGCGTCACTGCTTCCCGTTGATGCCAGTCTCAACTTTGTCTGACCGCCAGTCATTAGCAGGTAGACGTCGGCTAAAATCTCTGCATCAAGTAATGCTCCGTGGAGAGTACGGTGGCTATTATCAATGCCGTAGCGCTTACATAAAGCGTCTAGGTTATTTTTTTGGCCAGGATGCATTTTTCTTGCAAGCACTAGCGTATCTAGTACATCGCAAATTTGATCTGTTACCACGCCTTTGGTGCTTGGCTCCATACCAAACTCATGATCCATAAATCCAACGTCAAAAGGCGCGTTGTGAATGACGAGCTGAGCCCCTTTTATAAACTCAATAAAGTCGTTAGCAACGGTTGAAAAAACTGGCTTGTCGCTTAGAAATTCATTTGTAATGCCGTGAACTTCAATAGCCTCTTGCTCAATATGACGACCTGGGTTTATATATGCGTGAAAATGATTACCTGTCAGTCGGCGATTGACCACTTCAACGCAACCAATCTCAATAATTCGATGGCCTTCTTTTGGGTCAATACCGGTTGTTTCAGTATCTAATACAATCTGGCGCATACATCCTCTACTATTATTGTGTTTCTATTTTTTGATAGTATATCAACCCCTTTGCTGCAGGCTAAGGGAAAACCAAAAATAAATGCATAACACTTAGGTTACTGCTTAACACGATAGGACACCACGTGGCTCAAGAAAACGTACAAAAATCCATAGATATTTATACCGATGGCTCTTGCTTAGGTAATCCCGGACCGGGCGGCTATGGCGCTGTGCTTATTTACAAGGGCCACCGCAAGGAACTCAGCGGAGGCTTTGCGCACACAACAAACAACCGAATGGAATTGCTTGCACCTATTGAAGCGCTGAACTCTCTAACCGAAGCCTGCCAGGTTGATCTCACTACAGACAGCCAGTACGTAAAAAATGGTATCAACCAGTGGATCCATAATTGGCGTAAAAATGGATGGAAAACATCAGATAAAAAGCCGGTTAAAAATGCCGACCTTTGGAAACGTTTAGACGAGGCGGTAAAAAAACATTCGGTTAATTGGCACTGGGTAAAAGGTCATTCCGGCCACCCCGAGAACGAGCGTTGTGATGTGCTTGCTAGAACTGCGGCAGAATCGAAACCGACAACGCCTGATAGCGGCTTTGTCGGTTAATACGTTTGCGGTGTAATTTTTACCACGAAACCGTGAGTTTGCCCTTTGTATCGTTGTTCTCCAATCGTGCATGGGGCTTATCAATATCGTCGATTTTATAGTGAGTGTCTATGTTCACTCTTAACTCGCCAGTGGCAAAAGCCGGTAAGCATACTGTTGAAAAGTCACTAATTAGCTTAGCTTTGTAATCATCGCTGCGATTGCGAAGCGTGGTTCCCGTCAACGTAGCGCGCTTGCCCAATAGTAATGCCATGTCGAGCTTATCAGCATAACGCCCAGCCAGCATGGCTAAGTTTACAATTATGCCGTCATGTTTGAGCACGCTTAAGTCTTTATTGAGGTAATCCCCGCCAACCATATCCAGTACCATGTCAACGCCATCGGGCCATACTGCTTTAAGTTCATCGACAAAGCTTTGAGTTTTGTAGTTAACTAATTGTTCTGCCCCATTTTGTTCACACAGCGACAGCTTCTGTGATGATGAAGCTGTGACGGCTGCATGCACTCCCCAATATCGACACAATTGAGTAGCCGCAAGCCCCACCCCGCTTGCCCCACCGTGGATGAGTGCCCGCTGAGCGGGTTTCACATGAGCGATGGTTCGCAGGCACTGAAACGCAGTTAAAAATACTTCTGCTAAACCCGCGGCCTCAAAAAAAGGCATATTTTCAGGAATAGGCATTAAATGGGCCGGATTAACAATGGCCTCTGTTGCATAACCTCCACCAGCAACTAAACCAAAAACACGGTCGCCCTGCTTAAAGTTAGACACATCAGGTGCAACCTCTGCAACTGTCCCTGCTACTTCAAGCCCTAAAATAGCACTTTCCCCGGGCGGTGGCGGATAGTGTCCCTGACGCTGTAACGTATCGGCTCGGTTGATACCAAACGCACTCACTTCAACTTTTACCATGCCATTTGGCAGCACGTATGACGCTCTCTCTTTAACATTCAGTTCAGTGGGTGAGCACCCTTTTTCGAAATCTACGTAATACATGTCATCTCCTATGTTGAGCGCAGTTGAATTAAGCGAGCTGTATATTCCTACCTAACGCCATCTTGCTTTACTATTTTTGTATCGATTTTGATTACGCGGTTTGTCTACGCGTTTTGATTACGCGATAGGGCAACGTATAGTTCGCTTCAGCACCATATTGTGACAGAAAGTCCGCTCATTTTCGCTGAACCTGACGAGTTTGAGCTATGCATGACAAAGATACCGACACACAAAACAAGAATATTCGCTATAATCCGCGCTGTTACATTTTACCTACCTTATCAGATACGAGAACTTATATGTCCGCACAAGTAATTTTACAGCCCAACAGAGATAAATCACTGCGCCGCCGTCACCCTTGGGTTTTTGAAAGTGCTGTAGATGAGGTAAAAGGTCGAGCAAAACTAGGTGATACCGTTGATGTTTTCGATTCGCAGGGCGACTGGCTGGGACGCGGTGCCTACTCCCCTGATTCAAAAATACGTATTCGTATGTGGACGTTTAAGCAAGATGAAAGCATCGATAATGGTTTTTTCATGCGTAAGTTAGAAAAAGCGCTAGCACTGCGCAGACGTTTATTTGACCCACAGCAGACCAATGCATTTAGATGGGTGGCGTCTGAAAGTGACGGTTTACCGGGTATTACTATCGACCTTTACGATAATGTCGCAGTTTTACAACTACTAAGTGCGGGCGGGGAAAAACATAGAAGCAAAATTGTTTGGGCTATTACCAAATTACTGCCCGATGTTCACATCTACGAGCGAAGTGATGTAGACGTTCGTAAAAAAGAAGGTTTAGAGCCTGTAGTAGGCGTTTTACACGGCACACCGCCAAACCAAGTTACGGTAAAAGAAAACGGACTTAATATTGTTGTCGATATTGAAAGCGGACATAAAACAGGGTTTTATCTCGACCAGAGAGATAGCCGTGCGGCAGCCGGACAATATGCCAAAGATGCAGATGTACTTAACTGCTTTAGCTACACGGGCACCTTTTCATGCTATGCATTAGCCGGTGGCGCAAAGTCGGTAACGAATGTTGATGTGTCACAACCAGCTTTGAACCTGGCAAAGCATCATGTTGAGATTAATGAACTCGATGGCAGTAAATCTCACTATATCAATAAAGATGTGTTCAAAGCTTTGCGTGAATATCACGCTGAAGGCACTCAGTTTGATATGGTGATTTTAGACCCACCAAAATTCGTGGATAACAAAGCAACGTTAAACCGAGCAGCAAGAGGCTATAAAGATATCAACATGTATGGCATTCATGCAGTGAAATCTGGCGGCCTTTTGCTTACTTTTAGTTGCTCTGGGCTTATGCCTGCCGACCTTTTTCAAAAAATTGTCGCAGATGCAGCGCTAGACGCAGGTAGAACCATTAAAATAATCGCACGGCTTAATCAGGCCTCAGATCATCCCATTATTGGAAGTTATCCAGAGGGCTATTATCTAAAAGGTTTGGTGTGTGAAGTAACCGACGACTAGGATTTGTGTACCTTCGCCGTAGATAAAAACTTAAACCGTTGCCCCAGTAGCGCACTGTTAATACGCCAGTAGCGCTTCGTTAAAACGCGGATAGCGTTGGCGCGATACTTTCTCGCGCCTTTTTGTCTTCCCACTTTTTCCACACTAACTCATGAAAATAAAAGGCTACCGTATTAATGGCAGGCTCTACCAATGCGACTAACCCACCAACAACCATACTTCCGGTAAGCAGGTAGGCTACGGTAAACGCAACCGCAAAATGCATAATAGCGAATGTCATCGTTTTTTTCATAAAATAGCCTCTGTCATGTTGATTTTGAACTCGAATGCAATTAGCAGCTTTAACTTGTAAGCCAGCATTTGAAAACAAAAAGTCGTACGCTTTAAATATCGTAATGAGAATTATTATCAAAAGCAACACAAAATGAAAAACGAATTAATTTACCAAGGCAATCGATTTTTCCGAACTAAGAGGCGTGACGAAATATCAGTAACGCAAAGAGGTTGTACAAAAGTGATGAGCTTAAGAGCAGGAGCGGAACAACCAAGCGACAGAGCGCTGGGAAACATTTAGATTAAAAAGGGAGCGATTTAAAAGAGGCGCTTAAGTACAAAAGGCCCCTCTCTCGAAAAGGAAATGATTGTTTTTAGAGATAGGCTACCTACCCGACGCTTCGTCAAGACAGCAGAGCACTAAAACCAATTATTTCCTAAACCGACTTACTTCATTTGGGTGATTTCCACCCCAATAATGCAACTCGATTCCGACTCAGGTTCACAACGCACTACATTAGCAAGCGCGGCGAGTGAAGGTATTTGTGAGCTAGACGACTCTATCGCCACGCTAATCTGCGTTCCAACTTCTATAGCGGGTTCATCGACCTCTAACGACATACCGGTAGCGCTAATATCCCTACACATTGCCTGCATCGTACGGCTCGATTCATCATCGGTAACCTGTAACTGACACGGCGAGTTAACCATCATCCTGAAAAAATTACGCTTATCGTCGTACCCTAGCATGTCTACTTCCTCTGATTTTTAGCTCACGCTTACTACCCTAATCTTGTTATAGATTGAGGATTTTGACTTGTCAAACCGCGTGACTAGATTCCACACAATTATGTGTTCAAATTTGCTCTGATAGCAAGGTTTAAAAATCGCTTAAAAACAGGCTTATACGTTTTGCAGATATGGGATAAGCCGTGCCAAGTTGCTGTGCGAACAGCGATACCCTTAACTCTTCAATCATCCATCTCGCTTCGTCGAGCGCCGCTGGCACCTTACCTTTCGGAAATTTACTTCGCGCTTTTTCCCACTCGTTAACACATTTCTCTATAGTAAGCTGATGCTGTCTATCTTTATGTGGATCGATAGGGAGCTTCTCTAACCTGCGAGAAAGACCCTTTATGTAACGATTCCAGTCATCAAGTCTTGCCTCACCAATATAAGAAGCAAACCCTGGAAACACCAGCGATGATAAATGGCCTTTACAATCGCCCAGGGCATTTACCATGTTAAGAGGAACATTCCCTTTCATCAGCTTTTGACACTGGTGCGCTAACGTAAGCCCCTGCTCAACTTGCTTAGCAATATTCAGCACCTTATCGTTGATATCTGCGCGGACTTTGTCTAAACAGGCCTCAAAATCGGCTTTAGTTCGAATATCGGTATCGTACTCTTTGCAATAATCTGATACCAGGGCGTCAATCCCCGCAAATATACAGTCGTCGATAAGCGCTTTTACCTGACCAAAAGGATTAAAATACAAACCGAGCTTAGCTTTATTGGGAAGCTTATTTTGCAAGTAATTAAGCGGCGACGGCATCGCATTTTTAATCAGAACGTTTACGCCCTGACGATGCTCAGTTTCGGCCTTATCTGCCTCATCAACTAGCGCGATATCAACCCTGTCGCCTCGCTTCACCAATGCCGGAAACGCTTGCACCTCAAATCCACCCACTTTTTGTACAAAGGTGGCTGGTATATCCTCAAAATCCCATTGCTCAATGTCACTGCGCTCTAAATCGGGAGTGGCGGCTTTTTCAAATGTCTTTTGAACCTGGCCTGCACACTGCTGCTTTAACTGATGTAAGTCGTCACCTGTGGCAATGTTATCTCCGTTATCATTAACGACTGCAAAGTGCATTTTAAGGTGTTTGTCTAACTGCTCAAAATTCCACTCTTCAGGCTCAATCACTACGCCTGTCATTTTTCGCAACTTATCCGCAACCGCATCCACCATGGCAACAGGGCGATTATTCTTATCGGTTTCGCTTATATCCGAGAGACAAGCATCAGCAAAATTCGGCGCTGGCACAAAGTTTCGGCGCAAACGTTTAGGTAATGTTTTAATCATGCCCACAATTAGCTCGTGTCTTAACCCGGGTACAAGCCAGTCGAAACCAACATCATCAACCTGATTCAGAACAGGTAGAGGTATCACCACCGTTACGCCATCATCTTTCGCATTTGGCTCAAAGTTATAGCGAAGAGGAAGAGTGATGTTTCCCTGTCGCCATACATCAGGAAATGCATTCGCTACCGATTGACCGGGTTGCTGCCTATACACATCTTCTTCAGTAAAGGTGAGACCTTCATTGCTACCATGCTGCCTGAACCATTTTTTAAAGGCGGCTTCGTTATTGGCTTCTATGGGTACTTTCTGAGCGTAAAAATGGGCAAGCTCTTCATCGTCTACAACTAAGTCTCGGCGTCGCGTTTTTTGTTCAAACTCATCTGCCTGCTCTAATAGCGCTTGGTTTTCTTGTAAAAAGCCAAAGTTGATTTTTGTGTTTCCGGCAACCAACGCCTCTCGTATGAATAACTCGTGACAAATAGCAGGATCTATCTGGCTGTAAACTTTGGCTCGCTTCATAACAATGGGCAAGCCAAAAAGTGTGACCTTTTCAAAAGCGATTACCGCCCCTCGCTTTTTCGACCAGTGAGGCTCTGAGTAACTGTGCTGGGTAACGTGTGTTGCTAATGGCTCAACCCAAGCCGGGTCAATTTTAGCCACCATACGTGCAAACAGCTTTGATGTTTCGACTAACTCTGCCGCCATAATCCATTTTGGCTGAGCTTTTGATAACCCCGAACCGGGAAATATCATAAAGCGTGTATTTCTAGAGCCTAAGTACTCTCGGTCTTTATCTTTAAAACCAAGGTGAGACAGAAGCCCACTAGCAATGGCCTGGTGAATCGCCTGGTAATCTGCTTCTTGATTTGAGATCCCCAAACCTATCTCGGCTATCGACTTTTTAAGCTGGCTGACAATGTCCTGCCATTCCCGCATACGCAAATAGTTAATAAAACGCGTTTTGCACCATTTTCTAAGTTGGTTTTGACTAAGATTGTTTTGCTGCTCTCTAAACCCAAGCCATAAATTCAGTAAGCTAATAAAATCCGAGTCTTTATCTTGATATTCACTGTGACTTTCGTCTGCCTGCTGGCGCTTCTCCTGCGGGCGCTCTCGCGGATCCTGAATAGAGAGCCCAGCTGCAATCACCATAACCTCGCTTAGCGCATTGGTAGCATCAGCTTCTATCACCATTCGAGCATAGCGTGGATCTATAGGAAGCCTGGCGATATTTCTGCCCATCTTTGTTAACTGCATTTTGCCATTGCGCTTGGCAATAGCCTGAATTTCTTCAAGCAGTCTAAAACCATCATTAATGTTGCGATTATCCGGCGGCTGCACAAACGGAAAGGCAGCGATATCGCCTAGTCCTAGCGCTAGCATTTGCAGAATTACTGAGGCTAAATTTGTCCTGAGTATTTCTGGGTCGGTGAACTCTGGGCGACCTAGATAATCATCTTCGCTGTACAAACGAATACAAATACCGTCAGACACACGGCCGCATCGACCGGCCCGCTGGTTTGCAGAAGCCTGTGAAATAGGCTCTATTGGCAGGCGTTGAACTTTACTACGCGCGCTGTAGCGAGATATCCGGGCAAAACCGGGGTCGATTACATATTTAATACCTGGCACGGTAAGAGAGGTTTCAGCCACGTTGGTAGCCAGCACGATACGTCTTCCACTATGAGACTGGAAGATACGATTTTGCTCAGATGCTGACAGGCGTGCGTACAGCGGCACTACCTCTGTATTGCGATAGTGCTGCTTACTTAGCGCATCTTGGGTGTCGCGAATTTCCCGCTCTCCGCTCAAAAATATCAAGATATCACCCGGCGCCTCCCCCATAAGCTCGTCTACCGCTTGAACGATAGCGTCTGACTGGTCCATATCATCGTCGTTATCTTCGGCCGCTCGGTAACGTACTTCTACAGGATAGGTTCGCCCACTGACTTCTATGATAGGCGCGTTATTAAAGTGCTTAGAAAAGCGCTCAGGGTCGATAGTGGCAGACGTTATTATGAGTTTAAGATCAGGGCGCTTATCTAGAAGCTGACGTAAATAGCCAAGTAAAAAGTCGATATTTAAGCTGCGTTCATGGGCTTCATCAATAATTATCGTGTCGTACTGATTTAAAAACCGATCTTGTTGCATTTCCGCCAGTAACATACCGTCGGTCATTAATTTAACGTAGCTACGTTCGCTCACCTGATCGCTAAACCGAATTTTAAAACCGACTTTTTCACCTAGCGGCGTGTTGAGCTCTTCGGCTATACGAGTGGCTACGCTGCGTGCAGCAAGTCTTCGTGGCTGTGTATGAGCAATCATACCGTCTACACCACGGCCTAACTCTAAACAAATTTTAGGCAGCTGTGTGGTCTTTCCTGAGCCCGTTTCACCAGCAACAATGACAACCTGATTATTGGCAATGGCTTCCTTTATGTCTTCTTTTTTATCGGAAACAGGAAGTGGCGGATATTCAACATCCGGAAGGTTTGCTTTGCGCTGCGCTTTTTTCTCTGCGGAATATGTTATGTCGCGCTTTAATTTTTCAAACTGCTGAAGCAGCTTTTCATCATTTCGACCGTCCCCTTTAGCCGATTTCGCAAGCTGGGTGATTCGTCGTTTCAAGCGAAACTTATCTGCTGTAAGGCAAGCATCAAGTTCCTGATAAAGCGGTTTTATTGCTATGGGTGAAGACAAGGTAACATCCTACAGATAATAACGTTTGAGCTTTCAAATAAAAATGGGGCGTCGATCCTAGAAGATAGCCACCGAAAAAGCCAGCGTATGTTAATGCCAAAGTCAGCGTATATAAGAGACAAAGTCAGCGACATGCTCCGCGAACCTATCAGCCAAAATACCGGCAACAAAATAAACGCGGTAAACACATCATGAGCAAAGAGGTGTATTTAGAGCAACGCTTTACAACACACGTCAATCACTTACAAATGGCCAATACAATTAGCATTGGCCAATTGTACGTAGATTTAGGATGTATGGGTTAACTCATCATCTAATGGGGTGCTAAAACGGGGAAACCCAAGACTTATGGCTGCAATACCAAACACAAAAATGAGCATGGGGTACCAACAGTAAGGTGTTATTGCTAACGGAGATATCCCCACTACTGCAGCTGCACTAAGCAACTGTGCTCCGTAAGGAACAAGCCCCTGAAAGCTACAGGAGAAGATATCTAATAACGAGGCCGTTCTTCGTGGGTCTACCCCGTACTTCTTATTCAAATCTTTGGCAATTGGACCCGCAGTTACAATGGCAATAGTGTTGTTCGCGGTAGTAATATCAAGAAAGCTCACTAATCCAGCGATACTAAATTCTGCCCCTTTCTTGGTTTGCACCCGCTTTGTTAAGCGCTGTATTAGCCATGTTATTCCACCGTTGGCATGCATTAGTGCCACAATACCGCCAATGGTAATGGCAATCATAGCGAGATCTTGCATCCACCCCATTCCCTTTTGGATACTCTGCATCATGGTAAGTGGCGTAAAACTGCTCTGCACCAAGCCCACTGCACATGCACTTGCAATACCTACGGCCAATACACTAATCACGTTAAAGCCACTTAGCGCGAAACCAATAATGCATAGATACGGCAATATTCTCCATAAGTCATAATCTTTCGACTCTACAATGCCCGATGTATCAACATCCACTAGCAACAGTAAAATCATGGTTACTATGCACGCGGGCAACGCCACCATAAGGTTTGCTCTAAACTTGTCTTTAAGCTGCACACCTTGGGTTCTTGTTGCTGCTATCGTGGTGTCTGATACAAATGAAAGGTTATCTCCGAACATCGCACCTCCAACTACAATTCCTAACGCCATTTCAATAGGCAAACCAAGGTTAGTAGCAAGACCTGCCCCGATAGGAGATAGCGCGGTAATGGTGCCCATGGAAGTTCCCATGGCAAAAGAGATAAAACAACAAATTAAAAACAAGCCGGGGAGTATCAACGAAGAAGGAACGAATTGCAGCGCCATGTTTACCGTCGCGTCTCGTGCGCCTATATCAATGGTCACAGCATAAAAAGCACCTGCGAGCAGAAAGATAAGTACCAGCAGAATAATGTTCTTATCTCCCCCTCCCTGGCAAAAGGTTTGCACCTTTTCAGAGAAGCTTACTTTGTTCCCCTTCGGATTTAAGCAAAGTCCGTAGCCTGCACTGATGAAAAACGCCACCAATATTGGCATAGAGGTAATATCGTTAGTCGTTATGCCGGTAACAACTACCAGAATAACAAAAAGGAGTATGGGCGTGAGACCCAACGGATTTGGCGCGACGGAATTAGTTGAATGCACTGATAACTCGTTTTATGTTGCGTCTATTTAAAAATGAGACGAAAGCATAAAAGGTTTTATTTTTATTGCAAAGAAAATTGAACAACCATATTGCATAAGCAATAAGCATAAGTTTATAGATTGAATGCTAAATTCATGTTTGCATAATTGAAAGTAAGTAACCCTAGGGGCTCTGGTCATAGAGCCCCTTGAATTTTTTTGCTGCTAAGCAAGCCATGTTTATCAGTTATCTGCTTGCCTGAAATTTATTCGGTCGATGCAGGTTAAACAGCGTGTTGATAGCCGTCTTTTAACTGCACATCAATTGCTCTTAACACCGACGTACGATTAATGCAGCCTAACAAAACACCATCGTCATCAACCACCGGATATACTTTTGGTTTTTGTTTCAAGAACAACTCGCCTAATTCAATTACCGACATATACGGTTTAACGGAAAGCACTGGAGACTTCATTATGTCCCCGACGCGACATATTTGTTCACGGTAATAACTCGACGCAATCATGGTAGCAATACAGTCTTGTTCGGAAAGAAAACCAATGACTTTACCTTTTTTGTCCACCACAGGGCCGCCACTTTGATTACTAGAAAGCAATGCTTCGACGGCTTGGGCAACCGGCATTTCCACGGTTAGCTTTACAGGATGGGTGTTCATATAATCACTGACTTGCAACGATTCCATTTCTTATCTCCTGTCGTTGCGCATACCGGTACATACAATAACAACTTTGCAAAACAGCGTATGAAACAAGTCTTCGTAACGACCTAGTATTTATTATTAATTTCGGTGAAAGCGACATTTCCCTCACAGTTTTAGCGTAGACCGCTAACCCCTTTCAAGCCAGTCATTTTAACAAATTTTTTACACCTTTAATTGGCCCGTGAAAACCCAGCAAAAATAATAAATTTAGATAGCGACATGGTTTACTCTTTATGCGCTTAATTCTTGCCCATTGAAGGGAGCATTTTACTGCCGTTTTTATCACCTTTCTTGTAACCGAGCAGGACAATAATACGATGCAAAGTTGGCGCTAAACGCCTTGCCGTGTAAACTCTACGAAAATTAATGGCACCCTATTTACGGAGCAACTTTGGCGGTTATGCAGACACCTACCTTTTTATGGCACGACTTTGAAACGTTTGGCACTAATACCCACAAAGATTTGCCTTGCCAGTTTGCAGCAGTGCGAACAGATGAAAACTTAAATATTGTGGGAAAGCCCATCAATATAATGTCTGCAATAGCAAACGACTACCTTCCCCACCCAGAGGCCTGCCTTGTTACGGGTATTACACCTCAACAAACCTTAAGAGATGGCATGAATGAGGCCGACTTTGCCTCTAAGATCTTTGAAGAAATGTCGCTCCCCAATACGTGCAGTGTGGGTTACAACAGTATTCGATTCGATGATGAGGTGGCGAGGTTTCTTTTTTATCGAAACTTCTTCGACCCGTATGCAAGAGAATGGCGCAACGGAAATAGCCGGTGGGATATTATAGATCTTGCCCGTGCATGCTATGCACTGCGTCCAGAGGGCATTGAGTGGCCGGAACGGGATGACGGAACACCAAGCTTTAGATTAGAACTACTCACGCAAGCCAACAATTTAGAGCACGGTAATGCCCACGATGCTTTAAGCGATGTCTACGCCACTATAGCCTTGGCTAAGCTAATTAAAGAGAAGCAACCACGACTGTTTGATTATGCCTTTTCGCTAAGAAACAAACACGCTGTTATGGAGCAGATTGACGTCTCGAAGCCCTCTGTATTGCTGCACATATCATCGAAGTTACCTGCTGCCCAAGGTTGTTGTACATGGATAATGCCTATTGCGAAACATCCCAAAAACGGCAACGGATTCATTACTGTCGATTTATCTCATGACGTTGATAGCCTAATTCATGATTCACCCGAGGAGATAAAACAAAAGCTCTACGCACCATCCGAACACTTTGCCGATAAAAAGGAGCGTCCGGGTGTAAAATTAATCCACGCCAATCGTTCGCCTTTTATTACTACGGCAAAAGCAATGTCAGAAGAAAACGCCATGCGTTTAGGACTTGAACGCGAGAAATGCCTAGATAACTATCGCAAACTAGCCTCTCATCCTGAAATTGCAGAAAAGCTGATTGCTGTGTACAGCGCAGAAGACGAGCACGACGAGAACGACATCGACCACGCGCTCTATAGCGGAGGCTTTTTAAGCGATGCAGACAGACGCTGGTGCGAACAAGTTGTCGCGGCTAGCCCTGAAAATTTGCCGGCTCTTGCAGATTTAACCCAACATCAAGGCTTGCGAACTTTACTCTTTAGATACCGCGCTAGAAACTACCCAAGTACCCTGACAGCGGATGAGATGACGCGCTGGCAACGCCATCGCCAATCACGATTAACCGACGCTTCGTCAAACGGCTCCATTACATTAGATACTTATTTGGTGAAGCTTGAACAACTGGCTCATGAGCATAGCGACAACCCCGATAAACAGGCAATTTTGCGCGCACTATTTCAATATGCTGAAAACCTTTGACGTAAAGCCCTTATAAGAATAAATTGATAGCTAACGGATTAGCGGTACTGTTACCTCGCAAGGCAGAAACGCATTAGTGAGTAGTACTATTTAGAAAGAATATGAGCAGCCGATAATAAAACCAATAAGCGCTCAGGGGATTATGTTTTCATGAATGGCGTAACAATTAGCTTCGACAAATCTAGAACCTATATCAATTTAATGCTTAACCCTACCGAGTTTGAAGCAGACGTTGATATGAGTGAGATCCGCAAACAGCTGGAAAGCGGCGAGACATCTGGTCTCTATATTTCAGAGAAAGCGTTAAAATCGGCATGCGATACTGCCAACCATTATTTCAAAACCGATGATGGCACCATAGTGCAAGAACGCATTGGTGAGCGAAAAAATGCGGAAGTCGAGTTTCGCATCCCCGAAGATTCTATGACTGCCAATTTGGTTCTTACAACACCTTATGGTGGCAGATTACCCTCTTTTGCCGCAGTTATGTCTCTTGCAATGAAAAATAAAATTGTAAAAGGAATAAGTACCAAACGCATTAAAGCGCTTTTAAAGAGAGCCCAAAAGGCTACTAGCGGCGAAATTCTTGAAGAGACAATTGCAAAAGGTTTGCCCCCAAGGAATGGCAAGAACTCTAAATTTGTCCCCTTGGTACCCAATGCACTGGACAGAATTTTGCGCCCCCAATCACAAGGCGGTGAGCGGGTTGACATGCGTAATCTTGGCGAAGTGATCTGCGTGAAGGTTGACACACCTGTACTAAAACGAACAGCACCAACGCAAGGCCGCTCTGGTTTTGACGTTAAAGGTAATAAGCTGCCAAGCGTTGCTGGCGAATGGCTTGAGTTTAAGATGGGCACGGGCACTGTAGTATCAGACAGCGACTCTAACCTGCTTATCTCTGCCATATCTGGTATGCCTAAATACCGAGACCAGATAATGAATATAGACGACACCTTTATTTGTAGCGGTGTAAACGTGGGCTCTGGCCATGTTAATTATGAAGGTGCTGTTTTAGTGAATGGCGATGTTACTGAGAAGATGCAGATAAAAGCGTCTGGTGATGTCACAATCAATGGCTTTGTAGAATCGGCCTATATCGAGTCTGGCGGCGATATCATTATTACCGAAGGCGCGATGGGCAAGGTTAATGACACTGAAGGCGAATATCAATGCAAGCTTATGGCTGCTGGCAGTATTCACGTGCAGCACGGCCAAGGTGTCGAAATGCAATGCAAAGGCGATGTCACAATTGGAAGGCAACTTGCCTACAGTAGGGTTCGTTGTGGCGGTGCTGTAGTCGTGGGTCAAATTGACAACCCAATGGGCAATTTATTTGCTTGTGACATAGTAAGCCAAGGCAGAGTGGAAGCCGGAACTTTAGGCGCAGTATCTGGTAGTACATTGAAAATTGACTTTAGCCCCGGCTTTAACCAATTGCTTGAACGAAAAGACGGCATTGATGAACTACTTAAGCAAATTCGCGAAAACAATTTAAAGCATAAAGAAAAAATTGACCTGCTAAAAAGCAAAAAGGTTCCTAAAGAGTTAAAGCGAAAAATGACAGACGCCCTTGAGCTATTTAACAATGAAACTGCGCTGCTCGAGTGGATTGAAGCAAAAGCCTATGAGATAAAAGTTGCTAAAGAAAGTTATCAATCAGACGTAAAACTTATTGCTAACAAGCGACTCTATGCAGGGGTTACTGCTAAGTTGAATAATAGAAACTGGCGTTCTGAAAGAGAATACAATCGCTCACGCGTTCGCTACGATGCACACCAATGGCATTACGACCCTATCGTTTAATCCGTGCTTAGCTTATTCTAGGCCAGCTACTCGTATGAGCTGGTCTAGCTTACTATTAAAGTTTTGATTGCCAAGACTCTGGCTGCTATTCATGTGAAGCAGCGATGTCGCACCCTAACCTATCCGTTTTATTTAAGGCTGCCAACGTACGCTCATACCAGTCTGAAAACTCTTCCTCATCTTTAAGCTCAGCTAAGCCAATTGACACTTTCATCATCGACATGAGGCTTTTCTGTTTTTTGATGCTCTCTAACAACCTAGCAGCCAATGTTTCTGCGGCGTCTAGTTGTGTTTGGGGGCACAATATAATGAATTGCTGCTCGTTAAACCTAGATACTACATCCACTTCTCGAATGGTGCTCAAGCAGCTTGATGCACAGCGCTTGAGCATATCTTCGCGAACAAAATCATCGATTGCTCTCTCTTTATTATTGCGCTGTTCAAGCGAGATAATAATAAGCGTTGCAGTAGTGTGAAATCGTTGGAAACGAGAAATTTCTTCTTCTGCTCGTTGGATCATGTGGTTTCGATTATACAAACCGGTGATTTTGTCGTGAGCAGATAAGAACGCCAAAGCACGATTCTTTTCTAATAAAGCGGCCTTCAACTCACCGATTCGCGTGTCTTTACTAGCCAAAACATGCTTGTATTCGCGCAGGTAGCGACTGCGATATATAAGCCCTATTAGTACAATTAATACAAAAACTACACACAACAACAAAACTGAGTAGTTGCGGCTTTCACGCACTTTAACATTGTTCCATTGCTTATAAATAGCCACTTTCTTTTCTTCAGGTATGCGTTCAATGGCAAAGTTTAATTTTTTAATTAAATGGCTGGATGATTTATTGACCCCAAAAGCGAGTGAATCATGAGGCTCGGCGTACCCCACTATGCTTAACCCCTCTAGATCTTGATTATTAATATGCATATTCATACTCAGCAGAGAGCCTACAAGCACATCGAATTTATTATCGAGAAGTTGTTTCAACCCCTCTTGCTCTGAGGACAACATAGAAATACGAACATTGGGGTAATGACGATAGATGTATTCAAGCTGACGGTAACCATCAACTATACCCACCGTACGATTACCAAGCCCAGAATACCCTTGGACCATGGGTGTTCCCTCTTTGGCCACTAGTACATTGGGCGCCTCGAAATACGGGAGGCTGAAGTCGAGAAACTGGCGCCGATAGTCTGACGTATTCAGCATAGGGATAACCTGACATCGCCCCTGCTGAACATATTCTAAACTCTGCTGCCAGTTTTCAGTAGGCACGAGGGTAAACGACAGGTCGGCCAGATCCCCTATCAGCGCTAGGTATTGCGCAGAGATACCCACATGGCGATTATTGCGAATTGCTTCGTAAGGCGCCCAGTTAGGATCGATACAATAGGTAACTTTTTCAACGTTATTGTTAAGTATGTCGCTTTCGATACTATTTTCGACCAGAGCGAAAGCTTGGCAAAAGAAAACATTTACGAGCGTAAATGCTGCCCACCCAATGTTTCGAGCTAACTTTGAAATCATACTTACTGGAATTAAGAAACTACCGACAATGGGGCAAGTATTCATTGACCTAAGCCAATTTGCAACGACTTTGGCCCGAATAAGTGCAACTAAGTCGCTAACTGGCTAAGTTACGTGCTGTTTGCGCTGAAACACCTCGTTTTCATACGTTTTATTTCGCATAATTTCGGCGAGTTTTAACACGGCCAACTCAACGTCGGCAAAAGAAAGGTACAACGGAGCAAAACCTATACGTAAAATATTCGGCGCACGAAAATCAGCAATAACGCCTTCAGCAATCCATGCCTGGCATATGGCATAGGCATCTGGATGTGAGAGCGCGAGTTGGCTACCTCGGTTTTCAATTGCTGGGCTAACTATTTCCATATAATCACACAATCCAGCTCGTTTACCTTCCGCAGCAAAAAATGCCTGTAGTTTTTTCGATTTCTCATCAATGGCTTTCAAAGTGACACTTTCAAATACAGAAAGTGCCGCATCAAGTACACTCATGCTCAAAATTGCCGGCGTTCCGCACAAATTTTGATTAACTGAATTTTGCGCCTCGTAGTCAGGCGTAAAAGCAAAGGGCGATTTATGGCCCATCCACCCAGATAGAGGCTGCCTGTATTCCTCCTGATGCCTTTTTGCAACATACACAAACGCCGGAGAACCCGGTCCTCCATTCAAGTATTTATATGTGCAACCAACGGCAAAATCTACTTGGCATTCGTCTAATTCTACAACAAATGCCCCAGCGCTATGTGCCAAATCCCATAGCGTCAATATGCCCATTGTATGCGCTTGTCGTGTAACAGCTTCCATATTCTGCTTAAAGCCAGAACGAAAGTTGACTTGAGTGAGCATCAACACGGCTATATCGTCGGTTAGTTGGCTCTCAACATCGGCTTCATCAATGTATCGAATACTGTACTCATCACCAAGAAGACTGAGTAGGCCCTGTACCATGTAAATATCGGTAGGAAAATTATCTCGCGTGGTAGCGATAACCTTGCGTTCGGGACGCATTTTAAGCGCTGCGCTCAGTACTTTAAATAAGTTGATGGAGATAGAATCACAACAAACTACCTGCCCTTTTCCAGCGCCAATCAGAGCCCCAATTTTATCCCCTACTTTTTGCGGTAGATTAATCCAGTCGTGACAATTCCAACTTTTAATTAAGTCCGTACCCCATTGATTATTTACCACTTCTTGAGCTCTTGTCTGTGCTGCTTTCGGGAGAGGGCCCAACGAATTACCGTCTAGATAAACCGTATTAGGTGGTAACGAAAATCTTTCCGCTACATGGCGCAAGGGATCTTTATCGTCTAATTGCTTGGCGGAAAAAACCTTATTAATCATTTGCTGTCACTACCTTAATAAGTGCTTTGTAAGAGTCAGTTTGAGGGTGAAGCCAGTCAAAGTGGCCCCCGTTGGGAATAGAAATCGTCTGTGCATTATCATCGATACTGTGACGAGTAGGTACAATATTATCCTCGTTACCTTGCATAAGAATGACAGGAAACGGAATGCGACTTAACTGTGGTGTAGCCTTTTTATAGTCATAAGGGATGTTATCTGGCGTATCCCCCATAAACGCCGTTGTGGCCGTTTGGCAGCTATTTTCACCTCGAGCGTATTGTGCAATATCTGTAATTGCAGCAAGACCTATCACCGATTTTATCGTGATGTTATCGGGTATCGATGCTGCATTTTGAGAAGCAAGGAGCGCCAAATGACCACCAGCAGAATGGCCAATAATATACACTTCTTTGGGGCCAAGCTTCGAGAGTTCAAAAAGTGAATGACTAACTCCGCTTTTAACATCTTCTAGGCTGCCAGGCCAACCTCCTCCTTCATCACCGCTTCGTCGATATTCTACAGCAAACGTATCAATACCCTCATTGGCCAGAGACGTGTAGAAGCCTTTCCCATGAGATAAGTCATAAGCATTTAACCAGCAGCCGCCGTGAATAAAAATAATCGCTTTATTGGCTACTTGTCCGTTATGTGAAGATTCAACCTTTGCTCGCCAATAGGAAATTGTTTGTAATTCTGAATTGCCGTAAGCGTATACGCTAGTTGGCGCAGACGCAGGGAGAGTGGACAACGTGCTATAGGCAACTTGTTCAGCTTTTGTACGTTGGTTGCTTTCATTTCCAATAGGTGCGTGTTCTGGACGAGTCGAGCAACCAAAGGCAAACGCAACCATGCAAGACAATGAAATTAGATTTTTTAGCGCCATAGAACGTTCTTATTATTTTTCTTTTATCATTAAAACATGAATGGCACCCAAATGGGTGCCATTGCCAGCATTAAAGTTATTTAACAATGTAAACCTTGGCCTGAAGGCTACATCATTTCAACTGCAAGGGCCACACCCTCACCGCCGCCTATGCATAATGATGCAATACCGCGCTTCTTATCTTGTTGCTTAAGCGCGTGCAGCAAAGTAACCAACAGCCTCGCTCCCGAAGCACCAATTGGATGACCAAGGGCACATGCACCACCTTTCACGTTGACCTTACTGGCATCAAGATTGAGCTTTTTCATCGCTAGCATGGTGACCATGGCGAAAGCTTCATTGATTTCAAATAAGTCAACCTCATCCTTCGACCAGCCCGCTTTGTCTAAAACTTTTTCCATCGCGCCGACCGGTGCCACGGTGAAGTTTTCAGGTTCAATAGAGTGTGTCGCGTGGGCAACCACTTTGGCCAGTGGCGTTAACCCCATTTCTTTAGCTTTATCCTCGCTCATGACCAATAGTGCTGCAGCACCGTCAGATATGGAGCTAGAGTTTGCTGCAGTCACAGTTCCGTCTTTCTTAAACGCTGGACGTAATGAAGGAATCTTTTCCGGCTTCGCAGAGCCAGGGCCTTCATCAGTGTCTACAACGACATCCCCTTTTCTACCAGAAATAGTCACTTCAACTATTTCATCTTTAAACGTACCGCTGTTGATGGCTTCATGGGCTTTTGAAAGCGAACTCAGCGCAAACTCATCCATTTGTTCGCGAGTGATATTTTCGCTGTCTGCAGTGTCTTGCGCAAAACATCCCATAGCTTTGCCATCATAGGCATTTTCAAGCCCGTCTACCATCATATGATCAAGTACTTGACCGTGACCCATACGATACCCCGTGCGCGCTTTCGGTAGCATGTAAGGCGCATTGCTCATGCTTTCCATGCCGCCAGCTACCACGGTTTCGGCGCTACCTGCTTTTATCAGGTCATGTGCAATCATCACCGCTTTTAGCCCAGAGCCGCATACTTTGTTAATGGTCGTTACGCCTGCACTGAGCGGTAAACCTGCACCTAAAGACGCCTGACGGGCCGGCGATTGCCCCAACCCAGCAGGCAGTACACAGCCCATAACAACCTCATCAATTTGCGAGACATCCATGCTTTCACATGTCGCCTTAATAGCAATCTCGCCTAAGTCAGTTGCACTCAGCGGTGCTAAACTGCCGTTGAATCCACCCATTGGAGTACGCTTTGCAGCTACGATAACTACTGTTTTATCACTCATAACATTACCTTTAATATTCAATTAATTTAATCACTTAGGCGATAACGCTTACCGCTTTGTATACAAAAGTAAACACCCACAACCCAGCTAAACAAAGTCCGTCTTCATGAAAAATTGACGTTAGCAAAATGTTACTTTACCTTTACGTAAAATGTAATTAACGTTAACGTAAACCTGTCAAAAGGTTCTGTCAACCAAACACAACAGTCTTGTTTGATACTTGGGGAAAATAAAACTAACAGCGCGTTCTTTTTTACTCACCGATCAAGTTAGTAGGTGCTAAACAGAGAACAGAGACACCCACGCTATCGACACAAGAAAGACGTTCTTTCGCCTAATGTTGTTCCAGAACAATGATAAAACTAGGCAAGGACTAGGTGGTAAGGCAGTTAAACCGATTGAGCATAACAGGTGACAAGTGACGCGCTAATGCGCAGCGTTGAGGACATAGTTAGTCCACTCACATATTTTTTGGACAGCAAGAAAATGCTTCACGACAAGGTACATGTAATGAGCAAGTCGGAAAATGAAACTACTTTCGCTATAGGTGAGCTTGCGAGAGAGTTCGATATTACGCCGCGTTCCATTCGTTTTTACGAGGAACAAGGTCTTTTATCGCCCACTCGCACCGGTCAAAACCGCGTTTATCTCAACAAAGATAGAGTGCGCCTAAAGCTGATTTTACGCGGTAAGCGTCTTGGTTTTTCACTTGCTGAGGTGAAAACCTTGTTTGACATGTACGACAGTAATCCGAACTCGGCCGTTCAGCTAGAAGCTATGTTAGAGATGTCCGAGCAAAAGCGTGCGGTTCTTAATCAACAACTAGAAGATATACAAATGTTGATGACAGAACTGGACGACGTTGAAACCAGATGTAGAGAAGAACTCGCAGAACTCAAACGAGGAAAAATCGCATGAACACCTCCTACCCTACAATGAATTTTGGCCTTGGCGAAGAAATGGATATGCTTCGTGATCAAGTGTATCAATTTGCGCAAAAAGAAATCGCGCCGTTAGCGGCTCAGGCTGACGAAGACAATCAATTTCCAAACCATCTTTGGACAAAGCTTGGCGAAATGGGCCTAAATGGTGTCACTGTTTCTGAACAATACGGTGGCTCTGGCATGGGCTACCTAGCGCACACCATTGCAATGGAAGAAGTGAGCAGAGCGTCTGGCGGTATTGGCTTAAGCTATGGCGCTCATTCCAACCTGTGCGTTAACCAAATTTACCGAAATGGTAATGAGGCTCAAAAGGAAAAGTATCTTCCTAAATTAGTGTCTGGTGAGCACATCGGTGCTCTTGCTATGAGTGAGCCTAACGCGGGCTCCGATGTAGTTAGCATGAAATTGCGCGCAGAAAAGCGCGGTGATAAGTACATCTTAAATGGCAATAAAATGTGGATCACCAACGGACCAGATGCGCACACCTTTGTTATTTATGCGAAAACAGACCCATCTGCAGGCCCTCGTGGCATTACAGCATTTATTGTTGAACGCGACTTCCCGGGTTTTAGCAGGGCACAGAAACTCGACAAACTAGGCATGCGCTCTTCAAACACGTGTGAGCTTGTGTTTGAAGATTGCGAAGTGCCAGCTGAAAACATACTAGGCAGTGAAGGCGAAGGCGTGCGCGTGCTTATGAGTGGTTTAGACTATGAACGCCTCGTACTGTCCGGCGGCCCTCTGGGCATTATGCAGGCTTGTATGGACATTGTGGTGCCTTATGTTCACGACAGAGAGCAGTTTGGTCAGTCGATTGGGCAATTTCAACTCGTACAGGGCAAAGTGGCAGACATGTATACCCAGATGAACGCTTCACGGGCCTACGTTTACGCTGTAGCCCAATCATGCGATCGCGGAGAGACAACGCGTAAAGACGCTGCCGGCGCAATTCTATATTCCGCAGAGTTAGCGACCAAAATAGCATTAGACGCTATACAGTTACTTGGTGGTAATGGGTATATCAACGAGTACCCTACTGGTCGACTCCTTCGCGATGCCAAGCTTTATGAAATTGGTGCAGGTACATCTGAAATTAGAAGAATGCTGATAGGTCGCGAGCTATTTAACGAATCGAAATAGTTTGTGCCTCAGTGGCACCACAGACAACATAGAGAAGACAATACAGAGACACCCATGCAAATAAGTTAAACCGCTGTGAAATTGGTAGGTTAGCACGTTCATAAAAATATTAGCGAGACACCCATTCTAACCGGAGTAGTTAGATGGGTGTCTTTATAACAGTCGCAACGGTGCCGTTATGCTAGCTAAATTTTTGTATGGGTGTCTTCGTAACACGTCTTCTTAATACGAATATAAAAAGTTCAAACAACAAATCAATAGCGCCACTATCGAAGCGCTATTACACAGGAGGGGGTATGCCCGTTCTACGTTCAAGTGTTAATACCAAATCTGAAACCTTCATCGCCAATCGCGACCATATGCAAGCGCAAGTGGATGACTTGTATGAAAAAATTCAAAAAATATCCCTTGGCGGTGGTGAAAAAGCGGCAGAGCGCCATATTTCAAGAGGCAAACTTCTTCCAAGAGACAGAATTAACGCGCTTTTAGACGACGACACTCCTTTTCTTGAAATTGGTCAGTTAGCAGCGTGGGAAGTGTACGATGATTACGTGCCTTGCGCAGGAGTAGTAGCCGGTATCGGAATGGTAGCAGGTACCGAATGTATGATTGTAGCGAACGATGCTACGGTAAAAGGTGGCACCTACTACCCTCTTACAGTGAAAAAACATTTAAGAGCGCAAGAAATTGCCGAGCAAAATAATCTCCCTTGCATTTATTTAGTGGACTCTGGTGGCGCAAATTTACCTCGTCAAGATGAAGTGTTTCCTGACAGAGATCATTTTGGCCGGATCTTCTTTAACCAGGCCAATATGTCTGCCAAAAACATCCCTCAAATTGCAGTGGTTATGGGGTCTTGTACGGCAGGCGGCGCATATGTTCCAGCTATGGCAGATGAAAGTATTATCGTAAAGGAGCAAGCCACTATTTTCTTGGGTGGCCCTCCGCTCGTAAAAGCTGCTACTGGCGAAGTTGTGACCGCCGAAGAACTCGGCGGTGGTGATGTTCACACACGCATATCCGGTGTTGCAGACCAACTCGCAAATAATGATCACCATGCCCTTTCGCTTGCAAGAAATGCTGTTTCTAGACTAAACAGAGAAAAGCCTCAGTTGCTCGACGTAAAAGAACCCAAACCGCCTAAATTTGACCCTAAAGAGATTTACGGCATCGTGCCAAAAGACAGCAGGCAAACCTTCGACGTACGCGAGATCATTGCTCGTATTGTAGATGAGTCTGATTTTGATGAGTTTAAACCACTTTATGGAACCACTCTGGTTTGTGGGTTCGCTCGAATCTTTGGAAACCCCGTTGGTATAGTGGCCAACAACGGTATTTTGTTTGGCGAGAGCGCCATGAAAGGTGCCCATTTTGTTGAATTATGTGCCAAGCGAAAAATCCCACTCGTTTTCTTGCAAAACATCACTGGTTTCATGGTCGGAAAGCAATATGAACACGGCGGGATTGCCAAACACGGTGCAAAAATGGTGACGGCTGTAGCCTGTGCCAAAGTGCCGAAGCTTACTGTTCTAATTGGCGGAAGTTTTGGTGCCGGTAACTATGGCATGTGCGGCAGAGCCTACGACCCACGCTTCATGTTCATGTGGCCGAACGCACGAATTTCGGTAATGGGCGGAGAACAAGCAGCCGGCGTGTTAGCACAAGTTAAACGCGACCAAAAAGAACGCGCGGGCGAAAGTTGGAGCGATGAGGAAGAGGCGCAATTTAAGCAGCCAGTTATAGAAAAATACGAGGAACAGGGACATCCATACTATGCGTCTGCACGACTTTGGGATGATGGTGTCATCGATCCCGCAGATACACGTTTAGTGCTTGGTTTGTCGCTATCTGCAGCACTCAATAAGCCCATTGAGGAAACTCAATTCGGCATATTCAGAATGTAGGAGCTAAACACATGGAAAACGCAGTAACCTATCGTATTAACGATGACAACATCGCGGTTATCACATTGAACAGAGCTGAAAAGCATAACGCCTTCAATGATGAAATGATCAAAGAGCTAGAGCATCTTTTTAAGAAAGCGGGTAGCGACGACACAGTACGTGCCGTGGTTTTGCAGGCCGAGGGCAAAAGTTTTAGCGCCGGCGCAGATCTTAACTGGATGAAAAAGATGGCTAGCTATACCGAAGAGCAAAATCACAACGACGCAATGGCACTCGCTACTATGCTTCACACGCTCTATACACTTCTAAAGCCTACTATAGCAAGAGTTCAAGGCGCAGCGTTTGGCGGCGCTATAGGCCTTATTGCCTGCTGCGACATCGCCATCGGAAGTAAGCTAAGCAAGTTTTGCTTGAGCGAAGTCAAAATCGGACTAATACCAGCAACCATAAGCCCGTATGTAATAGAAGCTATGGGTACACGGATCTGCAGACGATATTTTCAAACGGCTGAGGTATTCTCTGCACGCCGCGCTAGGCGCCTAGGCCTATTAAGCGAAGTTGTCAACGAGGACGAGTTAGACAGCACCGTTGATGACATTATCGAAAAAATTCTCAAAAACGGTCCACAAGCGGTATCTCAATCAAAAGCATTAGTACAATGGGTGTCTCACAAAACAATAGACGCTCAAATGCTCGATGAGACCAGTAAATTAATAGCAAAAGTGAGAACGTCAGAAGAAGGCCAAGAGGGTCTTTCCGCTTTTCTTGAAAAACGCAGCGCGGCTTGGTTGGAGACAAAATAATGATAAACAAACTTTTAGTAGCGAACCGAGGCGAAATTGCCTGCAGAGTAATGAAAACAGCCAAACTTTTAGGCATTCAAACGGTTGCGGTTTACTCTGATGCTGACGCCAATGCTCGTCATGTGGCTATGGCAGACGAGGCGGTGAATCTGGGCCCTGCACCCTCAAAGGAAAGTTATTTGCGCGGCGATCTTATTATTGAGCACGCAAAAACCTTAGGGGTAGATGCGATTCATCCAGGCTACGGTTTCTTGTCAGAAAACGCAGAATTTGCCAACCTCTGTAAATCTAACAACATTATTTTTGTGGGTCCTCCCGCCTCAGCAATAGAGGCTATGGGCTCTAAGTCTGCGGCTAAACGCATTATGGAAGAGGCTGGCGTGCCACTGGTACCTGGCTATCACGGTGATGATCAGCAAGAGTCCACGCTGAAAAAATCTGCCGACGAAATGGGCTACCCTGTATTACTGAAAGCTGCGGCAGGTGGCGGCGGCAAAGGTATGCGACAGGTATGGAACGAGAGTGAATTTACTCAAGCACTGAATGCGGCTAAACGAGAGTCTATGGCAAGCTTCGGCGACGACCATATGCTAGTAGAAAAGTACCTCACTCGCCCTCGTCACGTTGAAATTCAGGTTTTCTGTGATAGCCACGGCAACGGCGTTTATCTTTTCGAGCGCGACTGTTCTGTTCAGCGCCGTCATCAAAAAATTATTGAGGAAGCCCCAGCTCCAAACATGTCACAAGAAATACGAGAGCGTATGGGCGAGGCGGCAATATTAGCGGCGAAGGCCATTAATTATGAGGGCGCAGGTACAGTCGAGTTTTTACTTGATGAAGACGGATCCTTCTATTTCATGGAAATGAACACTCGCCTTCAGGTAGAACATCCCGTTACTGAAATGATAACAGGCGAAGATTTAGTTCAGTGGCAACTGAGTGTTGCAGAGGGAAATGCGTTACCAAAAACTCAGCAAGAGCTCACGCTAAACGGACACTCATTCGAAGCGCGTATCTACGCTGAAGATCCTGCCAATAACTTTTTACCCTCTACCGGCACTTTGCATTTGCTACAGCCACCTGAGCAGTCAAGTTTAGTACGAGTAGATACAGGGGTTATTCAGGGCGACGAGGTGAGTGTTTATTACGACCCCATGATTGCAAAGCTTGTGGTATGGGGAGAGTCTCGTGATATCGCTCTCAAGCGCTTGCTTCATGCACTTGGCGATTATCATATTGCCGGTGTTACAACCAATATTGAATTCCTCAAGCGCGTAGCCAGTTTTTCCGCTTTCCAAGCTGCTGAATTAACTACCACTTTTGTAGACAAGCACAACGATGCACTTTTTGCCGAAGTGAAGCGAGACACCCAAGCAAAATTACCCGCAATGGCGTTGTTAGCCATTCTTCATCGTCGTCTTGGTAAAAGCATGGATGTCTTTGATAAGCATTCGCATGAGTCGTCGCCTTGGTTTACTACGGGCGCATGGCGCGCGAATTCGACATACAAAGAACAGGTTACGGTTCTTGTTGGAGAGGAAGAGTTTCACGCCAAGGTAAACCATACTCTCGGTGGTGAGACATCTGAGGCCTGGGAAGTAGTGGTTGGGGACAACACTTTCATCGTGAGCGGCTCGATTAATAATCATCAATTACGTGCCAACATAAACGGTATTGAGTCACGGTATACCTTTGCGGTAAAAGATGATGAGTTTGGTTTGTTTAACCAAGACACCCATATTAACTTCAGCGTTGTCGCTCCTTCACACGGCGACGATGATCATAACAATGGCAATTCAAACTTCGATGCCCCCATGAACGGCACCATTGTGGCGCACTTAGTTAAACCAGGAGAACAGGTTAAAAAAGGTGAACCTATTTTAGTTATGGAAGCAATGAAAATGGAACACAGCATCACGGCACCTAGTGATGGCGTGGTAGATAGCTTCTATTTTGAGCCGGGTGAATTGGTTGATGGCGGGGCTTTACTTCTCGAATTCACGAATGCGGATTCATAAGGAGTTATACAACAATGACCATGCCTAAAGTAGTAAGTATTGTTGAAGTCGGCCCAAGAGACGGACTACAGAATGAAAAATCGATAGTAAGCGTTGAAGAGAAGATAAACTTTATAAACTTGCTTTCGAAGACCGGTATCAAGCGCATTGAGGCAGGAAGTTTTGTTTCTCCCAAATGGGTGCCACAAATGGCAGACTCTGGCGATATCTTTTCAGGTATAGAGAAGAGCCCTTCAATCACCTACTCTGCGCTTACGCCAAACATTAAGGGGTTAGATGCAGCAATTGAGTCAGGAGTTGAGGAGGTGGCTGTATTCGGTGCAGCGTCAGAGTCGTTCTCTATGAAAAACATTAACTGTTCGATAGAAGAGAGTTTGAAAAAATTTGAGCCCGTTATTGCAAAAGCAAATACCCATAACATAAAGGTACGTGGATACGTATCGTGTGTTATGGGCTGTCCTTACGAGGGAGAGATATCGCCAAGTGCAGTTGCAGATGTATCTAAGCGCCTTATAGATATGGGCTGCTATGAAATATCTCTCGGCGATACTATTGGGACTGGAACTCCAGTTGCCACCAAAAGACTTCTTGATAGTGTTTTAAATGTGGTGAATATCAAACAGCTTGCTGTTCATTTTCACGACACTTATGGACAAGCTCTTGTAAACCTTTACTCGGCATTGGAGTATGGTGTCGCAACAATAGATTCCGCCGTGGCAGGTCTTGGAGGGTGTCCTTACGCTAGAGGCGCCAGTGGCAACGTTGCAACGGAAGATGTGCTTTATATGCTTAATGGAATGGGTATAAATACTGGAATTGATATGGAGAAGCTTCTTGTTGCTACTCAATTTATCTCTGAGGTTGTAAATAAAGTTCCCTCATCAAAAGTGGCTAATGCCCTTCTAGCTCGGTAATCTTATTTCTGGCAACTTGCGATAAGCATCCCAGGCTTTGATGAGTTGCCAGAAAGTTCACCAACTTAAACGTCAATTTGATTTGGTTAGAAGCATCATGGGCTTATAGAAAAACCTTTAGCGAGACACCCTCGCTATTTAAGAGTTTTATCGAACCGTTTAACGCTCTCTTAGCAAGAAATTCTAGGCAAGACACCCATCGTATTATTTTTGTAAACGGTAAAACCTGAGTCGGCGATATCCTGGGTGTCTTTGTACCAGTCTTTTTACCCGTCTTTGTATAAGTGCCGTTGTTTCAGAACTTCTCAGCAAACCGACTTTTAGCATCCGAAATTTTCACTCGCAATTTTGCTGAACCTAATCGACACAAAAAACGATTAAAGGCAGGAGTGAAAATAGCCCCAGCGAATTAATGCTTTTCGATGGGTGTCTTCGTAGCTATCCGAAGCTAAGAGGTTTCAAAAACCGTCTTTGTGTCAGGTTTAATCGAGATGCGAGGGTGATAGCTTAATGGTCTATTTTTCTACAAAAATGCAGCCATATGCCACAAAGTCGAAAATCACAAATAAGCCTAGCGGATACGCCTTTTTATCACTGTATTTCTCGTTGCGTACGTAAGTCATTCCTCTGTGGAGTAGACCATGCGACAGGAGAAAGTTACGAGCACCGTAAAGACTGGGTTGAACAACGTTTGCTATTTCTCGCGAGTGTTTTCGCTATCGATATTTGTTCTTACGCAGTGATGAGCAACCATGTTCATGTAATATTGCGCGTTGATCAGCATCCTGCAAGACGATGGGATACTGAGAAAACGTTAATACAGTGGCATAAAATGCACCGCGGTACTTTGCTCACACAAAAATATCTTAAGGGGATAGAATTAACAGATAGTGAACACAAAACCGTAGCTTCAACTGCGAAAATCTACAGAGAAAGGCTGCAAAGCATTAGCTGGTTCATGCGAAACTTAAACGAGTTCATCGCCAGGAAAGCAAATAAAGAAGACGAGTGTACTGGTAGATTTTGGGAGGGAAGATTCAAATCACAAGCACTACTCGACGAGCGCGCATTGTTAGCATGTATGGCTTACGTAGATTTAAATCCATTTCGCGCAGGTATAGCGACCAGTTTATATGACTTAAGTCACACCAGTGTTCTCGTACGACTAAAAGCGGCTTTAAACAAAGGCAAAAAACAGCAATGGAAAACCAAAGGATTAGTGAAATTCAAAGAAAGTGAGGGAGTAGAAGGTGAAAAAACAATTCCATTTTCATTCGATAGTTACCTAAGCTTGCTTAAAAGAAACATGGAATTTATCACTAGCTCAGACACTACACACAAAAAGGCCTCTCTATGCCACTCTGGTCTACCTGAACAAATGGGCTTTAGAGCAGACACCTGGGATACGGCATGTAAAACTATCGAAACGTCCTTTTCTTTTGTTATCGGCTCATCTGAAAGCATGCTTCGTTTTAAAAAGAGCACGAAGAGAAAACGAATGGTGGGAATGACACCGGCAAAGATGCTTTTTGATACCGCAGTTTAGTTACTTCTCCTTTGGCAATATCAGCGTTGAAATAGTGGCAACAATCATCATTGCTGTCATAATATACACAACGGAAAATGATAAAAAAGGGCTGAGGCTAGCGTACAACGCACCAAATCCCAACAATATCACCCCGATGGCAGTGTTTGAAAAACCTACAAGTTCAGTACGCTCCTGCCCTTCTTTCACATCGAGACTATAAGTTTTCCTGCCGGTTCTAACACCAGCATGAGCAATTGATAATACAAAGAAAAGGGTTGCGGAAACGAGAAGCGACTCACTGGGAATTACCAATAACCCAATGCAAGATAAAATAGTAAGGATGCCGGCTATTTGTAGCGTTACCTTCGCGCTGTAATCTGCCACCTTCCCCCATAATAAAGAAGAACACATTGAAGCTAGCGCTTGCGCCGCAATATAGACGGGCAACAGCTTTTGAGCATTTTCCCCGTTTTCTAGCATAAAATACGGGGCAACCAGAGCTGAATGCACAAAGAGACCTCTAACTAAGACAAACTTGTATACTGTTTTATCAAATTTAATAGAAAATACGTTTCCGCTTCCATTCGAATTATCCTCTACTTTTGTCTTCAAGCTGAACATACAAAAAAGCGTGAGGAAAAAAGAAAACGCTGCACAAAACAGAACACCGTACAAAGCGTTGTCTTTAAACGTGCCATCTAAAAGCAATAACGGAACAGCAACGAGTAGGGTCATAACGCCAGATATTGTAGATGCCATTCCTACAAGGTTGCCTCGTTCACCTTTGGGAACTACATCAGCTTCTATATCTTTGACGGTTAATGAACATGCCGATCGCCCTAAACTGAGTAAAACTAAAAATGCCAAAATCCCCCACCCTGCAAAAAACGCCTCAAGCATTAACGCAGAACAAATTATCCCAACTACCGATGCGATTTGAACGCAGATACCTATCCGCCATACTTTATACCTCGCGGCATTGTTTCTAAGATAAAGGCTTATTAGGACTTGAGGCAGTAATGCGCCAGATTCACGTATGGGCACTAGCCACCCAACCATCCAAGCAGGGGCTCCAATAACAATTAACAAGGCAGGCAACGTAGTTTTAGCTGAAATAAGTAAATCAGCCAGCTTATTAAAAGACAGGCCGGAAACTAGACGGTGTTTTTTTTGAACCATGGCAGGTTGTCTATTTTTTTATTTATTGTTTTTACGGGTGATGTACCCCAAGGATCATCTCAATATCAACAAGTTATAAATAATCAGAAAATAAATAGAGAGTTATCAAGTAAGTTAAGCGTTATTTTCAACAACTGTTTTCAAGTTTTCTAAACCAAGCGCAAAATCAGGACCGATAATACCGTCTATAAAGAGAATAAAAAATTTATTGACTGGATTGTTATCTACTGTTCCCTTATCGCGCCAGGTTACCCGGCTTCCTTCGTCAACAGCTTCGATTTCGACTACGCCATCAGAGCCCATATCAAGCTCTGGAAAGAACAGAGAATAGCCAACTTTACTGTTATGTTCTAATAAGGTAATTTCCATCTCACCATCTCCTTGCGTTTCGCTCTTCCACTCTAGCCGCATTCCAATGGCGCGGTCTGGACCTTCATAGGAAAGCTCAATATCTGGGTCACGCTTGAACCACACTCCCCACTTCTCCCATTGCTTTAAATTGACAACATATGGATAAACATCTGACGTTTCTGCGTCAATGATTATACTTCTCTCTACTGTGTAGTGTTGAGGCATAAAAAAACTAGCGACGATGCCGATAACGATTAATGTACTCACAGTAAAGAAGAGTTTCTTCAACACACCCATGTTTTACTCCAGCTTGTTTGCCCAGACAAAATATAACATTTAATTAACAAAAGTCATCGTCCATTTTTCTTATTTATAATGAAAAGAACTCAATAAACGGATTTATATAAACCTAAAAAATACAAAGACACCCAAGCTCTTTTGCAAGAAATTGATGTCGCTTGGTATCGACAATGAGCTGCAGCTTAGTAAGCATGGATGTCTAGATAAAGCGTCTAGATAAAGCACCTTGTGCCGTTCTAAGCTTGGGTGTCTTGATAAAACATTGATAAAACATCTCGATAAAACACCTAGAATGGGTGTCTTGCTTAAAACACCATACAGCCATCAAATCACTTAATGTCATAAATATCATTAAAGTTAATAAAAAGTGACGTAAAGTAACAAACAGCACCTATTATTTTTATAGGGGTTCTGTAAGATGAAACTAGCATTCAAAGATTCTTCACTCGAAACGACAAAGAGCATCAACGAAACGCATATAGCTAAAATTATTCAAGTTCTTCAAATTGCATAACAAGCGGCACCACTTATTAACAGGAGTTTTTTAAGAATGACTGATCGGAGTTCTCGTTACATAAGCAACCTTACTCGCGATACCTATGCGTTAATACTAGCAGGTGGTAAAGGCTCAAGACTCCACGAGCTCACAGCCTGGCGAGCAAAACCCGCACTCTACTTTGGCGGAAAATTTCGGATCATCGATTTCCCACTGTCAAACTGTGTTAATTCAGGTATCAAACGCATCGGTGTTGTTACCCAATACAAATCACACTCGCTTATTCGACACCTTGTTCGTGGCTGGGGCCACTTTAAGAGAGAATTAGGTGAGTCTGTTGAGATCTTGCCAGCCTCTCAACGTTTTTCAGACAACTGGTATGAAGGCACCGCAGACGCGGTATTTCAAAATATTGACATCATTCGAGACGAAATTCCAAAATACGTAATGATTTTATCCGGTGACCATATTTATCGCATGGACTACGGCGATATGCTGGCGAAACACGTTGAATCGGGTGCGAAAATGACGGTGTCCTGCATGGCAGTTCCCGTTGAAGAGGCAGCCGGTGCCTTCGGTGTCATGTCAGTAGATGAGTCTTACCGAATTATTGGTTTTGAAGAGAAGCCAGAGCACCCTACACCTCTGCCGCATGACGAAACACACTGCTTAGCGTCGATGGGGAATTATGTATTCGATACAGAGTTCTTATTCGAACAACTTCGAGTAGACTCTGAAAACATGGGCTCTCAACGAGACTTTGGTAAAGACATTATTCCCGCCATTATTGAAGAGCACAAGGTTCAAGCCTTTCCATACGAAGCAACAGATGGGAACAATGCCTACTGGCGAGACGTGGGCACGCTTGATTCGTTCTGGGATGCCAACATGGAAATGGTTGCACCCGTGCCACAGCTTAACTTGTATGACAAAAAGTGGCCCATTTGGACTTACCAAGAGCAGTTGCCGCCAGCAAAGTTTGTTTGGGAAGATGATGATAGACGTGGTGAAGCCATTAACTCGGTTGTGTCTGGTGGCTGTATTATTTCAGGGTCTACCTTAAGAAACTCTATTTGTTTCTCTAATGTGCGCGTTCATTCCTATGGGCTTATTGAAGATGCCGTTATTTTGCCCGGCGTTGAAATTATGCGCGGCTGTAAGCTCAAGAAGGTTATCATAGACCGAGGGTGCGTTATCCCTGAGGGCACGGTGATTGGTTACGACCACGATGAAGACAGAGCCAGAGGTTTCCGAGTATCGGAGAAGGGCGTGGTGCTGGTAACACGCGAAATGCTGGGCCAGCACACAGGTTCATATTAACCGAAGTCTGTAACGTTTTTAACGGTTCCACTCCCGTAAAGTGGTAGCAATAAATTTTGCTACCGCTTCGGGATGCTCAAGCGGGAACATGTGTCCCCCCTCCATTTCTGTGTGCTCCATAGCGTTATGCTGCATTAAACGTTCATACATCTCAGGTCGGCATACTTTACTTTTCTTCCCTGTTACTAAAATTGCAGGACATCGAAGTTTCCCTTTATATTTACCTAAATTGTGTGGAACGTTTCTAAATAATGCGGCTTCTACATCAGCTTTAAATGTGAGTGAAATGCTGTCTGCATTTTTAGTTGTTACCGCATTAACATAGTCTCTCACGCACCGCTTATCCATATCTCTGAACAATGCCTTACCATGAAAATAAGACACCATGTCTGTTGAGGCTGGCCAGCGCGTATTTCGGGTTTGCGCTAATTTGGCTGGTGTGAGCTTATTAATAAGAGGGGTAAATTTAGCTACTCTGAAAAAGTGACTCATTGGGCCAACAACTAAAGGAGGATCGAAAAGAATTAACCCTCTAAATAGCTCTGGCTCTTCGCACGCAGCCATATAGGAAATAACAGCCCCAAAAGAATGCCCAACGGCAAATACCCCCCGGTCATCTTTATTTTCAGCTTTAATATGCTTTATCAACTCTTGAACTTGGTTGCGCCAGTTTCCATTCACCGGCAGCTTTGGGTCATGGCCAAAGCGTTCCACATGCAAGCGGTTAAAACTGCTAGGCAATGCAGAAAAAAGGGTATTATAACTCCCAGCAGGAAACCCATTAGCATGGGCGAAATGAAAACTTAATTCTGCAGAAGACACCATGTCACTCCTGAACCTAAAGAAAAAGAAAAGGGGCTAAAAATCAGCCCCTTAGTGAGTGTAGTTTTATAGTACTATAACCCCCTCGATTCCGCCATTTCCCAGTCTTTCACTATCTTAGTACTGGTCCATAAAAATACGCCTATCGACAGTGCATATGGAACAACAAGATAGATAAGAGCCTGTCTTAATGCTTCAGTTTCACCTAAAGAAGGCACGAGAGACTGACTGATTATTCCTGTTAAAGTAGGACCGCCACCAAGTGCAATAATGTTAAGCACAAAGAAGAATAGCGCTGTAGACATAGCTCGAACATTTATCGGCGCGAGTGTCTGTGCCATCGCAAAACTTGGACCTAAGTAAGAGCCACTAGTAAACAACAGTAGCGCTATTAGCCCTACCGAAAGCCATAGGTCTTGAACCTGTAGTGAAACATAAAATGCGGGAACACCAATAATCAGCATAATCGCTGGCAGTAGCGCATACGCTTTTTTATTCTGCTTACCCCATCTATCGGCAATATAGCCACCAAGCCACACACCAAGAGCGTAGGCTGTGCCGTTGATGATGCCAAACACAATTAAAAGTTGGGTGATATCTAGCCCGGCAAAGGCACGCACATAGTAATCAATGATCCAGGTAGAAATGGCATAGTTGCCAAATGAACCAAACGAAATACCCAGTGCCATACCCCACCATGTAGGTATTTTTAGAAGCTGCTTCAGCGATTTCTTAACGCTTGGTTTGTTCGCGTCATTTACCTGCGAGGCCGCAGTAAGTGAGCGAGAGGGCTCCTTCACGGTAAATTTCAAAACAAGCGCAAGTAAAACTCCTGGAATACCCACGCTATACATAACCGTACGCCAATCTGCTGAACCGCCCTGTAAAAAGAACGCTGATGCAAAAAATGCGAGCATGATGCCAAATGGTATGCCCAAGGAGTAAATCGCCAACGCGCCGGCTCTTTTTTCTTTGGGAAACAAGTCTGAAATTATACTGTGTGATGGCGGGCTTCCGCCTGCCTCGCCAATACCCACGCCAATACGTGCCACTGCCAGCTGAAAATAGTTGCTTGCCAAACCGGATGCCGCCGTAAAGCCGCTCCAAAGCGTTAGTGAGATGGCGATTATATTTACCCTATTGTACCTATCGGCAAGCCATGCAATTGGGATCCCCATTACCGTATAGAGAAGCGCGAAATAAATGCCTTTCAGCCAACCTAACTGAGCATCGTCTAACCCCAAATCGGCTTTGATGAAAGGTGAAAGAATGCCTATGATCTGACGATCGATAAAATTAAATGCATAAACCAGTGTGAGAATAAACAGTACGTAGTTTCGATAACCTTTAGATGCACCCGCTTGGTCAGCTGGTATACCTTCAACGCTTGTGTGGGCCATAACAGTCCTTTTAAATGAAGATAGTGCAGTCTATGCATGAGGTAAATTATTTGGCAAGTAATTGTTACTTATTTGTAAACATAACGAAAATTTGTAAGTCAGGCTTTTTGTTCCCTATCGCTTGAGGTAGGATATTTAGACACATACTCATCAGACCAGACAGGCAGTTATGACAGTAGATGAACTGTTGAATATCGAACCACTTGAACAAACCTCCGACAACACGTGGAAAATTGACGGGCTTGTGATACCGAAAACCTGGGGGCAAGGCAGAACTGCCTTTGGCGGAATTTCTGCAGGTATGCTCTATACCGCGGTTAAACAACAAATTAACGATGAAAGAGTATTACGCTCTTTTACTACCAACTTTGTTGGCCCGCTCATGCTAGATACCCCTTTTTCTATTGAAGTCACGCTTTTGCGAGTGGGTAAAAATGTATCTCAATTCACCGCTCACGCTATTCAAGACGGTAAAAGCTGCGTTTTCTCTCAGGCGTGTTTCGGGATGGGCCGAAAGTCAGCTATTCGAGTTGAGAACAAAGACACCCACGATATGCCAGCGCCAAACAAAGCCAAGTTTATTCCGCAGATTCCAAAGATTACGCCCAAATTCTTGCGTTATTTCGACCTTGCTATTGAAGACGGCGGTATTCCATTTACGCGTAAGAAAACCAGTATTTACAACGGATTTATGAGGTTTAAGCAACCACCAGCGCAAATAACCGACGCACACATTATCACCATGATAGATGCTTGGCCGCCCACCTTACTTCAAATGATGAAGCTGCCTGCGCCTGCGAGCACAGTGAGCTGGAACTTAGAGTTTATTCATCCACATAAGCCAGTTTCGCCTGAAGATTGGTTCGCTTACAAAGCGCATACCAGACAGGCGGCTGATGGCTATGGCCATACCGAGGCAACAATTTGGGATAAAGACAACGAAGTTATCGCAATTAGCCGACAAACCGTGGCAGTTTTCGACTAATTGCGCGGTTTATTGCAACGCTTCGAAGCTTCAATAAAGCATGAAAGCGTTGGGATTAAATAGGGATATAACTGAAATACACTGCAGATTGGTTATATCCAATGCATCTTCCAAATCATCCTTGTTGAGAGATAGTTGCTCATGTAACTCTGGCTTCAAGTTATGGTAACTTGGGTATATTTCGGGGTTTACATTGTCTAGCGACAGAACGTAGGAAAGCTGCAGAATACGATCGTTGTCTGTCGATGTGTCATCTTGGATGTTATGAATATTCGCAATAGGGGTAGCAATTGTTTCTGGGATCCCCCACTTTTGGATGAGCCGCGCTGACACCTGACTGTAGGTGTAGCCTAATACACCAAACTGAAGTTCTGCAGGCGTAACTTGCTCACTAAAATTCAAGCACCGCTGTGCAGCTTCGGGCAACGTAGACACTACCACCAACTCGCCGATATTATGCAACAAGCCAGCGACAAAAAAGCGCTCCGGCTCTTTGGTGTTTCTCATATCTGCGAAATATTTAGCAAGAAGCCCGCAAGACACGCTATGCTCCCAAAATTTATCTAAATCAATAATTTGAGCATCAACTTTGCTAAATGCTTGGCTAACACCATACGCTAGCGCTAGATCGTAGGTTGAACGCGTACCAACAACTTGAATAGCCTTGGTAATGGTTTCTATTCTATTTGGGAAGCGATATAACGCAGAATTGGCAACGCGCAACAGTTGTGCCGCTAACGATGGGTCAAAAGCGATAATTTCGCCTATGTCTTCTATGCTTGACGATTCATCATCCATACAGCGCTTTAGCCGTAATACGGAATCTGGCAATACGAATAAGTCTTCGGCTTTCGAAACTAATTCATCTAAATTCATCTGTGCACTCACTCCAATGCAGCTATGTCGGTGTTGTTCGAGTCGTCCTTCTCTCATACTTCTAAAGGTATAGGCGCTTTTATCTCAATGGTCAACCAATGTCGTATAAGCAAAAAGTATAATTTTCACTACTTTCAAAAACTTAAAAATACCATACCAACTTAAATAAACGCGAAATGCAAAATATGTGGATACCTTTCACATACTTATCTGTTAACTAGTAACTAGGGCATAGCGTAGTATAACGTTGTCTTATTTGAATTGCTTTTACATCCGTGCAATTTATTCCTGTTTATTAATCAGAAATGTTAAAAAGTGTGAATAAATACAATTCGGCAGCAAAAATATATTCATCGAATGTAGTTTGATATTATCTCGGCCTTTAAATCGTTGGATAAAATCATTCTATGTTAAACGTCGTTATTATCGGCTATGTGTGGCCTGAGCCTAACTCGTCTGCCGCAGGTCAAAATATGCTTTCAATAATTAAGCAAAATCGACAAGCCGGTAATAAAGTAACGTTTCTTACTGCCGCCACAGACAGCGTGCAAAAAGCAGATTTAGCGGCACTTGGGGTTAACAGCGAAGCCATTGCACTAAACTGCAGCTCGTTTAACACCCGCATTAGTGAACTCAAACCAGACGTGGTTATATTCGACCGATACATGACAGAAGAGCAGTTCTCTTGGCGAGTAAAAGAGATGTGTCCTAATGCGCTTAGAATATTAAATACAGAAGACCTGCACAGTTTGCGACAAGCGCGACACGATGCTGTAAAAAGTACCGGCAATGCTGCTAACGCAAACCTAAACACAGAACTGGCACAGCGTGAAGTTGCGGCCATACTGCGTTCAGATCTTACGCTAATTATTTCTGATTTCGAAAAAAACTTACTGGAAAACCATTATCGTGTGCCCAGCAAGCAACTTCGGCTGCACCCTCTTATTGTTGAAAATTATGACGAACAACCCGCAGGCTTTGCTAGTCGTCAGCATTTTGTGCATATTGGCAATTTTCGCCATGCCCCCAATTGGGATGCAGTGCTGCAATTAAAGCAGCATATTTGGCCAGCCATTCGCAAAAAGCTTCCTCGCGCAGAGCTTCACATTTATGGCGCATATCTACCTAAGAAAGCATCTCAACTACACAACCCCAGCCAAGGTTTTTTAGTGAAAGGATGGGCTGAAAGCGCTGATGAAGTGATGTCTAGCGCTAAAATTTTATTAGCGCCCATTCGATTTGGAGCAGGCATTAAAGGAAAATTATTAGACGCCATGAAAGCAGGTACCCCAAGTATTACAACCTGGGTCGGTGCAGAGGGCATATTAGATACAGAGAGCACAATAGGTACAAAAAATCTAAAAGATAAAAATACACCAACATGGCCAGGTGCCCTGTGCTTGCCCATTGTCTCAGCCACAAGCACTCATGCTGACAAAGGCGAAACAATAAACGGGAAAATAAAAAGCAATGTGCAAATCACGATAGACGATATCGCCGACAAAGCTACCCTGCTCTATCAAGATGAAAAAGCGTGGCAAGTGGAAAGCCAAAAAGCACAAGCTTTACTCAAACACTATATTACAAAGACACCCACGATAACGTTACCAAGCCAGATAGCTTGCCTCTGTAAAGAATTAGAAAATCATCGCAAATCACTATTTTTGCAGGGGTTAATGTGGCATCAAAGTCTCAATGCGACAAAGTATATGTCTCAATGGATTGAAGAAAAAAATAAGCAAACAAATAAATAGCCCTAACCCATATTCGAAGTAAAACGACTGGTTTATCTAGGGCATCTGGAAAGATGCAATTTAAAACAAGCCTAGTGGAGTTAACAAAGTCAGAACGCTATTTCATACCGCTTCAGCCTAATAGGCTTTCAGCTTTTCGACAACGGCTTTTATTCCGTTTCCTCTAGATTCGCTCATATAGCGCTGAAGTTGGCATGCCTCTAGATAAGTATCGAAGTCAAAATCTCTACGCTGAGCTTGCTCCATACTATTTGCCTTTTCGAGCAACACCGCAAGCACACCACGAATCACTTTACTGGGAGAAAATGCAAAAAACCGAGCGCCGTTTTCACTTGTGGTTTCAACATAAGCTAGCCATACCGGGCTCTCGCACCCCTTTACCGATGTTGCATCCTGTTTTAACTGCGGCGGCATTGTTGGCAGCGCTTTGCCAGCAAGCATTAGGGTTCGAGTAAAGTCTTCCCAACTTTTCGCGCATGAAAGCGTAAGGGCGAGTGGAAGAAGCTCAGAGTGTGTTTTCGTCATTAACTCTCTCCAACATAAGCCATTTACTAACGTATCTTCTAAGATTAAACGCTATTAAAGTGCGTTTAACTCTTCAGCCAACTCAGGCGCTGTCATTACTAAATTCTCTACATCGCTTTGAGTGGGAAACATCACTAATTCCACACCATTTTTTTCTAAGCCAGGGAGCCAGGTCGAAATAAATTCATCGAGGGGTGTGCTAACGCTTGTACCATCTAAACCATTTGTTGTAACAAATGCTGTGGCAAGGTCTGCATGTGGAAAGATAGGTAGCCGAATGACACCATCATCTTCTAGCATTACAAAGCCCTCTGTACCTTGTACTAAACACACTTCTTTCGCTTTGGCTACATAGCTAATTACAAGCATTTGTCTTTCTTCTGCTGAAAGTTTCATTGCTTGCTCAATCACAGCGTCAGATAGTTTTTCACTTACGGTTTCTGGAAACACACTAATTCTCGTCTAAAAATTTCGGGGAAGTATACCTGCACCATTTAAGTGTGCAATGGCTATTCTCATTAACACCAAAGTGCAGCTTTGCTTTCCTCGTGATATCATGAATATAGATTTGATTTACGTGATTTTGAGCGCGTCGACCGCCAAAAAGTATACGAAAGCATCTCTTCACTACCATCAAAAGAACGAAGACGAGATATATGCAAAATTTGTTTTTGGCGCTTAAGCAAGACACCCACGATAAACACACTCAGTTAGAAAACACTCCTCCATTTTCACTTTTTCACAACTTGTCTGATTTCAACATCAATACCTACGCAAGTGTGCTCAGCGTAATGACCATTTTTCATCGCATTACGGCACAGCATGTTTCAGCCACCGTTAGCGAGACACCCACGCTAACGCCAGTTTTTGACATGTTAAATACCAAAAAGGTGGCCAACTCATTAAAGAGAGACACCCACGATATTAGTAAAGCAGCCAACTGCGATGGCAAAAACCCATTTGCAAATCAATCTGATACATCGCAGTACGCTTCTAAACTTACATTTATAAACACGAAGTCAGCCGCAATAGCTGCTTCCTACATTTGGCTTGGTTCTTCTATGGGCGCGAATATCATTCTCAGACGATTGGCGAAGCATGATGAAAATATTCCTACCTCATATTACGCCACTATGGCTGATTGCGCGAAAGCATGGGTGTCTTTCAAAAAAGAAGTTGAAGATAAGCTCCCGCAGCTTGGGCTCAACTCACAAGTAGGTATCGACACTATCGTTGATGATGCCAACGCATGGTTTTCATTATTGATTGAGCTGGGTCAAGCGAACTGCAGTCAAGAAGCAGAAGTTCAATAGCAAACGTATAAATTATCTTAATTATTCCACGTGTTTTTATAAGATATTATTCTCTCAACTAATGAATAAGCGCAGGAAAGAGATTTAGCGACAATCGTCTGGTTGCACAATTATGCGAAACAACTTCGTTTGTGAGTTATGGCAGCAGTTTCTGATATCATAGCGCTATTGTTAAATCTGAATAAAAACATTTTATGAAAGTAGTCTCGTTTAATATTAATGGTATCCGTGCCCGTCTTCATCAGCTTCAAGCCCTTATAGACACTCACCAGCCTGACGTCATTGGCCTGCAAGAAATCAAAGTACACAATGAACAGTTCCCGATTAAAGCGGTGGAAGAGATGGGTTATCACGTCTTTTTTCACGGTCAAAAAAGCCACTACGGCGTAGCATTTTTAGCTAAAAAAGCGCCAACCTCTGTTGAGATGGGTTTTCCTACCGACGACGAAGATGCACAGCGTCGAATGATCATACTTAAAACGACAAATGATAATGGTGAGCCCGTTACCATCCTGAATGGATATTTTCCACAAGGCGAAAATCAAAAGCACGAAACAAAATACCCTGCCAAGCGAAAGTTTTATCAAGACCTTATGTCTTATTTAAATCAAAGTCACACGCCAGATGAAAACGTGATTGTTATGGGTGATGTAAATATTTCCCACACCGATTTAGACATCGGCATAGGCGAAGAAAACAAAAAGCGCTGGTTACGCACCGGCAAATGTAGCTTCTTGCCTGAAGAAAGAGAGTGGCTAAACACGCTTTTAGATTGGGGATTTGAAGATAGCTATCGCTCTCTTAACCCAGAAAAAAGTGATGAATTTTCGTGGTTCGACTATCGCTCTAAAGGCTTCAACGACAACCGCGGTTTAAGGATTGACTTAATACTTGCCACGCCATCGCTACACAGTAAATTAAGCGATGCGGGCATTGATTACGAGTTAAGAGGCATAGAAAAGCCCTCTGACCATGCGCCTATTTGGGCAACCTATAAATAACATAGCAGTATCGACGTACAACGCGAGCGACGTGGTCGAGTGAAAACGTAGGAGAAACAGTGAGTACATTGCAAATCTTAGGTCTAGTGGTTTACGGACTGTTTGTTTTAGCATCGCTTAAAACAGTAGATCTTGGTCACTTTGCGAAAACCAAACATCAACAACATTTGGTGTTTGGCACTGCCGCGGCGCTTTTTGTACTTTGGCTGCTAAAAGCCGGTATATTCGAAGGATTAGACGTACACTTTCTGGGCCTCTCTGTACTCACACTGATGTTAGGCTTTCGCTACGCCGTTATTTCATCCTTTATCGCGCTTTTAGGGGCGCATTTTATTGGTTACGGCAGCTGGCAGAGCATTGGCATTAGCGGGCTACTTGGCAATGTGCTTCCTATCGCGGTAACGTATTTTTTCTTTATGCTCTCTTTCCATCGCATACCACGACAGCTTTTCGTTTATATTTTCGTGTGCGCATTTTTCCCTGCCGCAATTGGCATTGCGTTAAAAACATTCACATTAGGCGGGTATTACTTTATTGAAGGTGTGTATACATGGGATATTATTTTCTCCAATTACATCGTTCTTATTCCCCTTTTGGTGTTTCCAGAGGCTCTTTTAAACGGTATGGCCATAACACTGCTTGTGATTTACCAGCCAACTTGGGTCTACACGTTCCACGATAAGTTCTATCTCGACAACAAATGACCCCTGCAGCGCCTAATTTGATGTACCTGTATAAACGTAATTGCGCCGCTACGATTTCAAAACGACTGCTATTGCACTCTGACTTCTGCCTTCTGCCTTCGCTATTCAGCAAGCTTTGGCTTAACCTCAATATCAACCCTTTAGTCACTTACCCTGAGCCTTTCAGTACAAATCGATAGGCCAGAGTGCTAAAAACAAATTGATTTTTATAACTAATTGTTAATAAGTGTTTAACTTATTTTCTTCTACACTATAGCTATCAAAACTAGTTCTGGTTGTTATGTAGATATACACTATGCAAATACAAACCTATTCATCTGATCAAAGAGAGACCTCTTTAGCCGCTGACGAGGTCACTCGTTCAATCCGTGACGACGAAAATGCCTCGTTGCTGGTTGCCTATACGAATGCACATCACAATCCGGCAGTGATTGCCGCCTCTCTCGCCGAGACAAAAGTCCCGTTTTTAATCGCTTCGTCTTGTCTTGGTAGCTTAATATGTAATGACGTCCATGCCAAAGCCGATGCTGGGCTTTCTGTGTTATCCATCACTGATGAAGATGGCGCGTTTGGTGTTGGAAGCGCTGATTGCTCAGAAGTCAGTGCTTTTGACGCCGGCGCCAGTGCCCTTGAAAGTGCGCTTAAAAATGCAGGCAGGCCTTTTGAAAGTCCATCGCTTATATGGTGTGCGTTACCGCCTGGTGAAGAAGAGGATATCTTAAATGGCTTTACCAGCGTTGTTGGTGAGCAGGTGCCCATTTTTGGCGGGTCAGCGGCCGATAATACAGTAGAAGGCAATTGGTTTATTTGCACCCAACAGCACAGCGGTGCAAATTGCGTTGCAGTGGCTGTAATGTATCCTTCGTCACCGCTAGGACTAAGCTATAGCTCTGGATACAAGCCCACCAATACCGAGTTTATTGCCACAAAAGCGAATAACAGACACATATTAGAACTCAATGGAACTGCTGCGAGTGTAGCCTATAACGAGGCCACAAACGGGCTCATTAAAAACCAACTGTCTGGAGGTCAAATACTTGGACTTACCTCTACCGTACCATTAGGTCGGCCGGTTCAATTAGAGAATGGCGCATTGAATTACCTGCTGTGTCACCCAGACCAAGTGTGCGAAGACGGTGGCCTGAATGTATTTTCAAAGGTGACCGAAGGCGAAGAACTGGTTCTAATGGAAGGCAGCATTGCCAGTTTAACTGCCCGTGCTGAACGCGTGATCAACAATGCGATAATGCTTCTACCGGATGATAGAGAGCCGGCAGGTGTTCTGCTAATATATTGTGCAGGCTGTCGCCTAACTGTAGGTGACGAAATACACCCTATGCTCGAGTCACTACAGAAGACCTTTGGACATTTACCCATTTGCGGTACCTATACCTTTGGTGAGCAGGGACGATTTTTAGACGGTACAAACAGGCATGGAAACTTGATGATATCAGCAGTAGTTTTTTCTAAATGGTAGTTTTTCTTAATGAGTAAGGATTACGAAAACGTTCTCGAAGACTTAGCCCTTGTCTATCGACTAAAAGAGCAAGCAGAGGCACATAAAAAAGAAAGCGATGCCTTATTAGCAGGTACCCGAGCGCTTCTCACTGCAAGAAACGAGCAAGAGCTGTACACCAAAATGTTTGGTATTTTTCGCAATTTGTACAGCTACGACGTCTGCTTTGTTTTGGAAAACGATAGCAAAGGGAAAATGCGCTGTACAAACAGCACCCACCCGCAGCTTATAGACACCCTTTGGGACGTTGATGATACACTGTCTAGGGCAATTAAAAGTTCACCGGTTGCACTTTTCAACATTAAGCTTCAGCCTACATGGCAAGCGCACTTGCCCCTACTAGAAGCGCCAATCACATCTGCTTTGTACTGCCCTTTCAGAGTGCATCATCAACAGGCTGTGATGGTGTTTGGTCATCAAACGCTGGGGTTCTACACCCAAGAGTACGTTGACATGGCAAACCGCTACCGTACTTTTACGCAACAAATGTCGATGAGTGTTCAGGCCAAATTAATGGCTTTGGAAACAATTAAGCTAAAAGAAGAAAAAGCTCAGGTAGAGAAAAGCCTTATTTCTTCAGAGAAAATGGCCTCTCTCGGCCTTCTGGCAGCGGGCGTAGCACATGAAATTAATAATCCCATTGCGTTTGTTAATAGCAACATGATGTTCATTAAAGAGGTATTGCCCTCGCTCACTAACATGCAAGAGATAGTTGCCGAACTCGCAATGGCTAAGGATGACGAACAACGGGCCCACATTGCTGATAAAGCAAAGCAATGGGTTAGCGGGAATAAAATTGGCCCCATTGTTGATGAAATTGCTGATATTTGCGAAGAGTCGGCTGAAGGGCTCAATCGTGTCACAGAGATTATAACCAGCCTGCGTGCATTTTCTCATAGCTCTGATGTTTCGGATGATGACACTGTCAATATAAACCACTGTATCACCAATGGGTTACGCCTTGTTAACAGTGAAATGAAACACAAGGTCACTATTGAGACAGACTTGGCAGACGTTCCTCTCATTCAGGGCAAAACCGGTAAAATCAATCAGGTTTTAGTTAACTTATTCGTTAATGCGGCCCAGGCTATGGATGAAGGAGGTAAACTCACGGTGCGCTCGTATTGTGATGCCCAGAGCAATGGCTCACATGTTATTGTAAAAGTTAAAGACACAGGCAGCGGCATTGAAAAAAGCGATTTAGAGAAGCTTTTCGACCCCTTCTATACCACTAAACCAACCGGTAAAGGCACAGGACTCGGCCTTTATATCTCTTTTTCTATTATCGACTCTATGGGCGGTAAAATAGAGGTAGATAGCGAGGTGAACGTAGGCACTACCTTTACACTAACGCTTCCGGTAGCAAGTGATGAGAACCGCGCTAATTTAGACGACTAACATAAAACAAAAAGCCGCGGTGTATAAATAGCTTAAGTCAGCTTACACATAGCGGCCTTTTCATGGGTAGCGGGGTTAATGCGTAGTTATGTTGAACGTGGTTATCTTGAGCGTAATTATCTTGAACGTGATTATCTTAAACGTAATTATGTTGCATATGTTGAACAACACCAAACCACACTGCAAACAGCGCTATTACTTATCGAAAAGAATATCCATAACTTCTGCCAACTCGCCTTTACCAGCGCGAATTTCTTCTTCAGACAAGCCTGCAATTTCATGAGGAAATACCAACCATTCATCACTTTCGTTAACATAATAGTCTGGTACGATATCTGTGGTGTTATTTTGCGGTTTGTACCACGGGCAGGCTATACGAATATCTTTCGGCATATTTAAACGCATAAGCTTGTTAATTTGCTTAATTAGCGCATCTACGCTGCGACCAGAGTCGAAAACATCGTCAACTATCAAAAGTTTATCGCCAGCATTAGCGTTTTCTACCAGATAATGTAATCCGTGCACACGGATCTCTTTTGATTGCTGATTAATACCGTAATAAGACGATGTGCGCACCGCTATGTGGTCGGTAGAAGTGTCTTTGAACTCAAAGAATTCCTGCACTGCAATACCTATTGGTGCGCCACCTCGCCAAATTCCTATGATGAAGTCTGGACGGAAGCCGTCTTCATATACCTTAGCGGCCAAGCGAAAGGAGTCCTGAAGTAACGATTGCGAGGTGATAAAATTCTTGTTCATAACGTCTCACTGGGCGAAATTTAAAAGACCGCGAGTATAGTGAACTTCACACCAATTTGCACGGAAAACTCATTAAATCATGCTGTTTATCATTCGTTCTGCAGTGCCTGCGACGGCTGAATTTGCATCGCTTTATACGCAGGGTAAATACTCGCTGCAATGCACAGTAACATTGAAAACAAGGTAATACTCGCAATTTGCGAAATATCCATTTCAATTGGTAAACCGCTGCCGTCTGCAGCAAGAGCAAGAGGAGAATTAACCAGCTCGAGTATGTTATTTAACTGACTAGTAACGAGACACCCAAGTATTAATCCTATTCCCGCGCCTTTTACGCCATTGAACAAGCCGTTTAGTATGAAAATGAGCATAATTGTTTTTGGCGTCATTCCTTGGGTTTGCAATACCGCAATGTCCCCTTGTTTCTCAGACACCACCATCACCAGGGCAGATATAATGTTAAACGCGGCAACGGCAATAATGAGCAGCAGCATTAGCATCATCATATTTTTTTCCATTTTTACTGCGTCAAACAAGGGCCCTTGTCTTTCTCGCCAGGTTTTGATGTGTGAGGCTCTTACACCAAGCTCTGCTTTTAGGGTATTTACGATGGCAAGGTAATTAAACGCGTCATTTAGAAACAGTCTCACCGACTCGCCCTTGGCTTTGGGGTCGCGCACGAGTCGATTTACATCATCAATATTCATATACAGCACTTTGTCGTCCATCTGCGAGCCCATATCGAATATTCCCGAAACAGTCACCAAACGTTGACTAGGCATGCGACCAAACGGAGTGTAAACGCTGGCACCAGCTACCATTACTCGCATTCTGTCGCCCACTCTCACATCGAGTTTAAGTGCCAATGCGCGCCCTACTATTACTCTAAAGCTACCAGACTCTAAATCAGAGAAGCGCCCCTGCTCCATGTTATTCGCCACCATAGTGTGCTGTTTCATGCCCAGGGGCTGGATACCGTGTAGTTGAACTCCCCTCAAATCTTTGCGCGACTGAACAACAGCTTCGGTTTCTCTGTAGGCCATTACGGCAAGAACCTCTTGCATGGGTGTCTTGCTGAGATAGCCATTGATCAGGTCTAGCAACGATGGGGTTGAAGTATCAAAAATTTCGCCAGCGTCTGCGACTGGTTGCATGGGTGTCTCTGTTATGACTTCTTTGACGACTTGTGAACTATTTTGCGTGGGTGTCTCTGAAACGGGGTTTTCGCTTAACGTGGGTGTCTTTGTATTCGTCTTTGTATTCGCTTTCGCGGATGTGTGGGCTTGGGTGATGGTTTCGTTGATATCTGACTTGGCATCAGAAGTAATTTCAATATGGGGAACAATGCCTAGAATGCGCTGCTTTAATTGGCCTTCAAGGCCGTTCATAACTGAAACAACAATAATTAGCGCCATTAGACCAAGGGCGATACCGGCTACCGAAAAGCGATTGATAAAAGATACAAAGCTAGTTTGATTCGCTTTTCTCGATTTGGCATAGCGATAAGCTATAGATGCTGAAAGAAGATAGGACATAGCGCCTTGTATTTAGAATAAATAGTAAAATCTCTCTCGCCACTGAACACAACACAACTAACACGCAGCTTTTCAAGAAACAGCATAATCTTACTCACAAAACGGCAGAGATTGTCTAAGCTAACAAATGTTCGAGCTTTTTACAGCGCGTATTACAGTACCTATTACATAACTATGCTAAATCAAAAAGCAAGATGACGAGATTCACCCAAAATAGTAAAGTGCGTATACTACGTGTAAGCTACTGGCTGCACAAGAATTAGTGGCAGAGGAATGATGTGAGCACACTTAGTCTAGAAGAAAAAAAAGCCCAATTCGAAGAGTATTTTTCAATCGCTTCGAACATCAATGTTAACATTCGGCCTCTTGCCGAAGGTGAAAGTGTGCCCGCTGAAGATGCAATAGAAGACGCAATGCCTTACGCATTTCGTATCGCCAGCGAAATGGCCACAATTGAAGCGCAAGCAATACGACCTCTTCGCAACCTCGGCGACCATGCTGAATCCCTCGCCGACTTTCTTAATCATCAGTCTAGAAAAATAGACCTTATGATGTCGTTTGTTCTGCACCAGCAAGATGATCCGCAGCAGCGCTACCGCTCGGTAAAATTTGGCGGCGGAGGTGTTGTTGTCGAGTCTGACACATCATTAGAAGTAGGCGCACTTGCCGAGCTAAAATTGTTTTTAGATGCTGAAGCAGCGGCCATATTCTGTTACGGCGAAGTTATTACTTGCGAGCCCGTAGGAGATAGCTACCATATAGCGTTTATTTTTAGTGCCATTCGCGAGCAAGACCAGGAATTACTCGTGCGCGCTAGCCTGCACATTCAAACGCAGCAGCTTAGAAAGCGAGCAAAAGAGAAAAAATCTGGATCCTAAACGGCACCACTAGCAGTACTCATTGCCATCTTACATTGGTATAAATTGTATTAAACAGTTATAGGACGTCATGACAGCCACCTTATTATCACTGCCTCTTCCGGCGCAGAAGAAAGACGCATCGTCTCAGGATCATAAGCAATGGGGGCAATTACAAGGTAGCAGCACCGCGCTTTGTATTAGCCAAGCACAGGCCCAGTACAAGGGCCCAATAGTGCTTATTACCGCCGACACGCCGTCGGCAATGAAGCTAGAAAAAGAACTCGCTTTTTTTATGGCAAACAGGCCTTCGGCCAAAGACGTTCCTATTACGTTATTTCCTGATTGGGAAACTTTGCCCTACGACTCGTTCTCCCCTCATCAGGATATTGTTTCTCAGCGCCTAGAAACCCTGTTTCGTTTTACTCAGCAAGTAGACGGCATATTTATTGTTCCCGTTAACACGCTAATGCAGCGTCTTGCGCCAACGCATTACCTTGCTAAATATTTGTTGATGCTGAATAAAGGCGACACGCTAGACCGCGACGAATTTAGACGCAACCTAGAGCAAGCAGGATACCTCCACGTCAGTCAGGTAATGAGTCACAGCGAATTTTCAGTTCGCGGTAGTATTATCGATCTTTTTCCAATGGGCAGCGATCAGCCGTTCAGAATAGATCTGTTTGATGATGAAATAGACTCTATTCGATACTTCGATACCGAAACTCAGCGCTCCGGCGATGCGGTAAACAAAATTCGTTTGCTTCCCGCTCGTGAGTTTCCTACCGACAAAGAGGCAATAACGCTATTTCGGCAAAATTTCCTAGAAAGGTTTGACGCTAACAATGCCTCAGAGAGTATTTTCTCGCAGGTAAGTAAAGGCACAATGCCAAGTGGCGTAGAGTATTACTTACCGCTATTTTTTGAACAAACCGCAACCTTGTTCGATTATCTACATCCCAAAAGCTTGCTGCTGCTTCACGGCGATGTAAAAGACGCCAGCGAATTTTTCTGGGCCGATGTTAAAGAGCGCTACGAGCAGTACCGCTATAATTTAGCGCGTCCACTGCTGGCTCCTAACGAGCTTTTTCTACCCATCGACGAACTGTTCGGCAATATCAAACGTTGGCCAAGAGCGTCACTTGCAAGCAGGGTGATTGAAGAAAAAGTAGGAAGCTTCAACTTACATTGCGAACAAATAGATGACATTGCGATCAACTCGCAAAAAAAGGTTCCAGCAGAGCGTTTAATTGCCACGGTTAATGAAGCACAGAAAAAAGGTGCCAAAATACTGTTTTGTGCCGAAACGCAAGGAAGACGAGAAGGTTTATTAACGGTACTGGCCAAAGCAGGAATAAAGCCTAAAGCCGTTGATACGTTCAACGACTTTCTGTCTAGTCACGATACCATTGGCATTACTGTGGGCATGGTAGAGCATAGCTTTCGCTGGAAGAGTGAAGAAGGCGAACTGCTCTTTATCACTGAAACCGAGCTGCTAGGCCACAAGGTTAGCCAAAGACGCTTACGCGACAAACGCACCGCAACCGACGAAAGCTCCATCATCAGAAACTTGGCAGAGCTTTCTATTGGGCAACCTGTAGTGCATTTAGATCATGGTGTAGGTCGCTACCTTGGCCTGCAAACGTTAGATGCTGGCGGTGTAACAACTGAATATCTGTGTATAGAGTATGCTAAGCAGTCGAAACTATATGTGCCTGTTGCGTCGCTGCATTTAATTTCTCGCTATACCGGTGGCGATGCCGACAGCGCACCGGTTAACTCATTAGGCTCAGATGCTTGGTCTAGAGCTAAGCAAAAAGCCGCTGAAAAAGTTCGCGACGTCGCTGCCGAACTATTAGATGTATACGCTCGTCGTGCCGCCAAGCCCGGCTTTGCTTATCAAATCAACTGGGATGATTATCAAAAGTTTTCCGACAGTTTTCCTTTTGAAGAAACTCCCGATCAGGCGCAGGCAATTGCCGCAGTTATGCATGACATGGGCAATCCGCTGGCTATGGATCGTCTCGTATGTGGCGATGTGGGCTTTGGCAAAACCGAAGTCGCAATGCGCGCCGCGTTCTTAGCCGCTAATCACGGCAAGCAGGTGGCAATACTCGTACCCACTACGCTGCTCGCTCAGCAGCACTACGAGAACTTTAAAGATCGCTTTGCCGACTGGCCTTTTGAAATAGAAGTAATGAGCCGATTCGTAAGTGGAAAGGCTCAAAAAGACGTAGTTGAGCGCATTGGCGAGGGCAAAGTAGACATTGTAGTAGGAACCCACAAACTGCTGTCTAGCGATATAAAATACAAAGATTTGGGCTTGGTAATTATCGACGAAGAGCATCGCTTTGGTGTACGTCAAAAAGAAAAACTCAAATCACTCAGGGCCGATGTAGATATTCTTACCCTTACCGCAACCCCTATTCCGCGCACGCTTAATATGGCGCTTTCTGGCATGCGAGATCTTTCCATTATCGCTACGCCACCGGCTAGGCGCCTGTCTATAAAAACCTTTGTTCAGCAGCGTAATAAGGCCACTATACGTGAAGCCATTATGCGTGAAATTTTGCGTGGTGGTCAGGTTTACTTCCTGCATAACGAAGTGGAAAGCATTGCTCGCACCGCAGAAGAAATAGCGGAAATAGTGCCAGAGGCTCGCATTGCCGTTGGCCATGGTCAAATGCGTGAACGCGACTTAGAAGGCGTGATGAGCGACTTTTATCACCAGCGTTATAACGTGTTAGTGTGTACCACTATTATTGAAACTGGTATTGATGTGCCAAGTGCAAATACCATTATTATGGACAGGGCCGATCATTTAGGCCTAGCGCAGCTGCATCAGTTGCGCGGGCGTGTGGGTCGCTCTCACCACCAAGCCTACGCATACTTGCTAACGCCCCACCCTAAACGCATGACCAAAGACGCCGGCAAGCGTTTAGATGCCATTGCTCAGTTAGAAGATTTAGGCGCTGGTTTTGCGCTTGCTACCCACGACTTAGAAATTCGTGGTGCCGGTGAACTGCTTGGCGACGATCAGTCTGGTCAAATCGCCAGCATCGGTTTTAGTCTTTATATGGACATGCTGGATAAAGCAGTAAACGCGCTCAAAGATGGCAGAGAGCCATCGCTAGACGATGCTATGTCTGGGCACACAGAAGTAGAGCTTCGCATACCGGCCCTTCTGCCTGAAGATTATATTGCCGATGTGAACACCCGTTTATCGCTATACAAACGCTTAGCAAGCTGCGCAACGCAAGACGATATCGATGAGTTTCAGGTAGAATGTATTGACCGTTTTGGGCTGTTGCCAGAGCCTGCTAAAAACCTTATCGATGTAGCGGAAATTAAGATAAGAGCGGCGGCCATAGGTATTCTCAAAGTAGACTTGTCGGCGCAAGGCGGTACCATGGAATTTAAAGAAAATACCACGGTTAACCCTGCTTACATTATTAAACAGGTTCAAACTAAACCGAATACCTTTAAATTTGAGGGAAGTCAAAAACTTCGCTTAGTGAAGAAAACCGAAACAGCTAAGGAGCGCATTGCGTTTATTAGCGATATCATTGCCGATTTTGCAAAGGAGTCGCGATAACATGACGTTATTTCGCTGGTGCACACTTACTGCGGTATTGGCCGCAGTTGCTACCACGCCATCTCATGCTAATGAAGACTGGTGGTTTGATGTGGAGGTGGTGGCCTTTAAGCGCAACACCGCACTCACTCAACTTGAAGAACAGTTTAATCTGGCTGATTCCTTCGACACGCCAGCCACCGAGGTAGATGTTATCAGCGCTGTGGTTATGCCAGACATTAGCCTGATAAAACAAAATTTGGCCACATGCGATGCCGAGGGCAAGCCGCAGAGCGAATCGCCGCTCTCGTGGCCTGAATATCCGGCGTTGACTGTACCTAAACACGATCAAGACTTCTTGGCGCTGCCAGTTTCTATTGCCCAAAGCGGAAAAAAAGCCCAGAGCGAAACAAAAGCCCAGAGTGAAGAAAGAACCCTGATAGATAGCACTGCCCAGAGCGACACAACTGCCCAGAGCGGTATAAGTACCCAGAGCGGTATAACTGCCCAGAGCGATATAAATAACCAGAGCGATGCAGCAACAAGCTCAGAACAAAACCTAGTAGAAAACCCAGTAGAGAACGCATTATCTTCCCCTGCGTTAGACTCGCTACAGCCGAACTCTACATTAGCATCTGCAGATATAACGAGTATCGATGATATCAATGGTGTAGCTGCTACAAATTCAGATTACGATTTATCTGCCGCTGAACCAGCACCAACGCCGCAAACAATAGCATCTTATTGGGCATCATTTTTTGGTGTCGATTCGCTGCCAGCCGTTACTACGCCAGCATTTACCTATTGCGAAATGTCAAAGCCTTGGCTGAGCGTAAAAGCACAAGCAAATGGATACCAATGGCAAGAGCACATGGCAGACAATCGTTTGCCAGCCCCTAAACAGTTACCTGTTGTTATAGAAGGCAACGATTGGCCGTTAAGTGCGTCGTCCCATTTACTTTCAAGCGACATACATGAGCTAACGTCTATTTCACGACAAATTCGTTCTAACCGAGCCCTAGAGCGACTGCTTCATGTTGCATGGCGTCAGCCGGTTAATTTCGGTAAGAACAATGCGTTTAACGTCCGGCTATTTGGCGGTACCAACTATGCTGATCAGTTTAATGTTGACGGCAATGAAGTAGAGCCGAGTTCAGCGCAAAGTACGTTCATGCTTGATGATAACGCTTCGCAGAATTCTCAAGGCTTTTTACAGAACGAGGCGGCACGAAACGCAGCATCTAACCTTGTATCAAGCTCAGAGCCGAACTTATATTCAGGCTCACCCTCCAACACGTCAACAAGCGCAGCATCAAGTTCAGCATCTAGTCTTTACAACACCAACAATGATTTTTTTGCTCAGTTAGACGCGAAACTGCAAGCACCTTCACCCATTACGTTTAACGAATTACAGTCATTAAACCGCGAAGACAATGGTGAAGTATCAAGTACTGAAAATGGCAACAACGAACAGACGCCTATATGGGAAATTGACGGTCGCATGAAGGTGTTTTTGAAATACATAAACCGCGTGCCCTATCTGCATATCGACAGCGAATTATTTTATCGTCACCCTGTGCCTGAAACGTTTTTAAGCGCAGGCATTAATACACCTACCAATGCAGAAGGGAACACACAAGAGAATACGCAAGAGAATACACAAGAGAATACGCAAGAGAACACAGAGCTAACGCCTAATGAACCTCAGCAGTTAGCTTATCAACTTGTGTCAATCCCACTGGCCGAGCAACGCAGGGTGATTAGTGAACAGCTGCATTATTTCGACCATCCATTGTTTGGCTTTATCGTGCAAATTCGCCGATACAAACGCCCCATTGCAGAAGATACATAAGATTAGGAAGCTGGTTTCATGAAAATTTATACCCGTACAGGCGATAAAGGCAGTACTCAGATATATGCAGACAAAGCAGTACGAGTAGACAAGGATGATTTAGTAGTACAAAGCTATGGTGATATTGACGAGTTAAATAGCCAAATTGGGCTATTAGCGTCATTAGTTGCCACTCATCATCATGAGTATTTGCACACTATACAGCGTAATTTGTTTCAAGCAGGATTTGCCATATCGGCAAGCTCTACCCTAAAAGATAGTGATATTGAACGACTAGAAAATCTCATTGACGAGTTAACTAATAAAATGCCGCCTAATACCTCATTTGTACTGCCAGGCGGCTGCAAACAAGCGGCGCAAGCCCATGTATGTCGTGCGGTATGCCGCAGAGCAGAGCGCGCAGTAATTAGTTTGGCCAAGCACTACGAAGTACCAGACGTCGTGCACGCCTACCTTAATCGATTAAGTGATTTCCTTTTCACCTTTGCCCGCTTTTTAAATATCGAAGCCGGCATAGAAGAAGTTACCGTATAAAATAGAGTAACTAAAATACGTTAAGCATTGCTTGAGGCTATTTTTCTATTTACTTTTAAATGAAAATAATTATCATCTACATTCTAAATCAAACTCAATCGATTAAGATGTATGTGTAGGTCTTTCATTTCTTTATTACTGATAAGTGCTCTTTTCGGTACAGCTGTTGCCCAAACCAATAATGACGATGCGGTTGAAAGCAACGCCGCACAAAAGCGTGCCATTGAAAACATTACAGTAACGGCGTCTGGCTTTGAGCAGCTTTTGTCTCAAGCGCCTGCGTCAGTCAGTATTCTTGATCGCAAACAGTTAGCACAGCGTGCTTATAAAGATATTACCGATGCACTTCGCGACGTACCGGGCGTTACGGTTACCGGCGGTGGATATCGTCAAGATATCAGTATTCGAGGTTTACCCGCACAATACACCACTATTCTGGTTGATGGAAAACGCCAAACTGGGCGAGAGTCGCAACCCAATGGCAGCGGCGGCTATGAACAAGACTGGCTGCCCCCTCTCGATAGTATTGAGCGTATCGAAGTGGTGCGAGGCCCTATGTCTACCCTCTATGGTTCAGACGCCATGGGCGGTGTAATAAACATCATTACGCGTAAAAATTACCGTAAATGGAACGGTAACCTGCGCCTTGAAACCCGGCTTCAGGAAAACTCAGACAGCGGCGCAGACAGCCAAGTGCAAATGTCAGTTTCTGGGCCTCTTATTAACGACGTTTTAAGCATTAGCGTAAACGGTCTTTACCAAAAGCGTGAAGAAGACGACATTGAACGTGGCTTTGCAGAAAAATCGTTAAGCAACCTGCGTAGCGCTTTTCATTGGACACCGACAAAAGAAGATGTGGTTTCCTTTGAGATTATTACCCAAGATCAAACCCGTATTGCTACCCCCGGACTCTCCTTGCCCCAGCGAAATAATCGAAGCGAATTAGAGAGCGAGCGCCAATCTTATGCTATTACTCACGAAGGTCGTTATGAAAACCTGGTATCACGAAGCTACATTCAACAAGAATCGATAGAAAATGTAGGCCGTAACATCACCATTGATAATACGTTACTAAACTCTCAGTGGTCTATTAGCCTAGTCCCAAATCACAACATTACCGCAGGTATTGAGTTTCAAGAAGAGTCTCTTGTTGACTTTGATACCAACAGCGGCAGCGCTACCAACATCGAGAACAGCCAATGGTCTGTTTATTCCGAAGATGAGTGGCGTCTTTCAGATGCACTCGCGCTCACCATGGGGCTGCGCCTAGATAATAACGACGTGTTCGACGTTCAGCTTAGCCCAAGGGTTTATGCAGTTTATAATATTAACGATAACTGGGTACTGAAGGGCGGCGTATCTACGGGGTATCGTACGCCAGAACTCAGAGAAATGGCTGAAGGCTGGATCCAAGAAAGTCGTGGCGGCAATGTATACGGCAACGCAGAGCTACAACCAGAAACAACAGTTAATAAAGAATTGGCTATCTATTATTCTGGCGACAACGACCTTGAATACAGTGTCACCGCTTTTCATAACGACTTTGAAGATAAGATAGCAATTGCGGCCTGTGAACTAGATGTATGTACCGACCCCACCGACCGTTACAATATCAATATAGATGAAGCCGTATCTTACGGCGTAGAATTAGCTACCCGTTGGTCTGCAGACAATTGGTCACTAAACGCAGCTTACAGCTTTACCCGCTCAGAGCAAGAAACCGGTGTGAATGAAGGGCTTCCGCTAGTTCAGCAGCCTAAGCATTTATTCACCTTAAATACCACCTATCGTTTGAGCGGTGAAAGCGAAATTTGGTCGCGCTGGACAGTGCGTGGAAAAGAGACGGCGCTTACTTCGGTATCATCACGCTCGATTTTATCACCCGGTGTAGGCCTTTTTGATATTGGTTACAACACGCGACTAACCCGACATATAAAATTGCAAACAGGCTTGTATAACGTACTCGATAAGACCATGCGTTTTGAAGAGTTTGGTTATGTAGAAGACGGCCGCAGACTGTGGTTAGGTATTAATTGGGTGTTCTAATGCGTTTACTAGAAGGACGTTTCATGGCGTACAAAAATTTAGTGCAGCTTATTGTTAAAGTGCTGCTTATTAATAGCTTGTCTCCTTTAGTTTATGCTGAGGCTTTTTATGACTCAAGCGCTTATAGACAAAGTTCTTATAAAAAATCCAAGCAAGAATCGCGTATGGACTTAGCCTACGACGCGGCTCAAAAAGGGCTGCGCCATAGCGATAAATTTCCTGGTTTTGCTAGCTTATGTGACATTGATAGCCCGCTGCGAGATATGAGTGTTAAACGCAGTGAGCACTCGCAAGAGCGCAAAGAAAACGCAAACCACACACCATCACGCTCTCATGATTCTAAACGCAAAGGCCAAAGCAAAAAAAACTCGCTGCCGCCTACGCAAATTTTTGAAAATGTCTACTTTGTTGGTGCGGGCAACGTATCTAGCTGGGCAGTCGATACCGGCGAATCAATTGTACTAATTGATGCGTTAAATAATGAGGCTCAAGCTCAACAATACATTATCGACGGTCTTGCTGCTCTTGGTTTAGACAACAAGCCTATTTCTCATTTAATCATTACTCATGGCCATGGCGATCACTACGGCGGACAGTCACTTATTAGCAAGCTTTATTCGCCTAAAATTATAATGAGTAATCACGAATGGAATTGGTTAGCGGCGGGTGCCGATGGCTTTAGCAGCTCGCGTTGGGGCGAAGCCCCTGCTCGAAAAGTAGGTGTTAGTATTGGAGTCGATGACGAAACTACCCTGACTGTAGGCAATAATACGTTTGCTTTTTACCTCACTCCGGGCCACACGCCAGGAACTCTCTCTGTCATGTTCAACGCAGTGGAAAAAGATGATGCCAATGATGGCGCTACGCACAAAGCCATATTGTGGGGCGGCACAGGCCTTAATTACGGCCCTGATGTTCCGCGCATAAAAGCGTATACTGAATCTGCCGCCAAAATGCGCCGTCTGGCGTTAGTAGAAAACATCGGTGTCTTCCTGTCAAACCACCCTAAACGCGACGGTAGTGACAAAAAGCTTGCTGAAATCAATAAATCAGCAATAGCAATTGATAGCGCAGAAAACGCCGCAAACAATCCATTTGTTTTAGGCAAAGAAACCGTTATGTCGGCGTTCGACATGCTCTATCACTGCACAACAGCCCAAATGATAAAGGCCGGCGGCTAAAAGACTTACAGATAAAATCAGCCCTACTCGCTATTGCTAGCGTTCACTCATGCTTTGAATAAGCGCCACGGCACTGTCGTATTGGTCTTTTAATCCAGTTGGCAGTGCGCGTTGGTAAAATGATCCACCGCAGAGTGCTTTGGCACTGTCTTTATTATTAGCGTTATCTCGTAGCTGCTGAGAAACTCGCTGCTCCAGACCATCAAGAATTTGCTCTGCGCCTTTTACGTTGTTACACGCAAGCACCATGTCGCAGCCTGCATCAAGGGCTGCATTGGCACGCTCAACATAGCCACCAGCAACAGACGCACCATGCATCGACAAGTCATCTGAGAAAACAGCGCCAGTAAAGCCTAAGTCGCCCTTTAAAATTTGTTGAAGCCAACGCGCTGAAAACCCAGCCGGCTCTTCACACACTTGGTTGTAAATAACGTGAGCAGGCATTATGCCATCCAGCAACTCGCTTTTTATCAGCTGTTCAAACACCACCATATCGGTGTGTTTAATTTCTTCAAAACTGCGTTCATCTACTGGCAATGCAATGTGCGAATCGGGCGCGACACTGCCATGACCTGGAAAGTGTTTTCCAATGGCCGGCATGTTAGCCGCTTTTAAACCTTGAATAAGCGACTTAGCAATGCGTACTGTGTCTGTAGCGTTATCAGCAAAAGCCCTATCGCCAATCACTTGCGACACACCGTTAATATCTAATACCGGAGCAAAGCTAATATCAATATCTAGTGTTTTAAGTTCAACGGCGAGGGTCAGGCCGCAGGCTTCGGCGTATTTAGCACATTCACCCTTACTTTTAGAGCGGCGTAATATATCGCCCATAGCAGGAATGGCAGTAAAGCCCTCGCGAAAACGCTGCACTCGCCCGCCTTCATGATCAACTGCAACAAGAACGGGCTTATTAGCATAGCGGCGGATGTCGCTTACAAGTGCCGAAAGCTGGCGCTTATCATAGTAGTTACGAGTAAACAAAATTACGCCGCCAACAACGGGGTGCGCTAGCTTTTCTTTTTCTTCTGGCAAAAGCTCTTCTGCCAAGCAATCGAGCATTAGTGGGCCCACTGTGCTACCTCGCTCATCCCCTTAAAACATTGCGACGTAAAACACTGCAACGTAAAATATTGCGCCATACGCGTCATAAAACATTACTTCTCATTGTTGATTTCTGTGGGTAGGATAGAGAAAAAAACGGAGTAATTCACGTGATAAATTGGATTAAATGGTTTGTTGTTGGCGCGATAGCGCTAATTGCCATGGTTGCCGCAGGTGCGTATACCACACTCTATTTAAGCCTGCCTCGACTAGAGGGAAACAGCAGTACTTATCACGTTGCTCAACCTACCCAACTATCGAGAGACTCTCTCGGGCACGCGGTCATAAACGCAGAAGGAATTTTAGATGCCGCCTATGCACTTGGCTTTGCTCACGCCCAAGACCGCTTTTTTCAAATGGACCTGCAGCGCAGAGCCGCATCGGGCAATTTATCTTCCTGGGTAGGTAAAGCGGCACTTGAGATTGATAAAAATGCTCGCTTTCACCAATTTGAGCAGCGAGCACAAGCCGTGTTCGATAACTTACCAAGTAAACAACAAGAGCTGCTTATTCGCTATTCCCATGGTGTTAACGAAGCCCTAAATGAATTCACTACCCTACCCTTTGAATATATTGCCGCTGGCGTAGAAATAACTCAATGGCGCCCTACCGACAGTATCTTGGTAATTTACAGTATGTATTTAGACTTGCAAGGCGGCCAAGTTAATCTCGATTTAGCAAGAACTGCACTTCAAGACACCTTTGGCGAAGAGATTTACCGTTTTATTACCCAGCCAAGCCATTATCAAGCGGCTTTAGATGGTAGTAAACTTCCCCTGTCAGATGCACCTGTCCCCGAGTACCCCAATATTTTATCTCAAGCTAACGACACCGTTTCAGTTACTCATATTAACCAAAATCGTTATTCGTACGATGGCGCAGAACTTCCCGATATAGGCAGCAATAACTATGCAGTGTCGGGAGAGTTAACAGCTACTGGCGCTGGGCTTTTAGCAAACGACATGCATTTAAGCCTGCGGGTACCCATTATTTGGTATCGCGCGCAGCTCAATTACAGTGAGGCCGGTGAAAACATTTCGGTTACTGGCGTATCGCTGCCGGGACTACCCGGTATTGTTGTGGGCACTAATGGCTATATCGCCTGGGGCTTTACGAATGCGAACTTAGACAACGTAGACTGGGTTACTTTAAATAGCGATACCCCTACCACCACGGTTACCCAAACAATTCCTCTGCCAGGTGCTAATAATGAGAGTGCTGATAGTGAAAGTGCTGATCATGCAAGTGCTGGGCATGAATTTACTATGGAAATGAGTGAGTTCGGCCCAGTAAAAACCATTAACGGTAAGCGCTATGCTCTTAACTGGGTGGCTCATCACGATTTTGCAGCTAACTTGGCTATAGTCGATTTTGGTAGAGTAAAAACAGTGGACGATGCCCTTCTTATTGCTAGAAAAATAGCAATACCTACACAAAATTTAGTGGTGGTAGATAGCAAAGGCAGCGCAGCGTGGACACCCGGCGGCGCTGTGCTTAACAGAGAAAAAGCAAGCTACACCGCCATTTCCGAAGAGCAGATGAGAAACAACACACCGCTACCTGCCGTATCGTTGCCCGTAGTTAAAAACCCAACTTCAAAAAGAATATGGACAGCCAATGCGCGCGTGATATCGGCAGAAGACTTGCCACGATTAGGCGATGGTGGCTATGCACTTGGTGCCAGAGGCCAACAAATACGCGACCGTCTGTTTGAAAAAGACAGATTTACAGAAACCGACTTTTACGCCATTCAGCTAGACAACCATGCCCAATTTCTAATTCCATGGCACAACTTACTCTCTGGGCTGCTTACTATGCATAACGTAGAGTTTAAACCCGACTTGTCTTATCTCAACACATGGAGAGCCTGTGCATGCGAAGACTCTGTTGGATACACCTTAGTTAAGCACTTTCGAAGAGAAGTGGTTCAAATGCTGTTTGGTGAAATATTATCAACTCTTGATAAGCAAGGCGTTCAAAGTCGCACCCTGCTTAGAGGGATTGAACCAGCCACGTGGCAACTTATACATAACCAGCCCGATAGCTGGCTACCGCACGGAACAGACACCTTCGACGAATTATTAGTAGATGCATATCGACGCGCCAAAAATAAGCTTCTCGATAAATATTCTCCTCTTGAGGCCAATATGGATACTCTACGCTGGGGTAGCGTTAATAAGCTTAAGGTAAAACACCCGTTTTCCGCACAAATCCCATTAGTTGGCGATATGTTAAACATGGATGCGGTTGAAGGTTTTGGCGATACTTACATGCCAGCCGTGCAGTCGACTGGTTTTGGCGCTTCACAGCGCTTTTTTGTAAGCCCTGGACACTTAGAGAAAGCTATCCTTACCTTACCTGGCGGTCAGTCTGGCCATCCGATGTCAGAATTTTTTACAGCGGGTTTTAATGACTATGCAACGCAGGCTGCCACGCCGTTACTGCCAGGTGAGCCTATTTATTCACGCACGTTTTACAAAAAAGAGGAAAAATGACACCGGCTATCACACTACTTAAAAAAAAGCGGATCCATCACGAGGTTTTAAAGTACGAGCACGACAGTAATGCCCCCTCTTTCGGCCTAGAAGCGGTTGAAAAGTTAAATTTAGCCGCAGAGTGTGTATTTAAAACCTTAGTGGTAAGTACAGAGCGCGAAGAACTCGCTGTGGTAGTTGTGCCGGTTGCGACAAAACTGAGTGAGAAAAAAGTAGCCAAGGCATTAGGCGCAAAGAAAGTTTCCATGGCAAAAGCCGAGGCCGTGGTAGCTTCAACGGGATATATATTAGGTGGAGTAAGCCCTATTGCTCAGAAAAAGCGACTATCCACACTTATCGACACAAGCGCCAAGCAGCTTACTACTGTGTATGTTAGTGCGGGTAAACGAGGGTTAGAAGTGGCCCTGTCGCCCAGTGATTTGGCCGAACTTACTCAAGGGAAGTTTGCAGATGTGTCGGTGTGAAAGTTGAACTAAGAGCTCGTCGATGAGGCTTTTGCTTGCGTTAACCACTGCTGTTTCGCCTCTTTCATAACCGCATCGCTTGGCGAATCATCGCCGGCAATCGCAATAGCAATTTGCTCAATAATGGCATCTCGCTTCTCTAATAAAGCATCGGCTCTGGCAAACAAATCCTTTGCTTCGGGATATTTTTCTTTAAGCCCATCTATTTTTTCAAGTGCATAATAATGCTGCTCAAATTCTTCATTAAAAAGCTGACGTTTGGCATTAAACACCACATAATCTCTCGCAGCTTTAGAGTTGAGATATTCTAAATCGTCTTCAGACAAGCTAGCAGCTTCGGCCACTTCATTTGCTTGCTCTAGCCAATAATCAATTTGCGCATCGTTATTCTGTTTAACCGCCTGCTTAATTCCCACCTGTAAATCGCTGGCGTGAAGAATTTCCATTACCGTAATAACAGGAACAGCAGACGCCGCTTGGTCACGGTTATCAGCATCTACCGATAAAAACACAAACCAACCTGCAATGGCTATTACTACAACAGAAAGAACGACGAGTGCTTTTTTCACACTTCCTCCTAAGAAAACTGCATAAAGGATCCAGTGCGGATGCACTGTAGAAAAGAGGCAACACAAAAGAGCGAGGGAGTCTCGCTCTTTTAGTATTGTAGCGACGTATTAATTATTCGTCGACAGGTGCCGAGTTTTCAACTCGGCTTTTGAGTTTTTGACCAGGGCGGAATGTCACAACCCTGCGCGCTTTAATAGGAATGTCCTCACCCGTTTTAGGGTTTCTTCCCGGACGTTCGTTCTTATCACGCAGGTCGAAATTACCAAAACCTGACAGTTTTACTTGCTCACCAGATTCCAGAGCGCTTTTTATTTCTTCGAAAAAAAGCTCTACCAGATCTTTTGCATCACGCTTGTTTATGCCTAGTTTCTCGAACAGGTGTTCAGCCATCTCGGCTTTGGTCAATGCCATAGTTTACTCTCTTAACGCGGCTCCAAACTCAGATTCCAAACCTTTTACCACAGTGTCAACAGCGTGCTGAATCTCAGCCTCTTCTAAGGTTTTTTCTGGATCTTGTAAATGAAGTGACAATGCAAGGCTCTTGTACCCAGGTTCAATTCCCTTGCCTTTGTATTCATCAAACAAGTTTAGAGCAACTAGTTGATTTACGCCAATTTTTTCTATGTAAGAAAGAACATTTCCTACACGCACTTCATCTTTTACTGTTATAGCTATATCACGACGATTAGTTGGAAAGCGCGATACTGGTACAGCAGACGGTAACTTGCGCTCGCTAATAGCATCAACCACTAACTCAAACACGAAAACGCGACCGTTCACGCCCAACAATTTCGTAAATTGCGGGTGAATAGCACCAATATAGCCAACTTCTTCATCGTTAAGCAAAATTTTTGCAGTCATACCCGGATGCAATGCACTGTGTTCAGCTGCTTCAAATTGGAACTCACCGTTTTTGCCAGTTAGTGCCAATAGAGCCTCTACATCAGCCTTTGCATCGAAGAAATCGACCGGGCTGTCGCCCATATCCCAATGTTCTTCGTTACGACGCCCTGCTACTACACCACCAATTACTTGCTGTTGCAATACACCATTTGGCGCATCTTGTTGAGGTATAAAGCGTAATCCGGTTTCAAACAGTCGAATTCGCTGTTGCTGACGCTTCTGATTATACGCAGTTGCACCTAGCAGTCCTGGCCATAAACTCACGCGCATTACCGACATATCAGATGATATTGGGTGTGGTAATACCATGCCCTTTAGCTCTGGAAACAGCGTGTTTTGTATTTTCGGGTCGACGAACGAATACGTAATGGCTTCGTTATAGCCTTTGCTTAACAACAGCGACTTCATTGTACCTAATGGCAACTGTGCCTCTTGCGAAGGCAGCATGGCCAGCTTCGCGGCTGGCGCAACGTTAGGAATATTGTTGTAGCCGTAAACTCTCGCTATCTCTTCAATTAAGTCTTCTTCAATTGATATATCAAAGCGATAGCTTGGAGCCGCAGCTTTCCAGCCGTTATCAGTTGCAGTAACGTCTAAACCTAAACGGTTAAGCATCTCCGTTACTTTTGCATCGTCGATACTAATACCTAACACACGGGTTAAGCGATCACGACGAAGTGTAACCGTGGCTTGCTTAGGCAATTTATCTTCTGAAACCGCTTCAACAACCGGCCCCGCTTCACCACCACAAATTTCAAGAACAAGCGCAGTAGCACGCTCCATGGCTTTGCGTTGAAGCAGAGGGTCTACGCCACGCTCGTAGCGGTGCGATGCATCGGTATGCAAACCATACTGACGAGCACGGCCCATAATGGCATCGCGACTAAAAAACGCACTTTCAAGCAAAATATCTTTGGTTTCAGATGTAACCCCTGAGTGAAGGCCACCAAAAATACCGGCCATGGCTAACGCTTTGTTATCGTCTGCAATTACTAGCGTATTTTCTTTAAGCGTTGCTTCTGTTTCATCAAGCAGGGTTAGCTTTTCGCCTTCTTTCGCCATACGCACATTGACATTGCCTTCAATACTAGCAAGATTGAACGCGTGCATAGGTTGACCTAGCTCAAGCAATACAAAATTAGTGACATCAACAATAGGGTCGATACTACGAACACCGCAGCGGCGCAGCTTTTCAACAAGCCACAGTGGTGATGCAGCAGTTACATCAACGCCCTTAACCACACGACCTAAATATCTTGGGCAAGCATCGTCTGCACTAAGGGTAATAGCAAGTTTGTCATCAATAGTAGAGGCAACGTCTTCAACTACTGGTTCGCAAACGTCTAAGTTATTAAGCACACCAACTTCACGGGCAATACCGCGAATGCCTAAACAGTCTGCACGGTTAGGCGTTAAATCTACTTCAATAGCGTTATCGTCTAGCCCAAGGTATTCACGAATATCTGTACCTACTGGCGCATCAGCTGGAAGCTCAATAATACCGTCGTGATCATCACTTATGCCTAGCTCAGAAAAACTACACAGCATGCCGAAAGACGGCTCGCCGCGCAGCTTGGCTTTTTTGATTTTAAAGTTGCCAGGCAGTACCGCACCCACACAGGCTACCGCTACTTTTATGCCCTGGCGGCAATTAGGTGCACCACAAACGATATCAAGTAGCTCATCGCCACCTACGTTAATTTTGGTCACGCGAAGCTTATCGGCATTAGGGTGCTGACCGCATTCTACAACCTCGCCCACTAATACGCCGGTGAACTCACCCGCTACAGGCTCTACGCCGTCTACTTCTAGGCCAGCCATGCTCAACTGTTCAGACAGCTCATGTGCCGACAGCGACGGGTTAACCCACTCTCTTAACCATTTTTCACTGAATTTCATGTGTACTCTGCCTTAGTTGAACTGCTTGAGGAAACGAAGATCGTTTTCAAAGAACGCGCGTAAGTCGTTAACGCCATAACGCAACATAGTTAAACGCTCTACGCCCATACCAAAGGCAAAACCAGTGTATTCTTCTGGGTCTATTCCAACCGACTTAAGTACATTGGGGTGCACCATGCCGCAGCCAAGCACTTCTAGCCACTGGCCGTTTTTCCCCATAACGTCTACCTCAGCTGATGGCTCTGTAAACGGGAAGTAAGACGGGCGGAAACGCACTTCTAAAGACTCTTCAAAGAAGTGATGTAAAAAGTCGTGCAAAATACCTTTAAGTTCGGTAAAGCTCACGTTTTTATCTACCATTAAACCTTCCACCTGGTGGAACATTGGCGTGTGAGTTTGATCGTAATCGTTACGATACACACGGCCAGGTGAGATAATACGTAGCGGCGGCTTTTCTGCTTCCATTGTACGAATTTGAACGCCAGAAGTTTGCGTACGAAGCATCATGTCTGGGTTGAAGTAGAACGTATCGTGATCGGCTCGCGCTGGGTGATTGGCCGGAATATTTAGCGCATCGAAATTGTGGAAACCATCTTCAATTTCAGGGCCGGTTTTTACCGAAAAGCCTAACTCACCAAAAAACGACTCTATGCGTGCAATTGTGCGGCTAACCGGGTGCAAGTTACCAGGTTTTTCAGTACGCCCAGGTAGCGTAACATCTACCGCTTCTTCCGAAAGCTTCTTGTTAAGCTCTTCAGTGCGTAAATGCTCGCCTTTGGCAGAAATAGCCTGCTGAATAACCTGTTTCGCTTGGTTAATTTTTTGGCCAGCGGCAGGACGTTCTTCGTTAGATAACTTTCCTAAGCCTTTAAGTAAATCGGTAAGTTTACCTTTCTTACCCATAAATTCGACCCTAACTTGGTCTAATGTGGCTGCATCTTCGGCAGCGTCAATCTGGCTCTGCGCCTGATTGATAATCGCGTCAAGCTCCATGGTTTCCTCAATGTGCATGATGACTGCATGGCCTTCGCGCAAGAAAGATAAATCTGCGGGCGAAAGCTTGCTTGAAATAAAAACGATAGTTTACACGAGGGATAGACATTACCGCTACCCTATATAGCTGATATTGGCAGAATTTTAACCCATAACTTTAAATTGTTTAAAAACAAAGAGGAAAGGTAGAGTTTGACTTTATAAGAGATGGCTTAAAAAATTTCAAATAAGCATAAAAGGTAGAACTACAGAAAAGAAAAAGGCGAGCATCCTGCTCGCCTTTTCCCGAAAGAACTTAAACTTAATTAGTTAATAATTAAGCTAATGCGCCTTTAGCCGCTTCGACTAGTGCGCTGAAAGCTGCTTTGTCATGTACTGCGATGTCGGCAAGGATCTTACGATCGATTTCAACAGACGCTTTCTTCAAACCGTTAATGAAACGGCTGTAAGACAAACCATTTTGACGTGACGCAGCATTGATACGTGCAATCCACAATTGACGGAATTGACGTTTACGCTGACGACGGTCACGGTAAGCATATTGACCAGCTTTAGTTACAGCTTGTACCGCTACGCGATAAACTCGTGAACGAGCGCCGTAATACCCTTTTGCCTGCTTGAGGACTTTTTTGTGACGAGCACGTGCAATCGTGCCGCGTTTTACTCTAGCCATTCTTTAGTCTCCTAGTCTTAAACGTACGGCAACATGCGCTGAACTAATTTAGTATCAGAATCATGAACCAATTTTTTGCCACGTAGGTGACGTTTACGCTTAGTACTCTTCTTAGTCAAAATGTGACGTAAGTGAGACTGCTTGCTTTTAAAGCGACCAGAGCCCGTTTTCTTGAAACGCTTGGCGGCACCGCTTACAGATTTCATTTTAGGCATTGCTAAAACTCCGCATTGTTTTGTATCGACATGTTCAGCGTGCAGTCGCTTAAGTGTCGGTTAATGTTTGCAGCAAGGTGTTTCAGGGTGCAGATTCCTGAAAACTTTAGACCGTTACTACTTCTTAGTTGGGGCGAGCACCATAATCATCTGGCGGCCTTCCACGCGACGTGGAAAAGATTCGCAGTTTGCGATCTCTTCTAAATCGTTTTTAACGCGATTTAGCAGGTCTATACCGATGTCTTGGTGCGCCATTTCACGTCCGCGGAAACGGATTGTGACTTTGGCTTTATCACCACTCTCAAGAAAGCGACGCAGGTTGCGCAGTTTTACCTGGTAATCGCCTTCATCAGTGCCAGGGCGAAATTTAATCTCCTTGACCTGAATTTGCTTCTGTTTTTTCTTCTGCTCTTTCTGAGCTTTACTTTTTTCGAAGAGGAACTTGCCATAGTCCATAACTTTACAGACTGGCGGCTCAGCATTCGGACTGATTTCTACAAGATCTAAGGTAGCTTCTTCCGCTAGCTGCGTTGCTTCAGCAAGTGAAACTACGCCAACCTGTTCTCCGTCTTTGCCAATTAAACGTACTTCTTTGGCTTTAATCTCATCGTTAATGCGGGCTTTGTCGCCCTGAGCCTTATTGTTAGCGCCTTTAATGTGCTATTCCTCCAAACATTTAATTCTTTCGTTTGCTTTCGTGGTGCTGGATATCAGCAGTTATTAAATACCAAAAGCAAACTCCGGTGTGCATTATACACAAATTTCGCTCAACTACTTAATGGTCTTTGCCATTACTTCTTCTTGAGCCATGGCAATAAAGTTTTCCACGGTCATTTTACCGAGGTCATCTCCACGACGTGAGCGCACTGCCACTTCGCCAGATTCCATTTCTTTATCGCCCACAACTAGCATATACGGGATACGCTTTAGCGTGTGCTCACGGATTTTAAAGCCAATCTTCTCATTTCTCAAGTCAGACTTTGCTCTAAACCCTAATTCCTGCAGTTTTTTTACACAATCTTGCGCGTAGTCTGCTTGTTTATCAGTAATATTCATTACTACAACTTGTTGTGGTGCTAACCACAATGGGTAGAAGCCAGCAAACTCCTCGGTAAGAATACCGATGAAACGCTCTAGCGACCCCAAAATTGCGCGGTGGATCATAACAGGTACTTTACGCTCGCCATCTTCGGCTACGTAAGTTGAACCCAAACGTCCAGGCATTGAGAAATCGAGCTGCACAGTACCACACTGCCACGCCCTGTCTAGACAATCGTGCAATGTAAATTCAATTTTAGGGCCGTAGAAGGCACCTTCGCCAGGCTGATATTCAAATTCGATATCGTTGGCTTTTAGTGCTTCAGCAAGTGCTGCTTCCGACTTATCCCAAATTTCGTCTGCTCCTACTCGCTTTTCTGGGCGAGTAGAAAGCTTAACTGCCACTTTATCGAAACCGAACGCAGCGTAAGTCTCGTACACCATTTTTATACAGCCGCTAACCTCTTCTAAGATCTGCTCTTCTGTACAAAAAATGTGTGCATCGTCTTGGGTGAAACCGCGAACGCGCATTAGGCCATGCAGTGCACCCGATGGTTCGTTGCGGTGGCAACATCCAAACTCAGCCATACGAAGCGGTAAATCGCGGTACGACTTAAGACCCTGATTGAATATTTGAACATGACCCGGGCAGTTCATCGGCTTAACCGCGTACTCGCGCTTTTCCGATTCTGTGGTAAACATGTTTTCTGCGTATTTATCCCAATGTCCGCTCTTTTCCCAAAGCGTACGGTCCATCATAAGTGGGCCTTTTACTTCGTCGTAGTTATATTGACGAAGCTTGGTTCGAATAAAGCTTTCTAGTTCGGTGTAAATCGACCAACCGTCGTTGTGCCAAAATACCATGCCCGGCGCTTCTTCCTGCCAATGGAATAAATTTAGCGCTTTACCAATTTTACGGTGGTCACGCTTTTCAGCTTCTTCTAAGCGTTGTAGGTAAGATTTTAATTGCTTCTTGTCTGCCCATGCGGTGCCGTATATACGCTGCAACATTTTGTTGTCGCTGTCGCCACGCCAGTATGCACCCGCCACTTTCATAAGTTTGAAGTGGTGACAAAATTTCATGTTTGGAACGTGAGGGCCACGACACATGTCTGTATATTCTTCATGAATGTACAGAGCTGGACGATCATCTTTGCTGATGTTCTCGTCAAGAATCTGCATTTTGTATTCTTCGCCACGCGCTTCAAACGCGTCGCGCGCTTCTTGCCAGCTCACTTTATTTTTTACAACGTTGTAGTTTGTTTTTGCTAGCTCAAGCATACGCTTTTCAAGCTTAACTAAATCTTCCTGGGTTAGGCTTTCTTCCATATCAACATCGTAATAAAAACCGTTGTCGATTACTGGGCCAATCGCCATTTTGGTATTTGGCCAAAGCTGCTTGATGGCATGACCTAACAGGTGGGCACAGCTGTGGCGAAGAACATCTAAACCGTCTTCGTCTTTAGCGGTAATTATTTGAAGCTGTGCGTCAGCGTCTATCATGTCAACCGCGTCAACAAGTTCGCCGTTCACTTTTCCTGCAATGGTTGCTTTGGCTAAACCAGGGCCAATATCGTTTGCAACGTCTAATACAGAAACTGGGTTGTCGAAAGCACGCTGGCTTCCGTCAGGAAGAGTTATAACAGGCATGTATGTTCCTTAACAGTGGTGACGCCTACTCTGCGCCACTTGCATTGATAAAAAGTGAGCGTGTAATACGCTATTCGTTTTGAGTCAGTGTTTGTTAATAAAGTTTGTTAATAACGTTCTTTAATAAAGTGTATTAATGGCTTTCACTAATTGAGCTGTGCCGCAAACTTAATAGCTGTGCTAGAAAAATGGATAACACTACTCAATCGAAGCTACGGCAACTACCTACAACATTTTTGAGCGTAATTACCGGAACGTGCTGTGTTTTCGTCATTAATACAAAAACAAACACAATATTAAACAAACACGTTGTATATATTTTCGATGGGCGATTATAACGAGTGTATAGGCAACTTCAATGATGAAAATCAGATCCAAGCAATAAACTCAGGCAATTGCTGATTTTCGGCGGAAACATTGCTAGTTCGCCGTATTTTTGAGCACTTTTTTTGAACACTTTTTTGAACACGTATACTGACTAAATGTACAAAATTCAAAATTTGAATCATACTTTATCAAATTTGTTTGTTTTTTTACCGCTGCGTTCGATTTTTAAAAAGCATTGTCGACTAATATTTAGCGGTGAGTGCTGAGCCGTGATTTTTGGCTTAGCGTTTTGGCTCGGGGTCTGGCTTAGCATTTAAGTTTAAAGTCTATTGGTTGGGGGGGGAATTTTATGTGGCATTTTATTAGTGAACATATCTCGCAAGCCACTGGCCAATTTTTTAATTGCCAGCGAGCAGAACCCGTTTCAGGCGGCGACACTCACAAAAGCTTTATTATCAGGGATGAAACACATCGTTATTTTGTAAAAACGCGGCGTTATGATGATACACAACAGTTACAACACGAAGCCGAAGGATTAGATGCACTTGCGGAAACAAACTCCATTCAAGTGCCTCAAGTTATCTGCCAAGGCGTAACTAAAAATGAAGAGCCCAACATGGAATACTTGGTGCTTTGCTATAAGCGCTTCGTAGATCCTCAACCTACCGATTATTTTCAACTAGGTGAAATGCTTGCCAAATTACATGCCGTAAATGCGCATACAAGTTACGGGTGGCCGCACGATAATTTTATTGGGGCCAGTGTTCAAACCAATGGAAGATCGGCATCTTGGGCAGACTTTTTCGCCGAGAAACGCATTGGCTCTATGTTAGAACGCTTAATCGCAAACAATATCTGGCGTATTAGTGACAACGAAGCACAAGATTTAATTGAATACACAAGACGTTTACTAAGCCTCCATCAGCCTCACCCATCCTTGCTGCATGGCGATTTATGGCATGGCAACATTGGCTTTAGCAAAAAGGGGCCAGTGATATTCGACCCCGCCGTTTACGTTGGTGATGCAGAAACTGACTTAGCCATGGCTGAACTTTTTGGGGGCTTTCCCGAAAGCTTCTTTGAAGGATACAGCAGCCACACCTCACTTGAAAAAAATTACCAACAAAGAAAACCAATCTATCAGCTTTACCATATTTTAAATCACGGGTTATTATTCGGCGCTCATTATATCGTTCAAGCGAAACAGATAATTGACGATATCAAGCGCACAAAATACGCATAGCGTTCAATCAGAGTGATTTTTTATGGAAGACAAGGCACCTGTTGCCCTAGTAACTGGCGCGGCCAAACGCATTGGCGCAACAATAGTTCGGCGATTGCATGCTAACGGCTACCGTGTAGTTGTCCACTATTCCTCATCATACGAAGAAGCTAATTCACTGGTAAACAAGCTAAATCACTCCCGTCCAAATTCTGCGATAAGCCTGCAGGGCAATTTGTGTGACAGTAGTCACATTGATGCTATCGCAGAGAGATCAGTAGAGGCTTGGGGGCGTTTAGATGTTTTAGTAAATAATGCATCGAGCTTTTACCCAACTCCCATGGGCGAGATAACAGAAGACGATTGGTCTTCACTTGTTGGCAGCAATACAAAAGGCCCGTTGTTTTTATCCCAAGCGTTAGTGCCTGCGCTACAGCAAACCGGTGGCTGTATTATTAATATGGTGGATATGCACCTAGACCGGCCTCTTCCAAAGCACAGTGTGTATTTACTCGCGAAAGCCGGGCTCGCCTCTCTCACCCGCTCTATGGCGATAGAGCTGGCGCCTCAGGTTCGTATAAACGGTATAGCGCCAGGCGCTATTTTATGGCCCGAGCGCGATATGGATGAATTAGCTAAGCAACGACTCATTGACAGCGTGCCGCTGCAACAGCTGGGCAGCCCTGATGATATAGCAGACGCGCTGAGCTTTTTGGTCTCTGCCTCGTATGTTACTGGGCAAATTATTTATGTCGATGGCGGGCGAAGTTTGTATACCAGCGCCGAAATATAAAATAAAAGTTTAAAAAAAGATAAAAATATCGAAAGACCTTAAAATTCTCCGAAGAAGAGGTAAACACACCCTATGATGCCATGTCCGCTTTGGTTTACTCGCAACACTCAACATTGCTTCACTCAAACTGTGTGCAGCAAAAAACACGTGATCCAAGCTGGTAAAACAAAGCGCTCCACTCTTTTTACTGGCGTTGCCGTATTAGCCTTAACCGTATTAACCGGTTGCTTTGGCCAAAATACCGTGAAAGACAGCCTTAACGATTATCAAAGCCGTTTATCTCGCGTGTTGGAAACACCTCTCACTGAACCAAGAGTTGCAGCGCTTCCAAGACTGGCTGAAGGCTCAAAGTTAAAGCACCATATTGAAGGGTTAAGTATTAACCTGAGAGAGTTTTACGCTATTCAAGACTGTGAACTTGGCCGCGTAGTAGCAGAGCGAAACACTTCTTTAGGTAAAAGCCAGCTTCCGTCACAGCGTTTAGTATACGAGAGTAAGCTGTTGTCGGTGTTTTCAAGCTGTGAAGAAGCTCTCAGAGAAACCGATGAGGCCCTTGCCGACACGTTAGCCGATTGGAAGCAAGCGAAAGCCGCCGATTATATGAAAAGCTGGGCTAACCTTATCCAAACTAGTAAAGAGATGCGTTTGGGGTTGAACAGCCCTGAGAGACTTCTTGCCCGCGAGAATAACAAAGATGCACAGGCTAGCATTAACAGCTTATATTTTTTAGACGACTTATTATCATCCGATGCACTTGCAGAAAGTGTTGATAGCAGCGAGTTGGAAACCCAGCTAAAAATTATCCTTTCTGCACGATTGCCTGCCAGCTTGTGGCAAACACAGAACACCCTAGCTGCGGTATTACCACCACTTACCGCAGAGCTTACACCAGCACTAGACAAAATCGCCTGCGTTGATGGCAGACCCAGCGATACGGCTAAAATATTGCGAAATGTGTTTTATCTATTTTTTATTGAAGAAATTCAACCCGTGGGTAGCTTGGTGAATAACTATCATTATAAGCTTACGCCTCTGTGGGAAAAGTGGCAGCAAAATCCTGCGCTTCACCCGTTATTTAAAGACTATCTTTATCAGCAGTCTGTTGAAGGTTTTGATAAATACAGCAAGGCTATGCAGTCTCACGTTTCAATGTGGCAACAGTTCCTGGGGCGCTGTAACTTGTCCCCCGTGGCATAAACTAACGGCGTAAAATAGAGGCGTAAACCAGATGCGTAAACTAGAGACGTAAACTAGACACGCATACTTTGTATTTTTAGTGGTATGCTTAAATGATGAAAGATAAAAACCCTAACGACGTTACTGAACAAATAGCGCAGCACTATGCAGCGCTGTCACCAGCAGGTAAAGCAATTGCCCATTATCTGCAGAAAAACCCCATCGCTGTATTGTCACAGTCTACTTCGCTTATTGCAGAGAAAGTGGGTACTTCTAAAGCTACCGTTAGCCGTTTTTTTCGACAAGTTGGCTTCGAATCCCATCAGCAGGCAAGAGAAGCATTAGCCGCACTGCGAGAGCAAGGCGTGCCTGTGGCGTCTAACCACAGCGATAAGCAACATTTTGAAAGCGAAGTTCAAAACCTGGCAGCCACCCTTCAAAGCTCCTCCGCTGAGGAACTTAACGCAATTGCGCAACTGCTCGCCAGCGCAGAGCAGGTTACTCTTATTGGGTTTAGGAACGCTTACCCGATAGCATTGCACTTTCGTCAGCAGTTAAAACAAATACGAGGTTCGGTACGTGTTTTACCACAGCCTGGGCAAACCCTGAGCGAAGACATTATTGATTTAACAGATAAAGACGTAGTGGTTTTGTTTGGTTTTAGACGGCGAACCCGCCAGTTTAAATTTGTGCTAGAGAATATAAAACACTGCAAAACCGTGCTTATCACAGATCCCACGGGTCAGGGCTACAAGCCACAAGTTGACTATTTGTTGGTATCGCATATTGGTAGTGATGCTCCCTTCGACAGTTACGCAGCGCCTATGAGCCTGGTGGCGTCATTGTGTAATTTAACCTATTCGCACATTGGCGAGGCCGCATCCGATCGTGTAGACGCTATTACTGATGTGTACGAGCGTATGGACGAGTTGGAAGATCCAAAGCGTTAGTCGGCACTCTTTAACAACACGCTTAAAGAACACCTTCAACCTAACAATTAAGCAACGTTCGTTTCTCTTGACTTTGTTATGAAACAATTGTTTCATAGGGTAGTCATTAATAATAACTAAGTGTGCCGTGAACTCTCCTTTTGTATTAACACCTTTTTCTGCAGATTGCGAAAACAAACACGCGCCATTAGCTGGCCTTGGGCTAGCCGTTAAAGATCTTTTTCATATGTCTGGTCTTCCGACCGGTGCGGGCAACCCTGACTATTTGAAAACGCACCCTCGCTCTAATAAATACAAAGGGCAACAAAACGGACAAGAAAACGGGCAAGTTGCGGAAGAAAGCTCACAAAACAGCACAGTAAGCGCACTGCTACAAGCAGGTGCTATATTCAAAGGAAAAACCATCACCGATGAACTTGCCTACAGCTTACATGGCCAAAACAAGCACTTTCCGGCGTTAACCAACCCCGCCGCACCTGCGCATATTCCCGGCGGATCATCATCGGGCTCCGCGGTTGCCGTTAGCAGCGGTTTAGCAGATATTGGTTTAGGTACAGATACCGGCGGTTCTATTCGCGTTCCAGCAAGTTATCAAGGACTGTGGGGGTTGAGACCTACTCACGGCATTATAGAGTGCGACAATATGGTAGCACTTGCCCCTTCATTCGACACAGTTGGTTGGATGACGAGAGACTTAAACACCTTTGAGCTAGTGAGCCGAATTTGCATTCCTGGTCATACGCAAACCGCTTTTAGTGACACTGTTCGATTTGGTGTTGCTTCCTCTTTGTTTGAGGGTGTCGCCCACTCAAAAGAGTGCAATGCATGGATAAATGAAACTATTCGCCGTCAGTTTAAAACCACCGATATTTCGTCTGAAAGACTTAATTTAACAGAGCTTGAGAGCGCCGCTACCTTTAGAGTTTTACAAGGCAACGAAATTTGGCTGCAACACGGCCAGTGGATTGAACAAGAAAAGCCAGATATTGCTACTGACATTATGGCGCGTTTGTCATGGTGTAAAACAATTACACACCAGCAAGTTGATGCCGCTAAAGCTCAGCAGCAAAAGGTAATTGAACACCTTACTCACATCTTTGAAGACATTGACGTTTTGGTCATGCCCACTACGCCAGGTATTGCTCCGCGATGTGATGCCGATGAAACTGCTTTGGCAAACGACAGAAATGCCCTACTCGCATTAACCTCGCTAGCGGGACTAGCCGGGCTACCGCAGCTTCATTTACCACTGTTTACTCTGCACGACGCTCCCTGTGGATTATCCCTTGTGGGCAAAAAAGACAACGATCTTGCACTAATCGAGTTAGCCAAGAGGCTACTGACGCACTAAGTGTGCGAATTGTACGTTAGTTGTGCGTGAATTGTGTTAGCAAAAATTTACCAAAGAGAATTCAGTGCAAAGAATTACATAAAAGATTTAAAGGAAATAACAATGACAAAAAAATCCAATATCGCATTTACAGCTCCCCATTTTGCAGCGTCTCAGGTGGGGCTAAATATTTTAGAAAAAGGCGGCACCGCTATTGAAGCTATGGTTGCTGCTGCGGCGTCTATTGCCGTTGAATATCCTCACATGAACGGCCTTGGTGGCGATGGCTTTTGGCTTATTAGCGAACCTGGTAAAGCGCCAATAGGTATTGATGCCTCTGGCGTGGCTGCACAGGGCGCAACACCCAACTTTTACAAAGACTTTGATGCAATACCTAGCCGTGGCGGCAAATCGGCATTAACCATGGCCGGCGCGGTTGCTGGATGGAGTGAAGCACTTAAAATAAGTAAAGAATGGCAAGGTGGCAAAGATGGGTTAGCACTTTCTACACTGCTAGATACGGCGATTAGCCAGGCAAACTGGGGAATTGAAGTAACCCAAAGTTTAACCGACGCCAGTAACAAAACCTTTGATGATTTAGCTGATGATGAGAATTTCGCGCAGTTCCTCATTAAAGGGAAGGCACTTAAAAAAGGCAAAATTCTGAAGCTTACCGCGCTTTCTAAAACCCTTGCTCATTTGGCAGAGAAAGGACTAGACGACTTTTATCAAGGCGAGCTAGCGCAAAAGTTAGCTGCAGATTTAGAAGCCGCAGGCTCTCCTATTCGCCTAGAAGATTTTGAAAACTACCGCGCGAAGCGTGTAACACCATTAAGCGTAACCACTTCAAAAGGCACGCTTTATAATTTGCCGGCTCCTACGCAGGGCGTAGCGTCGCTTATAATATTGGCTCTTTACGATAAAGTGCAGCACTTAGGCAAAAGCGACGCCGACATGGTACACCTGCTGATAGAGTGCACTAAACAAGCCTTTATTGCCCGCAATAATAATGTTACCGATCCGTCTCGCACGCCTATTGATTTACAACAGCTTCTTACCGACGAATCGCTAGATGAAATGGCACAGCATATTTCTTTAGAAAAAGCACAGCTGTGGCCTCACGTGGCAAAGCCTGGAGATACAATTTGGATGGGCTGTTGTGACAGTGAAGGCCGTATGGTGAGCTACATACAGTCTCTTTATTGGGAGTTTGGCTCGGGTATTGTAAGTCCGCAAACCGGCATTGTTTGGAATAACCGAGGCACGTCATTTTCACTAGACCCTGCGAGCAATCAGTATTTAGCGCCAGGGTTGAAACCATTTCATACTCTTAACCCTGCATTTGCAGAACTTAACGACGGACGTCGAATGAGTTACGGCACCATGGGTGGCGAAGGCCAGCCACAAACTCAAGCAGCTTTATTTGCACGTCATGTGTATCACAACCAGCCTATTGATAAAGCCATATGGTTAGGTCGATGGCTACTAGGACGCACCTGGGGCGATGAAAGCCATAATCTAAAAGCAGAGCGCGATTTAGTTGAATATGTGGGTGAAAGCTTAGTGGCTCGTGGCCACGATTTGGTCACGGTAGACCCTTGCAATGAATTAATGGGCCATGCAGGTGCCATTATTCGCCAAGAAACCGGAGATGTAACTGGTGCAAGCGACCCGAGAAGTGATGGCAAGGTATTTTTAGGCCATGTTTAACCGTTAAATTACAACAAGAGAAATAACATACATGCAGTTTTTAATGGACAACCTAACGGTAATTTTATCGTTAATTGGAACCGGCGTTTTTGCTGGGCTTTTAGCTGGCCTGCTTGGTGTAGGGGGCGGTATTGTCATTGTGCCAGTGCTATTTTTCCTCTTCCAGGCGCTAGGTGTATCTTCAGAAAGCGCCATGGTAATTGCTACGGCTACCTCCCTTGCCACTATCGTTCCAACGTCAATTAGCTCGATTAAAGCCCACCACAGCAAAGGTAATGTCGACTTTGTACTGCTTAAAGCATGGGCGCTATTTATTCTTATTGGAGTACTTGTTGGTAGCTATGCGGTAACCGTTGTTAACCCAACTCTCCTTACCCTGTTGTTTGGCATTATTGCCACATTATCGGCAATAAACATGCTGATAGGCAGAAAAGAAGCGCTGTTTAAACGCTTACCCGGTAAAACCGGACAGTCACTTATGGCAACCTGCATTGGTTTATTTAGTTCTATGGTGGGCATTGGCGGCGGAACATTAACCGTTCCTACGCTTACATTTTGCAATTACCCAGCACATAAAGCCGTGGGCACTGCTGCAGCGGTAGGGCTTATTATTTCTCTTCCTGCAGCAGTTACCCTGCTGTTCGCTGGCACCACGCCGCCCGATGCACCATTTGCAACATACGGCTATGTAAACTTGCTAGGCTTTGCCTGTATTGTGCCGTTAACCGTTCTTTTTGCTCCTATTGGTGCAAACATTGCCAATAAGCTAGATGCCAATCTTCTCAAGAAGATATTCGCCGTCGTTCTTATCATCACCGGCCTGCGCATGCTTGCGCAGGTACTCATTTAGGAGTCTTCTCTTATGCAAAGTTTTTCACCGCTTTCTCCTCCGCCGCGTTTATTGATGGGCCCGGGCCCGATTAACTGCTACCCCCGCGTATTGTCGGCTATGGCAACTCAATTAGTGGGTCAGTACGACCCTGTAATGACCGGCTATATGAACGAAGTGATGGCGCTATACCGCGACGTCTTTAATACCAAAAACCAACAAACATTCTTGGTTGACGGTACCTCACGGGCCGGCATCGAAGCAGTACTTGTGTCGGCAATAGAGCCTGGCGATAAAGTGCTTATTCCCATCTTTGGGCGCTTTGGTCATTTGCTGGCAGAAATTGCTGAACGTGCAGATGCTGAAGTGCATACCATTGAAGTTCCCTGGGGCGAAGTATTTACGCCAGAGCAAATAGAAACTGCGATTAAAGAAGTTAAGCCGAAGATGCTGGCTACAGTGCAAGGCGATACGTCTACCACCATGCTGCAACCTCTTGCGGAAATTGGCGAGATTTGTGAGGCTCATGATGTTCTGTTTTACTGCGACGCCACGGCTTCTATTGGCGGCAACCCCTTAGACGTAGATGCGTGGAAACTCGACGCTGTATCGGTAGGTTTGCAAAAATGCTTAGGCGGCCCGTCGGGAAGTGCACCTATAACCCTTAGCGACAAATTTGTGCGCACTGTTCGCACTCGTCATCATGTTGAAGCTGGTATTCGCGACGCCCATCATGAAGGGGCAAAAGGCCCTAAAATTCGCTCGAACTACTTCGATTTACCCATGATCATGGATTACTGGGGCGACGAGCGCTTAAACCATCATACCGAAGCGGCGAGCATGCTTTATTGCGCAAGAGAATGCGCTAGGGTGCACCTTGAAGAAGGACAACAGCAAGTAATCGCCCGTCACAAGGTTGCTGGTGATGCCATGTTGGCCGGCATTCAAGCTATGGGATTAGCCCCTTTTGGCGACCTAAAGCACAAAATGTATAACGTAGTAGGCGTGTATATCCCTGATGGCGTAGCGGGAGAAGAAGTGAGAGAAACCTTACTACTTCGCTTTAATATTGAAATTGGCACCAGCTTTGGCCCGCTAAAAGGTAAAATTTGGCGCATTGGCACAATGGGCTACAACGCCCGAGAAGATGCGGTACTCCACACCTTACAATCTCTTGAAACCGTTTTGAGAATGCAAGGTTACTCATGCCCAGCAGGTGCTGGTGTAGAGGCTGCACTGGCGGTTTACAATAAGGCCAACGCGGAGTCTACGAATGAGTGAGTTCGCTGAGCTGGCTACACAAGTTATGGCGCGGTGCGAGATGTTAGGCACCTTAAGCCAGAACCCAAACTGCTTAGACAGACGTTACCTAACCGACCAGCATCGACTCGCAAATCAACTTGCGTCTGGCTGGATGATTGAGGCAGGAATGACCACATGGCAAGACGCCGTTGGTAATATTTGGGGGCGATACACATCTACTGTCCCTAACGCCCCTCGTCTTATATTGGGTAGTCACTTAGATACCGTGCCAAACGGCGGTAAATACGACGGCATGTTAGGAGTTGTTGCCGCTATTTCCATGGTAGCCATGTTCGACGGACTGCAGCGTAAACTTCCATTTCATATCGATATTGTCGGGTTCTGTGATGAAGAAGGCACCCGCTTTGGTACTACTTTACTTGGCAGTCGTGCTCTCACAGGCAAGTGGCAAGACAGCTGGCGCAATCTTAAAGATGAAGATGGCATTAGCCTTGCCCAGGCTATGGAAAACTTTGGTCTCAACTTTGACGAAGTTTCCAGTGCCAGTATTTCCCGAACCGATATATTAGGTTACATAGAACTGCATATTGAACAGGGGCCCGTTTTAGAACAAGAAAACTTGCCAGTGGGTGTGGTTAGTGCCATTGCTGGCGCCCAGCGATTTACAATTACCATAGAGGGCATGGCAGGCCACGCCGGCACGGTTCCCATGTCTATGCGTTTTGATGCACTCGCCGCAAGCGCAGAAATGATTTTAGCAGTAGAGCGTATTAGTCATCAGCGACCTGGTGTAGTGGCCACCGTAGGCAAAATTGACAACGCCCCTAACGGCGTCAATGTCATTTCTGGGCGCACGCATTTTTCTCTTGATATACGAAGTGAAGACGACGCACTGCGAGACACGGTATTGGCCGAAATTATGCAAAACTTCGGCGAAATTGCAGCAAAACGCAAAGTGACCTTAAGTGTAGAGCAAACACACAGCGCGCCCGCTGTTTTGTGCGATGACAACTTAAAACAAGCGTTAGTTCACGGTGTAGAGCTTAGCGGCATAGCTCCTAGAGTACTAGCCTCTGGGGCAGGTCACGACGCTATGGCTATGGCGGATATTTGCCCGGTAGCAATGCTTTTCACACGCTGTAAAGGCGGCATAAGTCACCATCCTGGCGAATCAATAAAAGAATCGGACGTTGAAGCCAGCTTATCTGTGCTGTTTAAAACCATAGAAGACTTACGTTACACCTAGGGCAGCTGCGCTTTGTGACGCTTACCTATAAAAACAAGTTGCTGTTAATTTCGCATGCAAAAACATATTGAGTAACGATAAATCTACTGATTACACTTAAACGGAATATTCATGAAAATCAAACGGATATATAACGATAATGAAGGTAAAAGTCATTTTGGCGAGGTTACCATTAACCTTAAAGACGGTGGCCCTATTGGTCTTCTCTCGGAAAAATTTGCAGCCGATAAAATAATATTCAGGGAAACGCCCGCCGACTATGACTTCAAGTGGCATCCGGCACCTGCTCGTCAACTATTATTTATTTTGAAAGGTCGGGCTGAATTTACTGTTTCTAACGGCGATAGTATTGAGCTTGGCGCAGGCGATGTTTTATTGCTTGAAGATACCGAAGGTCAAGGGCATTGCTCGAAAGCGCTTTATAACGAAGTGCGACATTCTATTTTTGTCACCTTAGATGACGATACCCATTTTTAAAAAAGGCTCTTACGACTCACGCTGTTAAAATCAGAGCTATTTAAATAAAAGCTTTTAACGTAATCACTTTTAACATAACCACTTTTAACATAACAGTGCTCAAATCTACTTAAAATGACCTTCGGGTCATTTTTTATGTCTTCAGTTCGACAGTGCACCATTAACATCGCAAACGCACAGCTTTTGTGCATAGAAAGGGTTTATAGAGCACAGCCCACCTTGCCATCCTATATGAGTGCCTCTAAAAACGCCTTTACGAACACATCGTGCAAAGCACGTACAAGCATTAAAGCCGTTAAAAAGTCACACAGAGTCAATTTCCAGCCTTCTAATACCTTATTTATGGCCTATTCGTACACTGTTTGTACCTTATTTGGCCTTCTACGACCTCTATAATAGGTACTAATGACCACTTGGTCAGCTTATTGCTTTATTTCTATGAGACCGCTCTTTTGTATGGCTTATTCATGCATTAGAACTTATCGACAGTCCCAGAATTACATGCAACACGGAATGCAAAAGAAATGGAAAAACACGTACAAAGTGAGTCTACGCGCAGTTCTCATAGTCATTCTCAAAGCAGTGACCTACTGTACAATTTAAACGATAAACCCTCTGCTTTCAGGTCACTCACTGCCGCATTTCAACATATGCTAGCTAGCTTTGTTGGCGTGATCACGCCCACATTAATCATTGCCTCCACGTTAGGTTTAACTAACTATACACCGTATTTAATTAGTATGGCCTTGTTTGTAAGCGGAATTGGTACTGCCATTCAAACCAAACGCATAGGCCCTGTTGGAAGTGGACTGGTTGCTATTCAAGGAACCAGTTTCGCCTTTATCAGTGCGCTTTTACTGGCAGGAAATCACGTTAAGAATTCAGGCGGCACTGAGGAGGATATCTTAGCGCTCCTGTTTGGCCTCACCATGGCGGGAGCTTTAGTAGAAGTCATTTTCAGTTTATTTATCTCAAGGCTAAAACGGATAATTACCCCGCTCACTACCGGAATAGTGATCACAGCTATTGGCTTATCCTTAATCAACGTAGGCATGACCGATTTAGCCGGTGGTTTTAACGCAGAAGGGTTTGCTGATGTGTCAAATCTTGGCGTTGGGCTGGTTGTTTTGTTAATTATTGTTTTTTTGAACGCATCCTCTAATCACTGGTTGCGCTTGTCAGCCATTTTTATTGGCATGGCTGCTGGTACCTTTTTTGTGGCGATGACAAAAGGGATAAGTTTTCAACATTTATCTACCTTACCTACCCTCTCAATTCCACAGCCCTTTGCGTTTGGCATAGATTTCGACATTTCACTATTTTTGCCCATAGCGCTAATCTATCTTTTTAGCGCTATCGAAACAGCAGGCGATCTCACTGCAAACAGTCTTTTTTGCAAGCAGCCCATAAGCGGGCCGCTGTATTTATCTCGCATTAAGGGTGGAATTCTCGGCGATGGTATAAACTCCATCATAGGCGGTGCATTTAATACTTTTCCAAATACAACGTTTGGGCAGAATAATGGCGTTATTCAGCTTACCGGAATTGCCAGCAGAAAAGTGGGGGTTTACGTTGCAGGAATGTTTGTGACGGTTGGCTTCTTCCCCATTGTGGGCGGCGTGCTTCAAGCTATACCCAAACCAGTGCTTGGCGGTGCCACGCTGGTTATGTTTGCTATGGTTGCTGTTGGGGGGCTTAAGTTACTGGCTAGTCATGCCCTTGATAGAAGAAGTAGCTTGGTTACCGCCTGCTCACTTGGCATTGCTATAGGCGTAATGATGGTACCTGAAGCTTTGGCTCAACTGCCTAACTGGCTAGAAAATATTTTGCTGTCTCCTGTCACCTCGGCGGGGATAACTGCGGTTCTACTCGACCTTACACTACCGAGAATGACAGATACCTCCCCCCATCAAGCTTTGTCTCAGACGACATCTGACTCTTCGGATTGCGAAGACCCTTCTGAGCTCTGTATATCAGCCGCGAAACCACGCTTGCCCTCGCAACCACCCTTATTTGCGAAGGCAGTAACAAAGCCTGTGAACTAGCTCACACAAGTTGCATTTATTGGTGCAACGCTTGCCCATAAATCACAGTAATGGTGCAAGTCATTTAGCAGTACAATTTATTAACATCAAGGCAACAAAGCCATCAAACAAAAATCAATTTAAAACCAATAATTTCAAACGCTTATGAAAAATAAAAAATAGACCAACTGGACAACAAATTGGCATTTTTTCTGCTCTATAAAACAAGTCAGTAAGAACTGCGTGAAAATGCTCACCAATAGAGCAATAAAAATATAAAATACGAGGAAGCCATGAAACACACTACGTTCGCTTTATCCCCCCTTGCTCGGGCGCTTGCCATTGGTATAGGTATCGGCACTGTGGCATCAATTTCTGCCAGTGCATTTGCACAGGAAGAAACACCAAAAGAGGCAGATGTAGAAAAAATTGAAGTAACGGGCTCTCTTGGCAGCTTGCCAGGACAGGATGTAGAGTCAGTTTTCGGGTTTGGGAAATCAATTTTAGAGACTCCCCGCTCGGCATCAACTATTTCACAAGAGCAAATGGAACGTTTTAACGTCACGGATATTGACGAATTAGTGGCTTTCGCGCCAGGTACATTTACACAGTCGTTTTTCGGTGTTGCCGGCTCACTCGATGTGCGAGGTACGCCGGGTGAAAACTACTTTAGAGGTGTAAAAAGACTTGATAACCCGGGCAACTACCCCACACCAATTGGCGCGTCTAGCCGTATAGATATTGTTCGCGGTCCAGCGTCGCCTATTTACGGCCCGTCTAAAATTGGTGGCTACCTCAATTTTAATCCAAAGTCTGCACGTGCATCTTCTGGTCAATACTTAGAGTCTCCAACAGGTGCACTTTCTTACACCACAGGATCATGGAGTAAAAGCATCCTTACTGCTGAAGTTGGTGGCCCTGCCAGCGTTGGTGGAAAAGAGATGGGATACTACCTCTATGGTGAGGTGGAGAACTCTGACAGCTACTACGACAACACACAAACCGACCAATCTATTCTGCAAGCCTCTTTTAACATTGACGTTACCGACAACCTTCGTTTTGAATTTGGTGGTATGTACCATGATTTCGACGGTAACCAAGTTGCCGGTTGGAACCGTTTGACGCAGGACTTAGTTGACGACGGCACCTATATCACGGGTACTGCATTACCGCTAGATACCGATGGTGATGGGCAGATTAGCCACGAAGAATATGGCGCCGTGAATATTGCAGGCAATAGCTTTTTTTACGTGCCTGCCGCTGCGTTTACCGACGATGAAGCCACTGAGTTGATGCAGCTTCAAAATGTAGGTACCACAAAACTAAATGGCAACCAGGTGCTTGTTGCCCCTGACGACCAACTAGGTAATGAGGCTATAACCCTTTATTTCGATGCTATATTTTATGCTGACGATTGGGAAATTCGTAACCAATTGTTCTACGATTATTACGACAACATCAACGAGAATGCATACGGATTTTCTCAATTCCATGAAAGTTGGGTAGTAGAAGACAAACTTATCTTCGCTACAGAGTATGAGAAAGACAGCCTATTGGCACAATTCCAATTCTCGCCTTCCATTCGTTATACAGACTTTGAACATGGCGATGACTTTACGTTTGAATACTTTAACCGTCGCGATCTGACAATGCCTTCCTCTGCATTAGATCGCCGCCTGCTGTCTACCCGCTCGGGTAAAAATTACGATAACTACGATGTGGGTAATTATCTTGATTTAGGCATAGCAGCAATGACCGATCTCACTTGGGATTGGGGCTTAAATCTTGTGCTTGGCGTGCGTTACGACACTATCGACATTGAAAGTACCTCGCGCAGCGACTTATTACTTTTCGCTACAGGTGATGAAACACCTGTATATGCTGAGGAGACTGTTGATGGATGGTCTTGGAATACCAGTATTTCTTACGAATTTGAATTTGGTCTTATCCCCTACTTCACCGCTGCAGAACAAGCTACGCTAGTTGCTGGGCAGGGCGCTGAAATTGGTGTAGGTCAGCTAAATCAACCAGGTTCAAGCGGTGCTTTTGATACATCAGAACTGATTGAATACGGAGTTAAAGGTTCGCTATTAGACGACACCTTATATTTCGCGCTATCGGCATTTGAACAAGAGCGTACCGACTTTAATACTCAAAACGTGGTAACAAACAACACCACCAATAACGAAGGTATTGAATTTGAACTTCGCTGGGTAGTAAACGATAACTTAGTAGTATCTGCAGGCTACACAAACATTGAAGTTATTAACCTTACCGCACTGGAAAATGGTAACCAGTTTGGATTTTTAGGCGCTGAAGATTTAGTTAATCTTACCGATCCGTCATTGGTTTTTGGTGGTAACGTCATTGGTCTTAACCTGATTGGTGAAGGATTTGCCAACTCCGACGGTCGCAAAGCGGGTATTCCTGAAAATATTTATACCCTCACCGCTACCTACGACTTCCAAAACGGATATGCTGCCAACGTGAGTGTGGTTGATGTTGAAGAAGTGGCTTCTGGCTTTTCTGCGGCGGTAACACTGCCGGCGTATACATTGGTTAATGCCGGTTTGTCTTATCAGGCAGAAGACTGGTCGTTCAACGTAACGGTGAAAAACTTAACCGACGAGCGCTATTTCCGTGCTAACTTCCCAGACTTGTTTGGTAGTCAAATTGTATTGCCAGAGTTACCTCGTCACTGGAACGCCACTTTTGGGTACAAGTTCTAAAAGCTAGTGCGTATTGATTTTTTGTACGAGTTTTAGGCTAGTTTTATGCTAGCTTTAAGCTAAGATCGAAGGTAAATCTGGTTCGCTAGATTTACCTTTTTTGTTTGGAGTCATTTATGTATTTCCGTATATTTTGCAAACCGTTAAGGTCGCTAACTACGATTTTTTTACTAAGCTTGAGTTTTTCTTCTTTTGCTGTTTACTCTTCAAGTAATGCCCATCCAACTAGTGCTTCGTTAAAACCATCTTCTGCACAAACGCAGCTTTCTTCACCAACCGAGCCCTCTTCACTTACAAAGACGCATCTTTCCAAGAAAGCAAATCAACTCACCAAAATGAAGGTAAAAGTAGTGGTGGTGAGTATGTTCGAAATTGGTGACGATACCGAAGATACACCAGGAGAGTTTCAACTTTGGCGTGAAAGACAGTCACTGGACACTCGATACCCATTGCCCCACGGACACCACGATATTTTTGCTAATGAAGAAAAAGGCATAATAGGTATTGTTACGGGCATGGGGATAGCAAAAGCATCGGCAGCCATTATGGCGCTGGGTTTAGACAACCGCTTCGACCTGTCGCAGGCCTATTGGATTGTAGCGGGCATTGCAGGCATAGATCCTTACGACAGCACCATTGGAAGTGCGGTGTGGACAGATTATGTAGTAGATGGCGATTTAGCCCATCAAATTGACGCGCGAGAAATACCCGAGGATTGGGATACGGGGTATTTTCCGCTGTTTACTCATAGCCCTTATGCCAATGCAGACAAGGTAAACACTCAAAAAAGCCCAAATGGCGAGGTGTTTGTACTTAATCAACAACTAGCAAAATGGGCATACGATTTAACCAAAGACACACAACTGCCTAATACTCCTGCTATGGACACCCTTCGCTCAAAGTATCAGGGCTATGAACATGCGTTAAAAAAGCCTTCAGTTAGTTATGGCTCACACCTTTCTGCATCTACCTTTTGGCACGGCGAAAAACTTAACGAGTGGGCAAACAACTGGGTATCGTATTGGACCGGCTCTAAAGGCAACTTCATGACGTCGGGTATGGAAGACTCTGCAACACTGCAGAGCATGAGTTACTTACACAATGCGGGTCTAGTAGATAAAAACAGAATGGTGATATTGCGCACGGCAAGTAACTTCACTATGCAGCCTCCAGGCCTTTGTGCAGCGCAAAACTTAGAAAATGAGAGCTCTGGTGAGGGCTATGCTGCTATGAGAAGCGCTATTGAGAGCGCCTACCTTGTTGGCGTTCAGTTCACTAATTACATTATTGAGCATTGGGATACTGTAAAAGACACAACACCGTCACTTGAGTAGTGACGGTGGCCTCCTGTTCATACCTCAAGTAAACGTTAGCTTACTCACTAGCGCTTGCTTAACATGAGAAAGCACATCGTTTTTCACTACAGGTTTTGGTAAAAAGCCCGACATACCGGCCCCCAAACAGGCTTTTTTATCCTCTATTGACGTGTTGGCCGTTACCGCGACAATTCGTCCAATTTCAGAGAGCAGTTTTTCTGCAAGAATAACTTTCGTTGCCCCAATACCGTCTAAAACAGGCATTGCACAATCCATAAATATAAGGTCGTAAGATGTTGAGCGTGCCTTATCCACTGCTATTTGGCCGTTTTCAGCGCTATCTACAGTAAACGGTAATTCGTCGAACATAGACTCAAGTACCATTCTATTAATGTCGTTATCGTCGACCACAAGAATGTTTATTTTTTCTTCTAATAGCTCAGGAGTGAAAGACACTTCCTCATTTAAACCATCACATTGCTTAACCGACTCTACTGGGATGACAATATCAAAACAGGTTCCTTGTTCGTCGTTTGAGCTAACCGTAAGCTCCCCTTTCATTTTTGATACAAGTTGTTTTGCCGCCGTAAGTGCTAAACCATTGTCGTTGAGCTCTTCAGAGGCTTGGGCTCTTGTGCCTGCAAGTGGTTCGAATAATTGAGCAACTGCGTCTTCATCAAGTACTACCTCTTTGCCACTTACTGACGCCATAAGCATGGCATCATTTTCTCTGTGCTTTAAAGCCACATGTAACACTATCTCTTTGTCTTGTGCATACTTAGTAAGGTGCGACACCACATTTTTCATAACCTGTGCTAGCCTGGCAGCGTCGCCCTCAATTACGGTGGTAGCGTCGAAAGCATAGTGAGCAGTTAAGCGACTGTTTTGATCTTCACAGCGCATTTTGAGCACGCTCACGATATCTTCGAATAATAATTTTAGGTTAAAAGGAGCCCTATCGAGGGTAAAGTCACGCTTGATAATGCTAGTATAATCGACCACATCATTAATCAATGCACTAAGGCGTTTTGCACTGCGCAAGGCAAACTCTGCTTTTTTAATTCGCCTAGCCTCTTCATTCTCTCCTTTAATTGCCTCTAACATGCCCGTTATACCGTTTAACGGCGTTTTCAACTCATGACTTACCCGAGACAATAAGGCTCCTTTTTCGGCAGCAATACCCTCGGCTTCCTGGCGTTTCTCATCAAGAGCAATACGCAGTTTCACGGCTTTGTTTACATTTTGACAGGTTCCAAATAAACGCAAACACTTCCCGTTTTGCATTTCAGCCATACCGTGGGTTTCTATCCAAACGATATTTCCCTTTGCCGAAACAAGTTGCAAAGTGGAACTCCACGGCTCGCCAGTTTCAATGGTATTAGCAACAATGCGGGCAATTTCATCTCTGTCGAATCCCTCTTTGTAGAAGTTTATTGCCGAATCTAATGTTGGCTTAAAGGTACTGTCCACCTCATGAATCTTTCTTGTTTGCGAAGACCAAGTGAGGGTATTGGTGGCAAATTCAACTTCCCACGTGCCAATGTCGGCCACACTTTGTAGCTTTTCATACAGCGTGTTTTGCTTATTTTCGGCTTTCTCTAATTGAAATTTCGATAGCTCAGTATCGAGCCACTCATCAAGCAAAACCAACTTATCACCCTCGTCTTTGCGTTCGGGATTTACGTTAATTGCAACAAGGAAAACGCATTTGTCATCAAGTCGATGAGCTTTTCCGCGTAAAAAGGTATTAGCGCCAAAGTAAGTTTTCGCCCACTGTTTGAAAACAGAGGAAGCTGCAATGCTTGATTGAGGGAAATAACGTTCAATGATCGCGCTGTCATCAATGGCACTGCTATCAATGGCGCTGCTATCAATGGCGCTATTTTCAGCCGCACTACTCTCATAAGAGAAATGTCCAGCAAATGAGGGAATAACTGTAAATGAAGGAGCGTGGGCTGAAGAAGCCTTAGCGACAACTTCTACCGACTCTTTGTGCAGGCATACGAGCACACATTGAAAAACGCTCATTGTTTTAGCTGCACTTTTAACAATGCTCTGAAAAGTGTCTTGCAACCGCTCTCCCAACACCGCATTTAAATTAGATTGCTCGTCATAAAAAATCATTTAAGTATCCCTTCTACCTCTTTTAAACACCCATACCGCTAATGACAATGCCAAAACTTGCCCCAAAACACGTTCCTGTGTTGGGTGAAAAATAATTGCTAAAACAAATTGTTAAAGGCGTATTGAATTAAAGCGTGTCGAACTCTGCTTTAATTCAACGATTGATACGACTTAGATTACTTAAAAAAGTAAATGTTTGATATTAAACAATAGGATAGAAGCGAATGTTTTTTATCCGGAATGATTTAAAAAAGCGTCATCACCACTTAGCGCTTAGTAAAACCGCAGGCGCGATTTTTACCGTTATCTTTTGCATCAAAAAGCGCTATATCAGCCTCTTTAATAACACCTGAGAGCGAGCTGCTAATAATATCCAGTGCATCATTTGCTGCATAGCCAGCGCTAATGGTTACTCGGCCTTCAGCACCATATTGATGAAGAATATTGGCGTCGTATACCGCTTTTACAATATTTTGAGACACCACTTTAGCGCCATCCCAATCTGAGTAAGGCAACACCACTAAAAACTCTTCGCCACCAAAACGAATTACGACATCTTTCGGGCGCCTAACTGTATTTTCAATAATTTCGGCCACGCGCTGCAAGCAAATATCACCCTCTAAATGCCCGTAGTTGTCGTTGAATGGTTTGAAAAAGTCGATATCGACTAAAATAACACCAACACTACCTTTATCTCTGGCAACCTGCTTTAACGTTTGAGGCGTTTCTTTTGCCAGATAAGTGCGATTGTAGAGCCCAGTTAACTGGTCGTGATAAATCATACTCTGCAAATACTCAAAGCGCGTCTTATTTTCTAAGTGTGTTTTAATACGGTGAGTGAGGGTGGAAGCGTTAATTGGTTTCATTACAAAATCGGATGCGCCCACTTCCCAACACGCATTTTCCACCTGAATATCCATGGTAGCGGTAATAAAAATAATGGGAATATTGGCTGTTTCTGGGGACACGCGAAGCGCCTGACAAACTTCTAATCCATTTTTATCGGGCATATTCATATCCAGAAGAACCAAATCTGGAACCTCAAGACGGCATTTTCTAATGGCTTCCCTGCCGCTACTTGCAGTGTCACAAACTACATGAGGTTCAAGTACCGACTCGAGCAGAATTCTACTTGCATGCTCATCATCAACAATTAGCACCTTACACTGTGACAGCGATTTGATTTTTTCTAACATATTTTTATAAAGACTTTAATTGGGGAATGGCCTTTTAAAAAGGAACATGAATAGTGAATAGAATCTGTGTAAATTCATTCTTATAAAAGTTTACGCGCTGCTAAGACTATAAAGGCCTTATTCCTCCGAAGCTTGCTATACAAAAAATAACGTTCGGGTTACATAGACTTCATTATCTGTGCCGGATTATATAAAACTTTAGTATAGGTTGTAATAGGTCTTGCACACATTTACCTTATTGACTGGGTAATTTGTCGAATACCTATCGCGACATGCAGCACACTTGAGTATTTAATGGAACTCGAACCTAAAAGAACTAATACAAAACTGTGGCGCTTTATCCGGCGCTTACGTTGCGAGTTGAGGAGTAGTTTATGTCTATAGATAAGAACACACAATTGCATAACATTTGGAATGTTGAAGCCGCCCTTGCAAGACTAGGAGGTAATGAAACCCTATTGAATAGAATTGTGGGTATGTATCTTGATCAAATACACCTTAAACAACAGCAACTTTCCAATGCTATTCAGACTATGAACGTGGAAGAAGTTCAGCTTCAAAGTCACTCGTTAAAGGGCTTATCGGGAGATGTGGGCGCTGACGCGGTGAGAGAAAAAGCGTCTGAAATTGAGCTACTCGCTAAAAACAATCAAATGGATAAAGTTAACAAGGAAATTGTTGAACTCAATGCAGTCATAGAAGCCACTGTTACTCATATGGAAAAGAGCGTAAAAAAATGAAGGCGTCTTAGTAAGTAAATCATCTTAAATACCTCAGCAGATAGTTACAGGCAGACTAACTGCCTGCAACTATCGTTGAACCAGCTTTACACAAACCATTTAATTATGGGTTAAAGCATTGCACTAATTTGATTGCAGTACTCTTGCTTTTTTGACTGTGGTAAGAAACTCGCTTTGAAACTATTCATTGCCAACGCTTTTACATGCTCTTTGTTCATGTCTAGAGAATGGCTCAATGCGATAAAATTATCATTTAAAAAACCGCCAAAGTAAGTTGGATCGTCAGAGTTAACAGTGACTAAAAGGCCTTCCTCTAAAAGTGACAAGATATTATGTTGTTTCATATCGTCAATAACGCAAAGCTTTAAATTACTGAGTGGACAAACTGTTAGCGGTATTTGCTTTTCTTTTAAGTACGTCATGAGCGCCGGGTCTTCCTGGCATCTCACGCCATGGTCAATTCTATCTACACCCAACAGATTTATTGCTTCCCAAATGTAAGAGGCCGGCCCTTCTTCACCCGCGTGGGCCACTATTTTGAAGCCCTGCTCTTTCACCTTTCTAAAGACTCGCTGGAACTTTGACGGCGGGTGACCTAATTCAGAACTGTCTAAACCTATCGCATGAATTTTTTCAGCGTAGGGCTGAGCTTGAGCCAGTGTTTCAAAAGCATCAGATTCGGGCAAATGACGCAAAAACGACATAATCAGATAACTAGAAATGCAATATTCTCGCTCTGCGTCTTCAATAGCACGTAAAAAGCCAGACATGAAAACGTCAAAACCAACGCCTCTTTCAGTGTGCGTTTGTGGGTCGAACATTATTTCAGTATGAACGATATTTTCATCAGAGCAGCGGCTGAGATACGCCCACATCAGCTGATAAAAGTCATCTTCATCAATCAGTACGCCCGCGCCAGCGTAATAGAGATCAAGAAAGCTTTGCAAATTTGAAAAATTATATGCATCTGCTATTTCTTCCACACTGTTGTAAGGAAGCGCTATGCTGTGTTTCTCTGAAAGCTGCCACATAAGTTCAGGCGTTAAACTACCTTCAATATGGAGATGAAGTTCAGCCTTCGGTATATTTTTAATTGTTTCGATTAGCGACATAGCACCTCACTTTTGCACCAAATAAAGGCAAGCCAACCACATTGGTGCATACACTCTTAATTTGGAGATAATTTTCTGCGTCTTTCCGTATTCTTATTTAACCACAAATGCAGTTTTATCAATAATATTGGCGCTATATTTTCCATAGTGCTATTTTTCGTGCCGCTGTTTCACACAATGCTTCTCCGAAAAAAGATGCCTTCCGTAAGATACTGTTATGCAACTCAGCTTCATGTGATAGCACCACGATAGCACCATCATAACGCCATCATAGTGCTATAAAGGTATCGTTTGATCGCACCTATAGCTCAACTGTAGCGACCAAAGCAGGTTCGGTGAGTTACAGACAGCTTGATAATTTAGCGATGCAGCAAGTACATTAAGCAACTGAATAAGAGAAAGCGTAGCATGAAACGCACCAAAACGTTGACTACTTGGTCAGTTAATTGCTTATGGCTAACGCAAGTACTTTCAGAAATTAGCCTTGCTTTGCGATTATAGATAATGGATAGACAACGTATTAACGAATATCTGCGCTTGCAACGTTAGCGAAAAAAGAAAGATACCTCCTATTTTAAAACGAATCACTGACTCAACACATAGAGATGACTAGATGTTCAACAACCTCATAGAGCGGCTTTTCAAACTTCAGCAGCACGGCACCACCGTAAAAACAGAAATCATTGCCGGCCTCACTACCTTTGCTGCTATGTCGTATATTTTAGTAGTCAACCCTGGCATTTTAGGGTTGAGCGGAATGCCTATTGAGGGCCTTATTACCGTAACAGCCATTGCTGCCTGTTTAGGTACTTTGCTAATGGCACTTATGACTAATTACCCTATCGCCCTAGCACCAGGCATGGGTTTGAATGCATTTTTTGCGTTTACCATCTGTTTAGGAAGAGAGGTGCCCTGGGAAGCCGCACTTGGTATCGTTTTTTATAACGGCATTCTGTTTTTAATTTTGTCGTTAACCGGTGTGAGAACCAAAATTGCGGAGTCTATCCCACCCTCACTAAAAATAGGCGTGCAGTGTGGAATAGGCCTATTTATAGCCTTTATTGGCTTAAAAAACGCTGAGCTTATTGTTGATAATCCAGCTACATTTGTTCAATTAGGCGACCTTTCAGAACCCGCGGTTCTGCTAGCACTTTTAGGTATAATTTTTACTATTGTGCTAATGATAAAAAAAGTGACCGGCGGCATTCTCATTTCTATTATCACCCTTACGGTTATTGGTGCGTTTATTCCCACAGACTCGGGAACATTAACGCAAACACCGCAAGCAATTGTGGGTATGCCTGAGCCAATATCTAACACCTTTTTTGCCATGGACCTTTGGTATCCCATAGAGCACTTTGCGCAAACCTGGGACCTTATTTTCGCACTTATGTTCGTTAATATGTTTGATACCATTGGCACGCTAATAGGTGTATCTCGAAAAGCAAATTTGCTCGCTGAAGACGGAAGATTACCTAAAATTGGGCCAGCAATGACGGCAGATGCGTCTGCAAGTGTTGTAGGGGCTATGGTGGGAACGTCTCCGGTTACAAGCTATGTTGAGTCTGCTACAGGCGTGTCAGCTGGCGGACGTACTGGGCTTACCGCCGTGGTGGTATCGGCCTGCTTCGTATTATCGCTGTTTCTCACCCCGCTTATGAAAGTAATACCACTAATGGCGACTACGCCAGCCCTGTTAATGGTAGGTATTTTAATGATGGAGTCTATTCGTCAGCTTGACTTTGACGACCTCGGCGCCTTAGCCACAGCGTCTGTTGCCCTTATCGCCATGCCACTGACGTTTAGCATTAGTGAGGGCATAGCCCTTGGTTTCATTACCTATGTGGGCATTAAAGTCGGTACTGGGAAGTTCCGAGAAGTGACTTGGCTAACCTATATATTAGCTGGCGTGTTTATACTCAGATATATTCTAGATTTGAAGTAAGACTTAGGAAAATCGCGGTGAATGCGAAGGGTGCCCTAGCGCTTTCAGCTCACCGCGACTTGAAGGTATGCTATTGAAAGTAGGTTATCCAAAGATAAGTTAAAGACCGCTGTAGTTAAATGTAATAGCCTTATCGCCCATGAATACAATTTTGACGTATTTAGACTCTTCATTCCCCCAAGTACAGGCCATTGTCCCCATTGTTTTTGAGCAGTTATCAGCACCGCCAAGAACGCTTTCTACTTCATTTTGTGACATGCCCATTTCTAGCTTGTCGTAATTTTCTTTAGAAAGTTTAGAGCATGCTGTAAGTGCTAATGCGCCCACAATTATCGCGATTGTTTTGAGTTTCATGCTGAAATCCTTTTTTGTATTTATAAATAATTACTAGCAAAACGCTATTTAGCATTTAGCCAATTAGCTTAATAGTAGCCTATTTACGCAAAGCCTATACAGTTATTCGTTCACATAAACTGAGCATTAATCAATGTTGTCGGCCCCTTTGTCAGGATGCTCGTTTAGCCAATGTCGGGCAATCTCTTCTCTTGTTGCGAACCACACCTTATCGTGAGATTTTACGTATTCGATAAAACGCTTCAGGGCAGCCAACCTCGCCGGACGACCGATGATTCTGTTGTGCAAACCGATAGATAACATTTTAGGCGCGTCCTCTCCCTCTTCAAGCAACACATCAAAGGCATCTTTTAGATAGGTAAAAAATTGGTCGCCACTGTTAAATCCTTGAGGAGAAGCAAACCGCATGTCGTTGGTATCGAGAGTGTACGGCACCATAAGCAAAGGCTTGCTGTAATGGTTATCAAAATACGGTAAGTCATCGGCATACGAGTCTGCGCAGTAAAGAATATCGTCCCGCTCTGCAATAAGTTTTAGCGTATTAGGGCTTGTGCGGCCGGTATACCATCCAACGGGCTTTTTGCCCGTTAACTGCTCATGAAGCACAATGGCGTCATCAATTTCTTTGCGCTCTTGCTGCTCATCCATGTGTTGGTAGTGAACCCAGCGCATACCGTGGCAGGCTATCTCCCACCCAGCACTTTGCATGGCTTCTACCGCTTCAGGATGTCGCTGCATTGCCATGGTAACACCAAAAACGGTTACTGGTATTTGGTGCTGAGTAAATAAACGGTGCAGACGCCAGAAGCCGGCTCGGCTGCCGTACTCATATATCGACTCCATACTAAGATGACGATCTTTATATGCCTGCGCACCGATAATTTCAGAAAGAAAAACTTCAGATGACTCGTCACCGTGCAGTACGCAGTTCTCGCCACCTTCTTCGTAATTGATAACAAACTGAAGTGCGATTTTGGCATTGCCAGGCCAGTTGGCGTGAGGCACATTTTGGCCATAACCCACTAGGTCTCGAGGATAGTTTGCAGCGCTTTTTTTATCTATCATTCCCTACTCCATAAATTGCGATGGCACCGCTAAACCACAGCCGCCCAATACAAGCTTAACAACTTCTTTTGTCGCTTCTTCAAAGTCTGCCTTGGTCATTTTTTTACCGCGCAGGCGAGTGATTTGCGCGGAGAAATCGGCATAGTGCTGGGTGCTTGCCCAAATAGTATAAAGTAGATACTCAGGGTTAAGTGGCTGCAGTTTACCTTCACTTATCCATGCGTTGATCAGCGCAACGCGTCCAGCCATCCAGCGGCCGTGCTCTTCATCAAAATAGCCACTTAAATTTTGCGCACCGTTGATAATTTCCATCGCAAATATTTTAGATGCTAAAGGATGAATGCGAGACACTTCCATTTTTTCAGCAATATATGTAGCTAGCACATCGGCAGGATCATCAGCCACCGTTGCTTTATCAAAATGAGAGTTCCACAGCGATAGAGTTTCTTCTAATACCGCGACATAAAGCTCTTGCTTCGATTTGAAATAGTAGAGTACGTTAGTTTTCGGAAGGCCCGCCTCATCGGCTATTTTTTGTACTGCCGTACCTTTGAGTCCAAATTGGGCAAAGCATTTTTCCGCAGCCTGAATTATTTTTCGTCTATTTGCAGCCCCGACACCAATTTCGGAGCCTCTTGCCTTTATCATTTTTTGTTCGTTCCTTTACATCATAATATGCATAAACTTTTAAATGCATTCGTGTAAGACGCTCTCTTATATTCGCTTACAACACTGTTACAACGCTGCTATCACACGGTTAACCTGCAAAATGTGCCACTACTCTAGTGCCAATCCAGTGTGACGCGCAAACTCTTTTTTAGGCCATTTACGTTAGCATGAATTTTTCTGCGCTCGGAAAATATATGCTTTTTCCTAAAGCTTTTGCCATTGCTGTCAAATTTGCATGAATGTTGCTTATCTTAGATAAGTAACTGAGTTTAAGAACGCAAAAAAACAGCCATGTAACCTACTGGCTTTTTTTATAAGCAAAAAATTGACCACATGGTCTACTTTTATATTCAAAATCCAGCTATATTAGCGGATATCAAAATGAAAAAAACGAAAGGGTGTGTATATGATTCGCTTCCTCATTAATCAAGAGCACGTTGAAATAGATAATGCGAGGGCCGATCTCACTCTTCTTCAATACATACGTGAATACAAAAAGCAGACAGGAACAAAAGAGGGCTGCGCTGCCGGCGACTGCGGTGCGTGTACCGTTGTACTTGCTGAGCCTAACGCTGATTACACGTCGCTGCATTACAGAACGGTTAATAGCTGTATCACTGTAATGAGCGCCGTTCACGGCAAGCAATTAATTTTGGTTGAACATTTAAGTTCAGGTAAAAAGCTTCACCCCGTTCAGCAAGCGCTTGTAGACAACCACGGCTCTCAATGTGGTTTTTGCACTCCGGGCTTTATTATGTCGATGTTTGCGCTTTATCACACCAACAGCGCGCCAAATAGAGATGATGTGCTTTATGCATTATCTGGGAATTTGTGTCGTTGCACAGGCTATCGCCCCATTATCGACGCCACTCTGGCCGCTTGTGAACAGCCTGCTGACGATCACTTTACACAAAATGCGTCACGCACCTTAGCGTTATTGAAAGACTTAAATGATGATAGTGAGATAGGCACCACTAGTCTCTTAATGCCGCAAAACCGAGTTGAGCTTGCTCAAGCCATTCGGGAAAACCCAGAAGCTAAGCTTGTGGCGGGCAGTACAGATTTAAGCCTAAGTTTTACTCAACAGCTAAAAAATATCGATAAGCTTATAAGCCTGTCTCATATTAACGAGCTAAAAGGCTGCACCGAAACACAGCATTCTCTCGTTATTGGTGCAGCTAACCCGTTTATGGATATCACACCTAAGCTGTTAGCCCACTTTCCACAGCTGGCAGAATTGATTACCCGTTTTGCGTCACTTCCCATAAGAAATCAAGCAACTATGGGGGGCAACGTTGCCAACGCCTCGCCCATTGGCGATATGCCGCCTGCTTTAATAGCCCTTAATGCAGTAGTTATTGCAGATAATGGCGCAGACAAACGTCGAATCCCTATCACAGAGTTTTTTGTTGGCTACAGACAGACCGCACTTAATACCGGCGAGTGGATAAGCCATATCGAAATTCCGTTTCTGTCAGATAATCAACGCCTTGCCGCTTACAAAATATCTAAGCGCGCGGAGGACGATATTTCTGCAGTGTGTGCTGTATTTAATGTCACCATTAGCGATGGCATTATTGAAAAAATAAGTGCTGGTTTCGGTGGCGTGGCGGCTACACCACAAGGCTGTCAGGCATTAAATGACGGGCTTGTTGGAGAACCTTTTGCAAGCAAGGGCTGTTTAGAAACTGGCAAGAAAATACTGTCGACAGCCTTTTCCCCTATTGACGATGTGCGAGCAACAGCAGCCTATAGAAATACGGTTCTAGCCAATTTATGGCATCGCTTTTGGCTTGAACATCAAACAGACAATACCATCGCGACACGAGTGGTGAATCATGCGTAAACTCATAACCCCATCTTCACAAGACAAATCTACCGGGCGCGTTCACACTTCTGAAAAACATGAAAGCGCGATTCGCCAAGTGCAAGGCGCTGCGAATTATGTTGACGATATTACTGAGCCTCAAGGCACACTGCATGCAGCAGTAGGTCTTAGCGACTGCGCGCGAGGTCGCATTTTTGCAATTAATCTTGATGATGTGCGTGCCAGTGAGGGCGTCATTGACGTTGTGACTATTGATGATGTGCCCGGTCACAAAGATATAGGGCCAGTATTCAAAGGCGATCCACTACTTGCTGACGGCGAAATAAAGTTTTTTGGGCAACCCGTATTTGCCGTGCTTGCATCATCAGCGCATTTAGCACGACAGGCCGCACTTAAAGGCCAAATAGAAGTTGAGTGCGAAGACGCTATCCTTACGCCGAAGCAAGCACATGAACAACAAGCTTTCGTAAGACCAATGCATCGCTTTGGACAAGGCGACGCAGATACCCAGCTTGAAAACGCCGTGCACAAGGTAAGCGGTTCACTTAATATTGGTGGGCAAGAACATATGTATCTTGAAGGTCAGGTAAGTTTAGCTGTACCTGATGAAGAAGATCGAATGAATATCTACACCTCTAGCCAACATCCAAGTGAAGTACAAAAGTTGGTGTCCGAGGTATTAAATGTGCGCTTACACCGTGTGTTGGTAGACATGCGACGAATGGGCGGTGGTTTTGGTGGTAAAGAAACGCAAGCAGCTCAATGGGCGTGTATCGCTGCATTACTTGCGCATAGAAACCGACAAGCGGTGAAATTGCGACTTCCCCGCTTTGTCGACATGCACGTAACAGGAAAACGCCATCCTTTCAGTAATGCCTTTGATGTGGCCTTTAACGCTGAAGGCAAGATCACCGCTACTCGCATGGAAATTAATGGTATTTGTGGGCATTCGCCCGATCTTTCTGATGCTATTGTAGACAGAGCCATGTTTCATGCGGACAACGGATATTTTTTAGGTGACAGCGATATTGTTGGTCATCGCTTGCAAACCAACATGGTTTCTCATACCGCGTACAGAGGCTTCGGCGGCCCGCAGGGAATGATTATGGCAGAGGCTATGATTGATAAAATTGCGCGTTATACTGGGTTAGACCCCTTAACAGTTAGAAAGCGTAATCTTTACGGTGAAACCACTGGTTCAAAAACACCTTACGGGATGGAGGTAGAGCACAACTTACTTCCAGACATGATTGAAGCCCTTGAGACAAAAGCCCAGTATTGGCAACGCCGAGAATCGATAAAAGCATTTAACCAAACCAGCCCTATTATTAAAAAAGGACTGGCGTTGACTCCCGTAAAGTTTGGCATTTCATTTACCTCAAAGCATCTTAATCAAGCTGGCGCTCTGGTGCATATCTATACCGACGGTAGCATTCAGGTTAACCACGGTGGAACCGAAATGGGGCAAGGCCTACACACGAAAATAGGCCAAATTGCAGCAAACGAGTTTGGGGTAGACTTATCAATGATTGAGGTCACCTCGACGCGCACCGACAAAGTGCCAAACACCTCGCCTACCGCGGCCTCAAGCGGTACAGATATGAACGGCAAAGCGGTACAAAATGCCTGTATTACATTGAAAGCTCGTTTAGCTTCCTGCTTTGCCACGAAAATTGGGAAACCTGAGCTGGCAAATCACGTTACCTTCACAGATGGCCTTGTGCGCTTAAACGACGAGAGTATGGCGTTCTCTGAACTTGTTCAAGCAGCCTATTTTGAGCGTATCTCGCTGTCTACCAGCGGCTATTATAAAACCCCGAAACTCGCATATAACCGCGAAACGGGGGAAGGCCGTCCGTTTTTCTACTTCGCTTATGGCGTGTCTATGTCAGAAGTCTCTATTGATACCCTAACTGGTGAATACAAGGTAGATAGCGTTGATATTATTCACGATGTTGGTAACAGCCTTAACCCTGCTATAGATATTGGCCAAATTGAAGGGGCGTTTATTCAGGGAATGGGCTGGCTAACTACCGAAGACCTAAAATGGAATGATAGCGGCAAGCTGATCAGTGAGAATATGGCTACCTATAAGATCCCAGCTATTGGCGACACTCCCGTTAACTTTAATGTTGAGCTGTTTGGAAAGGAAAATGCCGAAGACAGTATTTACCATTCCAAAGCAGTAGGAGAGCCACCGTTTATGCTTGCAATATCTGTGTGGTGCGCGCTAAAAGACGCTATTTCAAGTCTGTCGAATTACACTATTGATCCGCAACTGGACACGCCAGCCACGCCGGAAAGAGTGCTGAATGCAGTTGTTGCTACCACTGAGGCAATGCAAGCAGAAGCAGAATCAAAGACGTCACACTCGAAATACGGCGACGCTTTTTCGGCTTCGGAGGTGTCATGAATACTCCGTCATGGCGCTCAAAAACTTGGCATGAGGGCATTGCACACTGCCAACAAAGCAACCAGGCCTATGTATTAGTTACTGTAGTAAGTGTCGCAGGCTCTGCGCCGAGAGAAAGCGGCAGTAAAATGGTGGTAACCGCTTGTGAAAGTATCGACACTATCGGCGGCGGCCATTTAGAGCATCACGCTATACACACTGCAAGAGAGCTACTTGTTGCTGGAAAGCCGCATACAGAACTTTGTAGCTACCCGTTAAGCAGTAAGTTAGGGCAATGCTGTGGAGGCGCGGTGAAGGTATTATTCGATGTGTGTAATATGAACCAGCAGCATGTTGCTGTATTTGGTGCAGGTCATGTCGCTAAAGCACTGATCCCGATTATTGCGCAACTGCCGGTGAATATTAGCTGGATAGACGCTCGTGAATCACTTTTCCCCACTGATGTACCGAACAATGTAAAGGTGATTGTCGAAGAAGAGCCAGATTCTGAGGTGAGCCAATTGCCGCCGGGTAGCTGGCTAGTTATTCTTACTCACGACCACCAGTTAGATTTTCGAATTACCGAACAGGCGCTTAAATTTGCCTCACTGCCCTTTGTCGGCTTAATCGGCTCTGAAACAAAAGCGAAGCGATTTATCACTAAACTCACTCATCGTGGATTTGACGATTCTGCACTTGCAAGATTACACACGCCAATAGGCAGCCCCACAATACCTGGCAAACAGCCCATTGAGGTGGCGGTTTCTATTAGCGCGCAACTCATTACTATGCTGCACAATAAGACGATTCCAGTAGATAAAAAACCTCCATCTCAAGATGAAAGGTGTGAGCGCCAGGATAACAGAGTAAAGCATGACGACGAGTAAAACATGACACTTGATGAATTAAACAATTTAGATGCTCAAATGGCTGCCCAATGGTTTGAGCAGTGCTGCGCCTCTCAGGCTTGGATAGAGGGAATGGTAGTCGCACGCCCTTACACCAGCCTAGAAGCGTTGGAACAAGAAGCCGAAAACGTTTGGGAAACCTGCACAAACGAAGACATTTTAGAGGCCTTCAAAGCCCACCCTATGATTGGCAATGTAGATTCTTTGCGAGAAAAATTTGCCAACACTAAGGCGATAGCAGCGGGTGAGCAATCGGGTACGTCAAAAGCGTCTGAGGAAACTCTCAAGCAATTGCACGAAATGAATATGGCATATCTTTTAAAGCATAAGTTTATTTTTATCATTTGTGCAACAGGGTTATCAGCAGAAACCATGCTGTCAGCACTTCAATCTCGGATCGTTAATAACACTGATGAAGAGATAAAAATTGCTGCGGGTGAGCAGCTAAAAATCACGCTGTTAAGGTTGCGCAAAGCGCTTTCGTAATTAGGTGCTTATATCACTGTTTTATAAATGCAAGCGTAACGCTTTTTTATCAACTTGAATCACAGATTATCGAAAGTTGTGGCGTTAAATTTTTGTTTTAGCCGCAATATTAAGGACACGAATATGAACACATTATCAAGTCATGTACTCGATACCACAAACGGAAGGCCTGCAAAAGGCATAGCGCTTACGCTTACTTATCCCGACGGGAGCACTGCTGAAGGAATAACTAACGACGATGGCAGATTTAACGGCTGGGCAGAAAACTCAGCAAAGGGGTTTGAAGCCGGTACTTACACCCTGCGTTTTCACTGCCAGGAATACCTTTTAAGTAACCATAGCAAAAGCTTTTATCCTCATATTGATATTGCGTTTGAGCTTGAGGAAAACGGCGGCCACTACCACGTACCACTGCTTATATCGCCCTTTGGCTTCAGCAGCTACAGAGGCAGCTAACGTTTATGCCATTAAAAAATAAGCACGCAGAAGCAACACAGCTATTGCGTGCAAGCATTGCACACTTCCCTACTACAACATTGAATTTCGATGAGAAGGTTGAGATTTTCACTGACGGTGCATTAATAGTTAAGGGCAACACCATTCAAGACGTGGGTGACTATTTGTCAATGCACACGCGCTATCCCGATGCTGTAATAAATGATTATTCGGGCAAATGGATATTACCGGGTTTAATAGACAGTCATCTACACTACCCTCAAACTCAAAGTATCGCTAATTACGGTGACCAACTGCTTAGCTGGCTAGAGAACTATACGTTCCCTGCAGAGATGGCGTTTGAGGATGAAGCGCATGCCGCTCATATAGCCAAAGTATTTTTAAACCAGCTTCTTAAAAATGGAACCACTACCGGTTTTGTATTTACCACTGTGCATGCGTCGAGTAGCCAGGCCCTGTTCCGCGCCGCAAGTGACATCAATATGGCTATTGTTGCAGGCAAAGTGTGTATGGACAGGCACTGCCCGTCAAACTTACAAGATACGCCAGCATTGGCCCAGCGAGAAAGCGCTGATTTAATTGATGAGTGGCACAACAAAGGGCGCAACAAATATGCACTTACTCCACGCTTCGCACCAACGAGCAGTGATGCACAGCTTGCTGCTATTGGCGAATTAGCGAGTCAATATACTGATGTGTTTATTCAGACTCATTTGTCGGAAAACCATGATGAAATTGCGTGGGTTAAATCTCTATTTCCGAGCGCTAATGGCTATCTGGATGTTTATGATAAGTACAACCTCGTTCGCGAGCGCGCTGTATTTGGGCACGGAATTCACCTTAACCAAGAAGAATGGGAGCGATTAGGCGAAGCGAGGGCCACCATTGCTTTCTGCCCTACATCAAATTTATTTTTAGGCAGTGGTTTGTTTAATATGGAACAGGCTAGAGCGAGTAATGTTCACGTCGCTCTTGCCACCGATGTAGGCGCTGGAACAACATTCAATATGTTTAAAACCTATGGTGATGCTTACAAAGTCAGTCAACTGCGCAACGCTCCTATTAGCCCTCTCGAAGGCTTTTATCTAATGACTCAAGGCGCGGCAGCGGCCCACAAGTTAGATGACGAAATTGGTAACCTCAACCCGGGCACCGCTGCCGATTTCATCGTTGTTGAACCCAGGTTTGATGAGCTTACTGCGCTGCGTATCGATAAGGATGCTCTGTTTAAAGACGTCTTTTTTGCGCTCAGCATTTTAGGCGATGATCGTATGATTGAAGAAACATGGATTAGCGGCCAATGCTGTTATTCCAAAAAGGAGAATTTAGATGCCATGGCTTGACTGGTTCAGTTTGTTTGTTAGATGGCTTCACGTTATTGCGGGAGTCGCCTGGATTGGGGCTTCGTTTTATTTTATCTGGCTAGATAATAACCTTAAAGCCCCCCCGCAGTGGAAGGTTGATAAAGGCATAAAAGGGGATCTTTGGGCCATTCATGGCGGCGGCTTTTACGAGGTGGCTAAATATGCCTATGGGCCTGAACAGATGCCGACAACGCTTCATTGGTTTAAGTGGGAAGCCTACACAACGTGGCTTTCGGGCTTTGCACTACTGATTATCGTTTACTATTTTGGCGCATCTGCCTATCTGATAGACCCATCCGTAAACGCTATTTCTCCTAATATAGCTATCGGGTTAGGTTTAGCCCTCATTTTTGGCGGGTTAGCGCTTTACGAAATTGCTTGTAGAAGCCGACTTGCAAACTATCCAGTCGCTTTTGGCATTTGCTTAATTGCGCTTATTTGTGCGGTCACGTTTTTTGCGACGCAATGGTTTAGTGGGCGCGGTGCATTTATCCATGTTGGTGCATTAATAGGCACCATCATGGCTGGGAATGTCTTTTTAAATATCATGCCCAATCAACGTAAAATGGTGGCGGCGGTGGCAGCTAAACAATCCATAGACCCACAATGGGGCGCTAGTGCCAAGCTTCGTTCATTGCACAACAATTATTTTACGCTCCCCCTTCTTTTTATCATGATTTCAAATCATTACCCCATGACGTATCAACACCCTCAAAATTATTTGGTACTGATTGCCATTATGGCTGCTGCGGCGTGGATTCGACACTTCTTCAATTTGCGTCACAAAGGCCAAACACAACCTGGTATTTTAGTTTCTGGGGCAATCGCTATGCTGGCCATATCATTATGGGTGTCTTGGCCGCAAAGTTCGGCCGCGCTAGAAAGCCCGACACTCTCCCAAGTCCTTCCTCACTCTGACTCTAACTCTGGCTCTCACTCTGATAATTTAAATGCGACCGCTGGCGATGCAAGCAACGGTGAAAAAGGCGTAGGTCTGAATGTGGGTGAGGCTGTAGCCGTAGGTACAAAAACGCTTATCAGCAATACTCAAGTCGAGGGGTTAATAGAAAAACATTGTGTGAGCTGCCACTCCCGAAATCCAACGGATGATATCTTCAAAGTTGCGCCAATGGGTGTGGTTCTTGACTCGTGGCAAGACATTGAGCGCTACGCACCTCAAATTGTAAGGCGTACCTCGGTAACAAAAGATATGCCCTTTATGAATAAAACCGGTATGACCGAGCAAGAACGGGCCGCTATAGCGCTGTGGTATAAGCAATGGCAATTGAAACAGTAGGCTGCGCGGAATTGCAGTGGGAAGCTTTCCGCTACTAAAAAGCTAGTGTATAAAAATGCTCGCGCGGCTAGGCGCGCGAGCATTAGAGAAGATGAGTTATTGTGAATTAGTTTCGAAATAACCTACTCACTGATGTGATTGCGCTGTTTCGACTCTCCTTTAATTGAATACATTACATGGTCTGCAGCATCTAACCATTTTTGAACGGTGGATAATCTCTCATTCCATTCTTTCCACCCTGCTGTGTAACGAATGGGAACAGATAGGTGATCATCAATGTGCAGTACGAATGAAAGATTATCTATTCGCGCAAAAAAGCGCTCTACTTCATTAGCGCGAGTACCGTAAAGCAACACGACAAACTCATCACCGCCAATACGTCCCATTCGGTCGGAATCTCTCAATTTATTTTGCATTTTTTCGGCAAAGATCTTTAGTGCTTGATCCCCCGCAGCATGTCCGTAGTTGTCGTTTATTTGTTTGAAATCGTTTAAATCAATATAAACCAAGGTAGAAACATGCTGCTCTCGCTTCATGCGCTCTATCTCTTTTGAGAGTTGCTCAAATATTTCGCGGCGATTAATAAGCCCTGTGAGCGGGTCGGTTTTAGACAAGTAGGCTAATTCACTAATTGCGACCTCTAATGCCTGCTGCTGCTCTTTTTCTTTGGTAATATCATCTGCAGTGCCTAAAATAAGTGCCTGCTTCTCTTTTGCATCAAAAATAAGGTTCCCTCTGTCGTGCAAATAGCGAACTTTTCCGTTTACATCATAAATTCGGTATTGCAGTTCCCACGTTTTCAGTGGACGTTGATTAAATACACTCATTACCTTTATTTTATCTTCTTCGTGCACATGATTAATAAATGCCAGTGGTTTGGCATATAGCTCGTAGTCGCTGCGTCCAAAAATTGTATGGTAGCCGTCATTAAGGTAATGCAGCTTTTTGAAGTCTGGGCTCGCAACCCATATGAAAGTTCGGGAGGAGAAGGCATCTACGATTTTACTAAACAGTGCTTCAACCTGAAACAACTCGCTTTCTAAACGTTTCTTTTCGTCAATATCTTCAACCACCGAGATAAAGAAGTCTGGGTTGCCACGGCTGTCCCTCACTAAAGATACCGTGAGTTTACCCCACACCGCTGCGCCTCCGTTACGGATGTATTGCTTTTCCATAGAGTAACTATCTATAGAACCCGCAAGAAGCTGTTGAAGGTTAGAGAGATCAGTATTTAAATAATCACTTACCGTAAGCTCTTGAAAAGTCATACTTTTTAGAACATGTGGCTCGTAACCTAAAAACTCACATAGCTTTTTGTTTACATGAATAAAGCTTCCATCTGGACTAACGTGGGCTAAACCTACCGCACAAAATTCGAACGTTTTATCGAACATGTGCTTCACCCCTTTTCAATAAATGCATTCCGTGCCCTCTAATATCTGTAATTATGTGTTTTTTACTTACGACTATATCTAATTTATACTTTAGTCTAAAAATTAGTGATGGGGAAAGAATTGCGGGCAATTAGCCGAAAACATTTATTTTTCGCGTTTACACTTACTCAGGGCATGCCCTAGTCAGCTTTATAACAACCACTTCGGGAAAATATTAATGACCGACGCTACCTTGCCGTCTTCAGCAATAAAAAAGCCAGCAATAGAAACTTCTGCTATGGAAAGCTCGCAGACTTTAACTTCGTCTATAGCTAATAAAGATAAACGAATTCTCGTTTTATTTGCACACCCAGTACCTCAGCAATCTGAGGTGAATATTTTTCTATTTAACGATGCTAAAAACGTATCGAATGTCACCGCTATTGACCTTTATGCACACTATCCAGATTTTAATATCGATGTGATAAGAGAACAGCAGCGTTTGGTTAGCCACGATGTCATTATTTTTCAATTCCCACTTTACTGGTATTCCACGCCCTCGATTTTGAAAGAGTATCAAGATCTCGTTTTAGAGTATGGTTTTGCCTATGGTAAAGGTGGCAGCGCACTTAAAGGTAAGCAATTTTTTTGTGCCATTAGCGCCGGAGGTAAAGAAGAGGCCTACCAGTCTGACGGCTTCAATCACTTTACGATCCGTCAGTTGTTGCAACCTCTAGAACAAATGGCCAGCATTACCACCATGACATATTTGGCTCCGTTTGCCTTATTTGGCAGTCGCTCTGCTTCTCGAGAGCAACGTATCGAAAAACATCGTTCGAAGTGGCGCTCCCTTCTCAACGCCTTAGCAACAGGGCAATTTGATATAGAGCGGGCTAGAAGTATTGAGAATCTTGCAGATTTAGACATCCTTGAAGAACCTGCGGAGAATCAGTCGAAATGACCGCTTACTTTCTCTACATTTTCATTTATTTGGCCGCAGCGGTGATTGCCGTTCCGGTGGCTAAAAAGCTCGGTTTAGGCAGCGTTCTGGGCTATTTAATAGCAGGGTTAATTATTGGGCCAACACTTGGACTAGTTGGTGACGAAACCACCACTATTCAGCACTTTGCTGAATTTGGCGTGGTAATGATGCTATTTTTAGTGGGGTTAGAACTTGAGCCTAAATCCCTATGGGCAATGAAGTCTCGCCTTATTGGTTTGGGCGGATTGCAACTAGGGGGCACCACCCTACTGATAACCCTCATCGCAATGCTATTTAATCAACCCTTCACCATCGCGTTAACTATTGGCCTGATTTTCGCTCTTTCCTCTACAGCTATTGTGCTGCAAACCTTTCAGGAAAAGGGCCTGCAAAAAACGGAAGGCGGCAAAGGAGCTTTCTCTGTTTTACTATTTCAAGACATTGCCGTTATCCCTATGCTGGCGCTTATTCCCCTTCTTGCCCTACCGGAATTAGTGGCAAGCAACGCAGCATCTCAGGGAGAGGGACAAAGCCACTCAGACAGCCTGAGCGTGGTGAATGAACTGGCCCCGTGGGCCTATGGTTTAGTTATTATTGGTTCTGTGGCCTTCGTCACAATTGGTGGCCATTACCTTAGCCGCCCTTTATTTAAATTTGTCTCTTCCTCAGGTTTACGGGAAATTTTTACTGCCACTGCGCTTATGCTCGTTATTGGTATTGCTGCGTTAATGGGCTTAGTAGGTTTATCCCCAGCCCTTGGCGCTTTTTTAGCAGGAGTGGTATTAGCTAATAGTGAGTTTCGTCATGAATTAGAGGCAAATATAGAGCCGTTTAAAGGCCTTCTGCTGGGGCTATTTTTTATTACTGTGGGTGCTGGCATTAACTTTTCGGTGTTATCCGAAAACGCGATATTAATTGGCGTGTTAACACTGTCGGTAATTGGGTTAAAAGCTGCGGTACTTTTTCTAATTTCCCTCATATTTTCGTTTAAAGGAAGTAGCAAATGGCTTCTTACGTTAAGCCTAGCTCAAGCGGGTGAGTTTGGCTTTGTTCTACTTAGCTTTGCGTCACAAAATTTTGTACTGCCCCAGGATATTATTGCCATACTGTCACTGGTGGTAGCCCTTTCCATGTTTCTTACCCCCGGACTGTTTATTTTCTTCGATAGAGTCATTCTCCCCCGTTATCAAAGAAGAGGGTCACAAGGTACAGAAGACACTATCGATGACAAAGGAACCGTTATCATTGCCGGCATAGGACGTTTTGGACAAATTATAAACCGGTTACTTGTCGCCAATAATGTGCATACGGTAGTGTTAGATATTCGCGCAGAGCAGGTCGAGCTCATCAGAAAAATAGGCACCAAAGCTTATTTCGGCGACGCCTCGAAACCTGACATCTTGCATACAGCCGGTGCCGAAGATGCCGCATTGCTCATAATTGCTATTGATAACAGAGAAACTGCTGCAGACATGGTGAAATACGCGAAACATGCGTATCCAAATATGCGTGTTCTTGCCCGCGCTTTCGATCGCGGTCACGGCTATCGGCTGCGCCAGCTAGGTGCCGACTACGTGGTATCTGAAACTTATCACTCCGCACTTGAAATGGGTGCTCAGGCGCTGCGCTCACTTAATGTTCATCCGTTCCAGGTTGAACGGCAAAAAATGGCTTACAAAGATATTGAAGATCAGCAAAACGACGTGCTTTACCACGCGTGGATTGATGATGCTAGCGGAGAGCGTATCGACAACAACTATTTAAAACTCTTTGTTGAACTAGAATCGTTAATTGGTGAGGCACTGAACACTGAACTTCATGATACCCATTCCAAAGTTAAGGGCTGGACACCACCGCCTAAAGGACATGCAGATTCATTTTCTAGCGCGCAGGAAGGCGGGCACCCAGAAGTCAGAGATAATTAGGGGGTGTGTATAAAACGTACGAGGCTTTATCAATGGCTACTGAACATTAATTAAACTACCTGATATTGAGACTTGCTGGTATCATGGTAACAGAATCAATGAGATAAGCGGCTCACCTTTGAAGCGACAAGGGTTATTGCTGGCTGAGCTTAAGTAAACGTGATACCAAGCTGTCGCTAAAAATGATTACCTACAAAACAAATTAGCTGTAGGTAAAATGTCAGTAGCTTCTTGCATATTGAGTCTGTGAACGCTATGGAGCAGCCGTTAAATAGGGAGTTAACAAACAAAAATGAAGTTATCTACTCAAATAAATTTAGGCCTTTTGGTTCTTATTCTGATGGTAGGTGCCGGTGCAAGCTTTCTGGAAATTGAACAAACAAAAGCGCAGGCTATCCAATCTACCGAAACCTTATCAAAAGAAACAGCGACTCGATTAAATGCTCAATTGTCCAGCTTCAATGAAAGTCAGTGGAATAATAAGTCACTGCTGGAGAGTATTGTAGATGCAGCATTTTTAAATAAAGACGTTACTCACATAAGTGTTGAAAACGATAATGGAAGCGTGCTCATTGAAAAACGCACTTCAAACAGTGCTCAAGGTGTAAGTTTACTAGCTTCGGTTGTGGAGCTTTCTGACTCTTCGTCTCAAGTTGAAATTCCCACGACACAAAATGTAGTTAAGGTGAAAAGCAGCCCAAATAGCCACTATGTAAATTTATGGCGACAGCTTTTAAAAATCTGCGCGCTATGTGTTGTTCTCTATATTTTAGCGGCGATTGTGGTTGTACTCACAAGTAAACGCGCTGTTAGATCAGTGGGTAAAGTAACCAAAAAATTGAATGAACTTCAGAACAATGACTTTAGTCCTTCTTCGATAGAAACGTCTACCAAGGACTTTCTTTATCTCGTAAGCGCCGTAAACAATCTATCTCTTTCCCTTGAAAATAAATTTAAAGAGTTGACTCGCCAGGCTGAGCAATTCAAATCGGTGGCAAGTAGAGATACTCTCACAAAAATTGCCAATAGAAATGCTTTCGATAGACATATGAAGGCGCTAATTGGGGGCATTTCAAGCCCGAAGGAATATGCAATTACCCTAGTGCGCCTTGCCCAACTTACTAATATCAATCATAAGTTAGGCATGTTGGCGGGTGACAATTACGTATGCAGCGTTGCCGACATCATCAAAAAGGCAAGCCAAGAGCAGTTTACCGGTGCTTTTGTATTTAGAATATCTGGCGGCGACTTTGCTATCCTGAGTGATGTGCAGCCCAAAGACGTTCACGAAGAAAACCTCGCGATTATGAGTAAAGGCTTTACTACCATAAATCCTCTTCGCGACGGAAGCAAAGCAGCATGGATAGGTGTGGCGCGCTTTACTAACAGCATGTCACTAAAAGAGATCATGGAAAGTGCAGACAGTGCATTGATGGCTGCAACAAAGAGGCCTCAAGGCTGGCAATTTGCCTCCGATATTGCCGAAGTCCACAGCAATGCCAAGTGGAGAGAGCGCTTAAATTACGTAGTTTCTCAGCAGTATGCCGATATTTTAATTCAACCGATAATGAATTTAGAGCGCAATACACCCTCTTACTACGAGACTTTTGCACGTTTTAAAGACAAGCAAACCAACGACATCATTCCTATGTCTCAGCTGATCCCAGCTTCCGAGCGATTAGACCTTATTCCTGAAGTAGACAAGTTAGTTACTAGCATTGTATTTAAAAAACTCAAGGTGACTGCTCACCAAGTAGGTATCAACCTGTCTAACGCATCTATAGCCAACTCGGAGTTTCGTGAGTGGTTAATAAAGCAATTGTCTGAGCACGAAAGTCTCTGTCATCGAATCGTTTTTGAAGTTCAAGACGCTGCATTGATTCACTATAACGAAGAGGCTGTGGCGCTATGCAAGCGTATAACCCAACTGGGTTGCAGAATTACAGTAGAGCATTTTGGTGACAACTTTGCCTCTCTGTCAGGACTTCGCGCTATACAACCCGCCTATGTGAAGCTGTCAGGTCGGTTAACTGAAAGTATTCATACCAATAAAGACAACCAGCTTTTTGTAAGCAGTTTGCTTAATATTGCGCGTAGTTTAAATATTAAAGTGATTGCTGAAAAAGTAGAACATGAGGCTGAATCAGTGGCGTTGAATAATTTAGATATTATTCACCAGCAGGGCTATTACTTCTCAAAACCCGCTTTATGGACGGTTTATTAATGCCATTTATTCTTTAGCTTGTGTGCGTAACATACACCATAACATGCACCTCTCTGAGCAAGCCTGTGCGCACAAATTGAAACGACTGTATAAACAACTAGCCCTGCTCCAACAGCCTTGTTTCAATATCTTTGGCAGGTAATGGTTTGGCAAAAAGGTAACCTTGTGCGCACTCTATTCCCACGTTTTGGCAATAAGTAAGCTGCGATTGAGTTTCTATACCTTCTACAACAATTTGTAGGTTGAGCTTGCGGCCAAGGTTTACGATAGCTTCCATCAGCGCGCCGTCATATTCGCTTTCCGGCGCGTTTTCAAGAAAACTGCGGTCAATTTTCAAGTGACTTACAGGAAATCGCTTTAAATAGCTAAGCGAAGAATACCCTGTGCCAAAATCATCAATTGAGATTTCAACGCCCAATGCACGTTGCTTTTGTAAACCATCAAGTACCTGCTCGTCTGATTTGATCAATATATTTTCGGTTAACTCTAATCCTATTGCACTAGGTGGTAGGTCATACTTTTCTCGACACTTTGTTAAACGCTCAAAAAAATCGTCTTGCTCTAATTCACTACTAGACACATTGATGTGAATACATATCTCTATTCCTTTGTTTCGCCAATGCCTTGCTTGCCGACAGGCCTCTTCAAGCACCCACCTGCCAATAGAGATAATGAGATCAGTTCGCTCTGCAATGGGAATAAATACATCTGGTGGTGCACTGTGTTCTGCTACTTCAGGTGTCCATCTGAGCAATGCCTCACAAGATATGATACTTCCATTTCGCAAATCTATTTGAGGTTGATAAAGCAGCGTAAACTCATTTTTTTGAATAGAAGCCCGAAGCCGAGAGGCTATATTCCTCTGTTTATGAAGAAATAAGCTTAAGTCTTTGCTAAAAATACTGTAGCGATTTCTTCCGCTGTCTTTTGCTTCATACATGGCCGCGTCGGCATTTTTAAGCAGTGTCTCAACTTCTTTTCCATCTTCTGGAAAAAGGCTTACGCCAACACTAGAGGTAACAAAAACATTTTCAGCACCCAATGGAAAACTCTCTTTGCAACAATCAACAATGCGCTCAGCCATGCTCGATATAGAGCATTTTTCGTCAATCAAGTTGCTTACAACTACAAACTCATCGCCACCGAAACGAGCAACGAAAAATGCATCCCCAACACATTCTTGCAACCTTTCTGCAAATGCCGTCAGTAGCTTATCACCCCACGTATGACCGAGTGTATCGTTAATATCTTTAAACATATCAAGGTCGATAAAAAACACCGCCATCGCTGCCGACGCCGAACTAGCCTCTTCAATACGACTTTTGAGTTTTAATTCCAGGTGACGCCGGTTAGGTAGACCTGTTAATAAATCTGTCGTTGCTATTTTTTCAAGCTCTGCGCGAACGGCGTGTTGATCGCTTAAATCAATATCGACACAAAACATTTCAGGGCTGTCGCTCCCCTCTTTCAACATAACGTGAGATGAAAATACATTAACCGTTTGGCCATCTTTTCGAATGAGGGCTAACTCGCCGCTAGGAATGGGCACTCCTTCTACAATCCATTTGTTATGAAAAGAAATTACGTCGTTTCTCATAAATTCAGGAATGATTAAGTCTTCAAGACGCTGCCCTAGTGCTTCTTTTGCAGAATAACCATAGATATCTTCACTAGACGTATTCCAGTAGATAACTCGGCGATGTTTGTCATAACCTTGAACGGATACTTTAGGGAGTGAACTGATGAGTTGAAGGAAATGTGACTCTGCAGCCTCGCGGGCTGTTAATGATTGCACCGTTTCTGACGACGCCTTTCTTAATGAAGCTTTATCTGATGTAGCTTTATCTGATGTAGCTTTGCTTGACGAAACTCTCGACGAAGTACTAAAGTCGCTTTCTCTAGCCATTCTACGTCCTTATGCTTATTCATTACTGCAATGTAGACGTATAATCCTCGCCCACTTCGTTAGTATAGTTGGTAATTCTCCTTTGTCTCAAAATTTAATAAAGAGCAGACCACTTGCGTCAAACAATAAAACCATGAAAATAATAAGAATGCTCTAATGAACAAAAATGCTGCGGCATTCTGCCAGCAGCATTTTCCCTTTTGTACTGATTTTTAGGCAACCAATGTAATTAGCTAACGCACAAAAGGCATGTGGCTCTTTGCTGTAAAGCAAAGTTCAACATGCCCTATAGATTGCTGTAATCCAAAGCCCAATTTACGTACAACTCAGTCCCCACTTTCAAAGATGACTCGTCAGCATAAAAATAAGGAGAGTGATTACTTGGCGCTGTTTTCGCATCCTGTCCTTCTGGCGTTACACCTAAGAAAACGAACAACCCAGGGACATCAAGAGCAAAAAACGAAAAGTCTTCTGCGCCAGTCACCAAATCATTAACGTGCACGTTTTCTTTACCCGCGACACGCTCCATTGTAGGCAGCATCTGACGAGTAAGCGCCACATTATTTATTGTTACTGGGTATCCTTCATCAATATGCACATGAGCTTCTGCACCTGTGGCTTTAGCGGTCATTTCAGCTGTTGTAGTCAAATTTTCAAAAATTTGAGCGCGGTTACCCATGTCGAAATTGCGGATGGTACCCTCTAAATAAACTTCATCAGGGATAATATTGTTGCGAATACCACCATCGACAATACCAAAGCTTACCACAGCAGGCGCTTTGGTTATGTCTACCTGCCGGCTTATAATGGTTTGTGTGTTGCTGATGATTTGGCCCGCCGCCACTATGGGGTCGACACCGCCCCAAGGTCTTGAGCCATGAGTTTGCTGGCCTTTTACAGTTATTTCAAATCGGTCTGAAGAAGCCATCAATGGCCCCTCTCTGTAACCTATATGCCCTGCAGTTCCTGCAGACCATACGTGAATACCAAAAACAGCCTCTGGCTTATATCGCTCAAATAAGCCCTCTTTTAGCATTAGCTCGGCACCGCCCTCTTCACCTTTAGGCGCTCCTTCTTCAGCAGGCTGGAATATAAATACCACAGTGCCGTTAAGCTCATCTTTCATGCTCGCGAGCTTTTCTGCTGCTCCCATCAACATAGACATATGAAGGTCATGTCCACAGGCATGCATAACACCAACTTCTTCACCTCGATATTCAGAGACAGCGGTAGACTTAAACGGCACATCTGCCTTTTCGACAACGGGTAAAGCGTCCATGTCGGCTCGCATAGCGATAACAGGGCCTGGGTTCGCTCCCTCGAGCACGCCGATAACGCCCGTATGGGCAACGCCTGTCTCTACCTCCATTCCAAGCGCATTTAAATGTTCTGCAAGCACTTTTGATGTGCGAAATTCTCGGTTACTTAATTCAGGATGTTGATGCAGGTCGCGACGCCATTCAATCACTTTTTGCTCTAATTCAGCTGAAATAGTGACCGGCTCTTGAGCGTGGGTAGTGGGGCTAAGCGCAAGCATGGCAAGCGCAGAAAAAGCGGTGGTAACGGCTTTCATAAACATTCCTCATTATTCTATTTGAATAAGCAGTATGCCTATGTCGTACCGCTACCACAATACGATTTGTTTACCTTAACTGAAGCCTTGTGACAAAAAGAACACCGCTTGTATCACAGCGGTTATTCTAAGAACGCGTGCTCGATAACAAAGTGACCTTTCTCTCGAGACGTGGCTTTCTTGAAGCCGAAGTCAGACAGGATAGACATAGTGTCATCTAACATAGATTGGTTTCCACACAGCATAAACCTGTCGTCCTCGGTATTTAACTCTGGCAAATTGAAGTACTTACACAGCTCTCCGCTCTTCAGTAATTCAGTTAAACGGCGCTGATGAAGGCTACTTCTAAACGGCTCTCTTGTGACGATAGGAAAATATAGAAGCTTTTCGGACACTAAATCACCAAAGTACTCGTTGTTAGGCAATTCGTTGCAAATCTGATCTTGATAAGCAAGCTCGCTTTTCTCGCGCACGCTGTGCACTAAGATCACATGTTCGTACCTTTCATAAATGTCAGGGTCTTTTATGATCGACATGAAAGGCGCAAGGCCCGTTCCCGTTGCCAGTAAATAAAGGTTTTTACCCTCTATCAAGAAATCAGCCACCAGGGTACCTGCTGGACGGGTAGATAGAAGCAGCTGTTCGCCCACTTTTATATCTTTCAGCCGAGAGGTAAGGGCTCCGTCTGGCACTTTAATGCTGAAAAACTCAAGCTCATCTTCATAATTTGCACTCGCGATACTGTAGGCACGCATCAGCGGCTTATTATCAATTTCCAGACCCAGCATAACAAACTGCCCGTTTTCAAAGGTGTAATTTGGGCTTCGTGTTGTTTTAATTGAAAATAATGACTCATTCCAATGGTGGACGTGGGTAACTGTTTCTGACGTTAAATTTCGCATTTTCTCCCCGATAACGTTACTTCAATTTAGCTGTTGGTAATTAACACCCGCGATTAGTCGTAATAATACCCGAGTGTTTTACTCAGGTAAATACCCTAGCAAATTACTCAAGTATTAGTTAAGACCATCAGCCAGACCATAAATATAAATAGCAATCTCCCAAGGAGAACGACGGATAATTGTGTTACGTGATACGAGAAGCTTGAGATTAAGATTAGAGCGTATTGATGATGCGGGCGCTGTCGAATTTTAAAGTAGAATTTAACCCCACTAAATCTTATTTTTAGCCCGAGCATAAATTGCGATTTCGCTAAATCGCGTCTAGGTTAAAAGTGACTAAAACTAAAGTTGTATCCACTTTTGTATTAATTTAAAGTTTAATATACTTAAATGTCATATATGTCGTATTATGATGTACAAAGTTTCTTCAACAGAATAAAATGTACTGAAGAGGTATTTTCCCTGCTCACGGAGGATTTACATGTCGTTATCTGTACTAATTGCCGATGACTCTAAACTAGCAAGACGAAACGTTGTTCGCTCACTTCCTTTAGAGGTCGATTTTGCGGTAACTGAAGTGACAAACGGGCAAGAAGCAGTAAGTTTGCTTGCAGATAACACATACAGCCTTGTTTTACTTGATCTTACAATGCCGAAACTCGATGGCATTGACGTTCTCGAGCGACTTCAAACACTACCAGAAATGCCGAATGTGGTGGTAATAAGTGCTGACTTTCAACCAGAGAAACAACGGGTGGTAAAGGAGCTTGGGGCTAAATACTTTCTTCGAAAACCACTCAAAAAAGAAGATTTGGTGAACGTTCTCACTGAGTTAGGGTATTTATGAACACGTCATCACAGTTGAATGAAGAGCAAAGGGATGTACTCCAAGAGCTATTGAACATCTCAATGGGCCAGGCCGCTAACTCTCTAGCGGTTATGCTAGATACAAGAATTGATATTTCCATTCCCGAAATTTCTGCCGTAACCCCAAATCAGCTGTACGACTTGCTGTTTGAAACCGGCGACCTCTCTTACACTCGACAATCGTTTATGCGCGACATCCACGGCGAGGTAATATCGATCATTTCCTATTCTGGCCTCTCTGAAATTGGCGCGCTGATGGATTATGACCAGCCGTTAAGCGAGGAGGATATTCAAGAAATTATTTTAGAACTTTCTAATATTCTTGCAGGGGCTTGTCTTTCAGGACTTTCGGAGCAACTTAAGCTAACCACAAACCTCAACATGCCTTTACTTTTTCAGCCTGATAAAGCCAGTTTTGACGGCCTTCCATGGCAGCATAGCTTAGCAATGGAAGTGCAGTTTTTAATTACGATATCGTCATTTAGCATGCGGGTTATATTCTGCCTTGATGATGAGTCACTCGCGAGAATACTTGGTACCTTGAATGCGTACTTGAAGTAGTAGATACGATTTTTAAATACTGTTTTAGACAATCTCATTAGCACGCCGGCTTGGATTACTTTGTGCCGGCGTCTTCAATCATACTGTAAAAATAACTTACCGCTTTTATATAATCATCAACCGCAAGCTGCTCATTCACGCCATGGAAACGTTTTAAGCTTTGCTTGTCCAGTCTCACCATCATAAATCTATACACGTTATCTGATAGCTCATAAAAGTGCTTAGAGTCTGTGCCTCCCATTACCAGGTAAGGGGCAACTAAAATACTGTCATCCATACGGCGAATGTTGGACTCAATCAAGCGATACCCCAAACTGTCTGTAGGTGACACTTGAGAAGGCTCGTTTTCCATAAAAGTTTCAACTTTTACGCGAGGATCGTTTATTGCCTCAGTAATGTGCTGTTTAACACTAGCAATAGTGTCGCCAGGTAAAATACGCACATTCACTACGGCACTCGCTACTGTTGGTAATATATTAGACTTACTGCTGCCCTCAAGCATTGTAGCCGCTATAGAGGTGCGAATGCCCGCAGCACTGCTTGGCGATGCCAGCATTGTTTGCTCTACAATTGGCGAGAACAGCCATAGGTTTGCCATAGGAAGCTGAAGTGAAAAAGGCGCATAAGCCGCCACATGAGAAAAGGTGTTGTAACTGTGAGATAAATCGGTGTCGAACTGATTATTCTCTATATTGACGATAGCCTGGCTTAGAATACCTGCCGCTGTATGGTTTGGCGGTTGAGAAGAATGGCCCCCCTCAGACGACACGGTCAACCGTAAATTAACGAACCCTTTTTCGGCCACACCGATAATGGCAACGGGTTGCTCTATACCTGTCATTACGCCTTGCGTTATAGCGCCACCCTCATCAAGAACAAACTCAAAGCTTAACCCTTGCTGTTTAAAGTGCTCCGCAATTTTTGCAGCTCCCTGTTTGCCGCCTATCTCCTCATCGTGACCGAACGCAAAGTAAATACTGCGCTTAGGTGCAAAACCATTTTTTAAGTGCGTTTCCATGGCTTCAAGCAACGCCATTACTGTTACCTTGTCATCAATGGTGCCCCGTCCCCAAACCGTATCATCGACTACGGCGCCACTAAATGGCTGCTGCTCCCATTGCTCAGCGGTGCCTTCATCTACCGGCACCACGTCTGTATGCCCCATAAAAAGCACAGGCTGCAGCGAAGCATCGCTACCTTTTAAATGATAAACAAGGCTGTACTCACTCATTGTGTAATGCTCTGCTTTCTCATGAATTAAGGGAAAACTGTTTTGAATGTGCTTGTGTAGCCCCAAAAAGGCCTCTGCATTAAGGCGAGATGGGTCGTCATAAGAGACCGTCTTAAACTGAATAGATTTAGCGAACCTTGCTACAGCAGATTCTCTATCGATGGGCGCCTCTGGCAGCGGGCTATCTACAATTAGTTGGCTGTCTTTAAAACTCATTAGCGTATTCACATAAAGGCCTACACCAAGAACAACAACCAGCACAATTAAGAAACTTATTATTTTTATCAGCCGGGATTTCATTTTTATCTACCTAAATGAAAAGTGCAAAATAGTGAAGATAGTATTATCACGAATGTGCGGTAAAGTCTTGTTATGTCAGACCTATTCAAGCGTTTCAACAGCCTGTGATAGTTTGCCTATTTCGCCTGTCCTCTATTTTTGCTTCCAACTTCAGCCTTCTTAGTTCGTTTTCGCTTTTTGTAGGCAGGCTTTCCCGCTGCTTTCACCCCTTTAAGTGAGGTAGGCAAAGATGATGATGCTGCGCTAATAAGGCTGCTTAGTGTGCTTTCTAGCGGCTGCATAAAGCTTTTATAGTTGGCTTGCTGTTCGGCAATACTATTTAACGTGGCCTCCCACTTCGCTGTCATGTCTGGGGTTGTGCATATTTCAGGAAGCGCCTCAATTAACCCTACGCCAGCGGGGGTAGCCACTATTGCTTTTCCCTGACGCTGCAAAAAGCCTCGTTTAAATAATAACTCGATAATGCCGGCACGAGTGGCTTCGGTACCTAAGCCGTCTGTGTCTTTTAATATTGATTTAAGCGCCGCGTCTTTTACGAAACGGTTAATGCCCGTCATTGCAGCAAGCAGCGTGGCGTCGGTAAAATGCTTTGGCGGCTGGGTAAACTTTTCTAGAAGCTCTCCTTTTTCACAGTGCAGCAGGTCTGTTTTTTTAAGGTTGGATAATACTTGGGCAAATGCGCCCTCGTTGTTGCTTTGTTTCCCAGTATCGGTCTCAAAACTATTTTGTTCGCCTGTGTTTGTATTAGCAGCGGGCCCTTTCTCAAATAGTTTCTTCCAGCCTAATTGCTCAGTCACATTGGCGGTTGCGTTAAATTTGCCACCAGCAATAGTCAATTCAATGTGAGTGTGTTGATAAATAAAAGCCGGATAAAACTGCGCTAGGTACTGGCGCACAATAAGCCCATAAACGTTTTTTTCTAAACTGCTTAACGACGAGTTTGCTGGCGACTTTTCAGTTGGAATAATGGCATGGTGAGCCCCTACCTTTGCATTATTCCACGCTTTAGACTTTATTGATGCGTCGGCTTTTTTAGCATCTTCAGAAAAAGGCATTTGCGCGTTTGAAAGCGTGTTGATAATCGATTTCGCCAAAGCAAATTGTTCGTTTGGTAGATATCGACAATCAGAGCGTGGATACGTGATGAGTTTATGTTTTTCATACAGCGACTGGCATACATCAAGCACTAGCTTTGCGTTTAATGAAAACCGCTTAGCTGCATCTATTTGAAGCGACGACAGGTTGTAAGGCAAAGGAGCGTTAAGCTTTTTTTGCTGCTTTTTTATATCGGCAATTTTTGCAGCTTGATTGGTTATTCTTGCTACGACATTTTCTGCAAGTGCTTTAGAGAGAACGCGCCCTTCATCATCCATGTAGGCGCTACATGCGTCGCTTGGTTGCCACTTTGCAATAAATCGTTGATTGTTAGGGACTTGAACATGAGCGTTCACCTCGTAAAAAGGCTTGGAGACGAAGTGTTTAATTTCCTTGTCTCTGGTTACTACTAAGCCAAGAATTGGGGTTTGAACACGACCAACGGAAAGCACACCTTTGTAGCCCACTTTGCCGCCCTGAATAGTATATGCCCGGGTTAGGTTAATACCATATAACCAGTCGGCTCGGCTTCTGGCAAGTGCTGAGACTGACAGGGGCACAAATTGTTTATTTGACTTCAGTTGCGTTAATGCTCGCTTTACTGCCGGTAAATTTAAGTCGCTTACTAGCAAACGCTGCATAGCATCGCGCTTTCGCTGCGCCACGTTTAAAAAATCGATAACTTCGTCAACAAGCAGTTGCCCTTCACGATCAGGGTCGCCTGCATGCACTATCTGCTGACATTGTTTAACTAATTTGCGAATAACCGCTAGCTGGCTTTTTGTTTTATATTTTGGCTTGAGTTGCCATTGCTGTGGAATGATAGGTAAATGTTCTAACTGCCACCTCTTGAATTTTTCATCGTAGCTGTCGGGCTCTGCTTGTTCAAGAATATGCCCTATACACCAAGTAACAACATCACCATTTCCTACTTCAATGTAGCCTTGATGCTTTTTGTGAGGTTTGGGCAACGCATCCGCAATTGCACGCCCTAAGCTAGGCTTTTCTGCAATGTATAACTTCATTAAAACGCTTTAGCAAAGAGAAGTGAAAAATAGGGGTACATGGTAGATAACCACTGTTGATATATCCAGTTATTTTTAAATCAGCACTAAAATCCAACCTAATTGACAGTTAACTAGGGCGTGCTGATATACCAATGAGTAAAAAGCCCTATTGCTATGGTTATTGCAACGCTTGTAAATGTTCCTAGCAATACATATTCGGTTAATTTTTTATCTTCACTTTTAGTTAAATTACCAAACCTAAAAATAGATTTAGCAGCAATTAAAAAACCTATAGCGGCAAATTGGTTCATCAGCACAAAGGTAAGCATAAGCAGCCTTTCTAAGTAGCCAATACGTTGCCCAGCCATTGCTAATGTTGTTTGAATAGGAAGCTGAACAAGGTGCTCTGCTTCTTTTGGCTTATTCAGTTCATCAAGTTGTTTTGTCCACGGCGACAGCAGCTGCTTAATAAATATAGAGGTGGGCTGTAAAATTACTAAATACGCTAAGAACACAGCTAAGTGAATATGGTTAATGGTGAAAATTCTGATTATTAAAGCGTCAAACTGATTGGTCAACAGCGCCCACAATAATACGAGAACTGCGACATGGGCTGCTTGATCTATTGCAAACGCGAGTGTGGAAGAACCTGCGTAAGACTTTATTGCATCAATTATGAAATGGCTGAATAACACAGCAATTGCCACTATACATAGCGGGCCTATGCCAATCGACAAAGATGTGAGTTGCTGAATACTGCCTTTGCTTGGCAACTGCCCTGCCTGCTTATACGACACAAACGATATTATGAGTAATAGCAGCAATGCCACTACGCCATGCAATAGAGCATGAAGATACAGTGCCGGCGATTGAAGGTGTTTAGTATTTCGGCTGTTTACCCAGCTCGCAGGCTGAAGATAGAAATCGCCAATGACGTGAGCCACCAATAGCCCGATTAAAATACCAATGTGTTCCATTCTTAGAAATCCGTTTTATATTCGGTTAACCGCAGCGGCTTTTTTAGCAGCTTGTTCGCAAACCGTTCTTCTGTTGCATGTTGTTCAATATGGGTATTTCTCGTGGCATAAGTCGTGGCATACCTTGTGGAGTATCTTATGGGGTACCTTATTGGATACCATGCGACATACCTTGCCATCAGCGACTATTCTCATTAACTTCTGCAGCCATATAAGAAAGATAATCGCTTACCAAATGATATTCGCTGGCATTTAAAATACGGGTAACGTTACTGCGGGTTTTACCCAGTTTAACTGCTATCTGCTCATGCCCTTTATCTTCTGCGCTAATGTAGGCTAATAAGGTTTCTGCTTGGGTTTGAGTTAGACTTGTAATGTGGCTGTCTAAAAATGCAGTTAATAATGAAGCATGTTTGTTAAGAGCTTCAGAGTTACTCGTAAACGCTAAATATTGCGATTTCAGATTATCCAGCGCCCTGCCAGAGCGTACGAAAGCGTCGCCATTGCCGGTTTTAACTTCACCACCAGTAAAATTCACGGTACCAAGCCCCACGCTAATGCGAACGTTTATAGAGGGTTTGCAGGCTTTCAACGCAAGCCTTATACAAACCGCCACCTGCATGGCGTGTTGTGGTGAGGGAATAACAGCCTGAAAAGCATCTCCGCGAAACACGTCAAATTCCCCTTCATAAAGCGCAGTTTGCTCTTTAAGGGCGGCGGTGAGTACTTTCAATACATGCGCAAAGTCGGCCTCACTTAAAGACTGTGAATTCGCAATATCACCGGTTATTACTGCCGCGCTCTGCAGAGCCTTTTCCATATCGTCCTTCTTCGCGTTTTAATGTCTTTTCCGCACCTTGCTTTTAGTAAGAAAGAAAGTGAGTAAAGACGTAAAGTAGAATCAATTTATATTCTTAGTTTAGATTAACTGTATTTTTATACAGATACAATTCATACCTTTCTCACCTTTATATAGTCGAGCTAAAATGTGAAGCTAATGTGTGAAGCCAAAGTGCACTCGTTAATTTACCTTACTTCAAAAGTGACTATAAATAATCACTTTTTTGAAAGTTACCATAATCAATCACTTTTATGCAATGAGTTACCCGCTTAGCTTGAGTAAAGAACCTTTAATACAGGGTTTCTAACTTGGCACGCACCTATCAAGACAGGCACAACACTCACTATCTTACGGATAAAGTGAATGTCACTAGGCTAAAGTTCCAGTGCGACAGTTTTTGTCGCATATGGTAACTATGCTATCGTCACTGTTACCCTTAAAGCCTGTTTTCTCACTATGAGCGCATTTCAACGAAAACTCGATATCTTGCAGTTTGTGCCTACGGCCCCTCGTAAAGTGTCAAGCCGACAAATTTTTGAGAATCTTCAAAATTGTGGACATCATCATATCGATATGCGCACTATTCAACGAGATCTCGTCAATCTTGAAAACGTGGGTTTATTTGGGCTAGAGGTCGATAAGCGCTCAAAGCCCTATGGCTGGTATATAAACGCCAACTTTAAAAAGTTGAACCTTAGCTTGATGGATGGAAACACCGCACTAGCATTTAAAGTGCTAGAACAATCTGGAGCTACGCTGCCCAATTCTACCCTAACTGAAATGCAACCCTACTTTGATAAAGCGACGCAAATTTTGCAGCAAGATAGCGATTCACTGCTCACTAACTGGTTAAAATCGGTTGCAGACTCTCAAGTGTCTCAACCCCTCATTGCACCGGAAATTGATGCTTCTTGTTTTGAAAAAATAAAAAGCGCCATCTTCTTCAAGAAACAGATATCGGCAGATATAAAACGCGTATTCAGTGGTGGTAACGAAACGGTTTGGAAACACTACGACCGAGTAAACCCTATGGGCTTGGTAAAACAAGACGGAAGGCAGCTGTTTGTTTGTACCTTTGGAACTTTGCATAAAAGGCGCTATGCATTGCCTCTACAATTTATAAGAAATGTGACCGTAACCGATGATGATTGCCAACAAACATTTGGAGAGCTTGAAAATGTTCAGTTCTTAACGGCTACGAGCAAAGAAGAAGTTCAGCTAAAATTATTGGTAAAAAACAACTCTCTGTTTCTGCTTCATGGTTACAAACTCTCTGAAGATCAAACTATCAACAAGTCATCTCACAAAGATAAATCTTTGCTAATTGCTACAGTAAAAGATACCAACAAACTAAGAGCATTTTTAAGAGGTTTAGGCGATAACATTGAAATTATTGCTCCACAAAAACTGAGAGATTACTTTTGCGAACTCTCGACAAAGCTCTACAACACCTACACATAGCACTTGGCATTAACACATAGAACTTAGCCCTGCTCTCTCCCCTGAAGGCGCACAAACGTAGGTATATCGAGATACGCCTTTTCTAATCCACCGCCAGACGCTTTGAGCAGTTTTGTCATAGGTACCACATTTTCTTTTTGCGTAGTACCCAGCCTTTTAGTCTGCTCTTTTCTGGGAATTCCTGTAGCAATGATCAACACCTCACCAAAATAAGGTAAATCTGATGCTACTGTTACCCCAGAAATGATTAACGTGCGAGTATCGTCTATAAGTGCCTGAAGCGTAGCCAGCATTTCTTCGTACGCCATTAAGCTTGGCTCTTCTTTACAGGTAAGCTGAACAATAACACCCTGAGCCCCCACTATGTTTTGCTCATTAACAAGGGGGTTATTTAAAGCATGAGTTACTGCACTGCATAGAGAGCTATTTTCCTCTGCTATTCCTACCCCTAATGCAGTATCGCCATCTAACGAGAGAATGTGACTAAAGTCGTTTATGTCAACGTTGATATAGCCAGTATTGGTAAGCATGGTAATTATAGCTTCAACAATTCGGTGCATTTGTGTATCGCAATGACGAAATGCCGAGAGTAATCCAACGGTTTCATTTAGCGCGGAAACTAGCGAATCATTTGAAAGCACTAACGTGGCGTTTGCCGTTGCTTTTATCTCCTCTAGTGCATTGGACGCAATCTCTTGACGTTTACTTCCTTCCGATTTGAACGGCAAGGTGACAAAACACATCACGTCGATGTGGTTTTTCTTGGCGATGTCTAACAGTACAGGTGTTGCTCCGCTGCCTGTACCACCGCCCAGCCCAGCAATCATGATGATAATGGTATCGTCTTCTATAAGGGTTCTTAACGCTTCTTCACTTTGTTGAGCTGCATTGTAGGCCACCTCGGGATCGGCACCAGCGCCATACCCTTTTGTGGTTGATTCGCCGATAAGAAGCACTTCATGATTTTTACATTGGTGTAGCGCAGATATGTCGGTATTGATAGAGCTAAATCGAATATTAGTATGGCTACATAAATCCGCCATATTGGTAACGGCGTTCCCTCCACAACCACCAACCCCAATGACGTGAATGTTTAATTCTTTAGACTCTACGTTGTGCATGCTCAGCCCCTTACTCTAGTTATTGTTATTGGTATAAATAGCGTTTAAGTACCTACAGAGAATGCACCATTTATGCGTCAGAAATTGACGTATATCGACGCAGAGCCTTCTCTTTTGCTAAAGACGCCTTATCCATTTACCCTATGGATAACAATGAGAACCAGCAATTTAGCCAAAATCTTAATAACAACAGCTAACAACGGATACTATCGGATTATTTTATGCAACCTCATGACCAGTTACCTCTACACGATTTTATAGAATATTCAGAACAAGCTATGGTGTTGCGAAGCGCTGACTTCTTAAAAACAATGCAGCGAAGACACAGTATTCGCCAATTTAGCGATCGCCCTGTAGATCAGGCCATTATCGAGAACTGCTTATTAACAGCAGGCACTGCCCCAAGCGGTGCTAATCATCAGCCCTGGTATTTCGCTGCAATTAACTCGTCATCAGTGAAGCAAAAAATACGTGAACATGCCGAAGCTCATGAGCGCGGATTTTATGAGGGGCGCGCTGGTCAGCAATGGTTAGATGACTTAAAGCCATTAGGCACAAACGCCGATAAGCCTTACTTAGAAATAGCGCCTTGGCTAATTGCTGTATTTAGTCAAAAGTTCTCAGAGACTGACGGTGGAGAAAAACAGCAGAATTACTACGTTCACGAGTCTGTCGGCATTGCTGTTGGCATGCTAATTACTGCTTTGCACAATGCCGGGCTAGCCACGCTCACTCATACACCCAAGCCAATGAACTTTTTAACCAATGTGTGTGGTAGGCCTGATAACGAACGAGCATACATGCTGATTATTGCTGGGTACCCTGCAAAAAATGCGACGGTTCCAGTTCACGCCACAAAGAAGAAATCGCTTAGTGAGATAGCGAGCTTTTTGTAATCGCAGAAGGTGATTTTGAATGCCAGTGCGTTAATTTGGATCTGACCCTGTTTATTTCTGTGCTACTCTGCGCGCCGACAATTAATTTACGCAAAAAATGCGCTTTGAAGGACAAGTCTTCACATGGTTCCATGGGTTAAATTGGGTACAGCAAAAATTCCAAACAATGGTGGTGAACTAACCTTTTCTCAGCGAGATCAGGAATTTAGTATTAGGCTTTCTGGAATTCGTGGTGAATTAATGAATAGCCGTGTATTCAATTCAGAAAAAGAGCTGTCGCAAATGGGCTGCGCGCATCTTAAATCAACACCAAACGCCCACGTTCTCGTTGGTGGTTTGGGGATGGGCTACACGCTAAGAGCAGCACTAAATGAAGTTACTGCAACCTCACAGGTTACTGTCGCCGAGCTAATTCCTGAGGTTGTTGAATGGAACAAAGGCCCCTTAGGTAACTGCGCTAAAAACCCACTTCAAGATCCTAGAACTAACGTTGTAGTAGGTGATGTTAAACACCTTCTAAATACTGGGAACCCGACTTTTGATGCGATATTGCTCGATGTGGATAACGGGCCTGAAGGCCTAACACACTCTGACAATAATTGGATTTATTCAATAGACGGTTTAGAAGACATCTATAAGGTGCTTAAACCTGGTGGCATGCTTGCCATATGGTCTGCTGGGCCTGATTATTTGTTTTCCGTTCGCTTAAAAAATGCAGGCTACAAAGTATCTACGCGTATTGCCAGAGCTCGCAAAGGAAAAGGAAGTAAGCACACTATTTTCTTGGCTAAAAAAGCCAGTAGTTGACTATGTTGCCACAGATACCATAAAACTCTTTGAAATTATTCGTATTTACTACCGTCTACCAAAATAAACACACCCGAGTTTTACAGGAAAATTAGGATGTCAAACAATAAAATACTGAGGCTCTGCTAGAAATTTTTACCTTGATTAAATCGTTAAAAGTTATACCAGCGCATAAAAAAGCTACTTTAAATCGTCACACCGTTTCCTTAACATTTTGCTTGCATTATTTATGTTTTTTAAAGTGCACAACATCAGTTCAATTAAACGGAAGAAAACATGCTAGATACAAAGATCATATCAACGCTCTTATTAACGGCTGCGTTTAATTGACGTTTAACTCGTTAAGCAGGTTGCCCCAGTCACACGTTGGGTTCATGAATAAGGTTACTGGTGTAGTCAGTATTGAGGACTGAGAAAACTCTAAGTTGTCTTTGTTAAGCTGAGAAAAGGATATGTTATCGCTGATGGCGTAATCGACGAATCCCTCCTCCACATACTTTATGCCAATTTCCTTACTTTCAACAAAAAGTACTTGAATCCCTGCGTCAAAAAACTGTTGAGCGAATGGTGAGTTTTGTCGAGTGCGCAACAGGGCCACTGACCTTCCGGCAAGAGAGCCGAGGGTTTTCCATTTGAATGGGCTGTTCGCTTTTTCGTGTGTTAAACTTTTTTTGCGTACCAGGCCAATAGTGACTTCGCTTTTAGATAATACAACGCTCATACTATCAAATTCCTCGGCTACAGGATAAAAACTTGCGCACCAATCCCCCGTTGCAATTATGGAAGCAGCCCTTGCAGGAGGGGCGTATGTTGCCCTCCACACAATACCCTTTTTCCCTAAAACTTTTTCAAGAAGCTCAAATGCGACTCCGTTACCCTCAATTTCTGAAGACGTAAATGGTGGATATTTAATAGCGATAACATCGACAGTTTTCGCACACAATGGAAGTGCACTTACAGAAAGAATTAAAGCGAAAAAAATAAAGGCAACATTTCTGCGTAACATGGGATAAACCAAGCTCACCGTTTTTAAAACGATAACACACAAGTTTTATTTTCGTCTTGTGAAAGTTTGCAAGCTGAAGTGTTTTTAAAATGACGCTAGATAAAGTTTTTAGAGAAGAATAGATGGTGCGTCTTACGCAACAAGAAGCCGAGTGCATCATTGGTGTGCTAAACCGACTAGATACCAAAGTCTCGCACTTGACACAGCTGTGCTTTTGCCTTAGTTATTGCAGCGGTTTACGACGAGGTGAAATTGCCGGTTTGCAATTTGCAGATTTTAACTCACTTGGTGATCAGTGGGGCATGTTATTAAAAGCAAACTCAAAATGCCTGGCGTTGCGAACCTGCCTTAAATACATTGCACCTTACACTCCGCACTAATCGCACGATTTAATTATATTTCACATTCTGCGCGATAAACTACAATGTTATTTTACTTCCAAACTTGGAGCTCAAGAATGCAGACATTAACAGCAAATGATGCCAAACGTAATTTCGGTGAGCTGCTGCTGAACGCTCAACGTGAGCCAGTCAAAATTAGTAAGAATAACAAAGATGCCGTTATTGTGATGTCGATTAGAGACTATGAAGAACTGGAAGCTATGAAAGCCGATTACATCAAACATTGCTTTGAGTCCGCAAAAGCAGACTTAACACAGGGCAATGTAGTTGACGGTGAAAACTTCCTAAACGCGTTGTAAGTAAAGTATGCACAAAAGTAAATATAAACTAAGTCAATTAGCACAGACTCATTTACACAAAATCAAAGATTATACCGTTAAAAACTTTTCCGATAGGCAGTGGAACGCATACAAAGACACGCCTCTCACTGGGTTTCACATGCTCGCTAAGACCCCATCGGTAGGCAGAAGCTGCAACGATTTATATAAAAATGGATTTTATTTCCCTACTGGTAAGCACACTGCTTACTTTACCAAGGAAGGCGCTTTATTTTTGTCGTTGCAGTCCTTGGGCAATCGCAATTACCACAAAATCATTTACGATAATTATCACACTCTATCACTTTGAGTTAGGATGACAGTCTTGATTGGTAAACTAACTTTTCAATATCGGGCGCAGTCACGCAGGGCATAATGGCGAAGCTTCCCGCGTGTATGCATTCAAACGAATGAAGTGAGTTAGTTGATTGCGTTGCCAGCTAACTTTATAGAGGTAGTGCTTGTGTAGTGCCTCATGGAAAGAAGACAGCGCCACATAGAGCATGTTATTATGCATTTTCGCTGGGAAAATAGCGTCGCTCACACCACTGTTTTTTGGACGAATAACCACTATCTCGGCAAACTTATCGTGCAACGCTTGCTTCTTCGGGTCAAAAACCACCCATTAATAGCCTAAATAAAGCGGCAGTGCGGGCATGCTGCTCAGCAGGATATCCTGCAATACATCACTATGTTTTATAACAGCCAAAGAATGCAGTCATACTTGGATTATAAAAGTCCAAATCAATATGAGGCTTAAATGGCTGATTGAGGAAAAGCTGCTTAACTGGGTTGTGTGAATTTGCTTGACCACGTCATATGGTGCTGATTTACGTGAAAAGGGGCTTAACGCCCCTTCTTGCAAACCTACTTAGAGTGTTTCCTCAATCGCATACTCATCAACATACAAGCAATGGACAACACGGCCAGTGTGCCAGGCTCTGAGACTGTTGCATCTACGTCATTGGATGTCGTATTAAAACTGGCTAGAAATGCAGCCGCATCCTCTATGCCTTGCATTGAAAAGTCAGCCACTGACGTTGAAAAACCGAGCTGAATAGGAAATTGATGCGTATCGTCGTCATCTTCAATGCCCGTCACTAAGAAACTAGTGATATCAGCGTCAACGAGGTGAGTAAAGTCTACTGAATCCGTGAAAAGGAAATTGCCGAGGTCAAAGACATTGTCTTCATCATCAAACCCGTACAAACCAAAATTAGCACCGAAGCCCGTAGGAAAGCTTAAAATATCGGTAAAGAAGCTGTCAGAGTCCATTGAAAACAAGTAATTTTCAAACACAATGGGGTCAAACCATGCACCGCTAGCCCCGGATGAGAACTGATAAAAACCTCGCTCGTCATCACTTACATCAGGCATGATAGGATTGGCTTGGGTGGCACCTTCGCCAAATACAATCGACGCGATAACTGAGTCCTTTATTGTTAGCGGAACGTCATCGGCTAGTGACTTTCGAGACCACAATTCTGTATTAAGTCTCAGATATTCCGCTTCGCCAGTGATTTTATAGTCAGCGCGGGATGAAGTGATGTTCTGTGCGAGCCCATTGTCACTCCGCTCCGCCATAAATTGTCTAGTGCTCGTGTTTTCTGCAACAAGGAGGTCTGTCGCCCCTCGCGTTGCTGATGTTATCTCGCCACCATCTGTACGCACGTCGATATAGTGCGTTCTATAGCCGTCATAGAAATAACCGGGCTCGGCTGAGCCATTACTTGCAGTTCCATCAGTTAAGAAGTTAAGGTGCATCGAAAATGGCGTCGAGGCTTTGTTTCCCTGTTCATCAAAAATATCAAACGCAGCATCAACACTTGTGGATGCGTCTAGTCTTGTAGTTGTTAGGTAAGAAACACGTTTTGGGCCGCAAGATGAGCCATCTGAGCCTGCATCATATACTGCGCAGCTACGGCGCGAATCCATATCTATCGCGAACAGCCGAGAGAGGCCTTCAATGGACCCCTGATAATTAAAAACGGCTCCCTTGCCTCCAGAAGTTTCTCTGAGCGAATATTGTCCGGATGCTGATGCTTCGGCAAAGTTTTCGGTAGGCTCTTGGTAGTTAAAAAACGGCTCATCTACAGTGTGAAGCGCATTAGTTTTTTCAGGCTTTGAATCAACAAGAAATGGCCGTCTTACATCATGTGTAAAGTTCGTGTGACCTATGGATACGTCGTGGGTCGCAGCGCCTTGGAGAGGGACGTCATCTCCCTGATTTGCATGAAAGGTAACGTCCGTTGATTCTACTTCACTGAGATTTTCGCCTGCACTTCTCGTCAGCGCTGCCGCTTTAACATTATGTGAAAGCGTTCTAAATTGTACGTCAATAATCGGCGCTGCTTGAACGGCGTATGGAATACATGTTATCGCTGAAACGACGAGTGATGTCGCGACTGCTTTATTCATCATTTATAATCCTTTATGTAATGTTAACAATTGACTGATATTTACAGCGACCTGTCAAAAGCAATAATTGTTCCAAATCAATAAATTAGCGGTCTGTGTGGGCTCTACATAGACTACGGAGGTCGTACCATCTGCAAAGTGTAAAAATCCTTGACAATGCGTGCCTCTAGCTGAAATTTGACTAATTAAGTGTAAAGCGAAGCTTAGTTGTCATTTTCAGTCAGCCAATAGTAGATAGGTATTTTGGCTTCAGTTCGCTTTGACCGTACCAATGGTGTTTTTAACCCCGAATTCAGATATTAAGTGCACCACTCTTGGTTAAGTGGTGAGGAGGGATCAGCGGTCTATTGATGGTACTCAGCAATATCCAAAAAAAAACGATTATTTACAATTAGTTACAAGCGGAAAATCGAGAAGCAAGAATACCAGATAGAAGCCTACTTACGCGAGGGTTTTAGTTACTGAGAAGTTGGAAATCGTTTGAAAGTGAGTCATATTACGATTAGTCGAGAGGTTCGGCGTGAAAGAATTCGAGGTATACACTGCTTTACTTACAAGTTAACAGGCAGCATGAGTAGAAAAGGTGATTGCTGGGACAATACCGTTGTAGAGAGCTTCTTCGGCACATTAAAACAAGAGCGAGTGCAATGGCGTCACTACTAGAGCCGCCATGCTTTTCAGCAAGATATCCTGCAATACATCACTATGTTTTATAACAGCCAAAGAATGCACTCATACTTGTATTATAAAAGTCCAAATCAATATGAGGCTTAAATGGCTAATTGAGGAAAAGCTGCTTAACTGGGCTGTGTGAATTTGATTGACCACGTCATATGCCCTTTTCCCTACTGAAGGATCTATCAATCATTATGAATCGCTCTAATATCCTTTTGCATATTCCTCATTCGAGTAAGGACATTCCTGATGAGCTTCGGTCACAGTTTCTCCTTTCAGATGAAGAGATAAACCACGAAAACAACCTAATGACCGACCACTTTACAGACTGGTTGTTGGCGCCTTTGCGGATACCGATTAAAAACCAAATTATTTCCCCTGTATCAAGGCTAATAGTCGATATGGAGCGTTTCAACGACGACTCACTAGAAGTGATGGCAACTATACGAATGGGCGTTGTTTATAAGAAAGGAAGTCAGCTTCAAACTATACGCCGCGAACTTTCAAGCATAGAAAAAAGAGCTTTAATCGAGCAATACTACAATCCACACCACCAAAAACTTGAGGCGCTCACCGAGTCGACACACCAAACTTATGGGCAAACGATTATAATTGATGTTCACTCTTACCCTAAAGTTGCATTACCTTACGAGCAGAACAATTTTCGTCAACGCCCAGAGATTTGCATTGGTACTTGTGAGTATCACACACCCAAAAAGCTAGAGGCATGTTTAGTTAATAGTTTTATACGTTCAGGGTTTGAGGTTGACATAAACACACCGTTTGCTGGCACGCTTATCCCGACTAAGTATTGGAATAAAGAGAAACGTGTCCTTGGATTTATGCTAGAGGTTCGTCGGGATGTATATATGGATGAAAATAGGTTTACGCTATCAAAACATAGTGATGATGCTCGGAACAAAATCTGCCAAACCGTTGAACAGGCACTAAGTACTTTCTACTCAATGGAAGATTAATAATGATAGATAAAACTCTTACTGAGATATATAAAGAAGCCAAATATGTTGTTTTGCGACCCAATGATTCTTTACAACTTAAGGTAGGGGAGCATAGTTCAGAAGTGGATGAGCTCCTCATTAAGAATGGAACTGAAAATGCCTATTTCATTACACCTGAAAACCCATTCAGTCAGTCACTTTGTGAGACTGAAAACGCATTTCGACATCAACGGTTTTTAGGAATATTGAACGACAAATCTGTCCCCTACGTTGAAGGTTATGGAACAGATGAAGATGAGGTATGGGGTAAAGAGCGCAGTTACCTCCTCTTCTCTGATGACTTTGAGTGCATGCAAACTCTCGCGGCGCACTTTGGACAAAAAGGCATACTACAAATCACTATAGGACAGCCGGTAGGGTTGTTAATGTTAGGTGAGCTTCGATACAAACAGGTATGTTGATAAAGGCGGTGTTTCAAGGTGAGCATCGCATAAGGAACATCACCAATATTCAGTTTAGAATTGAAAGCCAACAGTATCGAGCGGACCTTCGCTTTTGGATACGAAATGTGGTTAAAAACCTCTTTCCTTAACTCAAAATAGAAGTGATAGTGCCTCACTACTTTGCGCAAAATATAAGAGACGTTTCCGGCTTAAAAGCAATAGCGAGTGATAAGGGACGTTTTCTAGTAAAAAATGCTACTTTTTCGGGGGGCGATTACAATCTCATGACCCACCCATAAGGCAAAAAAAAGACGCATAGGATTGTCGACCGTCTATTAGATTACTTCCAAGGGCGCTTTAGACTCTAAAACTACTCCTCATCATCAGAGTTTTTTTGAATAGAAAGCCAATACCTAGAATTACCACCGCAGTAAGAAAGGCAAAGGGTACTGCCAATCCAGATTCGAGTATTTGCGTTAAATAGTGCATTTGTTAACCCTGAGCGAATAATTAATAGATGAAGAAGGTAAGCTGCTGGTATCGTCCCCCCTCTTGTAAGAGAAAACGCGCCAAAAGCTATTTCTTTTTTTGAGTGTCCGTCGGCTTTATGTCTTTAAACTGTTGCATAGACTTCCATGATTCTTTTTGTGTTTCCTTTCCGTGCAGTGCCAGGGGAACGATACCGTCCTTATCGAATTCAATGTGCTGTAAGTCCACGGTGTGCTTTTTATCTTTCTCAGTCATGGGTGTAACCACTTTTATATTTGCCTGTAGCATTTAGCACTACAATAGCGTCACTTCATTTTCTCGCCACTTTATGTCTAGTACGTTGCATCGTGTCTATTGAAATGCTGCAGATGTGTAGCGATACCCAATTTAGAAATTTATCTATTGCGCACTTAATTACATTTCCAATTAAGGCGCACACTATCTGCATAGCGCGTTTTTTTCAAAAACGATAAAGAGAAAAATAAGTTATGCTCATTAAGACTGATTTTACTGGCAAATGGCGTAATCGAGCGAAAGGTGAGTTATGTCATATTTTACAGAGCTATTGTCGGTAATTTCGCCACTTATGACTGTTACGGCTAGTATCGTCATATGCTATGTTACATTCTAAAGAATACTGACCAAAGTTAACGAAGGAGAAATTCATGCCAGAAGAGCTTATTTTTTTACTACCACTGAGTGTGATGATTCTCGGCGCGTTGTATATCTCACACAAACACTCGAAAAAATGAATAAATATTAAAATAGATGGTGCGTCTACCCTGATTCGAACAGGGGACCTCTACCATGTCAAGACATATATCACCAATTCCCCTTCCCTTTGCCACGCCTTTTAAAATGCACAAACATCTAAAATAAAAGGATTTTAAATAAACGAGGACCTTTATCATAACATCTTTAGGTTGATTTTCAACCTAAAAATGGTCACAATTTGGTCTCATCTAAAAGTACTTAAAACGCAGTTAAAATCACGTTTTTATAGACTCGTTTTAACTTCATTTAGGTATTGCAAAAGGTTGGCTTTTAGAGCGTAAAAACAATGAACGAATTGGAAAAAGAACTAGCTAAGTTTGATAGCAATTTGTATGACAAGAGTGAGTTGGTAGAGGTAAAGCTGAATCGACTCTCTCCGGACAGTATTATGTCCGCTATGACAAAAAGCGCTAACCCATTCGGCGCTCTGAGAACCGCTAAAGAAACCTACGAACAAACTTCACCTTTTTTAAATTTACTCTCACTGCACTCCCCTATTATCTGTTATCGAGCTAGGGGGTATTACTACGTAGTGTCAGGTTTTTTTACCTTCTTAGCATTCCAAAGATACGCTGCGCAATATCAAACGGCGTCGGAGAGAGTCATAAGAGTTTTCCTTTTAGGTAAAACACCGCCAAAGTCTCTGAGACGGTCCATCATATTGCACTCACTGAGTACAGATTTACTTTCTAAGTGCTTTATCGCAGACACAAAAAAAATAAGCTTTTATCTTCGTACTTGGTTTAATCACGACCCTGGCAAACGAAGCATTTTTCAATCTCAAGAATGGCTATCACTTTTCCCTAACCTTAACTCAGTTGAAAAAGTTGCTGAGTACTTGTCAGTATCAAAAACAGAATTGAGTCGCAGCGGTGATTAATATAGAAACCCCAACACGTGAACAAATAATCGACTTTTTCGGAAGCGATGTCGTCAACGTCGAGGAGGTAGAGATATTCCTAGAGCAAATTGAGTGCCCTATTGATTTTCGCGGTTTAGGGTTTGTTTTTGGAATCCTTGAGTATGTTAGAGGAATTTCAGGACAAAGGTGGCTCAAACTTCTTGAAATTGAGCAAAGCACTTTCGATTCACTACAACAAAAAATTATCCAAGCCCCAACTGCTAATCAGCAAATTTTATACAATAAAACAAAGGCGAAAGGCTGGTTAAGCCTTCGACCAATATATTCATTACTGTTTATATTCTATGATTATCAAGACGATAAAATGGCGTCTGCGTTACTCTCTTTTCTCAGTCACTATTTCACTCATGAGATTGAAATTAAAAGCAATCGCAGAGTAGAGGAAGCGACAAGAGCATTCCGACTATCATATACCGATCCAGATGTAGCCAATCATTTGAGAACATCAGGTTCACCAGATGCATTGGCTATGAGTGCAGCTCATGCTCGAGAGAGCATCAAAGCGTTGAATCCAAGTAATCAGAATCCTTCAAGCTTGACATACCTTTATAGCCTTGAACATTTTTATCGTTTAAATTGGACTACGCGAGTGAGACAATCCCGCGACTCGCCCTCAAAAACACGCTCTTATTTTCAAAGAACAAAGCTAGCAAGACTTCCTGGTTCCGGAAACCTTTTGACTGCATCTCTTAAAGCAAAATACTTATCGAATGATAAAACAGAGGATCCCTCTGCTTGCTTGAGCGAGGACTACCCGAGTGTGGCTATCGTACAAATTAACGAGGAGGGTGAAAGTAAAGAGAGGCATGAGCGCCCTGATACAGCTGTCATCAAAGATGAATACAAAATTGAGAAAAGACGAAGACAAATCACTAGAGACGTTAGGCGCAGTCACAACCTTCTACCGACAGACCGCGCAATTCTTCAACCTCATGAACTTCATTTGCTGTGGCATGAGTTAATATCATCATCAAGCAGCACTTACAGTGGAGTACCAGCAAACTACATTCAAAGCCTAATATGTCTAATTTGGTTCCTAGGTAAAGAGTTAGACGAACTCCTCAACATTCCTGTACATCACAACCAAAGCCATAATGAACCAGGCCTTCATGTCACCAATGCATCAACAAGTTTGATAGTCGCTCCATCTCCAACCACGAAGAACTCTCTTTCGCATAAAAGAGACCTGCTCAGAGTAGGTTCCACAGTAACGCTCTCTCTGCCTACGTTTATATGCGAAAAAATAATAGCTGCAGATATACAGATGCACGAGACTATTGGCTGCACTTACCGACTGAACACTATAAAAAGTGCGGTCGATGGTTTCCTGAAGGTCATCAATCATCGCAACCACTGTCAGATAGGTGTAACGAGGATTGAATGCTTTCTTCAAAACTTCCTAGTTGCTCAAGAGCTTCACGATCCCGTTATTCTAGAACTTCTATCAGGCAAGATATCTTACTACACAAGGGCGCCAAGGCACTATGCGTGGTACAGCGAGAGGGAAATCAATGCCCGCACTAATTCCATTTGGCAAGATGTATTAAACCAAATGATGTTTTTTGATCCTAATTTTAAACCACCCAAGCTCATGCCCTCAGTTAATACCAATAGCAACATCGATAATGAAAGCGGGATCGAACAACATATTGGAGTAGGTTCATGTTTTACGCCAACGAAGATTGCATTGCAGTCCTGGATCTCAAGTACTGCAGCACACCTAAAAACTCATTTCGAGTCTAGACAAATTACGAGGCAAATAGAAAGCCTCATTGAATATCATAATGCTTATACAACCTACACACTTGGGATGCTTCTTAGCGGAACAGGATATCGAGCCGTATGTAACCCCCTGCCCTCTTTGAGTCTAATCTTTCCAGAAAGACATACGTTATGTATTTCTGACAAAGACTCAACAAAGACCTTCTCACATATGCGAGTAATAGTCTGTCCACGCTTATTGCGCCAGCAACTTCAATTCTATCAGGTACATATAAATACCATGGCGAACCTTCTCAGTGTGGTTGAGCCTTTGCTCTCTAGACATCTATTTTCTCAACTTTCTCCTACAAATTATGTTCATTTACAAAGTAAGAGCGAGCGAATCGAGCATTTTATTACTATCAGAAATTCCGCTACCCAACTTGGCGTTTTTTTCTTGTTTAGTACACATGGCAATGAAGCAGAAGGTGAACAAAATAAACTAGACAATACGGAACAGTCCATCATACCGACAACTGTCACACCCAAAAAATTGCGTGCTGAGATTCATTTACCCATTAATTTTGGAAGACACTACATGCGAAGGTACCTTCAAACCCAAAGCGTACATCAAGAGCTGATTAAGTTTCAGTTGGGTCACTTCGTTTCGGGCGAGAACCCGTTGGAAAAGTTTTCATCTTCAAGCTACCCAGCGACCGTCTCATCGCTACAACCTATAATCGATGAAATGCTAAAAGAACTAGGTTGGAAAGCGCTTCCGTCACTACTTACGAGGCTAAGGTCTTAATATGCATAAACAAGCGTCGATATTACTTTCGACCGATGTTAAACAACAATATGCGAGTTCAGCGCAAATAAATATTTCGGACTACGTGAAGCTTTCCAAGATTAGTAGATTCGATAGGGCTGATGCAGACAAAACTATTAAAAGCGTAATCGAAAAGTTTAAACGTCATATTCGCTATGAGAACCAAAAATACGTAGCACAAACTATAAACAACTTCACAAACTCGTTGAGTAAAGGGTTCGAACTACATTTAGTTGAGTTAAGACTTGCTGAATTACTATTTTGTATCGTAGAAAAAGCGACAGAAATCAAAGCTCCTAGACTCTCCTACCCTGTTCAAATCAAACAAGATATTCCACTCGTACAACCTGACGACATAATATTATCTGCGCTACAACGCAGGCTTTATAACTTCATTGAAGCACCGGAAACACTGTCTACTTATATGAAAAGCACCTACGATCATGTAGGTATTCTCATTACTTGGCTAATGCTAAAAGAAGGCGTATCACAGCCTCAAAATGTCAGAAGTCTTTTAAATAGAGAAGTAGATATTTTCTACATTGGTACCGAATGTTTCTTTGATACCGAGCATCAGCGATTTTGGTTATCGGAGACAGCAGTTATGATGCTCAAGTTGAATTGGAATGTACGACAGCGCAGTCCCGCAAACATAGTCAACGCAATAAACAGAACGCTACATAAATTAAAGGTTACACCCTCCGAATACAAAATCAGCGCAATTATGATTCGAAGTATGCTGCGTACTGAGTTGGCATTGTCATTAAGTACAGTAGAATCGGCTATAAGGCTAAGAATATTCCCTACCACACCACTCAAAAAGTATACACTCTTCAGACTATTAAAAGGCTCCGCAGTAGAGATACCACAAAACGCCATTGTTGACAGGACTATCCCGCAACGTCAAAGCAAAGCATGGTCCGATGCTATGCTTCCAAACAAACATAAAAGAAGATACGCCAAGACTATCGTTCCTGTAGAACAAACCACTGCAGAACAATATGCTGAAGTAACCTCGTTCATAAGCCGATTAAAGGAAAAAACAACTCAAAAGAAAAGCGGCGAAATTACTACTCCACTAAAAAACGAACTGCGATCCTGGCTCGAAAAAACAGAAAATGCCATACAAAAACCTCTTATATGGTTAATACTCGCATGGGCCTATCACCTACTTGATGAAGGAGGCAAAAAAAAGGATCGTTTAAGACTCAAGACAATTTATGACTACGTAGATTACGTTGCCAAACCCTTTATTCAAGAGTTTTCAGGATGTAACATGCAAGTCATATCATCTGATACATGGGTGGCTAAGTTAAACGACGTAGTTAATGAAATCACATCTAGCAAGAAACAATTCGTGCTGTACTTTGCTGATTTTCTGATTACTAAGAACTTAGTCAAGGAAATGGATATCTCTGATATCGATGTTCCATGCACAAGATCTGGCGTGAATGCTAACATCATTACCCAACACGAAGCAGACAGGGTATGCCAACTATGCGACCTCGTGAATACACCGCTGTCAACCCTCGCCAAGCTGTATTTTTGCTTTGGGTTCTATAGTGGGTTAAGGCGTAATGAAATTTCAGGCTTACAGTTCTCAGATTTTAAGATTGGGGGTCCGCATTATGTTAGTTTACAAGTACGGCCGAATAGATTTCGTGATTTAAAGTCAGCAAAAAGTTCTCGTAACCTACCTTTAGATTGCCTTTGGCCAGAACAAAGACTGACAGAGCTTATCGACTATTTAGATGGTCAAAGGGCGCCACATGTGAATCTGAAAACCAAAGTCGTGGCAGATATCAATAAGGCAAATCAAGCCTTCAATCTACTTAGTTATATATTACGCTCGGTCACTGGCGATCAAAATTTGGTCTTTCATCACTGTCGCCATTCATTTTGCAACTGGATGATGTTGCTGTTAAATATTGAATACCTAGACAAGTTTAGAACATACCACTTTTGCGATCATCCGTATTTCAATGATGTAAATTATAAAAAGGTGGCATCACGGCTAGCTTTAACACCATGGTCAAGAAAACGGCTATGGGCAGTATCATCATTACTGGGACACACCACGCCCGAGGTGACGCTCTCATCCTACTACCATTTGTCCGAATTCGTACATCATCTTGCACTCTCCGATAACAAACTGAGTAAATCGTCGCTTAGAGAATTCTGGGCGCTTCAAGATGAGAATTCGAAATCGAGTGGGAAGCTATTAAACCCTGCACACGACATAGATTTTCTGTGTCCCAAACAAATGACTGTCTGCGAACCCAAAGCGGTACACTCAGACAACCAAACGCTTCTGAAACAGATCAACAATGCGTTTTCAATGACGAGTGACAAAGAGCTTTCTCTGTTGGATGTTTGGGAAGTTATGTTAATGCTGGCGACCAACAAGTCCCGCATGCACATAAAACAGGCTATTGAGGTTGATGATGGACAAATCAACCAAATTATCAAGATAGACGAAGAGCTTTCCAGCCGACCAGGAAAAAAGGCTAGAAGAAACCTTCCTCGCTATGCGAATGCCGCAATGCTCAAGAAAAGCGAAATCGCTAGTGTAAAAAAGTTATTAACTACGTTTAATGACCTGTGTGGAGCTACAGAGGACGGTAATCATGCACTTTGGTCGGGGATGCACGATTTGATGAGGAATCGAGTTGCATCAAAAGACTCTTTGATAAGGTCGCACAACGTAGAAGCAATACGCACCCTATTCGATCTTTTTGAAGGACTAAAGAGCGAGAGTTGGCAACTTTCATTTACTTGGTATTTCCCCTCTGAACAACAATTTGATAAAGATTTGATCAGTCAATATCGAAAGGATTTAAAATTTTGGCTTAGTGAAATAGAGAGTCGCTTTGAAAGTGAGGTCTCGACTAAAATTGTGGTACCACATAAGTTTGTCGAATACTTAAAAGCAAAGGAGCAATCAAAAGTTAAGGTCAAGGTCAGCGATGAGGGACGGTTCCTCAGTTACTTGCAGAAAGGTACCGTTAGCTTGCATTTTTTAAAGCCAAAAACAGAGTCAAATAGCACGCCAAGACGAAACAAGGCGTTTATTAGTTTTCTTTGCGTTCTGGCGATGTATGGACACTTGAATCGAGCATCGTAGCAAACGTGAAGGATTTCATCTCGAAATTAGCACGAGTCAAGTGAGAAAGTCAGTTTCACTTTGTGTTATTTAAATTTTTGTGCTTTGTTTAAATTTATCAATTGCAAATAAAGGTCGTTTTTTGAGAGCAGAACGCCAAGCAAAAGCATTTTTTAAACAGCATAAAGCTAGGGCCCTTACACCTTATCAATACAGTACAAAAGACCAGTCATTTGAGTGTCTGGTCTGCCTCGACATGTTTGATATGTCTTATGACCGCGCCAAAGCTCTCGCGAAACGCTGGAAAAGTAAAGGTAGAGAGAACTTAGATGGAGTCTGCTGCCCTTCTTGTAGAAAAAGCTGGGCGCAATCGCGAACCTTGGCATCACAGTATGCGGCTATGACGGATGAGCAACTCATAAAGCTTAGTGAAGCGGCGTATGAATCTAACACCGAAGCTTCCAATCCGAGGCCCTATTGCGACACCCCGCATTATAACGAAATGCGGCGGCGTAAAAATGAGCAAGGGCTCTCACTCGTTGACCAGGTAAACGAGCTATTAGGTAGACGACGCCAAAGGCCCGAGCTGGACAATTATACATTAGACGACTGGCGGGGCTATTTAGCAGAACGAAAATACATAAATCAGAATGCGTGGAAAAGGGCTGATTCACATGGCTTGAAAAAGTGTCGTGAATCCGGATATTTTGAGCAATTAAAAGTAGAGTTTTTTTCCAACCGTCTTCTCTTTTTATCCAAAAATGGGGGAATATTTCATTGCCAGAGCAACGAAGAAAAAATTTTCGCGCAGGTGCTCGATGCCCTTGATTTAGAATTCGAGGCGCATCCCGAATGGCCATTCTGCTTGCCGAATTCGTCCCGAAATTGTTTAGCAGACTTCAAGGCTAAGGTTAACGGGCGGGTCTGCTTTATTGAGGTTTGGTTGGTGGGTAAGCATCTCCTCAAGCCCAGCGAGTTAAACGATACTTTCTTAATGAAATACACAGAGAGGCGTGCGCTCAAAGAACAATTAATAAAACAAGCCACTGGTGTTTGCTTTGATAATTTTATTTCGATTGAGGCTAGGACACTGAAAAATCATGGGTTAGAAACCTTTTTGGAAGAGATAAAATCTGTCCTCCATGCATTGGGTGTTAACGGGCTCGAGATCATCTCTAGCAAGCTAATTTCAGAAGCAGATCAAGCTTTATGCGCTGCCAGTTCACTTGATTCAGAATGGTTACTGAATTACGCTATCAAAAATAACTTGACGCATTACACTCATTTTGAGTCTTCGTTGGAAAGAGCAATCCGCAGAAATCAAGAGCTCAAATGTGAACTTGAGCTCAAGCTGGCTGAATACTGGAGACGCGAACCGACTTCTAGATTCCTTGAGAAGCCCAACCTCGATGACGTTAAAAAGTTTATTGCTCAACGTGTCGACATCAATACTCGGGAGGCTTATCAAAAAGCGTGCGAGCGAGGTGAGCTACCTGCCGGATTTTTGCAAAACCCTGTGCAGTATTATGACGAATTAACTTGCTGGCGAGAACTATTTGGTAGGCCCTCGCTCGTAGATTATGACGAAGCCCGAGCAATCGTACGCAGGCTAGAGGTAAAAGGCAAAACTGACTTCACTCAGCGTCGCGCTAGCATTAAGGAATCATTGGATTGTAATCACCCTGATTACGACCTGCTCAAAGTGAAAGGCAACCCGGGGAACCCAATATCCGGCGGTTATCTTGAGTTTACAACCTGGTCGGACTTTACCAGTAACGTTGAAAGCATAGGGCGAAATGAGAGAAACGCTAGAAATGCTGAGTTGTTAGAGTTGGTGAAGCGGGGCACCCTATCTGAAATTGTACAAGCGCTGAAGTCTTTTAAATGTGAATCAGCTGCGGCCCTCAGGAAGGAAGTAGGTCATAAAGTGATGGATGCATTATCCGAGGTTAACACCTCGCCCTTTATTGAGTTAGCACTGTTTGGTAACACAAGGAAAAATATCAAAGACTTGTCGGCCATCGCTGCATTAGTGCCTGAAGCTGCTTTGAAAAATATTGATACCTGGGGTAGATACCGAAAAGCTAACCCTGAATTTCAAGTGTTTCCCTATCATATTGAACGTGAGCTATCAGGTAGACAGGAGGGGACATGGACTGAAGTCATTCGAATTTTAGACACAAAAAGAGCCACGTTCCCCTTGGTCAGCGAATGGATTCAGGAAGGTTTAACATTTGTAAGGAGCAGATTGTGAGGCATTCAATTGTACTAGCTCAGAATTGATGGTTACCCGTTTTTTAGGTGCCGCTGTAAGATTAGGTTTGAGCTAGATTATTCTCAGCCTAAGCCTGTTTCCCATCGATTAATGTTTCTAGTGGTGTTTTGCCACAGCACATTTTGCCTTGATGAGCCCTTTCATTGTTTTAGTAATCCATCTGCTCTGTCTCATTAAAGAGAAGCGGACAAATGCACAACAAGTAACGCGTCATATCGGTAGCGGAAAAAACGTCAGTCAATTCATCAGACGAAAACTACCATGCCCAAGGGGGCTCTGAAGGTGATCGATTGTTATCGGCATGGTAATTTCAAGAAAAAGTGCTTATATTCGTTCTGAACTAAAACGCTATTCGCGCCACTTTTTGAAACGTTTACTGTTGTGTTACTTTTTTGAATATCGAATTTGTCTTAAAAATTACTTTGAGGAGGGACAGACAATTAATGAGATTCAGCTTATCGGCACTATCTTTATTATATTAACAATTTTAGTGGTAGGCATTGGCTTTTATTGGATTGCACGTCGACATGACAAATAAATCCTGTTGCAAAGAGTAAGTTAAGAAGGAACATACAAGACAGCTTAAATAGCAAACCTCTATATGTATTAGTCTCGAGTTTCCTGACAGGAGTGAACCAATAACGGTGCAGAATGTGGTATCAATAAGTGCCTTTTTATGTATTTTTGGCTGCGCTGTTCATCTAGTGTGAATGTCCAATAAAATAATCGAAAGCGAAGTACTCGCAAACTGACATCGCACTATTTTCTTCATTAATATTAGCCTTATACAGCTTGAGTACATGGAAGTATATCAGTATGAAATTTTACGATACTCCGAATGCCTCTCCCGACTATATTAAATTGAAAGAGTGGCCTTTCGGATGTTCAGTTGCCATACTTCGTGACAGTACTGCTATTCCCAAAGACATGGGATAGGCAATAAGTAAAATTCACAAATGTAACCCTTAAACACTAGAAGGACAGCGGGTTTATAAAGCGGTGTACGTCCCGATGTAGAACTTCAGATTGTATACTGAGTATATAAGTTAGGGAAAAATAGGTTAATATAGGCCTATTCAACAAATGCGAATACTCGCCGTCAGCTGGACTTTTGAATCACATTTTTTGCTGTAACACGTATTGTGGGAGTGCATCATGTTAACGTACACGCGCGACAGAGGGAAAAAGCAGACTATATGGGATATCATTGACATCCCCCAGAGAGGTCGCCAGCTTCAAGAGGCCATAGCAAGAGGTCTACCCTATTCCATCTTTTTGCGCATCGCACATTACGCTGAAATGACCAATGCAGAATTGGTTGGGTTACTCGGGATTTCAGTATCCACGCTACGTCGTCGTGCAAATGCTGGAAAGTTGAGTGTTGGTGAGAGCGAAAAAATAATTCGCCTTATTCAGATGATGAATGCAGGGTTAACGCTTTTTGATGGCAGTAAAGAGAAAGCGTTGTCATGGCTAAAGTCTCCCTCTCGTGGATTGAATGGCATTCAGCCTATCACGATGATATCGACATTCGCGGGAACAAACGAGGTTCTGGCGTTGACTGGTCGTATAGAGCATGGTGTGTATTGTTAGTTAGAACGCGCTATAATGTATGGTAGCGAAAGACAGCACAAGGCTAGTACGTCATTGTTATATTCGCTGAATTTTGACCAATTTAGTAGAAAAGTTGCCTTCGCTCGAGCGACAGAGCATCGATTGAAACAGTGTTTAAAGGTGTACCATGGCAAGAGTGTCGAGAGTTCCATTGAGCTTCATCTTATCAAGCAAAAATCCACGGCCTGAAGATAAGGCTCGATTGGATAAGTTTATGAGCACGTTCAGAGAGCGTTCAAAAGAAAAGATCGCGAGAGAATTTCCTCATCTTCCAGAGGCTAAAATTGACTAAATTGTTAAAGTTAAATGGCCCTGTTTTCGTTTCGGTTTTATTTTACACATAGTCTTAGTTGATGCTCGGAGATAGCTAAGTAACTCACACAAGGCGCCGTCGCTTTTGTTGCTCCACATTGTTCGATGTGTAAGCTCGTTGTCATAAGTGGCTTTATCAAGTTTACATGTCACCATTTTCTCCTAGCACTTTACCTCATAAACGAATTTTAAATTTTATTGCGTAAACTGCTCTGATTGTTCATATCGGGTAATGGCACAGCTTAGTGCATCTATAAGCAATAGGTTGCTATCGTAGTCCTGTAACAAAATCTCGATGATGTCTAAAGCTTTTTGGTGCTCTTCTTCGGTATTTATAGTATTTAATATTGGAAATTCACTTTGAAGTCGCTGCCCCATTTCTCGCAATCTTAAAAGAGCATCGCTACTTTTTTGCATAGTCTCTGCCGAATTTTCGTCGTCAGAGATTACATCAAATATATTCTTATATTGAAGAACCTCATCTCCTGTTTGTTGCTCATGCTCAATGACTTGTTTACTTCGTGCAGAGTTATCAGCTACTTCATCAATAAGTTCTTTTTCGCCTGTTGGCCAGTGAAAATCGTTCGGGCTAAGAAGCTCCTCTAGCGTGTACTTATTTGTGATTATTTCACGTTTTTCACACCAATCTCGCGCTATCACATCAAAAAACTCTGCAGGAATTTTCACCGACACCTGAGAGTCTAATATTTCAACCGGCAAGGGCATGGAATGCGAAACGACAATATCTATTTGGGCACTACTCCCGGGGGGGAGTGCTTCACTATTGCCAGACTCATTATTATCTATCTGATATAGGCTCAATGCGGTGGAGGCCTGTGATATCAAACTTTTCTTGCTCATACTCTTGTCCTGAAATTATCAGCTTCGCTACATTAATGGTTGGGCTCTGAACTTAAATATATGCTCACACCTCAATATTAACTTAGTGGCTTAGTCTGCTTTTGGCGATACTGATTAAACTAACCCGGGCGGCTAGCGCCGAACTTTTAACCAATGGAGCAAATATTGATACTAATATGAAATCGAAAACTTTCACACGAAAATTCCTACGATAAGTAGGTTTAGCCAACTATCTTGACCGGGTCTCTATAAATATTCGACAAGACAATAGCTATGCTATGCCGAGCTTAGAGCGATTTTGGTTGCGCTGATCAATCCACTTATCTTCCACCAGCGAGCCTGTGTCAAAAGTCTCAGTGTCTTGCTGTGTTAGCATATCCAGTAGCTCAGCGGTTCGAAGATTGACTGTGACACAAACCCACGTCGTTTTTTTCTTGTTGCTGACCTTGGTTACCTTTGTACTTCTTTGTTGTTACGAGTGATAGATTGGCAACCAAGTCACTTTACGGAAATGTGTTCACTTCAATTGAGCCGATATTTGCTCTTTACTTTCACATTAAAAAAACCTTGTGACATAGTGTGTATTTCCTCAAATTGAATTAAGGTGTTCAATTTTTTCTCGAAAAATGCCTTAATCATGCCCTATACTCGTATGATAGCTGCTGATTGCTTTGGGTCTATAGTACGGCTTCGTTGTTAATCCAGGACGGTGAGCAGCATAGTTAAAACTAGTAAACCTGCTAACATTTGTGTTTGTTAAACGTGAGGAACGTGATGTATCAAATTATTGTCTATGGAACGATTGGTATGCTGGTGGCGCTAACCTTTGCGGCCATCTTCATTGACTGGGATAAAATAGGTCACAAATACTTTCCAGAAACTTTTAAGGCGCCAGAGGATGATTCCTGATAGCCGCTCAATACCAAGTGCCCTAAATGTGGTGAATGGGGAGCATTGTAAAGATTTCCCGTCAAATGCCACAAAGCCAATAAATTTGGTGAGCAACATCTATTTTTTTATTACACACCGTTAGCATCTGGATGATGCCTATTCACCTAGTGTTGACGATAAACGAACGAAACTAAAATTGTCGGCCAAAATAGAGCAGAAGACTCAGTCCGTGCGTTTAGGATGTTACATACCGATGAGTTAACCAGAGATGAATGCTCTAGGGAGAGCAACCTTGATAGAACTGTAAATAAAATCTTTGCTCTAAAGGAGCGTTTAAAAAGCGACGATGATGATGATAATCTACCTCGAACTCACTTAGGCTACCTCCTATCATCTTGAACGCTTTTACAGGTTGGACTGGGTTACACGAGGTAGCCACGAGAGAAGAACGGCCAAACAAATACGTGGTCACTACAAAAGAACAAAGATACGAGCGAATAACGGGTTCCGATGACTTAATGACGCCATCGCTAAGTACGTAAAAGCTACCGCTTATTTACGAAGAAGTTGGTGTAACAAAAAGCGAGGACTCACCCGACGTTACAATCATCAAATCCTCAATTCCAAGCTCAGTATACAAATAGCCAAACTTAAAAATATCTTTGATATTTTTTGTATTTCTCTTTCTTATCTGTGAACCACTCAGTAAGGTCTACATTAAAAAAAACGCCGTTATTACCATTTCCACGATGTACGAAGCCGATGGAGTATTTAGATTTAATATGAAGTGTAAAACCATGTCCGATAGAATCTGCCTCATCTCTATCCCAATAAAGAGAGGTAAGAGAAAACCCAAAGCCCTTCTCCCACCAATTCAAACCGGCCCACTCTAAAGCGATAGCTACCGAATCTCGCGAACCGCGCTCTAAATTGTCAATTCTTTCAACAACCAGTGTAGGATGGAGAAGAATAATTTGGAGTTTAGGCGGCGCCACCAATGAAGGACCATTAAATTCATTACTGTAATACTGGGTAGTCGCCCATACCTCCCAAGGCCACTGGTACCGACTTTCATCCATAAACGAGTTCCAGCTTTTAACCAACACATTATGCTTTTCTTGGTTAGTTTCCAATAAGACGTTCCGATAAGAGTAAAAAGCAGGAGAAAGAGCGAACCTAAATTGTTCAGCAGCAGTACGACAACTAACATCTCCTTCTGCATTTGCACATACGCTATCTTTTGCTTAAGGTCACGTTATAAATGTTTGTGACTGTATCAATTAGACATTAAATCATTAACTAGCTCCGTTTGAAAAGTTGACTCATTAAAGTCACTTTCTTTTCTTTCGTACCTTTTGCCCTTGCTTACGACGCTCCTTTAAATTAGCTCTATTTGCCTTATTCTTTCTTCCGATCAAAGACCGTTTAAATGACGCGTACTCTTCCTGATGCGATTTTGCATCTTCACAACCGAACTCAACAGCTAGTTTTATTAAGTGCTCAAAGTAGATATCAGGATGTCTAATTTTATTCTTTGCTGCACAATCTATGTCATACATCGCCAATACGAAATACAACCGCCCTGCATCAGCTTTATTCAAAAGTTTGGCTTCACACATCGCCTCTAATACAACTTTATTACAAAGAAGTCCTAGCTGCCCTTTAGCTTCTGCAAAAAGAGCTGTGAGAGAGGCAGGAAACATATATGTTGGCATTCTGTTCCAATATTTGACGAGTTTTTCTATGGCTCTTACCTCGTCTTCTATTGCGGAACAGTCATCAAACAGTACTAATAACCCATCTAAATACTCAACTCCGGGCATTGATGTAGCTTTTAAAAAAACAACATTTCGTTTTGTATCTTTGGTAATATTTTTATTCAGAACATCCATGGATACTTGGTAAGCTAACGCACTTGCATTACGCCTTTTGACTCCCAAGTCGATTAGTCTTGAAAATTGTTCCTTATCTCCTAACTCGAAGGAAAGACTTAAGGCGTTGTCAAATGCTTCTGCATGCCCCATATTCAAAGCGGCTAGAAGTAAGTCTAATGCGGCAGACTTTTTTCCTAAAGCTAAATAAGATCTAGCCAAACTAAACCTTACGTCCCCAGAGCTTTCAAGCTCCAGAGCTTGCCTTTTGGTTTTGCGGAACTCTTCATCATTCTTGCCTTTTGGGTGTGCTTCTCCTGAATATATCTCTAATAACAATAGATATCCCCGACCTTCTCCCAGTCGAATACTTTTATTCGCCCAAAAAATTGCCTCGTTTATTTGCAGAAGGATCTTATCAATTACTAAGCGTGAATTTGTACGGGGCAAATCATGGAGACAGGCCAAACACTTCTTAGCGTGTGTATACACGCTACTTGGGTTCTCATTGAGTACCTGATAAGCATCTATTAGTTGATTTATATTTACTGTTTTCTCTAACTCATTAGGGATGTGACTGGGGCAAAACCTTTTACAGAGTGTTTCACCCAAGTTCATTGCAACGTTCAAGCAAGACTTGAGTTGTTGTTTAGTGACGAACGTTCTCTCAATTTCACCGGTTATGGAATTTATGGATATATGGGCTCCCACATTACCTATCGTGCGGAGATGGTGAAGTTGCTCTATTACATCATCATTATTGAGGAGCCCCTGCTGTATGCTCTTTTGGATCATGCTATACAAACCGTTTGCCGCTAAAATCTTGCCTTGAGCATGAGCCCAGTAAAGAAGCCACACTTCAGCAAAGTATCTAAGCTTGGAAGAGCATGCATCGGCATCTATATCAATAAGAAGTTCACACGTTTTTCCTGCTCGATAAAGCTCGGGGTAGGATTCTTTTAAATACCTAAAGTTTGAATTAATCAATTCCATTTACTACGACCTTTCCTTAAAACTATCTTCTTTTTATTTTGTATGTAAAGCCACTACTGAAAAACGGCATCTAGAAAACCGAATATCTTAAGAGGTAAGTGGTATTGCATGTAAATGCATAAACTTTCTTTTTCACCTTTTATCCAGACGATTTGATATGGGTTATTGTATGGATGAGGGATTTCGTTACCTATGAGGCGCTCCCTAGAATTTATTGCTCCGTTTGAACTTCATTTTTTCGTTGCTGTACGCTTCAAGTAAATTGCACCGGTAAATTCGGAGGCGAATTTGTTTAAGTCATGCTGCCGTATCTTCGGCTAGTTGTCGATAATAGTTTTCCTCAAATTGTACCTGTGGTGTGTCACCGATCGGTTCGAGCGGACGTTTTTTTTTGAACCAGTCAACCCATTCCAGCGTAACAGGCTCGACTAGATCTGGCCCCTTCCAGGGGCCGTCTTTGTGAATGACTTCGCTTTTGTAGAGGCCATCGATAGTCTAAGTTAGCGCGTCGTCGTACGCCACCCACAGTTGGTTGGGACGCTGTGCCGTAAACTCACGATTAACCAAATCCAATAGCTTTGCAGCATTGTCATCCGGGATGGTGTTAATAAAGTGACGACTTCGGCGCACACCTAGGATACCAAGCAGTTTCATCAACCTGGCTATAGTGTAACGAGCAATACGAAAGCCCTCGTGATTCATCTGTTTCCAGACTTTTCTCACGCCATAGCAGCGCTTATTTTCCTGACAGACACGCATCACTTCAGGCTACGCTTCATCCTGTTGATAACGCTGACAGCGCCGCTCTGGCTCAGCTTAAAGCGCTTTGTAGCGGCAATACGTTGACGGTGCGACTTGCACTTGACGACAAATCGGCTGGACACCATACAACGCACGATTGGCTTCAATAAATTTAACTATTACCTGGGTTTGCGTTCGAGCTCCGCCTGGGTGAAAAGAGCGGAAGCCATACGCAATATATCATTCGCTTGCTTAAGCTTTCGGTTTTATCGTTCTAGCACTTTGATTTTGGTTGCGGCATCCGAAGTCACACCAGGTTTCTTACCAGAATCAACCTCCATTTTATTCACCCAAGCTCTTAATGTATCAGGTGTTAAACCAAATTTAGATGATACAGACACCAAAGCGGCACATCTTGATGGATGCTCACTCTCTGAAATCAATACCATGCGAACAGCACGCTCGCGGACTTCTGGAGAATAAATAACTTTCCTGTTCATTGGCAAATACTCTCAAGATAATTAGCCTCCAACAAACCCAGATTGATTCATCCTGCATCAAGTGAACTTAAAATAAGGTAGCAGCCTTTTTTAGGTAAGGAATATAATCACCTACATCAATAATTAATCTACCTCAAATATAGTGAAATCGCTCATGCTGACAATGAAGTCGCATTAAGCCTTGCCTTTTATTCATTCTGTAAATATTCAGCGCTTTACATCTGTATCCCATTGCGTATACCATCAGAGGTTGTAACAGGAAAAAATTGCTCAAATTTCAAACGCTTAAGACGAAGCTGTGATCAGTGTAGCGTGCGTTAAATAGAGAAAAAATTCAATTAATAAGGACATTTGTCAGTAGTAATGGAAATACGCGATTATGAAGAGTTCGAGCTTGAACCACTTACTGATGCGGAATTAGTAAGTATTCTCCAAAAACGTTGGGAATTAAACGATACCGAATTTAATGTTTGGGGAGAACTTAAACCACTTGGTGACGTGAGTTGGGGTTATCTAACAAACGTTAGGGTTATTGGTGGCAGCACTATACTCACTTATCCCCTAAAGGGACATAACGGCAATTGTGAGTTCTTTGTCAATCCTAAAGATGCGTCAAAATACGGCCACAAAGATAATAGCAGACTGATCAGATGTCAGCTTATTTTATCTCCTCAAGAAGAGCGTAAAAAACACGAAATTCCTTTTGAAATGAATGTGAAACCAGGGAGTTGTTCTGAACTTAAAGAGCTTCCTAGCGCTGCGCCCATTGAAATCATCAATGCCGACGACAAGTCACCCTATATCACAAGTAGCCTTTATGACTTTCATCTAAACAAAATCCAAGAAAAATTAGCACTCGCGACAGATGAGTTAAAGACTGCGACAGAAAACGAATTGAATCTGCTGCAAGCACAACGTGACGAAGAAGAATCTAAACGTGATAGCGCAATCACACTCAACCGCACGCTTTCAGAAAAAGAGCAACAACTTAAAGACTCTATTCAGTTAATTGAAACCGAAAAACATGCTTCAACAGATGCATTACTTAAATTACAGAATCAACTAGCCACATTTGAGGTCGAAATGAACCAGAAGATAAAACGACTCAAGAGTTATGTTTCCGATAAAGCACAGTTTCTAAAAACATTTGAGTTTATCGACGAAGACGACCTCGAAAATTTCTTGCTTGAATCAAATGCTATTGGCTCTCAGGTAGACGGGCTCAGTTTTAAAGACGATTTCGGTAAAGACTACGAACGCGCTGTATCCTACATACAAGCTCACCTAGTTGAAAATGATATTCTTTATCCCCGCCATATTATCGAGAATTATCTAACTCTGCTTAGAACCAAAGACCTGATTATTCTGGCGGGTGACTCTGGCTCAGGTAAAACAAACCTGGTTAAGTCATTTGCAAAAGCCGTCGGTGGCAAATCCGTTATTGTACCCGTTAAACCGAACTGGACATCCAGGGAAGATTTATTGGGATACTATAATCCTCTTGAAAAAAAGTATCTCTCAACAGAGTTTCTTGATGCGCTTCTTGAGGCCAGACAAAACCCCAATATCCCCTACTTTATCTGTCTTGATGAAATGAACCTTGCTAGGGTTGAATATTATTTCGCAGACTTTTTGTCTCTTCTTGAAACACGTGATGAAGAGCCTGAAATATCATTATATTCAGAAAATGAATCTTCACACGTTTTGTCTGAGTTAAAGGCGGTTGTAGAAATCATAAATTCTGCAAAGGAAAAATATAGCCAGAACGGGATAACCGATTTTATTTCGTTACTACAAGATGAAGATGTTAATCATCAACTAAGACAGTCTTTTGGTTTCAGTGACAAAGATTCACTCATCAAGTATCACAGCGATATAAGGAGAATGTTGTCAGCGGTTATTACGATGCCGTCCAGCATAAAAATGCCTGAAAATGTACACATCATTGGTGCAATCAACATCGATGAGACTACCCATTACCTGTCACCTAAAATCTTGGATAGAGCACATATAATGCGCTTTGAATCCCCTCTTCTATCAGATTGGGATCAAATACTTTCAGAGGTGAATGCCTATAAATTTGACGAGTTAACCAAACCACTCTTGTTTGATAATGATGAGTTAGGCATTCGAATGAACTATCCAAAATTCAAACCAGGAGATGAGTTTACTGATCTCTTCATCGAATTAAACAGGAACTTCTTCCATAAGTTAGGCGTGGAATTTGGTATGAGAACTATTCGACAGGGCTTACATTACTTAACCCTATTTAAGGACGTCAATGACGATAAAGTACAAGCGTTGAACAATTTCTTACTACATAAAGTGCTCCCCAAATTTACATTTGATGGCAATAAGACTGTCGGACAAACAACGAAGTTGGATCTTATTGAAAAGGTTTTAGCCGAGCGAATACGACAAGAACTTCCAGACGCCGAAGAAATGCCTTCGTCTTTTTCAGCACTCTATGCGCTTGAAGAGATAGTCATCAATGCAAAATCCAATGATGGTGTAGTGAATTTTTGGTCGTAGTTGATGTCCCCCAAATTTGAAATCAAATATATAGAAATTCAATGGTATGACGAGCAGACAGTCACAAAAGTCATCGAGTCAGAATACAGCCTTCGCATAACGTTTAACGAAGAAAGTCAGGACTATGAATGCGAGACAACCATTTACCCCAATGCAGACGGATTTTTGGGTCAATTAGCAATACGTGTTTTGGATGACAATGCGACGCCTCCCCATATCAACATGCCCTCTGGTGAGGTCAAATATCTCGAAGAAATAAAGGATAAAGATACGGGTAGACTATGGTGGATAGAAAAAGACACATGGGATGAAAAAAACACTTATTGGCGACATTCCGGCGTTAATACTGCGGGGATGCTTAATCTTTCGATTGCTGGACAACGGTGCCACGTAAATATCGGTTCAATGGATTTTAGCTTTGAACAATTGAACAACTATCTGGATAGTTTCAAGAACGACCTGTGGGAGCTTATCTTAGATGAATCAAGCAGTATTCAAACGAATAAAATGGATAGTGCTTTCGGAATAAATAAAGACGCCATCGATTGTATCAAGCAGCTGGTAGGTCACGCTCAAAAAATACTCGAATCACCGAAAGGTGAGCTAAGAGAAGTTCAAGAGCTAAGACCAAGAAAAGCAGTAAGACCTGTCAATCGAACGTTCATGGAGCTGGTAAGTAAACCGAATCAACGCTTTTTAACGAGCCGAGCATCAACGCCCACATATAATGTTCCAGAGAATCGATATGTTTTGTTCGCACTAAAACGCTGTTATCGGATTATTAAACAAATCCGTACACTTTCAGAAAACAAATCTAAGCGATATTTGAATACGGTATCAAAACTCCAAGGCCAACTATCTTCATTTCGACCAACAGTGACGATTAATCGAGATTTAGTTGTCGCTGATTTAGAGCGCCTAAAAGTAAGGTGTAACATTAAATACTGGCAAGCAAAACTTGCAGAGCGATTAGCACTCAACAACATCAATCTCTATAAGAAAACGAATCTGCACTCTGTGCTTCGAATTAAAACAGAGAAAGTATCAACCAACAATTTATCGGGTGAAAAAGATGGCTTTTTCATCAAGGTTGTTGATAACAAAGATTGGTCGCAGCCAAATGACAACTTTACGTTTCTCAAATTTCTGCGAGGTAATTACGACCTTACAAGCTGTTTGGAGCCTTATTCAGAATACGAACTCGTTGGTAAATTCACATGCTCGCAAAGCGCTAGAGCGAACTTCTATAATATTATCGAGCTTGCTGAAATTAGGATTATCTCAACGCCCGGTTTTGAAATCGCAAGAAGCAACTATAGAAAAGAATTCCAACTCGGAAAAACACTAAACGAAAACTCGTGGCAACGAGCACTAACTACAAAAGAAATTGAGGAACAAGAGAAAGAAAAAGCTGCCATAAATAATCGCATTGAATTTTACTCTAAGAATCAGGAACTGGCGGCATACGTATGGGAAAAAATTGCTCCAAAGGAACGAATGTTACTCACGTTGATAAAAAAGCTTAAATCACTCAACATCAAGGAAGCATCTCATTTTCCCAACTCAATGACCTTTGTACAAAATCCTAATTACCAAGGAATACACAATGGTTATCGAAAATTAAGAGATCTAACACACCTTACTGACGAGGACATATTAGTTAGCCTAGAAAAAGTTGATGCCATGGGATTGGTTAATATGCCCTTACTATATGAACGTTGGTGTTTACTCCAAATCATCATTGTACTCAAAGAAGCGTTTCGTTTTCGATTACAAAAAGATTGGAAACACCGAATTATTGAGGCCGTCGGCGCGAAAAAAAAGGACATTCAAATTGCATTGGCAAACACTGAGACCAAACGCTTTATTACGCTGACGTATGAAAAAACACTTACGAACCGACGTATTCCTGACTATATAATTGATTTAGTATGGTTTGCTGATAGTGACACAAACGACGAGTACCCACAGAAAAAACGCTTTGTCATGGACGCCAAGTTTTATGATAGGCGCACATTTCAACGCTTTGACGGGTTATCTGGTGTGGTACATAACCTCTCAAAGACTAAAGATTATAGTGAGCAAGACGAAAACCCAGTATTTATTATTCACCCCTGTAAGGATGCTATCCCACATCGCGTTACGGCACAGGATTGGGGAGAAACCAGTTATTTAGGCGAAATACCCTATTCTGATGGGCGAATTCAAGGAAACCATGACTCCGGTGGCATATACCTTTCTCCCATAGACAGTAAGCTGTATACGGACGAACTGCAGCGATTACTGGGTTTATTTTTGCAGTATAAGCTCGAAGAAATGAACACAAAGTCCAGCGACCGAAGCGATGATAGAACTTCAGCTGTCCCTTTTTGTATTCGGTGTGGTTCTTCTGACCTGCAAGTTAAATCAAAATCAAATAACACTCGATTCGGAAATCCTATCTCGCGAACCCATAGATCTGTTTGGATGCAATGTAACGACTGTAATCACTTTATGAGCTTCAATCATTGCAATCAAACTAACACACGCCTTATCAAGAATGGCACTTATTGGACGTATCATTCAGCAAGAGCCATCGAGCCGTTCAATATAAAGTGTCCTAAATGTGGTGAATGGGGAGCATGGTAGCGGTAGCTCTTCAAATCTCACAATGCCAATGAACTTAGTCGCGCTTGTATTATTTATTACGCACCGTTAGTATCCAGATGTTACCTATCCGCCTAATTTTGAACCATATCGAATCATGATGGCCGCTTCTTTTGCGAAAGCTTCAAGCTCTTTCTTATTCATGTTTGTCTGCCTATCCTTAACTCTCTATAGAGTAAATTGAGATAGGCAGTTACACAAAATTAGTTACAGTCTCCGTCAACTGAACGTTTATTTTTCTATTGGTCGGTCAAAAAACACTCACGACCTCACCCTGTATCTATATTGCCTTTCATCAGGCTTTGAATTTTCATACTGCTTCACTATCTATTCGCCAAGGTTAATATTAAATGCAAATCTGCCATTGGATGTGCCTCCACCATTTAGGGTGAATAACAATTTTCTAACATCCAAAGTCCAGGTGGCTTTACATTCTTTATTACGACAAATTGCCGTAAAGTAGTCTTTAGATGATTGTCTTACACTGTTTTCATGCGCTTGCTGACTACAAACGGGACACTGTTTCAAATACTTAGAAATATTGTTCTTTGAAACTATTGTATTGTACAGGTCTGTGTTTGCATGTTTTTTAGCAATGCTTAATGCTTCATCCGACAGTTTGTAGTCATACTTTTCTTTGTATAATTCATCTATTGCATTTGGTAATTTAACTTCAAAGTCTGTTAAATATTCAAGAATAATTACTTTTATAATTTGCTGCTGTAGCTTTCCTGCAAGTGTCTCTTTACCGTCTAGATTAATAGGTGAAATAACTATCACTTTATCTGTTTCACTTAATGTATTGTTTTCAGGACAAACTAGAAATTCGCCATCCGCAAGTTCATTGTTGTTAATTTCTTCAACTAAAGGTTCAGATATAACTACGATTCGCGCAATAGCATTTTCTTTTCTTATTAATAACCACTCACCCTTTTTAGAATTCTCAATCGATAATCTAAAAGTGTTGTCATGGCTTAACTCATAACCTTTAGGCACCTTAGTTAAAGACCACCCTAAATTAACAAGTACTTGTCTTAGTATTTGGTCAACATATGATTGGTATAGAATAAAATTAAGTTGCTTTTGCTCGAGAACTTGTTGTGGTGTTAACTTATCTGTATTTGAGTTTTTAAGCCACTTGCGCCAAAGTTTAGCAGCTCTTCGATAGTTTTTATCATGAACTAAAATATTAGTTTGCTTCAACTCCATAGGTATCTGAGCACTTGTTGGGATTGACTGATATAACTTATCTGAGCGCAGTTGTGATAATTTACGAATGCTAGATTTAACCTTTTCTAAAGTAGACTCAGTTTGTTCATGCAGTTTATCTATTGCGCCTTCTTTATTTTCATATGCTCTACCCCAATCTTGAGTTAACTGAGTAATATATCTGTGGTCTTTATTACTGCCATCCAAAGTACCAAATCGGCCAATAAACCTTACGATTTCCTCAAGACGCAAACGATACAAAGTAAGGTAATTAAATAAGTTATCTATAAGCCTTGCATATACAATATTTTCATATATGGCTACTTCATCTTCACTTACCTTTGCCATTAACTTTTTAGGGATAATGCCTACAACAGTTCTTTGCTGCCAACATTCTGAATGAGCTACTAAGTGTGCTTGATAGTTATTTGCGTATCGTTTTACCCTGCTTGTAGGTAACAACTCAACGTCATATCGCATGCTCATTCTTGGAGAGCTATTGATTTGAAACAACACACCGTTTTCAAAAGCTTCTTCAATTCCTTTATCAAGCTCATTTGGCGTAATGTTTTTGCTAGTTTCCGGAGGTAAGAAGTGACTAAATGTAACTAAGTCATTTGCATCAAACTTATCGTTTATTTGATGAATAGCATCATATATAACTTTAAGTTGCTGCTCGCTTTTTAAAATATCATCATTGGTAAATAGCTCATCTGAAGGCTGAGCAAAATCTATTTTATTTGAGAACTTGTCTTCTACCTGGACAGGAATAATCGGCTCGAAAATAAGGGATTGTTCAAAGCTTTTTTCAAACTCTTTACCAACCAGGGCATAACGCCCTGATTGTATGCAAGTTACTTCGTTAGGCTTAACCGTTCTAGAAGTTACTCTGTCTATTAACAACATTGCTAATAGACCCCTTCTTCTTTGCGGGTAATTTCACTTTCAATAATTTCAATCGCCTTAGTGGCTGTACAATTAATTGATTTGAATATTTTAGATAATGCACTCTTCAAGTCTTTTAATTTATCGATAGAAATATCATAACGACCCAGTACCTTACCTTTGCGTAGAACTCGAGTTATTAGAAGGTGCTCTAATGCATCTGCTTCGTGACCACCAGAGTCTTTGTATACAGATATAAACCTAAGTGATTGAGCTTCAAATCGGTTACCCCAACCTATACCAAACTGACGTTCTAGGATATTTGTAAACTCTGAATTCACTAGTTTTTTCAGCATATCTAAAATTAGCTTGCTGTGGGTGCGTTCAGCTTTTTCAAAAAGTTCATTAACTGAACCGAAATCAATAACAGTATTCCTGATAGCTTTGGCTTGCCAACCATCAGGTTTTACTTGTTTTTCTAGGTCTAATGTAAACGCTCTATCGTGGGTTTTGTCTGCAAATTCAAAGGTTGTTTCATCGTGGTTCGCAGTCCCCATAAACCAGGTATTAGATTTTAATAACAACTTTCTGTCTTCAACAAAATATTTTGGAGGGTTAGCAATAGAAGAATCCATTAAGACAACGGTTCTTTCATGTTCATTCTCTTCCATCGCAGATAAAAACTCTGCAAAGTATTGCTCTGGCCGAGATAAGTTCATTTCATCTAGCAAGATAATATTAAAACGGTTTTCATAAGAAGGCGTATGGGCTCTATAAATACCTTGTAAACACTCTTTTTCATAATAACGTTTTTCAAATGCATTATAGTGGCCGATCAAGTCATCTCTATCTCGCCAGCCCGCCTGAACACGAACCTTAGTTACTTCTCCCCCAACCGCTTTAGAAAATGCATTTACTAAACTTGTTTTACCAGTACCTGAAATGCCTTGAAAAACATGAAGCGGACTAAGCGCTAAACCAGCCATAAACTTTCGAAGTAAGTCTAAATCGTAGTAAAGCTCTACATCTGTTGAAATGGCGATGCGGTGCTGTAATTCTTCTGTAAAATCTTTTAATGAATTCACTTGTTGAGCAGGCACGGGTTCACGATATTTACGATCCATTAATGTCAGCTCTTTAAACGCTTCTTGCGATTGCTGCTTTTCAATTAAGTCATCTAATTGTGACTTGACGGATTCAATACTGTGAGTCAAAGCAGCATTGCTTGTTTCAAGAAGATCTTTTTGCTTCTGCAATTCCAGCTTTTCCCTAATACTGAGCTTATACTTACCCTCACGTTGTTTAACTTCATCGTGTTCTTGTTTAAGACCTCTCAGCTCTTCTTCAAGATCGTCTGCTCTTTCTTTATAAAAGCCTAACTCTTCTTCTAAATCGTCTTCGTTGCGACCTTTTAACTTGTTGCGAGCATCTCGAAGCTGTTTTTCAAGTTCATCAATACGCATTAATACGGCAGCAGGAGAGCCAAGCTCTTTGATATGAGCTTCTCTTTCCAGCTCTTTATATCCAAGCAATCGATCCGTTAATTTTTTTATTTCGTTTTGATCACGACTACGGTAATCCTCTAACAGTTTTAGTTTATTTTCTAACGTAACTTTTTCTGTTTGAAATTCTCTGCGAATTTCTTCTAATGCTTGCTTTTTCATTGCTGCCTGTTCACCGAGCTCTTTCGTAAGCTGCTCGTTCAACAATTTGTTTTCATCAATTTGATTGCTTAGCTTCAATTGACGGCTCGCTAGTTCATCTTTTTCTGCCTGAAGCTTTTTCTTTAAGTCTTCGAATCGATTATTTTCCTGCTCTTTAGCAAGCTCTTCGGTTTGAGCTTGCTTTTCAAGCATTTTCAACTCGTTTGTTCTGCGCTGTTCGTCAAGCTTAGCTATTTTTTGTTCAACTTGTTGGTACTCTTTCTTCAAAGATTCCAAAGACTTTTGACGCTCAAGTGCAAAGCCAGCGTTAGCATTAGCTTCTTTTTCTAATAAAGTTTGCTCTTTTGATGAAAGCTCATTTAATTTTGCTAGAACCTCTTTCTCTTTAGATACAAGGTTTTCCTCTTTCACTTTTATCGACTGAAGTTTACTTTTTGCTTCTTCGCTGTCTTTAGCCGCTTGTTCAACGTTCAATTCAATTTTAGTTTGAATATCTTCTTGTTCTTGTTTTGTTAATTCATTTGCTTTAATTAACTCTTCTAGTTGAGTTGTTAAATCTGCAAGAGCTTGCTTCTCTTCTTCATTTAACTTACTAATCAACTTTTCATCTGGTGAAACACCTACTTTTTTAAGAAGACCACCTAGAACTCCGTTTGATGAAGGAGACTTTGGCTTTTCAATTGGTTTTGGTGTTGAATTTCTACTTTTGCCTTTCCTAGCCATTATTTAATCCACTAAAATATTTTCTAAAAATTTGTCTACAACGTTGATGTGTTGCAACGCTTGTTCATTTGTAAATCTTGTGTTGTTACCGTGAGATGCTTCATCACGGTTATGCGACAGTTCATACACTTGCTTAAACAACAACCTATCTTCAGTCATAAACTGAAACGGATGATGTGGGTAATCTCTCATCGATATAAAAATAGTCGCTAACAGAGAGCGAAGACTAGAGTGTTTACCACGAGCCGTTTGATAGATCTTTCCAGGCTGAACTTTGAGAATGCTGTCTATCTGTGAATGACTAAACTTTCCAACACCTTTTAATAACAAAGCTAGCTCTCGTCTCTTTTCGTTATTATGAAGATTGTTAGCCGGTAAAATACCTAATCGTTTAAATGGATTTGAAATCAAAACCGCTTTACATACGATTTCTAGGATAGAGCCACAGCCGTTAATTAAAGACCTATTTAAACTGTAATCAGCTGAATTTTCTCGATTAAGCTTTTCTCTTCCGTTTATTAACTCAAATAATGGTTCGACTAAATCACCAAAACGTTCAGCATTTGGATATTTAGTTAATACTTCAACTCTGGCAGTCTCCTTCATAAGATCGATAGTTTCTTGATAAGAAATCTCTTCTTCTTGATTATTAAATTTTGAGTTAGAGAACTGCGCTAGTTTGTTGTTTGCACTTATGGCTTGATCAAAAATTTCATTCAGCCAAGGCGCTTTACTGGACAGTGCAAATGGATCAATGAAATCAAATTTAAAACCCGAAGATACGTCAGCCCAAAGCAACAGATAGGACTGCTTAACATCTTTATTTGAAAGGACCATTTTCTCTGCTTTTATTGGCACATGATATCTTTCGCTATTAATGTTATTTGCGATCCAGCGAGCATCTTTATCTTTGCTTAATAGATTATTTAGCTGATCAAGGCCCGGCCTATTTACTTCATGTATTTGCTCTGTCGCACGATAAGCTCTAATGCGTTTATCTGTCGCTCTGTCTAATTTAAACGTTAGCTTGCGAGTATCATTTTCAGGTTTGATTTCGCTAGAATCGTAAGCAATTCGAGGGAACCATTGGCCAGTTATTGCACACTGAAATACTGTTGCTGTCGTCATCTCTGGTTCTGTTTCTGAATCTAAAAATTTTTGTCCTTCTTTTGTAATTTTAAAATTTTTATCTAACCATCCATTTGGCTGCATCGTAGCGGTTAAAATGTATAAAACCATTTCTTTTTCTAACGATAACCATTCTGCAATTTGACTCACTGATAATTCTCTATCACCAGTAATTCGAATAAGATCTAGAATAGTTCTTTCAAAAAGATTTAACTCTCGCCCTTTATGAGCAGATAGATAAACTTCCCAACTGTATACAGGCCAAGCGAAAAGTTGAACGTCACGGTTTCTAGGAAATTCGGTGGTTTTTATATATGTATTAGAGAACATTGCCTTTCTCCTTTTGGCAAAGCTCATTGAAAAATTTGGGAAAACCCACTAATAGTCTCTCATTAGCTGAAGTACGAGTTGATTCAGGCATAAGCTGGTCAAGGCTAGATGAAGCCAAGCTTTTATCGCCAACAACAATTAGTAAACGTCTCTGCCTAGACATAGCCACGTTAATACGGTTAGGTATGCGTAAGAAACCAAGCTGATTATTTACCGTATCTTGCGTAATTTTATCTGGTTCATTCCAACTTCTAACTGTTGAAAGTAACACTACATCAAACTCTTTACCCTGGAATGCATCAACAGAGCCAACACGAAAACGCTCTTCTGGTTGTTCATCTGAACTTGGTTTTGTCATTCTAAACTCAGATACAACGTTTGAGCCGGAAGCCGTATACTCCATAACTTTTCGCTCTACCATTTTTTCAATAATATGGTCTCTTTGAGCTGCATAAAAAGTAATAATACCAACACTTAAATCCGGTCTAGCCATTAAGATTTTATAAGCCTCGTCGGCAATAATTTCAGCTTCACAATCGCGATATTTAGAGCCATTTTTGCTAGACATTTTGCCTTTTGACTGTCCAACATCTATCCATGCCGCTATCTTGCCTTCGTAATCCGGTACGTCCAGCGGAAAATATGATTCATCTAAACCCGGTTTAACTGGCGGCAAACCAAACAATTCGTAGAACTCTTCACTTACAAATGAACCTAACTCTGGGTGCATGCGGAACTGAGTATCTAGCATCACTACTCGCTTGTGATCTGTTGAACCATCTTTTTCATATTTGGAAAGGGAGTGGTATAACCGTTCAAACAAACTTTGCTGTAATAACTTGTGTTCGGTTATTTCCAGCTCATTTTTGTCTTGCAACTCTTTTTCAACTCTAGGCTCTAACATATGTGGTAGCTGTCTGTGATCTCCCACGAGAACCACACGCTTTCTAGCCATCGACATAGGTATCATGAGATCCAAAGGATTAGCCCTTGCAGCCTCATCGACAATTACAGAGTCAAAATTAATATTACTACTATGCTCAACAGACTTTACTCCTACCATAGCTTCGCCCGCAGCTTGCTGGCACGTTGCACCGAGCACCGCGCTATACTCTTTCAATGAATTTTGAACTTGCTTCCTTTCGAACATTAAAGAGTCTAAGTATTTTTTACGATAATATAGTTGGCCTAACCTAGGTGAATTAACCAAGCTTGCTTCAAGCTCTTCTATTAACTCTCCTAAACGATTAGATTGTTCTGTTTTTAACGCGCGTTGTTTTGGCAGTACAAACTGTTCTTGCAGAGCATCGAGTAATTGGTTTTGAGTATCCTTTAAAAGTTCAAAATCAATACTTGCTTCTTTTATGGCTTCAAGCTTTTCAAGATCAAAGTCATTGCCTTTTAACTGCTTGAGTAATGAAACAAGTCGAGTTAACCTTATACTTCCATCGTCGTCATATGATATTGAATCTGTTCTTAACGCTCTGGCTGCTGTAATTAACTCCTGCTTTTGAGAGCTAGTTAGTGCATAGGAAGAAGATAAACTGAACTGTTCGATAAGCTGCTCAATATTATTCTCAACCTTAACTGATACCTTAATCCCATTTTCTGCCGCTAATTTCTTAAGCTTTAACTGCAAATCGAGTAAGTTTTGATATATGAATTCCGCATTATTTGAATTTTTAATTTGGAAAACTAACGACGAAATTGCATCAACTAGTTTAAATTCATCACTACGTTGAATTTCAGCTTCGATAGCTGGTTTTAAATCATGAATGACTTTACTGGTCCATGAATCGATGCTGTTAGATAGTTGCTGATTTGTTTCATCTTTTTTACCACCAACTTTAATAGCCGGAAGTCCAAATACACCAGATCTGTCTACCACATTGTCTACAGCATCATGCTGATAACTAGTCAATAAAACTTGGTGTTGTAACGATAAATTATATTTATTACCTTCTTCTGCAATTCTGTGTTGAAGTGCGGAAATAACTTGTGTTTTACCAGTACCAGGAGGTCCGATAATCAAAGCTATATCTGGGGTATTTAACGCTACTTTCACAGCTTTTTCTTGCTTTGTTGTTAGCGACTTTCCACCTAACTTTCTCTTTAATGTAGTTGTTATTGCACGCAGCGGTTTAACTTTCATTTCAGGTGGATTTACACCCTCTAATATATATTTAAGTTGCGGCATTGGGTTTCTTGCATCTTTCAGCGAATCGAAAGCAAGTTTCTTACGCTCATGTTGTTTTTTCATACCGTTTAAGGATATAAAAATATAGCCATTAAACTTCGGCCTTTGATGTAAGTTTGCAGATAGAAAGTCTCCCTCAATTTTCACTTTACGTAAGAAAACTGGTCGACCATCACCTTTTTCAAAATTTTCGTTCGATGCTAACCAACTTGGTAAATTTTGAGCTATTTGCAATTCAATATCTGACAATGAAAAGCTTTCACCAAGGGCGTCTAGATGATTTTTATACTTTTCAACAAACGATTTTAATGCCTTGTGGCCAACTTTAAATTTGAATCTTATTTCACTATCTGAGTCGCTATAAGCGGCGTCATATTCTAGAAACCCTACTTCTTTAGCTAATCTAGAATGTTGCTCCCAATGAAGATCAGAATATTTTTTCCAAAGCTTAAAGTAACTCGCAGAATCTTGAAGGTGTTGTTCAAGCTGATGCTTGTAATTAGAACTGGTTAGTTGCTCTTCGATACCATAAAGCTCTAACTCATGGTTCCCATAGTATGCATAAAGCTTATCCGAGTCACCGTCAAATTGACGAATAGAAGATAAATGCCAATTATTTCCAATCTTGTCTACTAGGGCTTTGAAATCCTTACCAATTAAGAAAAAGGAATCTTTTGAGTTTTCTGGGAATTCGACGAAAACACCATAATTAGCATCTTTAGCAAATACGAACTCTTGATTAAACCAGCCACGTGCGCTCTCAAAATCGATAACACCCGATGCCTGTTTTTGTATAGCTTCAACAACGACTGGTTCAATTTTAAATTCAAGGTTTTCGTCATAGCTGTCAACAAGGTCAATATAGCGAATAGCTAGAGCACAAGCATTTTTGTAGCATGATACTGCACAAACTTTTCGTGCTTTACTGCCTGATACAGCCATAGCAAGAGGTGCATTTTTAAATTTGACCTCTGCAAAATATCCTTGAGTGCCTTGTTTAACGTAGTAAGAGTCTATTTCAAAAAACAGCTCTACTTCTTCGCCTATGTTCCAATTTAAGTTAGCATCTTTGGTGTCTTCAAAAACGAGCTCAACAACGTCACTTGTAAGGCATTTAGAATCTAATAAATTCATTATTTACCTCACACCAACTGCCATCTATAAGATTTTAATAGCTCAACAAAATCAGAATTAGTATCGTCAGATTTTAACCAGTTTGTAAATTCATAAGGATTTGTAGCGCTTCGACGATCTCCAGTAATTCTTTGTTTGCGTGTAATTTGATGGATTTGCTCGGTATTTTTGCGAGATATATTACAAACCGCATGTGACTCAGGAATTAGATAAATATCTCCTTTATCCATAGTTACAGTAAAGTTTGTGTCACTTTCAAACCACAGTTCAGTATTGTACGGAGCAGAGTTAAATGTCAGCGAAGTGCCATTACCAACAATACGTACATTTTCAGTAGTAATGAAACCTTCAGATGCATTAAATGAGTCTTTAGTTTCCTCGTCATTTAGATAAATAACCTGCCTTAATATTGCATAATGTTCTTGTCCAACTTTAGTTAGGCAAAATGGGCACGTTTGTTCTTGAGATTGCAAGTCAGCAAAATAGTGACTAGCACAACTAGGACACCCTATTAGATGATCTATTGCCTCTTGCAGCGCTGCACACCATGCATTTAACGAAGGCCTTTCATAAGGTTGTGTTTTACCTTTACTAAAGCATTGGTCAAATAAGTTAAAAATCTTATTGTTGGCAACCAAGCTTATATTGATACCGCCAGCAGATTCGTTGCTATCATCTTCGGCATCGTATACCCAAGGCAATTCACCTCTGTATGCCTGTTCGTCTACTATCTCCGGCTCGCCATCTTCTACATATAACCCTTTAAAAGGATGTTGGTGAGTCAAAAGCTCAAACGCCATAACAGCAAACGACCACTGGTCGGTTAATGCGTTAACTCCCATATCGCCTTTTACAACTTCTGGAGCACCATAGCCTGGTGTGTATATATGAGTTAAGCCTTCTCTTTCGTTTACACATAAGTTATCGCAATCGATAAACCAAACTTCTGAGTAACGGCTATCTTCAGAAACAAAGATATTAGCAGGGGAAATATCGCCGTAGGCGTAACCTCGACTATGCAATTTAGCCAAAGTTTTAGCGACTTTAAGTAAAATTTGAAGGCGCCTTTTCAGACCACCTGTTTTTATAAACTGCTTTATGCTTTGCTTGTCTACAAGATCACTAAAGCTTTCTTCTAATACAGTTTGAAGCGGAATTAAACCATCCATCAACTCCATGACATAACCTAGACGAGGCTTTGTTATTTGTATTTTAGGATGAGCTAAATTTAAGCCTGTCAAATCTTGCCTGAGGCTCCAATCTAGCTGCTTTTGCCATTTTTTTATGGCTGTTTCATCTTTCGTATTTAAGATCTTTACAAGAATACCATCTATCTGAGTTTGGCAGACAATACCTTGCCCCCCCTCTCCAACCCGTTTGGTGAGTTCGTATGCATTGTTATGTTTATCGTAAACAGTACTCTTCGTTTTACTATTCATTAATTAAAACCACTGCAATTGTTTTGTCGTCTGTATGATGTGGTGTAGGCCAATTATGTAATAGACCTTTCAAATTTTTTTTTACGGCTCTTAAACTCGCTTTCTGAGCACGTTTTAATATGGAGTTACAAAATCCAAGTTGGTCTTCAATGTCTTCAGAAATTCCATCAGTCATCAATATTAATCCAATATTGGCTTTATCTAACTTACCTCTACCTGTACGCCAGTCTGAAAGTTTTTTACTAAGACCAAGGCCAGTTGTTTCATTTGAAAATAATTCGTCTTCAGAAACAGAGTGATTGTCATTGCTCGAGCAAATAACACCATCGCCTAGTTGAATATAGCGGTAATCTCCTTTTGAATTACCCCAAGTAACCATTAAAGTAGTTACGGCATCGTTAGGTTCAATATTGATCTCATTAAGTCCAGTTAGCCACTGGGTATATATATCTGTGATTAGCTCTTTAGCTGATACATCTTCACTATTATCTAGGCAGCAACTAACAGCTAAGTTAGTTGCTAATTTAGAACCTACGTGGGATAAACTTCTTGACCCCATACCATCAGCTACTGCGACCACCCATCGACCATTACGCTTTTTTGAAGCAACAGCATCTTGATTTGGAAGATCTAAATCCAAATGCGCGGGGCCGATAACAGAAGTCTTAGATATACTAAAGTTCATCTAAAGAGGAATATCTAAGTCATCGTCAGCCAACTCGTCGTTTACAAACTCCAACTTCATTGGTTCATTTGGCTTTTGACTTTTGGAATGGTTCGCAACACTCATAGTTACAGCGCGGAAAAAGTGAGCTATTTCGGCAGCATTGTGTGCAAATAATAAAGGGGCTTCTACGTCGTTACCGAATGATTCGAGTAAATCGTTATCTGCATCATTTCCAATTGACAAAGCAAACCTGGTAGCTTTTTGAGCTCTATCACTATTTATCAAAGCATCGAATGCGTTTTTATAATCATCAGTAGGATAACCATCAGAAACTAGAATGATGATTGGACGATACGCTCGAGATGGAATACATTCTTTATCCTCAATCATATCTTTAACTATGGTGCAAGCTGCCCCTAAAGGCGTCGTGCCTTGGGCCACGAAATTTTCAATTTGCTCTATCTGATGAGCAGGTGTTAAAGGAAGATGCGTCGCGGCTTTGCTACCAAAGGTTACAACAGACAAGTGGATTTCGGCTCGTAACCTACTTTCGCTCGCAAAACTCGAAATCATATCTTTGATTGAAAGATTCAGCGCATCAATTTTTCCATTAATGCTCATACTACCGCTTGTATCTGCCAAAATTATTACTGGTAAAGGGCGTGCTTTATTTACTACGAATTTTTTTAAACTCATTTTCTATCCTTTTAATTTTGATTAACTGTATGCCAATCAAACTTCAATTAATGTAAATGTTTGTGACTGTGCTTATACGGGCGAACTTTTCGTAAATCTTTATTTTTGAACGCCGTTAATACTGTTCCATTTGCCGACACAACCAATTGAACGCCATTCATATTTTTTAGCTCTGGCACTATGCCACCGTACTTTTTAATTTCCTTATTACCAATCACATGATAAACCGCACGTCGTGAGTGAATTACTCGGCCATATTGGTAAGCCAACATCACCTGCTTTTTAGATATCCCTCTTTGTCCTTCTCTTATTTGTGCGTGTTGACTGTTTGTCAGCTCAGGTACAACGAATAATCGATCTTGTTCTTTTACAATAAAAGCCATAACGTTTTCCTCACATGATTAGATAATCATTACAGTGCGAAAACCAGACCAACAAACTATCCCTTTGTTTTATATAAACTTTATAAAATAACACGCACATAAAATAATAACATTTACTATTTTTGTGTAATTTTTATTACCACATAGTTCAACTCTCATGATATGCCGCGATTACCTGTTTTAATTGTGCCAATAACTTCATACACTCCTTTTGGTTACTTTGTCTTGGTTTTGAAAGTAGTTTCTTGGATGAATGAGGTTGCTAATTGTGCGAATGTTATGGGCGGCAATGATCCTGACATCTACTGATATCGTTTTTTATCACCAACTCTGGTAATTTCACCTTGCTCTAACGCTCGCAACAGCGTTACTTGGACACTTGGCGTTAATTCACCTACTTCAACGAGAAATAGCGTGCCGCCATTGGCCTGTTCAAATAAACCCTCGTGTTTTTCGTTTGCACCAGTAAAAGCACCTTTAACGTGACCAAATAAAATTGAATCCACTAATGATTCTGGCAATGCACCGCAATTAACGGTTTTTAGGGGCTTGCCGGATCTGGGACTCGCCGCATGAATCCCATTAGCAATAACTTCTTTACCCGTTCCCGTTTCTCCTAATACTAAGGCAGGCAACTCTAATTCAGGTTCAGCCACACGTTTCGCTTTGGATATTGCGCTTTTCATTACTTGTGATTGCGCAATGATGTTGTCGAACAGTTTGTGTGATGAAGGCGCTTTAACAGCTTTATTGGCTATGCTTTTTACAGCTGATTTTACATAGGTTTCGCCAAAATCAACTGGAACATCAACGTTCTCTATGGTGTTGTCACGATTGGACTGAATGAAGTGCGTGTTCTGTTTACCTTTACCGACTAAGACAGATACCACACTCATCGCGGGTGTACTTGACGTAATATTGATAAAAAGCTCCTAATTTTCCTCAGATAGCTTAGAGGCCCGTTTCTCTGTTTCCCTTATGAGCGAAGGGTAATCGGTCGGGTCTTCTATGTTGGCTTTGAATATTGCAACATTGTTGAATGGACGGCTAACTTCGCTAAGTTACAGAAGCTTCAACGTCACAAAACGTAATTTTAAAGTTTCGCGATAAAAATCACAGTTTCCCAGTCATACTTGGTTTGAAGGTTTCCATATTGCCAAACTTCAGCCATTTGTAGTAACTGCTCATGTGGCTGACCGAAATCAAACCAATGCTTGTTCTTAGTGAGATGATGGTTCCAATATCCCATGCCTTGATCTAGGCTTATTGAGTACCTATTGCCATTACTGAATGTAAGCTTCATTTCACGTCTATGAGCAATGTCATCGCGTCTCTGATGCAAGTCAAGGTAGCAAGGCGTAGCTGCTCCCTTCTCAAACCACGTAGAGATAACTTCTGTCATTGTGTTGCTGTTGCTCCAGTCATCGTGAAGCCGCGCACCTTTGTCTCTGAAATTAAACAAAGTTTCTAATTCAAAGCCAACGCCTGGTGCTTTAGGTAACGCCCTAATTATTTCGCCAAGCAAAATGATGTACCAAGGCGACTGTAAATACCTATCGGTGTATTCAACACCAGCTAACTGGGATGAGTTCAGGTCATCCTCAAGCGGTTTAAAATTACTTCCCAACAACTCCCAGAATCTATTGCCGAAACCATCGATGGCACCATCCAGCTCTTTTCTTAACTCTACTTTTGCCATAGAGTTACCGTCGAATTTTATCCAAGATGATGTATCAACTGGAGACACCTCAACGCTTGAAAGAGCTTCGGAATAAACAACCATATTTTCAGTGCGTGAAAGCAACCAACTTTGATTTGGATTGAGTACATCAAATGAAGAGCAAGCTAGTGTAAAAGCCTTACCCTTTTCGTAGATTGCCTGCGCAACAAGAGCCCCACTATCTAACTCGGCATCACTGGTTACAAATTCAACGCCAATGTCGCTTAATCGAGATAGAGAAATATAATCAGCATCGGACAAAGTTGTGTTTGGAAGAACAATAGTAAGCTTAACCTTGTGAATATTTAGCATTTGAAAAGCGAACATCTGTACGTGACGAGAATTTAAGTCCCATTCATTTACATTGCTTCCCATCCACACTCGTATTTCACTGGCACCTTTGTTTATCTGCCGAGAAATAGCTTCCAGAATAGGCTCGTAACAAAATTTTGCACCTTTAATAAAGTGATACTGTTCACTCAAAGATACAAAATTGGAAAACTCATCTCCTAACCATGCTTTAGCCAAGTTACGATTTAGTTGGTTTGCATCGTGTCGAGTATTTGAATCCAACAAGCATGTCGAACACGCAGAGTCACACGAAGCTTCACAAGACAAATTTTGATAAGTCTGCATAAGTACATCTTCAATATGAAGTGCTGCACTTGTTGAAAAACCTGCACCTCCGCTTACAACGTCATATAGCTGCACAGCGATTGCTTGCTTGTTTGATTCTTGAACTCTGGTTTTTCTCGTAGAGTACCCTATCTCCGACGTCGCGATGCCTAACTTTGCTGCAAGGGCGTTACGCATGGCGACAGCTAATGTTAGCGCTATAGAATCGGAATCAGGATGACTGGGATCTATATACTCACCAGAAAGAGGATGTCGCAACACCAGTTCAAATGCATCTGTAAGACCAGAACAACCAAGATGTACATTACCATGGACAGTTGCGCTTCCATCACAGAGCTCAGGCTCGAAACCATCCTTGTCTTTAGATTTCGGTGTTGAAGTAATAGGCTTATGAAAAGAGGCAGGATTAAGCGACTTTGGAAACTCGCCATCACCTAGCATAGATTCTGCTTTACCACACTGCATGCAAATCGCGTAGCCATGTTCATTTGCACCAGATGAATGTTGGAAAATAGTAGACTCTGTCCCATACTTCATGTACCCCAAATTAGGGTCAGGAAGATTAATCGGCAATGCATCAATGGACAGCCAAGACGGTTGAACAGCAATGTAACTTTGAGATGAAATGTCGTTTGATGGAGCGGTAAAAAAGTCAGTTACAAAACCAGTTGGCTCAAGAACCGTTTTTTTCCAACTATTTCTTATTTTGGTTCCACATGAGCCACAACTCCAATCTTCCATAATTGTGGTATTTGTTTCTACACCTGAATGACCACATGATCCACAGCGCCACGCAACATCGAATTTTTGCCCCTCTCTAGCGTCACTGGCCAGTTTCTGCCAATTAAGAGCGACCCCTGCAGATTTGAATACACGTCCATCCAAAACAATTTCTGCACCTGGAGCATATTCTCGGATTGCAACAGCTAGGTTTCTAGTGGGTAATTCTCTAAGCTGAGAAATGTTGTCCTCTCTAAATTTTTCGCGCTTTTGTTTTCCTTCTTTTTCACGTTTGAAATCAACAAAATTTTTATTGTTTAGTGTAACGATATCTGTTGGAAAGCCGTAACCTGGAAGAAAAGCTTTGGCAGCGAGCTCTTTCAATAAATATTCATTAGTGTGCCTTGTTAATTCAACTCTTACCTTAAACTCGTATGCACTCTCAGGTGTTGCATCTTGTTCTGCAGTTTTAAGCTGACGGTAGTGAGTTATCCAGCGCTTAGATAATTTTTCAATAGCCTGATTTGTATCGTCGATAACATTCCAAGCCGGAACAGTCGAAAGTACAGTTCCTTTCAATACATCTTTAAGCGTTTTTTCTAAGGTATTTGCGTTACCTGATGCCCATGCGATGAATTTGTCGCAGACAGATTGTCCGCCTTCCGACGGTAAGAAGAACCATTCTAAGTTTAAACTTGTTTTTTCCTTATTCGTTGAGCCGATAACATCTCTTAGAAAAATTGAAAGTAAAAGGGAATTTACATGTCTTTGAGCAAGCCGTTTAGAATCTAAAGATATTTTAGGTGCGGGTATAGCTGTGACAAAAGGCCATGATGGCTCGTTAAAAACTTCTGTATCATGGGGGTTACTTTTACATAGCGTATAAGATATGGCTCTGGACTCTTTACTTCGGCCCGCTCGTCCTGCTCGTTGCAAATAGTTCGCGGGATGAGGAGGAACATTATTCATTACAACCGCTGATATACCACCTATATCTACACCCATTTCCATGGTTGTAGAACAATTGAGCACATTAACTTTTCCGCTTTTGAACATGCTTTCATAATTGTTAAGTCGCTCTGATGATTGTTGAGCAGAATGCTCGGCAGTTCGATAATAAAAACCACCCTCCACTACTCTATCATTTATATCTGTCCACAGGTTGCGAGAACGAAGTTGGGAAACTTTTTCGTCTGCTAAAACAGACTGTCGAATTTTTTTAAGCCCTTCACTGTAGTCGTACTGGGATATATCCAAAGTCCATATAGGTGGTAAATCTATTGATTTGCACTCAAAGTTTCTTGAATCAAAAGAATTCGGCAAATAGGGCGTAAGATTTCTAAATGTTGTATCGAGCAGTTTGTTAGTAACAGGGCAAATAAAGCATTTTTCAGCAAACTCAAAAGTTATTTTTTGACGACTTAAGAAGAACTGATTGCCCTCATTATCAAGTACTTTATTTTGAGTAAGTGCAGTCCAAGCAGATCTTAGCCATTCATTAACAAGATCTTTCGTAACCTTCGATTCTTTGTCTAATTTAGCACCAAGTATGAGTAATTTCGCTAGCCTGTTGTAAGCTCCTTTGACCTGTGGCCATTTTTTGACTCTGTTTTCGTCTTCTTCAAAAGAATCTGGTTTTAGGAATGTTTTAGGAGCAAACTTAAAACCAATCCAAACTCTCCAGTCATCTTCAAGCTTAATATAGGTATTTTCTCGAACATAAAAATCTAAACAGACTTTGAGAAAATCCTGCCAATCTTCAAGCTTAAGGCCATGTTCACTCCAATTGTCAGGAATAGCGTTTACTTTTTCTAATCCCTGATATCCAATTTTTATAATCCCTTGAGTTTCCATGTTGTTCTGGAACTTTGGACGTCGAGCAAACTCGCGAATTAACAACATTTCAGAAAGCTTCTCAGCTCCAGTCGAATCACCGAATACTTCAGGGTTTGCGTATTTATTGTAAGTTAATATGTTATCTTTAATGTCGTTCTTTAGCAGAAGCTCTTTTACCATTGTCCCCCATGAAACCACTTCGGATTTAAATGAGACTAATTTACCACCTTCTGCTGCATTAATTTTTTCTTGTAGCTGGGCAGCCATATCATATAAGCCTGCGCTTTGAAGGCTTTTTATATTTTCTCTTAACCCAGCTAAATCCGCATCTCTAGCAATATCCTCTTCATCTGGTTGCGATTCCTGAAAAGTTCTTAGAATGCTAAATACTAAACCTCGTAACTTACTGCGTTCAGCTTCCTGCTGCATTCTAACAGCCATACGAGCGGTGCCCTGTCTACTGTCTGTAAATGTGATTAGCTTGCGCCCTCGCCCGGGCAATGTATTCGGACCAAGACCTGTTTCTTTATCTACTTTTGGGTCAGGGCAAAATTCAAGTATAGTTGGAACAGCATTAGCCACGTAAAAAGGAGAGCCGAGTATTGCCCTTCTAATCGGTTTTTTGAATGATGTTCCTTTATAACCACAACATCCTGTTTGATAGGTACTATTCTCATCTTTATCATACGCATAGTACAAGCGCACAGCGTCAGTGATGTCACCCAATTTTCCTGTAGACACATTAATATCGACTGGGCTGTAAATAAGCTCGTCATCCGGCTCAGCTCTAAGCGTTACAAAAATTGATGTAGGTTTGTTTTTATTACCGCTTTCATCATCCTCAGTATCGTCATCATCGTCCTGATCGATAAGCAACGAAAACTCATCACCAACATCTGTATCTCTTTGTGTAATAAAACCACTTTTATCTGCAGCCAATAAATGGGGCTCATTGCAGTCGTTACAAAAGCCAACTTCCAATACCGGTGCACCACAATTACATTTGCCAGTTTGCTTCGAATACACCATGCCGAACGGCCAACTGTCTTTCAAGACAGAACTTTTCTTACTTGCACAATGAGGGTCAATACAGCTCCAAATTCCATTCATCATTCTTTGAAAAAAGTGCGCTCTGACCTTTAGGAACGCTTCATGTTTAGGTGATAGCTTCGTTCCAGTTAGTAAGTCTAGCCACTGAAGTACAGAGTTCTGCGCAAACGTTTGAGAAGGGAATTCCCCCTCTAGATATTTTTTTAATTCAGCAAGCTTTAATGGCTTATTGCTATTGACGAACTTATCTCTAATTTTCTTTGCAACTGTAGACTCTGTCAGTGCTTCAAAGCGTGTTTTCGAAACATCTGGATCGTAATCTTTTTCTCCAGGTTTTTTATCAGCTGGTATTAAAGACAATTCCTCCAGTGTTTGAGCGTCTTTGGGAGAAAATGTTAACTGAGGTATATTTCGCTTCCCTCCGATAACGACTACATGATCATTAGGAACACCGGCGAGGTCGGCCAGATAGCTTTGAAGCTGTTTTTCAGCATCCTTGTCTCCGATGGTTGCAGACGTAGCAACGAAACGAACATCTTTCGCTTCCACACCAAAAGCGTGTAAAACTCGTCTCAACTGCATTGATAGTTCAGCTGCCTGTGAGCCAACATACGTATGAGCCTCGTCCAATACTATCCATCTCAAGGACTTCTGTTCTTTCGATTTGTTGATAATTGGCGAGTCAACGTTTCTTACAAGCATATATTCCAGCATAGTGCCGTTTGTAACCAAAATGGGCGCAGGCTGATCTCGCATTAACTCTCTTGAGAGAATCTCATTTGGCACTTGAGCCTGGCGTGCTTTTACCTTGTTGGCTTTTTCTTCTGTATTCCCGTTATACAAGCAGAATCGAATATCTTTACCAAAGTCCTGTGTCCAGGCGTGTAGCCTTTCTCGTTGTGAATTAATCAGTGCATTGAGAGGATATAAGAAGATAGCTCTGACCCCCGACAAAGGCTCTTGTGTTTGCTGTGATTCTCTATAAAGATCTTCAAGCACTGGAACCATGAAACACTCGGTTTTACCGGAGCCAGTTCCACTGGTTACTACAACAGATTTAGGTTTATCGGCTAGTAATGTGTTCCAGCTTTTTAATTGATGAGTATAAGGTTTGAACTCTTTTTTAAACTGATAGCGATTTTCTACCTGTTTTCCTTGGCTATCCGTTATTTTCTTTCTATCCAATGCATTCAAAACTGCTGACGATAACAACCTATCTTCAGCTAATTGCCCCATGGTTCTATCGGCTTCTGTCCATCCGAATGTATGTTCAAAAAGCGGTGTCGCCATCATTGACTCAGACTCTCCGCAATCTTGTGACATTTGAATAGCGAGATGTTGACGTAACGCAGGGTTAGTTATACCCAATACACTTAAAGACGACTCTTTCGCTCTCGCAATAGATTGATTAACTAACTCAGAAAAATACTTCATGCGACAACCTCTTCCTTATAATCTGAATAATATCCAATGCCAAAAGCGTAAACACCCGAGAACCAATCTGGTGCAAACATCTTCACTTGCTTAATTTCAAACTTCATTTTTGCTGATAACTTATTTGGGTTTGTTTCGATATATCCAGCAGCAATAGCAGCGGCAATGAGTGGGTAGTTGATAACGCTTGCATGATGTGGCAAATCACATCTAATTCGATGGCTAAATCCTTCACTCAATAACGGAAACTGAAATGATGGCCAGTCTGAGTCTTTGTGATTTCTCAGTAAAGGCTGCTTCATTGCAATATCAATAACCTTAAACATTTCCTGTTCGGTTAGCTGAGCTTCCCCCGTGAGACGTTTCATGCCTATATCGCGAAACAATTGAAATTGCTCAGATTCTCTTTCCGGATCTTGGATTAATTCGACTATACGTTCTGCTAAATAGTCGTTGCAGTTGACTTCGATACCTTTAAGTCGCTTAATTAACGGCTCAGGGACATTTAAAACAACGTCATAAAACTTATCTAGAAGAACCTCTATTCTCTCTTCTACCATCGACGTTGGAAGGCCTAAATTAAGAGAAGCCTTTTTTACAACAAGTATCGATTGTTGCCACACAGAAATAGGTATCAACTCCCAAAGAATGGAGAACTCTCGATCTAATGCTCGAATGAATTCTTCATTCATCTCAAAACGAAATAATGCAACCGTAAGGCAATGAGGATTCTTAACTAGCGCCTTCCATACTTCAAACGTTGATAGCGGCAGATATGAGAAATGCTCCCATAGTTTCCTACAATAATCCCAACTTGGATGAGTAAAATCGCCTTCCATTTCGGTTAGAAACTTCTCTATCGAATTGACCTCACTTCTAGGGTTAAACTGCTTCACCGCTGTTTGTAGACTTTTAATCGTTACACTTTGTTCATACGAAGGTTCGACACCTTTATAGAACGTTGGCCTGAATAAATAAGGTGTCTCAGAACTTGGAACAATCATCCAAGGACCCGTTTTCTCCATTTTTTCCGTTGTGTTGAACCAACCTAATGAAATACCACCAATTTCTTTTTCTGGCAGTTCTAAAGGTGGGCGTTCTGGTTCAGCAATCAGCATAGCCATTGGTGGTTTTAGGTCACCATGCGCTAATTCAGACTGAGCTAGCGCTATACCGCCACCGACTGAATCAAAGTTTAAGGATGAAATATATCGGCGAATTGAAAAAACTTTTCTGTCGCTTAAACCACTTAAGCAAATTTCAACTTCTGCATCTAAATTATTCGATAGCGACATTAGCTCTATAATTTTCTCTTTGAAACTATATAAACTGACGCTTAACGTACGGTCCTTTACTTTTACTTTGGATTGGTATCGTGGTGACGTTCGGTTATTTGGTTTGAGGGCTAGTTCAATAGAAACGTCCTCAGGATAAGATTTTGCTGAATAAAGGTTAACTTCGGCACCTAACAGTTGCTCTACAGTTAACTCAGTTTTAAGAGGCTTACCTTCACTATCAAATGCAAACATGCCGCTAGCAGGGAATGGCAGGGTGACAATAATAGGATCTTCCATCAGGTTAGCCTGTACCTCTAGTGTGACACTCGAAGGTGGCTCAGCTTCAGGATAGATTTCAAATAGACGTCCATTTTCAAGCTTTTCGTTTTCTACTCGACACGCTTGTGCATACACTGTCATCAGCAGGTTTCGCGATGACGTAACTTTTATTTGCGCATGATCTTTAACTGCAACCGCTTCGATATCTAAATCATCTGGAACAATTGCAACCGTTCTTCGCAATAAGGTGTCACTTTCTTTGTTTTTAACGCTTAAATAGTGTTTTCCGTATAACTCATGAACAGCGAGTGATTCAACAGGCTTGTTGTTCAGTAACAGTGAAAGCCCTAGCTGTGATGCTAGTGTACCTTCTGTATCTCTAACGCTAGGAACACCTTTATAAACTTTTGAAGGCAAGGTTTTTAATAATATTTCTGCACCTTCAATATAGAGGCTGCCGCTAGACGTTGAGGTAGAGTTAGTCCTGATACGAAAGCGGTTATCTCCGTGATAAAACCTTGAATCACCGTTTACTCTAAACCAGTTAAATTCAACTCCATCGATAGCTTGCTTACCGGCGTATTCTTGATAACCAGATAGTATTTCAATTTCATAAGCTAATGGCGCAAGTACCAGTATTTCAGCATACTTTGTTGAAAAACTCCCCTGCCCGACTAGTTTCAATTCACCTTCATCTTCCAAGAATCCCAGCGGCGCCTCATTGAAAGAAATACTAGACTCATTTACTTCTACCTTCCCTATAACAACTCCAGATTGTGAGAGGTCAGTGAAAAGTGAAGAACTTAGTAACCGCCTGGGCACTTTTATCGATTTTTTTCTAGGAGGTACAAGTACATTTCCATCATCTATCTGCGCTACGACACCACCAAGTTCTGCAATTCGATTCGTACCCTCAAGTAACCCCAACTGAGTGTAAGTGGACTCCAGCGCCTCACTGCAATTTCTAAAAGTAAGCTTTCTTGGAAGACTAATTTGAGTATAAAAACGGCCCGTACTTTTATCGAAAAAATGTTCGCATGACAGTTTATCTTTAAAGTCCTTTATTACTTTGCTTGCATTAGTTGCTCCAAGCAACCAGTTATCCAATAGCCCTTTACCCGTTTCATCATCGAGTGGAATTGGAAAACTATCACGCCAGCCAGGTGACTTTTGGTCAAGTTGCATTGAAGGTGACTCTTCGCCAACATCCGAATCAACCAACCCTGCGCAAGTCATTAGATTCTTTACCACAGACCCAATTAACTCTACAGATTCAGGCTCGGAAAATACCACTGGCAAATGGCCTAACTGACTTTTCACAAGTTCTGTAATCGAAACCGCATACAAGTCGACCTGATAATAAAGCTTTAAGAGCTTTCTAATCGCTTCTGAAAATTTATTTCCAGTTGAGCTAATTAATTTGAAAGGTAGACCCCCTTCAATAAAAATCGAACCTAAAAAGTTTCTAGTGTCAGATTCATAGCGACGAATAGGCCTTTTCCAGAACCCCTCTAAACCTAATGGTATTATGTCAGCTCGTTGAGAAGCAGTGAGTTCAAAGTTAAATCTCTGCCAAAGGGGAAACCATTCCCACTTCTGAGCGCAACAGTCACGTCGATACCACTCTGAGCAGTAAATGACAAAACACGCGGACCAATCTTTGTGCTTAGACCAACTTACATTTGTTTTTGGATGAAAATCACGTACTAACTCGAATAACTGTCTGTATTCGTCGTGAGTCATTTGATATGAAAATAGAGGATTTCCGTTGGGCTCAGATAAACTTCTTTGATTAAGAAAGTCTTTAAGCCACGTAGCTGGTGAGTTACTTACTAACATAAATGCACACCTCCCTTTATGCAATTAACTTCGTTATACTTTTATTATTATAAAAACCGCGAGCGTCGCATTCCTGCTGTAACTCTTGCCACTTTTTTCCACGAGAATAGTTAGCGGCCCAACTAGCTGTATGCCCTTCTATTAACACCTGGTGAACCCCCAGGCGTTTTATGTATTTTTTTAACCTAGCAAAACGTTTGTTTTCCTCGGCGACCATGCCAGCATATAAAAAAGTAAGCACGTACTCAACTTCATAAGGTTTAGTATATGCTTTGGCAATTTTCTTAACCTTTTGGACTACATCATATTTGACACATTTTGTCACGTTATGAAATATGTATAGAAAATCGCTATTTAACCTGAATCGTTCATTTGACGAAGCATACCTCTCAAGTATTGAAAAGATTTCTGAATCCTTTATAGCGTGTTTTCTCACTCCAGAAACGTGGTAAATGCACCATTCGTCGAACTTTCCCTGAGCAAAAATTAATTTGCTGCCATCAAATAACGTTGCAATGTGTCGAACATGGGTCAAGCTATTGTTGTAATCGGTCATTATTCTGCGCTCCTGAATTTATGAGAATCAGCGGTTAAGCAACCGCTTAACCGTTCACCGCAATTACACCCGCACCAGATTGCTCTACTAAAGTCTCTGGTAGCGCCTTGTTATTTCCAATGCGTAACTCCTTCATTTGTTCTGCGCGTCTTATCAAATTACCGGTCCCAGTACTCAACTTCTTCATTGCTTCCTGATAGCTACCTTCTGCCCGCTGCATATGGTTGCCTAACTTATTCATATCCTCTACAAACCCTACTAATTTGTCGTAAATTGCCCCTGCTTTCTTAGCAATTTCTTGAGCGTTCACATTTTGATGTTCTATGCGCCACATGTTGTTGATGGTTTTAAGTGCAACCATCAGGTTTGTGGGGCTAACCAACATGATGTTGCTAGCTAGCGCCATTTGAATGATTTCTGGATCATGTTCAATGGCTGCATTGAACGCAGGTTCTACCGGAATGAACATCAGGATATAGTCGAGTGTTTTTATACCGTGTAGATCTTGATAATTTTTACCTGAGAGGTCTTTGATGTGCTTCTTAATCGCTGAAACGTGTTCCTTGAGGGCCTGAGCTTCAATGAGATCATTTTCAGCGTTAAAGAACCGTTCGTATGCTGTTAGTGCCATTTTAGAATCGATAACAACATCCTTGCTACCTGGTAAATGCACAATTACGTCAGGCTTGAAGGTATCTCCTCCTTCGCCTTTAAGATTCTTTTGTGTCTCGTATTCATGATCTTTGCGCAATCCTGACTCTTGCAGCACTCGTTCAAGTACTACCTCGCCCCACGTTCCCTGCTTTTTGTTGTCGCCTTTCAAAGCGCGAGTTAATGCTGTTGCTTCCTTGCTCATTTGTTCATTGAGGGCCTTCAACCCCGTTACTTCTTCTTTTAGAGCATGGCGTTCTTTTGCTTCATTGGTGTACACATCTGATACTTGTTTACTAAATGCCCCTATCTGCTGTTTGAGTGGCGATAACAATGCGTCCATAGACTGTTTACTTTGTTGACTAAACTCGCCGCTTTTTTCTTTGAAGATCTTATTAGCAGTATTTTCAAATTGCGTGACCAAACGTTTTTCAGCAGCCTCTAGTAGCGCTATTTTTTCTTGCATTGCCCGCTTAGCTTCATTGTCTGCCGACAATTCAGATTTCAAATTGCTAATTGTTTCAATGCGGGCGGTTAAGGCTTGTTTGGTAGTACTAAGTTCTGTTTTTAACTCTTCTAAATTTTTAAGCTTTTCAGCTTGCTCCGCATTTTCATTACTAAGCGTCTGCACTTTTACTACGTAAGAACGGATTTCATCTTTGGCGTTTACAAGCTCTGATCTTAATTCGTCAAACTGATTGAGTTTTTCACTTTGTTCAGCACACAATTTACTCAATTGCAAAGTGCTATTCTGTTTCTCGTTTAGCTCGTTTTTGTGAACAGCGAGGTCGTTTTTAGCTTGCTCTAACTGCCGTTTCTTTTCTTCGACCTGTGTTTGCAATTTGCTAACTTGAGCTTTGTGCATAGATAGTTCAGCTAGCTGTTCGTTACAACTTTTTTGCAGATCTATGCATTTAGCTTCCGTGTCAGACAAGCGAGATGTAATGTGGTCAATTGATGAAGCCGAAGAGGCGAGCTTTTGTTTAAGCTCAGAGATAAGTTCTTGCTGCTCATTATATTCATGTTGCAGCACTTCATACTTATCAGTAACAGATTCTGAATCAGCGGATGCGTTTTGATCTTGTTGAGTTCGGGTAATGCGAATTCCAACAAACAACGTAACAACAATAACTGCGCTCAGTATTACAGTTTGGATTAATAGTTCATTCATGTTTTTTCACCTGTAGTAAATTATTCATACTTACTACAGCCAAACATGTGCCAACTAATAAAAAACCATTATTTACATAAGGTTACCAAAAAACCTCAAGATAACAGCCACACCAATAAAAACTATAAATTACTTATTAGCAATATTTATTACTTTCAATTTCAAGATTTCACTGAATCCTTCATCCTCATTAACTCGCTCATATTTATCCACCATACTTTTAATGATTGATTCTTCGATGTACTTTCCTTGCGCCCTAGAACGCTCTAGGTTGCGTTGTAACAATTCTCGCTTCAACACTTCGTTTTTGCCGCATGGTGTATCAAATTGGATAGCAGTAAACGATGCTCCAGGATAATGCACAAATATCCTTGCTCTACTTTCCTGGGTAAGGTTCGTTAGATCCCACACAATATGCTGGAAGCGCTTGCTATGCTGCACTAGTTTGTAAAATATCTTATCGTGAGCAATTCTAATTTTGTGCAGTTTGGGAAGTAAAAAATACTCATGGTATTCAAGCATATGTTGACGACATAGAATTTCTACTATGCGGTCAGAAGAAATAACAAAGTCTGACTCAAAGTCCTTTAGATATGATGACTTCCCAGAGCACGGTGGGCCGACTAAAACAGTTATTCGTTTAGTCATCTCGCTTGGGGATATAAATATAGTTGCTCGCTTGATTGGCTTTTCTGGCGGCTTGCTCTAACTTCGCCATGGATTTTTTTAGATTGAAACTGGATAACCAGTTTGCAATATAGCGCACTGAGTTTACTCTGGCGCGTTTCGTTAACCCAAATCGCGCGCATAAAAAGCTGGAGCCAATTTCAGCAACTAATTCTTCAAACGCATAGGCAGGACTCCCAAACTTTTCACCGATATTTCTGTTACAACGGGTTTCATGTCCCGTCCAGTGGACTATCTCATGAAGCAAGGTGGCATGGTATGCCCGGGTTGCATCTTTACCTTTAAACAGCGCTTTGTTTGGCATTGTGATAGCGTCAGCTTCAGGTTCGTAATATGCTTCACCCGCTTCAGTATGTTCTATGCTGACACCCAACTCATCAATTCGCTTTTCGAGCATAGAAAGCTGCTTTACCTTTGTTTTTTCGATGCCTGAACCATCAAAACCTTGCACCTGGTCAGCATTATAAACAATGGAGATTTTACGACCGAAGCTTTGCATTTCACCGTCGGCAAGTGCTTCGTCTTCTTGATTCACATTAATATTAAAATAGTGAAACACGGCAGCAGGCTTGGCATCGTCAGCAATGGTACATCCCAGCTTGCCCCATTGCTTTTTTGTTGCCCACAGGTTACTGGTAAAACCATAAGTCTGAGCCATTAACGATAAAAACAACCAGGAGAACAATGAGCCATACATTCTGTGGGTTCTGGCATTGTAATGCGCACCCAATACGGGTGAATCGAGCCATTCCGTGATGAAGGATTTATTATCACTTTCCAGCTGCGTTAAGATGTTTTCGAATATTTTCTGGTCCTGTTGCCAGTTAAAGTCACTTACTTCAGCAATATCAGCCAAACGATTTAACTGAGAAAATAGCGGCTGTTCGAGTATCGCCAACAGACTTTGCGCCGACGTTAATTCTTCACCTAATTCCAGATCATCAATGTTGTACAACCAGAACCGATATTCATTAAGTAACGGTGAAATCTCAGCCTTTGTCACCTCCGTCCAGTACTCATGCTCTATTGTCGGAAAGAGGTTGCCTAAACTTGACGTGCCGTGTTTGCCTTTGAGCGCATAAACTAACTCAGGTATAGACATATCAATGCTGTCTTCAAGAGTAACTAAAAGCCTAGAAGCTTGTTTCAAACTGGTAATACTTGCTTCTAAAAACTCATCTTCACCTAACCACTTAACCGGGCTAGAGCTCGAGCCGGTACTTGCCATGGCGTTGAAAATATCGATCTTACCATTTACATCCTTTGTACGCGATAACAGGTTAGCAACGGTACGCCCTGTTCCCAAGGCAAACTCATATTGCAACAATTCACTCTTTCTCAATGCTGCCAAGTTACTCATGACTATTCATCCTTGTTTAAACTGAAGCGTTATCGCTTAACTTTGGCCGCTTTCTTCGCTGTTTTTTCTAGCTTTTCAGCTTCCAGACGTGCGGCTTTAATTCGCTCAAGTAGTTTATCAGCAGGTTCATCATTGGGGTCTTGCGGCACTAATTCACCACGGAAGGCTTTGGCTAGAATAGATTGGGTTAAGTTATCGACTCGAATTTTGGCATTAGCTAAATGTTTTTCGAGGGTACCGGCCAGAGCAAAATACTGTTCAATCTGGCGAACAATTTCGGTTTGTTCTCTTAAATCAGGCAATTCACAGTTAAAGGCTCTCATCTTTTTGATACCGAATGCTGCTTGTGAAGTTGAATTTGACTGTTTTGCAACTTCGTTCATCGTAGTTGGAGCAGATAAAAAGAAAGTTAAATACTCTGGAAGAACGACATCAAGTAAAGGCTGAATCAGAATTACGTTAGCAGATAATGTATAGTCAATATCCATGGGTAGTTTGGTTGCTTTTCCTAATGTACCAATTTTACCGAAAAGGAAATCACCTTCTTTTAGTTGATATCTTTCTTTGTGCTCTTTTAAAACATCAAACGACACTTTTCTTGCTCTTTCAAAATCAATACTCCCATCAACCATTAAGTCGCCTATACCTACATATGGAACTCCACCTTCTACAACTGGCGGTGTTCTATGGCTAGGCTGAGGATCAATAATATTAGCAGCATCTTTGAGGATTATGTCTTTCCAAGCCTTAACATTATTACCTTCACGCCATTGCTCTGTGAGTTTTCCTGAAACAGCGGCGGCGAGGACGGATTGGCGGAAGCGTTTGATAATGTCAGGCAGGTTATTCAGTCGTTGTTGAATGGTATCTACCTGCGCTAATAACCTATCGAGTTTTTCTGTAATGCGTTTTTGCTCATTCTCTGGAGCCGCAACAAATGGTAGCGATTTAGTTGCCGTACTTGATAACTCTTTGAAAGTAGTACCAGTAGCCTTTGATTCAGCGATATGTTTGATTGACATTAAGTAATAGTATAGATAATTACTGTCTACCCCCTGTTCAGGGACAAAACTCTTAAACCCTTGGTTCGTTGAAATTTCATTTTCAGCTATTACTACATAACCAATAGGCGCTCTGCTGCTATACAGCACACTTCCTTTAGGCATTTTTTTTGCTGAGCAACTTTGGTAACCAATTTCCGTTAAATTTCGTTTCCCTCTACTAATAGTCTTAACTCCATAACCACTTAAATCAGCAGGAGTCAACCAGGCTACACCACCAGTTTCACAAAAATTTTCTGTTACGGTGGATTTAGGAGTTCCACCACTCACTATTGATGCGATATCTTCTAAAGTACAATCTTTCCACGATGGAGGTATAAGAGCCATTATTTCTTGCCCTCAACGACAACTGGTGCCAGGCCAAACTCTTCAGCCAGCAACGCGACTTGTCCTTCAGCCTGCTCGGTTGCGCCCAGTTCAATCATTAGCTGGTGCATTTCTCGCAAAGCTTCTGTCAGTTCGGTCATCGCTTCTGTTGCTAATACATCTGGCTCAGGCAAGTTTGCCGCATCGGTAATCGAGGTATCTTTAAGCCACGTGATATCCAGGCTGTCACCTTTATCTTCAATGAACTTTCTGGAGAATTTGCGCCAACGGGCGTTCTCAATAGTTTTCTCGTCATCGGTAAGTTCCGTGGTAGAGCCAAGAGTATTGTACACACCTTCTTGGCGCTCACTCTGTCCGTTCGGGTCTTCGCCGTAAGCTTCTACAAAGCTTTCCAGATATTTGTCGGAGAAGCTGTTTCGCTTGCCGAAGGTTTGCATATTACTGCGCAGGTCATAAACCCAGGTTTCGGTTGTACAGCCTTTATCCTGTGTAGGGTTTTCTGGTGAGCCTTTCTGGAAGAACAATACGTTTGTTTTCACGCCAGCTGCGTAAAAGATGCCGGTCGGTAGGCGTAAAATCGTATGCAGGTTACATTTATTCATCAGATCGCGGCGAATTTCTGTTCCTTTACCGCCTTCAAACAGCACGTTATCAGGGATAACAACGGCTGCCCTGCCGCCCGGCTCAAGCGCCTCGACGATGTGCTGCATAAAACACAATTGCTTATTTGATGTTTGGTGCACAAAGGTACGGGTTATATTAGTGCCTGCTGCACTACCAAATGGCGGGTTGGTTAGGATAACGTTAGCTTTAGGAAGGCTTTCACCCGCTGCACCTAGTGCATTGCCCTCACGAATAACGCCTTCGTTTTCATCGCCCTCAATGTCATGCAAAAGGCAGTTCATTAATGCTAAGCGACGTGTACCGGGTACTAGTTCTAACCCTACAAACGCCCGTTTCATCTGAAAGTCCTGATCGGCATCATCGAGATCGAACAGGTTATTGGTAATACTCTTTACGTAGCGGTCTGCCTCGATCAAAAAGCCTGCGGTGCCTGCTGCCGGGTCCTGCACTATTTCACGTGGCTGAGGCTTCATTAGCTTAACAATGGTGTTAATTAACGTGCGAGGGGTAAAATACTGGCCTGCGCCCGATTTTGTTTCGTTTGCATTTTTTTGTAGCAGGCCTTCGTACATATCACCAAAATCATCGCGACTTTTACTGCTTGTACCATCACCGGTTTCATCACTCCATTGCAGTTTATCCATGCTGGTAATGAGTTCGTTTAACTGCGCAGGCTGGGTAATGGTGGTATTCACATTCTGGAAGATGGCACGAACAATGGCGTGTTCGTCTGCCCCTAGCTGGACCAGAAGGTTACGGTAAAACTGGTGTTGGTCCTGTCCTAGCTTTCTTTTGAGATCGTTCCAGCGAAACCCTTCGGGTAAAAGATCTTCTTCCTGACCGGTTTCTTCGCACATCTTCAAAAAAAGCAGCGAGGCCAATTCGTTTACATAATTTTGATACGACACCCCGCCATCACGCAGGTTATCGCATAGTTTCCATAGCTTATTAACTAAATCACTGTTATTCATTTTGCTTCTCGTTAACTGAGCGCGGTATTACCGTCTGTTCACTCAGTATTAATGCTAAAACTGTTCTGTTCCCCAATACTTGTAAAGGTAAAGGCAACATTTAATTAATTGTGGATGTTACATGCTTCTATTTCTTAAGCAGGCTCATCCCAAATAAATTCATAAAATTGCGACAGAATACTGGCCAGTTCATCTTCAAAAATCGTTTCCAGCTTGCGCTTACCGCCACTGCGTTTGTAATTACCAGTTTTAAAGGTTGTATCGTCTAACACCACTTGCTGTTTAATACTCGATGCCAGGCGTTCTAGCCAACTTAACTGGGCCGAGTTCCACTTTTTGCTCTGCTTAATTTTATCCAATGCATGGTCCACGCGTTCTTCAAAAGGCAGCAATGCATCGCCGATGGCCGCTCTTCGTATATGCCCGATAAGTCGCGCAGCAATATCCTGGTTTTTGGTGGCTTTCCAGGCTTTCCTCAATGTTGATTCATCATAGTTTTGCGCATCAAACCATTCCTGTAATTCCAGCAATGACTTTCGGGTCAAATCTCGCGGCCGGTTTATGATAGTCGCTAAGGCCTGTTGCTGATTAACCGATGTACTAACCAGGTTGTCGAAGGCCTCCAAAAAGTCTTCTGGCTTTTCATGTTCGCCCCATTTGCTTGTTACTTCTATAACCTCATCGGGAATATCCGTAAAAATAGGCATTTCCCGCAATTCGTTTAAACTGGCTTTGAGTTGCTCCAACCGATGGGCAAAGTTGGGTAAGCCATTTAAGATTTCAGCTGTTTGCTTAGCGCCTTTGGTTTTTAAAACATTGGGTAAACTAAAAAAATCGCATCCTGCTTTGGCTTTTAGAATTTCATCCAAACGCTTAATCTGGCTATCGACTTCTTTAGAGCGATCCTGATTTGAACGGGCATGAAGCGTAATACGCTGTAATTTAGTGACTAGCTGTTCGTGACTGTGCTCTGCAAAGCTTCTGCCATCTGCTTCAAAAGACTGATAGGTGTCTTGTGCTGTTATTTCATTGATCAGGGTTTGTATAGTAACCTGAGGACGCACTACGACCGGATGCATCGTATCAACACTTTGCAGCGTACTATATAGATCTACCGCATCGAAAATTTTAAAGCTGGTTTTACCGGCCGCAGGGCAAAGCCTGGTTGCCCGCCCTTTCATTTGTTCGTACAAAATACGGCTGCGAACCTTTCGCAAAAACACCAGATTACAAATATAGGGAATATCGATTCCGGTGGTGAGCAAATCTACCGTTACAACAATATTGGGTAAGCGATCTTTTTTATAACGGGTAATAAGCGACTGGATTTTTTTACTGTCTTTATCAGAGTCACCGGTAATTTTAATAATGGCGTCGTGCTCAAGTTCAGGATATTTTTGCTTAAAGGCAGTACGCAACTCTTCTACCACGATATCAGCATGCGTATTGTTGACGCAAAACACCAAGGTTTTTTGCCTTTCTTTATTGGTAGGATCGAGATGATTTACCAGCTCTTCGCAAACAACCTTGTTAAAGTTAGACGCAATCAGACCGCGATTAAAATCAGCCACTTCAAAAGCTTGTTCGTCTTCAAGAGTATCGTTTAAAAGCTCGCCCTGAGGAGAGAGCCTCATCACTTCGGCACCTTTACCAATATAAACGTTATCTCTTGCGAGTTTGGTAATGATTTTAACGGGCGGTTCCTGATCAACCAAATGCCCGTCGATGACAGCTTTTCGATAACTGTAGCGATAAACAGGCGTTTTATCTACGCCACCAAAAATATCGATGGTATGTAATGCGGGCGTTGCTGTTAGCGCTATTTTTACCGCATCAAAGTGGTCGATAATACGGCGATAAGACGAGATGTAATCCTGTAAATTCCGGAATTTTTCTTCGCCTTCGGTTTGTTCTTTATCCAGCACATACCCTCTGTGAGCCTCGTCGACGATGATACAGTCATAACGCGCGACGGGCATCACCTCGTCACTTTGCAGTGTGCGTTTTACCAGAGACTGTACTGTAGCAACATGTATTTTTGTTGCATCATCAGGAAACTTATCGGTTAAATTACTCACCTTGAATATTGATTTAAACGTGTCTCCTTTGATAGTGGTATCTTCAAAGGAATCCAGTGCCTGCTCACCCAGCGATGTTCTATCAACTAAAAACAAAATTCGCTTGAAACGTTTAGACTGAATAAGGCGATACATTAAGGCGATAGCAGTTCGGGTTTTCCCTGTGCCAGTAGCCATGGCTAATAAGATATCTTGCTGACCTTTGATCACGGCTTTTTCTACCGCCTCGACCGCTTCTTTCTGATAGTAGCGTAAGCCCAGCTCATCCGTGATTGGATTTTCTGCAAACCATTCATTGTATGCCTGCTTATCACCCGCCAGCATATCAATAAGTTCTTCAGGTCTGTGCCATTCAGGCAAGGCTTTGGGCATATTCGTGAAGTGTCTGACATCACGATACCAAATACCGCTTTTCGTTCGAACAGTTGCGCGGTAAGCACGACCATTAGTAGAAAAACAGAATGGTATTTTAAAAGGATTCCCTGATGAGTCTTGCCAAGTTACCAAATATTGAGGTATGGCTTCTTTAATCTGCTCTGGCTCTGCATGCGTTATTTCTTGTTTGAGCAGATCATAGTCAAAGGTCTTAGCGTATCGGTAGGCTTCATTTAATTTATCGCATACGTCTTTATTTTGTTTTTTCGCCTCAATAACTGCAATGGGTTTTAAACCGATAAATAGCACATAATCAGCGAAACCCAATTTGCCCGTTTCATCTTTGCCGGTTGGCCATTCTGCAATCGCGATATTTCTTCCAACCTGAGGGCGGGCCCCTTTGGCGTAATTTAAGTTTTGACTATCTGCATCCCACCCCGCTTTGCGCAACTGCTCATCTATAAGGTAACGAGTTTCAGTCTCAGACAGATTTAAACTTCGCTTCGCTGCTGATTTGCGTACTTCGGCATGATAAGCCTTACGTTGATCTGCTGTTTTACTGGCAAGCTCAACATCTTTGGCTTTCAGTTCCGCTTCTAAAGCTTTAATTCTTGCTTCGGCCTGCGCCTGGGTTTCTGTCTGCTTCGATTCTAATATCGATATATAGCCTTGCAGGCTAATGACCGTGTTTTCTTTTTCGGCGAGCTCTTTATCCGTTGTCGTTTTCTTATTATTTGCCTGCTGAAGTTTGACTTTGAGATCAAGGATCTCTGCCTCTAATACAGCACCCAGCTCACCTTTGGGTAATTGAAAGGCCGGGAAGACATAATCGAACTGGTTTGTTTTTAAGCTGTAGTACCAACCGGCTAACTTATAAGCCAATCGCAACGTCATCTCTGCATCGGGTAAATCGTCATGGTATTCGTGAACTGCTTTGTTACCTACTCTGCGAAGTTTATGGAAAACCTGAATAATGTCATCATTTATCCCCGGCACTTTTGCCAGTTCTCTGATGATATCCAACTGGGTTTCGGTTCGTTCAATTTTAAGTGCCAGAGCCAACTTTTTAGCGATAGCCTCACCGAAAATACGTAACTTAGCCATAGTGGTATTAGGATCACCAGGATAATTACGCTCAGCAGCTAAGGCGATTTGATATAGCTGCTTATCGATGTCTTTAAGAAAAAGAAAGTTAGACTGCTTCATGAGTGAGAATTCCTTATGTCGCTGGCTTCTATGAGCAAACGGTATTCCAATTTTTCGATGAGGTATTATTTGTCTGATTCTATACCCAATCGTTTCATCCAGTTCGATAATGTTTGATGATCCTTCAGGCCAAGGATTTGCGTTGCTTGCTTCTTAACATTACCACTCGCTTTTAGCGCTGCTAAAACGTATTTTTTTTGATATTTTTCAGTCAATTGGACTATATCTATTTTATCACTGAATGACAAATTCACGTCTTCAGCATCTTTGCTTTCAACTCTGCTAATAATTGCAGATGCTATGTCTGTATCCGTTATTATGTCCTTGTCGGACCATAAAAAACTGCGCTGGATGGTCGCCATCAACTCTCTGATGTTCCCCATCCAGGGTTGGCTTTTGATAAAGTTTATTCCCTTTGGAGAAATATTCTTACTTACGTATTCGCTATCAGTGTCGAACTGCTTATTTAGCTTTATTGAAATATCTGCCAGTAGGTCAGGAATATCATCTTGCCGCTCGCGCAATGCGGGTAAATTCACCACCCCAACAGCTAACCTATAAAACAAATCTTCTCTGAACTCTCCATTTCCGACCATTTTAGGCAGATCCCGGTGAGTGGCGGCTATTATTCTTACATTTACCTTTTTAGTCTTAGTGCTACCAACAGGAGTTATTTCATCTTCCTGCAATACCCTGAGCAATTTTGCCTGAATGGCAAGAGATAGCTCACCTACTTCATCTAAAAATAACGTGCTGTTGTGCGCTTGTTCAAAAAGTCCCTGATGACCTTTCTCTGCGCCGGTGAAGGCTCCCTTTACATGACCAAATAAAATAGAATCCACCAAGGTTTCAGGAAATGCTCCACAATTCACCGCTCTCATCTTTTCATTACACCTTAAACTGGCGTTGTGTATTGCATTCGCTAGTAACTCTTTACCGGTGCCTGTTTCACCTAAGATTAATGCTGGAACATCAGTACGCGCTATTCTTTTTGCTTTCTCAACAGATTCTTTCATTACAGAAGAGTTGATGGTTAGATCAGAAAAGGCTTTATCAGTAACCAAGTCATTTATCACAGCATCAGCTGTATTTTTTGCTACTGACTTAGCTGGAGCCTGGATGATACTGGCAGGTATCTCCACCTTGTAAAGCTCATTTTTAGGTGTGCTTTGTACAAAGTTTGAATTATGTATACCGCTCCCCACAAGCACCGACAGAGTCGCCATCGCTGGCGTGCCCGATGTGAGATTTATAGATAACAGACTGGACTCTTTACTTAGCCCATGAAGCCATTTATATGCTTCCTGGTAAATAGACTCGTAGTGAATAGGGCTTTGTATTTTCGCTTTGAAAATATTAATTTCTATTTTCGTTTGGCCTCGCTTTTTTGCTGTCTCTTGTAAGAAACGTTTGAATTTTTGCCACTCCTCCTTGTATTGATTGGCTAAGATAACGACCTTATCAACCGGCGCTTCAGATTTAGCGATTGTCGTTGCAATCGCCGCAGGTTGACCATTAAGCATGTTTTCGATGTCTCTATTGCCTAGCCATGTGAAGAGAGTATGCATTGCTACTAAAGCGCCTTTTATCAAATAGTGTAAATAATATTACCTTAAATAATATTATTTACACTCTTTTTGCAAATTAAAGCTCAGTATGCATTTTGACCATCAGCAAGATTGAACTGCCTTGACACATTCAATATGGGTTCGAAAACGTCCAGATATGGCGAAGAATATCAGCATAACGCGGGCATTCCAGCGTCAAGAAATAACATGGAACTGCACTCAGCTTTAGCGTTATTTTCCATCGTAATTAATATGACTTCCTGTGTCAGTGTATTGCATAGCATCACTTAACGTTTTTTTGCCGATATCATGTCAAAGCGAACCTACAATTCCGAGTATCTCTTCCTATGTATTGACATAGCAGTTCTCGATGAATGTTTGTTATCACGGAATAAAAGTATCGATAAAGAACAAGATCTCATCAGATGTCCACTGATTGTCTTAACTTTAACCACACTCTAATGCTTGAATATCGGCTGCTGATAAGGTTGAAGAACATATCGACTGAATTTTTTCGTCATTCTTTGCGAAACTAGTTATTTCAGGCCCAACGAATCGATATCGCTCTCTTTGGCTAAATCAATCAAGATTGGCGTTGCACTGCTTCCAGTGCCACCTCCTAGGCCAGCGATAATGATAATAAGGTCAGCATATTTTATTAATGAAGCTAAGGCATCTTTACTCTGAATGGCAGCATTGCTAGCTACACCTGGTTCCGCCCCGGCTCCATCCCCCCTTTGTTGCCGCCTCAATCAATACTACTTTATGATTTGTAAACCTATGCAAAGCAGCGATATCGGTACTCTCGGCAGCTAGCAAAGAGAAAGGCAATCCATCTTCGCTAAACAAGGAGCCAAGATAATCGTTTCGTTAACTTTCATAGCGATTCACGGGGCGCTTCCAGTAAGTGAGCCCCTTGATCACGGCATCCGCGCGCTGCCCAGGCACTAAGTCAAAACACAGCGCATTAAATATACCCGACCAGGACCAGGCGGACTGATATTAACGCCGGTACCATTCAGCACTGAATAAGCAAAATGCTGCGCACCAATGTGTATTTTTTAAACACGAGGAAGTGGGAGCTTTTGTAGATAATAAATTTCTAAGTTTGTTATAAACGGTTTCACTCAGTTGATAAGAAAATAGTGGCGCGCCTTTGGCGGTATCGCAGCTCTTTTTGATGAAGTAAATTGTTAATAATTTCAGCAATAATCTCGCTCGAACTTAGCAATCCCTTGGTTCTCGACACTTTACTACTTCCCATATGAGGTTATCTAATATACTTTTATTTCAATTTGTTACTGACTTCATCCGACAACTTTTTAACCCTTGCGTTTTGTGTTCTACGGCTTAACTCTTTTTGAACCATCTTTAGCTCACTAGAATTCAGTTCATACTCTGAAAAGAGCTTTTCGAATTCATTAATATATAGCCCTACAAAGGGGCGATCTGTATTTGGTCGCAATTTTTGTTTAATGCTATCGTCTTTGATTTTATCGAGTGTTATGAGGCGTTGTTTATTTTTTCTGAAAGAGGGTTCTTCCAAATCCTTTGTCACTAAAGATTTAAGATCCACATTTTCATAGTTAGGTTTCAAATTAATTTTTTCACATAACTTAACTGCTAGGGGGTATCCTCTATGAGCCAGTTGTTTTATAAGCGATTCAGCCATTTTCTTGCGATTTCTAGGTTCATCTGGATCACTGACTAAATCTAATGAATATAGGTAAGAGGCTTCGCTATCTCCATTCAATACTGCTTTTGCAAGTACTGTGCGAAAACCCTTTTTGTTTCCACTTACTTTTCTAATTTTGTATAGCTCAGTCAGATGACTGACCGAATTAGATGTGTTGCCTAATCTTTTTTCTCTCGTATTAAACGCGTTGTACCAATCTTCGAGATAACGTTCCCGCTCAGAAATTAACTTCAATGGAGGTTTGGGTAGTCCGTTACGAAAATCATAATGACCAAGACCTGGACGTAACCCACTGAACTCTTGGATGTTCGGGTTGGGTGTAATATTAAACTGAACTCGAAGCATTTTTTCACAGAAATATTGCCAGAGTTTAACGTGATCATGAATTGCACTGCACGCCAACTGTCGTACCCCACTCACAGAAAGCGCAGCGTTATTGCCGAAAAAGCGATTACTATTTCGTGAAATATTTTCAAAAAGCCTAATTTCGCTACAGTTGCCCCTAAGCACCAAAAAAACAATATGGTCTTTTAACTCAAACAGCACCGCCTCGTCTTGCTCCTTGTCATTTGAAATAACAAAATCTAAGCTCGTTTGATTGCTATTCATCAATGTATGTAACGCTGATTTTCGCGGAATAATCAGTCTTAGCTTGCCGACCATTTCGCTATAATTAGACCAAAAGCGAACTCGACTCCGCAATCGACTTATCTCGTCGTCAGTGATATTGAGATATCTTTTGTTTTCGTGCGCGCACATCATATCCATGACGTTTTGAAATGCATAAAAAGCGCTCAGTTTAAACAAAGCTTTTAACGCATCCCGCACATCAGCACTAACTTCAAACCACAACGTGTTAGTCGCGCTTGGCAGGCAAGTTTTTTCCAGCCAATCCTTTAAAGGTTGATGTATCGGCAATCGTCGTTTTAATACCCCATTGATGAGCTCGATCGTCTCTGGCGTAGTCGATTCTTTCAAACAGCGTACGAACCATAAAGAGGCCTTTTCATCATCATATTGTTCAAGAACATCCAATGCTCCTAAGACGATGCTATTTCGATAACGTGAAGAGTTAGGCAATTTGAGAAAGTGAGATAGTTGTGCAGGTACCACGTCACATTCGTAAGCTAAAGCCGCAATCTTTACAAAATGCTTATCTCTCAATGCTATTAACCAACGTGTTCGCTGTGCCGCTACTCCACTAATAAGCGGTAGAACGATATCTAACGACCTAAGCAAAAATGTGGGGAACTTTTCTTGGCGGCCATCTAAATGTAGCGCTGCGACAAATAATGCGAGACGGCCTAATCGTTCATTTTTGCCTATCGCTTGCCAAACGAGCGTTGCAGCCCTTATCCCTTGCTCGTCACCATCAAAAATGATGTCTTGCTGAAAAACACCTAACCACTCTATAGGTGTTATCAAGTCTTCCGAGCCATTTTCAATAAGCTTTAAAATTTGTTGGATAGTAAGGGGAGGAAATTGAGGCACAGGTCGATGATTCAATTCTCGCGCGAGCGCACCGTCAGACGAAACGTTTTTTAATGTATTCGTTTTGGGTATTCTCGGAAGCTTAAATTGAATCCCGCTACTTAGCGACACGAACTACTCCTTCCTTCCCTACCACTTTCTGAAATTCCTGACCTTTAAATTGAAAGCGGAACATCACTTTACGGTCAGCCTCATTCGCCATGGTCTGGTCTGAGTCTATCGCACCTCGACCAGAAATCAGCAGCTTTTGCAAATAATCGGGCTTATTGGGAAAATCCATTAAGCTGATGTATTCAAATACACTGTTGGCACGAAGCACACTCAGCCGCATGTTGTGTTCAAAATTCCCTTCACTGCTCGAATGTCCCTCTACGACAATACGCACTACCTCCTCGGCCGTTTCTTTATTTTGAAATACCACCTTGCTGTAAACTGGTATAAATTTATCCAAAAACACTTCGCCATCGCGTTTTAATTGGTAGTCGTTTTGCTCAAATAAAACAGAATTGGTTATTGAAATATCACCTGTTTCTGGATTTGGCGTCGCATCAATGCCCGCAGCTTTAAACCCATCCTCCAATCCTTTAATGATCATCACACGATTGTTTTTACTCTTTTCTGCCACATCGGCAATCTGCACTAATGCACTGATGAGTAAGAGCGCAAAAATCATTAGCAGCGCTGACATCAAATCACCAATGGAAAGCCAGGTGCCATTTTCATCGATAGCTTCGTTGTTATCTACTCCCTGTACAAGTTGACTCATTTACACTGCCTCAGTCTGCTTGGTTTCCATCTCGCTTATTTTTGCGCTGACCAGGTAATCAGCAGCTTGGGCAAGGCGATTGTGGATATTGGCTGCAGCTTCATCAAATGTATTGAAAAACTGCTCCGTACTTTGGTTAGCTTGTGTAAAGTATTTCTCCATGGCCTTGGGTAGCCCTTCTGTCACCTCCCGGAATACTCTTGATGCCTGTTCATAATCCTTTTTAAGCGCTCCAATATGACGCCCCATGGTATTCGCAATATCCTGTAATTCAGATAGCGTTGCCGTTTTTGAAAGCCCAATTGCCTGAGCCAAGTTTTCTATTGTTTTAGCCGATGATTGAAGGTTTTCATGTTGCTGAGTTAACTCTTGCAATAAATTGTGACGCGTTTGATACTCTTCTTCGAATACCTGCTTAAAGCGATTAACTGCATCCACTAGTCCGGTGGTTTGTTTATTCAAAGAATCCTCTAGCAGGTTGCTTTGATCTTCAAAGAATGTAGTCAGGTTTTTTTGATATTCAATCCGGAAAGCCTCTAACTCCGTTTGAATAGTGTGCGACATGTTAGTGATTTTCGAATCAATATCACCTAGTCCCTGTTCTAGCTCATGGCGCGCAGTATGCATTAATGAACTCGCTTGCTCACCGGTGGTCCGTAACACATCATTTTGTTCTTTAAAGCTTTGATTGGTCTGCTCAAGTAAATTTTCGATTCGTTTTTCTGTCGCATCAAACAGCTCTTTTTCAGTTGCAGCTCTGGATACTAAAGCTTCTTCAAGTTGTTCACCCATGCCTTTAAATGCCTGGGAAGCTTTTTCCGCGCTCTGTTCAAATGCCTCTCGCTGCGACGCCATGCCTTCACTAAACTCTTCTCTTGCGGATGTCATCAACGCACTTGCTTCACTGCCGGTGGTCTTTAAGGTTTCATTTTGTTCTTCAAAGCTCTGGCTAGTTTGTTTGAGCAAATTCTCTATGCGTTCTTCCATTGAGAAAAAGAGCTGTTTTTCTTTCTCTGCGCGATTATCCAGTGCGGCCTCTAGCTGTTCTCGCATTCCGCTGAATGCATCTGCGGCGTTACTTGCACTTTGTTCAAAAGCACTTCGCTGTGACGCCATTCCCTCTTCACTTAACTTCAAGACATCGTGAACTTTCTGTGTAATATCGTTCATCGCGCTCTTAGTATCGTCCTTAAAACCATCGAGAACTGATGCGAGTGACTGAGCAAAGTCCTGAAGTTTTTGCATTGTGTCCTGATTGAATTTGTTGATCGTTTCAACTGTTGTCGACATATTGGTTAAAACTTTACCAACATTGGTATTCAGCTTTTCTGTCACCTCATTGCTGGCGTTTACCGCCTCAGTTGTTTTATTTAACTCTTGCGTAACTGGCTCAATTAACTCTTCTTTAATTGCATTAATAATCTGACTGAGCAGTTCTTTATGATTGTCTTGCTTAATTTGGCGCAGTGTTTGAATTTCATCTTTAAACTCAGACAATATCGGCACCACTGAGTTTTTCATTGTGTTGTCGACGGAGTCTGAAATTTGGGAAGCGATATATTCACCGTTCAAATTATCCCCTAATCCTTTAAACGTAGTAAGTAATTCGCCAAACTGATTACCTACCGCTTCCATAGCACGCGTTGACTGCAACTGCGCATCCAACATTTGTTGATCTTGTTCACGTTCCGCAATTTTTTGTAAAAATTCGACGCTTGACGCTTCTGCCAAACATTGGGATAAAAGACGATTAACCTTACTTGTTTTGCTATTAAGACGAATATGGAAAAACTGCATTACAAGCATAATAATGGCTGAGCCAGCAAGGCCTGCGAGCGAGGTATAAAAAGCCGTTTTCATACCCTCTAGAAGTTGAGATGCCGATTGCAGCAAAGATGCTGTGCCTTGTTCAACGCCACTAAAATTGAACTCTGATAGACCTAGCGTAATACCCAAAAAGGTGCCCGCCACACCAATACTAGTTAACAAAGCAGGTAAACTTTTACCGTGAAATCCTGGCGTACGGATAAAAGCTTGAGATATATTACTTTTGATAAGAAAACGACCGTCACGCTTTTCTGCAACAACGTCTTCACTACTCAGAGTTAGCATGAGATGCTGTTTTAACCAGTCGGCCGCAATACCTGAAAACTTGCTAAGCGAGACCACCTCTTCTTTTGTGAGCTGCTTAGCCATCGTAAACAACTCGCCCAGCTCTTTTTTATCGCGTCTGTAGCCAATTATCTGACCGCTTAAGCCCACAAAAAAGAGCCCAAAAATACCGACAAGCAGTAAAAAAGTAATCAAATCTATTTGTAAAGATTGAATCAGATTGCCCATATTACAACACTCCTATCGGATTAAAGATTCAAGTTCATAAGAAGAAAAAAGCTCTTTCGCTATTCGCAAAGGTATATGTTCTGCATCAAGTCGCAAAACACCATTGATATTCACAGGGCTGTGCAATCTCACACTCAGCAGCACTTCACCATCAGTGTTGTCATTATCAACTTTTAAGTAAGCAGCGTTTTCATGAAATCGAAGTAGGCTCGCCTGCCATGAGGATTTCTGACGACGCATTGCTTCGGTGATATCATTTTTTGCCCCCAAAGTTTCCCGAGAAACTTTCCAGGCATGATTTAGCGCAATAATGCGAGTAATGATTGCTTCAACAGAATTGAAAGATTCCATAAAATCTCGGCTGTTTTTTTCACCCGTATGAGACCTGGATGAACTTGCATGTAATTCCTTTAACATTTTTATAACTCCCTAATTTTCAAGCTCTTCGTTTCATTCTTTTTGAAACCTCATCAGAGCCCGCTTTAGCATTTCCAAAAATTAAAAATGCCTTGCACAGGCCCGTCTTTATTGAAATTGCGATCAACAGAATCTCGGCTATACATCATGTGCTCTAGTTTACTGCTGGCTTGTCAAGGTACCTGACAATGGTCGTGTCCTGCTTCTCCCGCTGTCCTGTATTAATCTTACTAGCAGCAGGTAGGTACTCAGCTGACAGTTTAAACGGAATATCAACTTCTTGAACGCCCTGTTCGAGAGGTGACTGCAAAAAAGTACAGGGGAAACGAGTTTTTCCTAACAAAATCCAAACCGTTTGCATAGCGGGTGTACCAAGGCTAAGGAGGATAGATAGCCTATTCGGTTGAGTGCAAAGTTTATTTAGATGACGATTTGCATGTGCGTATATATCGCCAAAATCAATTGATGATGACAGCGAAATATGATTAGCACGAATATTGGCATTAGTAAGCTTGCTCAGCCATTCAATACAAGGAGCAACGCGTTCTTTAAGGTAGTTATATAACAATTCTATTGAATCAAGAATGTGGGTGTTCAGAACTGACACAATGGGTCCAGAAATATTCTTGATATAAGTATCGCCCTTTAACGAATCAAGGTCATTTCCTCCAATCCAACTGGTGAGTACCCGTTCCTTTTTACCACTACTGCTCATCCTTGACCCTCAACTTTAGCAAAGCAACAAAAACTAATATCCCGATAAATTTCTGCGTAGATATAAAAATTGCTTAAGTAAAGATACCATCAGCCACTGATTTTGGGAATCTCAATATTAGCCAAAAGTATAACAAAAAACTCACAATTCCGATCCCAGCCTTTGCAGAGACCAACAAACCTACTCCTCATCATCAGAGTCTTTTTTGAATAGAAAGCCAATACCTAGAATTATCACCGCGGTAAGGAAGGCGAAAGGAATCATTAAGCCAGATTCAAGAATTTGAGTAAGATAGTCCATAATGAAACCTCAGATAGTAAGTTTTGATTAAGCTACAAGCTTTATTGCTATTCTCGCTCTCGATGGATGGAGTTTTGCTTACGACGCTATTTTTTGTTTTTGGACACAGTGGGCTTGATGTCTTTAAACTGCTGCATAGATTTCCACAACGCCCTCTGAGTTTCTTTTCGGTGCAGAGCAAGTCGCACAATGCCGTTTTTATCAAACTCAATATGCTGCAAGTCAACAGCATGCTCTTTATCTTTGTTTGTCATAAAATATTACCCCTGATGAAAGTGGACAGAAGACCCCATGGTTCTCTTCAAAACCTACAATAATGCTATTTTATAATCGCGCTACTTTATGTCTGTCCCTTTGAGTCTTCTCTATCAAATCGTTGTATCTGAGTCGCTATGTTAAGCTTCGCGGAATACTTCAATTGTTCTTTATCACAAGTCCAGATGTGACGTAAAATATCGGCATACCTAGGGTTTGATTGGGAAAGTTGTTTGAGCGCTGAAGCACAAAGTTCTAACGTTAACGAGTCATGGTTTACCATTGTTCCTGTAGCGGTGTAGATCATAGATTCAGATAATGTGACGGTTTTACCTATATCGTGAAGAAGTGCTCCGACAATACCTAAAGCCTTTTCTTCTTTTCTACCCACCATGTTTTTCGCAAATAACTCTGCCACTCGTATGCTGTGTCTTAACAAGCCACCAATATAGTTATGATGGTAATTTAAGCTTGCTGGGTTTCGAAGAAATGGCACCATTATTCGGCTTTGAATCAAAGTGTGCGCGACGAATCGTCTTAACGCTTCATACTCAATGCACTCTACTATTTTAACCAGACGCTCGACATCTTCATGATTCTCCGATGCATCTCTAGGAACTAAGCGTATATGTCTGTACTTTTCAGGAATTTCATCAACAGCATAGAAAAAGTCAGCAACATATACCTCACCAACGGTTGTTTTAACTTTCGTTGCTTCAACGTGAACAAAGCCAAAGTGAGAAAAGCGTTTTGTGTCGCAATCAATCTGCGTGGCTATTATCTCAAACTGGGTAAATGCATCCATTAACGTAATCACCCAATACGGTCTACCATGCTGGTTAAACCTAACTACGAAACCAGCCATGCAATAAAAACCTTTAAAACGAGAAAGTTTTTTCGCTTCTGAAAGCTCCGGCTGCAATGAATCAATTTTCATCGTTCTGCCCTCTTTGTTGATACCAGTATAAACTCCGTCCTAATTCACCTTTACAGTGTATTAAGTGCTAAAACTAGAAGTGCTGGCTGTTCTCACATAGAACGTTTGAAAGTAGTTGCTCGAACGCAGAACCATCTCTTCGAGTCAGGTTTGGTACGTAGCGGCTGTAGATCTCAAATAGCATTTTTGTGTTTGCGTGCCCCATTTGACGCGCTATCCATTCGGGCGCTTCGCCGGATGCTAACCACAACGTTGCAGCGGTATGACGAGTTTCGTATGGTCTTCGATATTCCATACCGATTTTTTCTAATGTAGGTTTCCAAACCCGATCTCTTACATTGCCATGATCTAACGGGTTACCTTGGGAATTCGGAAATACAAACTTCCCATCACCAGAAACGTCCAACTGATTTTGAAGCGCTTCTTTCACTAATGTCGACATTTGAATGTCGCGCATAGAGCCGCGAGTTTTGGTTGAATCCATTCGACCTTGCACAAATGTCTCTCTGATACTTATCGTGCCCAAGTCAAAGTCAACGTACTTCCACATTAGGCCATCAATTTCAGCGGTTCTCATGCCAGTAAAAAAGCGCACTGTGTAGTAATTCCGAAAGTCGACACGCACTGTTTTCAAAAACGTTAGCACTTGTTCTAGTGAAAATGGATTAACATCTCGCCGGTCTACGCGAAGCGGCGCAATATTTTCAAATTGGCAGCGGAAACCAAACCTGTCAGCCGCCTCGCGTAAAATCATTCGAAGTGGTGTCATGATATGATTTACAAAGTCGGTCGAAAGCTGAGTACCATCAGCTTTTGGCTGCATCAGTTTGGCGCGATATTTCAAAATAGTCGGGCGGTCAATTTCGCTCACATCAAAACCCGCAAACTCTTTAGTGAGATACGAGAACACATAAATTCTCATGCTGTTGACGTAGCTTTGTTTCCAACGTACTTCGTTTTCAGAAAACCACTCCTGGGCAAAGTCTTCAAACGCCCTATTGTTATGCCCTTGAAGAGCGTTAGACACTTTTTGGTAAGTAGCCAGCATCGCTCGCTTTATGCGGCTTGCTTGTTCATCTTCTTTAACAAAGTTCGAAGCCTTTTTAGAATCTGGAAAATAATCGCTGTACACAAAGCATTTTAAGCGAATATCTGACTCAATTTGCTTAAGTAGCTTTTCAAGCTTCTTCCTATTGGCCCGAGTATCTGGCAATACGGTTTGCTCTCTACATCGCGTATTTAAATACCTGAAATCAATATAAAGCTTGGATTCACGAACATTTATACTACCCATGACACACTCTCCCCGACGCCATGGGAATATATGAAGCATTTCGAACTGCACTTTCATACAAATACGCTTCTACCTCTTCCCAAATGTATAGAATTTTTCTACCATTGAATGGTCGGATGTAGTGCTTACCTTCGATGAAAATAGAGTCTCGCAGCTCCGCATTGATGTAGTTGGCGCTAAATTTAATTCGGGCTGAGAGCTCTTTTGCTGTGAGCAACGTTTGTTTCATAAAGGCCTCCTTTGACCTGTTTCGTCTTCACAAGACAAATATACAAGTCAATTTTCGTCTTATCAAGACATTTTTGTATATTTTTTGGTAACCGTATTTTGATTAAGTATAAGATTAGAGAGCTGGTAAAACAGAAATCCGAACAAGAAGGCAGAAAAATAACGCTGTCGTTTCTAGCAAATGAGGTGGGTATTCAAAGCTCAGCTATGAGTAAAATAGCCAATAACACTGGCTATCACACCAGCATCACCACGCTAGAAGCTTTGTGTAAATTCTTTGATTGTAAAATTGAAGATGTTGTTGAGTATGTGCCGGATTAGCGTGCTATTGAGCCACTTTAATGTTGTGATAATTAACGATCGAAGGTCACAGCTTAACGGCTGTCAGATTGCTACCTGAAGTTTTAATTTTACCAAGAGGTATAAGTGGGCAACAGTTGCATCGAGTACAAAGGACGATGTAAAAATTTTTTTGCCTTAATGTAGAACTGCTCAAGGCTTATGAAAAGGCAAATCCTGCCTAAACTGTTCCACTTCCACCTTCAAAGCTATGCAGCGCGATTTATCAAATGAGCTGGTTGATGTTATCAAAAATACACTTAATCTAATTGAAGAACACAGCTTAAGTGAAGTCTCCTTCCTTTCAAACGATGTTAAATGGTTCAGTTCTGTCTCTGAACGGATATATCAGGAGATAAAATCAAACCTGCATGTTGACAAAGATTGCGTGTATTTCTCTGGGACTTTTGATTCATAGAATCCCCTGCTTTTATTTCCACGAGGTTACCGCTGTCAGTAGTTTTTCTGAGCAGGGACAACTGCTAAAGTTATCAATCTTGCCATTTTATTTTCTCATTCTGCTCAAACGATGATAACTGGAATTGAGAATTAAAATCGCAAAGTGTAATTATCTTGGGAGCGCCAGAGTAGCTTGGAAAAACTTACTTTAAAACCTTGAACAATTGACACAGTTGACCGATTTACTATTCCAATAGCGATAGTGCAAGCTGAGGGCGCTGATTTGCTTGGGCTAGGACAGAGATGCTTGCTTGCTGAACTATTTGAGATTGCGTTAGCCTGGACGTAGTCGATGCAAAATCTGTGTCCATGATTCTGCTCCTTGCATCAGAAACATTCTCAGAAATGTTGCTCAGACTTCTTATTGTAGACTTGAAACGGTTCTCCAGTGCACCTAACTCTGTTCTTAGCGTGTTTATGCGAGAGAGTGCTCCATCGATTGCTGAAGTAGGACTTTTGCGATTGATGCCAGAAGCGCTGGGTGAACTCGAGTATGTGCCAATAATTGAATTAATAGATAGTGAAGATGGATTATTTACATTTTCAGCAATTCTTAGTTGAGTGTTACCAGGACGAATAAAAACACCAACAGTTTGACCAATAGGATCTTGCCCTGCACCAAGAGAGTCAGAACCAAGGACACTATCAATCCCTTCGGCAATATTAGCTGCGTCCATTATGGAAATACCAGCAGCATCATTTCCGGTCAAGTTTAAATCAAGCTCAAAAAAAGATTGACCAGCATCATTGGAGATAGCGAATTTATAGACTCCTTGATTCAGTCCGTCAGTTCTAAAAATGCTGTTTGTAAGCGCATTTGGCTCACCACTATTTGATACCACAGGAGCGCCAAATGTTGTCGTTCCCGCAACAACATCAATTCCTGCTATATTGAGTCCAGCTAAATCGAATCCAAGCCCAGATAATTGATTGAACCTAACAGTTATATTTTGCCCCGCGTTCGAGCCGACTAAAAACCTTGCACTAAAATCTCCTCGTAGGATATCTTGCCCAGCGAACTGAGTAGTATTTGAAATTCGATTAATCTCTGCGAGCGAAGCATCAGCTTCTTTCTGAAGCGCTTGGATATCTGAAGAAGTATTGATACCGTTCTGTGCTTGTATTGAAAGCTGCCTGACTCGCTGGAGATTAGTAGCTACCTCTGATAGCGCACCATCAGCTGTCTGAATTAATGAAATACCATCATTTGCGTTTCTCACAGCTTGACTCAAGCCTTTTATCTGCGAAGTCATCCTAGAAGAAATTTGTAGTCCAGCCGAATCATCACTTGCACGATTAATTTTTAAGCCCGACGATAACTGCTCAAAAGACTGAGATAGGGCGTGGTTTGTATTTGCTAAAGCTCTTCTGGCACCCATCGCCACAATGTTTGTATTGATAAAAAGAGACACCTTTCATTCCCTCAACGAATTTCCATCACTTATATTTCAGGGTCATTTCAACGCCGTAGTATTTCCAATATCGGCAACACTACAAATGTCTGAAGCTAAATTAAAATTCCCGTTGCAAACTAAAATGCGGATTTTTATTAAATGACATCTTATCTATCGTTGACTCACTCCATTCTCCTTTCAACGAACGCTATTCTTAAAACTGGCAGTCAGTTTCGGGGGGAACGTCAGCCATCTCTAATGAAATGGTATTTGGTTACTCTACTAGTAAAAAATGACCGCTCAGTACAGATGCCATGGGCTTCAGGTATGAAACTGCTGGTGTTGATTCGTCGCTGATATTTCGAACGTCTTTTGTTTATCTTTAGCGCCACCTTTTCACGAATGCGAAAAGGTCCGTCTTACGTTAATGGCTGCCAAAATAACGGACTATGAAGCACTTGAAATTGTTGAGCGAAAACTGCCAACGATGAACTATCAAAACCGTATCGAACAATTTGCGGCTCAAGAGGGAATAAAAGCGAGTAGCGTGGGAAAACGGTTATCTCAAAGGCGCAGACGTATTAGAGAATGGCTTAATCTGCCGGGTCACTCCCCTACCCGCCATAGCAATGCTTTAATTGTCACAGATTCAGAAGGACGCACATTTACCAGCTTAAAAGAAGCTACTGCCAAAAAAGGCATGCATCGCTCAACATTAAAAAGCGGCGGCTTAAAGCTTGTAAGAGTGAAGAAATACGCCTTTGAATCGGAAATGTCTATTTCTGCCGAATCCCTTTCACTTCTGTGCGCTCATCCAAATTTACTGTTAAAAGACGACTTATTCTCTTCTGATGGCCACTTCATACTTTTAGATAATCAAGTGCGCCTACATTTATTCTTCAGAAATACTGGAGGTAATGAATATATTGCATTTGCATCAATTGATGGCGTGACGTTATTCAGTGTTAATTGCTCGATAAATGGATACAGCATATCTACAAACAGCACATTATTTCGCGATACCGCTTTCCTAAAACCTCACGAAAAAACAGCATTGCACAATTTAATGCGCGGTTGTGCGAAGCAGAATTGTGAAATGTTCTTGAGTGACTTTGTTAAATACAAAATGCCATAAGAGAAAAACGCCATGGTTTTTAACGGCAAATAACAACGGAGTTAAATCTAGATTTGGTCACGAGTGGTCACGAATTGTGACCACTCGTGACCATTACGACAGTATTCATACGTTTTTAAAGGAAAAAACGAAAAGAAATAGAAATCCTGAAAAAACGGCTTAAAACCGATTATTTCAATGCTGTCAATGAGTTAGGAATCTTAAATATTTTTGAAATGACGGTAGAAAAATTCTTAGGGGAAAAACTAGATGGTGCGTCTACCCTGATTCGAACAGGGGACCTCTACCATGTCAAGGTAGCGCTCTAACCAACTGAGCTATAGACGCATTTTGAGTTGAGGCGTAAAAACAACAAACGGGCATTTGTCTGCTCAACGGCGCGTATAATACTGAGGCAGAATGAAAGCTGCAAGAAAAACTTAATAAAACTGAATTAAGTGCTTATTTTACAAGCAGCATAGGCTGTCAGTTAAAATACTCACAGCCCACCGAGTGTTGGAAGCACTGTTAGTCACGCAAGTTAAAAGGGAGCGGTTTTATGCTATCTACCAATCTTCCGTCGTTCACCGCTTCCATGAAGTATTCACCTAGCCTGTCGGTTTCGCTTAATACGGTTTGCCAATACTTTATACGCGTGGGTGCATCGAGCACTTCAAAATCTTTTCTATCAGGTATCTTGCCGTAAGGTAGTTTGGCGACAAATGATGGCGAAGGCACCAACATAACTACATTATCGTAGCTTGAACGATGGGGAACGCGGCGCTTTAAGCCTTTATCAAACCATCCAGGAATAGGTTTGTTGTAAAAGTGAGGATACAAAACCAAGCCTTCATCGGGGCCAAACGACACATCAAAGTGATAGTCTATTATGCCGCCGTCCCTATACATTCCTGGTGGCGCGCCTTCTATTTGAGTAACCCCTTCAATCACTATCGGAATTGAACCTGACGCCAATAATGCACTATGAATATTGCCTTGCGTTAGCGAATGAAAATGAGAGGGCATTCCGTAGGGATCGGTAATAGTTAATTGGCTATTTGGCGATGAAAACACATATCGCTCATACAACTTAGTTAAATTTTTACGGCTTACGGTATTAGCAGCCGCACTCATGGCCAAGCCAGAGAGCTGCTGAAATTTACCCTCAAAACGCGTTGCGCCTAAGCATTTAGCAACAATTAAATGCGCTTTAAACCGCTCGTTTGCCAAAACCTCTTGCTTTCCCTTTTCATCAACCATGTGTTTTAACAAGTCTTCTGCTTTTGATGTTATTTCTCGAGCTGTGGGTTTGTTACTGCTGTACGTTGTTGTTGAATAAGACTCTGCAAGTCTGTTTATTGCTGCAAGCGGATCATTTTGCACCGCACAAATGGCACGAAAAGCCCCTGCTGATGAACCAATTACGTGAATTTGGTGCTTTACGCTGGCAAACCATTCTGGAAATAGAACTCTATCTAGCCCGGCAAGTGAAAACCACTTAGGCCCTCCGGATGCCCCCAGAAAGTAGCTAAATAACTCAGGGGTAAAACCGTTCTTTAAGATAGTTTCTCTTGCTTTATCTCCTGCATATACTTCTAATGGTGCCACGCGCTTTCCTGTTTTAAATCTAGATTGTTCTGTTAGTTTTTATTCATAAAATCGTGCATTTTTGCACTTATGTCGTAAATTACCAGCTAACAACTTAAAAGTAATGATTTTCTCGTAGTCGAATGCTGCCATTACCTATTCTGAACTCAGCTCATGCCTCTATTATTCGTCACTTAAACTATTCATCACTTTTAAAAATGTGTTGTACTCATCAGCAGTTATATTTTTAATTTTTTCAGCCTGCCATTGAGAAACTAACGGAGTAATTTCATTGAAGATGTTTTTTCCCTTTTCAGAAAGCGCAACATTAACGGCACGCTTATCTCGTTCGCTAGCCATCCTAGTAACCAGTTGTTTATTTTCTAATTGCTGAAGTGCCCTACTTATTTGTACTTTATCGAGGCGTGTGGCAACAGCTATATTTTTAGATAACATAGCGTCATTGTTTCCTAGAGTGGCCACCACACGCCATTCGGGCATGCTCAGTCCAAATGGTCGATAAATAGAGGCTAATGACTGACTGAGATCATTAGAAAGCATGGCTACCTTGTAGGCCAACATGTCGTTAAGCTTCATTTTAAACCTCTTTTTCAACCGATTGTGTTAGTGCTATATAAAGCTCTTCTTCGAGCGGTTAGAAATCTATCTGCTGACTATCGCCGCTTTACACAAATCAACATGCTCTCAAATAGTGTTTATCAACCTCAGTTGTTTTAACCAACCCATTCAAAGGTGCAGTTGCCGGCAAACACTGAATAATTACTCCGGATGTAAACTAATCAGCACGTTTCTCGACTAACTCCCAACATGTTTTACTGTTCACAATTGATTTACATAACATTAAGCACTAGCCTAAACGAATTAGTTTCATTTGTAACTAGTTAAATAGCGTGGGTGTCTCACTAATATTTTTAGAAGTAGCGAGATGAACAGAAGGTTTCAACTCCTATAAAAGACCACGATGTAAAATCACTATTTAAAATCACAATGTAGAAATGCAGCGCAGAAGAACGGTTGATAATACCGCGACCAAAAAAGCAAATTGGGGGAGCAATGAAAAACTTAAAATACATGACGGGTTTCAATAATGAGCACGAAACCGAGGCGCTTGAAAATGCGCTTCCTAAAGGCCAGTTTAGCCCCCAGAAAGTAAATTATAAGCTGTATGCAGAGCAGTTTAGCAGTACGGCATTTACGGCCCCTCGTCACGCCAACAGACGCACCTGGACTTATCGTATTAGGCCGTCTATTGCTATGGGCGACTTTGCACCTTATGCCCACGCTCTAATAAAAACTGCTCCGGATAGCGACATTCCCTGCCCTCCTAATGTTCTAAGGTGGAATCCTATTCCACTGCCAGAGAAAAGCACCGATTTTGTTGATGGCCTAGTCACTATTGGCACAAATGGCGATGCGAAAACGCAAATTGGTATGGGCATTCACTGCTACGCTGCCAATGCGTCTATGGGCAATAAAGTGTTTTACTCTTCCGATGGAGAAATGTTGTTTGTACCTCAAGAAGGTAAGCTTAACGTGAAAACCGAATTTGGTTTACTCTCTGTAGTGCCCGGTGAAATTATGGTTATTCCTCGTGGCGTGCGCTTTTCTGTAGATGTGAGTAAAGACGAGCCAATTCGCGGCTACATTTGTGAAAATTATGGCCATCCGTTTGTTTTGCCGGAACGCGGCCCGGTAGGAGCCAACGGCTATTCAAATCAGCGCGATTTTCTTTACCCTGTGGCCTGGTTTGAAGATAACGATATGGCCCATACCGTTATCAATAAATTCTGCGGCAATTTGTACGCAGCGGAAATGGACCACTCTCCTTTTGATGTAGTGGCATGGGTAGGCAACTCTGCCCCTTATAAATACGATCTTGCTAACTTTAATGTGATGAACACTGTGAGCTTCGATCATCCCGACCCCTCTATTTTTACTGTGCTCACCTCGCCCTCTGAATTAGACGGCACTGCAAACGTAGACTTTGTAATATTTCCTCCGCGCTGGATGGTGGCAGAAAATACATTTCGCCCTCCTTACTATCACAGAAATGTGATGAGTGAATTTATGGGGTTAATCGAAGGTACGTACGACGCAAAAGAGCACGGGTTCGTGCCAGGCGGAATGAGCCTGCATAATTGCATGACGCCTCACGGCCCTGAGGCCGAAGTGTTTGAAAAAGCATCGAACGCAGATTTAGCTCCACAGCAATATAAAGATACATTGGCATTTATGTTTGAATCCCGTTACGCCATTGCACCAACGGCGTATGCCATGCAAAGCCCGCAAAGGCAAAAAGACTATATCAACTGCTGGAGCGGCCTGAAGAAATATTTCGATGGTAACCTTTAAACAGGTTGCGTTATTAAGTCATGGTGAATTAACGAGAGTACATAAGGCTGTATCAAATTATGGACACTCTATACCACCATCAATTTTTAATAAAAGCGCTAAACATTAGTGCTTTAGGGCTTTTATTACCTCATTAAACCGCTGCGAATTTTAGAGTGAAAACTTATCGTTACAGCTTTGCTTTCCATAGCAAAAGTAGGTGTTGGTAGCGTCTATTGCTTGTGTTTTAACGTCGCGCTTACAATCGACTCACAATTACAAAAACATATCCACGAAGGAAAACTTCCTATGGCAGATCTATTTGAAAATCCCATTGGTTTAGACGGCTTCGAATTTTTAGAATTCACCGCACCAGAGAAAGGTATCTTAGAACCCATGTTTGAAGCGATGGGTTTTACGCTTGTGGCTCGCCATAAATCAAAAGACGTTGAATTGTGGCGTCAAGGCGACATTAACCTTTTAAGTAATTACGAGAAAGACTGTCATGCTGCCTACTATGCTGAAGAGCACGGCCCTTCTGCTTGCGGCATGGCGTTTAGAGTAAAAGACTCACAAGTAGCTTATAAAGAAGTGTTAGAGCGTGGGGCACAGCCCATGGACACTTACACCGGTCCGATGGAACTAAAACTGCCTGCAATAAAAGGTATCGGCGGTGCCATGCTATACCTCATCGACCGTTATAAAGGCGAAAATACTATTTACGACATCGACTTTAACTGGATTGAAGGCGTAGATCGTCATCCAGTTGGATGTGGTTTCCATACTCTAGATCATCTTACGCACAACGTTTACCGTGGTCGCATGGACTTTTGGGCAAACTTTTACGAGAAGCTCTTTAACTTCAGAGAAATTCGCTATTTCGATATTAAAGGGGAATACACAGGACTGCTGTCTAAGGCGATGACAGCTCCAGATGGCAAAATCCGTATTCCGCTAAATGAAGAAGCTGTTGGCGGTGGCGGTCAAATTGAAGAATTTTTGATGAAATATAACGGCGAAGGCATTCAACATATTGCGTTTGCCTGCGATGATTTAGTCGCTTGCTTAGATAAGTTGAAAGCCAGAGGTATGAAGTTTATGACGCCTCCGCCTAATACTTACTATGAAATGCTAGAAGAGCGCCTTCCAGGTCATGGCGAAAATGTTGAAGAACTTCAAAAGCGCGGAATATTACTCGACGGCACAACAAAAGATGGCGAGCCTCGACTGCTGCTTCAAATATTTTCTGAGACGGTATTTGGCCCGGTTTTCTTTGAGTTTATTCAGCGCAAAGAAGATGATGGCTTCGGCGAAGGAAATTTCAAAGCGCTGTTTGAGTCTATTGAGCGTGACCAAGTTAGCCGCGGCGCTATTAATAAAAAGTAGCGAGCAACAAGCTACTCGATAAAAGCGCTAGCCCTTGCGGCAAGGGCTTTAATTTACGGCGAATGAAGTTTCATTCGCCGTTTTTTATTGTCTCATTCATCGCCATTTTCACTCCCCTTTTCATATAGCGCAAAGGGGGCGCCGGAAGGGTCTAGGGCGACGCAAAAAAGGTCACTACCGTGATGTTTCACGTCCCCCACTTGGGTTCCGCCTGTCTCTTTTAATGCGGCCAGTGATTTTTCTACACTATCAACGGTGAAATAATTAATCCAACCACCTGGTAGTTCGCTATTTACCCCTCTTTTATGGCAAATGCCTCCAATTGGCGTGCCGTCGGGCTTCATCATTACGTAGTCGCTGTATCCGCCCATGTCTATCGCCTGTTTCTGCCATCCCATTACCGCCTCATAGAAATGCACTAACTCCTCTGCACAGTCAGTTGTAATATCACACCAATCAGCCATAACTCTTCCTTAATAAAATTTTGGATTTACGCATTTTTGTTTATCTTTGCTAATCTTTGCATATGTAGCGGCACAGCAAATATGCAGAGATATTTATTCAGTTTAGCTTATGTCACTAAAAGCGACTTATCTTGTTGTGTAAAAAGTTGCCCTCATTCATCAAATGTGGCTGTTATGAAGTGATCTGAACAAAAGGTATAAGGCCGAGTTGGAAAAGTTAAACAACGGTGCATATTAACGGCACTTAGATCTTATCTGCTAACGCGCTTTTCGCTAAAGATTAGACATAATGTCAAGCAAAGAAATTGCAAAAAATATAAACATTTTTTATTTAAGTTGTAGACATAGCCTGTGGAAAATGCTTGTTAAACCGTTAATGTTATCCACTGAGCTTTTTTTGTACAGTTTATTTTTTTGTTTAATATCAACAAATTAAGGGAACACCCCAAACTACTCAACAAACTTATCCACAGATAAAGTGGATAACACGTGACACTTAATCACAGTTAATGGTTTAATGTGGATATGTTGAAGTATTCATATTTTTAGATAATCCATGCCTAAACAAACACTCTTTGTACACGACGAATTATTCACTATTCACAGTCTAGATCCAGACTCAAGCATTCCTTCGTCAGTGCTTAGTAGCCCTCTATTTTTTCTTGGAAAAACCGAAGACGAGCTCTCTATTGTGGTGCCAGAGTCTGTGGAAGTCGATTCTATCGACCGCGACGAAAATTGGAGAGCATTAGAGTTGCTAGGCCCCCTTCACCTCTCTATGGTGGGTATTATGGCTGAACTTGGACAGGTTTTAGCCGCGGTAAAAGTCTCTATTTTTGTTGTGTCCACGTTCGACACCGACTTCTTTTTGGTAAAGGACAACAAACTTAGTGATGCTGTAAAAGCGCTTAAGAAAGCTGGTTATACCGTCAACGAGACTCCGTAACAGTGAAAAAAGGCCAGTTACTTTTTAGTGCACCTGACTCATACAGAAAGTCGTTTGATGTGTTAGCGCCTATGAGCGGACAGGTAAAACCGTTAAGTGCTGCCAGTGATAGCCTATATGCAAAGGGGTATTTTGGACCTGGAGCGGCAATCACATCACCATCGTCAAGTGTGAAAGCCCCTTTTAGCGGTATCTGCACTCGCGTTATCCCACTTGATTACGCTGTTGAAATTAAGTCGAGTGCAGGACTAAAGTGTTTGATCAAATACGGTAGCGATACCCATCAATTGCATGGCGCTCAATTTTCTTGCGCAATAAAGACAGGTGATACATTTAAAGCGGGTTCTCTATTATTTACCGTTAATTCTAGCTGGCTAAAGCAGCAAGGCGTCGAAAATATTTGTATAATGACCATATTAAACGCCCATGCATTACTTGGCGTAATGGCCACAGAGAGAAAACATGTAGACGCTGTGGAAGATCCATTACTCACGCTATTCGTGTAGCCCCATGCTTGTTTGCTAATTTTTATGGGTTATTGGCATAGCTTATTGACATGGCTTAGCGGCATGGCTTAGCGGCATGACTTAGCGGTGTAGCTCAGCGGCATGGTTTAAATACGCACACGACACAAATAAACGGTTTTATAAGTACGGAATAGATATATATGAGCACTGTTATTTACGGTATTCCAAACTGCGATACAATTAAAAAAGCAAAAAAATGGTTAACCGAACGGGATATTGAATTCACGTTTCACGACTATCGAAAAGACGGCGTAGACTCAGAGTTTTTACAACGCGCCGAAGCACATCTTGGCTGGGAAGTAATGCTGAACAAACGCGGCACCACCTACAGGCAGCTTGATGAAGCAGAAAAAGCGACCATCGATAGAGAAAAAGCTCTGGCCCTGCTTGAACTTCACCCGGCCATGATTAAGCGCCCAATTATGGTTCACAACAATCAATTCCATATTGGTTTTAAACCTGCTCAATACGAGGAAATATTTTGTTAAACGATTCAGTCATCGACATTGCTAAAAATCTGATCAACCGCCGTTCGGTTACACCAGAAGACGCCGGTTGTCAGGATGCGATGAAAACATTTCTCGACGCTTTAGGTTTCAACAATGAGACCATGGTGTTCGATGACACCACAAATTTATGGTCGCGACGCAATACCGAAGGCCCACTGTTCTGTTTTGCAGGCCATACTGATGTTGTCCCAAGTGGACCTGAAAGTGCTTGGAAGACATCTCCTTTTGTCGCCACAGAAATAGACGGTTATCTGCATGGTCGTGGAGCCGCAGACATGAAGGGCAGCTTAGCAGCTATGCTGGTCGCTACCAGAGAGTTTGTGAATAAGTACCCCGATCACAAAGGCAGCATCGCATTTTTGATCACCAGCGATGAGGAAGGGCCATTTATCAATGGCACTACCCGCGTTATTGATACCCTTGAAGCGCGCAATGAAAAAATTGACTGGTGTTTAGTTGGCGAGCCATCTTCTACTGACCACGTTGGCGACATTGTGAAAAACGGACGTCGAGGCTCGCTAACCGGCGACCTAATTGTTAAAGGTATACAGGGGCATGTTGCTTATCCTCACCTAGCCAAAAACCCTGTTCATATGGCCGCAGCTGCACTCGATGAACTAGCTTCTTCACACTGGGACAATGGCAACGATTTCTTCCCGCCCACCAGCTTTCAGATATCTAATATCCATGCTGGTACAGGCGCAGGTAATGTTATTCCCGGTGAAATGCACGTGTGTTTTAACTTCCGCTTTTCAACAGAAGTTACCAACGACATTCTCATAGAGCGCACCAAAGCCATCTTGGACAAACACGAGCTGGATTACGATATTAAGTGGACATTCAACGGACAACCATTCCTTACCGACTCTGGCGCTTTACTTGAAGCCACTCAAGGCGCTATTGAAGCGGTAAAAGGCACGCCAACGGTGCTTTCAACTGCCGGCGGTACATCCGACGGTCGCTTTATCGCCCCCACTGGAGCGCAAGTTATAGAGCTAGGCCCGGTTAACGCTACCATTCACAAAATAGATGAATGCGTAAAAATGTCAGATTTAGAACAACTCGCCGACATGTACTTCGGTATTTTAGAACGCCTGCTGGCTAACTAATGCCATCAAGTATTTTAAAGCAACAGTGGCTAGGCCAGCAAAACGACTACTTAGTAGACGCTGGCCATGGTCACTTTCTTCACCCTGATGTGAATGATGCTGTTAAGGCGATGCAGCAAAAAGCGCATTGTGACGGTATCGATTTACAAATAGTAAGCAGCTATAGAAGCTTCGACCGTCAACTGGCTATTTTTAATAGAAAATGGCGGGGGGAAGCTGTGTTACGAGATGCCCAAGGTAACGAGCTTATTATTAGCGAATTGTCTGACACCCAAAAATTACAGGCTATTCTGACATGGTCTGCATTACCTGGAGCCAGCCGACATCATTGGGGTACCGATCTTGATGTCTACGACAGAACCTCTGTTTATCAATGGAGCGGTAGCTTTGAGTTGGTAGAGCAAGAATATTTATCCGAAGGCCCTTGCTATGCGTTAGCGTGCTGGCTTGAGGATAATATGAATGAATTTGGCTTTTACCGCCCTTTCGAGAAAAATGTTGGTGGCGTGGCGCGAGAACCCTGGCATATTAGTTATAAAAGTGTGGCGTCAAACTTTGAGTTGGCTAGAAGTGAAAATGCATTAGCCGATGCCCTTACGCAAAGTGAGATTCTTGGCAAGGACATTATTTTAGGCCAACTGCCCTCGTTGTACGAACAATACGTGCTTAATAAGGGCGAAAGCTAGCCGCCTCTAATACCCTGTGAGTTGAGCATAATATTTCGCTGTCATATCTTTATAAACGGAGAACACTCAATGGACACAACATGGATAGTCTTGATTATTGTACTCGTGCTAGGTGTCATTGTTGGCAACATTACTCTGTTGAAGTACAGCGCAAAATTTAAGTTCCCTACGCCATCAAAGCCCTTTGATAGCAATAAAAAGCAGGATGACGACAAGGCGAGTAAAAAAACGTCAAATGGGTTTGACGATGAAGATGATGACGAGTGGTAAATCTATCGTTTTTAAAAACAAAAAAGCGCAACATTCGATATGTCGCGCGTTTTAGCAATGTCACAACTACGCCATAGAATAAAACAAGACTTCGTTAAAAACAGGCATAGCGCTGGCTGCTTTTATCAATGCAGGCGTTTAACAACTTACGTTCCGGTAAAAGGCTTTGTGGTGACAGGCTTTCCAGTATAAAGCTTTCCAATATCAGGCTTTAAAGAGGCGAAGTTTTCACTGCGGTGCCGCTAATGCTCACCATAAGCATACTGCCTTTATCGCCAATAACTTGGTAATCAAGGTCGATACCCACCACTGCATTGGCACCCATTGCCCTTGCTTCGTGCTCAATTTCACTAAACGCCAACTTTCTAGCCGTAGTAAGTTCTTCTTCGTATGAACCAGAACGTCCGCCCACGATGTCTCTGATAGAAGCAAATAAGTCTTTAAATACATTGGCCCCCATTACCGCTTCGCCAACCACGATGCCGCAATATGCATCAATTTTCTGACCTTCAAGTGTAGGGGTTGTAGATATAATCATAGGTAACTCCATTTAATTTAGGTTTTATTCAGGATGTTAGTTTCAATTTTAATTCTGAAATTATCTCTGCAGCATCGCTTTCTTCATAGGCCACAGAGCTCTGATTCCCCCATACGGGTTTAGGCCACGCCACGTCACTTTCAAAACGGGCAACATGATGCACGTGCAGTTGCCTAACCACATTGCCAAGCGCTGCCACATTAAGCTTATAAGGTGAAAATAACTTCTGCATTACTTTAGATACTTTGGCAGACTCACTCAGCAGCATTTGTTGCTCTTGCTCGGTTAAATCAATTATTTCAGCCACGTCATCTCTCATCGGCACTAAAATAAGCCATGGGAATTGACTGTCATTCATTAAAAGTACACGACTGAGCGTTAAATCGCAGACAAAAAATGTATCATTCTGTAACCGACTGTCTAATTCAAACATCAAGATCGTCCAGTTTTGTAGGCACTACCGTAAGCAGTGCTCGTTGGCCAATAGCCACTTTTGCATTAGGAAATACAATAGCTTCCCCGTCTACTTGGGCTGTATAGTCTGTGCCCGGCTCCGAGGCGAGAACGGTTCCTTTTGGATAACCCGTAAAGTTTGGCGTATCGTCGTCGAAATGCAGTGTAAACTCTTCTTGTTGTCTGTTTATCACTTGGTTAACCCGAAATATATCAAGCTCATCCATGTCCACTTGGGGCGAATAATCATTGCTGGTTATAAGAGAAACCAAAGCGTCTTTAGCTTCCTTAAAGCGACTCATGTCGTTTTGTCCAAAAGGCTTTACCTTGCCAAGCTCTACCGTAAACGCATGAGCATTGTGGTAGAAAGAAGAGAAGTAACTAAATGTAGTTGTCGGGTTTTCTGAAAGAAGAATAGTTTTTACGCCGCACGCAGCAAGAAATGCAAGCTGACTTTTGCTGTGTTTTCTATCGTGAAGATACGGATACACCGCAAACTTCTCATTTTTAGACTCACGAATTGCAGTATGTAAATCGTAATGCAAACGCTCACCGTTTTGCTCGTTCTGCCTCGTGAAAAAATCAGCTACTGCATCTTCAAGGGCTTTCGCACGCTTACGTTCATCGTTTATCAGTCCCTCTCCTTCTGAGTGCGCTCCGCTAAATAAGCGGTTCATATTCTCTTGAACAAAGCGCTCTGCAATATCCATTGCAGGTAAGTTACCAAACAGAAAAAGCACATTGTGCGACAGGGAAAGTTGACCAGATAAAATACGCTGCACCAGCTCATCACATATTTCTATAGGTGCTGTCTCATTACCATGAACACCGCAAGATAATACTACTTTCTTCTTGCTCGTAGTGTTGCCTACGGGATGAAATTGAATGATGCCCGGCGCAGTAATAATCACGCTTGTGCCATTGGCCAATTCGAAGGTCATTGGTGCTGAAAATAGAGAAGGCGATTGTCGGGATAAGGCGAGAAAGTTTCCGCCATCGATAAGTTGCTGCATAGTTAACCTACGTAATCAAGAATGCTAATAGTCTAACGACACCCTTGATTAAAAGCACGTTTTCGCGCGCAAAATCTGAGTATTAACAACATAGAAAGCGTAAAGAGCACTTCACCTAAAAGGCTGGCGAAAGCATTCTTTTTACTCACAATCTATTTTTATGAGCGTGCTCAGTTACATTTACTCATTGTGGTTTTACTCATTTTGGCTTCTACTACTTTTTAGCGCTTACGATGAGTATACCTACCTCAACATCTTGAATGAAAACACTGGTGCCGGCCGCTAACTGCTCATCGCTTTTTACTTTCCATGTTACTCCAGAATAGTGCAACGATGATGATTGAGCAGGCCCCACGTCTTGAGAAAGCTCTACTACATTACCTACCAAGTCGCTTTTTACTTTGCGAGGCGCCCTATCTCGTTGAAGATATTTCATAGGTTTCCACAGTGCCACCATAAGAATGGAATCTAGCACAGATACCGCAATAAAAAGATTTAGTACACTGGGCTCAAAAACGCCCATATACACTAATGCAGAGGTGACTATTAAAGATAGCCCTAGTGTGAAAAGCAAAATAACTGAGAACCCTAGTAGCGATTCTAAAATCATTAATACCAAGCCTAATGCAAGGAGGTAGCTTTCTATATTTTCCATAACTCTATTTCCAAACAATAGTTTGCGTAATCGTACTTGGCGTGAAAGTACTTGGCGTAACAAAACCTTGCATAGCAGGCCTTTGCATAACACGCTTTTGCAAAATCAGGCTTTTAATGGCAGTGCTTTTCATAACAAAAAGCTTCACGCAATTAATCAACTTTTTTGCCCAGCTTGTTCACAATTGACATGGCCTGCGCAACAACACTTCCTATTTCCGTTGAGCCGTCTGGCAGTAAAATTACTGAGCTCTCTTTAGCAATCTGTTCTTTTGCTTTAATAGCACCTTTTGCCAAGTCTAACTGCACGGCTTTTTGACCATCTTCAGTAGCAGCGGCCCTACCCACTGTTTCAATAGCTTCTGCATCGGCTTTAGCAACCTGAATTATCGCTTCGGCTTCACCTTGGGCTTTTAGAATTTGCTCTTCTTTCTCGGCTTGAGCTGCTAATACAATAGATTGCTTCTCACCTTCTGCGCGGTTGATAGCTGCTTGCCTGTCACCTTCCGACTCTAAGATTTGTGCTCTTTTAAGACGCTCGGCTTTCATTTGCTGTTCCATGGCATCAAGAACAGAGTTTGGCGGATTGATATCTTTTAATTCGTAACGTAGCACCTGAACACCCCAGGGCGCTGCGGCGTCGTTAAGTGCAGACACAATATTAGTGTTTAATAAATCTCGCTCTTCAAAAGTTTTATCTAGCTCCATTTTACCCAGCTCTGAACGCATAGTGGTTTGAGCTAATTGCTTTACTGCGAAGGTATAATTTTCTACGCCATAGGTAGCTTTGTAAGGATCGACCACGCGAAAATAAAGTACACCGTCTACCGACAGCGTAATATTGTCTTTAGTAATGGCAGATTGTTCAGGAACGTCTTCGGCCTGCTCTTTTAAAGAGCGGTCTGCGGCAACCGTGTCGATAAATGGCACGATAAAGTTAAGCCCAGCTTCAAGAGTGGTATTGTACTTCCCAAAACGAGAGATAATGTAGGCTCTGTTTTGCGGTACAAACTTCACCGATGACTTGAGTAAAACCACCACAAGGATGAGTAAAAATGCCTGGTAGGAGAACAAGTAATTGAATACAACGTCCATATTTAAATTCCCTCAATGTATACATTAGCTATTTAACTGAGCTAATTGTTTTTATTATTAAAATAAGAAATGAAGCACTATTCAAGCTGTGCTTTATAGTAGTTTTTGCTTTAACAAGTTATACCACAGAAAAGGCGAAGTGTGATAACCATACTCCACTCGCTTCCGTTTGTGGAACGAGCTCAAGTTGGTGTTTAAGAGAGTAAGTTAGAGCATTAGCGAGTCAAGTAACTAAAACTCAACAGAAAGGAGCTTCCGTTTGTTCCTTATGCCTGCTTCCTCGTTGGCGAGCTGCCTATAATAACTTCCTGCTGAGCCAAGGTTACAAATTTTTTCAGCGGAACTGCTTTTGAGAACAAATATCCTTGCCCATCGGTAATACCAATGTCTCTTAAGATATGTAGCTGCTCAACGGTTTCAACGCCTTCTGCAACCACCTTACAACCTTTAGCCTCTCCGATAATTTTAACAGCTTCTATTATCGCTCGGTTTACGCCTGCTTCCTCTAATTCCATAACAAACGCTTTATCAATTTTAAGCGCATCGAGATGCAGGTCACGTATATAAGCTAAGTTAGAATATCCCTTGCCAAAATCGTCAACAGATATAGAAATATCTAGGCTTCGTAATTCATCTAATTGCTTTTTAACCATTAATGAGTTTGAGAGCGCGATATCTTCTGTTAACTCAAGCTCTAATCGAGACATGGGAATATCGTAAGACTTACTGAGCATGTGTAACGTAGGAATAAGTTGATTATCGTAAAGCTGCGTTGGCGATATATTCACCGATAGAGAAAGCTGAAGTTTCAATGCCTCAAACTCCGCCAGTGTTCTAAACGCTTGCTCGAGAGTCCAATAACCCAACTCATTCATCATGTTATAAGATTCAGCAGCTTCGATAAGCGGCCCGGGAAATAGCACACCATCAAGAGGATGGTTCCATCTGAGAAGACACTCAGCGCCCACAACTTGCAAGGTTTGTAAGTCTACTTTTGGCTGGTAATACAGTTCTAATTCGTTTTGGGATAGCGCACGCTTTAAGTCTGCTTTTAACGCAAGACTTCTTCCCGTGTCAGCTTTATCTTTTAATGCGAGTGAAAAGTAGTTTTCGTATTTGTTCTCTTTGGCTTGTTTTAATGCGGCCTCAGCACGAGAGACAAATGCAGTGATATCAAAACGCGGCGTATCAACTTCACTGTTTACCCAATGTGTGTCGTTGCTGCACACCACGCCCACATTAAAATCTGCCATAAATGCATTATCTTCGTAATGCATGGGTACTTTGAAGTGCTCTACAAGGTAATCGAATGAATAACGAAGCGACGCCTCATTACTAACATTTGGGAACACAACCCCAAAAACATCACCGCTTATTCGGCCAATAGACACATCTTTGCCAAACAGCGATTGGATCCTATTCGCTATCTCAAGAAGAAACTGGTCGCCTACTGTGATCCCCAAACTAGTAGTTACATCAGAAAACCTCACAACATCAACGAGCATTAACGACAGCTCTGAACACTGTGAAGCGACTTTGGATACACTATCTATAAATGCGAATCTATTTGGGATAGTGGCCAGTGAAGTATGGGTTCGACTCATGAAGTTTCCTTGCGCTCAATGGCAACGAAGTACTAATACAAACTGCTTCTATAGAAACACTGCGCAACGTTTGTAGCAATGCCACTAACGTATAAATAAGCATACGAGGTTATACTTACGTATAGCTTATGAATACTTTATTCCATATCTGCGCGAAGTTGCGCCCTCTCTCGGTCACCCGATATCTATGAGTGTAGTCTAATTACCGACTACGAATATAAAAAAAGCCCGAAAATAATAACATTTTCGGGCTTTTTCGATGATGTATTGCGATTAGCCTTCGATCTTACACGGTGAAAGCTTCCATACACGCTCTACGTAATCTCTTATTGAGCGATCTGAGGTAAATTTACCCATTTTCGCCGTATTGATAATGGCCATTTCAGCCCAACGCTCTTTATCTCTATAGGCGGCGTCTACTAGAGTTTGTGCATCAGAATAAGCTCTAAAGTCAGCCAACACCATGTACGGGTCGCCGTGATCTAGAAGGCTTTGCTTAATAGAAACTAGTGCACCTGGCTTACCGGGTGTGAAGTAGTCTGTTTCTAACCAGTCAAGAACCGCTTTTATCTCTGCATCTTTGTAGTAGTAGTCGTCAGGGTTATAACCCGCAGCTTTACGCTCATTCACTTCTTCAACAGTTAAACCAAAGATAAAGATGTTTTCATCGCCTACTTCTTCAGCAATTTCAACGTTCGCGCCGTCTAATGTACCAATTGTCACCGCACCGTTAAGCGCAAGCTTCATGTTACCTGTACCAGAGGCTTCTTTACCCGCCGTACTAATTTGCTCAGACACATCTGCAGCCGGAATCATCTTCTCTGCCAACGAAACGCGGTAGTTCGGTAAAAACGCCACTTTAAGCTTGTCGTTTACACGCGGATCGTTATTTATCTTTTCAGCCACTTTGTTGATGGCATAAATGATATCTTTTGCCAGCTTGTAGCCCGGAGCCGCTTTCGCACCAAAGATAAACACGCGAGGATGCATGTCATAATCTGGGTTTTCTAAGATTCGACGGTATAGAGCCATGATATAAAGAAGCGCTAGATGCTGTCGCTTGTACTCGTGCAGACGTTTAATTTGCACATCAAAAATAGCATTTACGTCAACTTCGATATCCAAAGACTTGCGAATTTCCTCTGCCAATAACTCTTTGTTCTCTAGCTTCACTTTCATGAACTGCTTTTGGAACGTTTTGTTTTTGGCAAACTTAGCTAAACCTTGAAGTTTATCTAAGTCCGTCGGCCAGTCATCACCAATCTTCTTGTCGATAAGCTTTGAAAGTTTTGGGTTACACGCTTTCAACCAACGACGTGGCGTAATACCGTTTGTCACGTTAGTTAACTTACCTGGATAAAGCTCATCAAACTCTGGGAAAAGAGAAGACTTGACTAGGCGAGAGTGCATTTCTGCCACGCCGTTAACCGCAAACGAACCGATAACCGATAGGTTACCCATGCGTACCATCTTCTCACTGCCCTCTTCAATAATCGACAGCTTCGCTTTCATGGCATTGTCGCCAGGCCATTGCTTATCAACTTCAGCCATAAAGCGATGGTTAATTTCGTAAATAATTTCTAAGTGACGCGGAAGGATTTTCTCAATCATTCGTGCAGGCCACTTTTCTAGTGCTTCAGGAAGCAAAGTATGGTTTGTGTAGGCGAATACTTTAGTACAAATTGCCCACGCGTCGTCCCAATTAAGTTCGGCGCGATCCACAAGAATACGCATTAATTCAGGGATTGAAATGGCTGGGTGAGTATCGTTAAGCTGAATAACAACTTGATCAGCAAAGCGGCTCCAGTCATCTCCATGCGCGCGCTTATAACGGCGAATGATGTCTTTTAGTGAGCATGAGCTGAAGAAGTATTGTTGAATAAGACGAAGCTCTTTACCGGCTTCGGTTTCATCATTCGGATACAATACTTTAGAGATAGTTTCTGCTTGCACGTTTTCACGTTGTGCATCTACATAACCACCCGCGTTGAATACATCCCAGTTAAAGTAACCTGATGCTTCAGACTGCCACAAACGCAATACGTTAACGGTTTTACCTTCGTAACCAACAACCGGAATATCCCATGGCACACCCTTAACAATCGAACCAGGGTGCCACTCTTTTACTACACGTCCGTTTTCACCGTATTTAGTTTCTACGTAACCGTATAGTGAAATTTCTTGAGTAGATTCTGGGCGACAAATTTCCCATGGATTGCCGTAATCCCGCCAGCTATCAGGACGCTCAATTTGCGCGCCACTCTTAATTTCCTGACGAAACAGACCGTGCTCGTAGTGAATACCATAGCCAATTGCCGGCATTTCCATCGTTGCGAGTGAGTCGATAAAGCACGCTGCCAAACGGCCTAAACCACCGTTACCTAGGGCCATATCCGGCTCTTCTTCCAGCACGTCTGAAATTTCTACACCCAGCTCTTTTAATGCTTCGCTTGCAACTTCAAACAGACCAAAGTTTTGCAGGTTGTTCGATAGCAAACGCCCCATTAAAAACTCAGCAGAGAAATAATGTACTGCACGCGTGTCGTTTAAATAGTGAGACTTTTGAGTTTTACGCAGCCCCTCTAATACTTGTTGCTGCATAGCGGCACACGTTGCTTTCCACCATGCGTGGTTGTTTGCTTTGTTTTCGTCGGTACCCAACGAACAATGAAGATGGTTTATGACCGCAGCCTTAAACTCAGACTTGTCAATTTTTTGAGAGGTTTGCGTCTTTGCCGCTTTTGCATTCATATTGCGTCTCACTCTTAGGTTAAACGGTGCTCATGCACCCTCTAAAACGTAATTTAATTACAGCTTACGTCAATAATATGACAGTAATATATCAATACTTAAACGATTATGTTGTTATTATTTTGTAAACAAAACAAAAAAACGCATGAATTCGTATGCATTCATGCGTTTTTTAACATTTAAATTACATTTAAAGCTAAAAGCAGTTTAATTTTTAATCGCTAGCCGATAATTTTACCCACTAACGCTTCGGCCTCCTCAATTAAGTTCTGTAAGTGAGTTTCACCTTTAAAGCTTTCTGCGTATATTTTGTATATTTGCTCGGTACCAGAAGGACGCGCAGCGAACCAGCCATTTTCAGTCGATACTTTCACACCACCAATAGCTGCGTTATTACCGGGTGCGTGAGTTTGTATGGATACAATGGGCTCTCCCGCCAGCATATCGTTGGTTACAACAGAGGCATCCATTGCCGATAGTTTTTGTTTTTGCTCTAGGGTGGCGGCAACATCGACACGGTTATAAACGGGAGCAGAGAATTGTTCTGTTAAAGCAATATAGTGCTCGCCTGGATCTTTACCCGTTACCGCTAAAATTTCAGCGGCGAGTAAGCAAAGAATGAAGCCATCTTTGTCAGTTGCCCAAGTGTCACCATTTCTCTCTAGAAAAATGCCTCCGGCACTTTCTTCGCCCGCAAAGCCAATGTGGCTATTGGCTAGTCCGTCTACAAACCACTTAAAGCCAACAGGCATTTCTGCCAACGGTCTGCCTAAACTTTTCGCTACGCGGTCAATCATGCTGCTAGATACTAAGGTTTTGCCTATTTTAAGAGAAGCTGGCCACTCGGTGCGGTGGGTGTATAAATAATTAATGGCCACAGCAAGGTAATGATTGGGGTTCATCAGCCCTACGCTTTTACACACAATGCCGTGTCTGTCGAAGTCTGGATCGTTGCCCCACGCTAAATCGAAGTTATCTTTTAGTTCAATAAGTCCAGCCATGGCGTAAGCAGAAGAGCAGTCCATGCGTAGCTTGCCGTCTTTATCTCTTCGCATAAAACCAAACTGGGGGTCTACACTGTCGTTGACCACTTCAATTTTGATACCGTATTTTTCGCTTATACGCGACCAATAGCCTATGCCTGCCCCGCCGAGCGGGTCTGTACCCAACGTTAGGTTTGCTTTAGCAATCGCTTCCATATCGATAACCTTCGCTAAGTCATCAATATAGGGTTCCATGAAGTCTTCTTCGCGAACAAGCTTGCGCTCGCGGGCATTTAAAATATCAATTCTTTTAACGTCTTTGTTGCCATCGGCAATAAGCGCATTGGCTCTGTCTTGGATGAGTTTGGTCACATCGCTGTCGGCTGGACCGCCGTGGGGAGGATTATATTTAAATCCACCATCTGAAGGCGGGTTGTGTGATGGCGTAATTACAATGCCGTCAGCCTGATGTTCCGTGTTATCTCGGTTATAGCGTATTATAGTGCGAGAAATAACCGGCGTTGGTGTATAGCCCAAGCTTGCATTATCACTTCGTTGAACAACAACATCGACACCATTGGCGCAAAGCACTTCTATTGCAGTCACCATAGCGGGTTCAGAAAGTGCATGGGTGTCTTTCCCTATATATAAAGGCCCCGTTATTCCCTCTTGCTGTCTGTACTCAACCAACGCTTGGCATATGGCACTGATATGGGTATCGGTAAAAGTACAGTTTGACGCTGTACCTCTATGGCCAGACGTACCGAAAGATACGCCCTGACCTGCCTCGCGAATATCAGGTTTAAAGCTATAGTACTGACTTACCAGTTGCGCAACGTTAATAAGTTGCTCTTTTGCCGCAGGCTGTCCAGCTTGAGGGTGTAATGCCATGTTTTAGTCCTTTATGATATAGGGTCGATTATTTGCCTTCAGAAGAGAAACGAGAGATCACGCTGTCGATAACTTCTGGTGAATAGCCTAACTGACGCAAGACCTGTTCCAACATACTCACTTTTTTAGCGGTGTTGTTATTGGTTACTACCCAATAAGAACTGTCTGGTATCGCTTTGGGATTGGTGCTACTGCCATTCTCGAGCAAGGCTTCTTTGCTTGTTGCGAAATAGGTTCTATTTTTGCCCTTAATTGATTCTACGCGCTCGAAGCTATCTGCATTAAGTTTGTGCGCTGCACTTAAAACGAACAAGAATTGATCTACTCGTTTTGTGAATGTAGACAATGCGCTTTTAGATACCAGAGTTAAAATATCGTTTTTATCATGAGCTTGTGCAGCGCTGCTTGCTTCACTATCGGCATTCTTGTTAACTGGTGCTGCAGATGTTACCGCTGCTTTTGCCGAGGCTGCCTTTTTCACCGGAGATTGCTTCGCTCTGCTCGTTGAAGAGGAGGTTACTGACGTGCTAGTGCTCGCATCATCTTGAGCTGCGCCTGCAGTCGATTTACGTTGTCTGGTTACTGTGGCTTTTTCGGTAGCCGTATTTGAGATGGCGGTTGCAGAAGGCACTTGTTTTTGAGTTGTTGATACTTCTGCCTTTTTATCCGCGTCAGCGCTTTGCGAAGCACTCGCATTCTTTGCTGAACTGCTTGCTGAGCTGTTTGCTGTATTGTTTACCAAAGATGCCGCTGGCGTTTTAACACTGTGCAGTGCTGCCCCGTCTTCGGGTAACAGTAAACGTCTTAAAATTTGCGATGCACTCTCACCAATATGCTTTGTTTGACTGGCGATAAAGGCATATAAATCATCATCTATTTCAATGCTTTTCATAACTACTTCCTTTTTTAGATGCACCATTATAGACAACCCAGAATAACTACGCAGCACAAAATGCCACTTAATATGTAAGCAGCCAAGTAATGAGCAAATATACTTGGGTATTAAAGTACAGCAGAATCTACCATGCCGACATTGCTAGAATTAAGTTGTGCAGCTTTTAATAGACTGAACTAAAAAACAATTCTGGTTCATTTATGCGAATGCAACGACAACAAAGCGCCCCAAAAAGTAATAAGAAGCTACAACAGCACTATTGCGCTTTAATGAAGGCAGGCGCGTAACAGTAAATAATAGCTGCAATTATGTGCTTTAATTCAAGCATGTTTGATGAAGCAGGCAATCCACAACAATTAACCTTAAGTGATAATGCAATGCGTTTAGATATTGAAGAAATTTTACAGGCTTTAGGTGAAAAAATAATTGGCAAACAGCACCAACTCAAGCTGGCGCTTACCTGTTTGCTCTCAAACGGCCACCTGCTTATTGAGGATTTACCAGGCATGGGGAAAACCACCCTATCTCATGCGCTTTCCCAAGTATTCGGGTTACAATATTCGCGCATTCAGTTCACTTCAGACTTGCTTCCTTCCGACATGCTGGGTGTTAATATTTTCCACACTGGCGAGGCCGATACCGATAAACAATTTACTTTTCGCCACGGCCCTATTTTTAGTCAAGTGGTGCTGGCCGACGAGCTAAACAGAGCAAGTCCTAAAACCCAGAGTGCCTTACTTGAAGCTATGGAAGAGCGCCAGGTCAGTATAGATGGCACGACTCACTCTCTGCCCTCGCCTTTTTTCGTTATAGCGACTCAAAACCCAAGTTCTCAGTCGGGCACATATCCGCTGCCAGAATCTCAGCTCGACAGGTTTTTCATGCGTATATCGTTAGGTTACCCAGAGTGGGATGCCGAAAAAGCTATGCTGAAACAATCTAATGCCTCAACCGCACTTTCACAGATATTAGATGAAGGGAGTCTTACGGCGCTTCAAAAAAGCGTTGATGACGTGCACGCCAGTGATGCGCTTATCAATTACATTTTGATGCTGGTTAATGAAAGTAGAAGTAACAGCGCTTACCCCAACCCGCTCTCGCCACGAGCCAGTAGAGCGCTTTTGCAAGGAGCAAAAGCCTGGGCCTTTATTTCCAACAAGGCGTTTGCCACCCCAGATGATGTGCAAGCGGTATTTACGGCCATTACCGCTCACAGACTAACGTCATCATCACAGCATCAAGGCACTGGTTTTGATAACAGCACTTACGCGAGAGAGTCTGCTGGCGAAACGCTCAGTAAAAAACTGCTTGAAAGCATCGATCCTCTGGCGGCTTAATAAGGTGAGTAAGGTTAATAACGGTGTCTAACGCGGCGAAGCACGAATTCAAGCAAAAGCAAAATACGAGTATAAGAGCACGGCTTTCTCATCGTAGGAAAGCAATCTTATCAACAATGCTTTCAAGATGGTTAGATAAGCGAATTCCGCCAGCCTCACAGCACAGCCTTACCTTGAATTCCATTTTTGTATTACCCACTGGCTTTGGCTGGTCGTTTATTATTATGGCGCTTTGTCTGTTTTTATTGGGCACGAATTATCAAAACAATCTTATGGTATTGCTGAGCTATATTTTACTGAGTGTGATGCTTCTTACGCTATTTTACACTCATCAAAACTTTGCCCGCTTGGCGGTAAAATCCCAGCCAATAGCCCCTTTTCATTGCCATCAAACAGGTACATTTCAGCTTGCGGTCATTAAGCATCACGCGCAGCAAGACAAACCGTGCAAAGGTAATTTAGTTGCAAGGTGGTTTGACACAAAAGAGCAAGTGTCTTTTATTCTTAACGCCGAAGAAAAATCTCAACAGCGGCTCTCAGTACCCATTAAAAGAAGCAAAAGGGGTAAATATCCACTACCTAGACTTACCCTTGCCTGCGATTTTCCACTGGGTTTGTTTAAATGCTGGACACATCTCGACTTTGATGCAGATATATTGGTTTACCCTCAACCACTGCAAGATGAGGCAATACAAGTCGCCTTACCTTTTGATGAGTCGGAGCAAAGTAAAAACGATACAACAACCTCTAGCCATAGCAGTACAGACTTTCATAGCCTGAGTGACTATAAAGCAGGAGAGCCGCTCAACCGGGTGGTCTGGAAGCAAGTTGCTAAAAGCGGTGACTGGGTAGTTAAACAGTTTTCAGATCCTATTAACGAAAAATATTATCTTTCTGTAGATAACCAAATAGACGTTGAGCGGGCTATCAGTATTCTCACCCATCATGTTATTGAGCAGAGTAAAAATGGTAATCAGTTTGGCTTGCAGTATCGCTCTATCGATATTAGCCCCCATTATGGAGACAGCCATACTCACCAATGCTTAAAAGCACTGTCACTTCTGAATTTACCACAGCGCACCTATCCAAATGACGCCTTCTCAGCAGAGGCAGCGTCATCGTGATAGCGCTTTTAAAGCCTTCGGCGCTATCATCTCACCAGCCTATTTCTTACTTCATGCTGGCTATTGCGTACGGTGTGTTGCTACTCACACTAACCGAAGAGTTGATGATATGGGTGATCATACTGGGATTGTGCGCCATTGTTGTTCGCACTGTCTCTTTTGAAAAGAGCAGTCATTTGCCCAATGCTCGCACCGTTAACTTGCTCGCAGTGTTATCCTTGTTTGCGCTGACATGGTTTGGCTTTTCAATAGGCTTGCTTAACAGCATGATTAATCTGCTGGCTATCGCATTTGCCCTTAAACTGATGCTGCTAGATAGCAAACGAGACTTCCACCTTCTTTTTTGTACCAGCCTCTTTCTTATTGGCTGCGGCTTTATTTCTGCGCTCAGTGTTATTGCATGGCTAGGGTATCTTGGAGTTTTGCTATTTTTATTGCTCTCCCTCGCCTATTACCATGGCCCGGTAACTCCGCTTAAAAGTAGCGCTAAATTTGTAGGCACTTTGGTTATTCAGTCTATTCCCATTGCTGCATTACTGTTTTTGGTGATGCCCCAACTGCCGCCGCTGTGGCAAATGCCCACGTCCAAGTCTCAGCAAACGGGACTGTCAGACACAGTAACACCCGGAGACATAGCGTCACTGGCAAAATCATCAGAACTCGCGTTCACTGCCACTTTTCCATCAGCGAGCGCCGTTCCAGAGCCTCAACAGCGCTACTGGCGTGCCCTGGTTATGGAAGACTTTAATGGCAAAACATGGTCAATAGGTCAGAAACGCAAGCAGGCGGAAAGACAGCTTGCAACTATGCGGCGTACGCCTCCTCTTTTACTTCTTGCCAATACTGCCGAAAATGAAGAAAGCGATGAAAGCGGTATAAGCGAGACAAAAAGCTATGAAATGATTGTTGAACCCACAAAGCAAAACTGGCTGTTTGCTCTGGAGTTATCCGCGCCCAATAATGGAAAAAATAACATTACGGTTAATGCGCAGTTCGACTACACGCTCCGGACATCGACGCCACTTATGAGCAAAAAGTCGTTTTACTTCGATTACCTACCCAATGCGCCGGTAACCAACCCGGTAGGCGAATTTGAGCGGCAGTTGAATAGCTTATTGCCAGCAACGTCTAACCAAGAAACTCGCCAGTGGGTAAGCAGCCTTAAACAAGCGAACCCAACGCCCAGGGGTTTAGCTTCAGCCATAATGAACTACTTCAAACAACAGGGTTTTACCTACACGCTAGAGCCTAACGCAATGCCGGTAGACCCTATCGATAGATTTATATTTGAAGAAAAAGCCGGATTTTGTGCTCATTACGCCAGTGCTATGACGTTTGCACTGCGAGCAGGCGGTGTGCCAGCTCGAATGGTGACAGGTTATCAGGGGGGTGAGCAACTAGACGATAACGTATTGCAAGTAAGACAATACGACGCGCATGCGTGGGTGGAAGCATTAATAGACGATACCTGGGTGCGCTACGACCCCACCAGCATGGTAGCGCCTTCGCGTTTGCAGTATGGCATTGAGCAGGCTTTAGCTGAATTTGGTGAAAAGCGTACCGACGGACTGTTAGGTGATTTGCGGGAAGGAGCACTATTTACTACGCTGCAAAACTGGATGCGGCAGATGGATTATCAATGGAGTAAGTGGATTTTAGGATTCGATGCAAACAAGCAAAAAGACTTACTTGAAGACTTATTAGGCCAAATCACGACAAAGAAAATGACCGCAGTATTTCTGGCTACCTTGAGCATTGTAGGCGTTATATTGCTGGTGTATTTCTTTCCTATCCAGCGCCAGTCTACCCTGCCTAAGTATCACCGTATTTATCTTAACGCTTTGTCAGCCATTGAAAAACATAGCGGCGTTGAAAGGCAATATTTAAGCCCTCGGGAATATCTCAACAAGGTCTCTTCGCATTTAAATGAAAATACTCAAAAGATCCTAAGTGAAATGACGTTGCTCTTTATCGAGAGTAGTTACAGCCGTGAAGGTATTGGTGACGATAAAGCCAAGGTTACGTTAAAGATGAAACACCATAACCGCGCCTTGAAAAAATCTCTTCGCCAATAAAAAAGCCAGTCTGTGAAGACTGGCTTTAAATACTATTGAAACCACCGCTAAAGCGGTGGAAGCAAGTTGCTAATTACTTAGCAGCTTTGCGTGCTTTCGCTTCTTCAATTACTTTGTCAGATACGTTCTGTGGACATGGTGCATAGTGGCTGAATTCCATAGAGAACTGACCACGACCTGATGTCATTGTACGTAGTGAACCGATGTAACCAAACATTTCTGAAAGCGGTACGTCTGCTTTAATGCGAACGCCTGTTAAACCTGCTTCTTGGTCACTTAGCATACCACGACGACGGTTAAGGTCACCGATTACGTCACCAACGTGATCTTCAGGAGTAAACACGTCAACTTTCATGATTGGCTCAAGAAGTTGTGCACCTGCTTTAGGAATAGACTGACGGAATGCGCCTTTCGCTGCGATTTCAAATGCGATTGCAGATGAATCTACTGCGTGGAAACCACCGTCGTAAAGTTCAACTTCAACGTCAAGTACTGGGAATCCAGCTAGAACACCTTCGTCCATCATTGACTTGAAGCCTTTCTCTACTGCAGGCCAGAATTCTTTTGGTACGTTACCACCAACAACTGTTGACTTGAACGTGAAGCCTGAACCTTGCTCACCAGGCTTGATACGATAGTCAATTTTACCAAATTGACCAGAACCACCTGATTGCTTCTTGTGCGTGTAGCTATCTTCAACTTGTTGCGTGATAGTTTCACGGTAAGCAACCTGAGGCTGACCAACGATAAGGTCAACACCGTAAGTACGCTTAAGAATGTCCACTTTAATGTCTAGGTGAAGTTCACCCATCCCTTTAAGGATAGTCTCACCAGAATCTTCGTCAGTTTCTACTTGGAACGACGGATCTTCAGCAACCATCTTACCGATAGCAATACCCATCTTCTCATTACCGCCTTTATCTTTAGGCTGTACAGCAATTGAGATTACTGGAGTTGGAAATACCATTGGCTCTAGCGTTACTTTGTCTTTCGGATCACAAAGTGTGTGACCAGTTTGAACGTTCTTCATACCCACGATTGCGATGATGTCACCGGCTTGGGCACTTTCTAATTCAATACGCTCATCAGCTTGCATCTCAACCATACGGCCAACACGCTCTGTTTTACCAGTAAACGAGTTAAGGATGGTGTCACCCTTCTTAAGTTTACCAGAGTAAATACGTACGAATGTCAGGGCACCGAAACGGTCATCCATGATTTTAAACGCAAGAGCTTTAAACGTTTCATCAGGAGATACGATAGCGTGTTCGCCAGTTTCGTTACCTTCTTCGTCCATTAGAGGCTGTGGATCGACTTCTGTAGGCGCAGGTAAGTAATCAACAACGGCGTCTAGTACTAGCTGAACACCTTTGTTCTTAAATGCAGAACCACAGTATGTTGGGAAGAATGCAAGGTCGCGAGTACCTTTACGGATACAACGCTTGATGTCTTCAACAGAAGGTTCTTCACCTTCCATGTACGCTTCCATAAGGTCATCGTCTTGCTCTACAGCAGTTTCGATTAGTTGCTCGTAGTATTCTTCTACCAAGTCAACCATGTCTTCTGGAACTTCTTTAATTTCGTAGTTTTCAGGAAGACCTGTGTCATCCCAAACGTATGCTTGCTTGTTAAGTACGTCTACAACACCAACGAATTCGTCTTCAATACCGATAGGTAATGTCATAACAAGAGGTGTAGCGCCTAGCACTTTACGAACTTGCTCTTTCACGCGATAGAAATCAGCACCCATACGGTCTAATTTGTTCACGAAAATGATACGTGCAACTTCTGATTCGTTAGCATAACGCCAGTTAGTTTCTGATTGTGGTTCAACACCACCAGAACCACAGAATACACCGATACCGCCATCAAGTACTTTTAGTGAACGGTAAACTTCAACGGTGAAGTCAACGTGTCCAGGAGTATCGATAACGTTGAAACGGTGGTCTTTCCAGAAACAGCTTACCGCTGCAGACTGGATGGTAATACCACGCTCAGCTTCTTGTTCCATGAAGTCGGTAGTAGATTCACCATCGTGAACCTCACCAGTTTTATGGATTTTACCGGTTAGCTTCAAAATACGTTCTGTTGTGGTAGTTTTACCCGCGTCTACGTGGGCGAAAATACCAATGTTTCTGTAATGAGATAAGTCTGACATTAGTTCACTTTCAATTGGTTCAGAGTAAAAAAACGGCTGGATTATAAGGATTTCTGTACCAAATTTACACCTTTTTTAGCACAAACCGATAAATCGACTGTACAAAACCAAGCCCCGATTAATTCTTTTCTATAAATATCAAAAACTTATTCATTTTTGACACTTTTTTTAAAATAACAAAATTACACCTCATGTTTTGAAGTGCGAATAATTGTTACTGTTACTTCATCTCTGTCGTGGTAGAGATGCCTCACCTTGACCGAAAACGCATCTTCCAATGCGTGTAATCGCGTCTTTAGCAGCGCTACAGCGTCTTCCACTGTTTCAAAGCGCCGTTTCATAGGGAGCTTTAGGTTAAAGATAGCATGCGTTGCCCAGTGTTTTACCAGCCAATCGCCCATTAACTTTGCTACCCTATCGGGTTGCTCTATCATATCACAGACTAATAAATCGACGCGACCAAATTGTGGTTTATATGTAAAGCCGTCAGCGGCGTGATGTTCTACAAGACCTGTTTGCATGAGTGAGTCGGCTACCAATCCGTTATCAATGGCCTCTACATACATACCTCGTTTTACCAGCTGATAAGTCCAACCACCAGGGCAGGCGCCCAGGTCTACCGCTCTCCCGCCGCTGCGAAGCACTTTTGTTTGCTCTTGAGAGCTCAACATATTAACCAGAGCATCTTCTAGTTTTAAGGTTGAGCGACTTGGTGAGTCGCTGGGAAATTTAAGTCTGCATATTCCCAGATGGTCTTTGCTTGCATGAGTGGGTAACGAATAGCCAATGTGGCATGTCTCGAAGGACTCAAAGAAAATATGAATTTTTGCTTTGCCGGTATTTTCCTTTGCAGTAAGCCAACCTGCTTTGCGAAGAGCTTGGCGCATGGGCACAGTAAACTTTTTGCAAAACTTGGCTAATGTTTTCCCTTCTTCGGTATCAGGATATTCAATATCAATGGCTCCAAAGATAGACAAGGGTTTTTCAACATCTTTCAGACACTCAAGAATTTGGCCCACGCGATCTTCTTTTTCGATATTCGCTAAGGTCGCAAAAGCAGCAATTAATTGACGAGGAAAAATAGTATCCCTAACGGCGAACTCGGCAATGGCGTTACTGAGCTGCTGCGCATCATAGAGATGATATAACACGAACCCGCTATTTTTCTTTGAGACCGGATATCCATATATACTTACCTCGCCATAGCGCGTGGTTAGCTCGTTTGCAGCATCGTTCTCATACCCTGGGCGACAATAGGCTATTACACTAGTTTGACTCATTTTTGACTCATTTAAATTGACTTACATTTTGTTGCTCAGAATCAGCGATTTGCTCTGGCGATACTGTTTGCCCTAGGTTCTCCTGCGCATTTTTACTAGCTTTAGACCTTACTAAGGCAACAGTAAGTAGCATCCAGCCAACGATGAAAAATGTGCCACCTAACGGCGTGATAGGTCCAAACCATTTAATTCCTGTGATGGCAAGGGCATACAAGCTACCACTAAATAGTACGCAGCCAACTGTAAAACAAAAACCCACACGATTTGCCCATTTCGACGCTATTACTGTGGACAGGGCTGGTAAACACAAGAGTGCTAGACCGTGATACATTTGATACCGAACGCCAATTTCGAATGTGGCTAATTGCTGTGCGGACAGCACAGCTTTGAGGCCATGCGCAGCAAATGCGCCTAATACCACGGCTAACCCAGCCGCAAGTGCTCCAATAACTAAATAGACTTTCGCAATACTTTTTGTATCTTCGCAGGTGTTCTCATTAACGGTGTCAGTCTGGCTCTTCGTTTCTTTTTTCGTGTGACTTTTCGTGTGGCTTTTCGTATAGCTTTTTGTATCGCTTTTCATTACAACCCCTCACCAGATGAATTCTGAGCGTGCGATTTCTTATCCAAACCGGTCTCTTCTATAACGCTTTTTCGCTCATTCATTACTGCTTTTATAAATTCAGCTGTAGCTTCTGCCGCGGTTTGAATATGAGACTCTTGAGTATATCCACTCGCTTTCCTTGGTTTAAAGCTATGATCGCCATCGGGCAAATACTTCACCTCTATCGATGAAGACAGTGAATATGTACTGATATCTGCTTTAGTGCCGAAAGTATCACGCTCTCCCTGTATAACAAGCAGCGGCTTGGCGAGTGTTTCTAAATGCGCTGTGCGCGTTTTTTCTGGTTTTCCAGGAGGGTGAAACGGATAGCCAAGAGCGATAGCGCCGTAGATACCAGCTAAATACTCACATTGCTCAACGGAAGGTTCATTGGACTGATGTTGCTGATATGCAGTTGCTTCGCTCAACAACATGGTTGCCATACGCCCGCCCATTGACTTACCGCCAATGAACGAAGGTAGCAGAGGCTCTTTTGCGTTAACGTCGCAAATTACGTCTGTGAAATGCTGAAGCAATTTATCTGCTTTGTCTGGCGGACGGCGCTTACCGGTAGCTTTTATCGTTTGCATATAAGCAAAGTTAAACAGTACAACATCAATACCAAGGTTTGTGAGATGCAGCGACATCGACTGCATAAACTCATGCTCCTTACCGGCTCCTGCCCCATGGGCTAAAAACAGGCGTGAAAAAGGCGAAGCTGCTCTTTTTATTTCAATATCAAACATTGTCTTGCTCTTCTTCAACTAACGCGAGGATCCACTCTCTAAAAGCGGCAATTTTGCCCAATTCAGCCTGAGATTCCTCACACACCAGATAGAACGCATCTTTACTTTCCACCCGCTCTTCAAAGGGCATGACTAACCGCCCGGCTTCAATTTCTGGTCGCGCCAGAATAGTGTTACCTAACGCGATCCCTTGGCCAAGAGCTGCCGCTTGTAGCACTAGCATAGAGTGGCTAAATACGGGACCTTGATTAACATTTACGCCTAATACATCGACATGTTTCAGCCAATTTTTCCACGCGGCTCTGCTCATATCGTGAAGCAGAACATGATGGCGCAGGTCAGATAACGTAGATAATGGCTTAGGCCCTTGAAATAACATGGGCGAGCACAAGGGTGTTAAAAACTCTCTGTGTAGCTGATCGGCTTGCAAGCCTGTCCAACGCCCCTTGCCGTAGTAAATGGCTACATCGACATCGTCAGCTAAAAATCCTTCATCAAAATCTACTGCTTTAATACGAACATCAATATCTGGGTGGGCAATGCTGAACTTATTGATGCGGGGTACCAGCCACTGACTGGCGAAGCTTGGCGGCATGGCTACCGTTATAGCGCCTTTGCTACCTTTTGCTAACAAACGCTCGGTGGCATCTTGCAGGTGCTTAAAAATTTCTTTTAGTTCAAGAAAATAAGCCTGCCCTTCTTCGGTGAGCAGCAGGGTTCGATTGCGCCTGAGAAATAATTTCATTGATAAGTATTCTTCAAGTGCTTTTATTTGGTGGCTAACCGCTGCTTGGGTCACAAAAAGCTCTTCCGCCGCCTTAGTAAAGCTAAGGTGTCGAGCTGCTGCCTCAAAGGCTTTTAGCGCATTTAGCGGGGGTAAACGTCGATGCATAGCGTTTTCTTAATCCAATGTGACCTGATCATGACAATAACATTAGATTTACTAATGGCAAGCCATACTTTTACTCGTTTTCACTTTACGCCCAAACTGTCTACAATTCACCCGAAATTAAAAAAGAACTTTTAATTTCAGTATTTTATGATGCTTAATTGTTAACCGCGTTAACAATTGAACACATTTTATTTAATTATTTTTATTAGGTGTGAAAATGAAAAAATTACTTGTTGCTAGTGTATCAGTTATGGCGTTTGTAAGCGCCGCTGCAAATGCTAACGTACAACCAGAAAAGATCAATCTTGCGTCGCTAATCAATACCGCTATGACGAATGTAAAAATGGCTGAAGTATTACCGGCTAACGATGCACGCATTGTTGTTAAGAAACAGTCAACGGCAATATTGACTGAAGAGACTCAAATCTCGCTACACAAAAACTTGTTAGCAAAGACCCAACGTGAAGAGAGCCTGGTAGAAAAAGCGGGCGAATAATTCCTCATCACACCTGATCCGCATGCCGGTGTCTGACACCGGCATACGCCATCAGCACTCACTTTTAAGCTATTCTCGCTGTAGACAACGAGTAACCACGGCGCTGAATATCAATTATTTACAAATCACCCGGTTAAATGCCGTCTCGCTAAGTTTCATCTCACTAAGTTTCATCTCACTAAGTGCAATCTTGCTACAAGACATCTTGTTGGCTGCTAGCTATAACAAAGGTACATCTGTACTAGGTATTACTGGTATCAAGCTCTGCGAACCCTTTCACTAAATCATCTAAGGCTTTCATTTGCGCTAAGTAAGGCTCCAGTTTTGACAGCGGTAATGCGCAAGGTCCATCACACTTCGCTTCATCAGGGTTTGGATGTGCTTCAATGAACAATCCTCCTAAACCTAACGCCATCCCACTTCTTGCCAATTGAGCAGCCTGTACTCGACGACCGTCTGCAGACGTTGCACGACCGCCAGGCATTTGCAGCGCGTGAGTAGCGTCGAAAATTACCGGTGCGTAGGCTTTCATCGCATCCATGCCCAACATATCAACCACCAGGTTGTTGTAGCCAAAGCTGCTTCCTCGCTCACAAAGGATAACCTTATCGTTACCGGCCTCGTTAAGTTTACCAATGATATGACGCATCTCATGAGGCGCTAAAAACTGCGGCTTTTTCACGTTAATCACATTTCCCGTTTTCGCCATTGCTACAACAAGGTCAGTTTGACGGGCTAAAAATGCGGGAAGTTGAATAACATCGACTACCTCAGCAACGGGTGCTGCCTGATGCGGCTCGTGAACATCAGTGATGAGGGGAACGTTAAAAGTAGATTTTATTTCTTCAAATATACGCAGGCCTTCTTCCATGCCAGGCCCTCGATAAGAAGTCACGGAAGAGCGATTGGCTTTATCGAAGGACGCTTTGAACACGTAAGGGATATTCAGTTTTTGCGTCACCTCAGCATAGTGCTCGGCTATTTGCATTGCCAAGTCTCTCGACTCCAACACGTTCATGCCACCAAAGAGAACAAACGGTAGATGGTTAGCCACTTCTACATTGCCAACACTTATCACTTGCTTAGATACAGACATTTTTACTTCCAATATTAATTTCTAGAAAAGCGGTTGCTTTGTCACGGCTACCATGGCCGTTGCCATGAGTACGGCTAATGCAGCAACGAAGAAACCCCAGCGACCCGCAGCCGTCTTCGCTTTTTTCAGTGCAAACAACCCAAATACGATATACAAAATAACACCGAATAACTTAAAGGTGAGCCAAGCGTTAACAAAGGGGTATTGCGACAAAATAACGCATAGCCAAAGCGCACTTCCCAACAGTATGGTGTCGATAATATGAGGTAATATTTTTATCCATTTTTTTGCTAATACTGTGGCATCGAATTGTGCCCACACAAAACGAAAGATAAAGAAAAGAATACTTAGCACAACTGCCGTTAAATGAAGATGTTTTGCCATCATGTACATAATTTGCGTTCCTATTATTGATTTTTGTTGGGGTACTGCGCTTGTATCTCTAAAAACGCGGGTAAATGTTTAAGTAATCGAGACACCAGTTTGGGATCAAAATGGCGTCCGCTTTCCTCTTCTAGCGTGTTTACAACCTTTTCCACGCTCCATGCTGGCTTATAAGGACGCTCGTTAAGTAAGGCATCGAAAACATCTAGCAGTGTCGCAATACGACTTTTTTGATCTATCTCCTCGCCTTTTAAGCCTTCTGGGTATCCATCGCCGTCCCATCGCTCATGATGCTGGCGCGCAAGGGTAGCAGCTAGCTGAATAGTAGGTCGAGAAGAGTCTTTTAATATTTGGTAGCCAAACTCCGCGTGCTGACGAATCGCAAAAATCTCATCGTCGGATAACGGCGTACTTTTGTGCAATATAGATTTAGGTACCTGAGATGTTCCTATGTCATGTAAGGATATGGCCAATTTGAAAGTATCAATTTCTTGCTCAGGCAGCGCTAATTTTTGTGCCATCAAACCTGCCATTTCTGCCATTCGCTTAATGTGGTTTGAATCACCAGATTCGTGCTCTAGAGCGTGGCCTAGGCGCTCAATAATTTCTCGTTGCGTGCCCTCCAAATCTAGTGTCTTTAACACGTTATCGAAGGCAAGTTGAACGCTGTTTGAAAATCGCTTCACTAAGTGTTTATCGTTTTCACACAAACGGCGAGGCAAACCAGAAAGATACAAAAGCGCGCCTTTGTGCGACTTACTATTGCAATAGGCAACCACATGGTCGTCGGCATACACAATTTGCTTTTCTTTCATCGCTTGTTCGCAAAGGGCGTACTCTTCATCTGTTATTGCACTTTTAAGTGGTAGCCCCTCTTTCGAGGAATACTCTCCGTTACCTGCAAACACATAAAGCTCGTCTTCATCAATTTTGCCATTATCCACATCAAGTGTACGCGATGTGGTTGCCACAGCTGTAGTGATGTAGGCCGCATCCTTAGAACAACCCAATATAGACGCAAGCTGCTGAATAATGCCCTGCATAAATTTTTCTAACGAATGAGATGAAAAGAGATCTACCGATGCATCAATGATCTTTTCTAAACCGGCTCTGTTTTCTTCAATTACAATGATGTCGCGATATGAACGTAACGCAGCAATCATAACGGTAAAAAGCTTTTGCGCTGTTAGCTCGGTCTTAGATTTATAATCGTTGATATCGTAGTTTATAATGACGTCTTTTTCGGGGGCCTGGCCGGGCTGACCTGTGCGCAGAATAATGCGGGTAAAATGATTGTCTAATTCGTTTCTGATGTAATTCGCAACCTGAAGACCAGCGTCGTCGGTTTCCATCACTACATCGAGTAACACAACAGCGATATCGCTATGCTTTCTAAACATAGCCTTTGCTTCTTCGCCGCTGTAAGCGCTTATAAATTCGAGTGATTTACCATTAAGAATAAAGTCATTCAATGCAAGACGAGTTACTGTGTGAACTTCGGGCTCGTCGTCGACGATAAGTATCTTCCAGCTACCAAGATTCTCACCGCTACTATCGTCGTCATCCTCAGCAAAAAGAAAGTCGTCACTCATTGGGTAAATGTCCTTTTTATTTTTTAACCAAGATACTAATGCATATCACAATATTAGCAAGTGCCCTGACAGCATGGCGGTTAACGCGGTGCTAGATTGGAAGAAAACCCAAGGTCACTCGATCGTTTCCACCGTAATCTTTGACTGTTTCAACATCAGTAAAGCCTGCTTTAAGTAGTAGCGTTCTCACCGACTCTCCCTGATTAAAGCCGTGCTCAAAAGCAATGAGACCACCGGCGGCGAGATACGACTGCGATTTGTTAATAATATGCCTGATGTCACGCAAGCCATCTTCTCCGGATATAAGCGCTGTTTTAGGCTCAAATTGAACGTCACCTTGTTTTAGGTAAGTGCTGGAGTCTTCAATATATGGCGGGTTAGACACGATTACATCAAACTGCATATTATTGAGTGCAGCAAACCAATCGCTCTGAATAAATGTGGCGTTGCTTATGCGGTTGACTGACGCGTTGTGTGTGGCAAGTTCAACGGCCTCTTGCTTGAAATCAATACCGGTTACAGAGGCTTGCGGAAGTTCCGTGGCTAGCGCTAACGCAATGGCTCCCGTTCCCGTGCCCAAGTCACAAATGGAGAAGCGAGCGCCATTACCTTTATTACTTTGAGGCAATCGATTAAGCACTTGCTCAACCAACACCTCGGTATCTGGACGCGGTATGAGTGTATGAGGCGAAGTAGCAAGAGTTAACGTCCAGAAGTCTCGTTTTCCCGTTATATAGGCTACCGGCTCACCAAGACGTCTTCGCTCTATCGCCTGTTTAAATCTCTCTAAAGCTTGTGGTTCGAGAGTTTTATCTGGCCAAGTAAACAGGTAGGTGGCATCTTTGCCAATAACATTGGCTAACAGCACTTTAGCGTCAACAGAGGGTGACTCACCACCCTCTAGCTCTTTTGCTGCCCATACAAGGGCATCATCAATGCGCATACTATTCGTCAGACAAAGACGCGAGCAAGTCGGCTTGATGCTCCTGCAAAATAGGGTTAATTAGCTGATTTAAATCACCTGCTACCACTTCATCTAAGCGGTAAATCGTTAGGTTAATGCGATGATCGGTCACTCGCCCCTGAGGGAAATTGTAAGTCCTTATACGCTCAGAACGATCGCCGCTCCCTACCAAACTCTTACGAGTAGACGCTTCTTCTGCTGCGCGTTTCTCTTCTTCTATCTGATTTAAACGCGCTTGCAGCACAGACATAGCTTTAGCACGATTTTTATGCTGAGAACGCTCGTCCTGACACTCTACCACCAGGCCGGTAGGCAAGTGCGTAATACGAATAGCAGAGTCGGTTTTGTTAACGTGCTGACCACCAGCACCTGAGGCTCTAAACGTATCTATGCGTAAGTCGGCAGGGTTAATCTCAATTGCTTCAGACTCTGGAATTTCAGGTAAAATGGCTACCGTACACGCGGAGGTATGAATACGGCCCTGAGATTCTGTTTCTGGCACACGCTGTACGCGATGACCGCCAGATTCAAATTTAAGGTTTCCATACACACCGTCACCGCTAATGTTAGCGACCACTTCTTTATAGCCGCCGTGTTCGCCTTCATTGGCGTTTATCACTTCTACACGCCAGCCTTTATTTTCGGCATATCGGCTGTACATGCGGAACAAGTCGCCAGCAAAAATAGCCGCCTCATCGCCACCTGCGCCAGCACGAACTTCCAAAAAGCAGTTATTATCATCGTTCGGATCTTTAGGAAGAAGTAATAACTGAAGGTCTGTTTCAAGACGTTCTATTTCAGATTTGGCCTCTTTATACTCTTCTTGGGCCATCTCGCGCATTTCGGCGTCGTCTTCATTCATCATTTCTTGTGCTGATGAAAGGTTTTCTTGCGCTTGCTGATAAGCATTAAAGCCATCGACAACGCCTTCAAGTTGACTGAATTCTTTTGATAAATTGCGAAATTTATCCTGATTGCCGATAACGTCAGGATCGCCAAGTAAAGCCTGAACCTCTTCGAAACGCTCAACAAGATGTTCGAGTTTTCTAACCACCGACTCTTTCATATTCTTTTTATTACCTTATTTATTTTCATCTGATGGATCATCAGATAAATCTAATGCCTGTCCCATCCAGCGACTCAATGCCGGGTCGTCGTGTCTTGCCGCTTCGCGAAGCGCAAGCGTGGTGGGATGTAACAGCGCATTGGTTAGCTTGTACGCCATTTCCTCGATAACAAGGTCTGCGCTTTTGCCTTCTTCTAGCTGGGCTTTTGCTTTTTCCACTATATCATCGCGGTGAAGCATGCCCTTCTGTCTGTATTGCTTGACCAAATCTATTGATTGCTGAGATTGCTTCCAACTCATGTAATGGCTGGCCTGCTCGTCAATCAACTTTTGCGCCTCTAACGCCGCTTGCTCTCTGTTCTCTAAGTTCTTTTGAACAATGTGCTGTAGGTCATCAACAGTGTACAAGTACGCATCGCCTAGCTCGTTAACTTCCGACTCGATATCACGGGGAACGGCAAGGTCGACCAAAAACATAGGCGTATTTTTACGCTGCTTTAGTGCTTTTTCTACCATGCCTTTACCGATTAATGGTAACTGGCTGGCTGTAGAGCTAATAACGATATCAAATTCGTGCAGGTGTTCTGGAACTTGAGACAGTGTGTACACACTTGCATCGAGTTTTTCGGCAAGTGCTTCTGCCCTTGCTACCGTGCGGTTTGCTACAGCAAGGCGTTTAACGCCCTGCTCTTTTAAATGCTGTGCCACTAACTCTATAGTCTCGCCAGCACCAACCAACAACACAGAGCGTTTGGGTAGCTCAGCAAAAATATGTTTTGCCAGCTGCACGGCAGCGTAAGCTACGCTTACCGCGTTAACACCAATATCGGTTTCGCTGCGAACGCGTTTTGCTACTGAAAAAGTGTGCTGGAACAGTTTGTCGAATTCGCTGCTTATCATGCCAGAATGTTTGGCATCACCAAACGCCTGTTTTACCTGACCCAATATTTGCGGCTCGCCAAGAATTAACGAGTCTAAACCACTGGCTACCCGCATTATATGCTTAACCGCGTCATCCTGCGCAAGAAGATAACTATTTTTCGCAATCTCTTGCTCATCAAGATGGTGGAAGTCGCTTAACCACCGCAGAATTTTTTCTCCGGTGTCATCTTGCGTATTAACATAGAGTTCGGTTCGATTGCAGGTAGAGACGATCACTGACTCGTTTACACCCTCAACACTTTTCAAACTCGCAAGCGCAGCCACCAGAGAATCTGGTGTAAAAGCCACTTTTTCGCGAAGCGCTACGGGGGCTGTCTTGTGGTTAATGCCAAGGGCAAGTAAAGTCATTCAAATCTGTGCTGGCAACGTCGGACGCGCATTGTACGAAAAAGCCAAAATGATTGAAAGTATTCGTGAAACTGTGTTCACATAATATGTGCGATGTTTTCGCCCAACCCATCAAGGAAATTATTTACATTATGCTGCGTGTCATTACCGTAATTCTTCTCACCGGAGTATTTTTAAGTGCTTGTAGCACCGCACCAAAAGGCCCACAGCACGCAGTAAACCTCACCGCACAGCTTGAAAAGGTAGCCGAAATTCAGCGCTGGCAAATGCGCGGCAAAATTGCATTTAAGCAAGGAAACGAAGCGGTAAGTCTAAATCTAGTCTGGAAAAACGATTCAGGCGATTTTGATTTTAGATTAAGTAATTTTCTCGGCGTAAGCATGGTTGACTTAAATGTAACCAGTGAACAATCTACATTAGTGGTGGATGGTGAAACTTATTACGATGCAGAACCAGAATCGCTAATTTACAACACCACTGGCATTATCATCCCTGTGGCACCGCTGCTCTCATGGGTAAAAGGACTTCCTCTTAAAGACGATACTTTTACGTTAACCGATAAAGGCCTTGTTGATACTTTACAAAGCGGATGTAATGGCTGCAGCAATTGGACAGTACGCTACGGCCAATACGGCAAAGTAGACAGCAGTGTATGGCTACCCCACAGCATTACGCTAACTCAATTGCCGATGCAGCAGGCGTTCACACAAGAACAGAACTCATCAAACACACAACCTAACGCATCACTGACGCCGCAAACTCAATTAAAAATAAAAATATATAAATGGACAACGTTGTAATGAGTGAACCTATGCCAAACGCTAACTCACTAAAAAAAGACTGGTGGCCATCCCCCGCCAAGCTCAACGTATTTCTGCATATACTTGGTCGCTTAGATAATGGATACCATCAGCTTCAAAGCCTTTTTCAGATGTTAGATTACGGCGACGAGTTGGCTTTCGACATTACTAATGATGGAAAAATAACCATGGCTAGCCAACTTGAGGGCGTCAGGGATGAAGATAACCTTATTGTAAAAGCGGCCAAACTACTGGCAAAGGAAGCAAATTCGCCGTTAGGTGTCACAATATCCCTCAATAAGCGCTTACCTATGGGAGGCGGTATCGGCGGGGGTTCGTCGAACGCAGCCACAACATTAGTGGCGCTTAATTTACTGTGGAAAACAGGGCTTAGTGAAGATCAACTGGCTGACCTTGGTTTAGCACTTGGCGCAGACGTGCCCATTTTTGTTCGGGGCAAAACCGCTTTTGCAGGAGGCGTAGGGGAAAATATCACACCAGCCGAGCAACAAGAAAAGTGGTATTTAGTTGCAAACCCTGGTGTACACGTAAGCACAGCAGAAGTATTTCAAGCCAAAGATTTACCTAGAAACACACCCCCTATTCAGTGGAAAGACTACATATTTGAAGAAACACGCAATGATTGTCAGCAATTAGTCGCTAATTGCCATCCCGAAGTTGCAAAATTATTACAGTGGTTGTTACACTACGCACCGTCGAGAATGACGGGCACAGGTGCATGCGTATTTGCCATTTTTTCCGACAAAGCTTCAGCAGAACATGTATTAGCATTATTGCCAAATGCGTGGCAGGGTTTTGTTGCAAAAGGTGTAAATAGCTCACCACTATTAAACAAAAAAGAACAATATAAATAGCGTGAACGCCACATCGGACAGAACTTAAAAATTGGGGTATAGCCAAGTTGGTAAGGCAGCGGGTTTTGATCCCGCTATGCGTAGGTTCGAGTCCTGCTACCCCAGCCAAATCTCTTTTATCAACGCACTGAGGAAATCACTTGTGCCAGATATGAAGCTCTTTGCAGGTAATGCCGTACCAGAACTTGCCCAGAAAGTCGCCGACCGTCTCTACACCAAACTTGGAAATGCCAAAGTAGGCCGTTTCAGTGACGGTGAGATAAGCGTAGAAATTCATGAAAACGTCCGTGGTTCGGACGTTTTTATTATCCAGTCTACGTGTGCCCCTACCAACGATAACCTAATGGAACTGATTGTGATGATCGACGCATTTCGCCGCGCATCGGCAGGTCGTATTACTGCGGTCATTCCTTACTTCGGTTACGCTCGTCAAGACCGTCGAGTTCGTTCAGCAAGAGTACCTATCACTGCAAAAGTTGTGGCAGATTTCTTGTCAAACGTGGGAGTAGATCGTGTTCTTACGATTGACCTTCACGCTGAGCAAATTCAAGGTTTCTTTGATGTACCGGTTGATAATGCGTTCGGTACACCAATTTTGCTTGCAGATATGGTAAGACGAGACTTTGCCGATCCTGTTGTCGTATCACCCGACATTGGCGGTGTGGTAAGAGCCCGTGCAACAGCGAAACTGCTTAACGATACCGACTTAGCCATTATTGACAAACGTCGCCCTAAAGCGAACGTAGCGCAAGTAATGAACATTATTGGTGATGTTAAAGACCGCGACTGTATTATTGTGGACGACATGATTGATACTGGCGGTACGCTCGCAAAAGCAGCAGAAGCGCTAAAAGCACACGGCGCAAGAAAAGTTTACGCCTATGCCACGCACGCCATCTTCTCAGGAAACGCAGTAACAAACTTACGCGATTCTGTTATCGATGAAATTGTAGTGACAGACTCTATCCCACTAAGCCCAGAAATGCGCAAAATGGGGAAAGTAAAACAGCTTACGTTGTCTGAAATGCTTGCGGAAACTATTCGCCGTATCAGTAACGAAGAGTCTATCTCAGCGATGTTTGAATATTAAAATCGGATATCCGTAAAAGATACTGGTTTGAGATGCTCGAAAAAGTATCGCACAAAAGCATTATAAAAAAGCGAGCACGAGCTCGCTTTTTTTGTATGAGCTTCTTTGCTGCCTAAAACTGGGCATTATATCAATCAAGGTTTGCGATAAAGCGTTCTATACATTGATTGACGATATCTGGCTGCTCGGCAAATACCATATGCGTACCATCATCAATGATATTTAGGCTCGCGTTTGGAAGCTGTTCGTTTAAATAATGCGAATATTTAACGGGGGTCATTACATCTTCACTGCCCACAATAAGCTGAACAGGCAAAGAAACCTTATGCAATGAGCCCATAACGTCGAAACTATTGCATATTAAAAAGTCGGTAAGCGTAACGGCTGCGCCATTTTTCACCATGGCCGTATTCACCTCAGTTCTAAGTGGCTCAGCCAGTGTTTGGTTTGGTGCCAATAAAAAGCCGGGGAACTCCTCACCCTTTTCTACCACACTCGTCAGTGCATCTAAAAACTGCGGCATAACTTTTAATTTCGCGCCAGCGCCAATTAATACTAGGCCCTTTATTCTGCTGTTCTCGGAAGTTGCCACCCGATGACTTTCGGTTTTAGAGGTGGCGGTATCTAAAGCGGCTTTTAATACAACTGCGCTACCTAGAGAGTGACCCACGAGCACCACATTATGCAAATTGCGCTCTTCAAGCACAGATAGTAGCCACTGCGACATAGCTTCAATGTCAGTGAGTGCATTTCCGTTAGGATGCCCGGGAAGATCGAGAGCAATGCTGTTATTAAAGAAAGACGTTTGATAAGACCATACGTGATGGGTACAACCAGAACCGTGCACAAAAACAAGCGTCACAACTCAACTCCTTTTCACTACTCTCGCGACTTTTAACCGCGCTCTATCAATTACAGGGCGGCGACTTAGCGTCACAACCCTGAAAAGCTATTCATTCAAAAATCGCCCGAAGATATGAAGCGGCTTACTTATTCAATAGAAAGCGCAGCCAATAGAAGGCCTAGCCAATAAAACGCATAGCTAATTATTAAGCTAAGCCACCGTTACATAACTGCGAACGTCTAGGGCGTGTTACACAGACAAGCTTGCCATATCAATAACAAAGCGATGGGCCACGTCACCGGCTCTTAAATGATCAAAGGCTTCATTCACTTGGTCGGCGTTAATCACTTTACATTCCGGGTGGATGCCGTGCTCTGCACAAAAATCTAATACTTCTTGCGTCTCTTTGATTCCGCCAATAAGAGAACCCGCTACGCGACGACGTCCAAGAACGAGAGGCGCTGTCATCGATTCGTCCATTGGCCCAATTTGACCAACGATGACCAAGGTACCATCAATATCTAACAGCGGTGTGTATTGGTCCACCGAGTGCTTTACAGGAACTGTGTCGATTATTAAGTCGAAGGCACAGGCAGAATCTTTCATTGCCTTTTTATCAGTGGAAACCAAAATATCATTTGCACCACTCGCTTTCGCTTCTTTCTCTTTAGAGCTAGAGCGAGAAATAACGGTAACGTCTGCCCCCATGGCTACGGCTAATTTTACCGCCATATGACCAAGGCCGCCCATGCCGATTACACCCACTCGACTTCCTTCTTTAATATCCCAGGTTTTCAACGGCGAATACGTAGTAATACCGGCACACAAAATTGGCGCTGCCTTTGATAGATCTAGAGCTTCAGGCACTCGCAATACAAATTCTTGACGAACAACGATGTGCTTAGAGTAGCCGCCTTGTGTGGTTTCGCCAGAAATGCGATCGGGAGAGCCGTAAGTCGGCGTCATGCCGTTACGGCAGTATTGCTCTTCGCTTTTTTCGCACTGGTCACAACTTTGACAGCTATCAACCATACAACCTACTGCAACATGGTCACCAACGCTGTAATCACTAACTTGCGAGCCCACATCAATCACTTTTCCTACAATTTCATGACCCGGAACTAGTGGATAGGGCTGAGGACCCCAATCTCCATTTACGGTATGCAAATCAGAATGACACACTCCGCTGTAGAGGATTTCAATGGCCACGTCGTTATCGCGCAATGCTCTACGCTCGAAGTGATACGGTTCCATGTGGGCGTCTGAAGAATGCGCTGCATAGCCAATTGTTTTCATATAAACCTCTTTGTTCATTAATAATAATGTTAAGCATTTCAATTTGAAATTGCTCTACGCTTTATCGCAAAGCGATTTGATTAAATGTACTTAAGTGACAAATTAGCATATACCCTTATTGTCACATCGTCATGGTGTATACGTTGAAAAGAAGTTTACGTGCTATGAGAAGTGCATGTATTCTTTTAGAAAACAAAAACAAAGGACGTAGAAATGAAAAACCCGATAGTTAAATCTAAAGCGCAAGTAATGCTTATTGCCATAGCGACAGTGTTCGGCCTCTCTGCGTGTACAGAGGACGACGAAAACGTTGAGTCTACGGTTTCTAACCAAGAACTATACGATGAAAACAAAGCGACCATTGAAAAAATGGAAGCAAGAAAAGATGCACCAACAGAATTGGCTGCTGAACCAGTAACGCAAGCAGAAGCAAAAGAGGTCAATATCAAAGATAACGTAACCTTAAAAGGAAGTATTATTTACAAAGAGCTTGAAGGCGGATTCTTTGCTTTTATTACAGAGAAAGGCGATCGTTTTACCCTGCATGGCTTAGATAAAACTTACCAAAAAAATGGCTTAGTGGTTGAGATTGAGGGCATAACCAAGCCTCAAATGATGACAATTACTCAGTTTGGTACTGTGTTGGAAGTACAAAGCGTAAAAGTACTCGACGCCAGTAAAGTTATTGATGGAACAAACACCCACTAACAGTGTTTTCTAAGTCAATCACATTGCCAACAGCATTGATCGTATTGCAAAAATACGCGTAATTATTCTTTTACGAATTCGTGTTATTAAAATTGATTTAAGTTAACAGCAACGATAAAGGAAGAGCGCAATGATTAATGCATACGCAGCAAAAGAAGCTGGTGGGAAGTTAGAAAAGTTTGAATATGACCCCGGCGAACTGGACGCACACGATGTCGAAATTGACGTAGAGAGTTGCGGTATCTGCCACAGCGACCTAAGCATGCTAGATAATGAATGGGGAATTACAGAGTATCCATTTGTGCCTGGGCACGAAGTGGTCGGCACCATCAGCAAAGTAGGCGCTCATGTTACGTCGCTACAAATTGGCCAGCGCGTCGGTCTTGGTTGGCATGCAGGTTATTGCAATAGCTGTCGTACGTGTGAAGAAGGCGACCATAATTTATGCCAGCAAGCCTCTATGACTATTGGCGGTCGCCATGGTGGCTTTGCTGAAAAAGTGCGTGCTCAGGCTCGCGCCGTAGTGCCATTGCCTGAAAAATTGGATAGCACAAAAGCAGGTCCACTATTTTGCGGCGGCATCACCGTTTTCAATCCACTAGTTCAGTTCGATATCAAGCCAACATCTGAAGTAGGCGTGGTGGGTATTGGCGGTCTAGGTCACTTGGCATTGCAATTTTTGAACGCTTGGGGCTGTAAGGTGGTTGCTTTTACCTCTAGCGAGTCGAAGAAAAAAGAAGCCCACGAGCTTGGCGCTCACGACACCATAAACAGTCGCGATGAAGATGAAATAAAGCAAGCAGAAGGCCGTTTCGACCTCATCATTTCAACAGTAAATGTAAAGCTGGACTGGAATCTGTATTTATCGACTCTTGCACCAAAAGGTAGGCTGCACTTTGTTGGCGCTACACTTGAGCCTCTTGATATTGGTGCGTTCAACTTAATTGGTGGACAGAAAAGTGTTTCAGGCTCGCCGGTTGGCAGCCCTGCCACAATAAAAACCATGCTGGACTTTGCTGAGCAACATAATATTGAGCCAGTCACAGAAACCTTTAAGTTCGACCAGATAAATGAAGCCGTTGAGCGGTTGCGCGAGGGGAAAGCACATTATCGCATTGTGCTAACAAGATAGTTCTGGTAACTGGTTTCCTAGTGCTAAACAAGCGCCTTCTACGGCGCTTTTTTACGACCGCGGTAATTGTAAGTTTAACAGCGTGGTGGTAGAATTCGCCGCCCTTAAAAATTGGGGCCGTGAATTAATGGTGTTTAAACCTCGCATTGCTCTCTATTATGGTGAGCTTTAATAGGGTGTTTACTCTGCCAATAACACGTTAACAGTGGGTTTTGGTCGCAAAAGCCCACACCATTAACTTATTTTGGAGACATATAATGTCTGATTCAATTTTTAACCTAGACGCTACTGTTCGTACAGACCTAGGGAAAGGTGCGAGCCGCCGCCTACGTCGCGAAGACAAGCTTCCTGGTATCATTTACGGTGGTGAAGAAGCACCGGTATCTATTACTCTTGATCACAACAAAGTGAACAATTCTGCTGACTTTGAAGCGTTCTACTCTCACGTTCTTACATTGAACGTAGACGGTAAAGCTACCGAAGTACTAGTAAAAGATATGCAGCGTCACCCGTACAAGCCTAAAATTACACACATCGACTTCCAACGTGTAATTGCTGGTCAAGACGTTCACACTAACGTACCAATTCACTTCATTAACGAAGACAAGTCTGCTGCTATCAAAGCTGGCGGTATTGCTGAGCACCACGTAACTGAAATTGAAGTAACGTGTCAGCCTAAAGCTCTTCCTGAGTTCATTGAAGTAGATCTTGCTAACGTTGAAATGGGTCAAACTGTTCACCTTTCTGACCTAACACTTCCAGCGGGTGTATCTTCTGTTGAGCTTGGTAAAGACGACGAAGCACACGACCTTGCTGTTGTAACTGTTAAGCCTGCGCCTAAAGCAGCTGAAGCAGATGAAGACGGTGAAGAAGAAGCTACTGAGGAATAATCCTCTTGGCTGATATTCGCCTTATCGTGGGTCTGGGTAATCCAGGCCCCGAATATGAAAATACCCGACACAATGCCGGCGAATGGTTTCTCAACCAGCTTGCTGACACCTACAATACCCCGCTAAAACCTGAATCTAAGTTCTTCGGAAAAACAGCTCGCATTACGATAGCAGGTAAAGACATAAGACTTCTCTACCCCACTACGTTTATGAACAAAAGCGGTCAAGCTGTTGCTGCATTAGCAAACTTTTATCGAATTGAACCTGAGCAAATTTTAGTGGCATTTGACGAACTCGACCTTCCACCTGGCGTAGCCAAATACAAAATTGGCGGAAGCTCTAGTCAAAACGGTGTGCGCGATATTGTGGCAAGAATGGGTAATAATAAAAATTTTCTTCGCTTGCGAATTGGCATTGGTCATCCGGGGCACAAAAGCCGCGTAACCGGCCATGTACTTGGTAAGCCTTCAGCAGAAGAAAGAGCGGCGATAGAAAGCGCCGTTGATGAAGCAGTACGCTGCACCGAAATATTGCTGAAAGACGACCTAAAGCAAGCACAAAATCGACTCCATGCTCATAAAGCATGAGTGTAAGCCAGATATAACTTTTCCAGACAAGGATCCATACCATGGGTTTTAAATGCGGTATTGTTGGCCTACCCAACGTAGGTAAATCAACACTTTTTAATGCATTAACAAAAGCAGGCATAGAGGCGGCAAACTTCCCGTTTTGTACCATTGAACCAAACACTGGCGTTGTACCTGTTCCAGACCTTCGCTTGGATAAGTTGGCAAAAATTGTAAATCCTCAGCGTGTTATTCCGACAACTATGGAATTTGTTGACATTGCAGGGTTAGTTGAAGGCGCCTCAAAAGGTGAAGGCCTTGGTAACAAGTTTTTGGCGAACATTCGCGAAACTGACGCCATTGGCCACGTAGTGCGCTGCTTTGACGATGAAAACATTGTTCACGTTGCTGGCCGCGTAAGCCCGCAAGACGACATTGACGTAATTAATACAGAGCTGGCACTTTCAGACTTAGAGACAACAGAAAAAGCGCTTCACCGTGTTGCAAAACGCGCGAAAGGTGGCGACGCTGATGCTAAGTTTGAAATGAAAGTGCTTGAAAAAATTAAGCCTCATTTAGATGAAGGCTTGTTGTTGCGCTCATTAGAGCTGACAAAAGAAGAGCACGCTGCTATCAGCTACATGAATATGCTTACTCTTAAGCCAACTATGTACATTGCCAATGTGAACGAAGACGGCTTCGAGAATAATCCGTATCTTGATCAAGTGCGAGAAATTGCAAAAGGCGAAAACGCGACGGTTGTTGCGGTTTGTGCTGCGATCGAGTCTGATATCGCTGAGCTTGAAGATGACGAGCGTGAAGAATTCATGCAAGACATGGGGCTTGAAGAGCCGGGTCTTAATCGCGTAATTCGTTCTGGTTATGAATTGCTTACTTTACAAACTTACTTTACCGCTGGCGTAAAAGAAGTGCGCGCATGGACGTTCCCAGAAGGGTCTACAGCACCGCAAGCGGCAGGCAAAATTCATACTGATTTCGAAAAAGGGTTTATTCGAGCTGAAATAGTAAGCTACGACCACTTTATCGAATTCAACGGTGAGCAAGGCGCGAAAGACGCTGGTAAATGGCGTTTAGAAGGTAAAGAGTACATTGTTAAAGACGGTGATGTTATTCACTTCAGATTTAACGTGTAAAGCGCAACGGGGGTTAGAGACGTTTAAGCTCTCTCCTTTACTGTTAAGTATTGACAGTTCATACCCTATTTACAGAAAGGCCACTCTTGCGAGTGGCTTTTTTATTTGTTGTTACTTTCTACTGCTGATATAAAAAGAAAAGCGATAAAGAACATACTAAAGACTATAAAAATAAAAGGTAAAACCATGCAATTCATTGGCGCCCTACGACACCTTCTTAACCGCACTATTGACGTAAAACAAAGCTCTTGGTCTATTTGGGCCTTACTCGCCTATGCAACTTGCCTGTTTACCTTTAGCGCTTATGCAACAGCCAATGAGTATAAAACTGATATTCAAAGTAATAGCCCCGTTTCTAATAATGCGGTTACCGACAATGCTCCAACTTCACTAAAAACCACGATGTTAAATGCTACGTTATTAAATGCCACGTTGTTAAATGATAGTCACCCACATTGGTACAAGGTGCCTCATGAAAATACTGTTACCTTTGTGACTGAATACGGTGAAGTCGTTATTGCGCTTAGCCCTGCCCTTGCACCTAATCACGTTGAGCGTTTTCAAGCACTGGTAAAAGCTGGCTTTTATAACCAGCAGCACTTTTATCGAGTGGTTGACGGCTTTGTTGCGCAAGGAGGCAGCAACGACACGCACGACAAAGACGCCTTTTCACAAGCGCTATTAAGTGAGCTAACCGCTGAGTTTACCCAACCAATATCAAAACACGCTACCGTGGTTGAAAGCCGCGACATGTTCGCACCAGAAACAGGTTTTTTAGACGGTTTTGCCGTTGGCATGGATAGGAAAAGTAACGAGATGTGGGGGCTTCACTGCCCTGGCACTGTTGCATTTGCCAGAAATAGTGAAAAAGATACCGCCGCCACAGAGTTTTATATCGTTATAGGCCAAGCACCTCGTCATCTCGATAGGAACATGTCGGTGATAGGTCGTGTAGTACAAGGAATGGATGTACTGCAAAAGCTGCCTCGTGGCGACAGCAAGTACGGTGGGGTAATTCAACAAGTTACTAAAAACAGCGAAATAAGACGCTCAATTGTTCACAATGATCAGTACCCCAGTTATTTTATCCAACTGCCAGAACATGAAGAATATGCATCGCGTATAGAAACTGGAAAAACCTTAAACAATCCGTTTTTCCATGATAAAAAATACACCCCCAGGCCTGTAGATGTTTGTTATTACCAAACCAAAACTACACTTACGCCCTAGTTAGAATTTGCAGATGTTTGTACATTTTCGTAGAGAGATTGTATAAATTCAGTGCTTTTTGAATGTTATTCGAACGCCTTCGCGCACATATTAACCATTTAAAAAAAGTTAGCAAAAAAGGGGTTGACGGGTGCGAGTCATATACGCATAATACGCGCCACTTCCTGAGAGGGAAGAGAAGTATGAAAGGCTACGTAGCTCAGTTGGTTAGAGCACATCACTCATAATGATGGGGTCGCAAGTTCGAATCTCGCCGTAGCCACCACTTCTCACTATCTCTTTTAGGAATGTCTAGCTGCGCGGGAGTGGTGGAATTGGTAGACACGCTGGATTTAGGTTCCAGTGCTTCACGGCGTGAGAGTTCAAGTCTCTCCTTCCGCACCAAAGTTGGGGTATAGCCAAGTTGGTAAGGCAACGGGTTTTGATCCCGTCATTCGTAGGTTCGAGTCCTGCTACCCCAGCCAACTTTGTAACAGCTAGTGTCTATGCGGGAGTGGTGGAATTGGTAGACACGCTGGATTTAGGTTCCAGTGCTTCACGGCGTGAGAGTTCAAGTCTCTCCTTCCGCACCATTTGGGGTATAGCCAAGTTGGTAAGGCAACGGGTTTTGATCCCGTCATTCGTAGGTTCGAGTCCTGCTACCCCAGCCAAATTCTGAAAAGCCGCTCACACGAGCGGCTTTTTAATGATTTGCAAAAGAAAGGCTACGTAGCTCAGTTGGTTAGAGCACATCACTCATAATGATGGGGTCGCAAGTTCGAATCTCGCCGTAGCCACCATCTTTTACCTACCTATTGGGATATAGCCAAGTTGGTAAGGCAGCGGGTTTTGATCCCGCCATTCGTAGGTTCGAGTCCTGCTATCCCAGCCATATTTCGAGAAACCGCTCATTGAGCGGTTTTTTATTGCCCTAAATAAACTGTTGCTTAAATCTGCATAATTTTTCTTAACTTATGCATAATTCTTCATGCTAACTCATACTTTTATGGCTTCATTTGTGTTTGTGTCATGCTAGTATTACCGACTTCTTTAAATAACACACCGTACATGCAAGCACGCTCATCCTCTATCAGCAGGGCTTGTTCAACGGGGCAACGCAAAATACATCCCTATCTGTAAGCGTGGTGTCTGTTGCCATAGTTAATAGTTTTTAAAAATAATAACGAAGGAAAGTGCGTGATAAACGAATTCGTTTCATTTGTGAATAATATTTTGTGGGGCGATGGCCAAGTTCTCATCGTTATGCTGCTGGTGTGTGGTGTTTGGTTCACCGTGAAACTAGGCGGCGTGCAGTTACGTCACTTTGGCCACATGTTCTCATTACTGCGAAATAGTAAAACCTCGAGTAAAGAAGGCATTAGTTCGTTTCAAGCACTGTGTACAAGTTTATCAGCCCGTGTGGGAACCGGTAACCTAGCCGGCGTTGCGGTAGCAATCTCGCTAGGTGGCTCAGGTGCCATATTTTGGATGTGGATGATAGCTTTGCTAGGTATGGCCACCGGCTTTGCTGAAAGTGTGCTAGGCCAGCTTTACAAAGTGCGAGACGAAAACGGCGAATTTCGCGGCGGCCCAGCTTACTATATTAAACAAGGCTTGAACAAAACTTGGCTCGCTGTTGCTTTTTCTCTGTGCTTATTTTTTGGTTATGGTTTTGTATTCAGTGCAGTTCAAGCCAACACAATAACCGATGCGCTTAACAATGCTTATTCGTTTCCAAGTGAATATGTGGGTATTGCCATTATCTTACTTGCCGCATTGATTGTGGTGGGCGGTTTACGCGGTATTGCAAGGTTTGCCGAATTTGTGGTGCCGTTTATGGGTATAGGTTATGTGTTAGTGGCCCTTGCCATTACGTTTATCAATATCTCTGAATTACCGGCTTTACTGCTAGATATTATTAAGTCTGCATTTGGCCTGCAAGAGGCTGGTGCCGGTGCTTTAGGCGCAGCCATTAAAAACGGTATTCAGCGTGGGCTGTATTCAAACGAAGCGGGCAGCGGCTCGGTGCCGCACGCTGCGGCAAGTGCGGCGCCAAACCCTAACCACCCAGTATCCCAAGGCTACATTCAGATGCTGGGCGTGTTTTTAGACACCATGATCTTATGCACCTCAACAGCATTTATTATTCTGCTTGCCGGTGGGTCTAGCTCAGAACAAATGGAAGGCATACGACTTACCCAAGATGCAATGAGCAGCCATTTGGGCGAAGGTGGAACCGACTTTGTTGCTGCAGCAATAAGCTTGTTTGCTTTTACCTCGGTAGTAGCTAACTATGCCTACGGTGAGAGTAACCTTCACATGTTTAAGCTTGATAACCGCGCAGGAAGAGCTGCTTACACAATTGGCTATTTAGGCATGATTTACTGGGGTGCACAAGCGGCGCTTCCTCAGGTTTGGGCCATGGCCGATATGGCGTTAGGGCTTATGACCGTTATTAATATTGTCGCGATCGTTTGGATGACCCCGACCATTGTATCTATCAGCAAAGATTACTTTAAAAAGAAAGACAGCGGAGAGACGGTGGAATACAAAGCCGGTGACTGTGAAATTCAAGGTAAGTCTGAAGACGGCATTTGGAAATAGGCTGTTATGGCATTGCATTAATACAAAGCACTTTGTTATAAAGACAAAAAGGCCCTATGTTGTATCAACATAGGGCCTTTTTATTTTGTTTAACCCGCATTAGCAGTATTAGGCCGCTATAACGCGACTGGCAAATGCCCAGTCTTCACCCAAATAACAGTTTCTTCATCAACAAACGGATGATGCTGACTCATATGCGGGTTTCGCATCCAGGTCCCTGTTGGGTATTCCCCAGCTTCGTCTTTAAATGTACCAGATAAAACAAATATCTCTTCACCGCCAAAATGACGATGAGGCTTAAACACCTCTCCCGCAGGCCATTTAACCAGTGCAACGTGCTCGTGTTCAAAGTTATGCAGAGGCATAACCTGCAATCCGCCCTGCCCCTGTAGCCATGGCGTATAATTTGTATCAACCCTAACTTCTTGAACATCACGTTGGTCGAACTGGTTTAATTTTACCAGTATCACACATCCTTCTTTACTAAACGGGCTATGCTTACTGCCAGGTGGATTACGTAAATAGGTACCCGCAGGATAATCGCCGTGCTCATCGGAGAACACACCCTCTAGAACGAAAATCTCCTCGCCATAGGGGTGGCCGTGTTCACTAAAACTCGCGCCAGCTTCATATTTGACCACACTGGTAGTGTGCCCCGACTCTTTTGCTTCTCGTTCTAGCGGTTTACGCCACACCGTACTCGATGGCGACGCTTGCCACGGCATTGGCTGTGTATCAATCACCATCCGCTCATCAAAATTCATATTTAACATGCTGCTTATCCTGGCTAACGTTTAAATTTTTCGCTAATCGTTGGCGCTTATAGTTGACGCTTATATTTAGCACTTTTAGTTAGCGCCGTTACATCAAGAATTTACTTTGCGTCTGGTCGACGCAATTCAAAATAGTTACTTTCACTAATAGAAAAGTAGTCACCCGCTCCGCCGCCGCGCATTACGGGCTCACCTTTCAGCGTTTTGTAAACACCATCTTCAATGAGCGATGTGTCGATATGCACACCTACGACTTCTCCCATAATAAACCAGCTGTTTACCAGCTCGCCTTTTGCCGACTTTAACTGAGTGATATCGGTTACTTTGCACTCCATCGACACTAAGCTTTCTTTCACTCTTGGAACCGCAACAACCTGACTACTAGCGGTACTTAAACCTGATGCTGAAAACTCGCTTTCCTCAGGAGAGAGTGGCCTGCTGGTTTCGTTCATGGCATCTACAAGATGCTTAGAGACAAGGTTCCAGCAAAACTCACCGGTTTCGCGAGCATTATTTAGCGAGTCTTTATCGCCCACACTTGAAAAGCCGATAATGGGTGGCGTGTAATTTAGTGCATTGAAAAAGCTGTAGGGCGCCAGATTAAGAACGCCTTGAGTAGATTGTGTGGAAATCCAACCAATAGGACGAGGAGCAATAATGGCATTAAACGGATCGTGGGCTAAGCCATGTCCGTCTTTCGGTTGATAAAAATGTATTGAAGACAAAACCGTTCCTTCACAAATATTGTTAGTTTATTTATTGTAGCTATAGAGATTTATCCTTCACAAATAATCGTGACTGCATCGCTATTCACATTAAATATGTTCTATCAGTGATAATACGCGTATTTTTCATTCTCGATCGTTTATATCGACCCTTTAAATTACTCACAATAAGGTGGTAAATGGCTATTCGCAATGTTGCATTTTCTCGAACTCGTTTAACCGAACTCATGGTGCCGTCTTACGCCAACTTCGGCGGCAAGGTACACGGAGGGGTTATTTTATCGTTGATGGACAAAGTAGCCTATGCATGTGCCAGTAAGCACGCTGGCGCTTACTGCGTTACCGTAACCGTTGATGGGGTAGAATTCTTACAGCCTGTTGAAGTAGGTGATTTATTGCATTTAGATGCCACTGTGCATTTTGTAGGTAACACGTCGCTTGTGGTAGGCATAAAAGTAACCACTGAAAATATTAAATCTAACGATGTGAAACACACAAACAATAGCTTTTTCACCATGGTGGCAAAAGACGATGATGGAAAGCCGGTGCAGGTACCTGAGTTAGAGTTAACCACGCACCAAGAAATGCGTCATTTTGTGACTGCAATAAGACGAAGCAAAATTCGTAAAGAGGCACAGATAAAACTTCAGCGCGATTACGACACGTTTATCCCAGAAGAAGATTTTGCGTTAGTAGACAAGCACCGAGGCAACATCACGTTTGACAAGAACAGTTGATGTTAAAAGAGGTGTTCTTAAAAGAGCTGGCTTAAAGGAGCTGGCTTAAGGGAGTTGGTTTCAAGAGAGCTAACCTTTAAAAACGTGTCATAAGAATGTGGCTAATGTAGAGCATTAGTGAGCGTTAAACGTATAGCGTTAACAAACAAGAATATAAAGAAACCTCGCTGCACATTAGAGCGCAGCGAGGCTTTTTTAAGGCAAAGTATCAGGCGGTGTTAACCCATTATTAGAAGCTATAAGATACCTTACCGTAAACATAGCGCCCGGTGAAACCGTATGGCGAAAAGCTTGAATACGGGAATATATTCGAGAACGTTGTAACTTCGTCTACAAGGTCTCGTGTTGCTTCTGGATAAACATCAAAAATGTTGTTCGCGCCCACCGACACAGCGAGTTGGTCGGTAATAGCAACGCGTACATCAAGGTCGGTAATCCACTCAGACGGTATTATCTCGTTTCGTGCTTCAACCGATGACGGGTCTTCAACCTCGCCGTAGCGAGTTGTTCGCAGCGTGGTTGAATAGATATCGTAAGACCAGGTAACGCCTAGGTTAACTTTGCTATCTGGAGCGCTTGTCTCAAATCGGCGTAACTCTACATCTGAGAATAAATTGCCTTGATCAAAGCCTGCCCCCTGAAGCACTGCTGGTGCATCCAAAATATCAGTAACTTCATTGTCGTTAAAGTTAACCCCTGCATTAAAATTAAATGCACCAAAATCTGAGGTATTCAGCGTGTAGGTGGAAACAATGTCTACCCCTTCGGTTCTGGAATTAATCGCGTTTAAGAAGAACCTTGCGCGGGTAGCACCGGTACCTTCAAGCAGGCTTTCGATAGCTTGGCCTGACAGGTTGTTCGACAACACAATGCGATCATCAATATCAATGCGATAGAAATCTACCGTTAAGTTGAAGTCTGCAGTGGGTGAATAGGTAAAACCGGCACTGTAGTTATTCGACTCTTCTGCGTCGAGACCCGGGCTACCAAGGGCTTGTGCCACATCACTAGAAGGCGCAAATGTACCTGTTTCCGTCGGCTCACCGTCAACAAACGTGGTAGCCACCGAGGTAAAATACTGCTGCTGTAGCGAAGGCGCGCGAAAACCAGTTGATACCGACGCGCGAAGAGCAAATGCATCACTTAGGGTATATCTTTGAGTTACCTTCCAATTAAATGTACTACCAAAATCAGAATAATCTTCAAAACGACCGGCAACCGCAACATTCCAATTCTCAGTTACGTCAGCTTCTAAATCCACATAAATACTGTAGTTGTTTCGGCTGTTGTCTCCCGCTGAAGCAGGGGTGAAACCAGGGAATACCTGAGAGCCCGCAGCACCAAAAGGTCCGTCAACTGGGTCAGTCACTACACCGCCTGGCCCAAACGTGCCTTGTATGTACGAGTTCTCTTCGCCCGCCGTAATGTCGTAACTCTCGTAGCGATACTCGGCGCCCATAGCAAAGTTCATTTCGCTATAAAAAACACCCGTATCTACTAAGCGAGAAGCATCGGCGTTGAATATTGTGGTGTTGTATTCAAGTGTGCCGGCATTAAAATCTGTCTGACTTGATGGGCCTAGTGAAGTGTTTAAGCTATTCACAACGCTGTATTCAAGTTCATTCCCACCGTGAGTAAGTGACAAATCATAATTCCAGACTTCACCGTATCCCTTTATGCCTGTGATAAGCGACATATCTGAGATATCTGTTTGAATAGATGGAAGAAAGCCGTTGGGATAAATATCTAAAACGTTTCGGCTATCTTGTGCGCGACGGTAAAAACCACCACCCAATGAATCACGGCTACTTAGCCCAGCTGTAGCATAAAATTCAATGTCATCGGTAATAGCTCTACCCGCATTAACAAATAGCGCATAGTCTTCAACTTCACCATTACCGTACACGTGATTGTAACGATTAACCGTTAATTCTCTCTCATCGATGTTTCCGTTCGCATCACGAGAATAATTTTCTCTAGGGTCGAAGTCTGCCCTATTTGCTTGACCTCTGTCGCGGTACTCTGCAGACACATTAACAAAACCGTCGTCGCCCCATTCAAAGCCAACATTGCCGCGCAAGGTAAAGGTTTGACCGTCGGTGAGTTCTCTATCTGAACCTGTGTTAAATGCCAGGTCACCTTGCTCATTGGTAGAAACACTTTCTAGGTTAGGTACACCGTCCATTGTAGTGACGTTTGCACCGTAAGTTGCTGAAATGTTGCCGCCTTCACTGGCATCTTTCAATACAATATTGATAACACCTGCAATAGCATCTGAACCATATTGCGCAGCTGCTCCGTCACGCAATACTTCAATACGTTTAATAGCGTTTGCTGGAATCGCGTTTAAATCAACGGCCGATGAGCCGCGACCTACCGAGCCGTTTAAGTTTAACAGCGCAGAGGTGTGGCGACGCTTTCCGTTTACCAGTACCAATGTATGATCGGGTGCAAGGCCGCGAAGCTGCGCCGGACGCACGTGGTCGGTACCATCGGTAATAGACGGCTGTGGAAAGTTAAAACTCGGCAGCAACTGATTAAGGATCATATTGGTTTCAGTAAGACCCGTTGCTTCTATAGAAGATGCATCAATAATGTCGATAGGCACTGGTGAATCATTAATGGTGCGTCCTACTCTGCGAGAACCCACAATTTGAATTTGTTCAATGTCTGTTTCAAGGGCAGCCTGCTCTGGAGACTGCTGCTGAGCAAGTAATGATGAAGAAAAGGCAGCTCCTGCCACTGCACTTGCAATTATTGAAAGCTTAAAAGCCATGACGCCATGTTTTGCTTGTTGCATAGTGATAATTCCTGAGTATGAATATGTGTAATGTGTTTGCGTAATACGTTTGTGTAGTTTGTTTATGATGGCCTGTAAAAAATCAGTCATAAAAACTCATACAAAGTACGCGCAAGCCTGAAGGCACAGAGACAAAAACTGCCTGAGAAAAGTTATTATTTTTAGGTGATTAATTGAGTGCACGCGTCAGCAAATAGTTATAACGCGTTCTGCTGCCCACTCACTCATGTCATTCTTTCTTATTTTTTAATTCTGTTGCTTTGAACTTTCGGGCGAAGTAAATCACAAAATATAGACGTAAAACAATACTAAAGTAGTAATACCTTATTCTGAAAATAATAGATGGCGTTTATCTAAACTTATTCTATTCACATATCATTTGTGAACCACATGCCTTTATTAGTCATACAAAAGTCACATAACTGTCACTCCTTTGTAGCGAAGCGAATACAAAGTGAAAAAAACAAAAACAGACAAGAGTAGTTATTATGATGGAAACACAATCTTCAGTTCACCTTTCATGCTTCATTGAAGCTATCGCTCTGGCGAAACACGAACAATGCGAAACCCGCGATGAGCTAAAGGCACTGCTGGAGCAAAAAGGATATAAAGATACAGTTGCTTCGCATGCAGTAAAGGAAATTTCTCCGCAATATCTGGCAGCTTCCTAGTTTTTAACCCCAAATCTGCTTTAAAACTTTTTAAGTGACCCAGAGCTCTTCACTAAAGCCTTCACAAAAACGGAAGCGATGCTTCCGTTTTGCAAGACTTTATTACCCGAATAGAGCTTAGTGCTCAAGTGTACTAACTCAGGCAACTACTTAGGTGACCACTCAAATTTTTTGAATGGTTCATCAACTGGTGTATCCGCAAGGTGGTTCGTGTAATTGCTCATCACCTTCTGCGCTAAAATCAGCACAATTTCTAGCAGTTGTTTATGCTCGTAGCCCGCTTTATAGAATGCATCGAGCTGCGACTTATCTGCATTGCCTCTGCCTCGAGTTAGTGCAAGCACAGTTTCTTTCAGTGTATTTAGCTTGTTATCAGATAGAGTTTCGTCATTGCGTAACTCCTCAATCAGTTCATCGCTCACTTGCATACTTTTCGCGATACCCGTATGCGCAGGAACACAATAATGACAAGCGTGTTCAACATTCACTGTTTGCCATACAACAGTAAGTTCTTCCGCATTAAACGAAGTGTCTTGTGCTAACTTGTGTAGTACTTGATAGCCTTCAAGTAACGTAGGTGCCTCGGCCATAACTGCGTGTAAATTTGGCACCATACCAAATGCTTTTTCTGAATTATCCAAAAGAGATTTAGATGCTTCTGGCGCAGATTCTTTTGTATGTAGAGTAAATTCTTTCATATCTTTCTCCTGTTACTAGAAGCCGATGCAATAGCGCGGCTTTTCAAGTGTCGTTCTAACGCTAGAGCTCTTTAAAATTTTTTTGAGCAGACTGTTTTGCTAGCGATGGACTGACAATATCACAAATGAACGACTGTTCAAGCATTATCTGAACGATCGTTCAAAAAGCTTTGTAGTTGGAGGCCCTTAGTTTAAAAATACCCTGCTAGCGCTTTGCTTCCATGGCAGTAAGGTTAAAAGGTAGATTGCAGCAACATAGGCAATTAGACTTTACCTCAAGGCCTATTTATGGATAATTGAACACATGTTCAAACTACAAATCTTCAACACCAAGCTATGAAACAGACTCACCAAGAAGCCATCGAGAAAGCCACAGTATTATTTTGGAAACGAGGTTTTCAAGGAGCGGGAATGCGAGACATTCAGCAGGCATTAGATATGCGCCCTGGTAGTATTTATGCTCGATTTCAAAGTAAGGAAGGTTTGTTTAAGTTAGTAGTCGAGAAGTATGTTGAAAATAGCAAAGCACAATTACAATGCGTTGCGAATAGTAATACTCCTCTCCAATCGCTGGGTGATTTTTTTAAAAGCGCATTAATAAACCCAGATGAAATGCGGTATATGCGCCAGTGCCTTTTGGTTAAATCTATTGCTGAATTAGACCTCATCGGAGAAGTAGGACAAAAAGCCGTGTTAGACGGCATGGTGTCTCTCAATGATTGCTTCGCATTGGTTGTAGAAAAAGCGATATTATTGGAAGAGTTGTCAAATACTACTCCTGTTGATATGGCAGCGAACTGGCTACAAAACCAATTTGTAGGTTTAAGAGCTTTTGCAGTTATACAGTCTGATAACGACGCTATCGAACGTATGATAGATAAGGTACTTTATGATTTAACAACACAATGGCCTGAAAATTAACACCTGCCCTCCCCGTTTCCCCCTGCAACGTCTCGCGCAGGTGTGCAAATACAGTGCTTCACACTGGGTTAAATAATTTGGTCGGCAAACGCGTTACCGTACAAATAATCTGCACTCTTTCTCCCTATAACACTGTCAGTGTTCGCTCTCAGTGCCCGTCCTCATTAGTCGCTCTCATTAGTCGCCTTAATTTGCAGTCCTCGTTAGTCGTCTTAATTAAAGCCTCTCAATGAATCACTTCAATTAAACACTTTCTAAACCATTAGAGCACTTTTTAATATTTCTGGGTTTATATAAACAAAACATTAGGTTAGCACCACCAAATCCATCGAGATGGGGCCTTAAAACCAGTAATCACCTATCTTCAAGTTGAAACAATAGTTAGAACACTATACAATTTATTTTTATTGAACGGCCAATTAAAATAAATAACACAGTATTGAAAGCACTAAATATGGGGTTCGTAGCCACGAGCACCCAGCAATAGAGCGGCAATATGTGAATATTTTTTGAAGGGGCAATGTGTTTAACACTAATGGTTTTACTCATAGGTTTTGAACCACATACCCATAATTTAGTTGGCTCGTTATTTAGCCCGTTTTAAAAGTAGGAGTTTATGCATGTCATTACCAACTTATCAGAATTTCATTCATGGCAAGCCGTTGGCAAACAAAAGCAAAGAAACCTTTGCCGTTACGAACCCCGCTACCGATGAAGTGATTTATCACGTCGAAGTTGCTGATGAGTTTATCCAACAAGAAGCAATTAAAAGTGCAAAAGAAGGCTTCGCGTTATGGTCATCAATGATGCCAATTGAAAGAACGCGAATTCTGAATAAGGCGGTTGCACTGCTTCGAGAGCGTAATGATGAACTGGCAAAAGTTGAAGTGCTCGACACCGGTAAGCCAATTCAAGAAGCCGATTGTGTTGATGTGGAAACAGGCGCTGACGTTATTGAATATTATGCTGGGCTTGCTCCTACTCAATTAGGCACTCAACAACCCGTTGGTGAAGACTTTTTCTACACACGTAAAGAAGCCTTAGGTATTTGTGCCGGCATTGGCGCCTGGAACTACCCCCTACAAATAGCGTGCTGGAAGTCGGGCCCTGCCCTTGCTGCTGGAAATGCCTTTATTTTTAAACCCTCTGAAGAAACGCCTATGGGCGCACTCAAACTTGCAGAGATATTTATTGAAGCAGGCGTGCCGGCTGGCGTCTTTAACGTTGTTCAAGGTGCCGCGGAAGTTGGTCAATGGCTTACGTCTTGCCCTGATATTGAAAAAGTATCGTTTACTGGCGAAGTAGGCACAGGCAAAAAAGTAATGCAAAGTGCCGCAGCGTCTAACCTTAAAGACGTCACAATGGAACTGGGTGGAAAATCTCCACTACTTGTATTTGATGATGCCGATATTAGCCAGGCAGTAAGTGCCGCCATGTTGGGTAACTTCTACACTCAAGGCGAAGTTTGCACTAACTGTACTCGCGTTTTTGTTCAGCGCTCGGTATACCAAGCATTTATTGACGAGCTGAAAACCCGAACTGAAACCAATATTGTTATGGGTGACCCACTCGATCCTAATGTGAATTTAGGTGCACTTATCTCTAAAAAGCATCAAGAGCTGGTGCTTAACTACATAGCCAAAGGCAAAGAAGAAGGCGCTACATTAATCACCGGTGGTAAGGCGGCATCGCCACAGTCTGCTCCTAATGGCTACTTTGTAGAGCCTACTATATTCACCGACTGCACCGATGATATGACTATAGTAAAAGAGGAAATCTTTGGCCCTGTGATGAGCGTGCTAGTTTTCGATGACGAAGACGAAGTTATCGCTCGCGCTAATAACACCGAACTCGGTTTAGCTGCAGGTGTGTTCAGTAAAGATATTCAACGTGCTCACCGCGTTATACATCAAATTCAGGCAGGTATCTGCTGGATTAATTCATACGGTAACTCTCCTGCTGAAATGCCTGTAGGTGGTTACAAACAGTCTGGCATAGGGCGTGAAAACGGCGTCGAATCTCTCAATAGCTATACCCAAACAAAATCGATTTATGTGGGTATGAGCAACATCGAGAGCCCGTTTTAAGACACACGTTTAAACGCAAACCTTTGAGGATTCATTATGCAGACATTTGATTACATTATTGTAGGTGCAGGCTCTGCGGGCTGTGTGCTGGCAAACCGCCTGTCAGAAAACCCTGAACACAAAGTACTCCTGCTTGAAACCGGTGGCTCAGATAAAAGTATTTTCATCAAAATGCCTACGGCGTTGTCTATTCCCATGAATACCAACAAATATGCCTGGCAGTTTAATACTGAAAAAGAACCCTATTTAAATAACCGTGAAATGCACTGCCCCAGAGGCAAAGTGCTAGGTGGCTCTTCGTCAATAAACGGCATGGTGTACGTTCGCGGTCATGCAAAAGACTTCGACGAGTGGGAAGCCCATGGTGCAGAAGGCTGGAATTACCAAGCCTGTTTACCCTATTTCCAAAAAGCCGAAACCTGGTACAAGGGTAACGACGCCTATCGTGGTGATAGTGGCGAAATTGGCGTGAACAACGGTAATGAAATGAAGAACCCGTTGTACACAGCTTTCACCAAAGCTGGTGAACAAGCGGGCTACGACATTACTAGCGATTACAACGGTGCGCAGCAGGAAGGCTTTGGGCCTATGCACATGACCGTTAAAGGCGGCGTTCGCAGCTCTACCAGCCGAGAATATTTAGACCCGGTAAAATCTCGTAAAAATTTGACCATTGTCACTGGTGCCCTTGTAACTAAGGTAGTGCTTGATAATAAGGTGGCAAAAGGTGTCGAGTATGTGGTGAATGGTAAAACCAATACTGCCGTCACTAATAATGAAGTAATTTTAAGTGCGGGTTCAATAGGCTCTCCACATATTCTTCAATTGTCAGGAATTGGCGATAGCAACGTGCTTAAGAGTGCCGGTATTGAGGTTAAACATCACTTGCCGGGCGTGGGTCAAAACTTACAAGACCACCTTGAATTTTATTTTCAATATAAGTGCAAGCAGCCCATAACGCTCAACCGCAAGCTAGATCTTATCTCGAAAGGGCTAATTGGTGCGCGCTGGTTGTTTAATCGCTCTGGTTTAGGTGCCACTAACCATTTCGAATCGTGCGCGTTTATACGCTCGAAGGCCGACGTGGAATGGCCTGATATTCAATATCACTTTTTACCTGCAGCCATTCGTTACGACGGTAAGTCTGCGTTTGATGGTGATGGATTTCAGGTACACGTAGGCCACAATAAGCCAAAAAGCCGAGGCAGTGTAACCATACAGTCTTCAGATCCCACGGTTCCACCGAAAATCTTATTCAACTATCTGCAACACCAAGATGATATTGAAGGGTTCAGAGCATGTGTAAGACTGACACGAGAAATTATCGCGCAACCCGCGTTCGACGACTTTAGGGACGGCGAAATTCAGCCTGGCGAGCATATTCAAACAGATGAACAAATTGACGCATTCGTTCGAGACGCAGTAGAAAGCGCCTATCATCCATCGTGCTCATGCAAAATGGGCGAAGATGAGATGGCTGTTGTTGACTCTCAAACCAAGGTACACGGAATAGAGGGCCTGCGCGTGGTCGACTCGTCAATATTCCCGACCATTCCTAACGGCAACTTAAATGCGCCAACCATTATGGTGGCAGAAAAAGCAGCAGATATCATTTTAGGTAAGCCAGCGCTACCTCCACAGAATGTGCCCGTTGCAATTAACGAAAATTGGCAACGCCAACAGCGTTAAGTTTGTTAACTCATTTGAGCACCAATGCGCTTGAAATATATTCAAGCGCGTCTTCCACAGTGCCTATATGCAGCTTTGGTAAGGTCGCTACATATAGTTGGGTGGAATAACTAACGACTAAAAAAGGAAAAAGCATGTTACATTTCTATCAATATTGGGAGGGTGATAATGACAGTATGGCTTAGTGCAGGCATCATGTTTACCCTACTTTCTGTGGCTTACATTTTGTTCAAATGGGGCAACATGAAAGTGGTTGGTGTAACGCCAGTTAGAACCTTCACCTTTGTTGCTATTCTCTTTACCTCGGGTTTAGATGTGGGGCTTATCATGTTCCCGCTTACCGAATTTGCAGGTTATGCTGACATAAGCGCAAGTCCTGAATATGCATTCACTAATCCCCTTGCTATTGAGTTTGGGTTTTGGGGCTTCTTCATTTGGGCGTTTTACTTTTTTACTTGCTTTTATTTCTGCGTAATCGAGCCAAAGGTTAAATTCTTCGAGATCCCGGTTGTTAAGCTAATAAACAACGTTGTGATCATTGGAACTTGTGCCTTTACCGCATTCTTACTTCTGTCGAATCTGCCTTGGTATTTACCCAGCATAGGCGATGGGGAATCTGTAGTACCCGCGTTTTATCTCATTGTTTTTGCGGCTATTGCATTTGCTGTTTATTCAAGTACCAACATTAAGTATGTGCGTATTTTAAGTCTAACAACCACTTGGGTGTTTATAGCGTTAATTGTAGGCATGTGGGCTAGTGCGTTTATATTTGGTGAAAGCCAAATTGCTGCTTATCTTACAAACCTTGGATTGATTGGCGGTTACTTCGCTAATATTGATCATTTCGTACTTCCTATGAACGAGTACCACGAGTTCTATCTATTTTGGTGGTTCAGCTGGAGTATTATGATAGGTCAATTTACCTCGCGCTTTGTAGGCGGCCTCAAAACATATCAGGTGCTGCTAGCAATGATGGTGATCCCTTCTATTCCAATTGCGGCTTGGTTCTCAGTGCTTTATCACTATCACAGCGCGGGCATTCCAACCGAAGGGCTCACAAATTTAGCGATGGTATTTGTTGGTGTTGTTTTTGTTATCAATTCTCTTGATTCACTGATAAGGCTGTATACCGACAACCTCAACATATCGGTGGCACGCATTGGTAAGAGAAACTATATCGCCCTCAACATTGTTGCGCTGTCGGCGCTAACTCTGCTGTTTAAACTCGACTTCCTTCAAATTCAGTGGGTAGGCGCCTTGGTGATAGCCGTTTTCTTTAGCTGCTTTGCGTTCATTTTAAGTCAAAAATTCAAGTCAGTGACGGCCATTAAAACCTCACCCAAAGAAAACAAAATCGACTTCACAAAAATAGAAAGTGCCAATTAACTAAATCTATAGCAACTAAATCTATAGCGTTTAAGTCGCTTTTCATTCGCACCTAAATGAACTTGCTTCGCATTGGCTCAGCTTTGAGCCGATGTGGGCAGGTTGCGCCCTAAACTTATGAATATACGTGAATATATTCAAAAGAACACACTAGGGGAAAGTGCACAAAGAAGAGCGAGCCATACACAAATCATAGAAAGAAAAACAGAGAGAAAAATAGGTAGTAATCATGAGTAAATCACACATTTTTTGCACTTCAACAACCTTGATAACCGCTATTATTTCTGCATTGATATGCTCGGCAACAGCACATGCAGATTGGAGCGCGAACATATCTGCCGTGTCAGACTATACCTTTAACGGTGTTAGCCAAACTCAAAACGACCCTGCACTTCAAGGCGGTGTGGATAAAGCCTTCAGCGATGGTTTTTATGCTGGGACCTGGGCATCAAATGTCGATTTTGGTGGCGACACTAACCTTGAGTGGGACTTTTATGTGGGCAGATATCAAACTATTACCGAAGAGGTAAGCATAGACTACGGTATTGCCTATTATTCTTATCACGGTGGTGATGATTCTAGTGCGGGTAACTACCCAGAGCTTTATACCAAATTTGGTTATGCCAGCGACTATGGAAACTCAGAGCTTAATTTTTGGTACACGTGGGACTACTTTGGTACCGGTGCAAAACACGCTATTGCAATGGTAGCGCATACCTTTGAACTTGCGCCAAATCACAATATACGTGCAAGCTTCGACGTCTCAAACTCATTAGACAGTGATAAGTGGTTGTGGCAAGGCAATGACACTTCGTTTTATCATTATCGTGTAGCGTATCAAACCAGCTATAAAGGGTTTGATTTTGAAATTGCAGCTGAAAATACAAATTTAGATTTTGACACCGCAGACGAGCGTATTGTATTTGGTATTGCCAGAACGTTTAGCTTCTAAATTGTCGCACTGTATCATTAATATGAGCGTGTAATACGAGCGTATAATATGAGCGTGGTATGCGCGATGCAGCCTTGTATCGCGCAGCCTCGTATGTGAAGAGAAACTAGTGCACAGTCTTTTTCTAGTGCTCAGTCTTGTTAAGAAAACGCCAGCCTAATCAACTGTGCAACAAGTAGTAAGCCCATTAGCGGCCAAATCCACTTGGCCCATTTTGCCGCGTCTTCGTTACTAATACGCATTTTCGAGCGCTCTAGCAGCGGCACAACGATTACCAGTGCACCAAACAGCACTGCGAGTAAAATAAGCACTTCCATCAACGCATCCCTATAGCATATTTGAGTACTTCTTTCTTAATAGGCCCAGCATGCTCGGCTACAGAAAGAAGCTGATTTCTTATCCATTTAATGGGGGCTATATCGTTACTAAACAAGCTGTAAAACCCGTCCATTGCCGACATCATTAATAAATTGTCTTTTCTACGGGGTTTTTCAAAGTCATTTTTCAGCTGCCGGCGAAAAGCCATAGACGTTAAATCCGGCTTGCTAGCTGTTACCTCTAATAATGCCTGTACGTCGCGAAAACCAATATTTACACCCTGCCCCGCCAGAGGGTTAATAGTGTGAGCCGCATCACCTACTAATATACACTGCCCTCTCACATACTCGCTTGCATGCATGCGCGTTAGCGGGAACACTGCTTTATCGATTACGGAAAAGTCATTGTCATTTTTTGTCAGCTCTTCAGGAAAGGCAGCCAGAATTTCATTTTTCAGCTGTGTGTTACTTAGCCCTTTTAGTCGTTTGAGCTCTTCAGGTGAGTTGTACCACACCAATGATGCATACTCATCAAACATAGGTAGAAAAGCTTTTGGCCCTGTTGGCGTAAACTGCTGCCAAGTAATCGCTTCCGTTTGCTTAGTCATTTTTACCGTAATGCCCATGGCCTGCTGAGCATATTGCCAACCAGTTGTGCCAATACCTGCGGTTTTTCTCACCTGGGATTGCGCGCCGTCTGCCCCCACAAGCCATTTCGCCTCAATTTTTTTGTTTGACGACAAGGTCAGTGTTACAGAGCCCTCAGCGATAGTGTTGCAAGAGCCCTCAGCGATAGTGTTGCAAGAGCCCTCAGCAGTGTTTGTAAAAGCCTCCTCGGCGGTATTATTCGCCAACGTGATTTCTTTTACCTCATCGTTACTTATAACCGTAACATTTTCATGCAGTGCCAAAGCCTGATGACAGCCCAGTTGTAACAAGCGATTTTCAACAAAATATCCCAGTTGAGGAACATCAATACTTTTAGCGGTAAAGTCGGTTCTGTGTTTGGGGTCATCCCACACGCTAAGGCCCACGTAGGGCTTTACGCGCATCTTTTCTATAAAGTGCCAAGCACCGAGAGCTTTTAATAGTGTTACCGACGCTTCGCTAATGGCAGAAACACGAAGGTCTGGCCCATCGTTTTTAAAAAAATCTTTTGGAGCAAATGGCTCTATTACTACTACGCTATAGTGTTGCTGCGCTAGTCCTAACGCCAACGCTGCGCCCACCATACCGCCGCCATTAATGCAAAAGTGGTACATTGTTACTCCATGATTAAATGCATATTTCCTGTGACCAGAATATAAAATACCGGTGATTAACACAAATTAAGTAGAAATCATGGATTAGCCCAGCACTTGCGGCTTCAACATCGAGTCATTACTTAAATTTCTTTAATTCCTTAAATTAACCGGTAATCGTCTTATTACGCTGGGAATATAGGTGCATAACAGGTAAAATGTGCGGCTATTTTGAACATCTTCAACGTAACTGTGTTGTGTGGGTGGCATCGCGTTTTTATGCTCGCGACATTCATATACTCCACCAACCACTTACCAGAACTTAACAGGTTAACGAATAGTTGTTATGACTAAAAAGCTGTATATCAAAACCTGGGGCTGCCAAATGAACGAGTACGACTCGGAGAAAATGGCAGACTTACTAGACTCAACCCACGGCTTCACCGCGGCTGAAACTGCTGAAGACGCTGATGTTATTTTGCTGAACACGTGTTCTATTCGCGAAAAGGCTCAGGAAAAAGTATTTCATCAGCTAGGCCGATGGAAAAACCTGAAGCAAGACAAGCCAGAACTCATTATCGGCGTGGGTGGCTGTGTAGCATCTCAAGAGGGTGACACCATTCGTCAGCGTGCGCCATTTGTCGATTTAGTATTTGGCCCTCAAACTTTGCACCGCTTGCCTGAAATGATTAACGAACTGCAAGGTGGCGCCAAGTCGGTTATGGATATCAGTTTCCCTGAAATTGAGAAGTTCGACCGCTTGCCCGAGCCTCGCGCTGAAGGTCCTACCGCGTTTGTATCTATTATGGAAGGCTGCTCGAAGTACTGTACCTTCTGCGTAGTACCTTACACCCGCGGTGAAGAAGTAAGCCGCCCGGTAGATGATGTACTACTTGAAATTGCACAGCTTGCTGGTCAAGGCGTGCGTGAAGTAAATCTGCTTGGACAGAACGTGAATGCATATCGTGGCGATCACTACGACGGTACTGTTTGTCGTTTCTCAGAGTTACTAGAGTTGGTTGCAGCCATTGATGGTATAGACAGAATTCGTTACACCACGTCTCACCCTGTTGAATTTACCGACGATATTATTGATGCCTACGAGAGTATTCCAGAGCTTGTCGATCACCTCCATCTTCCGGTGCAAAGTGGTTCAGATCGTATACTCAACCTCATGAAGCGAGGCCATACAGCGCTAGAATACAAATCGAAGATGCGTAAGCTGAAAAAGATTCGCCCTAACATCAGTTTGTCGAGCGACTTTATCATTGGTTTCCCAGGCGAGACGGATGCTGATTTCGAAGCTACCATGGATTTGATCCAGGCCGTCGACTACGACCTAAGCTTCAGCTTTATTTACAGCGCGCGACCTGGTACGCCAGCGGCTGACGCCGTTGATGACGTTAGCGAAGAGACCAAAAAGCAACGTCTTCACCTTTTACAGCAACGCATTACACAGCAGGCGCTGCGTATTGCGCGCCACATGGTAGGCACTGAGCAACGTATTTTAGTAGAAGGCCCATCGAAGAAAAACCCAATGGAGCTTTCTGGTCGTACTGAAAACAACCGCGTTGTTAATTTCGAAGGCACGCCAGACATGATTGGCGAATTTGTTGATGTAAACATCGTTGACGTTTTCACTAACTCATTGCGCGGCGAAGTTGTTCGCAGAGAAAGTGAAATGGGCTTGCGTGTAGCCGTATCGCCCCAATCTATTATGGCAAAGCATCAGGCAGAAACCCCTAACGAGTTAGGTGTTGGCCAGTTCACGCCGGCCTAACGGTCCGTTAGGCCTAGGCAATTAATGAAAAGACTATTGAAATAAACGTTTTTAATATTGAAACATTCTTAAAAAGCGTAAAGCGAGGAAAGTAGAAGTTTGAGTACATTGGTAAGTAATGAATTTGAGTTAGAACCGGCAGATAGTAAGCGTTTGTCGAGTTTATGTGGCCCGTTTGATGACAATATCAAGCAAATTGAGCGCAGGTTGGGTGTTGAAATAACATACCGAAATAGCGCATTTAAGGTGCTTGGAGAGCCACAGCAAACCAATAGCGCTACCGAACTACTCAAGCTTCTTTACGTTGAAACCCAGCCTGTTAAAGGTCGTATTCCTGACCTAGATGCTGAGCAGGTTCACCTTGCAATTCAAGAAGCCCGCGTTATAGAAAAAGATGAAAACGGTGGCTACGGTAAAGAAGTTAACATTAAAACAAAACGTGGTGTTATTAAGCCGCGAAACCCAAACCAAGCGCAATATGTGGCTAACATTATAAACCACGATATTACCTTTGGTATTGGCCCAGCCGGAACAGGGAAAACGTACCTTGCTGTAGCTGCTGCGGTAGACGCCTTAGAACGACAAGAAATAAGACGCATTCTTCTCACTCGCCCAGCTGTTGAGGCTGGTGAAAAGCTAGGTTTTTTACCAGGTGATTTATCGCAAAAGGTAGACCCCTATCTGCGCCCGCTTTACGATGCACTGTTTGAAATGCTGGGCTTTGAAAAAGTCGAGAAGCTTATGGAGCGCGCGGTTATTGAGGTAGCTCCCCTAGCCTATATGCGTGGTAGAACGCTAAACGATGCTTTTATTATTTTAGATGAAAGCCAAAACACCACGGTAGAACAAATGAAAATGTTCTTAACCCGTATTGGCTTCAATTCGAAAGCGGTAATTACCGGCGATATTACACAGGTAGATTTACCACGCGGCGCTAAATCTGGCCTGCGCCACGCCATTGAAGTGTTAAGCGACGTAGACGATATCTCGTTTAATTTCTTCAATGCCGACGATGTGGTGCGTCACCCCGTAGTTGCGCGAATTGTTCGCGCTTATGAAGAGCACGACGCCGAGCAAGAGCGCATCCGCAAGCAAAAGAAAGAAGAAGCACTTCGCCTTCAACAAGCAGAAGCAGCTTCTGCCGCAAGTGGTGCTAATGACGTAAGCAGCGTAAACGCGAACACGAGCAACTCGTGACAGCAATTATCGACTACCAGAACGCGTATGAAGGCGAAAACAGCGACGAGGAGATAGCTAACGCTATCCCTCCGCTCGACAGCTTTAGTGTATGGGCTGATGCAGTTTTATCCTCAGAGAATCTTCACGACCAAGAAATTACTATTCGTTTAACCGACGAAATAGAAAGTCAGCAACTCAACAACGATTACCGCGGTAAAAATAAGCCTACTAACGTACTCTCTTTTCCTTTCGAGGCACCACCGGGAATTGAAATGAACTTACTCGGCGATTTGGTGATATGTGCGCCGGTAATTAGCCGAGAAGCCGAGGAGCAAAAAAAGCTCACGACGCATCATTATGCTCATATGACGATACACGGCATATTGCATTTACTTGGTTACGACCATATATCCGATGAAGAAGCGGACGAGATGGAAGGAAAAGAGATTGAAATTCTCTCCTCCTTAAATATTGCGAATCCTTACGAAGCTTGATTTTCAATGTTCTTGGTTTTAAAACGTTAGTTTACCCAAGAGTATGAAAATTCTGCGATTTATAATTTAAAACAATAAAGCATTGACGACGTGTAAGAAGCATTTTAACGTTGGTGTTGAATAAACAATAAAATGGATATTATGAGCGACGACAATCCCCACTCTACCAACGGCTCATCAGGCAAGAGTTGGTTAGATAAACTAAAAAATTCGATTTCTGGCGAGCCGAAAAATAGACAAGAATTGGTAGCAGTTATTACCGATGCTGAGCAAAATGAGATAATTGACCCACAAACCCGTGAAATGATTGAAGGGGTTATTGGGGTTAACGAAATGCGTGTAAGAGATATCATGATCCCTCGCGCTCAAATGTCCACCATCGATGTCGAACAAAAAGTGGAAGAGTTTCTTCCCATTATGCTCGAGTCCGCTCACTCTCGTTTTCCCGTGATCAGCGAAGATAAAGACCATATTGAAGGGATTTTACTCGCTAAAGATCTTCTTTCTTTTGCTTTCAATACCGAAAAACACTTCAACCTTCGCGACATACTGCGCCCTGCCGTTATTGTTCCTGAAAGCAAGCGTGTAGATGTACTGCTTAAAGAATTTAGGCAGCAGCGTTACCACATGGCTATTGTGGTAGACGAATACGGTGGCGTGTCTGGTCTTGTTACTATTGAAGATATCCTAGAAATTATCGTTGGTGAAATTGAAGACGAATTCGATATTGAAGAAGACGGCACCGACGATATTCGCCCGCTTAACAAGTCGACTTACTCGGTAAAAGCACTAACACCGGTTGACGATTTTAACGAATTTTTTGAAACCAGCTTTAGTGAAGAAGAAGCCGATACCATTGGCGGCATTGTGCTTAAAGCCTTTGGGCATATGCCTGAAACTGGTGAAGAAGTTACAATTAGCGATATTCACTTCAAAGTGACTAACTCTGATAAACGTCGCTTGATACAGCTAAAAATATCGGTGCCTTCTCTCGAGTAGCCGTAGCTAACCACCAGCTCGCTATCGAATAATTAAAATATGGAGCCAACGTGCCCTAGGCGCTTTGGCTAAAAACGCCATGCTAAAACGCTTTACTCCCTATTTGCTGCTTATTGCAAGCGGCCTCAGCTTAACGCTAGCCTTTGCGCCTTTTTCAATGTGGGCGCTTACTATTCCAGCGCTAGCTATTGCTATACGCCAGCTAATTAAACTTAAGCACAAGCCGTTTTTGGCAGGCTGGTTGTTTGGTATGGGCTGGTTTGGCGCAGGCGTTAGCTGGGTGCATGTGAGTATTGCCGATTTTGGCGGGCTTCCATTAATTGCATCAATTGGCTTAATGGCATTGCTGTGCGGCTATTTAGCGTTATATCCAGCCCTCGCTTTTAAACTTGCTGCTAAATACTTTAAGCCTCAGCTTTGGCCTTTAGCACTACCACTATTCTGGGTACTTGCCGAATGGCTGCGCAGTTGGATGTTATCTGGCTTTCCATGGCTTTCTTTGGGTTATAGCCAAATTAACGGTCCATTGGCAGGCTTTGCACCTATTATTGGTGAAACAGGGTTAACCGCGCTTCTTGTTATCAGTGCGGCCTCGCTAGCTATAATTAATAGCAAACGCACATTTTTATCTGCTTCGGCAATTACAGCAAGTCTTCTCATTTGTGGCGCGTTGCTGTATCAGCATACCTGGGTTAGCCCCTCAAAAACCTACTCTGTATCTATGGTGCAGGGGAACATTCCGCAAAGTCTTCGTTGGGTACCAGAACAAGACGCCGCGACCATGCAAACCTACCTGGAACTCACGGAAACAGTATGGAGTAGCGATTTAATTATTTGGCCAGAAGCTGCGGTGCCAAAGCTTGAGCCATTAGCACAACCTTACTTGTCGCAGTTAAACGAAAGAGCGTTTAATGAAAATACGGCGCTCATCACGGGTATTGTAAACTTCAATTGGGAAACCGATGAGGCATGGAACAACCTTATTGTTGTTGGCAAGAAAACCCCAGACGCGACTTACCCCAACTACCACTATTTTCATAATAACCGGTTTTCAAAACATCACTTATTGCCCGTTGGTGAGTTTGTGCCGTTTGAATCGCTATTGCGCCCCCTCGCTCCTATTTTCGATTTGCCAATGTCATCGTTCTCTCGGGGTGATTTTCAGCAACAAAACTTAGAGGCGAACGGAATAAAGTTGGCACCGGCTATTTGCTTTGAAATTGCATTTCCAAGACAAGTTACAGCAAACGTTAATGGTGACACCGATATGATAATTACCGTGAGTAACGACGCCTGGTTTGGCAAATCTCACGGCCCTGCTCAGCATCTTCAAATAGCACAAATGCGAGCCTTAGAATTAGGCCGCCCGGTGCTGCGGGCGACTAATAATGGTATTACTGCGTTTATTGATCACAAAGGGCGTATTGATGCCAGGCTTCCACAATTTGAATCTGCAAATATCAGCGCCCCTGTTATAGCGACCAAAGGCTTTACGCCCTACTACCACCTGCAAGATTACGGCGTGTGGCTATTTGTATTAGTGCTCTTTATCTGTGCTTGGCGTTTGAAAAAAGCGGCTGACTAATAAACCAGTTCGGTTTGGTGGCTACTTTATTGACTCAATAAAAGCGCGGATTTCCTCTCGCTCAGTTAAGGCGAATAGCAAAACCAAGTCGCCTTCATTTACCTCTTTCAACGCCGTCTGCGTGCCAGCTAAGGGACTACTTGCCCGTTGTATCTGAGAAGCTTGTACACCGCTTGCGAGTAAATGATGCTCAACAATGTCCGATATTTCGCCCGGCTCGCGGCCTCTTAAATACTTCTCTAGTTCGGTGAGAATGTAAGTATTAGGTTGCAAGGTAACGATGGCATCGGCGACACGTTTGATATCCTCGTTAGACCTGTCACCAGCATGGCCAAACAACACTTTTATTTCGCCATAATCATTTTTTTGCTTTAAACCTGAGGCCATTTTTATCACAGCCTGCATGCTATGAGGATTATGGGCAAAATCCACAATAATGGTAGCGCCTTTGCGCTTGTATATATTGGTTCTACCGGGGTTATCCGACGCATTGCTTTCGAAATCAAATAAGCCCTGAGTTATTGCCTTACTGCTTATTCCCATCGATTTACACAGCCCTACCACGCCAAGGGCGTTTTCGAGGTTGTGCAAAGCCGTGCCGTTTACGGTCATGGGTATACGATCAATTTGAGCAATCGCGTGTGATATTTTGCCGTCGAAATAAATGATCTGATTGTCTTTCGCATAAACACATGGGCAACCCGCAGCTAATGCCTCTACTATTTGCTGATTGTCTGCATACTTGCTGAACCAACAAACAGAACTAGGGTTTGCGTTGCTATGTACAAACTTTACCAAGCGCGAGTCGTCGGCATTTAGCACCAGGGTGTCGCCTTGATGAATGGCTTTACTCACCATGAGCTTTACGTGCGCAATGTCATCTACCGTATTAATACCGTACTGACCTAAATGGTCGCTGGCAACGTTGGTTACTAGCGCAGCATTGGCATGATAAACCGGTAGCCCCCTGCGCAATAGGCCACCTCGAGCTACTTCTAAGAACGCTATTTCAGTGCGGTTGTCTCTCAATAGCATTCTCGCGCCACCGGGCCCCGAATAGTCTCCCTCGTCTATAATATCATCGCCTACCTTTATAAAATCGGTAGAGGTAACGCCCGAATTAAGGTTTGCGGCCTTGGCAATTTGAGCAGCCAATCTAACACTTGTCGATTTGCCGTTGGTGCCGGTGATGAGCGCCAAAGGAATTTCACTGAACTGTTGCCAATTAATTGTTGAGGGAGCCGGAATAGCGTCTATGGGCCAAGTTTGCGCACTTACGCCAGCGCCTAGGCTAACCTCATCATCATCTACCAAGCAGCGTACTTTGTTATTTTCAGCCGCTTGAACAAAAGCAATAAGAGCGGGGTTCCTTTCTTCTATAATAGCGGTTCGCAGTTCATCTATCCTGCTAGCAAAATTGGCAAGAGGCAAAGTATCTGACTGAACGGCATAAAGCTTACTAAAATCGAGAACACAGCATTCCCATGCGAGTTCAAGTATGTCACAAGCACTGTATAAGAGGTCGATGGGAGCGCTCATCGATAAACTCGCTCCCCCGTCGTAATAACGAACAAAAGTTTTTTCATGCCATTCAAGCTGATGTTGAATGGCCTGAAGGTGACCTTGTAAACAGTCTATTACCTCTTGGCCGCTAATCCCCTCTATCAACACATCGATGATAGCGCCAGTATGATTAGATAAAAGATTCGGCCCCGTCAGCCGCCGTACCTCATCTAAATCCAGTCGAATTACGTTCTGCTGCTGGTCCATTTAGTCTGACTCTTCATCGCGGTCTACAACAATGTGCACGCCACGTTCGTCGTTTACTATGTGCTGGCCTTCCTGCAACTCAAACTTGTTTTCAATAACTTCGAATAGCTTTTCAGGATAGTCCTGTGATGGAGTTAAATTGTTTTGCGATTCCGGCGTATCTGCCACACCGTCGTCATTAAAGTGCACTATTTGCTTCCAGCAACGGGTGATATTGTCGCCTAGAATCATGAGTAAGTCGCCAGCGTGGCAAGACGATAAAGCCGCATCAATACTTTCTTCCTCGCTAGGAATAACGAGAATGTCTTTTTCATCCACGCCTTCTTCCATAAGGGTTTTCTTCAGCAACTGTGGCACTTCATCGTAACCGCGCCCGCGTCTATCGTCATCGGCTTTGCAAACAAAAGTGTCGAAGGTAGAAGCTACAGATTTAGCCGATTCAATAATATCCTCATCGCGGCGATCGCCAGGCATAGCAATAACCAAACGGCGTTTGCCCTTAACGTCTAATCGAGCCGCCAAGTCTGAAATAGTCTTAATGGCTGCTGGGTTGTGTGCATAATCAAGAATAACTTTAAACGGGTGTTCGTCGAATATGTTCAATCTGCCTGGCGCTTGGTAGAAGGACGTATTAAATATGCGTAGGCCCTGTCTGATATTCTCTAAGCTAGTATCGAAACTGTACGCTATTGCGGTAGCAAACATGGCGTTTTGAACGTTGTGTAGAGCTTTGCCCTCAATGGTAGCCGGTACTAAGTGTGTCCAAAGTAAGGGAATATGCGCGCCTTTATCGTAAATAGTGATCATGTCGCCATTAATGCCTTTCTCAAGCACTACAGCCATGCCACCACGTCGAATATGTTCACGCACTAAGCCGTGGCCTGGGTCCATGGTAACGTAACAAATTTGTTTGGCACTACAAAACTCAGCCATTTGCAGACAATGGATGTCGTCGGCGTTAAGCACAACACAGTCTTGCGCTACTTCTACCACAACCCGCTTTATTTGGGCGAGTTGCTCTAGCGTATTAATTCCACGCTGCCCTAAATGGTCTGCAGTGATATTTAAACATGCACCTACATTACAGGTTTGATAACCAAGGCCACGCTTAACTATGCCGCCACGCGCGGTCTCCATAATCGCAAAGTCGACGCTTGGGTCGCGCAATACAATTTGTGCTGACGTGGGGCCGGTCATGTCACCTTTAACAGTAAGGTGTCCGTCGATATAAACACCATCGGTTGACGTCATACCGGTTGTATGACCCGCGGCTTTCATAATGCTGGCCAGCATACGGGAAGTGGTGGTTTTACCATTTGTACCGGTAATTGCCGCTACCGGAATACGAGAGTCTTTGCCGGTTGGGAATAGCATGTCCATCACCTTGCCCGCCACATCACGAGGCTGACCTTCACTGGGTGCCACGTGCATGCGAAAACCAGGTGCAGCATTACATTCACAAATACCGCCGCCAATTTCTTTATAGGAACGGCTAATATCTTCAGTTAAGAAGTCTACGCCGCCAATATCAAGACCAATGGCTCTTATGGCGCGTATTGCCATATCTCGGTTATCTGGGTGCACAATATCGGTAACGTCAATGGCGGTTCCGCCCGTTGACAAGTTAGCTGTTGAGCGCAAAAAGAAGGTTTCTCCCTCTGGAAGCACGGTATCTTCGGTATATTCTGCTTCTTCCAGTAACCGCATTGCTTGGTTATCTAGCTCTAGTCGAGTAAGCACTTTTTCGTGCCCTACTCCACGGCGAGGGTCGAGGTTTACGATGTCGACCAACTCTGAAATAGAATGCTTGCCATCGCCCACTACGTGTCCGGGCACGCGCTTGGCAACAGCGACTAATTCGTTGTTCACCACCAGCATGCGGTGATCGTAACCCGTTAGATAACTCTCTACTAACACAGCGCGACTTGTGCCGTGTTGCTGCGCTTCACTAAACGCCACCTGCACTTCCTCGTCGGAGGTTAGGTTAATACTCACTCCACGACCGTGATTGGCGTTTAATGGTTTTAAAACGACGGGAAAACCAATGCGCCTTGCGGCTTTTATTGCCTGTCGCTCGCTATAAACCATTAACTGTTGAGGTACAGGTAAGCCTAAATCATTAAGAAGGTTGTGGGTGTCTTCCTTATCGCAGGAAATCTCAACAGCGATATGCTTAGTTTCACTGGTGATAGTGGCCTGAATACGCTGCTGATGCTTGCCGTGGCCAAACTGGACTAAACTGTAGTTATTCAGGCGAAGCCATGGAATATCCCGGCTCTCTGCAGCTGCGACCAAAGAAGCGGTACTTGGACCAAACTCCTTGCGCTGCGCCATTTTGATGAAGGCCGTTAATTCATCGTTAAAGTCGAAATCGTCTTCTATTTCTGCATTTATTGCCTTTTGAACTTCGCTTGGCATTAGGTGCTTTAACAGTTTTAACCCTAGTGCTCCGGCTTCTATCCCCACATCGCGCTGATGGTATTGATAGACAACATAGTAACAGCCTTCATTTTCTAAACTGCGGGTACGACCAAAAGACACTGCGGAACCGGCTAAGTTTTGAAGCTCTATAGCAACATGTTCCCAGATATGGCCAATCCAAGTTCCTTCGTCTTCATTGAGACGACGCAGGAAGCCTCCTTTTTCGCCATAAGAGCAGCCGTGCTCTTGCAAACTAGGTATTGCAGCTACTAGCCCATCAATAAACTCTCGACCAAGTTTTACCGACGGCCACTTTTCTAACTCACCAATATCTATTTGATAACAAATAACCGGGAAATTAGCGTAAACATTAGGACCAACATACACATTTTGACTTAAAATTTTCATTACACCAACCTTCCCTTTTTCAATTCCCATACTATGTAACAACACTACAGAATAAATGGGGTCAGATCCTGAGGGATCCCCACGAATTTAATTCCATGTGCTTCCGGCCCATGCACTGTCTACTATGGAGCTGTACCATTTGAGTGCAGCTTTCCACTGTCGCATGGTAAACCTTATTCGGCAAGCAATAGCTC
>NZ_JAAAWP010000010.1 GCF_010500915.1 Alteromonas hispanica
GCGTTCAATCTGAGCCATGATCAAACTCTTCAATTAAATATATCGAATTATGAATCGTCGTATAGACACTCTTAACGAGTGCCCACACAGATTGTCTTGTCTAAATTGTTAAAGAACATAGCGACTTTGTCGCTATCTCACCGTAAGCCATTGCTTCTTGGTGACTCACCCCGCTCGAGTGAGGTGCGCATTTTACATCGTTTGTTTTTGATGTCAACCATGTTTTCGAACTTTTTAAATGTTTTTCAACTGGTTTAGCGCTTAATTTTGATTTGGCTTGAACCCCCCTCAAAACGTGGAGCGCATTATAGATAGCTAGATGAAAAGATCAATACTAAATTAGTGTTTTTTTGCTGTTTGAGTAAAATCTTAGCTTAACCGTTCATTTCTCCACCATTTCTGATAGGTTAATGCTTCTTTAGACTAGTTTTTTCACATTTGATTGTTCAATTTGTTACAAATGAGTAAACTAGCCGAAGCCTTCAACCCAAAAAAACAATAGAAAGGTAGTTATATGAAAGTAGGCTTTATTCAGTGCATTATTATTAGTGCCATTTTTGCGATAGCAGGTTTTTTGTTATTTTCTTCACTTAATATGGAAGTTTCTCCATTAACTGTCTCCGCTGCACTTCTTATCAGCGGTATAGTTACCCCATGGCTGGCTTCTCTTATCCAAAGCTCATCTTCTTCAAATGACGATGTCTCTGCTTCAGTCTCTGCAGATGCCGTTGAAACACTTTACGTTGGTAATCTACCGTATCGTGCGAATGAAAATGCAGTTAAAGAATATTTCAGCAGCTATGCAGAAGTACAATCTGTCCGCTTAATGAAAGATCGTAAAACAGGTAAGAGAAAAGGTTATGGCTTTATTGAAGTAGTAGCCAAAGATGTGAACACCGTTATTGAAAAAACAAACGACTCAACTTTTCAGGAACGTACTTTAAAAGTACGGCCAGCGAAAGAAAAAGTCGAGCATGCATAAATAAGAAAGCCTGGCAGTTCGCCAGGCTTTTTTGATTCTCTTTATTTTTGCTACTATTCAGTAGTTTCAGTTTGATTGCCTATAGTACCTTCCGCTTGTGGCAACCCATCAAGTAACGTCTTATTAAATGAATGGAACCGGTTGATCGCTGAAATTAAGTCAGGGATCTGAACATCTTCCATATTACGTATGAGACCAGCAATCAGCGTATTGTAGTCTTCGTTAGACTCCAACGTATTTTCAGCTTTCTCAAACGTATTCATCATTTTCTCTAGATATTGAGACACGGGATTGACTACGTTACCGTACTTACCACGTTCATCGTTCTCTTCACTGTAGTGCTGAATATTTTCGTAAGCTTTTAAAACGTCTGTTTGCATAGAGCGATTTAGCTGCAACGCATAGCCTACTAATTCTTTATCATCAAACCCCAAACTTAGTGCTTCCTCAAACGCTTTATCTACATCACCTTTATAAAACGTATCTGCGAGATCTTGCACTTGACCAACTAGGTCTGCAATAGACTTCATCTCGGCTTCGTCCAATTCACCTTTAAGAGAAAAGCTTATACCGCTTCTTTCATAAAACTCGGAGGATGTGGTTTGCTGTGCAGCTATGTTCGTCGAGCTGTCACTTCCAGCTTCCCCGATGGTTGATTGCGCCTGAAAGGAAGTTTGCTGCTGTGCTTGGAACGTTCGCAAGCTTTCAAAGCTTAAGGTTACTTCATCGCCGTCTTTGGTGCGAATGCTCAATTGACCAGACTTTTCATCAGACACCGACGCCGCAGATAGGGAAGAAACCTGAGCGACGTTGCCGTTCTCAAAACCTTTACGATTAAAGATGTCAGTTTCTAATTCATCTATACCATTATCGATGAGGTTACGACTCTTGCTGATTCCGTTTTCCAATTCTTCATTCATAAAGCCCGCAAGATCTTTTTCCGCCATGGCAAAGCCTCTACTTACGCCTTCTCTTGCTTGGCTAAATAATCCATTTAACTTTTCATCGCTTGCTCCACCGTTGGCAGCTCCGCGAATTACACCACCTACAAAGCGCATGACATTTTTAGCCACTTCTTCGAAGTCGAATAAGCTTTTGTTTTTCTCTTCAACTTTTTTATCGGCTAACTCTTTAGGCTTTTGCCCGTCTATTTCTAGCGATTGACTGAGGCTACTACTCACCACTCTTAATCCAATACTGGCTTGAGTGCTATTTACAGATACCGTTGAAGCCTGCTGTTTCGAGAACTCAGCAGCTTGCTGAAGCCCGTCTTGCTGAAGTTGTTTTTTTAGTGCCTCATTAGGGTTAACTGCAGCCTTTTGATCAGCTTTTTGCTCTCCCATAAAAGCCTTAATATTACCCACGTTCATAATTTGATCCTCACTTTCCTCATGTACTATATCGGCACCATCTCAATATTGTTTAATTTTAATACAGAAATTTTTACTACGCTTACGAATTAGGTTTGCACATAATGCAGAAGCCTCTACAATTCGCGTCCTTAACGAAAGGTACCGATGAACAACACTTCTACGAAACGATACCGACTAATTTTCAAAAATATGATTTAGGCCCGATGACCTAATGGAGAAACGAATGGCAAACAACAACTTAGCGCAGTATCAAGAACAACTCGATGAGAAAGTTAGCCGCCTTAATACATTGCTCGGTGAATTTTCTGCGCCAGCATTGTCAGTGTTTCCATCATCACCTGAACATTACCGAATGCGCGCAGAGTTTAGAGTATGGCATGAGGGGGACGATCTTTTTCATATCATGTTCAATCAACAAACAAAGGAAAAGTATCGCGTTGAGACGTTCCCACCAGCGTCTGAAGGTATTAACAGAGCAATGGTGGAATTGCTTGATTTAATAAGACCAAATGAAATTTTGCGTCGAAAACTGTTTCAAATAGATTACTTATCGGCTCTTTCTGGAGAAATGGTTATAAGCCTTTTATATCACCGTCAATTAGATAGTGACTGGGAGAACCATGCTCTTCGGTTAAAAGAGTCACTTTCTCAATTTTTTCCAGCGGTAAGTATCATAGGCAGAGCTCGTAAGCAAAAAGTGATAATTGGGAATGACTTCGTTATAGAGAGACTCCCGGTTAATGGCCGTGAGTTTGTTTTCAAGCATATCGAAAACAGTTTTACTCAACCTAATGCTAAAGTGAACTGCAGCATGATTGAGTGGGCTCTAGATTGTGTAAAGCCACTCAGTGGAGATTTGCTTGAAATGTACTGCGGCGCAGGTAACTTTTCTATCCCGCTCGCCATACATTTTGACAATGTCATTGGTACAGAGATCGCAAAACCATCAGTAAACGCAGCCCAATATAATATTGAGCACAATAATTTAGATAATGTAAAAATAGTGCGCTTGGCAGCAGAAGAGTTTACGCAAGCGATGAGAGGTGAGCGTACCTTTAGTCGACTTGAGGGTATTGAGCTTAGCGACTACAACTTTACAACAGTTTTGGTAGACCCACCTCGTGCGGGTTTAGACATAGACTCATTAAAGATGATTCAAGACTATGACAATATCGTTTACATTTCTTGCAACCCAGAAACGCTAGCAGATAATTTAAAGGTGTTGTGTACCACCCATAATGTCGTTAAAACCGCACTATTCGATCAATTTCCTTTCACACACCACATTGAAGCCGGTGTGCTTTTATCAAGAAAATAAGAATGTGCTGCGTTAGCATATAAAAGATATGCAGTAATGATGAGGTTGGGTGATGAAAAGCAATTATGAGCGTACTGCTTAAACTAACATTGTGCTGATTAAAGTATTGCTGAACAGCTGGGGCTACTTTTTAACAGTAGCGCCAATTTGTACAAACCGAAGCTGCTTTTTAACTTTTTCGCCAATTTCTCCGCGCAACTTATCATCAGCCTCTAGAGCTTCTGCTCCTGCACTAAACACTAGCCTCACCATTGCATCGGCTTGAATTTGCGCTGATGCGTATTCAACGCCCTGTTTTTCAATAATGTAATCAGTGAGCTCATCAATAAAGTGCTGAATTTCTCGAAATACCGCCAGACGATAGGCAGAAGAAGTTCCCGTATGTTCTCTAAGCAGTAGTCTAAAAACATTTGTATTTGCAGCGATAAACTCCATGAACGTTTCTACGGACGTGTGGATAACACCACCACCTGACGCTATGCGACGGCGAGCCTGTCTCATCAACTGCCTGAGCGCTAACCCGGCCTCATCTACCAGGGTCAGTCCCAACTCGTCCATGTCTTTAAAGTGACGATAAAAAGACGTTGGCGCAATACCAGCTTCTCGAGCAACCTCGCGAAGGCTAATGGCAGAAAGACTTCTATTTTCATCCAGAAGCGAAAACGCGGCATGAATTATATTTTGACGGGTTTTTAACTTTTGCTCTTGTCGACTCACGATGACACCACTTATTAAATCTACGACATGTTACCCCATCATTTGCCGAGAGGCGAAACACAATGCTGTGTAGTGTTCTATAATGATTAAAGTTTAACTATGTTAGCAGAACTTAACCTAGTTTTACTTGCCTGAGAATACATAAAACGATAAATTAGCGAACAGTTGTAAGCCAAGTAGTCAAAAATGAAAAAACCTCCTCTTATATTAACGAACGTGCTGGTATTTATAATATCGGGCGCGATTGCATTTATCGGTGCTCCACTATGGATTGCGCACCGAGGGATAGATTGGGCCGAAATAAGCGCCGCTATCTTTTTATTTTACTTTACCGGTATGTCTATTACTGCTGGGTACCATCGTTTGTGGTCACACAAAACCTACGATGCAAACATTGTAGTGCGCGTAATACTTGCAATTGGCGGCGCGATGGCGCTACAGAACAGCATTTTACATTGGTCGTCTGATCACCGAATTCATCACCGCCACGTTGATGATACAGAGAAAGACCCTTATTCAGCTAAGAAAGGGCTATGGTTTGCTCATATAGGCTGGATGCTAAGAGAGTATCAGTCGAACCGCTATGGCGATTACAGTAACTGCAAAGATTTACAGAAAGACAAAGTGGTTATGTGGCAACACAACTACTACCTTCCAATAGTATTAGTAGCAAACTTCAGTGTGACAGGATTATTAGGCTGGCTGAATGGCGATATTTTAGGAATGTTGCTTATTGCTGGTGTGTTGAGACTTGTTCTGGTTCATCACGTCACTTTTTTCATTAACTCACTTGCACATTTCTGGGGGTCGCAACCTTACACAGATAAGAACACAGCAAGAGATAATGGCGTGCTAGCGTTCTTCACATTTGGTGAGGGTTACCATAATTATCACCATATCTTTGAGTATGACTATCGGAACGGCATTCGCTGGTATCAATTCGATCCAACGAAATGGCTAATCCGAGGTTTATCCTTTGTCGGATTAACAACCAATCTACGAAAAGTACCTGAAGAGCGGATTGAAAAGGCGCTAGCTGCTATGCAGTTACAAAGAGCAAGTGAAAAAGTGTCGCTGCTTCCCAACGCCGACGAAATGATGAATACCATCCAACAAGAATACGACCTGCTTATGCAACGTATGAGCGATTATTATTCGACGAAGAAACGAGTAATGCGTGTTAAGCAAAAATCGTTTCAGCGCACTCTTGAAGGATTCGAGTTGACGTATAAATATAAAGAAATGAAGCATGCATTTGCCGTTCAAAAAGAGAAATGGACACAACTGCAGACCCTCTCTCTACAAATGGCGTAGTATTCTTCCCATTACAACTGTCAATAAAACCACATGCAATTCGTTGCATGTGGTTTTTTTTATTTACTATTTACTACTAGAGTTAAATTTACTGATAGTAGTAAAGTAAACAAATGCACTATCCTGTCGCTTATATGCGCAATTAAACAAATAGGAATACAACATGGCAGCAAAGCAAAAAGCACCCTCATATCATTACGATGCAATAGTCATAGGCACCGGACCGGGAGGAGAAGGTGTTGCGATGCAGCTCGCCAAAGCGGGCAAGAAAGTTGCCGTTGTTGAGCGTTATGACGCTGTGGGAGGAGGCTGCACACATTGGGGCACAATTCCTTCGAAGGCTCTGCGTCATTCAGTAAGTCGTTTGATTGAGTATAATAGCTCTCCCCTTTTTGCCGACAATCATTTAAGCAGAAGCTTAACCTTCTCGGAAATCATGCGTCACGCAAGCGGCGTAGTAAACAGTCAGACGCGTTTGCGTTCATCATTTTATGATAGAAACCGAGTAACACTTTTTCATGGTGAAGCCAGCTTCATTGATGCTCATACACTTCAGACTGTTCGCGAGGATGGCTCAAAAGACATTGTTACCGCGGGGCAAATTGCATTAGCAACAGGATCTCGTCCCTACACACCAAAAGACATCGATTTTAATCACCCTCGAATTTACAACTCCGATACTATTTTGTCCCTTAAACACGACCCTAAATCCATCATTATCTATGGTGCAGGTGTTATCGGATCGGAATACGCCAGCATATTCCGTGGACTCGGTGTAAAAGTAGACTTAGTTAATATGCGAGACCGGTTGCTGTCTTTTCTCGACACCGAGATTTCTGATGCCTTGAGTTATCACCTTTGGAATAACGGCGTACTTATTCGCCACAATGAAACATATTCGTCAGTGGAAACAACCGATGACTCTGTGATCCTCAATTTAGAGTCTGGAAAACGTATGCGTGCAGACTGCTTGTTGTTTGCAAACGGACGAACGGGTAACACAGACAAATTGAAGCTCGAGAATATTGGTTTACAAGCAGATAGTAGAGGCCAACTTAAGGTTAACGAAAATTATCAAACTGACGTAGAGAATGTGTATGCTGTAGGTGATGTTATTGGCTACCCAAGCTTAGCGTCTGCGGCATACAACCAAGGTCGTTTTGCCGCCGAGGCCATGCTAGCGGGTAAAACTCATGCCTCATTGGTGGCCGATATCCCATCAGGCATCTATACTATTCCGGAAATTAGCTCTGTTGGAAAGACCGAACAAGAACTTACTGCAGCAAAAGTACCGTACGAAGTAGGACGCGCCCAATTCAAACACCTAGCAAGAGCACAGATTGCCTCAACTCAAACAGGTAGCTTAAAGATATTGTTTCACCGCGAGACAAAAGAAATTTTAGGAATCCATTGTTTTGGCGAACGTGCATCAGAAATTGTGCATATCGGGCAAGCGATAATGCAGCAAAAGGGTGAAGGAAATACTATTGATTACTTTGTAAACACTACTTTCAACTACCCTACGATGGCAGAAGCTTATCGTGTTGCTGCAATTAATGGACTCAATAGAATTTTCTAGCAGCCAAAAAAAAGCCGGCTTTTCTGCCGGCTTTTCGCTACTTTTTAAGATTTTAGTTTCTATTTGCAGCTAGCGCATTTAAAGAGTCTTTGTGCGCTACGATATCAATGTGCATTTTCTCTTGGTCAAATGTCATCGTTGCTATCGCGTAATCGCCTTGGCTTTCGCTAGCGATATTTACAAGATCTTGTTGAGCATCACGGAAACGAATGTTGTTGCCAATTTTGTTGGCCATACATTGGTTATTCATTTCGAACGTTTTAGTGTCCATACAATCGAAAAGCTGGCCACTGCCAGAATCCGCATGCGCTATGCCAAATGAAGCTAAAAGGGCTAAACTGAATACTACTTTACGCATGTCTTATCTCCTGTGGTACAGTATTGTACTGTGTTGACATAATACAACATGTATGTTCACTAGTCAATTTCGATCATAGTAATGTTACACTAATATGACAAAGTGCAATATTTGGAGAAAAAATTGACTGAATTTGACAATTTAGTTCACCTCGCAAAAAGCTGTTCTCTTTGTGATAATGCACTCCCTCATCCTACACGCCCTATTTTATCGGTAGCCAAAAATACCAAGATCCTAATCATCAGTCAGGCACCTGGATTAACTGCCCACAATAATTATGTTCCTTTTATCGATCCTAGCGGCAATAGACTGCGCGCTTGGCTTGGTGTAGATAAAGATACATTTTACAAGCCGGAGTTATTTTCCATTATGCCGATGGGCTTTTGCTTTCCAGGCTATAGAAACGGCGCTGATGCGCCGCCAATGAAAATATGTGCGCCAACATGGCACGAGCCACTTTTGCAGCATGTGAAACCTGTACTGACGTTATTGATTGGACGTTATGCTCAACAATATTACCTCAAGCAATACAAAACACTAACAGAGGCTATTAAAACACATCATGATGGTTACTTCGTATTACCTCACCCGTCAGGGCGGAACAATAGATGGCTGGCTAAAAACCCATGGTTTGAGAAGGAAACTGTTCCTGCACTTCAAAAAAAGGTAAATGCACTCATTAAGCGTTAATATCTTAATGAAACGAAAGCGTCTTAATGACGCACAATCTTTCTAAGCCTAAGCGTTGTCACCAGGCAACCTAGTGCTTTTCAGTAACTCAACGAGCTTATTAAACGGCATGGGCTTAGCAAAGAAGAAGCCTTGAGCTTCATCACACCCTAGCTTAATCATATAAATAGCCTGCTCTCTTGTTTCAACGCCCTCGGCAATAGTAAGCAACCCGAGTTTATTACCAAGAGTAACTATGGTTTCTGCAAGCACCGCAGACGAGCCTGGCACAATATCTTTCACGAAGGAACGGTCTACTTTCAGCCTGTCTAAGGGTAACTGCTGCAAATAACTCATTGAAGAAAAGCCAGTGCCAAAATCGTCAATGGCAATTTTGACCCCGAAGTCTTTCAATGCGCGCAGCGCATCAATGACAATTTGGGGCTCATCCATTACCACACTTTCTGTAATTTCAAGCTCAAGTAAGCTAGGGTCGCAATCTGCTTCTAGCAGCGCATTCTTTACCTTGTCGACGAAAAAACGATCCCTAAATTGAGGAATTGAAATATTAACAGCCACACGAAGATGCTCGTGCCCTAACTCTCTTAGCTGCTGAAGCCGACGACAAGACTCTTCGAGCACCCATTCACCGATATCTACTATTAAGCCTGAATATTCTGCCAACGGTACGAACACTGCAGGAGAAATATAACCTCCCTCACCATCTGGCCAACGCAGTAAGCCTTCCATTCCTACTACTTTGTCAGTAAGAAGATCTACCTGCGGCTGAAACCATAGCTCTAGTTTACGCTCTGCGAAATCGCTTCTAAGGCGACGAATCATGGCAAGGCGCCATGTTGTTTGATCCTCGATATCTTTCGCATAATATTCGAAATTGTCGGTGAGATTTTTCTTGGCTCGATTCAGTGCAATATTAGCTCGCTTTAAAAAATCGACACCGATATTTCGCTCATTTTCTATTCTGCAAAGGCCTAACGTTACTTTTATTGGAAGAACGTGTTCATCCACCACAAACGATGAATCAAAAATCGCATTGATAACATCTGGGCATACTTCGCTCTCAGGCCCAATGAGCCCAAAAACATCTGCTGCAATTCGGCTTAAGCGGATAGTATTGGGCAAAGATGTTTGCATGCGCTGAGCAATAGCTCGCAACACATCATTACCCACTTCTTGCCCTAGACCGTCATTCACATCAGAGAAGTGATTGACGTCAACCAATGCGACACAACAGTTTTTACTTGCAACACTGGCCGGGTTATCCAGCATGTTGATAAACTGATTGCGATTAGGCAGACGAGTTAACCAATCTCTGAAGGCTGCATTACGAAGTTCGTGGAAAAGGTTAACATTTTCATACCCAACAGAAATACTAGACAGAAATACTTCAAGTAAATGTTTATCCAAGTCGTTAATTTCATGAGTTTGACGCATGTAAACTGCAGCCTCAAAACCTGCTCTATTGATATAAAGCACAGAACAAGAGATATCAAAAATATGCTGTTTTAACCTTAGGCAGCGATGGATATTCTCTGTCATTTCGTCATTATGAATATTATCGACTGGCTGATTGATAAACTCTGCATATGCGCCCGCAGCCCCGAGCACGTAAATATTTTCATCGTCTAAGTCGAGAAGTGAGCCCGCTCGAGCACATAACAGCCCTTCAGATTCTAACCCAATCAGTGAACTAATTTGCGTTACTACTCCCTCGCAAAACGCTTTCACTGAGTGCTCTTCAAACAAATTTGCAGATGAAGTAATGATTTTTTCAAGGCCAAGTCGACTTTGGCTTATCGTGATAATTTGCTGGTAAGAACGAATTGAGGAAATAATAGTTGTCAGTAGTTTTGACCGAGTTAACTCTGTTTTTGTTTTGTAGTCGTTAATATCGTAAAGCTTAATAACCTGCTCTTCGGGCGCAAAACCGGGCTGCCCGGTTCTAAGAATAATGCGGGGTTCATTAAGCTTCATTTCCTCGCGAATGTACTTAACGACGTCGAAGCCGGCATCGTCAGTTTCCATCACTACATCAAGGAGGATTATTGCTATGGATTTGCCATATTCATGAAGGCGCTCTTTGGCTTCTTTAGCAGAGTGTGCATGAATGAAGTTTAGCTTACGGTCATTAACTATCAGGTCGGATAGCGCAAGGCGGGTGACTGTATGGATTTCCTCATCGTCGTCGACGATAAGGATATTCCAATCTTTTCCGAGATGTAATTCTGTATCTATTGCATCGTCATCTAAAAAGATAAGTTCGTCGTTTTCGTAATCCGTTGCCGACATAACCGCTTATTTCCTCAATACTGATAAAACATAATTGCGCACTAGGCCGTGCTGACCTTCGCTGTACGAATTTGGGCTAAATGGACAGCAAAGGTCACACGCTCTAATATCATTAGTGTTACGATTACATTGATAATTATTTTGTGCAATGCAATAGTGGCTTTCTGTTACCTATTGTTACAAAACACCGATGTGACGTTTATGAAAATCTCCCCGCAACATCAACCCCAAGAGGTAAAGAGAACATCCCCCCCTCTCAATAAGGAAGATGCGGTTAAATCATCGGCTCATACTAAGGAAGCAGTAAACAAAAGTGCAGACCTTGAAGCGAGCAGACAACGTATGCTCTCATGGTTTTCAAGAGTAGGCATTTCTCCATCGGCGCTATCCCTAGAGCCCAAAAAGCAAGATCACGCTCTAGAACGTCGTAATAAGATACTACAGATACAAAAAGCAAATAATCTTAAATCTATTTTAAATATAGCACTAAATGTCACAATCAACGAACAAACAAGCGACAACGTAGATCCGGATTGGTTTTTTGCTTTCAGCTCATTGGCCGAGGAAATTTATAGTGCGCCTATGCAGGAACTATGGGGAAAGATTTTTGCCGTCGAGGTATCTCGACCAGGCAGCTTTTCACTAAGAACTCTTCAATTATTAAAATCCTTAACTCATCGCGATGCGCAAACATTTACCAAAGCCGTTAATGTGGCTAGTAAGCGAACTAATGATACTGTTCCAAGGATTTTAGTGGGCTACCACAAAAGGAAAGGCTTACTTTCCATTTTTAAAAAACCCTTGCCAGAACAAGTTAATCTCGCCACCGTAGGGTTGAGCTACCCAGACTTACTCTCTCTTCAAGAGATGAAATTAATTTATGCCAGTGAAATAGAAAGCGGGGAGTACCAAGAAGGTCAACAAACATCTTGGAGGTGTGTAAACGAAAGCTTTACCTTAACCTGTAAATCATCTGGCGTTGCGCTGGTTTATTATAAATTTACGCCAGTTGGCAGTGAGCTATATAAGCTTGTCGGAAAAAATACGAACACAGCATACATGCAGAAAATGAAAGACGTACTTGCCGGCGTGTTCAGTATTTCGTGACTGCCTTTCTGTTAGCTTGGTAAAATTAATAAGCTAGCAAACGAACAGAACAAAGACAGTCATACATTGAAATACTCGCGAAAACGGTTTAGTAAATTAGGGCGTGTTGTTCCTTGCTGTACGGAAGACCAACGCGCCTTAGATACCGTCGCCAAATTCGTGCAAACCACACTCTCTTTTAAGACCAAAAAATCTCGTATCTTGCTCATCCATGCCTTCTTGTAACGACTGAGTAGTATGCCAATCTCCAATCGACACATACCCCTGATCCCAAAGGGGATGATAAGAGAGACCGTGCTCTTTTAGATAATAGTGAAGGTCTTTGTTACTCCAATCAATGATAGGGTATAACTTAAACTGCCCGCCCACTCTCTGTAAAACAGGAAGCTTTCCACGAGAATCCGACTGACTGCGACGCAAGCCGGCAAACCATGTGCCTGCATTAAGCTCTTCTAACGCTCGCTGCATGGGTTCAACTTTGTTTAATTTATTGTAAGTCTCGATACCTTCTATGCCCTGCTCCCACAGTCGACCAAAACGAGCTTCCTGCCACGCTGACGAAAGCGCAGCCTGGTAAACATGTAAGTTAAGTTTCAGCTTTTCTACCAATTCATCTATAAATTGATAGGTTTCAGGAAATAGATACCCGGTGTCTGTCAACACCACCGGGATATCAGGCTTCGCTTGCGTAAGCATATGCAGCATTACCGCAGACTGTGCGCCAAAGCTAGACGACACTATATGGTTGCCTGGCAAATTGTCTAGAGCCCAATCCACCCGCTGTTGTGCCGTCATTTTCTCTAACGATGCATTGATATCAGCAAGCTCATCCTTGCTGATATCATGTGATAATACCTGCTGCTTCGCTGCCGTATTATTGATCATAGAAGTCTCGCGCTGAATCAATGACAGGTTTAACCACGTTGGTGCGAATAACAAAGTCGCCAAACGACTCGCCGTCTTCTCGATCACTCGCCCACTTGCCGAACAAGCTGTCTAATTCAGACATTATCTCTTGCTCGCTTATGTTTTCGCGATACATACGAGGAATGCGTGTTCCCTCGCGGTCTCCACCTAAATGCAAGTTGTACTTACCCGGGCCTTTGCCTACCAGTCCAACTTCAGCAAGCATGGCGCGGCCGCAACCGTTCGGGCAACCTGTTACTCTGAAGATGACACTGTCATCAGCAAGGCCGTGCTTAGCTAGTAACCCTTCAAGTTCGGTTACCGCATCTGGCAAATAACGCTCTGCTTCTGCCATCGCTAGCGGGCATGTAGGTAACGAAACACAAGCCATTGAATCAAGGCGTTGATTTGAAATAGCAGGCGCTATTAATCCATGCTCTCGGGCTAAAGCTTCTATTTTATCTTTATCATTTGGCGCTACACCGGCAATAATAAGATTTTGATTAGCTGTTAATCTAAAATCGCCATGATGAATTTTGGCAATCTCAGCGCAGCCGGTTTTTAACGTTTTGCCTGGGTAGTCAAGAATTCGACCATTTTCGATAAATACGGTTAAGTGGTACTTTCCATCAATACCCTCTACCCATCCAAAGCGATCTCCGCGGCCGGTGAACTCAAACGGTTTGCTTGCCTGAAAGGTAACATTGGCGCGCTTTTCTACCTCAGCTTTGAAGTTTTCTACGCCCACGCGCTCAAGAGTGTATTTTGTTTTCGCATTTTTACGATTCACACGGTTACCCCAGTCGCGCTGCACTGTTACTACCGCAGCAGCAACATTTAGCGTATCGGCCAATGAGATAAAACCGAAATCCGTTGCTTTGCGTGGATAGGTACTTTTATCGCCGTGTGTCATGGCAAGTCCGCCGCCAACAAGAACGTTAAAGCCAACTAGTTTGCCGTTTTCTGCAATGGCCACAAAGTTAAGGTCGTTAGCGTGCACATCAACGTCGTTTTGCGGAGGGATAACCACGGTGGTTTTAAACTTACGGGGCAAGTAGTTATCACCTAAAATAGGTTCTACAGGCTTCTCAGTAGTTTCCACTTTTTCACCGTCCAACCAAATCTCGGCATACGCACGGGTTTTTGGAAGTAAGTGCTCGCTTATCTTTTTAGCCCATTCAAACGCTTCTAAGTGCAGTTCCGACTCTACTGGGTTGGAAGTACACAACACGTTTCTGTTTACGTCTCCTGCAGTAGCGATTGAGTCTATTCCCGCTTTATTAAGCATCTGATGCATAGACTTTATCTTTGGCTTTAACACGCCGTGAAACTGAAAAGTTTGGCGGGTTGTTAAACGAATACTGCCGTATAGAGTGTGATCCGTAGCAAACTTGTCTATCGCCAACCATTGGTCCGGAGTTATAACACCACCGGGTAAACGGGCGCGTAACATAACGTTTTGTAGCGGCTCTAGCTTTTGCTTTGCCCGCTCGGCACGAATATCTCTATCGTCTTGCTGATACATGCCGTGAAAACGAATTAGCTGGAAGTTGTCAGCAGTAAAGCCACCAGTGAGATCATCTTTCAAGTCTTTCTCTATGGTTCCACGCAGATTATTGCTTTCACGCTTCAAACGTTCATTGTCGGCCAATTTACCTTCAACTATGAATTGAGAGTTTTCATTACTCATTAGTAGACATCCTTTTGATAACGTTTCGCTTTGCGCAGTTCAACCACATAAGCTTTCGCTTCGGCTTCTGATTTACCGCCGTGCTCTTGTACAATTTTGATAAGTGCATTTTCAACATCTTTGGCCATATGCATGGCATCACCACACACATAAAAGTGGGCGCCTTGCTCTAACCATTCAAACACCTCTTTACCCTGCTCTAGTAAGCGATGCTGAACGTAAATTTTCTCTTCTTGATCCCGAGAGAATGCCAGCGTAATTTTGTCTAGCAAGCCATCTTTTACGTAACCTTGCCACTCAACTTGATACAAGAAGTCTTGAGTAAAGTGTGGGTTTCCAAAGAACAGCCAATTTTTCCCCTCGGCTTCTTTTACATCACGCTCTTGCATGAAGGCTCTGAAAGGCGCAATACCTGTTCCCGGTCCAACCATAATGACCGGCGTGTTGGGATCTGTTGGCAAGCGGAAATTATCGTTATTCTCAACGAAAACGTCTACTTCACCATTTTCTTCCAGGTATTCACACAAATATCCAGACGCACCACCTTGATGACGTTTGCCAAAGGCTTCGTAATCAACATGCGCTACAGTCAAATGTACTTCATCTTCAACATCGGCTTGGCTTGAAGCAATAGAATATAGTCTTGGAGTAAGTGGGCGCAGCGCATCAACAAGCTGTTGCTCAGTAATCGTGCCCACGTGATCTCGCACTATGTCGATGATTTGGCGGTCGGCCATGTAAGTGCGCAGCTTAGCTTTATCTTCCATCAAGGCAGCTAATCCCTCAGAGCCAGTAGCGGCTTGATAGGCTTTGATAAAGTTTGGATAACTAAGCGTTAACTCTAACTTTGAAGTAAGCGCTTCTTTTAACGTCATTGTGCTCTCAGCTACCACCACTTCGGCATCTTCATTTAGCGAGAGTAAAGCAATCAAATCATTAACCAATGACGGCGCGTTCTTAAACCAAACGCCAAGGGCATCACCCGGCTTGTAAGTGATACCTGAGTCTTCAAGGCTAATCTCAATATGACGAATATCTTTAATCGAATCTCTGCCTGTGATCTTCTGAGACTCTATTAGAGAGGCTGTGTAAGGTGCTTTTTTCGTATACGTTTGCGCTGGCGCCGCTGTAACTGCTGCGCCTGTTTGCGCCGCTACTGCCGGGGCAGCAGTGCGTGTAAAATCACCTTTCAGTGACTCGATGAGTTTGTCTAGCCATGCTTGCGCTTCAGCTTCATAGTCTACGTCACAATCTAGACGGTCAATAACTGAAGAGGCACCAAGTTTAGACAGACGTTCGTCAAAGTCCTTACCAGTTTGACAGAAAAACTCATAGCTGCTGTCACCTAAGCTCAACACTGCATACTTAGTGTTAGCCAGCTTTGGCGCTTTTTTACTGCCAACATACTCGTGAAGTTCTACCGCGTCGTCTGGCGCATCGCCCTCACCATGCGTGCTTACAAACACAGCAACGTGCGTTTCATTTTTAAGGTTTCGCGCTTTATAATCAGCCATACTCACTAGTTTACTGTTAAAGCCCGCACCTTCTGCTTTTGCCTGGCACTCGTGCGCTAACGTTTTCGCATTACCGGTTTGCGAACCATATAAAATGGTGAGTGTAGGTATATCGCCAGCAACGGCAGCTTGATCTTGAATCGCAGGTGCTACCGCTCCTCCTTGCGCAGCAGCCATTCCGGCTGCGTAACCACTCACCCAAGTGAGCTGGTCGCGGTTTAAGCCAGCAATAGCCTGCGTAATGGCATTCCACTGCTGTTCATTTACTACTGCGCCTGGCGCTGAATTTGAAGCTTTTGATGAATTAGAATCTTGTGACATAGTCTTTTAGCCCTTTTTCGATGTCGCTAGGCTAACGACTTTATTCAAGAAGAGAAAAGAATAAATGAAACTTTTTTATTACTGAATGTGCTTAAAACCCTTGTTGAAATAAAAAAGGCGCAAACAGAGGAACCGTTGCGCCTTGGAGTCAATTTTAAATTTATACTAAAAATGTAGCTCTAGCCCAGCAAATACGCCGTCAAACTCCATATCAGCATAGACATCATCGAGATCTTCGATATCTACAGTGACATTTCTGTAACCTACTTGCACAGTCATATCAATAGCAATACTTTCAATAAATGAATAAGCAACCGCTACTTGATAGTCACTTAGCTCATGATCATCGAATGATAGGTAGCTTCCCTCGGCGTAGGCCGATAGCCCCGTAAAAGGTAATCCTAACTGCAGCTTTGAATAGGCCATAGGCACTACGCCAGAAAAGTCAGCAGAGCCTTGAGTAGCGCTTGCTCTATCATTTACAAACAAAGCGCCATCGATATATTTCGCATTTACACCAAGGTCGAAGCTGACTAAGTCGTTATCAAACAATTCATAATACAAAATAAGATCGGTAGAAGTTAAGTCGATCTCAGTGGCCACTTCACTATTCGCTGTGTATAGCTGTCCGTCAAAAGTAAAGCTTGAATCTAGCGCCGTTACGCCAGAGTTATCTAACGTAGTGTGGTTTACTTTCACATTAGGTAGAAACGGCACAGGGTGCTCTACTGCGATATAAAACGAAGAATTAGTCTTATCATCAAAATTAAAATCTGCCGTGCTGCTTGAATCAGCGAAGCCTCCGGTAGTATCCGTCTGCCAAGCCTGCGCTCCCACATAAACACCAGCAATGGTATCAGCATGAGAAGCCGCCGATGCGAATGCACACCCAAGAGCGGCGATTAAAAGACCCTTTTTCATTTGTTATCCTTGATTGAGAAGTTCTGATATTTCGATAAGAGCGGCATTGGCGCGAGAAATATAATTGGCCATTACTAATGAATGATTGGCCAACATGCCAAAACCACTTCCGTTTAAAATCATTGGACTGAATACAGATTGCTGAGTAGCTTCCAACTCACGAATAATTTGCTGCATACTAACAAGCGCATTTTTATCTTCCAGCACATCGTAAAACTCTACTTCCGCGGCTTTTAAAAAATGAAGTAAGGCCCATGTTGCACCGCGCGCTTCGTAAAAATTGTCGTCTAGTTTCCACCAGCCTGTTTTTACAACACTCTGCCTAGCTACTGGCGAAGATTGACGTGCATTTCTATCGCCCGCTAAGTCAGTGTTGATTCTAGCAGATCCTACACTAGCGCTTAGTCTTTGCGAATAACTTCCTAGGCGTTTTTCAACTTGTTTTAACCATTCACGTAAATTGTCGGCACGAGTGTAAAACTGGCTGTCGCTATTGCGAGTTACTGCAAGCTCTTCTCTATATTGCTTTAAAAGCTCTATACCATCTGAGTAACTCGACTCAGAGGAAGGCAGTGCCCAGCTTTTATGGTCCATATTGAATTTAGGGTGTGCTTTAGTGAGATAGGGATTCTCCATTGACTGCGACTGAGAACGGCTGAAGTCTTTGCGCATAGAAAGTGCGAGATCGCGAACCATCTCAAGGGCACCAAACTCCCATGCGGGCATGTTATCTAACAGAACGCTCGGTGGGATAACGTCATTCGACAAATAGCCACCAGGTTTGTCAAGTAAGGTTTCAGACACTTCAATCATAGCAGTTGTCATGGTGTAGCCGGCAATTTCAGTAGGATTTTCTACTGAAGATGAGGTTTTTAAACGCTCTTTAACATCAAACGTATCTGGCGATAAACTCCAGTACCAGCCAATAAGCCAGAAAAGAACAACAAGCACTACAGCGACAATCGCTATCCGTTTTGCATTAATTGATTGTCTCATATGAACACCAACCTTCCTTTTTATAACAAACAGCTGACCTTAGTCAGCTGTTTGTAATTTATGATATCGAGAAAAACTGTCCCTAATGACAGCATTCCTCTATATGACCACTTTATTGCACTCTAACACAACTTAAATTCAGTTATGATAACTATAACGTATGAGACATGTTTTGTTCATTTTTGTGCTCGTATGATGCAGAGTTGCGTTTTTTCAATGCAAAAATAGCAATTGCGATGACAATGACTGGCCAGAAAGCACTTACGCCTGCCAGCAACAATGCGAACAAGACCGCGCCTATAGCGAGTATAACCGTGCCCACAACACTGAGCGCTACAACAAACCCTACAATAGCAAGTACAACACCCACAATAGAAAATACCGCGATATTTTGCCAGGGGCTGAGAAGCTCATCAGACATTACTAAATGCATGCCAAGAAGGTCCTCTACTACACTACCGAGACAGTTCATTAATACAATTGCTATAACTAACGCCAGTAAGAAGTTTTTCATTACGGTAGTCTCGGAAGTAGAATAACCGCGGCGAAATAAGCAAGTAATACAATGGCAGGCATAAAAAATAGTGCCACTACTGCGCCACCGCGAACCCACACTGCGTCAATATCAATATAACGTGCTACGCCTGCGCACACTCCTGATATAACTCCCGAATCTAAGTCTCTGTATAAACGCTTTTGTGATGAAATTTTCATGATGTTCTCCAACAATTTTTAATGGGTGGCCAGCTTCGATGTTCACATTGCACGCGCATAGTTGTACTGGTGAGCATAATTATGCGCGTTACACGCTAAGCCACTTTGTTTTTCTTTAGTTCTGCCAGTTCTTTTTCAATCGTTTCATCGGCCTCAAGTGCCTCAAATTCTGCAGAAAGCGATGCGGCTTCATTAGATTTAGTAAGGTCGTAGGCATCTACCTGCGCCTCAAGATAGTCAATTCGCTGTTCGTAATTTTCAAAACGCGACATAGCGTCATCAATTTTTGTCTCATGGTTAGCATGCTTCACTTTCAAACGCGTCTCTGCTGCGTGTTTGCGCTGAATAAGTACCTTTTGCTTTGCTTTAGCTTCAGCCATCTTGTCGTTAAGACGCGATGTATCGTGCTGAATTTTTTCGATGCTTTCTGCTAAATGTGCCTCTTGCTCTTGCAATGATGAAAGCTTTGCCACGTACTTTTGTTTTTCAACAAGTGCAGCTTTTGCCAAAGACTCTTTGTCGTTATCCATGGCCAACTGCGCTTTACTCTGCCATCCAGCGATTTCTTTGTTGGCATTATCGATTTGTCTTGCCAACGTTTTTTGTTGCGCTATGTAACGTGCAGCATCAGTGCGAACCTCTACGAGTGTCTCTTCCATCTCTTGAATGATTAGACGAATTATTTTTTCAGGGTCTTCTGCCTTGTCTAACATTGCGTTGATGTTGGCCTGAACAATATCGTTAATTCTTGAAAACATACCCATAATTATCTCTCCACTTGGATTTTTGGTGAGTTACCAGCAATTGACTATCAAGACTGATGTGACGCTGACATCTCACTGTATTGGTTAAACTGTGATTACACTGAAGGTATTACAATAGGCGTGCCAAAAACTTAAACCATTGAATTTCATTGACTTTTCAATTTTCAGCCTGAGAAACCCTGCTTATCAAAGAGAGGCAGAACCAAATTTTGGCTTTTTTGACCACAGCAGTGTGAATTTGACTAAAAGACGTTTGAGCTTTATTTATGTACAAATCAAAAAAAGCGCCCGAGGGCGCTTTCTAAAGAGTGCGAATTAATCAAAATTATTAGTCAGAATCTTTTTCATTGTTCTTAGGATCTTTCATTGTCGTAGCTGCAATGTCAGTAACACTTATGCTGGCTTTACTGTTGCCTTGCTTTGCGTCTAACGAAAAGTGATAAGCGGTATTGGCAACCGATTGATAGACATCCGCAGACAGTTCATTGGCGGTAGTTGTTACTGCGCTAGTCACCATATTTTGTAGAAAAGTGTGTAGCACGGATTCTTGTGCGTTTGCTGCACCGCTCATCATGCTTGCTGAAAGTATAGTTGCTGCAATTAGTGAAGTTTTCATAGTGTCCCTCGAAATTTTGTCGGTCCAACAACACAGCGTTGTTGTGATACACAAAGGATTGCGAGAGACGTGCCAAAAGCTTAATAAATTATAAATTATTGATATTAAAGCTTAATTTGAAACTTAAAAATTAAGATATACTTTTTGATGTAGAACAAATATTAAACTTTAGTCAAAGGCGCTAAATGATTAGTCTTTTTGACCATTATATTCTTCTATTTCCCGTTGTGCGCTTTCAACAGCGCTTAATGCGTTCATTAATAAGTCTGGATCCGGTGATTTTCCTGTACCATTCTGACTTAAATAACGGCGCCATATACGACCACCTGCTTGCCCTTGAAATAGACCAAGCATGTGGCGCGCAACATGCCAAGGTTTAAAATACTCTCCCTGCTGCCGCTCTATATATTGCTGCATTTTATGAACAACTTCCTTTCGCGATATCGTATTTGCATTGTCATCTCCAAATATTTCTGCGTCTACACGCGCCATGATATAGGGATTTGAATACACCTCGCGGCCAACCATTACGCCATCAACATTCAGCAACTGAGCTTTTGTCTCGTCCAAAGATTTGACGCCACCGTTTATGCTAATAGACAGTTCCGGGTGAGTGAGTTTGATACGATGAACTCTTGGGTAGTTAAGCGGAGGAATCTCACGATTTTCCTTCGGACTTAACCCTTGCAGCCAGGCTTTTCTAGCGTGAACAATAAATGTATCGCAACCTGCATCGGCTACAATATCTATAAAGCGGGTAAAATCTTCATCTTCGTCCATGTCATCGATTCCAATACGGCACTTTACCGTAACCGGAATATCGACCTCGGCCTGCATCGCTTTAACACAAGCAGCTACCACGTCGGGTTGAGCCATTAAACAAGCACCAAAACTGCCATTTTTTACCCTGTCGCTAGGACAACCAACGTTGATATTAACTTCATCATACCCTCGCTCTTGTGACAGCACCGCGCATCTCGCCATATCGGCAGGGTCGCTCCCTCCAAGCTGAACAGCCACAGGATGCTCTTCAGTATTGAAGCCTAAATAGTCACCCTTCCCATAAATAATGGCGCCAGTCGTTACCATTTCCGTATACAGTAGCGTGTGCTTTGAGAGCAATCGTAAAAAGTAGCGACAATGCCTGTCTGTCCAATCCAGCATTGGAGCGACAGAGAACCTGCGGTCAAGAGTTTGAACAGTAGTATTCAATTTAAGCCTTTGTTTTGTAAAGATATTATTTAAATTCTTGAGTAAATGCCAAGTGCGGTGCACTTAATTTTCTGAATTCGGGTCCCTTTAATTCCTTATTTTCACTCTTTCGGGGTCCAAAAAAAGTCTTTTTGGGGCCCTAAGTTTTTAGGCGGAAAATAAGATAGCGCAGTATAGCATTACAAAGACGACTAGAAAAAACAGATGTACAAGTTATCGAAGCATCATTTAACCCATATGGAAATAACGTAGAGCATTTTCGGGTAAATGATGCCCCTTCCGAGTTAGATATAGCCTATGAGATTTGCGTGGTGGCATTCATTCAATGCATGTTCTTTCCATTGAAGAGGCGCATAATTGGATCCAAGAATGCTCGTTAGGCTATACAGGTCATCAGCGTGCTGAAGTAAGGCGCGCCATTAAAAATGAACTGGCTTCCCTATCCTCCTATTTGAAGAATTAAAAGTAAACTATATTTGACTTATATTCTTTTCGACTTTACTTTATATTTAAAAGTAAATAATACTTAACTTATATGAGTAATCTTGCCAAGACAAACAGAAAAGGTAAAGCGGTTAAGGCTTCAGCGATGCCTAACTTATCAGAACGCTTTACCCCAACTCAGCTTGCTGAAGCGATCACTGCAAAGCGAACGGGTATGAAGCTGTCTCTTGTAGATGTATCTGAAGCATTGTCTATTTCAAAGCCAACGCTGGTGAAAATAGAAAAAGGCGATACCAATGTAAAGTTAGCGAACCTTCTCAAGGTAATGGAGTACCTTGGTCTTTCATTTAGCATTCTTTGTGATGATGCGACTTCCAAAGAAGAAACGGGGGTAGGTGATGACTGGTACTAATCTAAATACCCTGAACGTTTATATCGGTCATGGTCGTAGAATTGCGGCAATAACTATTCCTGTAGGCTCTGAAAACGAATTAACCTTAACTTACGAGCCTGATTGGGTTAAGGAGGGTTTTGCTATCTCGCCCCATCTGCCTTTGAACGGTGAGTTTGGTCACAGAGCGGTTCGGAACTTCCTACAAAACTTATTACCTGAAGGTAAAGGGTTAGAAGAGATAACGAGTAATAACACTATCTCAAGAAATAATACCTTTGGGCTTATCAAGATCATCGGCGCTGACACATCTGGCGCGTTATCATTTACAAGTCAGAGCAATGAAGAAATCGAAACTTCATTTCGAGAAGTCACTAATGAAGAACTAATCGATAAGTTAGTTCGTTTTAAGAATGCTGGAGAATCAATTACCCATTGGGATGGTCGTACAAGACTATCAGTCGCGGGTGTACAAGATAAACTTAACTTATTAGAGATAGATGGCAAATTAGGCTTTGGTGAAGGTCAGCTTTGCTCAAATAAGATCTTTAAGTTTGAAACAGGAAAAGCGCCTTTTATTGCGGTGAATGAATTATTTACCATGTTGCTGGCAAAACATTCGGGTATCGATGTACCAGAGGTAACGGTACGAAAATATGGAGAAGTCAGCGCGTTTGTCATTGACCGTTTTGACCGTAAGTTAATAACAGAGCAACACCGCGTTATGCGCCGTCACGTCATTGATGGCTGTCAAGCTACTAACCTGCCCCCTTCTTACAAATACGAACGCCAACACGGTGATGAAGGCGACGGTATTTATATTCGTGATGGTGTGTCTTTTCCGAAACTGTTCAATGTAAAAACAACTAATGCCGAAGCGTATCAAACGCAACTTATACGCTGGATGACCTTTAATATTTTAGTGCGTAACTATGATGCTCACGGTAAGAACATCAGTTTCTTTGTGGGTAAACAGGGTTTAAGTCTTACGCCATTTTACGATTTAGTAAACATTGAGGCCATTATTCGAGAGATCCAGGCAAGGCAAGCTGATGAAAACGCTAATGTGGCAATAGCTACAGGCATGGCAAACCATTTCGCGATGTCGATAGGTGAATATGGTGCTGGCAGTGCTGGTAATTTTAATCACCCGTTTACCGCTAATATGTTGGCAGACTTCGCCAATGAATTTGGAATATCACGCCCTCGTCTGCAATTGTTGATGAGGCAAATGATCAAGTCAGTAAGAGAGTCAATTCAGCAAGCAAAAAGCGAAGCGATGATACACCAGTTAAGCGAATCGGAAATAAAACACATTGATGTCTGTATTCAGATCATTAATGAGGCCATTGAAGAACTAGGCCAAGAAGTGAAACACATACCAGAAATGGTGAATTTATTTTAAATGTAAAAGAGCAATGAAACTATTGAGCTGCTTTCTTCAAATAGTGCTTTTGAAAAAAGCGCATTTTTCAGCAAAATTAGGAGTGAAACATTCCCATTATTGGGGGCATATAGGGGAACTTTTTATTACTTCTCGCTGCAAGCCTTGTATTTAAAGGAGGATAAGCGAGCGCAATTCCAGTCTAGCATTGAGGCGACAGAGAATCTGCGATTTAATGGGGTGACAGACACTGCGTTAACCTCAACGTTCATAGCATTCACATGATTTCTAATGCACCATGCGTTTTCAGGCGGCGTATAGTACCCATGTTCAATAAAAATATAATAACAAGAATTGATATTTCACTGAGCTCCACAGCGGCCTTGCACCACCTTAAAAGTTTTGTCGCCCGGGGGATAAAAAAAGCCGAAGGTTAATTCACTTAACGCTTCGGCTCCTCTACCATCGTACAAATAATGGAGTGCATTATGTAGTGGAGTGCATTATGCCTCCATATCAATGAGTTAAATTAATCCCATATGGCCTGCGTGGAATTCTAAATGCTCTTCAATAAAGGATGCGATAAAGAAATAGCTATGGTCGTATCCTTCGTGCATGTTTAACGTAAGCTGTGTTTCAGAGCGTTGCGCTGCATGAACAAGTGATTGCGGCTTTAACTGCTCTTGAAGAAACTCGTCTTTTGTTCCTTGCTCAACCAGCATAGGAATATAATGAGTTTGACTCGCCATCAATTCAGAGGCGTCATAATCTTTCCAGCTGGCTTTATCGCTTCCCAAATAATTACCCAGCGCTTTTTCTCCCCAAGGGCAGTCACTGGGGTTGGCAATGGGGCTAAATGCCGATACCGACACATATTTATTAGGATTGCGCATACCAATGATTAAAGCGCCGTGGCCTCCCATTGAGTGCCCACTTATCGCCTTTTCTTTAGTTACTGGAAACTCACCTTCAATCAGCGGTGGCAGTTCTTCAGTAATGTAACTATACATATTGTAGTGCTCGTCCCACGGCGCTTGAATGGCATCCACATAAAAACCAGCTCCTAAACCGAAATCGTAAGCCCCTTCTGCGTCATCTGGAACACCTTCGCCCCGCGGAGATGTATCTGGCGCGACAATTGCCATACCCAGTTCACTGGCTAGCTTCATCGCTCCAGCTTTCTGCATAAAGTTTTGATCGTTGCAGGTTAGTCCCGACAGCCAATACAGCACAGGTACGGGTTTCTCTTTGCTGGCGAAAGGCGGTAAAAATATCGCAAACGTCATTTCACAGTTTGTTGTCGTTGAAGTGTGACTGTAGCGAAGGTGTGTTCCTCCGAACGCTTTGTTCTCGCTTAAAAGCTTCATTACCGCTCCTTTATAAATAGTATTTGTACCTTTATTGAAGATTCAGTAAAGGCTCTATCGGATTTTAGATCAAGTTCGTTTACACTAAGCGCCTAAATTTTGAGGTAAATACAATGGTTAGAGCACTATTGCATCATATTATCGGTACAATTTCCGTCATTTTCTATTTTATAAATACAGTGGTTTGGGCAACACCCATCATTGTGCTTTCTGTGTTTAAGCTTATTCCAGTGCCTCAATGGCGACGTTTCATTTCGTATCTGTTAGATACATGCGCCACTGCATGGATTGGCGTCAATAACTTAAATCAGCGCATTAGCAGTGGTACTACATTCCATGTTACCGGACTCGAGCAGCTTACTCGTGACGATTGGTATCTTGTTACTGCGAACCATCAGTCTTGGGTAGATATTCTGGTTCTCCAACGTGTATTTAACCGCAAAATTCCATTTTTAAAATTTTTTCTCAAAAAAGAGTTAATTTATGTGCCGATACTGGGGTTGGCATGGTGGGCACTGGATTTTCCGTTTATGCGTAGATATTCCAAGTCGTTTTTGGCCAAACATCCTGAGCTAAAAGGCAAAGATATGGAAACTACACGTAAAGCCTGTGAGAAATTTCGCACCAAACCTGTCAGTATCATGAACTTTGTCGAAGGTACGCGTTTCACTCAAAGCAAACACGACAGACAAGGTTCGCCTTTCACCCACCTATTAAAGCCAAAAGCCGGCGGCATCGCTTTTGTACTTTCGGCAATGGGCGAACAACTTCATAAACTTATTGACGTTACTATTGACTATCCAAATGGCGTACCCACTTTTTGGGACTTCGTTAGCGGCCGAGTGCGCGATGTTCGGGTAAATATAAGCGTTATGCCTATTAAAGAGATTATGGATAGCGGTATCTTTCACCCTTCGTATTTTGACGACCCGCAAGTGCGCGCTCGTTTTCAAACATGGCTCAACGAACGTTGGCAAGCAAAAGACAATCTTTTAGAAGAACTAAACGCAACGCAGAAACCTTTATGATCCGTACAATTCTCGCTCCTTTTACTTTCGTTGTTCATATAACGCTACAACTACTAAATCTCGCGTTATGGGGAAGTCTTATTATTGTGCTGGGCTTAGTAAAACTGGTATTGCCCAACGGTAAAATAAGGTCGCTATGGAATAGCGTAATGCACTGGCTAATGTTTAGCTTTGGGCGCATTAGTGTGCTGCTTATTCGTATGTTTAATGCCATTGATATCGAATACGCAATTCATGGCGAACTGGCAAAAGACCGTTGGTACCTAATTATTGCTAACCATCTCAGCTACTTAGATATTATTTTGCTTATCGAGTTTGCTACTCACCGAATTCCTGCGCCAAAATTCTTTTTGAAAAAAGAGCTTATATGGTTGCCGTTCGTTGGCTTGGGCGCGTGGGCCTTAGATATGCCGTTTATGCGCAGATATTCCCGCACCTACATAGAAAAGTATCCAGAGAAAAAAGGTAAGGACCTGGAGACCACTAAAGCGTATTGTGAAAAATTTAGAACGGTGCCAACTACTGTTATCAATTTTGTTGAGGGCACGCGATTCACACCCGAAAAGCATGCGCTAAAGAAAAGCCCCTATACGCATTTGCTGCCAGCAAAAGCTGGTGGAGTGTCTTTTACTCTTGCGGCAATGGGAGAACTATTTACCAACGTGTTGGACATTTCTCTGTTGTACCCCAATAATCAAAAGCATCCAATGATGGCTATGCTTTGTGGCACCATGACTAAAATAATAATAGATGTAAATGTAGAGCCTGTTCCAGAATTGCAACAGAACTCCCAGCGCAATGAATCTGAATTCCGGCTTTATTTCCAAGACTGGTTAAATAACCTTTGGAAAAATAAAGATACGCGAATTAAAAACCTGTTGGAGTCATAAATCATGGAAGTCAGTTCCTCTTTTCGCGAGACTTTTGTTCACTTGGTGAATGATATTTTTCCGGAACTTACAACCGGTGAACCGCTGTTTAACGTCCTTGCCACTAGTGCAATTTTGCTTGTCTCTGTGGTGATTTATGTCATTGCTCGCCTTTTAATTAGGCCTCAAATTGCGCGAATCGTCTATAAGTCGAACAACGTGTGGGACAATGCGCTGCAAGAATACGGCTTTTTTAGACGCTTAATGCACCTGTTTCCAGCGCTATTTATTTATATAACCACGCCTATCCTGATCGATGAAGGTGCCGTACTACGTGGCTTTTTAATCAAAAGTGCACAGCTTTATATGCTTTACAGCGGATTACTTGCACTTTACGCCATGCTCAGCACCGTCGAGTATGTATACAACTCTTCTTCGCTGGCGAAACGAGCCCCGATTACTGGCTTCATTCAAGTCACCAAGCTTGCTTTCGCTATTGTGACTATATTGCTCAGTATTTCTTTAATTGTTGATAGAAGCCCTCTGCTGATTGTGTCGGGTCTTACCGCCATAGCCGCCGTACTACTTCTCATTTTCAGAGATACGATCCTGGGTTTTGTCGCTGGAATTCAAATTGCGGCCAACCGTATGTTCAATACTGGTGATTGGATATCGATGCAAAAATACGAGGTTGATGGCGAAATTAAAGAAATTGGTCTTACAAATGTTAAGGTGCAAAACTGGGATAAAACAATTTCTACCCTCCCTACATACAGCCTTACTACGGAAGCAGTAAAGAACTGGCGCGGAATGCAGGAGTCTGGCGGACGTAGAATAAAACGTGCAATTTATTTAGACATTCACTCTATAAAGCTGTGCGACAACGATATGCTAGAGCGGTTCTCAAAAATTCGATACATCAACGACTATATAGAGAAGAAAAAGAATGAACTGCAGGCCTACCACAGAGACTCTTCTATTGATGAGTCTGACTTGCTGAACAGCAGACGTTTGACGAACGTAGGAACATTTCGCGCGTACTTAGAAGCGTACTTGAGAAAGCACCCTCATATTAATCAAGAGCTTACATTGATGGTAAGACAGCTCCCGCCAAATGAGTTGGGGTTGCCACTTGAAATTTATTGTTTTAGTGCAAGGCAAGACTGGGTGGACTATGAAAAAGTGCAGGCTGACATTTTTGACCACGTAATTGCAATGCTCGACCCTTTTGATTTGCGAGCCTACCAACGTGATAGCCATTTAAGCAGCTTACACTTAGCCAGAGAGGTTGAAAAAACGTCCGGTTAATTCCTTTCATATTGCCATTGGCTACAACAATAGCGCATAAAAAACCGGCTTTGTGAGCCGGTTTTTTATTTTTTTACTATCCACAGTTCTACTAACTTATTGCGTAAGTCATTAGTAGAAAAATAACTAAACCAGTTACGCCGAAAAAGCCATACTCTACTTTTTCCTGCATACCTTCAGCACCAGTTTTTGCTGTAATAAAACCCATAACGATGCTGCTAAGCCCAAGCGTAAAGGCAATTAGCGCAACACCGAACATAATTGCATTAGTCCAATCAGCCATTGTGTTAACCCCTTAATTTAATTGGGCGTATTATGCATCAATTCATCTCTATTGAACATATTTCGGTGGGGTTTAATTTTATGAGAAACAGCAGCAATTGAGTAAAATTTGATCGTAGTCAAAATAACTACTTTATTAGCATTTTTGCCAAAAATTAAACTTGCTGTAATTCGTTAGAAAAAAATAAAAAGTTAAGCCATTGAAAATAAATGATTTTAATATGTGGCATCTGCATTGCTAAAGCTTATGTATCAATGAGCTAAACCGTCTGTGACATCCAGCTCATCAAATGAACAATGTTTTTATCGTTAAGTCACGATTAGGGATTTTATAATGTCGAACAAGCTTTTACTTTCAGTTGCTGTAACTGGCGCATTACTAAGTGGTCAGGTTTTGGCTCATGATAACAGTTGCGATATCGAGTTAGATGGTCAATTGCAATATTACCAAGGTGACCTAACCGTAAATATGGACAATGGGTCGATTCTTAACATTAACTCTAATCGCGACCTCACAGTTAACGGTGAAACAGTCGCGTTAACTAAAGACCAACAAAGCTACGTAAACGATTATTACAATAGCATCGATACAGCAATTCCAATGACCTTAACAATAGCAAGTGAAGGCTTAGAAGTGGCTAGTGTGGCGGTAACCGAAGTTTTTGGAGAATTGCTTGGCAGTGGCAGTGACCTTGATAACGATTTCCAAGCGCTGTTCGACTCTCTCGATCAAAAATTGGCTCGCTCCTTTTACGACGATGCAGGCAACATTCGAGTAGACTCTTCAAAATTTGATGAGCCTGGTTGGTTTGACGAAAGCTGGGAAGCTGAGTTTGAAGAGCAAATTGAATCATTAATTAGTGAGTCTATGGGCCGCATTCTTATCGCTCTTGGTACACAGATGCTGTGGGAAGGAGGCGATATGTCTGAGTTTGAGCAAAAAATGGAACGTTTTGGAGACGACCTAGAGTACCGCTTAGAAGCAAAGGCAGCATCGCTTGAAGAAAAAGGTAACGCATTGTGCGATGTGCTTAAAAAGGCTGATTATGCAGAATCAAAAATGCAAGCTTCTATACCGGGTCTAGATGGCTTGAACCTTATAGAATTAGAAGGTCACAGCGAGTTAAGAATGTAAATAAAATAGCGACAAAACTTAGCAAAAACATAAGAACTTTTCTGTTTTAACGTAAAGAAGCTGAACGCGAAGGTGTTCGGCTTTTTGTTCATTTTCACTACTCCTCAATTTCCCTCTCCACTCACAAATACATATTAGCCTGATATACTGAAAGCTATAAATGAATGCCATACAAATTTTAGTACGGATGTTAGGACACATAGCTTATGCAGAAAAAAGTAGTGATTACGGGTTACGGTTGGATGGCGGGTTATCTAGGAAATGCGTTGTTAAGTAGCGATAGTCCTATCAACGCAACCATAGTGGGCACAACACGAAGTGATGAAAAACGTATATCCCTTGGTGAACAACAGATCACAGCGGTTAAATTTGCCCTTGGCGATGATACCGCAGAGCTATGTAAGCATATGTCTGGCGCTACCTTTATTATCAATATTCCACCAGGTAGAAGAAACACTCAGTTAGATGGCTTTACTCAGCAAGTTATTGCACTGATTGATGATGCAGTGGCAGCGCAGGTGGCCCATATTATTTTTATCAGCACTACATCGGTATACGGTGATAGCACAAACGAAACACTCACTGAGTCAAGCTCTACTGCACCTGAAACAGCATCGGCAAAAGCACATGTCGCGATAGAAAAGCATTTAGCGTCAGTGTCGTCGCAGGTTGATTATACAGTGCTTCGTTTGGCGGGCTTGGTTGGTCCAGACCGTCACCCTGCACGCTCATTAAGCGGACGGGAGTTACCTGCGGGCAACAAGCGTATAAACCTTGTGCATATTAGCGATGTGGTTAACGCTCTGGTGAGTGTTATTTGCACTCCGTTGCAAAACAAAACTCTGCACCTATGCAGTGAACTTCACCCTAAACGCGGCGAATATTATGCTCGCGCAGCATCGGCGCTTAATCTCCCGTTGCCCATCTTCTCTGACACCGAATCTGAGGCCAAGGGCAAAGTAGTTGATGCCACAGCAAGCTGGAAAGCATTGAAGATTACTCCTCGCTTTTCAAACCCAGATGATATGTACTCCGGTAAATAATAAGCCAGATTTACAATAAATAAAAAAGGGATGGCGTTTGCCATCCCTTTTTTGAATGTAATTCTTATTAGATTGTAACTATTAAATTGTAACGAGCACTTTTTGTAAAAACAACAGCGCCCGTATAATGACTAACCGAATAAACTTATGCCGAAGTATTTAACGGCCACTGTGTTGACGAAGATGACCAGTAAAATTAGCGGAATAAACGTTTTAAGCGAAATATCGACGTATTTTTCGAACCAGCTGCCGCGATAATCACTGCTGCCCTCTTCCAGTGACGCATTGAAGTTAGCGGTTTTCCAACGGTAGGTCACAAACAAGCAAATCAATAAGCCATTCAGTGGCAGTATAGTTTCGTAAAAAACATCGATGATCACATCAAAGAACGACTTATCGGCCCCAGCGTAACTTACGAAGGTGGTTAACGCCTCTATCTTACCGAAGGAAAGTGCACTTAAGATAGCTAGTACTATCATAATACTTCCCAATGAGGCCAATGCCCATTTACGGCTTACACCTTTCTCGTCCATTAGCGCTGCTACCGGCACCTCAAATATTGAAACTAGCGAGGTAATAGCAGCAAAAAATACGAGTAAGAAAAACATGCTAGCAACTATTGAAGCGCCTAAATAACCGATAGACTCCTGCAACGCCAAGAAGATACTTGGTAGATAGGTAAATATCATACCTACCGAAGACTCGCTTAAATCATTAGGGTTGATGTCTGGGTTGAAAGAGAAAATGGCGGGTAAAATCATTAAACCAGCAGTAAATGCAACCGCTGTATCAGTAAGTGCCACCAGCTTTGCAGAAGTTGGTACGTCAGCCGATTTATCTATGTAGCTGCCATAGGTAATGAGGATCCCCATTCCTAACGATAACGAGAAGAACGCTTGCGCTAGCGCGCCGTTTATTACCTCTGCATTTAATTTCGAAAAGTCAGGTACAACATAAAACTTGACTCCCGCCATGGCGTTATCTTGCGTCAAAACAAAAATAACCAACCCAATAAGCATCACGAAAAGAGCAGGCATAAGAAGCTTTGCCGCTTTTTCGATCCCCTCTTTAACACCGCCTTGCAAAATCAGATACACCACCCCAACAACGACAGCCATGTAAGCGAAAATCGAAGGAGAATTTATAAAAATACCAAAGGTCTCTGGGTCAGCGAGTTTGTCTAAATTGCCACTGACAGCCTCGTATAAATAACCAAAAATCCACACTGTAATAACCATGTAAAACACGGCTATCATAAATGGAGTCGCTATTGCTAACCACCCTGCAAGTTTCCATTTTGGACTGTTGTTACTGATTGAGTTGTAGGCACCTAAAGGGTCCTTTTTTGCATGACGACCCACTGACATTTCAGCCATCATTACAGGCAAGCAAATCGCGAATACAAATATGGCGTACATTAATAAGAATGCACCGCCGCCGTTTTTTGCTGCTCCTACCGGAAAGCCAACCAAATTACCAATACCAACTGCAGAACCTGCAGCTGCCAAAATAAAACCTATGCGCGATCCGAACTGTTCTCTGGCCCCGCTCATATCCCTTCCTCTTGTTGAGTTATTGTTATGTTTATCAGGATGGTATGTTTTGAAGTGACTCACAACGGCGTCAACGCCTTGTATTCCAGACTCTATAGACCACGTATAGGCTCTACAGGCCAATTAATACGCTGCACCATACCCCAAAAGATATGGTAACAGCAGTGTAATAAAAAGTCTTGAGGTTGAACTAAAGGAATCGTAACAAAGCGTATTACCAAGTTACCACTTCGCCATCCCAGTCGATAAAATGGCAAATTTGGTCTCGATCTAGCTTTGAAACGTGGGTAAAAAGCTGATCTGCGGTAAACTCAGGAGTGAATAGTTTTTTAGCAGCAACATTCTTTTGAAATGGCTTTGAAAGCCCAGTGTCTACCGTTCCAGGGTGATAACACACCAGCATGGCGTTTTTCACTCTGCGTTTATATTCGATTGATGCGGTCTTCACTAGCATGTTCAGAGCTGCCTTCGATGCTCTGTAACCATACCAGCCGCCAAACCCGTTATCGGAAATACTGCCCACACGAGCACTGAGGCACACAACAGTAGAGTGGTTTTTGTCCATTACGTTAACCAAATACTTAAGCCATAAGGCAGGGATGATAGAATTCACCGCAAAGTAAGATGTCAACGCTGATTCGTTCATGTCTTCCAAGCGTTTTTCAGGTTTCACGCCTAGCTCGTCGTTTTGCAACACCCCTGTTGTAATAACCACGTTATTTAAAGTTGTACCTTGACTTTTTAGCTCATCGACGAAGGCCGCAATATTGGTTTCATTATGCTCTGTCATAGCTTTTGCCGTAACGGTATTGGGCCAACTGTCGTCTGTAGCGCCGCTTCGACTCACCGCAATAACTTCATCGCCGTTGTCAGCATAGCGTTTAACAATAGCTCTACCAATGCCGCCTGAGGCCCCAATAATAAGTGTTTTATTTGTCATTGGTCTCTCCTGGTATACAGCGATCGCAACCGCGTTTTTTGCCCGTTAGCAGATAGGAAATAGTATATCTATGCTTGGCAAACACATTATAAAAAGCATCTGCAATTATACGAATTCCGGGCCACCGCAGTGGCGCATACAGCCAGCCCACCCCAACAGCTTTCCATGCTTCGTGAGTAACATCGAGGCCCGTTATTAACGTGCCATCATCTCTGAGTGCGTGTATTCTGGCATTGAGTGCGTGCCAGTCTAATGTGGGATAGCGCTCGTTAAAGCCCGGCTCTTGAATATCAACCAGCGTTAATCGCTTGTGCTTGTCTCGTTTTTTGAGGTGCTTCATTTCTGTCATGCACAACGGACAATAGCCATCATAAAAAATAATCACTACAAAACCTCAAGTTAATTGGAAACGTACTAAAGCGCACGAAAGGTGTTTTTTTATTTATTATGCCTTTATACGCTAAAAAAACATGCTTGGATGACTTGAGTTAGACGTAGGTGAAACCCACACTACTGTCATTGAAATTAAGAGGTTTTATCATGGCAAATTTACAGGTCGCTACGCTAGCTGGCGGATGCTTCTGGTGTATTGAATCGGCATTTAATTCTGTCGATGGAGTTGAAAAGGCATTATCTGGCTATGCCGGTGGCGAAGACCCAGCGCCTACATATGAAAAAGTATGTGGTGGCAATACCGGTCATGCTGAAGTGGTACGGGTAACGTTTGATGCAGACAAACTTACCTATCGCGAGGTTCTGGAAATTTTCTTCGCACTGCACAACCCAACACAGCTTAATCGCCAGGGAAATGATGTTGGCACTCAATATCGAAGTGCAATTTTCTACCATGACTTAGGTCAAAAAGCCGAAGCTGAAAAGATTATTGCCGAGATAAGCAACGATGAAATCTGGCCAGACCCAGTCGTTACAGAGGTTGTTGAGATTAATAACTATCACGAAGCCGAGAGCTATCACCAAGATTATTTTAAAAATAATCCACAAAACCAGTATTGCTCAATGGTGGTGGCTCCAAAACTGGCAAAATTTAAGAAGACGTTTGCTTCTAAGCTTCGAAGCTAAGCCTAGATAGCGCTGGTCTCTCATAGACAATTTATATCCAATTGAGAGGCAATAAAAAGACGGCAGCCAAGTGTACCTTATCACAAGGGCACTTGGCTGTTTACACCCGCGCTGTTTTACGATTTACCGCTCAAAAACTACTGAAACCAACTTGGATTTAGGGGAAGGGAGAATAGTAACGGAGCTAAGTCTTTATATTTTTTCTCATCTACCTGACAAGAGGCATTTTTAAGATAATTTTTTTCCCAAGGATCGTTAATTATCCATAGGGTATTTTGCATCACCACCAGTCCCTCCATTGAAGCATTATCCATTACATAATCGCTGCAAGTTTCATTACCCTTCACTTTAAAAGTGATAGGGACTCTTAGCGTTGGCTGCTTGGCTGCAGTATCAATAACCCAAAGTTCATTGTCGTTTCTAGCCGCAGCTAAAAGGTACGTTTTCGCATTCTCTGTATGCAAGGTCAGCCCGTTTATGGGGTGATTGCCCGCAGCAAAAGTAGGCAGCAAAAGCTTAGGCTCTTGCACAACGGCAAATTCTGTTGATGAGAAAAAGTCGTTATTTACATCAACTGTAAAAATGCGCGGCTGCCCTGCAATATCCTTTTCTAATCCCAGATACAGAGTTCCATTATCATCCATGGTTAGCCCTTCAATACCATCGTTAGGAAAATTCCCTACATTGAATTTGGCGGGAAATTGAAGTGGACGCACATGGGTCATCGTGAAATTTCCGTCTTGCTTTCGAGCTAACCGCACCAGTAGTGTGGGGTAATCTGTAGACCCCGTGTTGCTGTATTTCGACTCACAACGAGGGCTTAATGCCCCAGTTCGAGTGGCATCTTCGGTTACGGTGTAAATAACATCATTGTCTCGAGGGTCTACAGCTAGCGCTTCTAAATCAGGCTCTGTGCTTAAATAATTATAAAAACAACTTCGCGTTACCCGAGATGAAAAAGTAAATTTGTCGGTGGATGAGAGCAGTGTTGATGATGCTGGGTCAATTCGATGTAACTTTAACTGCTGACTTTTCTCTGCACTGGCGTCTGCAATTGTTAACAGCTCTCCATTTAAGGCAACCAATCCAGATGTTTGCGGGTCGTACATAACATCGCCATTGGGCTTGGTTATCCATTGTCCTGTTGTGACAGCAGTCATATCAGGCTTTTCAGGAGTAATGACAACCTCTTGTGGTTCGCTACATGCGGCAGCAAGAAAAAGAAAAACGCTACCAAGTAAAGCGTATTTTTGCATATCGATAGTTCTCTTATATTCAGTTATTTGTTGTGTCAGTTATTAGGGCATGTTGGTCTTTGCTGAACACAGAGCGCGGTAAAAACACACAGCAAAGACCGATATCCCCAATAAGCTTAATGCCCTAATCAAGCTGCGGATATTACTTATTTCACCCTTTATTCGTGCACTCAAATTCATTACTTCAAGTTTATACCTTCAAAAAAGCCAATAAATCGTGAGGCAAAATATTATTACTCAAACGCAAGATCCTAGGTTGAGTGATTTTCATATTTAATAGTCAATATGAATAAATTGTAAGCGAGTATACAGAGCATACCGTTTAGGAACAAAAAAGAGTAAAGTGCTCACAAGGAAGCTGAAAAAGTAGAAAACGAGGCATAAACTATCTCAAACCATCAACTCCCAGTGGTCATTGCCGGCCCTATTGTTCGCAAAGTAAGTAAAGATACTTGTCATATATGGTTAGTAACCTCTACGCCAAACGCGCCAACAATATCGCTAACGCAAAATGATGAGGCTATCGACCATCAGCCGCACACAGAAACTGTTCAAGTGGGAAAGTTAGCCTTTATTCACCTTTTATCAGCAAGCACACCCACTGCCTTTTCCAACAATATACGGATTAATTACAACCTCTCGTTTGAGAGTTCCGAGTTTAATAATAGATGGCAAACAGAACAGCAGAAATTGCTATATTCAACGCAAGAAAGTTTGAGCTTTCATTACACTGATGCCCCCGAAACGATATTGCATGGTTCCTGCCGCAAACCTCATTTTGATGGCGAAGACGCGCTAGCGCAGGTCGATAGACTTATAGAGAAAGGGCTAACATCCGGAGTCTCTCTGCCGGACGTACTGCTAATGACGGGAGATCAAATTTACGCCGATGATGTTGCTGGCCCCATGCTAAAAGCGATACATCAGTGTTGCGACTTACTTGGGTTGTATCATGAATCGCTTGAAGGGGCTACGATTACAAACACTCAAGACTTAGCCGCTCATCCTCACGGATTTTATGAGCGACAGCAATTGCTGCCGCAAATTTCAACCAACACGGTGCTGTCATCTCTGTTTTTTGGCGCTAAGAAGAAACCTGTATTTACGTCGGTGAATGCGCAGAACCATCTCATTGGTAGCGCCGAAATTCTCGCCATGTATTTTTTGGTATGGTCAGATAGCCTTTGGCCGCTTATCAATATTGAAAACACCCATATCCCGGCAAAATATATCGACAACTTTCAACACGAACAAAAAATTATAGCGAGTTTCGTTGAACAACTACCCGCTGTTAGGCGTGCTCTAGCGCATGTTCCTACCTACATGATTTTTGATGATCACGACGTAACCGATGATTGGAATTTAACTCGAGGTTGGGAACAAGAAGTTTATGCCAATCCCTTGTCAAAGCGCATGATTGGTAATGCGTTAATCGGTTATTTACTTTGCCAAGGATGGGGCAATGCTCCTAAAAAGATCGAACCCCTTATACGACAAGCTCAGCAAGTATTCAGTACTAGAGAACTAAACGAGCAAGATAGCTTTATCAATAAATTACTCGACTTTAATAACTGGCATTATCGGCTTGATACCACCCCGCCTATCGAGGTTCTCGACACTCGCACGCAGCGATGGCGCTCTGAATCTAGTTTAAATAAACCTTCTGGTTTAATGGATTGGGAGGCACTATGCGACTTTCAGCACGCCATCATAGGCAAAGACGCTGTTATTGTTGTTTCTGCAGCACCTATTTATGGGGTAAAAGTGATAGAGGCCATTCAAAAGGTGTTTACATTTTTTGGTAAAGCCCTCACCGTTGACGCGGAAAACTGGATGGCTCATAAAGGTACGGCAAACGTTATTCTCAACATATTTAGACACTATAAAACGCCGCCTGAGTTCATTATTTTATCTGGCGACGTTCACTACTCCTTTGTTTACGATGTTCGCCTTCGTTTCAGACGCAACAGTCCTCATATCACCCAGTTTACTTGCAGCGGCATGAAAAATGCGTTTCCCGACAGGCTTATCACCTGGTTCGATCGGCTAAATAGGCTACTTTACAGTTCAAAATCGCCATTGAACATTTTTACACGGAGAAGAAATATGTCGGTAAAAGCCAGGCATCCCAACAACGGCTCTGCAGAACTGCACAATGGCTGTGCTATTGGTGTATTAAATATTTCACACAAAGGCAAGGATGTTCGTTGCAAAGCTTTGTTGAGTAACGGTAAAGAGGTAGAATTCCCGCCAGTTAATAACGACTAACGAAAGAAAGAGGTATCGAATGAGTGATGGCGCCCTGTCTATAGGTTTATTTTTTGGCTCAACAACCTGTTATACCGAAATGGCAGCGGAAAAAATTCAAGCTCAGCTTAATAGCCTTTTCGATGACAACGTAGTCGAACTTCATAATATTAAAGACGTAAATTTATCTCGTACTGCCGACTATGACATTATTATTTTTGGTATTTCAACGTGGGATTTCGGTGAGTTGCAAGAAGACTGGGAGTCTCATTGGGAAGATGTTCATCGTTTAGACCTGTCGGGTAAAACTATCGCTCTTTTTGGTTTAGGTGACCAATTAGGGTATGGCGAGTGGTTCCAAGACGCCTTGGGCATGCTTCACGACGCCATTCTCCCCTCTAACTGCAATATAATCGGTTATTGGCCCAATAAGGGTTATGAATTTACCGCTTCAAAGGCACTTACCGAAGATAAAAGCCACTTTGTGGGCTTGTCGCTTGATGATGAAAATCAATATGATCAAACAGATGAGCGCGTGGAAGCATGGTGCGAGCAACTTCTTATTTCTCTTGTTTAATTAAGATTTAGCCTTAATGAAAAACAAAAAAACCTAAGCACCACAAATTTGAGAGCGAAAGACGTGGAAACGAAAGGCCGCATCCACCAGCCATTTTACCGCAACGGGCCTAGCCACCGAGACGGTGCTGATGTGTCGTTTCAAGATATAAGAAAGCTATTCAACTTTGCCACTATTACTGTAGGTCGTTGGGTAACTCCCGAAGAGCAACAAATAGCGGCAAACTTATTTTTTGATGCGCTTTACGACCTCACTACCATTCTCAATATTAATGAGCAGGTTTTATCCCTCAACGGCTCGCTTTCACTTGCTTTTGGAAGTGGCGGACAAAAAAATGCGAGCGCTCATTATAACAGTGCGAAGAGACAACTAGCGTTGGCAAAAAATGCTGGGGCAGGCGCATTGGCGCATGAGTGGTTTCATGCCTTTGACCATTATATAGCACCACGTATGTTTGAGGCATTGTCACCAGGCACCTTTGCTACACAAGCCTGGCTCGACAATGCGGTTATGAACCCTCATCCACTTAACCAAAAGCTAAGCGACTGCTTTTCCATAATGTTTTTAGATCACAATAAACGACCTAACGAGTATTTTGTAAAATCCGTAGAGGCTGATCGAGCGCTGAAGACATTTTACTACGCTATGCCACAGGAAATGGCCGCCAGGGCCTTCGAATCGTGTATACAGGACCATCACATTAAAAATGCATTCTTGGTGCAAGGTACAAAAAAGTCTACAGAAGCTAGACTTGGCATTTATCCTCATGGTAATTTGCGTATAACACTCAATAAAGCATTGATGTTGTATTTTTACCAATTAGGCGTCGCCATTTCACACAAACGCTAACAACTCTGCGTGCAATTACCGTGAAATTGAGCATTTTTCCAGCAACAAGTGATTACGAGCGCACAGTTTTGTACAAAAGCCTGTATATTTTTGTTACAAACAGTATACTAATGGGCTCGAACGTAACAGAAGAAAGAAGACGAGATGAAAAGAAAAAAGCATACCTCGGCCGAAGACGAGGCTCAGATTGATATGACCCCCATGTTGGACATCGTGTTCATCATGTTGATTTTCTTCATCGTAACGACCTCGTTCGTAAAAGAAAAAGGGTTAGACGTAAATCGTCCAGAAGATAATCAAGCGAAAAACGATAAGCCTTCTAAAGCGCTTTCAATTCGTATTGAGGAAGACGGTACAATAATGATGGGTGGACGTGAAGTTGATGTTCGTCGTGTTGTAGCCAACACTCAAACTTATCTTGCCGAAAACAATACTGACACTGCTGCTATCCAAGCCGATGAAGAAGCTGAACACGGCGTTGTGGTAGAAGTAATGAACCAAGTAAAAGTTGCTGGTATATCAAAAGTATCGGTACTGGTTAAGAAGGGATAATTTCTCTGCTTAATCATCAAAAAGCCGCCGTAGGGCGGCTTTTTTCGTATGGTTTTCTATACTAATGTATAGCCTGATCAAGCGTATAAAATATAAACAGGTGATATCTTTTTAGTAGATTTGAATGTTATAATGACTAGGACGTCAATGGAGTATCTAATGAAGAAGACATCTGTCCACGCAACAGCAATTGTAGTTGGAGTATTATCTTTCGCGCCCTTTGCGCAAGCAGGAAAAATCGAGCTAAGTCGGGCATTCGATTACAACGCGTTTATTTTTGAGGACTTCGAGGGAAGATACTCAGACGTTGAAGGCCGTCTTGCTGTTGGCGGAAATATGACAGTTAATGATTTTAATGTTGGCCTTCTTCTGCCTCCTGACCTTTCCACCTCCTCTTTAGCCGTAGGCGGAGACCTTAATTTTACCCGCGGGAACGTTCACGGTGGGGATACTACTGTCAGCGGCTCAGTAACCGCTAGCAATGTCACTTTTGATAATGCTGTTAATAGTGAATCAAACGTCGATATAAAAAACACAACAATTCAAAATGGCGGTATCCTCTCTGAAGGCGACGTTTATCTCGATAACTCCAACATATCAAATGGTAGTATTAGGGCTAAAAATATTTCATTATCAGGAACACCTGACGACGAAGGTAAGTTTGGTTCTTCGGTAGATTCCGGCAGTTTACTTGCCGAATCCGACGTAAACCTAGATCACAGCAATGTAGGAGATTCCATTACTTACGGTGGAAACCTGACGGCAGTTAATTCGGATATTGGCGGGCAAACATTGAATGAAAAACCCTTGTTTCCCGAAGTAGAAAACATTGATTTTCAAGAGCTAATAGACGAAGTTACTTTACAATCGAAATCGTTTAAAGAAGAGTTCGAGAACGCAGAATCAATAGGCACTACATTGTGTAACGGCGGAGATTGTGAAACAGCTGGTACAATTCACGAGATCAAATTCTCCGGTAGAAACTCAGTAAACTATTATTCAGTGCAAGCTGAATGGTTGAGTGCAAAGGACAAAAAAATAACGTACGACTTTTCTACCACAAGTTACAATATCATTAACGTATTTGGCGATAACGTAGAGTTATTTAATACCGGTTTCTATAACACGGCTTTTGTTGAGGAGAATGAATATTTTAGAGAACAGGGCCAGTATCGAGACAATAACGAAAACTGGCGCCACGACGGTCTATACACAAATAATATTTTGTTTAATTTTGTAGATGCAACAAATATAAAATTTCATTCGGTTGGTATAAAAGGGAGTGTGTTAGCGCCTTATGCAGAAATAGGTTTTTACAATGGCCACATAGACGGAAATCTTATCGCCAGTAGTTTGGTAACGCCTGAGGTTGAATTAGAAAACGAAAAAGGTGAGACTTATTTAGCACCAACGGGCCAAGTGAACGACTACAGATTTGGTGCCATAAATGTCAGCGAGCCAGCATCAGTTGCACTTTTATTTGGTGCCGGATGTTTGCTTATAAACCGCAGACGAAAACGTCTAATCTAGTTGGTATTTAGCCAAATACTAGAGTGCAAATCCACGCAATCTGGGTGACGACAACATAAGCTCGTCACTCGTTACGCCATTACCTTTCCCGCCTCGCCATCTCACTTGAATTCCTGCTTCAAAAGCCTGATATTCAACGGCAAAGGCTTTGCCTAGATAGGCTGCAATGATCCACTCTGGGCTAATACGATATTGTGCTTCTGCTAGGAAGTTTCCACTTAAACCCGTGTCTTTCGAATAAGGCAAGGTAAATTCAGGAGATGCGTCACTCCCCTCATCTGGGAAATTCAGTAGGGGAAAACGAGAGTCTGCTGCTTGCTCAAGTCGAGATATTGCTAAGGCGTTACTAAGCTTAAATTGCCACTCAAGAGCTTCCAGTGTCAGAAGCTCTGAATATAATCCTATAGAAACAAAATAATTGGGGCTGAAATATCCCCCATTGCCATAGGTAAATCCACTGCTGTTATTGTCATACCCTGAGTAACTTGCAAAAGGACCTATGCGCCAGTAATCAATAACATCAGCCACTGAAGATCCTATCTTAGCACCAATATCGTAACTAAGATCGCCGCGAAGCATCAGTGCCTTGTTATCTTCCACAAGATCTCCGTGAAGTGCACTGATTTGTATTGTGCCCGCAGCAGACCAATTTGGGGCTATTTGATAGGCCGCTAACCCTCTTACACCATCTTCGAGAACATAACCCCAAGCGTTTTCATTACGCGCGTTAAAAGATCCAGTCTGACTCAACATACTGTCTCCTTTAGGGTAGCGAAAAACGGTGGCAGCAAGCGTAACATCAGGCAAAAACCAAGTAGCCGAAACTTGCCCTGTTAGCGCTGCATTTACAGGTTGATCAAACATGCCGTATTCTGCGTTTGCATAAACATTAAATCCTACACCTTGATAAGAGACCTCTGCTCTTATTCCCTTGTCTTCAAAACCGGTGATATTATTTGATACGGGAGCAAAGGAGCTACCCACTAAATTATCTCCGAGCCACACGTTTGGCGGGGCCTGGCCGGTGTAAAATTGTTTATAATCTAAGGTAACTTGCCATTGCCATTCTTTGTAGATATCCCCGACGCCAACATAGCTAGTCAAAACATCGAAATTCCCAAGCCCTGCTTGGCCAGAGCGTGAACGGGTGGTCATTCCTGATACTACACTGAAGGCATCCTTGGTTTGAGCGTTGATAGCACGCTTATCAGCATTGTTATAAGACAACAAAAACTGCTTTCTGGGCCAAGCGTTGTTGTTTATCTGAGCTTGACGAATTGTATTCACTATCGAAAATTTTGCCGACAACTGCCTTAATTTAAGTGTATTTTGACTATTCAAACGTACTAACTCATCGGCAACTGCCTTGTCATTCGGGTTCAAGGCCAATACTTTTTCAAAAGCTTCTGTAGCAATGGCTGCGCTGCCGTTTTTTGCCGCCGCCCAGCCTAATAATGAAAGCTCGCCTTCGGTTAAGCGTCTAATGTTGCTAAGCCGCTGTGCTGCAAGAATACTCTCTTTATACTTTTTATCTTCGTAGAGTAAAAGTTGCTGCTGCGCTAAACCGTCTGCGCATCTGCGCAAAAAGCTCTCGGTGCTTATAGCGCAGGCCAACGCATTTGCTTGTACTAATTTATTTTGTGCGTTTAATGATAGATATTGCCCGTCTAAATTTTTCGCTAAAGCAAAGAATTCATAGGCTCTTTGGTAGCCCTTATCATTAAAGCTATTCCATGCTTCTGTCTCGATTAAAGATAAAACGACACCGTTCTCTTTATGTTCTGCAAGCAAGTTGACCAACTTTTCCATGTTACCTTGCGATATAGCCTGCTCAGTTTCCAAAGTAAGAATAGTTTCAATACCTTGGCGTGCCGAGCGTTTGGCTATCTCACTTTTTGCTAATGTTTGCACTCTGTTAAACTGGCTTTGGGCGACTATTAGCTGGCCTCGCTCTATAGCTGTCCATCCCATTAACAAGAGAGAATTTACATCATCGGTACGTTCAGCAATTGTTAGAAGTGCATCAAACTCTTGGTTTGTTATTTTTTTGCGCTCTCGAAGACTTTTAGAGGCAAATACCTCAAGAGGAGTGGCTAAAGATTCCGTGGCCTGTTTACTAAGTGTGTTTAACTTGCCACTTGAGGTTTCAGTCTGTTTGTTTCGAGGCTGGTTAAGTTGCGCCAATGCCGCCTGTAAATCGGCAGAGGGTTTCCAAGACGGAAAGACATTACGAAGACGCCCAAATTCAGCATTAGCGAGTGCTGTTTGTCCCTGCTCTATATGAAACCATAAACCAGTAACATCCGGTTGCCCCTCTTCTATTGGTGCAAACTCAATATCATTGTTCTCATAGATGGTTTTAGTTTGCGCATTTGCATGATAAACCGGTGTCAACGCAAGAGTGATTGCACAGAGAATTGGCAAAAGGGTCGATAAAAGAAGCGATACACTTCGTAGCATTTTTAACATATTACTCACGAGGACATGTCCGATACCGCTAGCATCGATAGCAGCACCAAACTAGCAGAATAATAATCCGTATTGCGATTAAGTATTGGCCACCTCGGCTGTTTTCCGTTATCAATTTTGTTTACCGCCTGAACTACAGCTTTCATTCCGGGAGTCATTGTATAATCAGAAGGCGCCTCATTTTCTAGCTCTAGGGTAGCTGGCTTATCGGGCGAGCTCCACCATGTCGTAAATGGCGCCAATAGAGTATCTCGCTTTGCGTTCTCGTGAAAGGCTGGCGACCAAACTAAATGCAGTGGGATCCTGACTGCGTTAAATCCAAACTCACCAGCAATAACATTGTCTAGCGAAACTTTACCGTTTTTAATTCGTGTCCAGTCTGAGGGCAGCTTATACGAAGAAAAACTCGCTTCCTGAATTAAGAAAATACCGCTTTCGAATAATGCCTTCCAAACGTCGGGGTTGTCACTGTTTTGCGAAAATGCAGTTAGAGCTGGAAACACCCAATAAGAAAGATTAAATTGCACACCGCTATCGTCCTTAAACCCCGCTACCCCAGGTAATAAAAGCGTGTAAGGCTCTTGGGCGACAATGAGCTTCTTCTCGATAGTATTAATAATCTTAATGGCTTCGCTTCTATAACCATCACCCCCCCATTTCTCAGCGGCTCGCAATAACGCCCAGGCAATTAAAATATCACCGTCCGATGCATTATTAGGGTCGTCCACACAGGTTCTATTTTTAGCCTCACAAGGCGTATATCGCCAGCTAAATAAACCATCGGGACGCCGCAGTATGTCGGCTGTCCACGTCCATATATTTTCAAAGGTGTGCCTATCATTTGCCGCTAAGGAAAATAGCAAACCATAGCCTTGTCCCTCTGAGTGAGAGATATTGTTATTGCCAGTATCTATCACCCTACCATCAATAACAAACAGTGCCTTGTAAGCCGAAAAAGCGTTTTCAAACTCACGGTTGTCAGATTTTGCGCAGGAGGTCAGCATAATGACTATCCCCAATACCAAAGCGCGTCTTGCTTGCCTTACCATGTATCTTGTACTTTTTGATTGCGACGCTTGAGCAACAGGTAAATTAACAAGCTCACGATGAATACCAAGACGACAAAGCCAATGAGCCAGTACCATGGGTTATTAGAAAGCCAAAGCCTTAGCTGCAACCACGCGTCATCAGACTCTCCTATTTCATAGGTTTCGCTCACCTGCATGACAAGAGATGGTGAATTATCATCACTCCAAGCGAAAAAATCTCCGGCCAGCTGTCCCCACATAGATAAGCTCACTAAGTCATTTACCCTTTCGTTTAGCAACTCTGCGGTTTGCGCTGCAAGAATAAACAGTGTGTCCTCACTTTGAGGATTAGCATGTGCAGTAAGAATAGCCTGCGGTCCTAAATCGCTCTTTTGAACAATATTTCCGTCAATCTTCATGGCTTTAAAACTCATATCCTGAGTTGCGTTTCTAATGCGATTGTGAAGACTATTTTGTAAACGATAAGACCACTTTTTAGTTGCTTCTATTGCCGTTGTAAATTCAGTCTGCTGAACCTGCGATAACGACTCTGGCGTACCTAAAATAATGGCAGAACCTTTCATATCTTCGGGCATCTCAGAAGTAATAGACATATTCAATAACGGCGCTTTTACTACCTGAGCAAGCTTCGCACTTAAGGTCAGTGCACTGTCGATAAAGTCTTGTGATGGTATAACAATGGTAGAGGCAGGTGCAGACTCAAACCGCGCTAGTGGATAACCAGTTTCGCCGAACAGGGCTAAATTAGGTTGCACTGCCACATGCCCCGCATCAGGAAGCTCAATGGCTGAGGAATTCTCTAATTGGAAAACTAGGTGTTTCCCTGCAACTTCATCGCAGGGCACTCCAGCTAATGGCGCGCGTAACGTTACGTTAAAATCAATGTTATTAACACCGCCTTTTAAATATCTAGCGGGTACTGAGAGTTTATAATTTTTAAATACTTGCCCATTAGGATTATCTAGCGCAAGGCCGTGAATTAACTCGTCGTTAACTTTGACATTCAACACGGTTCCGGGGCCGTTCCCGGCTCCATAACCAAAGTTAAGTAGCAGCCCTACGCTTGCATTTTCAGGAACATAGAAGTCGGCAGGTAACATAAATGAAGCCCGTTTAGAGAAATCACCTTCATCTCTAAACTGTGCACTAGATATACCTAAATCTTGGAAAGTGTAAGTATTGTCTGGCGCCGCAATATGATGCTTTTGCATTCGCGTAGCGTCCATACCCGATAAAGAAAGAACCGATATTTGAGAAACCATATTTATGGAATCATCCATTACCGCAAGCGCTTCCGCCGCTTTGTGCACGTCTTCTGTAGTGATACCACTAACGATAAGGCGATAGGTAGAAGGTATAATCACTCGATCGCCGATTGAAAACGCGGGGGTGACTTGAGTGTTTAAGTACGGGCCATCAATAGAGTCCACCTGAGTATCTGATAATACGGGTGACAAGGACGCCGCTGTTCCCACTAAAACATGCAAAGGCTCAGTGATGCTTTTGATATTACCCAATAATGTGTCTTGGTTTTTTCTGACCTGTGTTGTGTACCAAGCTGAGCGTTCATATCGCTGAATATTTTTATCCGTCCAACTTTGATTTGTTGTGTCTCTTAGTTCAGGTAACACATACCCTTCAGGAAAAGTTGCATGTTGAATCGCTAGAGGCTGATATTGATTTCTAAGCGCGAGGCCTTGGCTTACCAATGAGAGTGTACGTTGCTTAATATCGTCTTCGGTGTCTGTTGCTGTCACCAGAGACACAGCACGTACTCCGCCAATTCCTGGGTTGAAGAAACCGTTCAATTTATCGAAGGTGAAATTGCTTACGTTATTCGTAGTTGATATTTGCAGTGTGGAATTATACATATTGACTTCGCTCCACAACTCGGGAGCGCTACCATCGACACATTGATTAGCATAGTGTTGGCTAACCTCTAATGTAAGTGTATTAAAGCCATCTCGCCATAATGCATTGGGAACTTTCACTTCAGAAATCAGCGATGGACGTGCGGGGTCGAATCTTATCTGACCTATAGTGGCGTTATTAAACCGCACTACGAGTTGGGAGCGCTTTTCTATCAAGGCTCTGGAGCTAACTACGTCTAGTGTAAGCACCGCCTCTTTAACATCAGCTATTGAAGACAAAGGAATAGCAAAGTCTAACGAGTCTGCCTTTCCCTCCAGTCTAATAATACTTTCACCTGCAAAAAAGTCTGTTAAGCGGTAGGTACTTGTCTCGGCTTGCACAGTGAATGCGAGAAGTAAGCTCATCAGCAAAGTAGGATATATTTTTTTCATTATTTATTCCTTGGCAGAACTTATTTTGTGACTTATTTTTTTAGCCATTTTCTCCAGTGCATGCATGAAATGAAGAAAAGCTGGCTTTAAACCCACACTGAGTACGTGTTTAGCACCATACCAGTATGTTATCGCACGCGTTCTCCTTCGCTGAAAAGACATCCATCTTCTGCTATCCGCTAGCGCAAAAGCTACAATCTCACTGTGCTCTCTTTCTGTACAGGGTGTAAATTGAACACGGAGTAAAGACAACTTGCTGTCATAGTTTAAAACCTTTACTGGCAAGTGCACATTCTTATTTAAAGGCTGACACCAAGCCGTCAGGGTTGCTTCTTCCGAAAATAATGCTCCCTCACCTTTTAATCTCATTCTAGCACCACCAATAGAAAGGTCTACAAGATCACCAACCCAAGCGTTTCCTTTTATTGTTCGTATCACTACATTATTTGTTGCGGGTAAACGAGCCTGGGAGCGCACTTGCTTTCGTTCCAATAGAACACTCAATACAGACAATAAAAGCAAAAGATTGAACCCGTTCCACAACATAACGACAACGGTTAACTCTCTAGTGAGTGGGTCTGAAAAGAATTTTATTACGCCTGTGAAGAAGGCAAATAACAATATAAAAATAAGCCAATAAAAAACACTAGCTAATGGCGATACAAACGTTTTATCTAGGCTCTCACCTTTGGGGGTAACTACGAAAGAAGGCGCTCGAGGCTTCAAAAAGACTTTTATAAGAGCTTTCAATGTGAACGCACATTGAAGTATTTCGTAAATTTCAGATACCAAGGGCCATCGTGTCCTACCGAACAACATGGTGGAAATCATATAAGTAGCGATTACATGAGGAATAGTATAAGCCAGAATCTCAAGCATTGAAGCGTGATAAACCTGCAGCCCAAATACAAGATAGGCCAATGGCATCAACAAGAAAATGATACGAGCGAAGGGAAACAACCAAAACATAATAGAGCTCATATATCCAACGCGCTGATACCACTTGAGGCCCTCGGATTTGAAGGGCTTCTTTAACAAAAGAATCTGAGTCATTCCTTGAGCCCAGCGCATTCGTTGTTGTATGAATGCATCAAAAGTTTCTGGGGCTAGACCACTGACCATCGGTCTGTCAACATAAACAGATTCATAACCCAATTTGTGTAAATCTAATGCGGTTTCAGCATCTTCGGTTATCGACTCGCCAGAAATACCACCCACAAGCTCAAGATGCGCTCTTCTCATTAAAGCGGCTGAACCACAGAAAAATGAGCTTCCCCAGTAATCTAAGCCTTTTTGTATGGTGCCATAAAACATATCATTTTCTGATGGCATTCGAGTGAATGCTGAAAAGTAATTTCTTTCAACGGGGTCTGGATTCGCCATGAAATGGGGTGTCTGTACTAAGAACACGTTATCATTTTTTAACATCCAAGGTACTGTTCTATCGAGAAAGTCCGATGTGGGCACGTGATCAGCGTCAAGAATGACAATGAGGTCACTTCTTGTATTATTTATCGCACTATTCACATTGCCCGCTTTTGCAAACTCATTTTTTGCGCGCGTGTGATAGGTTATGTTATGTTTCTCACAAAGCTTTTGAAGTTTGATACGACGGGCTTTCGCCTTTGATGCGGCGGTTTCATCCTTCGCATTAATTTTCTGATCAGTCCCCCCGTCATCTAATAAGTGAATAAATAACTTATCCTTCGGATAATCGAGTACCTTCGCTGCTCTTATAGTCACTTCAAGAATATCAACGTCTTCATTGTATGTAGGTATCATGACATCGACTGAGGGAAGCCCTTCTGTATTTATTCCCTTTAATGTAAGTAGTGGTCTATTGAGAGGAAATGCGTTTACGATTGCGCCTAGGACTGAAGTGACACCTGCGTAAATTTCAGCAATAAATAAAAGCCAAACAGCAATAGCGGAAATGAGGTCGGTGTAGGTAAGCGTGTATAAACCGCGCCAAAGAAGATAGCGCGTAGTTAAAGCAGTCCCTAAGACAAGTGCTAAAACACGAAAAAAATTTTTATACTTTTGAGTTTGTCGGGCTTCTTTACTACACCACCCAATGGTGAGTATAACAATTGACGATGCAAACAATTGGCCGATAGCATCCATAGGCGCCAATAAAAACGCACCTAGTAACAAGCAAGCAATAAGAACTACACTTACATATCTCTCTTTAAATATAAGCCTTTCATGTTGCGAATTGTCCAAAGCTGCGATCCACTACGTTTAGTTTAGTTACACTTGCGTAGTTCGCTCTATTTATCAAAGTCAGACCGTCGTCAGTAACTTCGACTTCATAATTACTCTTATAAAAAAGTCTAGAAATGTCATCTCGTTGCTGCATTGCACTCTTGCTAGCAATGAAACATACCGGATAAATGGCTAGACCCGTAACAGCAACCAACAAGAGTCCGTAAAAGATCATTGGAGGTATCGTTGGTGCCGTGAATAGAGAAAAAACAAGTGTCGACAAGCAAGTAACTGTTAATATACCAGCAATTTTACGTAAACGAGTAGCGTTGTTGAGCTCTTTTTCGGATTTTTGGAGCAATTGCAGTCTTTTCTGCCAAAGGGCCTGCGTTTCGACGTAAGAGTTGTCTTCCTCTATAGTGCATCGAACTGTTTGTTTTGCCTTGCTTTCAAGTTGCATTTGCTGCTTTGCATACTCATAGATGTTGATAGGTGTACAATCACAAAGCGAATGTTCGAGTAATCTTTCAGAATTGGTTTTTTGACCGATATAACTCGTATCAAGTTTCTTAATCACGTTTTGACCCCACAGAAGCTTGACAAGAGCCTATAGTGTGGCCTGACAAAAAAACATCGCTCACTTCATACAATGTAATTAGAAATAATACGTGTAATGACATCATAGTATCAATTCAACTTTCGGATAAAAAAAAAGCAAACTGGGGGGGGGGAGAAAGAAATCTAGAGCCGTCAATACTCTCAACGTAAGTAAAATTCGACATTAATTTTTGTATCGACCATTATCGAGGCTTCTTAGAAGAAGCTACCTTTTTAATCTACTAATTATGCTTATCAGGTTGCTTATATTAAACACAGTGCCAAATATGCTTCCTACTGAGATGGCGTAGATTAAACCCAACGACTCAGCAACTAAAAATGTTCTTCTTATTTTATGTGTGTCTCTAATGACAATTGAGCCGATGGTGAATATCAAAGACGATGCGTAGGCAATAAAAATATTCCAGTGGTGGTTTAAGAAAAACCACTCGTAGCACAAAAAGCCGATGTTGATCCCGATGAATGCAAACAAGATAAGGTTGCTTCTATTTTTTATTGCAATGATGTTACGAACGCTTGCGAGCAGTGTGCCCACGCCTGCAGCCATAGCGTCTAGCATAAAGAAATGGGCACTTAAACTTGCTAACGCAAAGGCTGATAGAACCAGGTATCTGTCTACATTATTCTGTCTATACCCAATGAAGTTAAGAACTACAGCAAGTGCGCCAAACGCTTCTGCTACCACCATCATGAATTTATCTCTCTAAAAGTATGCGTTAAAAGTACGTATTAAAAGTTGAGGTAAAACGCCTGGCATAATGCTTTAAAGTCCGTTGTGTACGTACCTTCGAGCTCTCGTATAGATAACTCTTGTTCAGCTTGCATCCGTGAAGTTAGCGTCTGTTCCTGTTCCTGTCCCTGTACCTTTGAGGTATCGTCACCAGAATGGGCTTGAAAACGAAACGCACACAGGTAGGGATCACTTTCATTGTTGTGTTTTACTGTTAATTGTTCGGCGAGAGAAAATCCACATGAAAAGGCAGCCTGTTTTATTTCTTCAACACGTTGAAATGGATATAGACAATACAGGCTTCCGCCATTCTTTAGATGTGACGCACTAAACTGAAAAAGCGCTAGGGGTGTAAGCAAGCGAGTTTGTCTTGCAACTGTTCTCGATTTAGTTTGAGTATGGTAGGCATTTGTAGACTTATTCGCATGCTCAAAATAAGGAGGGTTTGAAACAATAATATCAAAGCGCACTTCCGGCTCATATTCATCAAGAGCCTGATGGAGAACAGTAATCTTATTAGGCCACTTCGACGCTCTCACATTATCTCGAGCCTGCTCTGCCGCGTTTTTATCAACCTCAAGGGCCAAAATTTTAGCAGATTCTACGGTTTCCTGCGCTAGCATTAACGCTAGAATTCCTGTCCCTGTTCCAATATCCAATAATGACTGCGCATTGTTTGGCGCTACCCAGCTTCCCAATATTAAGCTGTCAGTATTGACCTTCATGGCACATTTATTTTGTGCCACATTAAATTGTTTACAACGGAACATAATTTCAGGCTACACATTAAGCAGGGAGAAAAACACAACATGGTATTTTACCTTATGCCAGCATTTGATCATATTGTGTTTAAACATATTACGTTTAGCCAATGAGCTTCTTCAATTCTATTGGCTTCTCTGTTTAAGCGGTTACTGCGTTAGCCCTATTATGCTGTTTCGCCTAAAGCTTAGGATCTCTATTTGCAGCTAACGCTACCACTTCTGCAACGACATCATGTTTCTAGCGACATCTATTGGAGCAACAGGTCGGTATTTTTTTAACGGCCCTTTCATGATCGACTGCCAAATAGGCGCGGTTTTTTGCGCGACATCCTCAAGTAACCGAGGCTCATCTCGATCGCCTAACAGCAATGACGGTCTTACCGCCGAGGCGTTTGGCAACTGCGGCATGCGCATTATCGCATTTTCTAATTCACCTTTAACTCTTAAATAAAAATTACTGCTTTTAGCATCGGCACCAACCGAGGATATCCAAACGAAGCTGTCGGCTCTCTGGGCACGAGTTAACTGTGCGGCAACGTGCACATACTCAAAATCTACTCGCCTAAAGGCTTTCTTAGATCCTGCTTTTTTTAGCGTTGTGCCAAGGCAGCAATACACATGATTTACACTAAAGTACCCTTGGTAGTCTTGAAGATTTTCAAAATCAATCACCACCGGCTTCAATCGATTGTGAGGGTCGTAGAACATTTGTGACGAAAGTGGCTTGCGTACTAAACACGTCACTTCGTTGTAGCGTCTATCTTGTAAAAGCATATTTACAAGTGTTCGTCCTACTAAACCTGTCGCTCCTAGCACCATTGCGGATTTCATACATTGCACCTTGTATCATGAGATGGTTTCTCTACAATCTAACCTTCGACAGTAAAATATGCAGATAAAAATGAAAAAAGCCCTTTTAATTGGAGCCGCTATGCTCTCTACTGCTTTACACGCTGAAACGCTCACTATTGAGCGAATTTTCTCATCTCCTTCATTAGACGGCAGCGCGCCACGCACCCTCAAAGTATCACCCGACGGTGCACGCGTTACGTTTTTGAAAGGTAAACAGACAGACTACGAACGCCTCGACCTGTGGGAGTATCACATTGACAGCGGCGAAACACGTATGTTGTTTAACTCTAACGACCTACAAAGCGGTGAAGAAGTGCTTTCCGATGAAGAGAAAGCTCGCCGTGAACGCATGCGCTTAAAAGGCAGCGGCATTGTCAGTTACGAGTGGTCCGATGATGGCACGGCGTTACTGTTCCCTATGGGCGGCGATGTTTATTACCACAAACTGGGTGAAAAAGGCGCTAAACAACTCCTCGACACCGATGCCTTTGAAACAGATATTAAACTCTCTCCAAAGGGCAATTACATTTCTTACATTCGCGACCAAAATCTTTTCGTAAAACATATCGCCTCAGGTAAAGAAATGGCCATCACTAAAGAAGGTGGCGGAAATATCAAATTCGGTATGGCAGAGTTTGTGGCTCAAGAAGAAATGAGCAGAATGACAGGTTATTGGTGGGCTCCCGACGAGAGCAAAATTGCATTCACGAAGGTGGATGAAACACCTGTAGAAGTAATTACGCGCTCGGAAATTTATGCTGATGATATTAAACTCATTGAACAAAAATACCCCAAGGCGGGTACACCTAATGCAATAGTAGAACTAGCTATTCAGTCTCTAAATACGAATGAGCGCACTTGGGTTGATATGGGCGAGAACAAAGATGTTTATCTCGCCCGAGGCCAATGGATGCCAGACAGCACCACATTTACCTATCAATGGCAAACCCGCAACCAGCAAACCCTTGAACTGCGTGCTTTCAATACAAAGACAAAATCGCAAAACGTATTATTAACCGAACGCAGCAATACGTGGGTTAATTTGCACGATGACCTTTTCTTTTTAAAAGACAAAGGTCAATTTGTATGGGCTTCTGAAAGAGACGGCTTTAAGCATCTGTACTTATTCGATAACAGCGGTAAGCTGATTAAACAACTCACACAAGGTGAATGGGTAGTTGACAGTATAGAAGCGATAGACACCGTCAACAATCGCCTCTATTTCTCTGGTAGAAAAGATACTCCGTTAGAAAGTCATATTTATGTTGTACCGCTTGATAGCGAAGACAGCGCAGCCACTATTACTCGTATTACTGAATTAGGCGCCTATCATGACGCAACCTTCAGCAGCGATGCCTCTATCTTTATCGACCGTTTCTCTACTGTTAACTCTCCTTTCCAAGTCAGTTTAAACGATGCTTCAGGCAAACGTATTACTTGGCTTGAAGAAAACAAAGTAGAAAAAGGACACCCGCTTTATACCTATATGGACAGTTGGGCCAAACCTGAATTTGGCGATATCAAAACCAAAGACGGAGCAACGCTGAAGTATCGTATTTACAAGCCAGAAAGCGCGGTTGAGAACCCAGATAAGAAACACCCTGTTATTGTTTACTTATATGGCGGTCCACATGCTCAAGTTGTAACAAATAAGTGGGCGGGAAATCGCGGTTTACTTATGCAGCACTGGGTTGACCAAGGCTTTGTTGTGTTTACGCTAGACAACCGCGGCTCTAATTACCGAGGTAAAGCTTTTGAAGATCCAATTTACAAAAAAATGGGCTCTATAGAAGTTGATGATCAAGTCGCGGGCGTTGAATATTTGCGAACCCTGCCGTTCGTTGACGCAGACAAAATTGGTATTCATGGTCACAGTTACGGTGGCTATATGACACTTATGACAATGTTTAAAGCTGGTGACTATTTCAGTGCCGGCGTTTCTGGGGCTCCAGTGACCGACTGGCGCTTATATGATACCCATTATACCGAGCGTTACATGGGTAATCCAAACACAGAAAATGATGCGTATACTGCTTCCTCTGTGTTCCCTTATGCGAAAGACCTAAAGGGTGACTTGTTAATTTATCATGGAATGGCAGATGACAACGTGCTGTTCACCCATTCAACCATGTTGTACAAGCACCTGCAGGACTTAGCTATTCCTTTTGAAACTATGGATTACCCAGGTAAAAAGCATGGCCTTAGAGGTAAGCAAACCGGCATTCACTTATACAAAACCATAACAAACTTTTTTGAACGAACGCTAAAGTAAAAATAACTTTTTAATATACAAGGGCATAACGGTAATTTATCGGTATGCCCTTTTTTTTGATTATTAAAATTAATAATAAAACTGATAAAAAAGTTTGTTAATTTTTTTTCATGGTGTACGTTGAAAGACGAGTTGAAAACTCGCCCACTGTTAAAAACAACAAAAAAAGTGGGTTCCAACAACAAGTGAAATAGAGTGGTACCTATGAAAAATAATAAATTTATCCCCTCATTAGTCGCAGCAGGTTTGGCGCTTGCAAGTTATGGCGCTGTCGCTGACGACAACAGATATATCATTCAAGTGGATAATGCCTCGAAAGGAATTGTGAAAGCATTGGCGAAACAGTCTGGTGCTGAGATAAACGTTGATGCCGATGGGTTTATTGCTGCAACGTTCAAAGGGAAGACATTAAGTGATGTAAAAGGTTTACTCAATAATCCTCATGTTAGGCTAGTTGAAGTGGATCAGAAGCGCGCCCCCATGGCGCTGTATAACGATGACGCAGGTGATGCAACGCAAACTCAGCTTACACCATACGCAGTTTACCAATCCCAAGCAGATCAAGTCATGTTCAACAGCAACGCTGGCATGAAAGTATGCGTGATCGATTCGGGTTTAGACTCATCTAATGCTGATTTTAATTGGTCTGCAATTACTGGCGACAATGATGTTGGCACAGGTAACTGGTTTGAAAATGGCGGCCCTCATGGTACACACGTAGCAGGTACTATTGGTGCCGCTGATAATGGCTTTGGTGTTGTTGGTATGGCACCAGGTGTAGATATGCACATCATAAAAGTCTTCAATGCAGCAGGATGGGGATACTCTTCCGACCTTGCTCAAGCCGCGCAACTTTGCTCGCAGGCTGGCGCAAATATTATCAACATGAGTCTTGGCGGTGGTGGCGCAAACTCTACTGAAGAGAATGCATTCAAAGACTTTGTGGCAAACGGCGGCTTAGTGGTTGCTGCGGCAGGAAATGACGGTAATAGCGTAAGATCTTACCCTGCTGGCTATTCGTCAGTAATGATGATTGGTGCAAATGATGCTGACAACAATATTGCATCGTTCTCACAGTATCCTTCCTGTTCTAGTGGTCGTGGCAAACGTGTTACCACTGATGAAACCATTTGCGTGGAAGTAACGGCGGGTGGAGTAGACACACTTTCAACATACCCTGCTGGAGGGGCATCAATGTCAGGGCTTAGCGCTGACGGTCAAGGCTTCGCTTCATCAGCAATGGAAAATACCGGCAGCGCGGCGGGCAATACTTACTTCTTAGGTATTGGAGATGCCATAGACAACAATGCGGCGGGTAAAGTGTGCGTAATAGACCGTGGCACAATCTCATTCTACGATAAAGTCAATAATTGTGAATTGTCTGGTGGTATTGGCGCAGTACTTATCAACAACGAGCCCGGCATGCTTTATGGCACTCTAGGCGATACCAATAACACTACAATTCCTGCGGTAGGCGCCGCGCAAGAAGACCGCGCTGCATTGTTAGCTGCTAGCACTATCAGTATATCTATTGGTGCAAGTGACTATGGGTATATGAGTGGTACTTCTATGGCAACACCTGCTGTTGCTGGTGTTGCAGCGTTAGTATGGTCTAACCACCCGACTTGCTCTGGCGAAGAAATCCGCAGCGCACTTAAGGCAACGGCACTAGACTCTGGTGCAGCAGGAAAAGACGACTTCTTCGGTTATGGTATTGTGCAAGCAGCTGACATGAATAACTACCTAACACAGAACGGTTGTGCTGGGGGCGATACTGGAGGTGGTGATACCGGTGGCGGTGATACAGGAGGTGGTGATACCGGAGGCGGCGATTTAACGCTGAGTGCTTCAGGCTACAAGGTAAAAGGAACACAGCGCGTCGATTTAAGTTGGAGTGCGGCAACATCGGACAGTGTTGACATTTATCGTGATAACTCACTTATCACTACAACATCAAACGATGGTGCTTATACCGATGCAATCAACGCCAAAGGTGGAGCAAACTATAACTATCAGGTTTGTGAAGCGGGTACCACTACCTGTTCTGCTACCATCAGCGTTGTATTTTAACCAGTAACAAAATACAGCAAGCGATAATCATGAGCGGGCTTTACTAAAAGCCCGCTCTTTTTTTATGAGAACATTTGCGAGGCTAAGTTCTTCTGTACCGCTTGGGCAGATGAAGCGCTTAGTTCTATTTCGATGGCGTCAGATTTTCCAGATAGCCAAATTTTGAGTTCTGCATCTGTGTCAAAATGCCCTGCTGTTTCAACAATAAACTGAGTAATAGACTTATACGGAATAGAGTGATAATTCACTTTTCGCCCCGTAAGCCCTTGCTTGTCGATTAAAATTAAACGCTTATTTGTAAACACACTCAAATCTCTTACAAGCTTAAATGCCGATGTAACCGTTTCGTTGTCTGCTAGGATAGGAGATAACTCTTCTTGTACGTCTTCAGCACTAGTTTCACTAGCATTTCCCATAATGGTGTCGAACAAACCCATACTCTTATTCCTTTTAGGCTGAGGCGAGTTTAACTCGCCATTGAACTCTATGCGCTAAGGGCTTGGGCTTATCAAGCGCGAAACCTTGTCCAAAGTCTACCTGAAGCTCTCTAAGAACATCCGTGGTCGCCTCATCAACTACAAACTCAGCAACGGTTTTCTTACCCATGCTATGCGCAATGTTGTTTATAGCAGTTACTGTAGCACGGTCGATAGGATCGTAAACAATGTTTCGCACAAACGAGCCGTCAATTTTCACATAGTCTACGTCGAGATTTTTCAAATACGTAAACGACGACATACCTGCACCAAAGTCATCTAGTGCAAAGCTACAACCGAGGTCTCTTAGTGTTGAAATGAAATCTCGCGCCGCATTGAGATTGGTTACGGCAGTGGTTTCTGTTATTTCGAAACAGATCTTTTCAGCGGGCACTGTAGTGCTTTGAATGAGTTGCGCTATTTTTTGCAGCGCAACGTCATCACCTAAGGTTATTCCCGAAAGGTTTATCGCCACTTTCCCAACGTTATCTAAATGAGAGGGGTGAGCTTCTAAAATGCGAATTGTATTTTTCACCACCCACATATCTACCTTGCTCATCAACCCGTGACGTTCGGCCAAGGGAATGAATAGCCCTGGGCTCACCAAACTACCCGCTTCATTACGAAGGCGCAGTAAAATTTCGTAATGCTGTAGGTGCGTGGTTTTCGAGGCATTTTTATGACAAAGCGGCATAATTGCCTGACTAAACAACTCAAAACCATCGTGCTGTAGGGCCCTGTGTAGAGTTTGGAGAAGACTGTTCTCGTTGTCGTCAATAGCATTTTGGTTGTCGCTATCACTATGAATAACATACCGATTTCGACCTAGCTGTTTTGCTTTGTAACAGGCGTTATCTGCTGCTTTTATCAGCGACTCTGCGTTTTTTGTGTTGGCATTAATTTCGATTACACCAATACTTGCGCCGATAAAAAACATTTTATCGTCGTAGAAGAAACGGTAGTTCGATATGCTCTCAAGTAAGTTATCTAGTCGCTTTTTAACGTCGTCTATACACTGATTCTTGAAAATAATACAAAACTCATCGCCACCTATTCTCGCTAATAGATCGTAGGATCGAACGTGGTTTTCAAAAATCCCCGCAACTTCTCTCAGCAGTTTGTCGCCGGCAGGGTGCCCGCAGCTGTCATTAACAAGCTTAAAGCGGTCCATGTCGATAAAGCACATCACGCTTTCTTTGCTTGTGTTGCCTGTTTGGGGGCTTGTTTGAGGTTGTATTGTTGGTTGTATTTGCCCAGTGCTTTCTTTGACTAAGCTAATTTCATTTTTCAAAGGTCCAGTATCGAGATTATCGACAACGCGTATTTCTTTTAAAATGTTTCGAAGCGTTGCATCAAAGGCATAACGATTGAGCAAGCCAGTTAACTGGTCATGATTGGCTTGAAACGTTACCTTTTCCTGCAGCGCGAGCTCTTCGGTAACATCTCGTGCTATCCCTTCTATGGCGATAATGCGCTTGTTCTCATCGAGTATGGGGGTGTCTGAAAACTCGATAATACACTCTCGCCCCTGATGATTGGCGTACCTTACCAAATAAGGTGAAGGCTTTTGCCCATGTGCAATCAAGCGACGTATTTCTAAAGTTTCATCAGGAATTTGACGCACGAACTTTGGTTCGTTGTTGCAAAAGTCATCAGGCTCATACCCAAGCAGCTGCTCAACTCCAGCGCTAACATAGGCAAACCTATGGTTGGTCTTTTTGGTGTATACAAAGTGTCGACGCATACCATCAACCAGTCGTCTGTATCGTTCTTCGCTGTGAGCTAAATCCTGCTGTGCTTTAAAGCGTTCAGAAACATCTCTCACTGTAATAGCGATATTATCCCCTGCCTTTACCACCTGCACTTTCAGCCAGTCTGGTGTTACTTCTTTATTTTCAACGGCTACGTAAGCTTCATAGGGAGTGCCGGTTTTTGCGACATGGGCTACTTTCGTTAAAATATCGCCAAGCGCTAAAAACTGCGCCTGTTGTGCTAACGTCATTGCTTTAAGCTTTTCGATAACCCCCCTGAAAATAAACGCACTGTGCGAGTTCGACTCAACTAAAACATAATCGTCCTCATTAGGCTGATAGATTAATAGCGCATCTAAAGAAGCTTCACTTGCTGTCACGTAACGCTGCTGACTATCTGACAGTCGCACGGCGCCTTTAAGCTGCTTATGAAAAATGTAACTTACCAAGACAGACATAAGTAAGCCCACTGCAATAACGAGCATGCCAGGGTTATATGGGCTAAGCTGCGACTGCATCGATAAAGAAATCGGCCGCTCTAGAAACTGAAATTCGGGAAGCGTTATCTGCGTACCGTCGCTAACAAACTCTCCGCTCTGAAAAAGAACTTCTTCTTGTGCAGTAAGCTCGAAGTTAAATTGAGGGCCTACCAGCTCACCTAGCATCACGCCTAAGATAGTTTGTACATCAAACCCTGCCACTATGTGGCCGTGCTCTGGCTCTTGCGGGCTAATGCTACGCCCAATCAAAATATAATGGTGTTGAGTTAATTCTGAAAACGTTAGCGTACTGGTGAATGTCTCTGTTACAGCATCGATAGTCATGCCTACCGCTGCCATGGGCTTACCAATGAGGGCATTTGAAATACGTGTTTTAGCGGCATATGGTGGCGTAGCTACCCATTCAATTCGCCGGTCAGCATTAATATACACGAGAGAACTGAATCCTCGCTGCATCCCCATTAATGACATAGATTGGGCATTGAACCAGTCTTTTTTGTTTGGTTCAAAAGAGGGCCACGTGCGCATCAAATTAGTTACGGCTTGAATACGCTCTGTAGAAAAGACTTCTAGGCTGATCATGACTTGCTCAGCCACCGACTGCGCTTTTGATATCCTTGCGCTTTTTTCTTCCTTTTTTATATAAACACCGGCAGATACGAATAACACCGCAAGAAAAATGAATAACATCAATGGCAATGCATATACCCGATGATTCATTTGTTTAAACATAGCGTCATCTCAAAATAATTAGCGCTAAATAGTAGCGTTCAAATATTAAATTAATATGAACTACCCTCATTCGCTCCCGCAAAACAGGCAGCTTATCTTATGGATAGGTGTATGCAGATTGGTATTGTTAGCGGTAAGTGATAAGTTAAAGTAAAAAGATGCAAGAGACACTCTGTATGACATCACGGGTCAACTTTGAAAGTGTAAAACACGCTCACGAACGCATAAAAAATAATATAAAACGCACACCTATTGTTGAATCATCACTGTTGAATTCATGGATGGGCCATCGAATTTTATTTAAAGCCGAATGCTTACAAACTATCGGCGCCTTTAAAATTCGTGGCGCGATGAATTTTTTGGCGACTTTAAAAGAGCAAAACCGGCTTCCGGCTCACGTTGTAGCAAATAGTTCTGGCAATCATGCACAAGCGGTTGCCTATGCCGCGGCACACTTTGGTATTACCGCCACTATTTTCGCCAGTGAAAACATATCCCCTATTAAAGCAGCTGCCACCAAAAGTTACGGTGCCGAGCTAAAACTTTTCGCTACACGACCTGAAGCTGATGCTGCGGTAAAAGAAGCTGCGAATGCTGCAGATACTGTATGGGTCCCACCTTTTAACCATGGAGATATTGTTGCCGGGCAAGGCACAGCAGCGTTAGAGGCACTAGAAGATGCTGGCGACGTAGACGCGGTTTTTGCGCCCTGTGGTGGTGGTGGCCTTTTAGCCGGCACATTATTAGCCACACGAGCACTTCAACCAAATGCGCTGGTCATTGGCGCTGAGCCGGCAGCGGCTAACGATGCATCTTTGTCCCTTCAAGCAGGAGAAGTTGTTGCCCTTGAGCATACGCCGAATACATTAGCCGATGGTGCAGCAACACCGTCGGTTGGCGATATTACTTTTGAGTTATTGCAGCAACTCGACGATTTTTACGAAGTTGATGAGCTTCAAATAGCCTATTGGACTCAATGGCTACACCATTTATTGAAGTTACATATTGAGCCCACCTGCGCCATGACAATGGCAGCCGTAGCATCATGGGCAGCCAATACCCCTCCTGGAAAAACGGCATTAGTGATGCTTTCAGGGGGCAATATTAGTCAGGCGTCCATGGCGGCTATTTGGGAACGAGATTTTTTACTACAACCTCCAATAATAAATTTTGACGACAGTATAGAAGAATAATGATGAAGACAATTGCAATGAAAAAGCTCCTGAGCGGCCTTACACTCGCCGCATCGTGTATTGCGCTGAATTATGCCAATGCGGCCACTTTGGTAAGTAATGTCAAAGGCTACACCCTGAATGATAAGGGCAACCTTATTCAGTTCAGCAATTTAGTGATGGACGAAGGAAAAGTCGTGGCACTGGATGTGCAGCCGAAAAATTACGACATTGAAAGCACCATAGATGGTGGCGGCAAAGTGATGCTTCCAGGGCTTATCGACGCCCATGGTCACCTTCTTGGCCTCGGGGCAAACCTGTTAGAGGTGAACTTGAGAGAAAGCACCAGTGCGGCTAACGCTGCTAAAATGGTTGCTGATTATGCGTTTGCCAATACTACTCAGCAGTGGATAACCGGCCGCGGCTGGAATCAGGAGTTGTGGAGCGACCGTGCATTTCCTACGGCAAAGGATTTAGACAGCGTTGTATCAGACCGCCCCGTCGTGTTAACTCGCGTCGACGGGCACGCTGCTTGGGTAAACAGTAAAGCCATGGAAATTGCAGGTATTACGAAAGACACCCAATCTCCAGTGGGTGGCGAAATTATAAAAGATGCTGAGGGTAATCCTACTGGGGTATTTATTGATAACGCCTCTATGCTAATAGAAAAACATCTTCCTTCGGCCAGTAATGCTGTGTATCAGCAGCAGCTTGATGCAGCCTCAGAGCATTTATTAGCTAACGGCATTACCTCCATGCACGACGCTGGTATAAGCCGCGACGTATACGATTTTTATTTAAAAGAATCTGTAGAAAGCGAACTCGCCATTCGCATTTATGCCATGGTAAGTGCTACCGACCCTGAATTAAGTACTATCTTAGGTAACGGTACTATCAGAGATAAAGACGACTATTTGTACATCCGCTCGGTAAAGGCTTATGGCGATGGCGCTCTTGGTAGTCGTGGTGCTGCGCTTCTAGCCCCCTATTCAGATGCGCCGCATCAACATGGGTTATTGCTTACTCAACCAGAAGATATGACAAACCTTTTTACCACAGTCATTGGAGCTGGCTTCCAGCTGAACTATCACGCGATTGGTGACAAAGCTAACCATGTCGCACTGAATGAATTTGAAAGCACATTTAAGCGTATTGGTGGCAGCGAGTTGCGCAATCGCATTGAGCACGCGCAAGTTATTGCACCTGATGATTTAGCTCGCTTTTCTGATTTAAAAGTATTGCCTTCCATGCAGCCAACCCACGCCACAAGTGATAAAAACATGGCAGAAGATCGTATTGGTAAAGATCGAATGAAAGGGGCATATGCATGGAAAACGTTACTAAATTCTGGCATCGCGCTGCCACTTGGGTCAGATTTCCCAGTAGAGCTCGCTAATCCGTTTTACGGACTGCATGCAGCAGTGACGCGTCAAGACAGAGACAATCAGCCGGTTAAAGGCTGGTATGCCCATGAGGCACTTTCTATAGAGCAGGCATTTAAAGGCTTTACCCTTGATGCCGCTTATGCCGGCCATATGGAAGATACATTAGGCACACTCACTGAGGGTAAATGGGCAGACTTTATCTTGGTAGACCAAGATATTTTTACCATTGATCCGAAACATATTTGGAAGACTAAAGTACTTTCAACCTATGTAGCCGGCGAGCAAGTGTTTTCGCTAACCAATGACTAAAAACAGCCTGCTTACAAAAGGAATAGGCGGCATAGGTGCCGCTTTGCTTGTGCTCAATGGCTTGATCGGCGCAGGCATTTTTGCCCTACCGGCCAAAATGGCAGCGGAGCTAGGGGCGTTCAGCCCCTATATTTTCCTGATTTTTGGTGCCTTAATGCTCACTATCGTGTGGTGTTTTGGTCAACTTGCCATTTTTTATCAGGAAACGGGCGGTCCTGTTATTTACGCAAGAAAAGGGTTTGGTGATGCTGCGGCCTTTCAAACCGGCTTTGTTTACTATCTTGCCAGAGCTACCGCGATAGCAGCCAATATGCATGTGTTGCTGCTATATGCTGGATATTTATGGCCAGAAATTAATACCGGTATGGGTAAGTCGCTGGCAATTATTGCACTCACAAGTTTATTGATATTTGTCAATATTGTGGGCTTGAAAGCGGCTATGCGCTCTCTCGACACAATTTCTGTTTTAAAACTGTTACCTTTTATCGCCCTTATTGGTGTGGGCTATTGGCAGCTTGATTTCTCTACAGCTACAGCGGTAACAGCTCCTGCATTAGATACTATTTCAGCAGGTGCTCTAATTACGCTGTATGCCTTTATCGGCTTTGAAACTGTCGTGGTAACCAGTGGTGAAACTAACTCGCCAAAGAAAACAATTCCCAGAGCACTTATGCTCACAGTGTCAGGCATCGCTCTGTTTTACTTTTGTGTGCAGTGGCTTTATTGGCACACTGTTGGCGCAGAAACACCAGACAGTGCGCCCCTTATTGCGTTAGCCAACATTATTTTTGGCAAAACAGGCGCCCTTGTTATGACATTGACAGCTGTTGTGTCTGTAGCCGGTAACTTACTGGCGAATATGATATCAACATCTCGCCTAACGTACTCGATGGCCCGTCAATCTCTCATTCCGAAGAACTTGGGTAAAAACTGGCTAGGCAAGGTACACGGTGAATTTGCCACTCCCTATATTTCGGTATTAGTGCTGGGTGTATTCGCTGGTCTAATGGCACTGAGTGGAAGTTTTGTATGGCTGGCTATTTCAAGCGTATTAGCAAGGCTTGTGGTGTACGCGGTGTGTGTAATTGTTCTCATAAAGGCGCAGCATCAGCGCACCTACTCCCCTAATATTATTAAGCGGTTTATCCCCTTTATTGCACTGATTGTATGCATCTGGTCTATCAGTCAGTCATCGATGAATGCGTGGCTGTTTTTAATGGGCGAATTAGCCGTTGGTGCCATTTTGTATTGGATTTGCAGCAAGACCGCGAATGACTGAATAATAAGCTGAACAAAAAACTAAATAAAGAGCCAGACAAATGCTGAGTGGATAAACCACCGGCACAAACCGCATGAAAAACAATGTAAATAAAGAAGAGAAATAGAGTGAAGATTGTCGTTATACCCGTCACCCCATTTTCCCAAAATTGTTCACTTATTTGGGATCCAAGCTCAATGAAGGGCGCCTTTGTCGACCCTGGTGGTAATGTGGAGCAACTGATTAAAGCTGCCAAAGATAATCACGTTGAGATAGAAAAAATAATACTAACTCACGGCCATCTTGATCACGTTGGTGGCACAACTGCTATTGCTTCGCATTTTAATGTTTCAATTATTGGTCCACATAAAGGCGATAAGTTTTGGCTAGATGGGTTAATGCAACAGAGTCAGATGTTTGGATTTCCACCAGCCTCGCCTTTCGAGCCTACCCAGTGGTTAAACGATAACGACACTATATCTGTTGGCACGCTTACGCTAGAGGTATTGCATTGTCCAGGGCATACACCGGGTCATGTGGCGCTAGTAGAGCGCAGTAGCAATAGAATAATAGTGGGCGATATTATCTTTGCAGGCTCTATTGGTCGTACCGATTTTCCGCAAGGAAATCAGCAGCAGCTTATCGACTCGATTAAGCGAAAAATTCTCTCGCTTCCAGAGGATATGATGATTTATCCGGGCCACGGACCTACTACCACAGTAGGAACAGAAAAAGCGACCAATCCCTACGTATCAGGACAGTGGGGATAAGCATTTTATATAGCCAGGCCATGCGCAAACATGGCCCGCCCATATATTTTTACTCGTATGCCCCGCTGGCACATATTTTTACTCGTATGCCCCACTGGCACATTTTTTTACTCGTATGCCCCGCTGGCATAATGCAACTCATAGCTATGACTGTAAATTTCTAGGATATTGCCAAACGGGTCTTCCATATAAATCATGCGATAAGGCTTTTCGCCAGGATAGTAATAACGCGGAGCTTTCATGCGTTTTTTGCCCCCTGCCGCTACAATTTTATCTGCAAGGCCTTCAACATCTGGATCTTGAACACAAAAATGGAAAATACCCGTTTTCCAGTATTCAAAGTTATCTTCAGGATTTTGTTGGTCTTTAAACTCAAATATCTCAACGCCTACTCGGTCGCCTGTCGATAAATGAGCTATGCGAAATTTCTCCCAACCAGCACCAAACACATCAGTACACATTTCACCAATAGCCGAATCGTCCTCGAGGATTTCTGTTGGCTTCATGATCAAATACCAGCCAAGTACCTCTGTATAAAACTTAACTGCGGCATCTAAGTCGGGTACTGATAGCCCAATATGAGAGAACGTGCGTGGATACGGTGTTTTAGTCATGTCGTTCACGAGTACTTCCTTAACGCATTGCTGCGTAGTGTAAGTCTTAAAGGAAAACTTGGAACCTCTTCTATCTGGCTCAAGTCAGCGTGAACACATCGTAACTAGACAACGCTAGAATTTGAAATTATCATTCTTTCTCAATCTTATAATATGAATTTATGAAAATGCTAAACCCAATCTGGCTCGATACGTTTATTACGCTGGCTGAGACAGGTCACTTTACTCGTACAGCAGAGCAGCGGTTTATGACACAGCCGGGAGTGAGCCAGCATATAAAAAAGCTCGAGGAAGCATGTGAATGTCAATTAGTAGTTCGCCTTGGTAAAGGTATTCAATTAACAGAACAAGGAAGAAGAGTATTTGAATATGCGAAATCACAACAGCACCAAGAGCAAAACTTTATAGCCAGCTTAAAATTTGACGAACCTTATGAAGGGAAGTGCGTTGTGGCCTGTTCTGGTGCTATCGCCCAACGCATCTACCCCGCACTTTTAGCCCAACAGCTAAAGCACCCAAAACTAGAGATACATGTAGAAGTTGCCCCCAGACGAACCATTTTATCGGGAATTATTAATGGCATCTTCGAGCTTGGTATTATTACAAATACACCGAACGTTGATGAGGTATCGAGTACCTATTTAGGCGAGGAGTCCCTTGGGCTTATATTGCCAAGAGAGTTTGTGAAACACAGTAGCTTGTTTGCCTACTCACAAAAGAATACCAACATTGTTGATACGCTGAACGCGCTGGGCCTGATTAATCATCCAGATGCTGTGCACTATTTACAGCGATATATAAAAGATAGCGGTGAAGATGACTTAGCAACCATCAACCCGACTACATTAAAACAGTCTGGTTATATCAATCAACTTTCTCAAATTCTTATCCCCGTTAGCCAAGGGCTTGGGTTTACTGTATTACCTAGCAGCACGCTAGACTTTGTTGATGTTGCAGATAGGCTGACTGTTTACAAACCCAAAAACAAGGTAACCGAACCTCTGTATTGCATTCAAACGCCCCACAGTATGCTGCCCGCTAGGTACAATGTGGTTAAAGATACTATTAGCGAGGTTCTTAAATAGCGTTTTCACTGCTTTTAAGTAACACTTTTATTAGGCCTACAAGCCTCCGCCATAGCAAAGTTGCGAGTCGCCTTTATTGTGTGCTTGCCGTGTCGTCCGATTTCTTTGTATTTGCTCTTTCAATCTCAGGGTCTGGTGACAGCATTTCGGTTTCTTTTTTATGCTCGGGGACATCTACTTTACCTTTCGCAATAACTTCACCGTCTTGCCACAACTTCCACTCGCCTCTTTCATATATGTCCCATTGCTCATCATTTGTTAAAGGCTCTGTAGCAATAATACTCACAACGTCTTTAGGGGTGGTTTCGGCTGCAAAATCTATCTCTACTTCTACATCTTTCAGGCAGGCAGGACCAAAGGGCGCTCTGCGGGTAATGCTTGCAAGTTTGGTGCTGCAAAAAGTAAATAACCAGTCTCCGTTACCCAATAAGCAATTAAATACGCCTTGTTGCGCATAGCCCTTAGCAAGAGAAACCAGTGTATCGGTAAGTTGAATTGGTGATGTGTCTCGTGATAAATGCTGACGCACATGGTTCATCATGTCACAAAACATGTCTTCACTATCGGTATCACCTACTGGCTCATACATTCCCTTTTGTGCGGAGAAATTAGGTAGCTGACCATTATGAGCAAACACCCAATACTCGCCCCAGAGTTCTCGAGCGAAGGGATGTGTGTTGGCAAGGGTAATATTGCCCACATTCGCTTGACGAATATGGCAAATCGCGGTTTTACTTTTTATGGGTAATGTCGCCACAAAGTCTGCTATGGGCGATGTTGCGCTGGGCTCAGGATCGTGAAACATGCGCACGCCTTTTCCTTCGTAAAAAGCTACGCCCCACCCGTCTTTGTGCGGCCCGGTTTCACCGCCGCGGCGGGTAAGCCCTGTAAAGCTAAAACATAGGTCGGTTGGTGTATTTGCACTCATGCCCAAAAGTTCACACACTGCTTTCTGCCCTTCTATTCCTTGGTTATCATCAAGCGAGAATACGCAAGCACGCAGTATGAATCAATAATGCAATGAATATTCAAAGCGTGTCCCTTTTTAGTCTTGTTAACGGCTATGCTATTATTCTAATGAATTAATCTTTTAAAAGCTTAAACCTTGGTTTCAATATGACAGAACAACCGAATAACCCACTCCATGGGCTTACACTTGAGAAAATTGTTACGCAACTGTACGAGCGTTACGGATGGGAAGGGTTGTATTACAGAATTCGAATAAATTGCTTTCAAAACGACCCATCGATTAAGTCGTCGTTAAAATTCTTACGCAAAACTCAATGGGCGAGAGACAAAGTAGAGCAGCTTTATATACAGACATTTTCTTAGGCTTATTAGTGCTTAGCTACCAAAATTATTTAAGCAAATTCACTTTCGATATTGAGCCTTTTTCTTTTGCTAAAAGTATTTATATCCATGCTTTTGGTGCCAACGTCTTATTTTTAATATACGCTTAAAACTGTATGTTCGAAAAACGGATTCCATAACAGGGAAATAAGCCATGGTTAAACAAGTTTTTTGTTTTATGATATTTGCAATCTTTGTTATGTATTGCGAGGCGGCTGTTCATACCGTTAAAGTTGTAGATCAAGAGAACAACCCAGTAAACAATGCTGTCGTGGCCTTCTACTCCAAAAGCTCCTCACCAACTGCCGACACCGACGACATTGCTGTTATGGACCAAGTAAACAAACAGTTTCTACCCAGCGTTATTGCCATACAAAAAGGTCAGAAGGTTAAATTTCCAAACAGTGATGACATTCGTCATCATGTTTACAGCTTTTCCCCTACAAAACCTTTCGAGATAAAGCTCTATAAAGGTTCAAACGTTGCCCCTATTCTCTTCGATAAGCCCGGCATTGGAATATTAGGATGTAATATCCACGATAACATGGTGGGTCATATCTATGTTTCAGACGGTGAGGTAACTCGCGTAACCAATGCCGAAGGGGAAGCCACGTTTGACGAAGCCGTGCCTGAACGCGTTGCAATATGGCATAAAGACCTATCTATCGATGGTAGCTTAAAAGTCAATGTCATGCTGACTGAGAAAGGTGGTACAGCAACAGCAAACGTTGAACTCGTCAGTCAGGCACCGCCACCTAGCAAACGAACCTTTGGTTCAAGCCGTTTTGGGGGTTGAGGCAGCCTTTGAAATCCTATTCTCTTAATCAGCACGTATTTAGACTCTCTGCAGGACTTGTGCTGCTGTCAACGGTGGCTATTTTATTCAGCGTTTGGTCGTCTACTACAGAGCATGCCAAAAGAGAGCTTGCCGAAAGCCTGGAAGTAGCTCGTTATGTAGTCGCTGAAGTATTCAGTAATCGAGAAGAGCAGCTTTTTACGAATGCCAGTGTACTTACCGACGATTTTGGTTTTAAAAGCGCGGTGGCATCGCAAGATAACGCCACCATAGCAAGCACGTTGGAAAATCATGGCAATCGCGTAGGTGCTGACGTTATGGCCCTGCTAACATTATCTGGCGACATTACCAGCAGTACTTCAGATGGCTTATTGCCTGGCCAGCAATTCCCTCACCCTCAGCTTGTAGACAACGCCCTTAAACAGGGCGGAGACAACGCATTTATCGTGCTCAACAATGAACTGTACCAAGTGTTGTTGTTATTGGTGGAAGCACCAAACCCCATTGCGATAGCGGCTATTGGGTTTAAAATTGATGCGCCCGTTCTGGAGCGTTTAAAATCGATTACGCTCTCTGAAGTGGCGATTATCGCGAAAAAAAACGACAGTATTATTTTTAAGCAGTCTACGCTATCGGAAGAACAGGACAACGTTAAGCGGGTGAATGGCGTAGAGGGTATTTCATGGCTATCTTTTATTCCCTCTGACCAATCACAGTATATCACACAGGATATTCCACTTTTTAGTGGAAACGACACGAAAATAACACTGGAATTATCTGAAAGCGCGGAAACCTTGTTTACCGAGTTTGCTACCCTGCAGAAACAAATCAGTATCATTGCTGCTCTGCTGTTAGCCGCCTCTCTGATTATTGCAGCGTTATTTGCCAAACGTATATCAAGGCCATTGGGACGTTTATCGAAAATCTCCCAAGAAATAGCCGCAGGCTTCTACAATCACAAAACCTTTGTTACCTCCCACACAACGGAAATTGCAGCGCTTTCAGATTCTTTTCAGTCTATGCAGAGCAATATTCAAATGCGAGAAGAGCAAATTCAATATCAAGCCACACACGATCTCCTTACGGGTCTCTCTAACCGCTATCACATTACAGAGATACTGAATAACAAATTTAAGCACAATGAAACATTGCAAGTTATTGGCATTAATATACTCGGCTTTCGCAACGTTAATGATGTATTTGGGTATCAAAACGGCGATTTATGCTTGCATACCCTCGCTGGCCGATTAAGTGCACTTGGGGGAGTAACAGCTAGACTAAACGGCGGTGAGTTTTTATGGATACCAACAAACCCTCTCATCAACGAAGAAATAGCCTCAGTGCAAGCTGAGCTAGCAGCGCCTATCCAAGCTGAGAATGTTGTTATAACGCTAAGGTTGTCTTTAGGAGTTTTAAAGTGCCCTGAAGACGCTAATGACGCATTAACTCTACTTAAACGCCTTGCGATAACGTTGGATCACGCTCGTCACCTTCCGACACATCGGGTTCACTACAGCGCCAATTTTGACGCCGAATATACTCGCCGAATTAGTATCATCACTGAATTAAAACTGGCACTGAGCAAAGACAGCCCCGAATTGTCGCTAGTGTATCAACCCAAGCTGGATCTCACTACTAACACGGTAAGCCACGCAGAGGCGCTTATGCGCTGGAACAGTGAAAAACTTGGCTTTGTCGGCCCAGATGAATTTATTCTTATCGCTGAACAAGCTGGTCTAATTGGGGCGGTTACCGAGTGGGTAATAAAACGCGCCATCAACGATACGAAAAACCTACTCCAAAGTGATGTTGATGTATGCGTCGCTATTAACCTCTCTGCCAAAGACATTTTAAACAAAACTCTGTTATCAGATATTAAATCGCAAATTGTTCAGGCTGGTTTAACGGCGTCTCAATTGGCCTTTGAGATCACTGAGAGTGATTTGGTGAGCGATGCAGAAGGGGTGTATAGCGAGCTAGCTTTATATCGCGACGCGGGCTTCGCGCTTGCTATCGATGACTTTGGAACTGGCTACTCGTCGCTGTCGTATTTAAAAAGCCTGCCAGTAAACGAGCTGAAAATAGATAAGAGTTTTGTCCTCAATTTAGACAAAAACCAAAGTGACCAGCAAATAGTAAAAACGATCATTGATTTAGCCCATAATTTCGATCTGAAAGTTATCGCCGAGGGTGTAGAGACTCAGGGTAGTTTGGCGCTATTACAAAAGTGGGGCTGCAACTATGCGCAAGGCTACCTTTTAAGTCGTCCTGTCCCCGTAGAGAGCTTTATTCAATGGTATAAAGATAATATAAACACTGATTGGTTTTCATTATGAAACACTACTTTTTTGTACTGAGCGCATTAGTTTGCTTAATAGCCAGCAACTATGCATTAGCCGGCGATGGTAAGCTACTCGCTACTTCAGGGCTTGTGCAGATTGAGGGCTCAGGAGGCGGCGGTATTGTTCCATGGGCAACATTATCCGGCTACGACACACAAGATGAAATTTCGGTAAGCGCGGTAATGACCCAAGTTGACCTTGATGATTATCGCCTAAACGTGATGGGAGTTTCTGCCTCTTTTTACGACCGTGTTGAAATAAGCGCTGCGCATCAACGTTTCGATTTGAAACAGCTTGGCGGTGACATCAGACAAAATGTAATAGGTGTGAAATACCGACTTTATGGCGATGCAGTATATAGCAACTTCCCGCAAATAAGCATTGGCCTTCAGCATAAGAAATTAGAAGATGGCGCAATAGCCGACTTACTCGGCGCTGACTCTTCATCTAGCGGCACCGACTATTATATTGCTGCGACGAAAATACATTTAGGCGCTGTTGCAGGCTTTAACGCGGTATGGAATGTTACGGCACGAGCCACAAAAGCCAATCAACTTGGGTTACTAGGTTTTGGCGGAGCGCAGAATAGTGACCATGAGATTATGCTTGAAGCCTCCGCTGGCGTTTTGCTTTCTCGAAATGTCGCGGTAGGCATGGAGTATCGGCAAAAGCCCGACAACCTTGGGTTAGGCGAAGAAGACTGGATAGACTACTTTGTAAGTTACATTCCCAACAAACACATCGCGCTTACGCTTGCCTGGGCAGAATTAGGCAGTATTGCTGGCGCTGAGGATCAAAATGGTCTTTACCTCTCTATAAACGGTCAACTGTGGTGACATTATGCTTAAATTAAGAATTATTTCGCTAAGCGGCTTATTGGGTATGTGCTGCATGGGAGCGTTATTAGCCGGCTGCGCCAGCCAATCAAATTCCGTTTACCATCAGCTAGGAGGTAATGAGAAGGTAGAGCAAATCGTCGAAAACTTCGTTGTTGAGATTGAGCGCGACCCTGTCATTTTAGCTTACTTTGAGGGTGCGGATATCAACCGCTTTGTTGAAAAATTAAGTGAACAGATATGCTCTCGTACTGGCGGACCGTGCTCTTACACTGGCGACACTATGGCACAAGTTCATGGTGGTATGAACATTACCGAAGCCGATTTTAACCGCACTGTAGACTTACTCATAAATGCCATGAACAAAGCCGACGTGCCGCATCGGTTGCAAAATAAGGTACTAAGGGCATTAGCACCAACTCGCGATGAAATGCTTTATTTATAAGTTTTATCAGCAATAAAAGAGGCTGTTACGCACTCTTTTATTGCTACAGTTCATGTTGCTACGTGTTGTTAAATGCATAGCATAAACACATGATTCTGGCATCAACGCATGATTCTGGCATCAACAGATAGTATCGGCACAGCCTCAAAGATTACGCATCGTTATATAACGTGCTTATCCATTTTTCTTCATTGATGAAATTCCAACTCCACTGTGCCCACTTATCGTCAAGCCCCATGCTTTTGATATCATCTAAGGTTTTTCCGTCTTGCTTAAGGGCCTTAACATAGTCAAAGGTTTCGCTGATCATATTAAAAAAGGTGGCGTACTCGGCTTTTGAGCCCACTTTTCCGTGGCCCGGAATGATAATGGTGTCATCGTCTATTTTATTCAAAAGATGTTGAACCGACTCCATGTAACCCTCTACATTTCCTCCAGCGCCTTGGTCGATGTACGGGAACATGCCGTTGAAGAACAGATCCCCTGTATGCATAACATTAGGCTGCTCGAACCAAACAACACTGTCTCCATCGGTGTGCCCTACAGGAAGGTGCATGACATGCAGCGTTTCGTTATTAAAATATATCTTTATGCCGTCTTCATAAGTCACTGCTGGCAGAGCTTCAGGCTTAACATTTTCATCGCCAGCTAAACGCACACGAACATTTTCGTGTGCAAATATAGTAGCCCCCTTATGACTGTGAAAAAACGCGTTAGAGCCTGTATGGTCGCCGTGATAGTGGGTATTGATAACATACTTAGGTTTATCACTGCCTAATTCACCCAGTTGCGCAGCGATTTTCTCAGCCAATGGCGCAAACTGATCGTCAATAATAAGCACACCATCATCACCGGCTGATACGCCGATATTTCCACCCATACCCGTTAGCATATGAACGGCTCCTTTGATGGGTGTCGCTTTTACCTCTACATTGGCAAAGCGATCTTGGGCATACGCCGAAGAGATCGGAGAGATAATTGACGATATAGCCGCTACCGCTGTAACAGTGATTAAAGCTTTCGCTATCAACGGTTTTTTCTTTGCTGTTTTCATTACGCGTTCCTCTGGGCATTATTAGTACTTAAGTTCTTCACTTAAGCTTTCTGTACGAGTTCTAGTGACGAGTAGGGTAAAGCGCTTCGTGTTAAGAGCCGTATTTACCCCAGTCGCTACTTTTAGATGTAACTTATACCCTCAAATAGTTAAACCTGTTCACTTTAACCTTCCCTTGGCATTAGAGCGTGCTTTCACCGTCAGGAATATCTCCTATATAAGCAAACCTAGGTACTATTGCATTATTTAACTCTACGGACTCTGTAAACATCTCTAGTGGACGAACCCACAGTTCACGATCGCCATAGCAAGGCCTATACACGACCAACTTAGATTCATCTTCTGAATGTGTGGCCACCTCATATACGTCGTACAAATGGCCCTTGTAGTGTTTGTAGCGCCCTGGCGCAATAAATAGTTGTGTATCCACCAGATACTCCTTTTAAGTTTTTATTTGCGTCTCGTCTTCAAAGGCAAACGCTAGTTGTTGAGTTGACTGTTCCGCCGCTAAGCCAATGTGAATACCTACTAAACGTATACCTCGGCCTTTAGCACGCTCGAAAGCTTCCTTCATCAAAGTAGAAAAGTAATCCTCATCGAGAGTTCCATGACGGTGCTCTACCGTGGTCAGTTGGAAGTCATTAAACTTAAGCTTTACACCTTGGGTTCTCAATCGAACAGGTTTGCCTGTGCGTTTTTTATGATTTTCCATTCTGTCACGTAGTTTTTCCAGTAACGATGGTAGGAACGCATTGCATTGCTCAAGGGTTTGAATATCATCACTTAACGTGCGCTCTACCCCTATCGACTTTCTTTCTCGCGATACAGAAAGCTCTCGCTCGTCTATGCCATGAGCACGTTCCCACAACACGCTGCCAAACTTACCGAGCTCTTTTTGAATACGCTCGAATGGGTATTGGCGCACATCATTACAGGTATTAAGCCCCATACGAGCGAGCTTTTGCATGGTGACTTTGCCCACTCCTGGTACTTTTTTAAGCGGCATGTTGCGAACGAACTCATCTAACTCATCCGGCGTGATGACACAAATACCGTCTGGTTTGTTTTCATCGCTTGCTACCTTTGCCACAAATTTACAGGGTGCGACACCCGCAGATGCCGTAAGGCCAAGTTCGCTTTGAATTCTTGCTCGTATTTCCTCAGCTATTAAGGTAGCGCTGCCGCCACAAAACTGGCTGTTAGTAACATCAAGATATGCCTCGTCTAATGACAAGGGTTCAATAAGGTCGGTATAGTCGGCGAAAATTTTTCGGATTTTTTGAGATTCACTAGCATAAGCATCCATGCGTCCTTTCACTAAGGTAAGATTTGGGCACAGTTTCATGGCATAAGCGGTAGCCATTGCGCTACGTACGCCATATTTTCTCGCCGGATAGTTGCAGGTAGAAATAACGCCTCTTCGGTCGGAACTCCCGCCGATAGCAATGGGGATATTCTTAAGCGCAGGATTATCCCGCATTTCCACTGCGGCATAAAAACAATCCATATCAACGTGGATGATTTTTCGCATTCAAACTCGCATTGCGGTACTAGGATGCTTATAAGTGTATGCTAATACCAAACTGTACATTTAGACAGTATAGTAGCGACTAGCGATGACTTAATCCAGTAAGACATGCCCTGCAGCTTGCAGAAAAAAGCCGCTAGTAGATAACTAACGGCTTTGTGTATAAAGCAAAAGATGTTTGAGGGCGTCTTTGCCTATAAAATTTGGTTTTGCTTCCATTCGTTCAATTTTTTCTGACGCGCTTCTTCTTTTTCCATACGTGATTTTTTGCGATCACAAGGCTCTGGGCAGTCGCACGCTTTTTCAATTCCAATCGCGCCTAGTCCACCACAGCTTCCTGAAATAGTTTTTCGCTGCACAAGGTAACCTATGGCCATAGCAGCAACCATTGTTAAAAAGAAACCAAATGCGAGAATAAATGTAGACATAACTACCTCTTAATTGTGAACTGTCACTAGTTTATCAAATTCTGGCGACGCATACTCCTCAAAACTATCTTCTGTGCGACGAATGAGAAATACCGCAAGGTTTTCTCTTTCGGCAATTTCAATAGCCTGTTCCCACCCCATTACATTAAATGCCGTGGCAAGGCCATCAGCCGTCATTGACGAGGGATGCACAACAGTGACAGACACTAAGTTATGGGAAATTGGGTAACCTGAAGTGGGGTCAATAAGATGAGAGTATCTTTTCCCGTCTTCTTCATAGTAGTTTCTATAATCACCTGAAGTAGCGACAGCATTTGTGCCAATAGATACAACTTTCTGTATCGCTCGCTCGGTGGTGACAGGCTTTTCAATAGCAATTAACCATTCACTTTCGTCACCTCGCAAGCCTTTAACCCGCATTTCGCCGCCTATCTCCACGAGATAGTTTTCAATACTATACTGCTCAAGTATTTCTGCTACTTCGTCAACACCAAAGCCTTTAGCAATGGTAGATAGGTCGACATACAGCATAGGATGACGCTTTTTAAGTCCGCTAGGGGTACTTACTAGCTTTTCATAGCCTACATAATCGCGAATATCATTGATATCGTCTTCGCTAGGTGCCTTTTCTGGGCGTTTTGTGGGTCCAAACCCCCATAAGTTTACGAGCGGTCCGACAGTCACGTCTAATACGCCGCCGCTAAGTTTCGCCAAACGCAACGCTTCATTTACAACCAATAAAGTATCACCAGACACAGGAAAATTGTCAGTGTAGCGGTATTGATTAAAGCGAGACAATTCAGAAGTAGGATCGTATGTAGACATCATTTTGTTTACATCCACCAAGCGTGCATCAATCTGTGACTGAAGGCCCTCTACTGCTTTTCCGTCCGCCGCTATATATTTAACGTTATAAGTTGTGCCCATGGTTTGCCCTTGCAAATGCACAACAGGACGACTGTCATCACTGCAGCTTGCAAGCATGACCATGCTGATAGCTATAACCGCTAAAAGAATTCGAACAAAAAATCGAATCACACTATGTTCCTTACTTTATCTTTAGCACAAACAAAAAAGGGGCTTACGCCCCTTTTTTACAACTTAATTGCGTAGATTAACCACCGAAGTCATCTAGCATGATGTTCTCGTCTTCAACACCTAAATCTTTAAGCATGTTGATAACGGCAGCGTTCATCATAGGTGGTCCACACATGTAGAACTCACAGTCTTCTGGCGCTGGGTGGTCTTTGAGATATCTCTCAAGTAACACTTGGTGAATGAATCCAGTCTCACCTTCCCAGTTGTCTTCAGGCTGTGGATCTGAAAGTGCCACGTGCCACTCAAAATTCTCATTCTCAGCCGCTAACTCGTCGAAATCCTCTGTGTAGAACATTTCACGAAGTGAACGTGCACCGTACCAGAAGCTCATCTTACGTGAAGATTTTAAACGACGTAATTGGTCGAAGATGTGCGAACGCATTGGAGCCATACCGGCACCACCACCAACGAATACCATTTCGTTATCAGTGTCTTTCGCAAAGAATTCACCAAATGGACCAGAAATCGTTGCTTTGTCACCTTCTTTAAGACTCCAAATGTACGATGACATTTTACCAGCAGGCAGGCTTAGATTATTAGGCGGCGGCGTAGCAATACGCACGTTCAACATAATAATGCCTTCTTCCTCTGGGTAATTGGCCATGGAGTATGCACGAATTGTCTCTTCGTCAACTTTAGACTCGATGTCAAAGAAGCCAAATCGCTCCCAGTCACCGCGATACTCTTCAGGAATATCAAAATCCTTGTACTTAACATGGTGAGCTGGTGCTTCAATTTGAATATAACCACCCGCACGGAAAGGTACACTTTCGCCGTTAGGAATTTTAAGCTTAAGTTCTTTAATGAAGGTTGCTTTGTTATCGTTAGAGATAACTTCACAATCCCATTTTTTAACACCAAATACAGACTCTTCTAGCTCGATCTCCATGTCTTGCTTGATAGCAACCTGACATGAAAGACGACAACCTTCGCGTGCTTCACCTTTAGTAATGTGATCTAGCTCAGTAGGCAAAATCTCACCACCGCCTGAATGCACATCTACACGGCACTGACCACACGAGCCACCGCCACCACATGCTGAAGATACGAAGTAGCCTGCATTTGCCAGTGCGCCAAGTAACTTACCGCCTGGCTCAGTTTTAATTGCTTTGTCTGGGTCGCCATTAATCGTAATAGTCACTTCACCACTAGGTACCAACTTCGACTTGGCAAACATGATGATGAATACTAGTGCCAATACAATGGCAATGAACATGCCGACGCCTAGATAAATTTCTACGTTATTCATTTATATGCTCCCGAGCTCGATTAAAGCTGAATACCAGTGAATGACTGGAAGCCAAGCGCCATTAGACCCGCAATCATGAATACAGATCCAAGACCACGAATTCCATCAGGCATATCGGCATATTTCAGCTTTTCGCGTACAGCGGCCAACAGCACAATGGCAATTGCCCAACCGATACCACTTCCTACGCCGTAAACCACACTTTCGCTCAAGTTATATTCGCGTTGAACCGCAAATGCAACACCACCAAAGATTGCGCAGTTAACGGTGATCAACGGCAAAAATATACCAAGTGCGTTGTATAGCGCTGGGAAGAACTTGTCCAAACTCATTTCTAGAATTTGAACCAATGCAGCGATTACACCGATGAACGTAAGAAAGTTAAGAAAACTTAAGTCTGCTTCTGGGAAACCTGCCCAAGCTAGCGCACCAGGAGCAAGTATGTTTACGTAAATTATTTGGTTCACAGGTACTGAAATACCAAGAACAACAATTACCGCAACACCAAGACCCATTGCAGTTTTTACTTTCTTAGATACCGCCAAGAAGGTACACATACCTAAGAAAAGTGATAACGCCATGTTCTCAACAAAAATTGAGCGAACAAATAACGACAAATAATGTTCCACGACTTACTCCTTAGGCTCTACTTGCTCTGGACGGATGGTACGGATAAACCAAATCATACCGCCGATTAAGAAGAATGAACTGAATGGCAGTATTAATAGCCCGTTACCCTGATACCAACCACCATTTTGTACAAGTGGAAGGATCTCAAAACCAAGAATAGTACCGAACCCGAACAGTTCTTTAATTGTACCGATAACAACAAGGACGAAAGAATATCCTAAACCGTTACCAATACCGTCAAGGAAACTCATAAGAGGTGGGCTCTTCATTGCGTAAGCTTCCGCACGGCCCATTACAATACAGTTTGTAATAATGAGGCCAACGAATACCGACAGTTGCTTCGATATTTCATACGAATACGCTTTCAATATTTGGTCAACAACGATTACCAAAGACGCAATAATTGTCATCTGAATGATAATTCGCACGCTCGACGGTATCTGATTACGTATTAGTGAGATAAACAAGTTAGAGAACGCTACAACGCTTGTAAGCGCCAATGACATTACCAACGCCGTTTCTAGCTTGGTGGTAATTGCCAGTGCTGAACATACCCCTAATACCTGAAGGGCGATCGGGTTGTTGTCCAATATCGGCCCAAAGAGGGCCTTTTTCATTTCTTTAGTATCTGCCATGAGACTTCCCTTATGAACGCCATGCTTGGTTCTTCAGGAACTGGCCGAAGCCTTGCTCGCCTACCCAGTAACGAATTGTATTTTCAACACCGTTACTAGTAAGGGTTGCACCTGAAAGCGCATCAATTGTGTGAGGATTGCTTGGGTTAGCATTTTTAACTACACGAATAGCAACTTCGCCATTTTCGTATATTTCTTTGCCGTCCCATTTCTCCTGCCACGATGGATTTTGAACCTCACCGCCAAGCCCTGGTGTTTCTTTTTGCTGGTAATAGATTAGCTCGCGAACGGTTTTTCCGTCTGCGTCTAATGCTAAGAAACCATACATAAGATCCCATAGACCGCTGCCGTGAACAGGCAAGATGATGCGAGATACATCACCTTGTGCATCACGCACCAAGTAAACACTGGCAACGTCAGGACGACGTTGGAATCCAACGTTACTATTCGTCACTTTTGTGCTGTACTCAGTTTCTTTTGCAGCCTTATACATATCGTAATCTGGCTTTGGTGCTTCAACAAACTGTCCACTGTCTAAGTTCACATAGCGCGACTCAACACGCTCAGAATACGTACTTTCAATTTCGCTGTTGCTCATGCCCATATCGTAAAGGCCTGCAGCATTTAGAATGTTGCTCTTTTTATCTAGAGCGGCGTTTGTTTGCTGTAACGAGCGCAGGCCTACGGCCGCGCCAGATACAACAATTGAACACACTAAACATACGGCAACAACAATACCAAACGTTTTGCCTAAAGATTCTTTCTTAGCCGACACGTGCTACCCTCCGCTTGATATTGCTTTGTGCGACAAAATAGTCGAACAGTGGTGCCCACAAGTTAGCAAATAGAATCGCTAGCATCACACCTTCAGGGAAGGCTGGGTTCAATACGCGTATTAACACGGTCATGAATCCGATAAAGAAGCCGTAAGCCCACTTACCTTGATTTGTAAACGCTGCAGATACTGGATCTGTCGCCATAAAGAACATGCCGAATGCAAGACCACCCACAACGAAGTGCCAGTATGCTGGCATAGCAAACATCATATTTGTGTCGCTGCCAATAACATTAAGTAGTGTTGCGAAGAACGCCACACCTAAGCCTACACCTGCAACGATACGCCAGCTTGCGATACCCATATACATGATGAATAAACCACCAAGAATAATGGCCAAGGTAGATACCTCACCCGCAGAACCTGAAATGGTACCGATGAAACTATTCATCCATTGGTCCATGTTTGAGTAATCAAGTTTGCCAGATGCTGCTTGGCTTAAAGAAGTAGCACCAGAATATCCGTCTGCCGCTACCCATACTTGGTCACCTGAGATTTGTGCAGGATAAGCAAAGTACAAGAAAGCACGACCTGATAGTGCTGGGTTAAGGAAGTTACGGCCTGTTCCACCGAATACTTCTTTGGCAATAACAACACCAAAAGTAATACCTAAAGCTACCTGCCATAATGGAATAGTGGCTGGAAGTGTAAGAGCAAAGAGCACAGAGGTTACAAAGAAACCTTCGTTAACTTCATGCTTACGCACAGATGCGAATAGCACTTCCCAAAAACCGCCTACGATAAAGGTAGTGGCATAAATGGGTAACCAGAAACATGCGCCGTAGAAGAACATGCCTAGTACGCCAGCGTTCGACAAATCACCGCCAAGCGCAGTGAATAGGCCCGCTTGCCATGTATCAGGTAATGTACCAGCACCCGCTGCAATTGCATCTTGTGCTTGGAAACCAATGTTGTACATACCAAAGAACATAGCTGGGAATGTTGCCATCCATACCATGATCATGATGCGCTTAAGATCGATACTATCGCGCACGTGAGTATTTGCTTTGTTTACTTTGCCCGGCGTGTAAAAGATGGTAGCCGCAGCTTCGTAAAGCGCATACCACTTTTCATGCTTACCACCTGGCTCGAAGTTCGGTTCGATTTTTTCTAAATACGCTTTTAAACCCATGACTTAACCCTCTTTCTCTATCGTGGCCAAACAGTCGCGTAAAATAGGAGCATAATTATATTTGCCAGGGCATACATAAGTACACAATGCCAAATCTTCTTCGTCCAACTCTAAGCAACCCAATGTCTGAGCACTGTCAGTATCTCCAGAAATCAGGTCCCTAAGCAAAAGCGTAGGAATGATATCTAGGGGCATAACGCGTTCATAATTACCAATTGGAACCATAGAACGTTCAGAACCATTGGTAGTTGTTGTCATATCAAATTTCTTGCTACCACCTAGGTGACCTAGGTATGCGCGTGTCACTGAGTGTTTATCTGACCCTGGAGTAATCCAGCCAAATAATTTTTTCTCGTGACCTTCTTTTAATACTGATACTTGGGTGTGGAAACGACCTAAGAAGCCGTGAACACCTTGCGCCGTGGTGCCGTTAAGTACAGAACCAGACACAACACGAATGTCGCCATCAGTCACTTCATTCGCCGTCAATTCTTCTAAATCTGCACCTACTGTGGTGCGAAGCAAACGGGGATTCTTAACTGCAGGACCTGCCAACGAGATAACGCGTTTGCTATCAAGTTCACCTGTAGTAAGCAGCGCACCCATTGCTATAACGTCTTGGTAATTGACGTGCCAAACTGTTTTGTTAAGACCAACTGCATCTAAGTAGTGGATGTGCGTGCCAGGAAGACCCGCAGGGTGAGGCCCACCAAACTCTTCAACGTCAACTGCAGCATCACCTGTTGCAACCGACGTACCAGGCGCCTTACAAACGTACGTTTTGCCACCGCTCAGTTGCGTTAGCGCTTTAAGACCATTTACGAAGTCTTCTTGACGCTCAGCAATGATAACAGCCGGATCGGCTGCTAACGGATTAGTATCCATTGCTGTAACGAAAATTGAGCTTGGTACAGAATCTAGCGCAGGAGATTTGCTAAATGGACGCGTACGAAGCGCTGTCCACATGCCAGATTCTACGAGGATTGATTGGAGCTGCTCTCGTGAAGCACTTGAGATTTGGTCAGCTGTTAGCGTATCAAATTTAACAGCATCGCTACCGTTAGCTTTAATCACTACAGACTGAAGTACCCGTTTTGCACCACGATTAACCTCTACCACTTCACCCGCTAACGGTGCAGTGAATTTAACGCCTGGGTTCTTTTTATCTTCAAAAAGAACCTGACCTTTCTTCACTACATCGCCAACTTGGACGTGCATGGTAGGGCGCATACCCACATATTCTTCTCCCAGAATGGCAACGCGCGTTGCAGCAGATGCATCAGCAATCTCCTGCTTTGGCGCTCCCTCAATTGGGAGGTCGAGACCTTTCTTGATTTTAATCATATGTAATTGCACTACTCTAATAGAAATACCCTTTTGCATAACCGCAGTAATCCTGCCTGTCAGCATGCAAAAGCGTACTAGTAACAGGTGTTAAACACCTTTTATTCTTGATTGACGGAACTTGCCGAACTTTTCACGACTTGCGAAAACGAAACCGTGGTGATTCATTCCTAATGCGGGCTTTTCACCCTGTCTTTCTTGGACAATCTCATCGGAAACCGTTGTTTTTACTATACTGATGCCGAATATGAGACTGTTGTTTTAGCGAGGATTAAAACGGCCCCCCACTTAATTTCGGGATTTTAGCATTAACCAACACGTTTGTGCCACGCAAATCACAGATAAAGGCAAAATTTTCGACAATTTAATGTAAACCAATGGTCTGTATCACCTATTTCCTGATTTATGCGATGTAAATGGCAGTAAAAAACACTATAAAAAAGCCGCTTTCAGCAGCGGCTTATCGCATAGTATAACGCATTAAAAGTAGACTACCATTCTACCTTTGGATCGACGTCTTTGTCATAATCGACCGATTCAATATCAAACCCGAATAACTTCAAAAACTCATGGTGGTAACCTTCATAATCACTTACCGCATGAAAATTTTCTTGTGTAACTTGGTCCCAAAGCGCCTTTATTTTCGCTTGAGTGGCATCATTGGTTTCTTTGCCATCCATGCGGTAGCGATTGGCCTCATCCAGCGTTGGACTATCGCCAAACAAACACTGTGTAAATAATCCATGAATTTGCTCAATACATCCTTCGTGCGTGCCCTCTTCTTTCATTACCTTGTATATGAGTGAGATATAAAGAGGCATGACAGGTATTGCCGAACTCGCTTGTGTTACCAGCGCTTTTAACGAGCTTACATTCGCTTGAACAAACAAGTCGCTGTTTTTGCCAATAATGGCTGCAGCAGCTCTGTCTAAGTCTTCTTTGGCTTTTCCGATAGTGGCTTGCCCATAAATAGGCCAAGTCAATTCTTTGCCAATGTAGGTGTAAGCAGTGGTTTTACAGCCTTCTGATAACACATCTGCATCGCGCAGAAAATCCATCCAACGTTCCCAATCTTCACCGCCCATTACTTTAATAGTGTGCAAGATTTCTTCATCGTTAGCCGGCTCTAACGCAACTTCATGTACCTTGTCTTTGTCAGTATCGTAAGTTTTTGTTGTGTATGCCTGACCGACAGGCTTCAGTGTAGACTTGTACGTTACGCCAGTATCTGGGTCGGTTCTACGTGGCGATGCCAGGCTGTAAATTACCAAATCAACCTTGCCCATCCCTGCTTTAATCTTTTCAATAGTTTGTTGCTTTATCTCGTCTGAAAAAGCGTCACCATTAATCGTATCTGCAAATAACCCTTTTGCTTCAGCCTTACGATGAAATGCGGCAGTGTTATACCAGCCCGCGGTTCCCGTTTTACGTTCAGTAGGCGCTTTTTCAAAGCACACACCTAAGGTTTTAGCGCCATAGCCAAAAGCGGATGTTATTCTAGACGCGAGGCCATAACCGGTTGAGCTACCAATAACGAGTACGTTTTTAGGCCCTTCTCCCAAATCGCCTTGGCCTTCCACGTAGGCAATTTGCTCTTCCACCGATGCCAAACACCCCTCTGGATGTGCATTTGTACAAATGAAGCCTCTCACTTTAGGCTTGATAACCATAATAATTTTCCTTATTTAAGCGTGGCGCTATTGTAATGCTGTGACTGCGTTTAACAACTCGGAGCAGATGTATCTTGCATGTTTTCAAGCATAACGCATATTGGGGTTGGTTGAATACGGGGTTTTTAGTAAAGGAAAATGAGAGTGGAATTACTGGTTATAAACTCTAGGAATGAAAAAGCGCAACAAGATGCTGCGCTTACTTTTGCAATTGATGGCGTTTAATTAGCCAAGGATATCAAGAAGTTCAACATCAAAAATAAGTGTGCTGTAAGGAGCGATGGCTGCGCCCGCACCTTGCTCACCATAGGCAAGGTCGTGAGGAACGTATAAACGCCACTTTGAACCAACTTTCATCATTTGAAGTGCTTCAGTCCAACCTTTAATTACGCCACCTACTGGGAATTCCGCAGGTTGACCACGCTCATAAGAGCTGTCAAATGTTGCACCGTCAATGAGTGTACCGTGGTAATGAACACGCACTGTACTTGCTGCAACTGGTGACTCACCTTCGCCCTCAGCAACAACTTCGTATTGAAGACCAGACTCGGTAACGTTAACTTCATCGCGCTTGGCGTTGTCTTCAAGAAACTTAGTGCCTGCTTCTATTACAGCTTTGCTAGCTTCTTCTTTAGCCGCTTGCATACGGTTGTGTATTTCACCGAACGCATCGCGAAGTGTATCGTTGTCAACTTGAGGTGCAGAAGCCGCAAACGCATCTTTTAAGCCAGCAACAACTGCATCAATTGCTAAACCGTCAAAAGGGTTAGATTGTAGTTGTTGGCCCATTTGGTAACCAATGCCGTAACTCGCTTGGGTTTCTACTGTATTGAAAGTATCAGTCACAATAACTCCTGAAATTAAATTACAAATGCAGTACGAATTTTAAACAACTCGCATACCGCGAGAATTTTTCTGCATTTTCCGGTGCGAGAGTGTACCACACCATAATTTATCTTGCCTTCAGCATTGTTAATAAGGCTGTAAAAGTATCAAAATGTTGTAAATTATAACCGAAAGAGGTTAGACAAGTTGCAAAGGACGCAGTATGGTTAGAACCATATATTTAGGAGGATAGCATGCAAACTCATCACGATGCTGAACTAAAAGATACCGTTCGATATCTTGGAAAGACACTTGGCGAAACTATTAAAAATCAGTTGGGTCAAGAATGGCTTGATCGTATTGAAAAAATACGAATCGACGGCAGAGCCTCGTATCAAGGCGACGGAAAATGTAGCGAAGAACTGAAAGAAACTTTCAAAACCATGACCGATGACGATTTACTTACCGTCGGCCGTGCCTTCGCGCAATTTTTGAATTTAGGCAACATTGCTGAGCAAGAATACAACGCAGCAATGAATGTTGATGCGTCGATGGACGCTCTTTTTGAGCACCTTGATAAAGCTGAGCTCACCACTGAAAAAGTGCAAGAAGCTGTAGGCAAACTCAATATCGATCTTGTTTTAACTGCTCACCCTACTGAAGTCACTCGAAGAACCCTGATACATAAGCATAAAGAATTAGCTGATTGCCTACAGGCCGTTCACCAAGAATCACTCAACGATGTCGATCGCGCTAAAGTAGAAACTCGTATCGCCGATTTGATTGCACAAGCCTGGCATACCGAAGAAATTCGCTCGGTACGCCCAACACCTGTAGACGAAGCTCGCTGGGGCTTCTCGGTTATCGAAAATTCACTATGGGAAGCGGTGCCAGACTTCCTTCGCGAGTTAAGCGATCGTCTTACTAAAGATTACAATGTTGCGTTACCACTTGACGCTTCTCCAGTTCAGTTCAGTTCTTGGATGGGTGGAGACCGCGATGGTAACCCATTCGTTACTTCAAAAGTCACTGAGCAGGTATTGTTGTTAGCGAGAAAGCGAGCAGCAAAATTATTTGCTATCGATTTAGACCGCTTACAGGTTGAGCTGTCAATGTACGACTGTAACGATGAGCTTCGCGCAAAAGTGGGCGATGCTAACGAGCCATATCGTGCGCTGCTTCGTCCATTGGTATCTCGCTTTATTAAAACACGCGATGGTATTGATGACTATTTAGCTGGTAAAAACCCAGATATTTCAGAGTGGGTAGAAAGCGATGACGAGTTAATTGACGTACTGATGCTTTGTCACCAGTCATTGATTGACTGTGGCATGCAAGTAGTGGCTAACGGCTTATTACTAGATACCATTCGCCGTGCTCGTGTATTTGGTATCCATTTGCTGCGCCTTGACGTTCGCCAAGACTCCGAACGTCATTCAGACGTATTTAGTGAGCTAACTCGCTATCTTGGATTAGGCGACTATGCCCAGTGGAGTGAAGCCGATAAACAAGCTTTCTTATTGAGAGAACTTGGCTCGAAACGCCCGCTATTCCCAGCACAGTGGGATGCATCTGACGACGTTAAAGAAGTACTTGAAACCTGTAAAGTTATTGCTAATCACAGTAAGCATGGTTTTGGTATTTATATTATCTCAATGGCGAGCGAGCCGTCTGACGTGCTTGCCGTGCAATTACTACTTCAAGAAAGCGGCGTAAGCTGGCCAATGCCAGTGGCTCCACTATTTGAAACATTAGACGACTTAAATAATTCACCTGATGTAATGCGCAAACTACTGTCTATTGACTGGTATCGCGGATACGTGAAGGGTCGTCAGTTTGTGATGATTGGTTACTCTGATTCGGCAAAGGACGCCGGAGCACTCGCCGCGGGATGGGCACAGTATCAGTCTCAAGAAGCGCTTGTTGCTATTGCTGAAGAATTTGATGTATCGCTTACGCTATTCCACGGTCGTGGCGGCACTATCGGTCGAGGTGGCTTGCCGGCTCACGCCGCTATTTACTCGCAGCCTCCTGGTTCACTTGAAGGCGGTTTCCGCGTAACGGAGCAAGGCGAAACCATTCGCTATAAGTTCGGCATGCCAACTCTTGCTAAGCGCAGCTTAGGTATTTACGCCAGCGCTATTATAGAAGCCATGTTGTTCCCGCCTCCAGCACCAAAAGAAGAATGGCGCGAGCTTATCACTACTATGGCAGGTCAGGGCCGCGACAACTATCGCGCCACTGTACGTCACGATGAAGAATTTGTTCCTTACTTTCGCGTTGCAACGCCAGAGCAAGAGCTTGGCAAGCTGCCGCTTGGTAGCCGCCCTGCGAAGCGTAAACCTCAGGGCGGTATTGAGAGCTTACGTGCTATTCCGTGGATATTTGCATGGGCGCAAACTCGCTTGGTATTGCCAAGTTGGTTAGGCGTTATGCGTGCAATCGATAGCGTAAAAACACCTGAGAATGAAAAAGTCGTCAACGAAATGTTCAGTGAGTGGCCATTTTACCGTTCACGCCTATCAATGTTAGATATGGTGTTCCACAAAGCCGACCCTCGCATTAGTGAGGCGTATGACGAGCGCCTAGTGCCAAAAGAGCTTAAACACTTCGGTGAAGCCCTACGTACTGAGCTAAAAGAAAGCATTTCTTCTTTACTCTCAATCACTGGCGAAAAAGACATTATGGCTAATGACCCTCAAGGCAAAGAGTCGATGGAAATTCGTGCAGCGTACTTGCAGCCTCTTCACTATCTGCAAATTGAATTGCTTGACCGCATTAGAAAAGCAGGTGACGAGTCGCAAAATACCAGCTTAGAACGCGCCATGATGGTGACGATTGCAGGTATTGCTATTGGTATGCGTAATACTGGTTAATAAGTTATTTTAAGAAAGCACATCAAAACCCGCGTTTAACGCGGGTTTTTTTATACCTCATTTTTCCCGCTTGCTCTATGTCTCTAACCTCCTATTAAATTGATAAGCGTTAAGTCTTATTTTTTATTCGCAGTGAATCGATGCTATGCGGGGAATGCTTAAACTGGGAGGCTTGTGATTAGCAGGCTTTTACTCTTTCAAGAGCCCGCGCCTGGATGCGGTGGCGAAGCCTACAAGATGTAACAAAAAGGCTGGATACGTAAGGTCGTAACAGACTGTCTGCAGCAGGGATGCTGCAGCCAAGCCTCCATGGATGGAATCTCGGCGTGTCTGTGTAGGCCTTACGTATCCAGCCTTTATTCGGCGGATGCAGCGCATCCACCAACAGCCTAATTAGCCGTTTACGAAGTCTACGCCTAGCTTGATGTCGCCACGTAGGCCTTCAAGCATGTCGTTTTTCGCTTTTTCTTCAAATGCGCTTAGCTCGCCGTATGGCAAGATTTCTTCAACACCGTTTGCACTTAAGCGAACTGGGTGAGCGAAGAATGCTGCGTCGTCGCTGTCGTCAGTTTGTACATAAGTGTACTCAACAACGTTCTCGCCTTGCATTGCTGCAACTAGAGATAAGCAGAAACGTGCTGCTGCTTGACCCATAGAAAGGGTTGCAGAACCGCCGCCCGCTTTCGCTTCAACAACTTCAGTACCCGCATTTTGGATACGAGTCGTTAGGCTAGCCACTTCTTCGTCTGTAAACTCAACACCTTCAACTTGTGAAAGAAGAGGTAGAATAGTTGTACCAGAGTGACCACCAATTACCGGCACGTGCACAGAAGATACGTCTACACCTTTAAGCTCAGCAACAAAAGTTTCAGCGCGGATTACGTCTAGCGTAGTTACACCGAAAAGTTTGTTTTTGTTGTAAACGCCTTTTGCTTTAAGCGTTTCAGCTGCGATAGCAACTGTAGTATTAACTGGGTTGGTGATGATTCCAACACACGCGTCTGGACAGTTATCAGCAACACCTTCAATAAGGTTTTTAACGATTCCAGCGTTGATGTTGAATAGATCAGAACGATCCATACCCGGCTTACGCGGCATACCAGCTGGAATAAGAACAACGTCTGATCCAGTTAGTGCACCAGCTAGGTCATCTTTACCGTGACCGGTTACTTTAACCGCAGTGGGGATGTGGCTTAAATCAACTGCAACACCAGGAACAACTGGCGCAACGTCATAAAGCGCTAAATCTGAACCTGCTGGCAATTGTGTTTTTAACAACAACGACAGCGCTTGACCGATACCACCTGCAGCACCTAACACGGCTACTTTCATACCATTTCTCCTATGGGATTACTCACGTATTTAAACGGAACGTCACACTAATGCAACGCGGGGGAAAACTCAATCACCGGATCGTCTTATTGACGCCATAAACAGCGATTTTTTGTCAATATTCATTATCATGGATGATTATGCAAACAAATTGCCTAAAGTCCACCTGTGGGGCACAATATGCGAATAAAAACTGAATTCAGTTGTTTTGGCCATACCCTACTGGTTAAAACAACTAATGAGACAAAAAAGAGCGCTTAATGGCTAACACAAAACAAGAACAACTGATTAAAGCTTTCAAAGAAATACTTAAAGCTGAGAGCTACGGTTCACAAGGTGAAATAGTAGATGCCTTAAAGGCGCAAAACTTCGACAATATTAGTCAGTCGAAAATATCAAGAATGCTCAGTAAGTTTGGCGCTGTACGCACCCGTAACGCTCGTGGAGACATGGTTTACTGCCTACCACCAGAGCTTGGAATGCCCACTGCCAAAAGCCCGTTAAAACAGCTTGTGCTTGATGTAGTACACAACAATGTAATGGTCATTATTAGAACCAGCCCAGGCGCAGCACAACTTATTGCCAGGCTACTTGACTCGTTGAGTAAAAAAGATGGCGTACTGGGCACCATTGCTGGTGACGATACTATCTTTATCGCGCCTGCGGATGTTCAAAAAATAGAAGAGCTTCGTTTGCGTGTTGAAGACCTGTTCGACAACGTTTAAAGAGTCTCAATACAAAAAAGCCGCTTGCTAAATAAGTTTCTCGATAAGAGAAAACATATTTAACAGCGGCTTTTTCTATTTTAACTTTTTCTATTAAAGCGTTTTCATTAGCATAGACGCTGTTCAATGGTTTTTCGCTTTAGAAAGTCTTTAATCAAAAACTTTCAACGCGAGTGAACCAAAGTTCGCAGCGCTATACTTGCTCATGAAACTTGCTTATGAAATTAACTTTATCAAAGCGTCTGCTGCAGGGCGAGATGACGGTGGATTTTGCCCTGTTACAAGTAGTCCATCAGTACATACTTTTACTGCAAAATCGTCGGCGCTTTCAAACTTTCCGCCCTTGCTTTTCAACTCGTCTTCTACAAGATAAGGCACCACATCGGTTAACTGCATGGCCGCCTCTTCGCTATTTGAAAAGCCAGTTACAGCTTTTCCGTCAACTAAAAAACTGCCGTCAGGGTTCTTAACGTCTTTTAGCACAATAGGCGCATGACACACCGCACCTACTGGCTTATTCGCTGCAATGGTATCTTCGATGAGTTTGATAGAATATGCATTGTCAGATAGGTCCCAAAGGGGACCGTGACCACCCGGATAAAACACCGCATCAAATTCTTCTGCACGCACATCTTCGAGTTGGATAGTAGAGGCAACGGCGCTTCGTGCCACGTCATCTTTAGTATAACGTATGGCATCGTCGGTCATGGCATCGTCGGAGAGGCTATTGGGGTCGATAGGTACCTGCCCCCCCATGGGAGACGCTAATGTAATAGAATAACCAGCGTCTTTAAATGCGTAATAAGGGGAAGCAAACTCCTCCAACCACATTCCCGTTTTATTGCCTGTATCACCCATAATTTCGTGTGATGTCATTACCATAAGAATAGACTTTGACATTTGACCTCCTTGCGTTGGTTTTCAGAATAAACTTATCAGTTCTTTCGTCCACACCTCACGATTAGATCAAAAAAAATGCCACACCCCATAAAGGGGAGTGGCATTTCACACTACAAAGATTTTATATGGTTTTTAAACTATCACTATTAGAAGCGGTAGTTAACACCAACACGCATTGTCCATAGTGAAGTATCACCATTAACAAAAGTTCTGTTATCAACATTATTGAATACAGTATTTGACGCTTCTTCTAATACGCCCCAATCGTCATTTAACAGGTTAGTGAAGTTATCAATAACGAAAAATGCGTTCGCAGAGTGATCTACGTTGAACGTAGGAAGGTCTTGATAAACCGCTAAGTCAATCTTAGACCACCATGGTGCAGTTTCACCATTTCTCTGACCACCGATTGGAAGAATGTTGCCATTATCCAAGAATGGAGTGAAACCGAAAGTTTGGTTATCACGAACTCGGCCACCAACTTCGCGACGGTCATCACGTACCAAGCTGTAAACGTTACCAGACTGAATTACACCGAAAAGAGAGAAACTCGTTTCGTACCCAGCGATAAACTCGTGGGTGTATCGGAAATCAACAGTAAAGCGATGTTCGATATTCCAGTCTGAAGTAGCAACTACTTGTTCATTTGGGTTGGTAAATGCACGGTTTTGATAGTTGGAGAACGCAACAGAGCTATTCATAGGCTGAACATCTTCAGCATCGTTATAGTTATAGCCGGTTGTAACTTGGATGCCATTGTCCCAAGACTTAGACATACTACCTGAAATACTAAGTGCTGTTGGATCTGGGTCAGCATTAGTAAGCACAAATGTCGCAGATCTTGGGCTATCGTATACAATGTAACCTGTCGCGATATCGCCATTTGCAGTGTCAGTGCGCTCAGCCGTTTCTTCTAAGTCGCCACGAAGAACGATGGCTGAATCTTGGAAGATGCTGTAGATGATGTCTGCTTCGAAAACATAATCATTTTCAGTTACGTGTGTCATACCTAACGCAAATTTCCATTCGCTCGGAATATCAAAGTCAGGGTCTAAGTAGTTCAACTCAAAGTTAGAGCCGTTACCTAGTCTTGCTGCTTCTGCCATATCCTGAGGTACACCATAACCTGGGCCCACTGGAGCACCGTCTTCAACTTGTAGATAGTTGATGTCATCGTCAAACAAACTTCTTGAGCCATCTGTATAACCAAAACTTCTTCCACGAATACCCGTTTGAAGAGTGTTGGTATTTGAGAAGTTGTTAGACAACCAAACATTCGGGTTACCGCCTGAGAACAAGCCAACACCACCGCGAATTTCGGTTGCATCAGATAACGTATAGTTCAAACCAAGACGTGGCTGAATAAGACCAACTCCGTCAAGGTTAGTTGAGTTGCTAAACCCATATTCTTGGACAAACCCAGGGTTTTCGTCTGGTGCATCGCTAGTTGTATACCACTCATAACGTAAACCTGCAGTCACTCTCAAATCATCTGTTAGGTAAAACTCGTCCTGAACATAGGCAGCGTTGATTTGGTAACCCCAATTCGCTGCAGCATCAGAAAGGTCACCTGCGTCATTAACGTCACCTGTTATGATTCCGTTATATTCATAACGAGAAGGTAACCCAGCGCGGAAGTTATCAATACCGTCGAAACGTAGTTCAGTCTCAGTATGTTGAACGAACAAGTTAAACACGTCTAAATCGTCACGCTCATAACCAAACGTTAAAGTATGACCGTTGTCGAAATAATAGAAACCACGGAATATAAGGCTTAGCTGATCGTAGTTTAAGTCATTAGCTTGGCGACTGTCGTCTGAACCTAGGTAAACGGTGACATTGTCGAGACCTTCACGACCAGTTAGCTCAACTTGTACTTCACCAAAGTCGTTTCCACCGACTGTTCCATCACCGGCAAGTGAAATTTGACGGTTATCAACATCTAAGTAGTTAATACGCAATTCGGTTGAGAACTTATCAGTCCAGTCAGAGTAGAACGATGCTGCATATGACTGCATTTCTGTTCCACGCTCATACAAATGCTCTTGGAACTCAAATTCGTTACCATCGCCATCCGATTGTGTAAAGTTGTTACCATCGTTGTAGTTGTAAGCAAATTCAGCACGATGACTATCGTTGATGTTCCAGTCTAGCTTGATGAGTATTTTATCATCTTCGTTATCTAGACTTGTTGGAATTGTGCCGGTTTGGAAGCCGTATAAGTCATTTGCGATTTGAACGATTTCGTCAAGTTCGCCTTGCGTTACGTCGACTGTATTAAGCGCACCAGAACCAATTGGACCACGGTTAAATAAGTTAGAACCTTGGAAAGTTTCATAAGCAGCGTAGATGAAAAGCTTGTCTTTAATTAGCGGAGCGCCAATTTCGAAACCATAACGAACTTCATCGAAGCTACCTAACTCTACATCTTCGCCTTGTAAAGAGTCGCCACGCATAGAGTCGCTTGTGTAATCAACAAACACTGAACCGTGAATTTCGTTGGTACCTGACTTGGTAACCGCATTGATGTTACAGGCCGTGAAACCGCCATAAATTACTTCAAATGGAGCTAGTTCTACCGTTACACCTTGAATTGAATCGAATGGGAAAGGTTGCCTTTCTGTAGGGTAGCCATTGCCGTTCAAACCAAACAAATCGTTTTGACGAACACCATCAACAGTTAAACTGTTGAAACGAGGGTTTTTACCTGCACACTGAATGCCGTCAGATCCACCTTCGTCAACGTATAAGCGTGGGTCAACACGAATTACGTCGTTGATGTTACGGTTGATAGCAGGAACTTTCTGTAGGTCAGATAAATCGAAGTTTGCTGCTGGGCTACTTTTACCGAAATAGACACTTGAGATTTGCGAACCAGTCACTGAGATTCTTTCAATGTCTTGACCTTGTGCTGAAAGTGCTACGTTAATTGGCAACTCTTCGCCTAAGTCGACATATAGGTCAGTAATGGTTTTGTCTTCGAACTTATCAGAGTCAATCATTACCGTGTAAGGTCCACCAACGCGCAGGCCTTTCGCGTTGAATTGGCCAGACTCATTTACTGTTACGGTTTTTGTAGAGCCCGAAGGTGTGTGAATAATTGTGATCTGAGTACCTGCTGCTGGGCTACCTTGAGGTCCGACAATTTGACCAGTCATTGCTGACGTAGTTACCTGAGCCATTGCTGCAGAAGATAATCCCGCAGTTACTGCAACCGCAATCGCAACGCGACTGAGTTTGGTTTTAAAGTTCATGTGTGTTTCCCTATTGTTTACAATTCTTTCGGGGCAGACTATTTAAATTATTTTGCCTACCACCTGACGTAATGCTAAGAACCATTCAGATTCTCTTCGAGGTTCATGTCAATTTTATTACAACTTTGCATTTTTATTTAGCTGCAGTCGTTGTGATAAGTAACTTGGCAACACATTTAACTTGACCAAACGGTCAGGTTAATTTACTTATTATTGTTGTTTTCAGTTTTTGTCACTTACCGCTCATATTTTTGGCACACACCCAACTAATAAACAGCGTTTATCAAAAATCAGGTTTATCTATAAAAACACATTGCTTTTCATACAGATGACATAATAAAATAAACTTACCTATTGCAATAAATAACCTTAACTGATGAAATCGCTTTATAAATCGTTAATTCATTTGGTCGTTTTTTTGACGAATTTCAGAATTATTGCATCAGGAAAGTGGTTATTATTTATTATTGCAGCGTTTGCTTGCGGTACGGTTAACTATTTTTCATATAGCCCTGCCTACAATGACATCCCTCCACAAACTGGTCAATATTTATCCTGCAACACACCACTTTCGGGAAATGCAGATCGTTTCTCAGTCTATTTAACAGATAGCCGCATCGCACAACTGGCAACCGAGAAAATCTGTAACAATACTGTCATAAAACGGCAATATGGCGAAGTAAGAGTCATTATTGGTCAGAGCGATTACGACACCTTCAGATATATCAATCATGGGGTTGTCGACTTAGCGCTGGTCAAAAAGAACGTAGTAGACGCTTTTGCAGCTGACGAAATATACGGGCTAACGCCTGTAGCGTCGCACCCAGACTACGGCGCTTATTTTATATCCTTACGTGAAAAGCCAAAGCTTGAAAAAGAGTATTTGCTGGGTAAAACCATTGGTCTGCTTGATTACCCAAGCAGCCGCTCTGGTCATATAGTGCCGAAGACCGTATTGCAGCGTTTAAGTTTAAGCGATAACAATGTAGACATTGCTTACTATAGCTCACACCAAGAGCTCAGACGCGCACTGCTTGCTGGCGAGGTTGATATCATTTCGTCTTATTGGGCTAAAGACGACGAAAGCAGGTTGTCTAAAAATTACATTACTCCGCTAATGCTTCAGGTAAGCGGTATGCAGTGGTATCTAAAAATGCAGTCTCAAAACACTGACCTGTTTTGCGCTATGCAAACCGTAATTCATGACATCGCTATGGCACACCCCAGGCCTTATTATAAAAATATAGAGTTAGAGGAAGGATGCCCATGAACAGCAAATCCGTGAAAACCATCACCTCTACTGATATTGCTAAACGATTTTCATTTAAATCAACGCCAAGGATTGTAGTTAACGCGCTTTTACTGATTACTGTATTGCAAGGCATTTCCTTGGTAAGTCAATTATTCGCATATCAAGCGTCGTTACACGAGGCAATAGACAAAGTAGAGCGAAGAATAAGTCTCGATAGTGCTTTTTTAGATGTGGGGAATCAAACATTAAACACGCCGGTGAATAGCTACGCTATTTTTCGATATATCAATACCCTAAACGCTAAACTCATGGAAGAAGGTTACCCTGTTTTAGTCAACGCAATTCAAAGCGTGACTTACACTAGCGAAGAACTCGACAAAGCACGCTACCCTCGCAGCTATACAACTCTGTTAAAAAATGCTGAACAAGAGATAGAAATCGAAATCGTGAGTAAACCTGTTTCTCATGCACTTGCATTTAGCTGGATAGCATTACTAGCCGCTCTGTGTTTAGTACCCGTATTCGCGCTCAATACGCGAAAAACAGCCAAGCAAAAAGCGCAGCAAGTGCAAGACGCGCTTCCTCCAACACCGAAGCTTATTATTAACCTTCAGGATAAAACCATATCAAATGGCGTTACCGATAAAGCGGTGACGTTACAAAACAAACCATTGTGTTTTTACACCGCACTAGTCAGATTTTGTATAGAGAACCCGGGGCATCCATTGCCCGTGCACAAAGACGTACCCAATGAACTCATTGCATTAGCGAACCGAAGCTTTGGTCGTCTCATTGAATTGGGCCATACAAAGCGAAAAAGACCCGACTTCAACGCTAATTTAGATAAAACGCTTAGTGAAATACGCGCCGCGCTCGACGATGTATTCACAGGTTTTAATGAAGAGAAAGAGACGTATTATCCCCCTAGAGCCCAGGGAGAAGGGTCGCGTTCAAAACAGCACTCCTACGCGTTACCCAAAATACAACTTGATGATATAGAGATAATTGGAAATTGAGTTTTGCGTCGCTGCGTAAAAACTGTATTGGAAAGAAAGCATGGCGTGACGCTGTTTGGGAAATCACTTGGCTGAATTTCATACAAGCAAGGTTAAAAGAACTAATTTATTGACCAACTGGATAACTTTGACAGGTTTGCATTAACGAACCGCAATACCTTGAAAAATAGGTGTACTTTTCACTAAAACGGAAGCAAAGACCGATCCAAAATACTAGGCTGCGTGAATATATCATTGATTCGCGAGGGCTAAGCGCGTATCTTTGCACCAACAAAATCAGCTTTTTAGTACTATGCAATCGCCATTAATTATTGCCATTTCTGGAGCTTCAGGCTCTGGAAAGTCTCTTTTTACAAAAAATTTATTTAACGGATTCAGCGCACAAGGCCGTCCTGTACAGGTTTTGCGCGAAGACCATTACTATCGCGCGCAAGATCATCTGCCCATGGAGCAGAGAGAGCAAAACAACTACGACCATCCCAATGCATTTGAACATGAGCTTCTAAAAGCTCATTTACAGGCGTTAAGAGAAGGTCAGCCCATAGACTATCCGCATTATTGTTATAAAACGCATACTCGTTTGCCTGAAACAGAGCGCCTAAACCCTGCGCCGGTTATTATACTTGAAGGCATCATGTTGTTAGCACGCACCGATTTGCTGCCGTTATACGATGTGAAAATATTTATCGATACTCCCCTCGATATTTGCCTAATGCGAAGAATGATGCGCGATTTAAAAGAGCGCGGTAGATCGATAGAGTCTGTAGCAAAACAGTACGAAGAGACTGTTAAGCCAATGTATCACCAGTTTATAGAGCCTAGCCGCTTTACTGCCGACGTAGTGGTAACGCAGGGTGGAAAAAATCAAATTGCATTAGATGTGATCAAATCACACATTCAGCAAGCGCTTCTTTAAGGGAAATAATTTATGGTAGGTTTACTGGGCGTTGCGCTCCTCATAGGTATTGCATTAGCGATGTCGTCGGCAAGGCGCAGTATTAACTGGCGCACTGTTGGTGGAGCATTTGCTATACAAGCTGCTGTTGGTGCGTTTGTCCTGTATTCTGAACCCGGTAAGCAATTTCTGTATAAAGCGACGCAGTTTGTGGCCAATATTATTGGCTACAGCCAGCAGGGAATTGACTTTCTATTTGGCCCTATTGGCAATAAATCGTTAGGATTCATATTTGCGTTCAACGTACTTCCCGTCATCGTTTTCTTTTCCGCGCTTATCGCGGTGCTTTATCATTTAAAGGTAATGGGCATCATTATTAAAGTGATCGGTGGCTTTCTTCAAAAAGCCTTGGGCACCAGCCGACCCGAATCTATGTCTTCAGCTGCCAACATTTTCGTAGGCCAAACTGAAGCGCCTTTAGTCGTGCGCCCTTTTATACCCCATATGACCAGCTCTGAACTATTCGCCATCATGGTGGGTGGTTTAGCATCAATTGCTGGTTCTGTTATGGCCGGCTACGCCGGAATGGGGGTAGAGCTTAAATACCTTTTAGCGGCCAGCTTTATGGCTGCGCCTGGCGGCTTGTTGATGGCAAAAATCATCTTGCCTGAAACAAGTAAGCCAAACGAAGATTTACATGACGTAGACGCAGACGACGCGGGCTATGCCAATGTATTTGATGCTGCCGCTAGTGGCGCAGCATCAGGCATGCAACTTGCGCTTAACGTAGGTGCAATGCTACTCGCTTTCATAGCCCTCATTGCCATGTTCAACGGTCTCATTGGCTGGAGCGCAGGTTTGTTCGGTTATGAAAACGTCACGTTTGAAGGGATCCTGGGGTTTGTTCTTCAACCACTTGCATGGGCAATCGGCGTTCCATGGGAAGAAGCACAACTTGCGGGCAGTTTTATTGGTCAAAAGATGGTAGTGAATGAATTTGTTGCCTATCTCAATTTCTTAGAAAACCAAGATCAATTGTCCGAAGCTTCTCAGGCCATTATCACCTTTGCACTATGTGGTTTTGCAAACTTCTCTTCTATCGCGATTTTGATGGGCGGAATTGGCGCTATGGCACCAACTCGCAGAAAAGAAATTGCACGACTGGGATTAAAAGCGGTTATTGCTGCAACCTTATCAAACTTAATGAGTGCCGCACTAGCGGGCTTTTTCCTCTCTCTCAGTTAAATTTTATTTAAACAGACCATTTAGTCAGTTTTTTACTAGACTAAATGGTCAGGTTTATGTAAATTACGCGCATTCTTCGCTGACGTTGATGTAAATCAATATCAGCGACTTTTTTCTGTAGCCCGTCTACCTTTATAATGCCGCAATCTAAATATACGGGAAAACATTATGCAATTAGTTGCTGTTGACTACCAAGCTGAAAACGCGCAAGAAGAATTTGTTAAATCGTTGCGTGAGACTGGGTTTGGTGTATTGAAAAATCACCCTATCAAGCAGTCTTTAGTTCAAGGTATTTATGACAATTGGCAGGATTTCTTCAACAGTGAAGAGAAGAACGATTACCTTTACAACAAGGGTAAGCAAGACGGATTTTTCCCTCAGAGCGTTTCTGAGGTAGCTAAGGGCTTCACGAAAAAAGATATCAAAGAGTATTATCACTATTACCCTTGGGGACAATGTCCTGAGTCTTTACGTCCTCAGATCTCTCAATATTATGAAGAAGCGAATACGCTTGCCACAGAATTATTGGGTTGGATAGAAGCGCACTCGCCAAGTGAAGTCAGTGATAAATATAGCCAGCCTTTAGGTAATATGATCAAAGATTCAGATCAAACCTTATTGCGTGTTCTTCATTACCCGCCTCTAAGTGGCGATGAAGAAGTGGATGCTATCCGCGCTGCTGCTCATGAAGACATTAACTTAATTACTATTTTGCCAGCAGCTAACGAGCCTGGTCTTCAGGTTCAGGCTAAAGACGGTAGCTGGTTAGATGTACCGTGTGACTTTGGTAGTTTGATTGTGAATATTGGCGACATGCTTCAAGAAGCATCCGGTCACTACTTCCCATCGACTACTCACAGGGTTGTAAATCCAGATGGTGCAGACATGACGAAGTCGCGTATTTCGCTGCCTTTGTTCTTACACCCTCGCCCAGATGTTGTTCTTTCAGAACGTCATACCGCAGGCTCATACCTGCAAGAGCGCCTTCGTGAACTAGGCGTGATTTAAGTGAAGTTCCTTTTGTAGTGTTACCTTTATGCCACGGCTCGTCCGTGGCTTTTTTTTACCTGTTTTTTAGTGCCTGTCTTACTTAGCTCCCTACTTTTTATGCCTGTCTTAATAAGTCGCTTTTTATGCATGTATCGTTAAACCCTTTTTATGCCTGTCTTAATAAGTCCCTTTTTGTGACTGTCTTACTTAGCCCTATTATGCCTGTCTCGATAAGCCTAATAAGTCGCTTTTTATGCCTGTCTCGTTAAGCCTTAAGCCCTGTCTTAATAAGTCCCTTTTTATGCCTGTCTCGTTAAGCCTTAAGCCCTGTCTTAATAAGTCCCTTTTTATGCCTGTCTCGTTAACTTGCCTGTCTTAATAAGTCGCTTTCTATGCCTGTCTTTCTAGTTATGTTTCTAAGAATAAGGCTGCTAACGCTCATTGTGTGCTAATGCAGCTAACTTTGAAGAATAATGCTGTGCGCTGTACTTATCGGGGGAAAAATTAACCGCGCCTTGCAAATAGCGCTGAGCATTGCTGATATCTCCAAGTTCGTAATAGGCCTTAGCTAACCCAAAAAGAATTTCATGATTTTTTCTATCCAATCGCACTGCCCGTTGATAATGAGCTAAGGCCTTTGCAAACTCTCCGTCTTCGAAAGACTGTTCGCCTAGAATAAAGTGATAAAACGGATTGGTTTTACGTTTTGTTTCCACACTTGCAAGCAACTGCTTCGACTCCTCATGCCTGTTCTGGTGCCGATACAAGATCGCGAGATTTTCCCAAACAGTTAAGTTCTCCGAATCTAACGAAAGCGCGTGCTGATAAACATTCTCGGCAAGTTTCAATTCGCCTTTCATTCTGTAAAGCACCCCTAAGTTTGTCCAGCTTTGCTGAAGTTGAGGTGCAACTTCGGTAGCGGCTTTAAAATACTTGTAGGCCCGAGTATAACTATTTGCAACCAGAGCGTCGGCACCTTTATTGTTGTAAAACATGGCCAATACACTTTGTTTAGATACAGGCACGCGAGGAAAGCGACTGCGAATAGCCTGAGGATCAAAGTCTACATCCGCCCAGGTACTACCTAATACAATAGACGAGGGATTATCTGATGCACTTACCCGCAAGTTCACGTGACCATTGAGCAAGCTAAAACCATCCCTCCTAGTCCAGTACTCGGGAATATCAACTTCGTATAATGTCGCTTTTAGGCCAACATGCTCGGCGAGTGCAAACGTCATTATAGATAGTGAAAGACAATTTGCCGCTCGGTTGCTAAATGTTGTATTTGCTACCGTGTTTGCATTATTGCGATATGCAATGCCATTATCAGAATAGTCGAGGATGGCACTGACAAAGCCTCGAACATCTTTGGCCTTTTTGGTAGTAACATTCGCGGTTTCATCCAGTATGGCGCGCTCTGCAAACCGCTTCGCCTCTTTTCCAAGATAGAAAACGTCTTGCTCTGTCTCAATAGTAAAGAGTTGGTGGCTTGGGAATAAATCATCTCTTAGCAAGCTTTCAGTTTTTACCGAGCTTGTAGAGGTAACGCTCTGGCATGCAGCTAGAAGCGCGCAGGCGGCGAGTAATACACGTCGAGTGAACATATCTCTTACTCCAAGAAAATACTCGATACTTTAGTATAGACCTTGAACTGCGATTATTGCTTTACATCTCATTAATTCTAGCGCTGCGTACACCAGCGGCTTTTTATGGAAGGTTGATAAAATATATTCGATCGCCTACAGCCCTTTCATTTAAAGGTTTTTCGTCTAAGAGAAGAGCGTATTACATAAAGTTAATCATCACTTTAGACAAAAGTACCGTAATCACTAGCGAAATCAGATTTGTAAACAAGTAGTAAATCTAACGTTCATAATTTTAAACTTTAAGGAAATAAATCATGCGTAAGTTTTTAAGTGCTTTAGTGATAATGGTAGTGAGTTCTTCGGTTTTTGCAGGTCATCATAAAATGGGCGACCACAAGGACATCGTAGACACTGCTGCGAGTAACCCAATGTTCTCAACGCTAGTTGCGGCTGTGAAAGCAGGCGGCCTGGTAGATACATTGAAAGGCGACGGCCCGTTTACTGTGTTTGCACCAACAGATGAGGCATTTGCTGCGCTTCCTGCAGGTACGCTAGACATGCTTTTGAAGCCAGAGAATAAAGACACCCTAGTACAAATTCTTACTTACCATGTAGTAGCGGGTAAGGTAAAAGCTGAAGATGTAGTTACTTTGTCATCTGCAACTACAGTTGAAGGTAGCGATGTATCGGTTACTGCTGCTATGGGTAAAGTAAAAATCAATAACGCAAACGTTATCAAAGCTGACGTAATGGCTGAGAACGGTGTAATTCACGTTATCGACGCTGTATTACTACCTGCTGAAGTAGCAGCTGCGTTATAAGAGTAATATCGCTTCACACATAAAAGTGATAGTTAGAACATCAAATAAAACCACCGCTTTATTCCCAAACATTAGGACATAAATGCGGTGGTTTTTTAGTTTTCGCTTTGGTTATCTAGCCCCGTTCACGCAACTCTTGCTCTAAAATACTCCCCCACGTTTCCGAATGCCGTCAATTGCCTTCACGCATAAATATTTAGTGTAAATGGCCAATGTTAAACTTATGTTGAATGCACTTTTCTGTTCAGCAGGTGTACTGTGTTACTAATACGCCAGCTAGGCGTTATAGTCTTTGAGGGTTTGGCGTGTACATAGAACAGGTGGATAACAGAACACTGTCTGATTGCAGTGTGCTTATAGTTGACGACGATGCAAGTAGTCGACTAGTGCTAGAAACACTGCTGCAAGACATTGTGGCCTGTGAGTCTGTTTCCTCTGGCAGAGATGCAATTGAATACTGCCGTTTCAAAAAACCAGACCTTATTCTGATGGACGTTTCTATGCCAGAGCTAGACGGGCATGAGACTACCGCACTCTTACGAAAAAAACCTCAATGTGAAGGCATTCCAATCATTTTCGTTACCTCTTCGTCTACAGAAGAGGAGGAGTCTAAGTGCTGGAACTCTGGGTGTGTTGATTTTGTTGTAAAGCCTGTTAACGCCTGTACCCTACAAAACCGTGTTAAATCGCATTTAAAAAATAAAATGCGCAACGATTTACTAGAAAAACTAATCTACATTGATAAGTTAACGGGCGCATACAACAGGCACTACCTTGATGACTATCTTCCGCGTTTGGTGCGAGACGGTCTGAGAAACATCACCCCTCTTTCGCTTGTCATTTTTGATATTGACCACTTCAAACTATTTAATGACATGTATGGTCACTTAGATGGCGACAGTTGTTTATGGAAGGTGAGTCAGTGTATTAGTAGCTCACTTCTGCGGCCTATGGATAAATTAGTGCGCATTGGTGGTGAAGAGTTTCTGGTTATTTTGCCGAATACAGACACGCAAGGTGCCGTCGAGGTTACCAAGCGCCTGTTAGAAACAGTGTATGATCTCAACATTAAACACGCTGCATCTGAATTTGAGCGAGTTACTTTAAGTGCCGGTCTCTCAACCAAACAAGCTGACGATGATAAAACCATCGAGTACGTGATGTTAGAAGCTGATAAACACCTTTATATGGCCAAAACATCGGGCCGTAATTGTGTGAAAGCTGAAGGGTTTACTATCACAGGAAACGAATCGCCTGTTAAGGCCACCAAACGTCGAATATTGGTATAATTGCACGCTTCCCTCCTTTAAATCTTCATTGTTTTAAGCCGATCCTTCCTCGAGCAAGCACACTTCCTATTATCCAATCTAGATTCCAGTCTAGAGTTCAGGCTAGAGTTCGGCTACAGTCTTGTTCCAGCCTCATTACCAAGCCTATAGTGCCCTAGCGCTTTGGTATGGTGTAACTGCAAAAGTGCACTTTGTTGGGTAAGTCCAAACTGTTCAATTTGAGCAAAAAACAGCTGCAGGGTAGCCATCGCATCATCAAGCGCGTTGTGCTCTGGACAACTGGGCAAATCTAACCGCTGTCGACATACACTTAACGTTGCGCTGTTATTTGGCAGTACTTGATGCTGTTTATTCAATTGGTACACCGCTAGCTTTAAAGTATCGATATACACAACATCGATAGCGGGCAGCGATAGTTCTACAAACGCCCTATTCAGCGCAGCTAAATCTAAGCTCGCATTGTGAAATACCAATACTGACGTTTCTAAAAGTGGCAAGACTTTTGAAATCGCATGTTGTAATGACACCCCCTCTTGTAAAATATCCTGAGTTAATCCGTGGATGACTGGGCTTTGCCCAAGTTCCGCTGGCGTATCGATAACATAATACTCGCAGGCGTTGAGTGGCAATTGGCATCCTTTACCCTTTGCCCAGCCGATCGATGTAATACTGGTTGTTTGCGTATCAAGGGAGGTAAGCTCTAAGTCTATCGCCAACAATTCTGTGTTATGGACATACAAATTAGATAGTTGTTTCTTAAACGACAATCCCTTTTTGCCAAATAGCCGGGTCTTTAGCCAATTCATTACCATGCTAACCCACCCCGCCGGAAAACTTCATTACCATAGCCTCATTGGCACGTTCTATGGCTTTAAAACCGGCTTTTAACTGATGCTTTTGTATTGAAGACAATGTACTTACCGACACTAGATTATCCGTAACCTTGTTTTCCAACTGGTGGCGCCAGCGAAGTCGATTCAAAAATATCCATATGTCTTTTAAATTTGCTGCGTCTTTTGAAGAAAGCTCCGACTTCTCAGATAAACTCTCAAGGCGAGTAACTGTGTTAGGTAAGGTAATTCCATCAGCCAATGCATAGATTCGAGCAATATTATTTATCAACGCGACGGCCCGTGTTTTTAAATCAATAGTGTCTTTTTGCTTGCGTCCTTTTTCATAGCTAAACTTTTGAAACATGGATAAGGGCACAGATACTTCGTTACTGGCGCGAGCAAGAGCCGCTAAGAACATTTTTTGCTGTAATAATGGAGCGCGCCTTTTTTGTAACTCTTTAAATAGGCTGGCATCGCCTGCGGCGCAGCGCACATCTAGAAATATATTAAAGTGCATTATGGCTTCTTTCGTGGGTGAATTAACCCATTGTTGTGCCTCGCTTACTGCATCATCTAACGCCAGTCGCAACTTGGGGTTGCTAGCCATAATGTTACCGTCGCAAAGTTTAATTCCACACTTTGCTAAACCTTTACATACGTAATCTGTCATTTCAGCAAAGTAAGCGGCTTGTTTTTCGTTAGGTTTTGAGGCTAAAAGTAACCCACTGTCTTGATCAGAACCTGTTGTTTGATCTTCCCTTGCCTGCGAACCATAAACTAGCCATGCGAACATCATTGGTGCTTTGCCGTTGTCCTGCTGAAAAAAGCCAATCAGTTTCCTCGTCATGACATCTGTCGCCTGCGACAAAATCTTACCCGCAATATCATAATCGCCAGCCCGTTTAGCATGAGCGGCAAAATAGTGGGGTAATTGCCAAGAAAGCCGAATAAGTTCGTAAAGGCTGTTAGCTTTCGTTAATTCACCAATAATAAAGAGGACGTTACCGCGCTGATGTCGAATAATGTCACTTGCCGTTATCATACCCATCGGTGATTGCGATAAGTGATCGATTACCGGCAAGTGGTGAATATTCTTCTCTGTCATGAGCGACATAGCATCGAACAGCGTTCTATTACTTCCAATTTGCGCAGGCGCGGCGGTCATAATATCTTTCACCGCTCTATGAGTATCAAACGCTTCTGCCACTACACGTGAGCGCAAATCTCTGTCGGTGACTATACCTATTAGTTTTTCGTTTTCAGTGACAAGCAGCGAAGACACCTTTTCTTGGGTCATGAGTTTTGCCGCTTCCACAATAGTGGTATCGCAATGTGCCGCCACCGGAGCCTTACTCACTACATCGGTTAACGATTTGTATAACCACATAGAGTTAGAGTCTGCGATTGCATGGTTTTGTAACGCATTATTGCGTAAGCCGTTAAAAAAACTACTTACTTCTACAAGGTCTAGTAAACCCGTTACGTCTCTTGCTGCGAAACTGTAAATTAAACCTGGGCTATCTACGGTGACCGAAAGCGGGTAAGTCTGGTTATCCAAAATAGCGGTATAATTGAAATAATCTCCCTCACTTAAATGTCGCGCTGCACCCTCGCCATCCTCTACTGAGAATTGTCCACTTTGAATAAGATACAGACGTGACTCTTTCGCACCAAATTGCCCGGCGTTGTCTTTTGTCACATACAATAGATCGGCATTGCGAATGAGGTCGCTGCGCTGCGCTTCGTTCAACATGTCAAATGGGGCCGATGAAGATAGAAAGTCTTCAACCTGTTTCGCTATTGCTGTCATTACAAAATCCTCACTATTCCTTTAAGGCTGCATATTCTTTTGAAAAAAGTAGCTACGACGTTGTTTCGTAAAAAAAGCAGCAACGGCGTTAGGGTCTTACTAAAACAAAAAACCAACCAACTAAATAATGCTAGAAGGCTGGCTTTCTTTTATTGTTGGTTTCCTTGCGATACTTGCCATCTGCAAGCATCGCAAGGTGTTACCTGTATTACCTATTAATACTTAGTGTGCAGAGGCTTCACCCGCTCCCTTAGGATAGCGAATACTCTCAACCAACTCTTGGATTTCTTCTGGCGCATCGTCTGTCACTTTAAAGACTAGGAATGCCACCAAGAAGTTAACCATCATACCCAATGTACCAATACCTTCAGGTGAGATACCAAACCACCAGTTTGCTGGAACATTCGCCGCTGGGTTAACAAACTTGAAGTAAATGATGTAGGCAGCGGTGAAAGCAATACCCGCAAGCATACCCGCCACAGCGCCTTTATCATTCATACGTTTACTAAAGATACCCATAATAATCGCAGGGAAGAAGCTTGATGCAGCTAAGCCGAAGGCAAAGGCGACCACCTGCGCAACAAATCCGGGCGGGTTAATACCAAAGTAACCAGCAATCACTATGGCAACCCCCGCAGCGAGTCGAGCATAGAACAGCTCCGCTTTATCGGTAATATTAGGCGCAAAGTTTCGTTTCAATAGGTCATGCGACACCGATGTAGAGATTACCAGCAATAGACCTGCCGATGTAGACAACGCAGCGGCAACACCACCGGCAGCTACTAGGGCAATTACCCACGCTGGAAGATTCGCAATTTCAGGGTTAGCAAGTACCATGATATCGCGGTCTACTTTCATCTCGTTACGCTCGTCACCAGAATAAAACATGACACCATCGCCGTTCTTATCATTAAACTCGATAAGCCCAGTTTGCTCCCAGTTTTTAATCCACGATGGTGCTTCTGCGTAACTTGTACCGGTAAGCTCAGGCCCATTAATGGTTTCAATCATGTTAACGCGAGCGAAAGCAGCCAATGCCGGAGCAGTGGTATAAACAATCGCAATAAACGCTAACGCATAACCTGCTGATTTACGAGCATCATGAACCTTAGGCACAGTAAAGAAGCGAACGATAACGTGAGGTAGACCTGCCGTACCCACCATAAGCGCAAATGTAATGAAGAATACGTCTATGGTACTTTTGGTACCTGTGGTGTACTCGTGGAAGCCTAAGTCGGTGGAGAGGTTGTCGAGTTTTTGCAGAAGATGCATGCCCGATCCATCAGCTAATGTGGCACCGAATCCGGTCTGCGGTAAGATGTGACCCGTTACCATAATTGAGATAAATACTGCTGGAACAACATACGCAAATACCATTACGCAGAACTGTGCAACCTGAGTGTATGTAATCCCTTTCATACCGCCAAGAACGGTATAGAAGAATACGATAACCATCCCAATTACAACGCCGGTAACAATATCTACTTCAAGGAAGCGGCTAAACACAACGCCTACGCCACGCATTTGGCCGGCAACATAAGTAAAGCACACGAAGATGGCGCAGAAAACTGCCACGGTTCGAGCGGTTTGCGAATAGTAGCGGTCACCAATGAAATCGGGTACAGTAAATTTACCGAATTTACGCAGGTAAGGTGCTAGGCAAAGTGCAAGCAGTACGTATCCGCCAGTCCAGCCCATTAAGTAAACAGCACCATCGTAACCCATGAAAGATATTAGACCTGCCATGGATATAAAGGATGCAGCGGACATCCAGTCGGCAGCAGTTGCCATACCGTTAAGCACGGGAGGAACGCCGCCACCTGCTACGTAAAAGTCGTTCGTTGAACCTGCTCTTGCCCAAATGGCAATTGCGATGTAAAGCGCAAATGTTGCGCCAACAATAATAAAGGTGAGTGTTTGAAGATCCATTGTTTTACTCCTCGTCTACGCCATAGCGTTTATCCATCGCGTTCATTTTGGCCATATAGACAAAAATAAGAGCAACAAATACTAAAATGGAACCTTGTTGTGCAAACCAGAAGCCCAGTTTGAAACCAAAGAATTGGATGTTGTTTAATGCGTCGGCAAATAAAATGCCCGCACCAAACGACACTGCAAACCAAATGACTAAAAGTTTGAAAAGGAGCGCTAAGTTCTCCTTCCAATATGCTTTTTTGTCATCATCATTTCTAAATGCCATTTGTCCGTCCCCACGTCAGGTTAATCGGTTGTTGTTTTTTTACATTTTCCTAACGCTCAGCTTTTGTGTGGTTGCCGCTTCAAATTTCACACTGTTAAATGCAAACCCATCATGCAGCAAAGCCAAGCTTTTAGGAGGTTGGATATCACTTTAGACCTGCGTGTTAAATTTAAAAATGAGACCATGGTCGTAGGTAGACGATGGTCTCAATAGGTATAATAGACACAGAGTTGTAAAAATAAGGTTAACGGAAGCACTATGGTTTTTGGTTGGGTTACACTGGCAGTACTTTATCTTTTCTTACTTTTCTCCCTCGCGAGTTGGGGTGAAAAAAACTCGCCTACAGCACGTGCACTAACCTCACATCCTGCGGTTTACTCTCTTGCTCTTGCTATTTACTGCACAGCATGGACATTTTTTGGCATGGTAGGACAGGCAAGTAGAGACACCTGGATTTACCTGCCTATTATGTTGGGACCAATTTTGGTGTACGTCATTGGGTATAAGTTTATTTATAAGCTTACCCTTGTGAGTAAAAAGCAGCATATAACTACCATTTCTGACTTCATTGCATCGCGCTACGGCAAACGTCAAACCGTGGCCTTACTTGTTACCATTATTGCTTTACTCGCTACTATTCCCTACATAGCACTACAATTAAAAGCCGTTGGATCAACGTTTCAACTGCTAACACAGCAGCCCAAAAACGATGTTATCATTATTGCTGCTACTGCTTTTATAGCCGTGTTTGCTATCTATTTTGGTACCCGTCAGACCGACGTCACCGAATATCGCCGCGGGCTGATGCTTGCCATCGCTTTTGAGTCATCAGTAAAACTACTGGCACTGGTATTGGTGGCGTTTGTAGGGTACAGCGCATGGAAAAACACCCAAAGCGGACCATTTTTTGAAAGTTTTTTGAACGAAGCTGCGATGTCGCAATTCAGCTCGTTTACTTTCATTGCACAAACCATTATGGCCGCCGCGGCCATTGTATGTTTGCCCAGACAATTCCACGTAGCAATTATTGATAATCTTAGCTTGTCTCACTTGCGCACAGCGCGTTGGCTGTTTCCGCTTTATCTGATCATCATTTCTGCGGTTATTCCTGTTATCGCTATTGCAGGGAAAGCTATTTTTGCGGGTACCAGTGTAGAGCCAGACTCTTATGTACTCTCTTTAGCCATGTTCTCAGAGTCTGCGCTACTGCAAGTTATCGTATTTGTAGGAGGGCTTTCTGCAGCTACCGCCATGATCATCGTGGCCACGCTTACACTAAGTACTATGCTCACCAATGACGTTATTTTACCTCGCATACTCGCATTTACCGAAGACTCAGGTAGAAAGCGGGATATTTCTCGCCGAATAAAATTAATACGTCGCATTGTGATTGCCTCTATTCTGCTGATGGCTTTTTTGTACCACCAGCAAATGACGAGCAGTCGTTCGCTGCACTCTATTGGTCTTATTGCATTTTCATTGGTTATTCAATTGCTACCCGCCATCGTAGGCGGGCTTTACTGGAAGCGCGCTCACGCTCATGGGGTTTATGCTGGTCTGATGGTAGGGCTTATCATTTGGGTACTATGGCTAGTTCTGCCAATTGTCAGCGAGCAAGTCTCGCGTTTAGAACAAAACGAACTTATCAGCCAAGGCGCCATGATAAGCCTTGCTGCCAATTCCCTTATGTACATACTGTTTTCGTGGTTTGCACCACAGCGCCTTATCGATCGCATTCAAGCAGAAGCCTTTGTATCGCCTACTATGTCTGCTAACAATACGGTGAAATCTCAGGCTACCAACGTAAAAGTGGCAGATTTAACCACCTTACTCTCTACTTTTATGGGAGCGGGCAGATGTATACAGCTCGTTGAGCAATATCAGCAGTTAAATCACTGCGAACTTAACGAACAAGACACGCCGAACGAGAACTTCTTGTCGTTTTGCGAGCGTGCGCTAGGGGGGGTTATCGGCGCATCAAGTGCAAAGGTTTTACTCGATAGTGCGCTGCGCGGCAAAAAGATGGACTTCACTGAAATTATCAACTTCTTTGATGACACCACTCAGGCCATGCAATTTAACATGACGGCCCTTTTAACCTCGCTTGAAAATATGGATCAAGGGATCAGCGTTGTCGATAAGCATTTAAACTTAGTGGCATGGAACAAACGCTACTCTAATCTGTACCCCTACCCCGATGATTTACTTGCCGTTGGCGTTCCTATTGAAAGGCTTATTCGCTATAACGCCTCACAGGGAGAGTTTGGCACTTTTGACGTTGAATCCGAGGTGGAAAAGCGTCTAGAACACTTGCGTTCGGGCATGCCTCATCGCTTTACGCGCCAGCGTAAGGACGGGCGGGTAATAGAGATGGTGGGCAACCCTCTGCCTGGCGGTGGCTTTGTAACTAGCTTTAACGATATCACCGGGCACGTAGAAATTCAGCAGGCGCTAGAAGAGTCTAATATTGACCTTGAAGCGAGAATAAAAAAGCGCACAGAAGAAGTGCATTCAATTAATGCTGAACTTCGCCTTGAAATCGAAAAACGTTCGGGGGCCGAAAAAGAGCTGATAAGAGCCCGCAAAGCAGCAGAAGATGCCAACGCCAGTAAAACTCGTTTCCTTGCTCTTGCCAGCCACGATGTTTTACAACCTCTTAATGCCGCTAAGCTATACGTTAGCGCATTGGAAGAGCAAGACTTATCTGAGCAAACTCATGCCATTATCAAAAAGCTAAGTCACAGCGTCTCGTCTAGCGAGGCTTTGATAGGTACGTTGCTAGACATAGCACGGTTAGATCAGGGCGAAATGAAACCCGACATCGAGTCTGTTGATGTGAGCGCCCTGCTTACTCCCCTGGTAGATGAAATGGCGATGCGGGCTAAAGACAAAGGTTTAGAGCTAAAAGCCATTATTAGACCTTGTTGGGTGCGGGCTGACAAAACATACTTGTACAGAATACTGCAAAACTTGTTGTCAAATGCGGTGAAATACACCGAAAAAGGAAGAGTTTTATTTGTGGTCAAATCGGTTAACGACACTGTATATTTTAAGATTTTAGATACAGGCATCGGTATTTCTAGCGACAAACTAGACACCATATTTGGCGACTTTTTCCGCGCCAATGAAAGTAAGGAACACGGTTTAGGCCTGGGCCTTGGTGTGGTAAGACGCTTGAGTTTACAGCTCGACACCAAAATACAGGTGCGTTCACACTTAGGTAAGGGCAGTAGCTTTATGTTCTCGCTCAATAAAGCTGCCCCTAAAGCCACCTCAGCTATTAGTAATAAACCAAAAAATACAACCTTTAGCGGTATGCAGGTGCTGTGTGTGGACGATCAACGTGAAAATTTAGACGCACTTAGCACCTTGCTTGAGAAATGGGGCGTTAAGGTTTATCTGGCTAATAATTGGGATGATGCGTTGTCTCTTGCCGAGTCAGTTAAGCCTCAAATATTACTAATGGATTACCAGCTAAGCCATGAAGATGACAAAAACGGGCTTGCTCTTATTGATACTATTAGAACCAAATTAAACGTTGTTGTACCCGCCGCTCTGATTACCGCAACGCCTGATGAAAGTCTTGTGGTGCAATGCAAAGAGCAGGGAGTAAACTTTTTAGCGAAGCCGCTGAAGCCGGCAAAATTAAGAGCGTTATTGCAAAGCATGACGCGCTACATTCGCGAGGCAAAAAACGTAGATGCAAATGAAGGCAGTAGCGATTAGAACTGCATAGAGATACTGATTAAATAGACGAATACAAGTGCTGTCTACTACCGCTCCTCATTTGATTGGGCCTGCTCTGCGGCCTGGCCTGCAGCATGATTACTGGCATTGCTAGCGGCATGGGTAGCTGGGCGTGTTTTTTCCTTAGCGGTCGAATTAGTCTCTGTCGAATTAGCCTCAGTCGAATTAGCCTCTAACATGGCATTCGTTTTGGCAACCACTTTACCTATGCTGTCCCATTTTACTTTGGGGTTTAACATAACAGGCCGAGTGAGAATGAGGTTGTTAGGATACATAATGGTTTCACGTTCAAGCGTAACCAGGCGAGTACTGAATGGCCCGATGTCGGCAATAAACCCCTCAACAAAATTATCACCATCGATAATGCGTAAGTAATTGCCTCGTCTGTAAGATACATTCGTAAGCAATATAAAGTAGGCTGTTATATTGCTGATTAACGACCAACTGGCAAACAGCGCTACCCCTGTAACCGTTATAATAGATGTGGATAAGACAAGAAGGCCTGAAAAGTCTATTCCCCAAGCAAGCAATAGCAAACAAAGAGACACTGTTGCCGCTATTACTTTAGCAGCAAATAGTCCTTTCAATGCACTGTGAGACTTAAGCTTCGATTTCGCAATGTCGTTTTCAATTTTCGGCAGCAGCTTTTTTGACATAACCAAATAAACGAGCAGTACCAAAACGCTAAACACGATATTAGATTGATATTGCGTTGCCCATTGCAGAAAATTGTCCCACCATTGAATCATCACTCCAGTGTACTCCACATGTATTCCTTCGTAGCGCTTAGCGCTCTCATTGTTGCTATATGCTCACATTAGCACGAAAGCGCTATGACATCTTTGCAAGGCCACCAATAGCCCGTATTCTAAGGAGAAGAGTCGATATGCTACTGCCAAAAACCACAGTCTTCATAAAATAAAAACAATCGACACCATAAGAAAAATTTGTAAGACAGACCTTACAGACTCAATTAGTATGCGCGCCCTAAACAGCTTGCGCATTTATCGCTCACATGTAACGGTAGTGTCAATTCGAAAGCTGAACTCTTTATTTTATCAAGGCTAATAAACCTATGCGCATTGCAATACTGTCAAGAAACCCGCGACTTTACTCTACTTCACGTCTTGTTGAGGCAGGAAAAGCTAGAGGTCATGAAGTGGATGTTATCGATACCATGCACTGTTACATGGATATCACCAGCGCAAGACCCTCTGTTCGATATAAAGGTAAAAAGCTTCCCTACTACGACGCCGTTATTCCACGCATTGGTGCGTCGGTAAGCTTTTACGGCACCTCAGTAGTGCGTCAATTTGAAATGATGGGCACATACAGTGTTAATGAATCAGTGGCAATCAGCCGCTCTCGTGACAAGCTACGCTCTCTTCAATTGCTTTCTCGTAAAGGGGTTGGAATGCCACGAACAGGTTTTGCCCATCATCCAGATAAAATAGATGATGTGATAAAAACCGTGGGAGGAGCGCCTGTTGTTATTAAGTTACTTGAGGGTACGCAGGGTATAGGCGTGGTTTTGGCAGAAACTCACAATGCCGCTGAATCTATAATTGAAGCTTTTATGGGGCTTAACGCCAGCATTCTGGTTCAAGAATTTATAAAAGAAGCCGGAGGAAGTGATATTCGCTGCCTGGTGGTAGGCGGAAAAGTTGTCGCGGCAATGAAACGTCAGGCTGCAGCGGGCGAGTTTCGCTCTAATTTACACCGTGGCGGACAAGCTAGCCTAGTGAGATTGAGCCCAGCTGAACGTAAAACAGCAATAGATGCAGCAAAAACCATGGGGTTAAATTGTTGCGGCGTAGATATTTTGCGTTCTAACAATGGCCCCGTTGTTATGGAAGTTAACTCTTCTCCTGGATTAGAGGGCATAGAAAAAGCCACCAATAAAGATGTAGCAGCTATGATTATTGAGTTTATTGAAAAAAGCGCTGAGCCACACAAAACAAAAACTCGTGGTAAAGGTTAATACATAGCAACGTTCATCGTTAATGAAGGCTGAAATGCCATTTGTGAAGGAAAAACCTTAGTGGTAAGTAATGTTTTGACGATTGGGGGGCACGATATCGCCCCAGGAGAAACCAAGAAAATAGACTTGGAAATGCCGCCGTTATACACGGCTACCAATATGAGTATTCCAGTCTATGTAAAAAGAGGCAAACGCCCAGGGCCGGTTATGTTCGTTAGCGCTGCCGTTCACGGTGACGAGCTAAACGGCATAGAGATTGTTGGGCGTTTGATACGCTCGAAGGCAATTGAGAAATTGCGCGGAACCCTTATCGCAGTGCCTATGGTGAACGTCTATGGCGTATTAAATCAGTCACGTTACTTGCCTGATAGAAGAGACTTAAACCGCAGCTTTCCCGGAAGCAAAAAAGGCTCATTAGCGGGAAGGCTCGCAAATCTTTTTTTTAACGAGGTAGTGAGCAAGTGTGACGTTGGAATAGACCTTCACACCGGTGCAATACACCGAAGCAACCTGCCGCAAATTCGCGCAGATTTAGACGACGCAGACGTGCTTGAGATGGCAAAAGCCTTTGGCGTTCCCGTGTTACTTAACGCTGAAATTCGCGAAGGCTCGCTAAGAGAGGCCGCAAGCACAAGTGGCGTTAAGATTTTGCTTTATGAGGCAGGCCAAGCACTTCGCTACGATGAGTTTTCTATCAGGGCCGGCGTGAAAGGTATTATCAATACCATGAGACACCTTGGTATGCTGAATAAAAGTCGCAGTAAAGGCCACAGTATAAATCGGTTTATTGCTCAACAAAGCGGCTGGGTGCGTGCAGCTGAAAGCGGTTTTGTAACCCATCTTGCACAATTAGGCGACCATGTTGTAAAAGGGGATAAACTTGCGGCTATTGCCGACCCTTTTGGCAACATTATCGGCAGCATTATTAGCCCGACCGAGGGTGTCGTAATAGGCAAGCAAAACATACCTCTCACGCAAGAGGGAGAGGCAATTTATCACATAGCGTATTTTTCACAGCCTAATGAAGTAGCAGAACACGTTGAACTTTACCAAGACAATTTATTACCTACAGACGAGCCACTTGTTGAGTAAAAAAAATGAAAAATAAAAAACTTATTGGTGCAGTTGAAGTGTGCGATTTGCCTCAACTTGCTATTTCCGAGCTGAATGTTCGCGTAGATACAGGAGCAGCCACTTCCTCTCTTCATGTCGACAATATAGAAGAGTTTACTCGTGATGAAACGCTGTGGATCCGCTTTGACATTCACCCTGATATTTACAATGTCGACACGGTAGTAAGAAGAGAAGCAGAAGTATTTGGCAAAAAAAAGGTAAAAAGTTCCACCGCAACCCGAGAAAAGCGCTATGTTATATTAACAGATATCATCATGGATGGGTTTCAATGGAGAATCCAACTGACGTTAACAGACCGCTCAGAGATGACCTACTCCATGCTTTTAGGCCGTGAGGGCATGTCGGGGCATTTCATTGTCGACCCAGAGTATGACTATCTTCTCACAGGTAAAGACTAACTTTTGAAATGAGTAAATGGGTATGCGATTGCCAGGAAAGGCACTTATTGTTTTTTCGCTCTTATCTTTTATCACTGCACTTTCAGATGTTTCTGCTCGCCAGAACTCAGATGAGAGCGACATACCACGAGTTCACACCCAAGTAAGGCTGCCCAACATTCATCCCGGCCGGGACGCCATTTACAGCTATGCAAAGCAGTTGCTTTTTAACGCCTTAACGGTGACTGAAAAAGAATACGGCACTTTTGAGTTTATTATTAGCGAACAAGAGAGCCCTCAACAGCGCCAATTAAGAAGCTTGGAACACGACATGCTCGATGTCACTTGGAGCGTTACCTCTAAGGACAGAGAGGCCTACTTTCAGCCTATTCGTATTCCCATTATGGCAGGTCTTTACGGCAAGAGAGTGCTGTTGATTGCCGGTGACGATACACGCTTTTCGAAGAACATCGACATAGACACATTACGCAATTTTAGAGCTGCACTGGGCTATGATTGGCCCGATACAGATATTTTTCGTCATGCACAAATACCGGTACTTGAAACTAACTATCGTGCTTCGTTTAAAATGGTCGCCGATGGCTTCGCCGACATGTTTCCGCGCAGCGTGATGGAAGTGAAAGAAGAGATGAGCAACCTTGAACTCAGTCGAGGCTTGCAATTAGAAAACAACCTCGTTATTGCTTATCCAAGCCCTGTGTTTTTTTTCGTTCGTAGTGATAATCAACTCTTGGCCAAACGCATCACCGATGGTTTACTGCAGCTAATAGAAACCGGTAGTTTTCAGCAGCTATTATTGAGCCAAGAAGGTTACCAGGAAAGCCTTGCCTTAATGGAGGGACGCACCACAATTAATATCGATAACCCGCTTTTAAATGAAGAAAGTAGAATGGCGTTAGAAACTTTTGTGCCTCGCCTTACAAGGATGAAAAATACGCCAGAGCAAGTATCACCAGATGAGCAAGACTCGAAACAGACTAAAAAAGAGCTATAACCTAAGCAATGCTACAGCCTGCCTTTCCCTATCTCAATCAAGCGGTAACCTTTTAAAGTCGGGCTTTTGATTTAGTGAGGCTGCTCCAATGCTGGCTGACTTAACGAGACGGCGGCTCTAATTCTAGCTGAGACGCGATAAGTACGGCTTGTGTGCGGTTGTTAATACCCAGCTTTTTGAATATGGCGGTAACATGCGCCTTTACCGTTGCCTCAGCAATATCTAAGTTATAGCCTATTTGCTTGTTTAGTAACCCATCTCTCATGTAGCACAACACTTTGTATTGAGAGGGCGTTAAAGAAGCCACTTTATCAGCCAGTTCTGAAAACGCTTCATCAACATCATCAACACTGTCGCTTAATCCCTCGGGCAACCATATATCGCCATCGAGTATTGCCTCAACGGCGTTGCCAATGTCTTGGGCGCTGGCAGTTTTCGGAATAAAGCCAGATGCTCCAACACCAATGATTTTTGAAATCAACGAGGTGTCTTCTGTACCTGATACCACAGCAACGGGAATATCTGGGTAAAGCTTGCGTATATGAAGAAGCCCGAACAGATCGTTACTGCCGGGCATGTGTAAATCGAGTAATAACAGGTCGATATCTTCTTGATTAAGCATATCGACCGTTGACGTTAAGTCGCCTGCCTCTTTGAGTGTTAAAGAGGGCAGCGACAACGATAAGGCGCCTCTTAATGCATCGCGATACAGCGGGTGATCATCTGCGATTAAAAGCGTTACCATTGTCATTTTCCTTGATTATCTATTAAGTCGCTCCTCTATGAGTGTATCAACAACAGACGGATCCGCCAATGTTGATGTATCACCGAGTTGCTCGTGTTCATTAGCCGCTATTTTACGTAATATACGACGCATTATTTTGCCTGAACGTGTTTTAGGAAGCCCAGTAGACCATTGAATAATATCAGGCGTTGCAATGGGGCTTAACTCTTGACGTACCCAAGCTTTGAGCTCTTTAGTCAGTGCCTCATCTACCTCTACACCCTCATTAGGACTTACGTAAACATAAATGCCCTGACCTTTGATGTCATGAGGATAGCCAACCACCGCCGCTTCGGCAACTTTACTATGGGCCACCAGCGCACTCTCAATCTCGGCGGTGCCTAAACGGTGCCCAGAAACATTAAGCACGTCGTCCACACGGCCTGTTATCCAGTAGCAACCGTCCTCATCGCGTCGTGCACCATCACCTGTGAAATACACACCGGTATACGCACTAAAATAGGTATTGATAAAGCGCTGGTGATCGCCATAAACGGTTCTGGCCTGGCTTGGCCAGCTGTCTTTAATGACTAGGTTACCTTCTGCGGCACCCTCAAGCTCGTTTCCGTCGGCATCAAACAATGCAGGCGCTACGCCAAAGAAAGGACGCGTTGCAGAGCCCGGCTTAAGTTCTGTTGCCCCCGGTAGCGGCATGATCATATGTCCGCCGGTTTCCGTTTGCCACCAAGTATCAATAATTGGGCAACGGTTTTGTCCTATCACGCGGTGGTACCACTCCCATGCCTCTGGGTTTATCGGCTCACCAACCGTGCCTAACAGGCGAAGCGACGATAGGTCACAGCCTTCGGCTGGTGTATCGCCATGTGCCATTAATGCACGTATTGCCGTAGGCGCAGTGTACAGGCTGTTCACCTTATATTTTTCTACCACTTGGGCTATACGCTTAACGTCTGGGTAGGTAGGTACACCTTCAAAGAATACTTGCGACGCCGCGTTAATCATAGGCCCATAAACCATGTAGCTATGACCGGTTATCCAGCCCACATCTGCAGTACACCAATAAATATCGTCTTCTTTGTAGTCAAAGGCGTATTTGAATGTCATGGCTGAGTACAGCAAGTAGCCACCTGTCGTATGCACTACCCCTTTTGGCGTGCCAGTAGAGCCTGATGTATACAGTATGAAAAGAGGATCTTCAGCATTCATCACTTCCGGTTCGCATTGTGCTGAACAACTATCGATGACCTCATGCCACCACACATCGAGAGCACTATTCCACTCAACATCACCGCCGGTTAGCTTATGAACGATAACATTAGTAATAGATGGACAGGCACCATTTGCCAACGCTTTATCTACGTTCGCTTTAAGCGGAATACTGCGCCCTGCTCTGCGTCCTTCATCGGCGGTAATCACAACTTTAGCCGCGCTATCATTAATGCGATCCGCAATAGCGTTAGGCGAGAAGCCGCCGAAGATAACCGAGTGGACTGCGCCAATGCGAGCACAAGCTAACATAGCGTATGCGGCTTCAGGCACCATAGGCATGTAAATCGCTACACGATCGCCTTTCTCAACGCCCATTCCTTTTAGTGCGTTAGCCAGTTTACATACCTCGTAATGCACCTGTTGATAAGTTACGTCAAGGCTGTCTTCGGGTGAATCCCCCTCCCAATGAAAAGCCACTTTTGTTGCATTCTTTTCTAGGTGTCTATCGATACAGTTGTAGCTGGCATTCAATGAGCCGTCTTCAAACCATTTGATAGACACATCATTTTTACCGAAAGCGGTATTCTTAATTTTGGTTGGCGCCTCGTACCACTCCAGTAGTGCAGCATGCTCCGCCCAAAATGATTCTGGATCGTCTATCGACTTCTTGTACATGTCATCATACTGAGCGGCAGTAAGATGCGTAGATTGAAGGATATTTTCAGGTACAGGGTAAGTCTTGCTGGCAGTCATAGATTGCCTCCATTATTTATAATGTTAAATTCTCGATTTCGTTGAAATACTCTAGCCATTAATGAGTAAAGAAAAATGAGACATTGGTCTTACTGGTAGTTGTTATCGAAGAATCATCCACAAAAAACCTTATAGCTCAACGCTTAAGGCTGTTTCTTACTTAAATCTGCCTGTCTCAATACGAATTACATATTAAGACAGTCACGAATTACATATTAAGACAGTCACAATAATCTTTTAGAGTGCCTGTCTTTAAAAGTGCCAATTCAATTCTATCGAGACAGTCATAATTTCAGACAGCAAGACTACTATTAAGACAGTCACATCAAGGGCCGCTATTAAGACAGTCACATTAACGTTTAAAATAATGTTTAAAAATGCCTGTCTTTTTAAGCATTCCCTAAAAGTACACCCACCATTGCGTTACACAATGGCGGGCTAATTTAGCGTATTTTCTCGCTCAGGCATTAAAATTTAAAGACAACACCTGCACGGCCTACTACCGTTGAGAAGTCCTCAAAATCGCCGCCGTATTCGGTATTGAAATGAGTAAATTGCACAAACCCAGTCAAACCGTCCATTAACTTGTGGCCATAGTTTATATAGGCTGTAGTGTTTTCATTTAGGTCTGTTAGTGACAAGCGGTTACGGTCGCTAGAGTCTACAGAAGCACTGGCGTAACCTACCTTGATAGTAGAATCTGTATTCACTTTCCAAGTAAGGTATGTGAAGAAGCCGCTTTCACCAAAGCTTTCGCGAACTTCACCTGCACCGTTCAAGCCCGATGAAGGAGCAACACCAAGAGCGTTTTGATTATTCAGCGCATCACCTGTGTAATATTCAGCATTTATGCTGACTGCACCGAAGTTTAGCGTGGTATAAACTTTCATTAGCGTGGCATCTTGGTTTTCACCGGCAGTAAACCCAGCTTCGTCTTCAAAGTTAAGCTCTGCAAAATGACCTGCTGCACCAATTTTATGACCAGAAAAGCTGTAATTCACATCCAAAGCCAAACCAGGCATGCGGCCAAGTTCGTTAGCATTAATACCACCTGCGGTGGCGTTTCTGCCCTTTCCTGTTAATGCGCCGGTTACCATTAAACCGTCGTTTTTATAGGTTGCCCCTACTTCTACTGCTAAGAACCCTGAGTTACCTGCGCGGTAGGCATTACCAATCCAGTTGTAGCTACCACTCGACTTAATACCAGCTGCGGTACTCCATTTCTGCCCACCGAAGAAAGTCCAGTTTTCATCCATATCGTAGTAAAGCGTTGCTAGGCGGAGACGAGGCTCTTGCGCCTGAATTGCAGTTTGATTGGTAAACCCATCCTCACCATCAATAAAATCAAACTCCAGTACCGATCTTATTTTTTCATGATTCATATTTAATGAGAATCGTGATTGAGCAGCTTGGAAAGATGTTGACTCTGACTCCAAGAAGTTTGTTTGCTGTTCCGTAGCTGGCGCACCACCGAAGATATCCGTTCTCAGCGCATGTGTGGGTGCCACTTGGCTGTAGGCACCGCCATAACTTGCTACGCCTTGGCTAGACGTAACCACTTCAGGTTTAATCATACCCTTGAAACTAAAATCAAAAGCGTAAACAGGACTATTTATCAAAATAAGTGCGCAAGACGCAGCTACACGATTAAGCATGTGGTTCTCCAAAATTATTCTTAGTGTTCACTATCATTTTTATCTTGATTACCCTGTGTTCGATGGTGAAAGCACAGAGATTATAAAATTGAGTTTGAATCATTCACCGAGTTAACTTTCGGTTAACATAAATTCAACAAAGCAATTGTGGGTTAAAAATAGGCAAAATACTCGACAAATCATAGCTGTTGCGACCAAAGTCTTATCACTCAAGTACCGAGAGCATTTACATTTTCAGCTGTAATTAGCTGGAAAATCGTTTGTTATTTCTATGCAGCACAGAATAGAAATAAAGAGTAACTATCTGATTTCGTTCAAAGTGTAAAACGACGGATTAAATGAAGAATAAACACACTCTGCATCGAGTAGGACGACTCGCTTTGCTATTTATTAGATCATATTGCGTTAGGCAAAAAGCAGAGTACTCGACCTTATTCGCGTTAAATTCACATAGAGGTGAAAATAATGCCAAGCGGAATAATGAAAAACAGGCCGCCCACATAAGCTGCGCCATAGAGCTTTTGTTCCGATGCAAGTACCGATAATTGATAGGACAAATTTATGGGAATATCCCGTAAAAAACGAATTCCGTAAATGAGAGTAACCCCTAATACATTATAAATGAGATGCACCAGCGCAATTTGCAATGCGAAACCACTGTTTACCCCTACTACACCTAGTGCAGCAATAAGTGCGGTAATGCAAGTTCCCACGTTCGCACCAAGAGTAAATGGATAAATATCTCGTGCTTTTAACACGCCAGCACCAACTAGAGGAACCATAAGCGAGGTAGTCGTTGATGACGATTGAACTAACACGGTGACAATAGCTCCCGACGCAATACCAGATAAGGGGCCCTGCCCTATGCTTTTATGCAATAACGCCTTCGCTTTTCCTACCATAAGCGACTTCATAATTTTGCCCATATAGGTAATAGACGCCACTATGAGTAGAATTCCGATAAAAATCTTCGCCACTCCCGGATACACAGAGGGCAAAAACTGTAGAGATTCAGAAACAAGCTCTGTTACTGGCTTTGTTACGGCTTTTATGGGATTAACGCCGCCTAAACCCATCGCTTCGCCGGTATGAATTAGTGCGACGAGCTGGCCGCTAAGAAACTCTAAAACCCCAAACGCCATTTCTAAAGGCAGGAATATAAGCACCGATAGAACATTGAAAAAGTCGTGTATAGTTGCTGCATTAAACGCGCGCTGAAACTCTTCTTTTTGCCTAACGTGCCCAAGGCTAACCAGGGTGTTAGTAATGCTGGTACCAATATTAGCTCCCATCATCATGGGTATGGCTATGGTAATAGGCAAACCACCCGCCACCATGCCCACAATAATTGAGGTAACTGTACTTGATGACTGAATAAGCGCAGTACTAACCATGCCAATAATGAGACCCATAATAGGGTTCGATGCAAAATTAAATAACTCGCGAGCTTGATCGCCGGTTGCATACTGAAAACCACTTCCAATCATACTTACTGCAAGCAACATAACGTATACAAGCAAAGTAAGTACTATCCAACGTAACCATTGCGGCTTATTTTCTAGTGGACGTTCATCGTGAATTGCAGACTCAAGTACGGTCATAAAAAATTACTTTTTTCACTATAAATAGAAAGATACGAATACTTCCATAGTATGACGTGCTTGTTACACATAAATGACGGCACATAGGTTCATTGGCTTATGAGTTTTTGCAAAGCATTGCTTTTGTAAGGGTGAGATTTAATGCATTAACGACAAAGCAAAGTATCGGCTCAACAATGCTTCAGGTATTACAGAATTTGAATTTAAAAGAGAGGAGCCAAAAGCCTATCGTTAGCAAACATTGAAATTAGTGCAGCTATTTTAGGGTTTGGATGAGACGTTAGATTAGGCGTTAGATTAAAAATTGAATCTGGGTTTATGGCAAAGTTCACGCCAGGGCAAGTAAAGTAAAAGCCAGAGCTTCTGGGCTCTGGCCTTGTAGGCTAACTTTATCTCCTGGCTCTTTGCCTTAACTCTATGTCCTATTTCGATATTCTCAAAACTAGACGATAAAAATTAAAAGCCCAGTGGATAAGATTTTAAAATGCCATGAATATCACTTAGAGTGTCTTTACTTAAAGTAAGGTCAAACGCAGCGATATTTTCCGATAGCTGATCTAATGTTGTAGCACCAATAATAGTGGAGGTAACTCCGGGTACCTGTCGGCACCATGCTAGTGCTAGTTGTGAAGGTGTAATACCTGCCTTTTCTGCCACCTGCATGTATTGTGCAGTAGCTGCCTGAGCTGGCGCTTGATCTCTAAACAGCCCCATGCGCTGCGCCAATGTCCAGCGTGAACCCTCTGGACGGGCTCCGTTTTGATACTTGCCGCTTAACATGCCAGTAGCCAGTGGCGACCAAGGTAAATAGGCAATATTTTCGCACTCACACATTTCGATTAAATAGGGCCAATCTTTTGCGTGCAATAAACTAAACTCGTTTTGAATAGACACTGGTAACGGCACGTTTTCTTGTTCACACAATCGTAAAAATGTGTGAATCCCCCAAGGAGTATCATCAGATAGTCCCCAATGACGAATTTTCCCTGCGTCTATAGCGGCTTTGATGCCGCGTAAAATATCTCGCATTCCCTCAATTTCTTTCTCGCGGTCAATGCGTGTAGGATCTGCGCCGTCTGGCCAGTGCTTGCCAAAATGTGGGGTAACTCTATTCGGCCAGTGTAGCTGGTAAACATCAATGTAATCGGTGTGCAGGCGTGTTAAAGAGTCCTCTAATGCGGTAGTTACCGCAGAACCTGTAATAGGAGTAGCTTCTCTAATGTATTTGAGTCCAGCCCCAGCGATTTTTGTCATTACGACAATATCGTCTCGTTTGTCTTGATTGCGAGCAATCCAGTTACCAATAATACGCTCTGTATCACCGTATGTTTGCTCATTAGGCGGTACCGGATACATTTCTGCGGTATCGATAAAATTAATACCTGCATCTAGCGCCATAGCCATCTGAGCATCCGCATCTTCTTGCGTATTTTGAATGCCCCAAGTCATAGTACCTAAGCAAATATCTGACACCTGCAAATCACTAGAACCCAAGCGATTGAAATTCATTACACTTACCTTATCTGAACAATGCTACGACAGCTAAATTTGATTAATTGCCGTGCGGTAGGGAAAACTCTCTTGTTAACTCAGCCTGAGGCATGAACACCCAGAATCCGATATCACAACATACTTATGTATTTTGCCCCTGTTTTTTTCGGGAGCGGTTTTTAGGTGTTGTGTTCGGCAGTTTTGCTAACACCACAAACGTTATACCGCAAAGTTAGCAAATGTGATCCTAAATGTCGCCAACCCCCTGTCCAAAAATAGAATTAATACGGTAGACATCACGCCACTTCAGCCTAAAAGCTTTTCAGACCATTTTTACGACGAATAAAGTCAAACTTCGTAGCCATACTTTCAAGAACAATACTTTCAAGAGCAATACTTTTTAGAGATAACGATACTAAAAACGCATAAGTAGGGTGAAACCCCTATGTCCGTTTAAAAAATAAAGGGCCAGTATCTAGGGGTACCTTGCTGCGATGGCATAACAATCTTGACGTCCCTTAAGAAATTGGCACTGAGTTATAACCGCAGCCCCTAAATACTTGGAGAAGATTATGAAGAAGTTCGCTTTATCTACCCTTACGGCTGCTATGCTTGCCAGTCCTGCTGCGTCTACTTTTGCCGATGCTTATATTGGCTCTCAGATGGCTGATAAACTTATTGCCCTTTCACCCACTGAACAAGTTATGGCAGTGGTTACATACGACCAAATGTCCCCTCTTGCAGAATCTCAAGTCACTCAGCTTCTCAACCTTGGGATCACACACGGTGTACAGTTTAAGAACTTACCTGTTATCGGTGTGCTGGCAACTAAGTCACAGATTGAGGCGATAAGCGACTTTGATGGCGTGCGCTCTGTTTTTGCAAATCGTGAAATGGAACTTTACAACGCAGACGCTCGTCAAATAACAGGCGTTGCAGATGTTCAAGGGGAAGATTTCGCAAATCGAAACGGCGTTGAATATACAGGCAAAGGCTCTACGGTCCTTGTTATTGATTCAGGTATTGATGCTGCCCACCAAGACCTCCCGTTTGGTAATAAGGTTGTTGAAAACGTTCAAGCAATCACTAGTGCAGGCGTTCTCTCTGTTGCCGGAATTCAAGGCCCTAAACTCTCAAATCAAATCAATACCGACCTTAACTCAGGCCATGGTACACATTGTGCGGCGACTATCGCAGGCTTGGGAACCATGTCTGATGGCGAACATGTAGGTGCAGCTCCTGACGCTGACCTCATCGGTTATGGATCTGGCGCAGCGGTGCTTTTACTCGATACCGTTGGCGGCTTTGACTACGCACTTAGCAACCAATATAACTTCGACAACCCAATTAAAGTTATTAGTAACTCGTGGGGTACAAGTGGCAAATACGAACCACTTGGACCAGTATCCCTTGCAACTTATGCTGCACATAAGGCCGGCATGATCTCTGTATTTGCAGCCGGAAATAGCGGCCCGGGTGAAGACTCGCATAACCCCTACGCACAAATTCCATGGGGCATTTCTGTCGGTGCCGGTGACAAATTCGGCAGGTTAGCAAACTTTTCTTCTCGCGGCCTTAAGAGTGAGTCGGGCGATTTCACCATGCCAGATGGGGCTGAGTGGACTTACAATAATGATGTGACGGTTGTAGCACCCGGTGTCGATATTATCTCGGCTCGCGCAGTATTAAACTTAGCAGCGAATGGCGGAGATGCCGATGTAGGCGTTATCCCTACAGAGCAGCTTCCGTTTTATACCATGATCTCAGGTACATCAATGGCGACACCTCACGTTGCCGGTATTATTGCACTCATGCTTGAAGCCAATCCGAACCTAGACAATCTTGCTATAAAACGCATATTGCAAGAAACAGCAACAAACATGCCTGGCTACGAGCGCTGGGAAGTGGGCTCAGGCTATGTAAACGCGCGTTCAGCAGTAGCCGCGGCTTTAAATTTCGATGATACGCATAAAGCCACTGTAAATAACCTAGAGGGCAAAACGTTCAAAGCCAACGCCTTGGTAACGCCAAGCGAAAGAACAGAAAATCTCGACGTGTTTTATTCGCCTGTGGGAACTCCGGAGGTAGCAACATTCGAAGTCGGCACCGATGAGGTGATTGTGAAAGCATCGGCAGACTCCTTTGCCAATCTTACAAAGCTAGTGCTAGTAGCGCCAGACGGTACTGAATACTTTGGCAATTTATCAACACCGGTACTAACAACGGCCATGCGCGTATCAGCACCCGCACAACCTGGCACATGGGGTGTTTATGTCTTTGGCTTAACCTCGCTTTCTGGCATTGAAGCTGACCCTTTAGGTTTAACCAATGGCCCAGGCCTTCCAGAAACCTTTAATGTAACGGTTTCATTTGAAGAAAGTGGTGGCTTTGACGGATTAGACGATGCAGTAGGTCACCCTCAACAAAATGCAATTGAGTTTGCGGTAAGCGAACGCCTTATGGATGGTTTAAATAGCCGAGGCTTTTTTCCCGATGCAAGACTTAAGCGCAAAGACTTCGCACGCTACGCTGTAATGGGCGGTGCGGTGAGACAATATCGCGACTTAGCCAACGAAGAGCAACCTGATTTTGGTAGATTACCGGGGTTCGACAAAGCATTTATAGAGTCAGCTATGGTAAATGGCGGTGCGCTTAAAGATAAATTACGCACACAAGGCCCTATTCTTCAAGACAAAAACGGTTCTGCCGACCCTTTTGGTTCTATGACAAAGCTCGATATGGCTTACGCAATGGTTCAAATGCTAGGGCTTGAGAGCGTTGCCAGAAGCTTTAATCCTGAGTCTGATATCGTTATCGACTATAAAGGTGAGCAGATTGTCTTGTCAGACCAAGACAGCATTCCTGCAAATATGAAAGGTTTTGTACAGCTAGCGCTTACGCTGTCATTCATCAATGTGCAATTTGACATTGAGCAAGGCCCTTTTGGTTTAAACCCGACAGTGAAAGCAAGCTTTAATCCAGATGAAACTATTACCCGCGCACATTATGCCGTTTTAGCGGGCCGTCTATTTACGCAATATTACCAGTAATATTAGTCATATAGACATGGTGCCATTATTCACAATTGATAATGGCACTTTTTTAGTTTATTTTTTAAACAGCACTGAAAGAGGCCATCACTATGAAGTTAACTGCGATGATATTCAGACTTATAACCCCCGCCTTCGTGGGTTTATTTCTGCTAGTAACACATGCGAATGCTCAGGTATTCACTCCAGCATCTCTCACTATTGATGATAATCGTGTTCAAGCAAAGCTCTCACTAAGTGTTTTAATGGAAGTTGACGTTACCCTTGAATTTGAAAATAGCATTGGTTTAAACGCTGACAGTATTGAAATTACTGCTGAACTCATCAACCCAACAGATCTTAACGTAGTAAACAGGCTGCCATCGTCACTGACAAGCGCAGTGTCAGGGTTTCCGGTTTTGGTATCAATATCACCCAAGGCCGATGCCGGTTTCGGTTTTGAGGGCCCAGCAATGGTTGAGCTTTATACAAAAGCAATTCACTACGACCCTGACGTACCGCTTCGTCTTTTTACATCCCACGACAACGGCAAGTTTGAAGATATTACAACATTAACGTCGTCGGGTAGCTTCCGTGCTCGCGGCAGTACAGGTCGCTTTTCAGATTTCATTATTTTGTTAGACAATCGTACGCCAACGGGTGTTATCAATGAAAAGCTCGCTGATATTTCGTCAACACTGTCTAACAACCAGTTAGGCATCGATACGGCTTTATTTTCACAGCTTGATTCAACGTTAAATAGCATATCGCAAACTTTATCAGTAGTTGATTACGCTGCTGCTATGGTAGTTGTCGATCACATGATTACGCTAGTAGAAAGCGCAGACGGCGCATTATTGCCCAATGTGTGGCGTTCAAGCGGTGACCTGGTGAATGTTCAAGGTGATTTGCTTACGCAACTTAAGACATTACGCTTTAGTCTTCGCGTTTTATAGTAGGTGTAATCATGCCTTTGCAAATGGCGATTAAGCAGCAAGACGGCTCTGTTGCAGAACATGTGTTGTTTGAAGGGCGAGACTACAGCGTAGGTCGCTCACCGAACTCTGATATCATAGTTAATCACCCACAAGTTTCTCGCTCTCATGCCCGCTTAAATACGGACAGCGAAAACTCGTGATATTTAGACGACACAAGCTCAACAGGTTGCTACGCACTAGGCCAACCCGTTCGCAAACTAAAGTTAGACAAGCAACAAAGTTTGTTGCTTGGTCCGGTGGCCTGCGAGTTGCGGCCTATCGATTACAGTAATGTAGTCAAACTAGATAGCCAACGCGAATGGCGAAAGTCTCAACTTCACCGTTATCAAAGTCAGTTTCAGCATTGTAAAGACAGCTCGGCGTTGGTTCATATAGCAAGAGAGTGTCTCACGCATTCTTTAGGTTGTGAACGAGCCTCACTAATACTGATTGATAATGCCAATAAATTAGAACTCGGCGTGGGGTACGAGCCTTGGATGGAGGGAGACGGTTTTACCGGAAGCAGAACCATAATACGAAGCAGTATTGCACAAGGCGATGTACTGGCTATCGGCAACGTTGTCGCTAACGATAGCTTTAACGCTCAGCACAGTGTTGTAAAAAATGGTATTCAAGCCGCTTTAAGCGTGCCTATCTTGGTACAAAATAAAACAGTCGGAGTGCTTTATGCCGACTCTACTGAAAGCCGTCGGTACTTCACTCAAACCGACATCGAGTTTGCGCGGTCGTTGGCTAATTTGATATCTCTGCGTTTGTTATTCCACACTATTGAGCATAAACTGGCACTTATAGGCTAAAATAAAAACAATAAACAACGATGCCGTGCAGAATCATGGCATGCCAGTCGTTGTAACAGCAATGAATAAGAACCGTGTGGAGATGCCTTTGAGTAGGCCAGATGTTCCCTCGTCAACAACAGAGCAGCTAAAAACAGAAGCCCTCTTTACAGGTCCTAACTATGAGGAAGGGTTTCTGCTTGCCCAACGTTTTAGAATAACGAAGCAGCTTGGTTCGGGCGCACAAGGGTTAGTATTCTCAGCAAAAGATGAATTACTTGATACCGACGTTGCACTGAAAATCATTGAGGGCAGTGTCACCGACCCGGCCCAAATGACGGTATTGCGAAACGAAGTTAATATTGCGCGACAGCTTCAACACCCCAATATCATTCGTGTACATGACGTTTTTTGCGACGATGACACTGCCTTTTTCACCATGGAGTATGTAACGGGTGAACCCCTCTACCAGCGACTTCAAAGCAATGTAAGTCGTAACGATTTCAATTTATGGAAACACCAGTTACTCGATGCCATCGCCGCGTGTCAATCAATAGACATAAAACATGGCGATATTAAGCCTGACAACATTTTAGTCGACGATGATAATAACCTAAGGCTTATCGATTTTGGCATAGGGCAAAGCGTCGACATGTTCACGCAAACCAGCGGCCATCATCACTATACTGCCCCCGAAATACTTCAAACAGGCAAGGCTAACGAGCAATCAGACTTATTCAGTGCAGGCAAAGTGCTTGAAGACGTATTTGCACAGGTGGATAAAAACGGAGGTTTACAAGGTTTTATATGGCGAGGCCAACAAAAAAGCGTACTTAAAAAGTTAACCGCTAAAAACCCGAAAAACAGACCCGCCCTGCATACATTGCTCAAAGAGAGTAGTGCATTTACGCATTCCGTTTTGGTACTAGCTACGACGGGCGTTGTGATGTTGGCTGTTATTGCTTTTTATGTTGTATCGACAGCGTCCAAAAAGCCCCCTGCTGACCTTGCAAGCGAACATCCGCTTCAAATGATCGTGCTACCCCACCCTGACTTCCCTTTGCTTGATACCATTTCAGAGTTATTGCGCTACCCATTATCAACGCACCCCGACATTGCGCTGTTACCAAAAGATGAAACGGCAAACGTAATCAAAAACTTAGCGTTAAACCCTGCACAAAACGATACGCAGCGGGTAGATTTTGCTGCTTTGCTTGGTGCCGACACAGTACTGCTACTAGATGCTACGCCCACCAGCAGCCAGTCTTATCTATTGCACGCTAGTGTGCTTCGTATGCCGGCAAACACAGCTGCATTCACCACGTCTGCAACTGTAAATGCTGCCACGCTATCAAAAGATTTAGCAGCATTTGCCAATACGTTAGTTAGTCACTTGTTCGATGCCCTTGCCACAAAACGCGAACTGCCTGATTTACGTTATTTAAGCGCATTGGATACCGCGTGGCAAAAAGGCGAAATGCTAAGTGTAGCGAATACTGCTGAGGCAGTTACTACAGCAACACCAGACTATCCCGGTGGTTGGGTAGCATTGGCAAATATAGCACTTGATGGAGGCGACTTTGCATCGGCGAAAAAGGCGCTTGATACACTTATGCAACTACCGCAACTTGATGAGTATTGGCGCTTGCAGGGCGAACTAATTCGCGCGCAAATTTACGACGACTTATCGCTTGCGCAGCAGGCAATAAACGCACTAACAAACGCCTACCCTGACAGACCAGAGTTGCTTGCTATGCGCGCAGACATTCATCAATGGGCAGGTAATGATACAGACGCCATGGCTGACTATACCGAAGCGTTAACCCTTAGACCTAACGACGGCCAACTGTGGTTTGAATTAGCACGCCTGCAAATTCTAAACGGTGATATAGAAACGGCCACCAGCGATACACTTACCCAAGCATTGGTTGCATTTAGAAAGGTGAATAACGAACTCGGCGAAAGTTTGGTACTCAATGGGTTTGGTATTGCACATATGCGTATGGCAGAAAATGACACTGCCACCAAATATTTTAACGACGCACTTGCACTGCGCAGTGCCGAGAGTCAGCCTTCTGAACGGGCAAAAACACTTGCCAACCTAGCACTTTCCACATCTATGATGGGCGACTATGAGGTTGCAGAGCAAGCGCTTAAAGAAGCACTAAGCTTATTACAAAATTTAGGCGATATTGAACAAGAGGCGCATGTTCACGACTCACTTGGCTTTCTTTACGAAGAGCAAGGGCTTTATCAAGAGGCGTTGGCACAATACAAACGAGGCTTAGATCTGCGCGTACAACTAGGCGATAAAATACTCCAACCTGAGAGTATGAGCAACGTGGCATATATGCACTTTCTTATTGGCGATTTATCGTTAGCCGAAATTTACTGGCAACAGTCGAAGACATTATTTGAGCGAAATGGCGACAACTCACATTTGCTTCGAACTTATCAAAATTTGGCACAGCTCAGCTTAGTTAAAGGGGATAACCGACGAGCGCAGCAATATCTAACCAGTGTAGATAACAGCTTAACGGGCGAAAATAATCAGGAGCGCATGTACAACCACCTGCTCTATAGCTTTTTGAACTTTGCCAACAGCAACGTGTTGCAAGCCATCACACATATTAACGACGCAGAGCGCTTGGCAAAAGACAATAACGACGTACGAGCATATATTGAGGTGAACCTATGGAAAGGCGAGGTTTGTCTCAAAATAGCCGACTGGGATTGCTTAGCGCAGGTACTTGAGCAAGTAAGCGGCGATATCTCTAAGAACAGTCATGAGCAGTATGCGGTGTATCAATGGCTTGATATGTCGCTGCAACATCACACTCAAAGCCCGGTAGATGACAATAGCCAGGTGTATAACGCCCTTATCGACACTACTAACATTCCAACTATCACCGAAATTAAAATTTTATTGGATATGCAGCTGCGCTTCAATCTCGACATAGACAGCGAAGCAATGAAGAAGTCGACAGCATTAATGAAACCCAGCCTCTACCAACCCTACCTAGACTTGCTGTATATAAAAGCACAAGCCGGGGATGAGCGCTCTCTTAAGACGCTAGAACAACAGATTACATTACACGATTCATATTGGCGAAATCACATTTATTATTCCATTATACCTAATAGTGAAGAGCGCCAGTATCAGCTTACAACACAGTGGTTAAATCAGCTGACTGAGACACAGGCAAAAAATTACAGGACGGCTTATATTGAGTGATGTGGAACAAGAGCTTGCAAGCATAAAAGCATTACAGGCCTCGCTGAAACAGCGGCTTGATGATGACCAAGCCGTTTTGCAACAGCTTGCTAAGCGTTTGTGGGCGCAACAAGAGTCAGAGAAAGCAAAGCTTTCTCGCGAGCTTCACGATGGCATTGGGCAATTGCTGACAGGCTTAACCAGAAGACTACAGGCGCTGTCTCAACAGTCGCCAGAGTTAGCTACTTTGCACAGCATTGCCGATATGGCCCTGCACGATGTGCGCCAGCTGTCACGCCTAATGAGCCCTACTATTTTAGACGACCTCGGCTTAAAACCTGCACTCAATTGGCTTTGCCGTAACCTTTTAGAGGATGAAGCCATTACTTATGAAAGTCACATTGATTTGCCTGCTGATATACCCAAAGACATAAGCATACTGCTTTTTCGCATTGCACAGGAAACCCTTGTTAATACAGTAAAACACAGCGCCGCATCCACAGTTACTCTCTCCTTAGGGCATCATCACAATGTCATTCGTTTAGACATTATTGACAATGGAAAGGGTTTCGACACAAAACAAGTAGAGCCAGGCATAGGACTCTCTAGTATTAACGATAGAGCATCAGCATTCAGCGCTCAGCTTGAGCTGATATCGGCCATTGGAAAAGGCACTCGTACAACAGTAACGGTACCTATATGACAATAAACGTTGTAATAGCAGACGATCACGTACTGATGCGCCAAGGCGTATCTCAAATGCTGAATTCACATGAGCACATCAGTGTGATTGATGAGTGTAACGATGGTGTCGAGCTAATTGCTTCAGTGCTAAAACATTCACCTGATGTCATCCTTATGGATATATCTATGCCCCGAATGAGTGGTCTTGTGGCGATTGATAAGATTCTTGCCCAACGAGCAGCAGCAAAAATACTTGTTTTGTCTATGCACAATGAAGTTGAATACGTTGAAGCCATGCGGGATGCAGGCGCTAAAGGTTATATTCTAAAAGAGTCGTCGGGAGAAAGTCTTATCGACGCCATTAAAAAGGTGGCAGCCGGTAAAATCTGTTTCCCCGATACTGAGGAAAAAAATAATGACGGCCAGTGTCAAAAACACATTTCGCCACTGAGTGTGTTAACTCGTCGAGAGCGAGAAGTATTCTTCTTAGTGGCAGCTGGCAATACCAGCAAGAAAATTGCAGAGTTACTCGATATGAGCTTAAAAACAGCCGAAAACCACAGAAGCAACATTTACAAGAAACTGAATTTAAGTAGTTCGGCTGAACTGATAAGAATGGCCGGCAAAGCCGGCCTATTAGAGTGAATTAACGCTCTGCCACCTGCGTGACAATAAACGCTGCTTCACCGCGTGATACGCTATTTGAAGGGTTAAAGAACGCTTTTAAGGTTGGCTGGAAGTCAAAGCGGCCTTGCTCAAGTTTAACCTCAACCTGCATTAAACCTGCCGCAAGAGCTTGCTGAACATAGCCTCGCAGTTCAGGCGCAATATCAGCGGTATCCTCTACTTCAACCGCTTCGCCGAGCACAATGGCAATAACCTTGTCTGCCGAAAAACTCTGTGCTTCAGATTCCAAGCCCAACGCTTGTACCATCGAGTACGCTATTTCTTCTCGTGATACTGCTGCAGAGCTATCAAAGAAATTACCCTCTGCCTTCATTAATGGCTGGTCCTGCATATCAAGGTCTGCCAACACTGCGCCTTGAGTGGTGACGGAATTGACCGCTGCGGAATTTGAAGCACTTACGTCAGCAAAGTTGATAGCGTTGCCATCAATTGATTGGCGCACATTGGCACTAAGCGCTAGCGTGTCTGCTAATTCGGCGCGAGTAAGCACTTTGTTTGGCTTAAAGCCACGCTTCTTGGCGTCCATTAGCTCATTTGATACAACATACTCAATAAACGGTTTCGCGGGGTGCCCTACCGCATCATCAATACCTGTAAAGCCATCCGTTACCAGCAAACGAATATTAACGTCGTTAGTCGCAGGAATACCCAAACCATTAGTTACACCAAGAGGGTCGACCGACACGCCGCTTATACTTCCAATACCACGGCTGTAAAGTTTCCATGTTCCGGGCTTACCAGGCGCTGCAGTACCCACCGAAGAACCCAAAACAGGCAAGCCTATACCAGAGCCGTATGTATTGCCTTCAGGATCTTCAAGTACAAACGCCGTGGCCGACTCAATGGAAGCGTTGGCCACAACCATAGACACATCAGGACCGACTTCAAACGTTTCTGTTGGCGATTCACCCACGGGTAAATATGTGGTTGAAAGTGTAAGTGATTCACCTTCAGATACGTTAGCAAAGGCGTTAAATTTACGGTTTTGTTTTACCGTGTCGCCATATACTTCCACCCCATCAATTACTGCTTTTACCGCTGCATACGCATTTACGTAACCAGCTCCCGCCTCCCAAGGCGCAAGCCCTGCCATAGGTGTGGCGGTTTCTTGTAGAATCGACTTCACATCTTCCCACTGAAGAGAAGGGTCTGCCTCAAGCATAAGCGCCACAATACCCGAAACATGAGGGGCCGCCATTGAAGTGCCGCTTGATACTGTATAGAAAGGTAAATGTTGTGGCTCGATTAATTCGGCATCGGCTTGTGCACTGAGTGCTCCTAAACTAGATAGTGAAGCGCGCGCTGAAATAACGTCTACGCCTGGCGCGGTTACCGTCGGGCGGTCTTCCCAGGTAAAGACTTCACCGTCTACAACAACCTCGTCACCCTTGCCATCAACACCACGTGAGCTAAAGTCTGCCAACTCACCCTGCTTGTTTCCTGCAGCAACGGTAATTACCCAAGGCGCCTTTTTGAAGTTACCGGTAATAGTCGATTCGCCTGGCCCAGAGTTACCAGCAGAGAATACCGTGACAATTCCCGCATCGGCTAGGTCTTTGGTTACTACATTCGTTGGATCGTCTGGATTGAAATCTGTACCTACGTCACCAGTGTTACCGAACGAGTTTGAAATAACACGGATGTTGTATGTGTGTTGGTGCGTTTTCGCATAGTCGAAACCACCAATGGTGTCGAGGATAAACAATCCTGCGCCCGAACCGTAACCAATAATATCGGCTCCCGGTGCTACACCAGCATGTAAACCTGAACTTTGCGCGCCATTACCGCCAACAGTACCGGCAACATGAGTGCCGTGGCCACCAAGAATGTCTGTGTTCGATACATCTTCTTGGTAAGTAATGGGTAAAATTCCGCTGAAACTTGCCAAGTTAACTTGAGCAAGTACGTTTTGCACAACGTGATTTGGAAACTCCAAGTCGCCGTGTGTGCCGTCTACGCCAGAGTCGTTAACGACTACACCAATACCTTTGCCCGATACTGGTACACCGTTTAAACGAATATCTCTGTCTGCACGGAGTTTTTGGACGCCAGTGATTTGCGTAGACTCGTGATTTTCTAATACCAGCGGGTCGTTGTTCCAAACCGAGATCACATCATCACGCTTATACAGAGCTTCTACCTGCGCTTTGGTAGCCAATACGCCCACAACAGGCAGACTACGCATGCTCACACCACCGGTTATTCCCAACGCATGAATAGCGTTAAGCTGGCTTTCTGTTGCTGGACCTTCGTTATCGAATGTAACAATCACTTGATGAAGCTCTAAGGGAGCTTGCGACAGGTTGTTGGCTAATGTTTCGTGGAATGTTTTTGCGCTTACCATGCTAGTGGGTAGAGCGACTGAAACCGCTGCAGCTATTATTGACTTTTTACTTAAGAATTTCATAGTACACCTCTATTCAAGTACACAATGAGTATTTCTCGTAAAGCACTTTGTCTCTATGGGGGGTTACCCCCAAACGAAAATATATTTCACATTTTTTTAACAGCAGTTTTTGTGACTGTCTTTTTTTCATTTTATGACTGTCTTGATAACTGTTATGACTGTCTGAATATCGTTTTATGACTGTCTTGATAACTATTTTGGAAGGCATTCTAAGAAAAGATAAAAAAAGCCCCCACAAATGTAGAGGCGAAAAGCAAGGGGAAAGTGCTTAGGTAAAATTTTATTTATCAGAAGGATAAGAATAAGAATCCGATCGATGTTTGACTAGTGGAAAAGTTTTTTAACTGCGCGCTCTTATACCGACTAAGCCACAGATTGCCAATGCAAATAAAGCAAACGAGCCTGGTGAGTTTACGCTTGTGGAGTTATTATCAGGTCCAGTTACAGTAATCAGAGAACCCGCGCAATAGACGGTAAAGTCATTTGTACTTTGGTCTTCAAGGTCGAAGCAAGTGTCGTTCTTCCCAAGCCCGAAAAAGCCGTTAGAAAGCGTGACCCAATAATTTTCCAGTTCAAAAACAAACTCGAAGCCTTCATCTTTGGTGCCGCTTGAATTGCCAAAAACGCCATCATCGAGATCTACAATTGAGATCGCACCGAGATAGTTTTCAGTTAACATTACCGTTTCGGCACCAAAATTAAAGACAAACTCGAATTTCTCAAAGCTAAGGGAATTTACGTGGGCAGCTGATTCGTATTGAATAAAGCCGCTAAATAAGCCGGAGCGCGATGAATCATTGTCATTTCGCATTTCTATTTCTTCAAAGTTATAAATAATCGAAGAAAAAGAGTTAAAAGACATAACACTTAACAGTAACAACATAGCTAATTTCATTACAGTACCTATAACCTGTTAACTTCAGTGGTTATAAGTATTGTCCGAGCTGCAACAGCGCGCTATGAGGAGTTCCCCCTATAAACGACTGTCCCATTTTCCCTGTTTAACTACCGCTGTCTAAACCCCCTACCCATTGAGGTGTTTAAACCATGCTCTCTCAAAGAGTAAATGATTTTATCTATCAAAAATCAGCAAGTCGCAGCCCGAATTACACTTCATTGCTAAGCTTGAACGCCCAGGTGAAGATTTACGCGAGGCTTTTGAATCTTCACTTCAACGCAAACTTGGTCGCCATAATAATTATCAGCGTAGTTACATTCTTTTTTACTGAACGCGACTTTTTCCGCAACGTTAGTAGGTGACTTTGAAGTAGTAAACTTTGTAAATAATGTGCTCATCGTTTTCTCCTAAAGCTAATTCTCAAGATGTCTAATTCTTAAAATAACAGGCACATTATGCTTAATCAATAATAATGATTAAATCAAAAACATTCGATTAGGCTAATAGATTTTATCTCATCATCCAAGGCCCCGTTATAGCCAATGTCTTCGACGGAGAATAAAGATTAACAAATAAGGTTTGACCATCGGGAGAGAAACAGGCACCAGCCAGTTCAGTTTGGGCGTGTAATTTTGCAAAATTATACACTTCACCGTTAGGCGTTACGCCGCGTAAATGATTATCAACCACATCAGTATATTGGTCTTCACATACAAGCAAGTGGCCGTTGGGGCACACGGTAAGATTATCGCCAAAGTTATACAAATTTTTATCTTTGCTTTCTAAAAACAATTGTAGTCTGTCGTTTTTCCCATCGACAGATGGCATTAAACGCATTACCTGGCCTAACTGCATTTTCCCCCCATTAGTACAACAAAAATACAGCTCATTTTCTCCCCAATGAATACCCTCGCCTCTGGCAAATAACGCGGCGCCCTTTTCAAATGCCTGCATACGGAGGTTATCTTCGGGGCTTTCCGGATGTTCTAAATCTACCCACTCAATATTTAACCACTTTCCTATCGGCATAGTGGTAGCATTCCAATTTCGAGAGTCGAACTGAGGACGCCCAGACACTTTAAGCGCTTGTAATTGACCGCCAGCAGCGAGATTTGAAGGCGAGTTTGGTAAAAAGCGATACAAGACACTGTCGCCTCTATCTTCTGTTAGATAAACTATGCCGGTGCGGGGATCGACACTTGCGGCTTCATGATTAAAACGTCCCATTGCTGTTAACGGCACGGCTTGAACCATAGAGGTTGCCGACGCTGGAACCTCGAAAATATACCCGTGCTCTTTATTTACCAAGCCATTTGGCTTATCAACCGACTCTTCACAAGTAAGCCAAGTGCCCCACGGAGTAACTCCGCCGGAACAGTTGCGCACCGTTCCAGTCAAACTCATAAACTCTCTTTCAACGTGTTGAGTAGACAGATTGTAAATTATTGTTGATGTACCACCTGGCAAGGCTACTCCACTACTATAAGTATCGTATGCGAGAGAGTGAGAATGCTGTTGAATAGATGGAGGCTGTTGTTCGATATGCTTTGGGTGTAACTCGTGATTGCGGATGAGCGCTAGTCTATTATCGTCAAGAGCTAAACACCCCATACCGTCTGCTCTGTCTGGCACATTCAAACCGTCAGACATTGCATTCCCGAATTCAGAGATAACGCGATAAGAAAACCCACTAGGTAAATCCAATAAGCCATTGCTGTCTGAAAGCAAATTTCCATAGCCTTTTGATATCGACATTACCTCTTCTGTTGCCTGACCCAATTGGTTTTTGCCAAAGCCACTTGACGCCAACCCTCCAAACGCTAAAGAACCCAAAATAAACTGTCGCCGTGAAATCATAGTAAGGACCTATTAAACAAATATGCTGAGGTGGGCGTCAATTGACATAAATTAATAGTAAAACTGTCATTTGTTATATTATAACAACTAAAAGAAATTTTACCTTTCTGCCTTAGCAATAATTGGTCATTGCGCAACAGAATCACTTATACATGAACTGGTGTTCAAGTTACTGAGCTATAATGTCAAACTTAGACTGTCGAATTCAGACAGGCATTTTTGATTGTCGAATTCAGACTGTCGAATTCAGACTGTCGAATTCAGACAGGAAACCACTATCACACTATCGTGACAGGCACGAAAATAGCCTGACAGGCATAACAATCACAGGCGCTATCACCCTAGCTCACTGTTATGCCAGTGTTGTACAAATTGGGGTTTTGAGAAATAGTAGCCCTGAAAACGATTACAGCCCTTACTCGTGAGGTAGTCAACCTGCTCTTGCGTTTCTACTCCCTCTGCGATTGATGTGACATTAAGCGCTCTTGCCATTTCAATAATGGCATCAACAATAGGCGCTCCCTTTTTAGCGCTGTTATTATCAATATCGTCGATGAATATTTTATCAATCTTAAGTTCACTAATGGGCAACTCTTTTAAGTAAGCTAAGCTAGAATATCCGGTGCCAAAGTCGTCAATAGAAAAGCGAAAACCATAATTGGCCAATTCGTTCATTGTGTTTTTTACTGTCTCGATATCTACCACTAGCGCGGTTTCAGTTAACTCTAAAATTAACATTTGGCTTGGAATGCCGTAATAGTTGATCCTTGCAATCAAAGAGGAGGCGAAATCGGGCAATACAATTTGTTTTGCGCTGATATTGATAGCAACGCACAAATCCAGCCCTCGAGCGATAAACCGTTTGAGGGCGTTTAGTGTTTCATCGATGACCCAATTACCGATATCGCAAATAACATGGCTTTCTTCGGCAATGGAAATAAAGTCTGCGGGACTGACGACTCCAAGCTCTGCAGAATGCCAGCGTACCAGGGCTTCGAACGACGTAGTTTCACCACTATGATTTACCTGTGGTTGCAATGCCAACAATAGCTCGTCCTTAGCCACAGCTTGCCGCAGATGAAGCTTTATAGCCAAATAGCGATCTAACTCCTCCATACCATCTTCTGAAATATGACAAAGGCCGAAGGGGGCTGATTTTTTAGCCCGCTTCACCGCATTTTCAAGTACATTGATCATGCGTTCATAGTTTTGCTTACTGGCTTCAAATATCGCGCTGCCAAGAGAAGCACTCATCGAGACGTTCACGCCGCTAAGGTCTACATCATAGTGCCGAGGATTAATTAACGCATTTTCTATCATGCTGGCATTGAAATGATGAATGTCCGCTTTTTTATAGGTTTTCTTTGATAGGACGATAAAGCTGTCGCCTGCGAATTTATAAATGTGGTAGTCGTGGCCGATAATAAACAGTAACTTTTCAGCAATAGCACGTAGTGCGTTATTAGCATTGTTATAGCCTAAACGCGTATTTATCTGCGCCATATTGTCCATATCAAGCAAAAGAATATGCATATACTCATGATGAATGGCCGCGCGCAAAATCAAATCTTTGCATTCTTTTTGAAACCACTGACTGTTGCGCAAGTGTGTAACGCTATCGGTATAAGCAAGGTTATAAATTGTATCTTGGGCTGCTATTCGCTCACTGATATCCCGCACTACGCCAATGTAAATCTTTTCGCCTAAATCGGTACTTTCAGAAAGCGATAACTCCATCTGAAATACTGAGCCATCTTTGCGCTTTGCAGGCAGTTGCCTGCCCGTACCTATAATTTTGGCATTCCCTGTACGCTCATAATTTGCCATGTAACGAGAGTGGTTTGATGCATATGGCTCGGGCATAAGTACTTCTACAGACTGCCCGACAAGCTCGTTTTTTGCGTAGCCAAACATGGAAAGTGTGATGTCGTTACATTGTTTTATGATGCCTTTTGCAGAAATACTCACTACCGCATCGTTAATGTTGTCGAGAATATTTTGAATTCTTCCAGCCCGCTCCTCGCTCAAGATCATTGTTTTCTTATAATCGGTGATATCTTCAAAGGCTCCGAAATAGCGCCTCACATTCCCTTCTTCGTCAAGTTCGTGTTTACCCGATGTTCGGACCCATTTTTTGACATTGCTGGCCGAAAGTATTTGAACTTCAATATCGTACGAGGTGTTGTGCTTTATCAGCTCAGCAAAGGTGTGCTCGACTAACTCTATTGATTCTTGGCTATAAAACGACAAAGCATCATCTACGCTCACTGGCTTTTTATATGAAATATCGTGAATAGCATAGGTTTCCTTGGACCAAAATAGCTTGTCTTCAACAGGGTAATATTCCCACGCCCCGGTTTTCGAGAGACTACTTACTTCATCTAATAAAGATAAGTTATTTATAGTACGGAATTCTAGATAGTACTTTTGTAAGCGCGTGGCAATGAGCTTTGCATTCGCACTGAAGCCTGGTTTGTGCTCTTCAATGTTAGGCCTTGGGGACGTAAAAATCGCAGCTAAAATACCTACGTTGCGCCCCTCTTCATTAAAAAGTCCTGCGCCGAGATAAGCCTCTGCCGCTATTTTTTGAAGTGACTTATCGCTGGGAAAGTGACTGCGTACAGAGTCGGAAAATGCACACACACCGTGTTGTAAAACCTCTTCGCAAGGAGAGCCCTGCAATGGATAATCGGATAAATCACTTACTAGCGTTTGCTGTTGAATTCCAACTAACACAGAAACACTATTTTCGTTTCGGACACCAAGCAACAAAAAGTCAGCTTTTAGCGATGCATTATATTCAAGCAATTCATCGACAAATACTTGCTTATTGGCCCTAACTAGCCGGCTAAACTCGGCTTCCTCAAATACAGCATTGTGGGTAAACATAACGTCCTTTTGCGCCCAGCCGCCGACTCGATAATATCTTTAACCAGGCAGAAGATTCTTTCATTTGTACCTACAGTAGAAAAATGAAGGCTTTTTTTCAATAATAAAGAGAATAGTAGAGTGTGTAACATAGTCAATCTAAAAGAGCATTAAAACGCCAGAAAAAGCTTTTATAAACAATACCTAAGCAAACGCTTATATACCCTTGAGGAGATAGGTGAATGTCATCTATCGCCAAAAGTTCGTACTCTTCTTCTTATTGGGACAGGCAATTTTACTTGCCCTGTTGAGACAGACACTTGTACTTTTTGTACTTGTCATTGAATTAGTCACTTAGGTAGACAGTCCTCCGACTATCTATTGAGACAGGCATGTTTTCAATGCTCGATCATTTCTGTCACTACCAAGACAGGTATGGCTAGACCGCTATCAAGACAGTCACGACTAAGCCGCTATTAGCCTAAGCCCCACAAAACTGTACTTCAATACACTTTCTTTAGGTGATGTAGCACTCCAAACTGGTATCAGCACAATTAAACGTCAGAATAGCTCGATGCCTAAAGCCCGAAAGTCTCAAATTAGCTTATCAGATACACCGTATTATCACTGCGTATCTCGTTGTGTTCGCCGCGCATTCTTATGTGGAACAGAGCACGGAAAAAGCTTCGAACACCGCCGCAAGTGGGTTGAAGACCGCATTCATGCGTTAAGTGATGTATTTGCGATAGAAGTTTGTGCTTACGCGGTAATGAGTAACCATACCCATATCGTTCTGCATGTGAATAAAGAGAAAGCGATAGCGCTCTCGACAGAAGAGGTTATTGATCGCTGGCATTCGCTGTACAGAGGAACCTTGTTAACGCAGCAATATGCCTCGCCCATGACACGAAAAGGCCTCAGCGAGTCACAGATAGACACCGTGGAAAATACGGCAGGCGTGTGGCGAGCACGACTTTATGATATCAGTTGGTTTATGCGCGCACTCAATGAGTACATAGCTCGCGCGGCCAATAAAGAGGATGAATGTACAGGACATTTTTGGGAGGGAAGATTTAAATCCCAGGCGCTACTGGATGAGTCTGCACTAGCTGCCTGTATGGCCTACGTCGATTTAAACCCGGTACGCGCTAATGTGGCGAAAACGCCTGAAGCCTCAAACCATACCAGTATTCAATACCGAATTCGTGCTGCGAGGGTGGGTAAAACACCGAAACGACTTATGCCTTTTGCTGGTAACCCACAGCGAGATATGCAAAGTGGCTTACCTTTCACTCTTAGCGATTACCTTCAGCTTGTGGATACAACAAGTCGATATATTCATCCAGCTAAACACGGCAAAGTAGAGAGCAATACGCCACACATTCAAGCGCGTCTTGGTATCGAGAATGAAAAATGGCTGACGTTAACTACCCAGTTTGAACACTGTTTCAAGCATGCTGCGGGGAAAGTGGTTCACCTTGAACAGTACGCCCACAACCAACATCAACAGCGAGTTCATGGACGAAAAAGCGCTATGCGCTTACTTGGATAAACCTATCGTTACTTCTTAAGAGTGCTTGCTCACTGAGAGCTTTGAACTGCTATATAGCCCCTACACAGCCCCCAAGTGCCACTACCAGCTATTTTACGCTATCACTTATTCAATGTAGCTTCAGATCCGCCAAAAAACCTTCGTTCACAAACTTACAAAGCGTAGATGTAGTCAGTGCCTATGAGTTCCTACTGAAATCCTAATGTGACAGTCTTACTAGCGGCCGCGAGATCCTAATATGACTGTCTTATTAGTGACCGGAGCTTTTAGGAAAAGCTTAAGAGATACAAAGAGCTGCGTCCGCTTTAAGAGCTATTGAGGGGTACATCAGTAGTATTAACATGCCTGTCTCAATAGTAGATTTTTTACAGGCATAAAAAAAGCGCACCTAAGTGCGCTTTTTTGTGCAGTGTTTGCAAAGTCTAGATTAGTCTAGGATCTTCGCTACAACACCAGCACCTACTGTACGACCACCTTCACGGATTGCGAAACGTAGACCTTCGTCCATCGCAATCGGAGCAATTAGCTCAACTTTGAATTTAAGGTTGTCACCAGGCATTACCATTTCTACGCCTTCTGGAAGCTCTACAGCACCAGTTACATCAGTTGTACGGAAGTAGAACTGTGGACGATAGCCTTTGAAGAATGGAGTATGACGGCCACCTTCGTCTTTAGACAATACGTATACTTCTGCTTCGAACTTAGTGTGTGGGTTGATTGAACCAGGCTTCGCTAGTACTTGTCCACGCTCTACGTCATCACGCTTAGTACCACGTAGTAGTACACCAACGTTCTCACCAGCACGACCTTCGTCTAGAAGCTTACGGAACATTTCAACACCAGTACAAGTCGTCTTAGTTGTATCTTTGATACCAACGATTTCTACTTCTTCACCTACTTTAACGATACCTTGCTCAACACGGCCTGTTACAACAGTACCACGACCTGAGATTGAGAATACGTCTTCGATTGGAAGAATGAACGGCTTATCGATTGCACGCTCTGGCTCTGGGATGTATGAATCAAGAGCTTCACCTAGTTCGATGATTTTCTTTTCCCACTCTGCATCGCCTTCAAGCGCTTTAAGTGCAGAACCTTGGATAACTGGAAGGTCATCGCCTGGGAATTCATATTCGCTAAGAAGTTCACGAACTTCCATTTCTACTAGCTCAAGAAGCTCTTCGTCATCAACCATGTCACATTTGTTCATGAACACGATGATGTGAGGAATACCAACCTGACGACCAAGTAGGATGTGCTCACGAGTTTGAGGCATTGGGCCATCTGTCGCAGCAACTACTAGGATTGCACCGTCCATCTGAGCAGCACCAGTGATCATGTTTTTAACGTAATCAGCGTGTCCTGGGCAGTCAACGTGCGCGTAGTGACGTGATGGAGTATCGTATTCTACGTGTGACGTAGAGATAGTGATACCACGTGCTTTTTCTTCAGGCGCGTTATCGATTTGATCGAATGCTTGAGCTGAACCACCGTATGTCTTTGAAAGAACAGTAGTGATAGCTGCAGTTAGCGTGGTTTTACCGTGGTCAACGTGGCCGATTGTACCCACGTTTACATGGGGTTTCGTACGTTCAAACTTTTCTTTTGCCATTTCTATTATCCCAGCAAAGTTACATTAAAAAAATTTTGAATTTTTACAACATGAGCTGGGGAGAAAACTGGTGCTGATAGGCAGATTTGAACTGCCGACCTCACCCTTACCAAGGGTGCGCTCTACCAACTGAGCTATATCAGCACTGATTTGGAGCGGGCAGTGGGAATCGAACCCACATCATCAGCTTGGAAGGCTGAGGTAATAGCCATTATACGATGCCCGCAAATCTTAATTCTCTGGCCACCTCATAAAGAAAGTGGTGGAGGGGGCAGGATTCGAACCTGCGAAGGCTGAGCCGGCAGATTTACAGTCTGCTCCCGTTGACCGCTTGGGTACCCCTCCAGAATTGATGGTGCCGACTGCCGGAATCGAACTGGCGACCTACTGATTACAAGTCAGTTGCTCTACCAACTGAGCTAAGTCGGCACTACATCAAGTGGGTGCGCATTCTAGAGTAATGACTTACTCAGTGCAAGTGTCTTTTTGAAAAATTTTCATTTTTCTTTCTGACCGATTTCTCAATCTATCAGAAGGTTACGCTAGAAAATCACCAAGTTCTTTTCTGGCGTATCGGGCAAGACCTTGCACCACCAAATGAGCGGGACGAATGTTAACAGCGGATTCTAAGAATGCAAACACTTTTTTGTCTCCCCCCCCTAAAATAATGTCAAATTCGGTTTGTTTGCTTGATATGTAATCAACGGCGCTCAAATAAACACCATAAACCGCTGCGTGACACCCCGTTGCTACGCATTCTTCGGTGTCTGTCCCCACCCCAAAGCTGGTCGGAATTTCATCATTTGCGAATACTTTTTTCGTTGAAGCAACTAAAGCATCTCTCATAACGTTAAAGCCAGGCACTATCCAACCGCCTAAATGTTGACCATTAACAACAAAATCAACGGTAATTGCTGTGCCAACATCCATAACAAAAAATGCTTTTTTTGTTTTTTCGGCTGCACAAATCATGGCAAGCCATCTATCTACGCCCATTTTTTGTACATTGGCGTAACTATTTTTTATTCCAAAGGCCTCTTTTTCTGTCTGCTTTTCTACGAATGTAATATTTCTCGCTGCACACATGGTTGAAATTTCATCAACCATGTCCTGATTTCTTACTGATGCGATATAAAGATGGGTAATATTTTTTTGAACATCGACAAAAGAAAATAAATTTTCTAGAGAATCACTGGCTTTTGGCTCTTCATGCACATTACTCAGTAACGCATATTTTATAAGCGTGTTTCCTACATCAACCAATAACACCGATGTTTCAGTTACCACGAAGACTTACCTCACCACCGTGAAAGCGTGTTATTCCGTCTTGCGTTTCAACCAACAGCGCACCACTCGCGTCTACGCCTCTGTCGATACCGGAAAAACGCTTTTCTCCCATTTGCAGCACAATTCGCCTGTCACCGTACAAATCTAGTGCCTCCCAATGAGGTACAAAAGGACCAAAGCCTTGTTGAGTAAATTTAGGTAAATACGACCATAGAGACTTAATAATCTGCGCCGCTAATTCATTTCTATCTGGTACCTTTCCTAAAAAAGATGCTAAATCGCTGTGCGGCTGCCCCACGTCATACTGATTATCTGGCACACAAACATTAAGACCGATACCAATAACACAATGTGCTGTCGCCCCTATCTGCCCCTCTACTTCAATAAGTACACCCGCCAACTTTTTACCCTGAAGGTAGATATCGTTTGGCCACTTTAATTCGGCATCATTAACACCGAACTCTTTAAGGGCATCGCATACTGCTAACCCCACCAATAAAGACAGGCCAGCCATACTTTGATACCCATCGGGAAACGACCAATACATAGAAAACGTTAAGCTCCCTCCTACCGGCGCCAACCAGGTTCTGCCGTGCCTTCCTCTGCCGGCAGTTTGAATTTCTGCAAAAATAGCGTCGCCATCGGCAAGTTCTTCGCGATTATTCGCAATACGCTTCTTCATCTCGGTGTTGGTAGAGGGTAGGACAGACTCCACGTCTATCATTGCTCGCTTTGTGTTGCCTAAGTATTTCTTTATGCTGTCAGCGCTTAACATCTCAAAGCCTCGATCAAGACGGTATCCCTTACCTTTTACTTTAAATACATCTAATCCCCAATCGGATAACTGGGAAATATGGCCCGCCACGGCAGTTCGAGACAGTCCCACCTGTTGAGCAATAGTCTCACCTGAGTGAAAGTGGCCGTCAGACAATAAGGCTAAAATGTGTTTTCTTATTACTTTAGATGCCTGTCTCATTATTTGAACAATCCTTTATAACTCTCGCATGATTGCAATGTCGTTACTTTTACTGTGCTTTTTTGGTCCCGCGCTTTTTTGGTCCTGCGCTGACAGTCACTATTGCATTATTTCCAAAATAAATGACTAGTGGGTAACAGCATTTAGCATTAAACGACGTTTGCTATAAAAAGCCAATACACTATGTTGGTTCTACAATGCCTCCAAGCCTCGTTTTCCAATGAGCCGCACCTCTGGCTCAAGATCAATATCGAAGGTTTTTCTAACATTATTTATAATTTCAGTAGCCATATAACGCACGTCATCACCAGAAGCATTACCTAAATTTGTCAGTACCAAAGGCTGTGTGGGGTGACATCGAACATCATTGTAAGACTTTCCTTTAAAACCAATACAGTCTATCAGCCAAGCAGCAGGCACTTTTGTTTCGTTTTCGCTTACTGTGTAACCAGGGATGTCGGTGTAAGTGGACTTTAGCTTGGCAAATTGCGTGCTACTCACAACTGGATTTTTAAAAAAACTTCCCGCATTGCCCAGTACTTCTGGGTCGGGCAATTTATTTTTTCTTACCTCGATGACTTTATTGTATATATCAAGTGCAGTTGGCGATATAAGCACTGCTAGTTCGCCATAAGAAGTCACTAATTGATAATCTTTGGGTAGCGCAAAATTCACCTGTGTAATAAGTGCCTTGCCGGCTAACTGATGCTTAAATATGCTGTCTCTATAGCCAAACTGGCAGTCGGAAGGTGTTAATCGCACCTGTTCTGCAGTGTCAATCATAGTCACAATAACAGACTCGATAAATCGGTTAATTTCTACCCCATATGCCCCTATATTTTGTATAGGCGCAGCACCCACAGATCCTGGAATTAAAGCCAAATTTTCGAAGCCATACCAACCATTCTGCATGCACAGCTCAACCAGCGCTTGCCAGTTCTCACCAGCGCCTGCGCTTATGTAGTGATGCGAGTCGGTATCGAAATGACTAATGCCTTTGATATTATTGACAAGTAGAGCGCCGTCAAAATCATCGAGAAAAATAGAGTTGCTTCCCCCGCCTACAATATAGCTAACAGGGAATTTTCGATAAGCGTCTATAAATTCATTTGCTGATGAGAAACTGACTACTGTGTTGCAGGATGTAGAAAGACCGAAGGTACTGTAGGGCTTGAGAGATGGCATACCGTATTTACATTGCGCTCTAGGATGAGCGTTATGGTAGGTTAATGGTCATATAAATAAAAGGGTAATAAGGCCGAAATACGCCTTATTAAATATAAATCAGCCAACGATAACACCGCTGGCTTCCTGCAAACGACTCTGAGGACGCATGGAATTGAATCGTATTCAGAGCATTACTTCGCTTTATAGCCAATTCTAAAGCCGCCCCAATGTTTGCCATTTACATAAATAGGCGCAGATAAGTCGTGCATTATCTCCCCCGTGTCCCTTTTATAAGTTTGCAGGAGGAAAGACTCAGTATTGCTTCCGCACCTACTGCCAGTTTTATCGCTAAAGATCCTTTTCGTTCTATTATTGGCCAAATCGGTATCGTAATTACCAGTGAGCGGCTGACTGAACTTAATGTTATGTGTTGGGAAGTAACCGTTCACGTCTACAGCCCCGGCATAGATGATAAAGTCATTATTATCTAATATTGGCTCTTGAATCTCGGGTAGTACTTTGTCTGTGAAGCTATCAAACGCTGTAGTGTGTTTCTCAGGGTTTGTATTGGGCACAGGGGTGTAGGTGAAATCGAACAGCTCTCTCTCGCTAATTGCTCCATCGCTAATCGCTTTTTCAAAGCGCCTGCCTATTTGCTTTGAAGTATTAATAGCGATATCCCGAACTCGGCTATTCTCATCATCAATATCAAGCGACTCTAACAACCTAAAAATGTCTTCGGCCTGAGTACTTAACGCCAAGGCCTGCTCGGAAACCTCGGATAAATCATGTTCCAGGCTACTCGTAGCGTTCTGTAATGATTCAATAGAAACACCAATACCGCCACTATCCTGAGCAAGATTCGACACATTTTCTTGCATCGCCAGCATTGCTGTTCTTGCCTCAGAAGAAAGCAAGCTTGATTCTGCAATTAATGTTTCACTTTCAACGAGTAGTTCGCTCATGCTTTCGCCCGACTCTGATACCTTACTCATAGTCTCAACAGCTTGCTTACTACTCTGGTTCACGTCTTGTAAAACATGCTCTATACCAGATGTTGCCTCTGTCGTCTTCTTAGCCAACTCTCGCACTTCATCAGCAACTACCGCAAAACCTCGCCCTTGATCACCAGCCCTAGCCGCCTCTATAGCAGCATTAAGTGCAAGCATATTAGTTTGGTCAGCTAATTGATTAATAGTGTTAGTAATATTGCTGATGCCCTCTGCTCTGCTTTTGAGCTCAACGAGCGTTTGAGAGGAAATAGTAATCTGTTCACGAAGTAACTCTTGATGTTCTAATGCTTTCTTAAGTCTTCTACTTCCACGCTGAGTCTTCTCGTCAGAGAGGGAAACCGCGTCACCTGCTTGGCTGGTAAGCTCTTTAAGTGAAGCGCTTCCAGACTCTAAGTTCTGAAGTCTTCCGCTCATTTCACTTATACTGCTTACCTGATCGCGAAACGCTGATGATAACTTATCGAGAAAGAAAGAGACTGACGCGCCGCCTATAGCAATTTTGCTTGACGCGGCACTTATTTCGTTACCATTTGATGCGTTTCTATCAAGATACCCAGAGCCAGCTGGATGCGCTTCATTCGAGGACTCGGATTTTGAGTCGAGATTAGACAGAAAATAACTTGCCATCAAGGTAGCTAAGAAAGCAATAACGACAGTTATATAGATTGAATTTGTAATGAAAAAACTCGCAACAACAGCTACCGCCGACACTAACGCTGGAACAACAATTAACATACCCAATCACTATTTAGCCTGACAATATAAACAAAATAGAAGAAAACTCAGAAAAAAACTATACGAAGATAGTCTTAGAGATAAATGGGGTCAAAAAAGGCCCAGTCGAAAACGGTATCTGTCATTATTTTTGATAGAAACACTCAAAAAACTCCCTTTTACTATTTGCAATAAACGAGCAATTCTCAAAACGCCCTTTTCGTTCCTCTAACTCTCCCCGTCTCACATTAAATTGCTTAACAAAATACGCTTCTGGAATGCTCGTATTAGGTATCGTTCTGTAGACCGTTGCGTTTTCAAACCTAGCTTCCAATTTTACACCTTTGTCAGTAATAAACTGTTTGGGGTGTGTATTTGAAGCATTTAAAATCTCCGCGAAGTCATAACGTGCTATACCGCTTGCATCAGTGTTAATAGATCTAACGTATTTATCATTTATATAGAGTGACACACTAGAAGAATTAACTGGGAAAACCTTTGATGACTTGATTGCCCTCTCGTCAACGATATAATCATCTTCTAACTTTTTCTTTACCGTTTCCCATTCATGGGTATCTTTAACCCACATATCAGAAGTGAACCCAACCGTTCCGAGAGTGAAAATATCAGCAAGAATAGCTCCTGGTGTACCAATTATCGCCATGAAGGGACTGTCGGTGACGGTACTACCCTCTCTTTTTAAGTTGGTGCTTTGAACCTTTTCGTAAATTTTAATTTCTTTCGCCGTGTAGATATCAACCTTTTTTAAATCGACGTAATTATCGCTCAGAGATAGCTTGTATTCATTGGAGACAAAAACAGGCTCACTCAATTCATGTTTTAGCAACTGGCCCTTTTCAAAACGAACGTTTTGAACCTTTGTTGTAGTGCATCCAGACACGGTGGCCAATAAGAGCAGACAATATAAAAATTTCATTGTTGAGATCTCTATTATTTAAAAAGTAAATTCATAATCCGTCGCATTACATAATTTTGCATAATGCGTAATCGCTCTAGCGAGTTGCCGAGACTTTGAGTGATTAAGGTCACGATCCATACCAATGTAATTGACCACATCACTTACCTTAAAGTCAAAATAAGATATAGGGGACCACTTCCCAATATTTTTCTCACAAAAATCATTTTGCGCGTTACACGCTTTTTGCATTCCGTAATCACCAGAATAACGGTCTTTAAACCGCACCCGGACATAAGCGTGCTTGCTGTTCGGTTTGGCTATTATCTCAACGGGAAACAATATACCCGACAAATTCATTATAGAACTAGTATTGTCTCGGTTGATTTGTAGTCGGCAATCCTCTCCTGTTATGACTAATTTTTTATCCTCATCCCAAGCGACCGCATGTTGAGCTATCCAGTCAGAGATCTGTGCTCTAGATGCTTTTGGCAGGGGTTGCTTTTCATCGCTGTCGCTTTTTGAATAAACGCTAAATGATAAAATAAGCGTAACTAATAGTGTGATTTTTCTTCTTATCGTCATTGCGATTTTCCTTTCATTAATAAATCTAAGCATTATGTAAACATAAAACGTTGTCAATTTTACAAGCCTATATTTAAATTCAAATATGATGAAACTCGAAAATCATAAAGCAGATTGAATAACACCAATCCGCCATTTAACACCCGGAAGACCAGCTATGACAAAGGCTGAGTCAATATTAACTTTCAAAACAGAAATTTGAAAAGAATGACGAAATCGTGGATACCTGTACTAATAATTGGAACAATTTCCTAGATGACATTAAGCGAATAATAAATGTGTGTTCTGGTGACTGGGGCAGCCATGACGACCATTATATTAATTTAGAATGGTATAAGGGCAGAATCAATGGGATGAAACTAAGCCAGTAATGTGGATTTGAACCTGAGGTATCCCCACAAATAATGACTAAAATTCAGTAAGATAAAAAATAAAGGGAACATTCATGACGTTTGGTGATCAGATCTTTCGCCAAAAACAAATGAAGGTTAAACGCCATGAATGCCC
>NZ_JAAAWP010000011.1 GCF_010500915.1 Alteromonas hispanica
GCTCCTAGTACGAGAGGACCGGAGTGGACGAACCGCTGGTGTTCGGGTTGTCATGCCAATGGCATTGCCCGGTAGCTACGTTCGGAACGGATAACCGCTGAAAGCATCTAAGCGGGAAGCCGGCCCAAAGATGAGTCATCCCTGACCTTTAAGGTCTGGAAGGGTTGTTATAGACGATGACGTTGATAGGCAGGGTGTGGAAGCGTTGTAAGGCGTTAAGCTAACCTGTACTAATTGCCCGAGAGGCTTAACCATACAACGCCTAAAAGGCTTCGGTAAGAAGTTGGCGTTGTAAGCAAATTGATAAGCAAATCGATAGGATGTGACAAACAACTGTATGTACTGTTGGTCCTCCTTGCGCAAAAGTCATGATAAAAAGCAATCATGATTTTGCACCACAAGTAGAGTAAAAAGTAAGTTACTCACTGATTGAATTAATATCAAACTTTCCTAAATTGTTATCCAGCTTTTTCCTGGCAGCCATAGCGATACGGTACCACCTGACTCCATTCCGAACTCAGAAGTGAAACGTATTAGCGCCGATGGTAGTGTGGGGTCTCCCCATGTGAGAGTAGGACACTGCCAGGTCCCATTAAGAAAAACCCGCCTAACGGCGGGTTTTTTGCTTTCTAGCATCCAAAAATCATAAACGGGGTCAGATCCACATTAAGCAGCCAGCCAGCCGATACTTTTTTGAGACTGAAAGTGATGCTATCCCAAGCTAGAGCCTACCTCCTAACAGGCAAGTGTGCTAATGCGGATCTGACCCTTTTTATCTGGTTCTTGCTTTGTTTATTCACTATATTAGAGCGCTAATACATGAATAACTAATAAGTGACTGTTCGATGGCAGAGCGAATTATTTTAGAAGCCACATTTAATCCAGCGGTGAAGCGTTATTGGCTTGTAAGCCTTTTGTTGTTTTCGACATTAATAGTGATTGGCATACCCTTTCTTATTATATCAATCCCTTTATTTTTAGTGATAAGCAATAGAACGTTGGCTGCAATGTCGGCAACGATCACAGAACGCAAGCTTGTTGTTAAAAGAGGGATATTTCATAAAGAAGAAAAGTCTATACCCTTGGAAAAGATTACAGATGTAGCTATGGTTCAAGGGCCCTTAATGCGTGTTTTTAACCTTTACAGGCTGTCATTTGAAACGGCTGGACAGTCGGCTCAAGGCGCGCTCGTTTCCCTTCTTGGTATTGATGACGCCGCTAATTTTCGGGAAACAATACTATCGCAAAAAGATGCGATATCGGTGATAGGAACTTCTACCAGCGGCCAGTCTGAAGATAAGCAATCTGAAATGTCAGTTCTTATAGATAGCGTCAAGCGCATTGAAGGTTTGTTGGAAGCCTTGCTAAAGGAAAAGTAGTTTCTAAAACTCCTCCAGCGTGTGTTTGTTTATTTAGAATATGACTAACAGAAAAAAGACCCTTACTGATTACTATGAATTAGAAAGGGTCTTTTTACATCGATTCAAAACCGGTGAGTAACTCTATTACTTAGCTTTACCTTGTTTCGCCACGGCATCCATCATTGCTTTAATTGCTTCTGGATCTCCTAAGTAGTCTTTTGAAATAGGTTTTAGATTCTCATCAAGTTCGTAAACCAAAGGCACGCCCGTTGGTATATTCAGGCCGAGTACCTCTTCATCAGACATGCCGTCTAGGTATTTTACGAGTGCTCGTAAACTATTTCCGTGAGCAGCGATGATGATGCGTTTTCCGTCTTGGATTTGCGGACGAATTACGTCGTGCCAGTATGGCAGTACGCGCTCTATGGTAAGCTTAAGACTCTCACCGCGAGGTAGAATGTCAGCATCAACATTATTATAGCGACGATCGTGACCAGGAAAATGCTCACTTTCAGTTTCTACTGCTGGCGGTGGAATATCGAAACTACGACGCCATACTTTAACTTGCTCTTCACCATGCTTGGCAGCAGTTTCTGCCTTATCTAGGCCAGTAAGTGCGCCATAGTGACGCTCATTTAAACGCCAGTGACGCTCAACGGGTAGGTAGTGCTGTCCCATTTCTTCAAGCGCAATATTAAGTGTTTTAATAGCGCGAAGTAATACAGACGTGTAAGCCTGATCAAATTCAAATCCTGCGTCTTTTAACATTTTACCAGCGTTCTTTGCTTGTGCTACGCCAGTATCAGTCAAATCAACGTCATGCCAACCAGTGAAACGATTTTCCAAGTTCCACTGACTCTCTCCGTGACGAATAAGTACCAATTTATACATAGTTGGGTTACCTGCGGGGTTGAGTAAAAATGCCTGCCCGTCTGTTTTAGAATAGACGTGCAGACGTATATTGAAGTTGTATATTATCATCCTTGATACGTAACAAAAAATCCAGCGCTAACCCCCATAAAATCAAAGGAAAGACCAACCTTTGTACCATCAGCTTCGTCACTTTGAGCCTATATAAATTTACTCATACCTGAATGATGCTCGTTTAGCCATTTAACTGTGGAAGGGTCTTCAATAAAGCTGAAGTCTTCAAAGTCAAAACCTGGTGCTACGGTACAACCTACTAAGCTGTAATCTCCGGTGCTATAAGCAGCTTGATAATGGCCCGCCGGTACAATGTGTACATAGCCATTTTCTGAGTTGCCTATGGTTTTTTTTGAAAGCCCGTTTTGTGCAAGTGTGTCAGTTTCAAACTGAATTAATTGCAATGGTGCGCCTTCATAATGATTCCATACTTCGTCGTGCAACACACGATGAAACCGACTCACTTGCCCTTCTAAAAGTAAGAAGTAGATGTGTGTTAGTGCAGGTCTGCTTTTGCCATGAACGTGCGAAGCTGTAATGTCTGAAGAGCGATATATTTGCTTGTAATAACCACCCTCAGGATGTGGCATTAACCCATATTTTTGAATAAGTGTGTGCATTGGCTAAACTCTATATATAGCGCGTTGAGTTAACGCAGGTGTTTTAAGCATATTTGGGTACTCATATCGTTAAAAGGTAATGATGTTTTGGTTTAAATTCAAAAATAAAGAATGAGTACACGCTTTCGAAGCGGTGTGTGTTAGCTAAGCGGACAAAAACTTAGCAGTTACATGAACTTTTTTTCATGTATTTTCCGTATAAGAACATAGCAGCTGAACGTTTAGGTGTATACGCTGCACTATAGGTCTTTCCTACAGTCCTTTCGTTCAGCGAATAATATAAATTTCGAACAGGCAAAAAAGGATAGTGACCATATGACTTATAAGTCTTTTTCAGACCTTGAAGTAAAGGGTAAAACTTTCAAGGCTATTAACCTCGATCGTATAAACGAAAAATATCCCCTAGATCGCCTTCCGTTTTGTATTAAGGTACTTTTAGAAAACCTCGTTCGTCACGAAGATAAAGAATTCGTCTCTAGTGAAGATATAGAGCACGTAGCCAAATGGGACACCTCGAATAATGAAGAGCTTGAAGTCTCTTTCGTTCCAGCCCGCGTTATTTTACAAGATTTTACAGGTGTTCCAGCCATTGTCGATTTGGCTGCAATGCGTGACGCTGTTGACCGTCTTGGTGGAGATGCGCAAGCTATCAACCCACTCAACCCTGTAGAGCTGGTTATCGATCATTCTGTAATGGTTGATCATTTCGCCGAAGAGAATGCCTTACAGAAAAACACAGACATTGAAATTGAAAGAAATAGAGAGCGTTACCAGTTTTTAAAATGGGGACAGTCTAGCTTCGATAACTTTAAAGTGGTTCCTCCCGGTCGCGGTATTGTTCACCAAGTTAACCTTGAATACTTAGCGCGCTGTGCGTTTATCAAAGAGACTGAAGACGGAAACTTTGTCTACCCAGATACGCTTGTTGGTACAGATTCGCATACCACAATGATAAATGGCTTAGGGGTATTGGGATGGGGTGTTGGCGGAATTGAGGCTGAGGCGGCTATGCTTGGTCAGCCTGTCACCATGCTACTTCCTAACGTGGTAGGCTTTAAGCTAGACGGTAGGCTACCCGCTGGCGTTACCGCAACAGACATGGTACTCACTATTACCCAACAGCTTAGAGCCCATGGTGTAGTAGGAAAGTTCGTCGAATTTTTTGGGCCAGGCTTAAAATATCTTACCACTGCAGATAGAGCTACCATTGCTAATATGGCACCAGAATACGGCGCCACATGCGGTATCTTCCCTATAGATGACGTCGCGCTAGACTATTTACGTTTAACGGGTCGTGACGAAGCGCAAATAGAGCTGGTAGAGAAGTACGCTAAATACAGCAACTTATGGCATGACGATCATTCGAAGGATGCTGAATACCACGAGACGCTTGAACTAAATTTAAACGACGTGGTTCCCTCTATTGCCGGCCCTAAACGTCCGCAAGATAGAATTGCTCTAGATAAAGCCGCAGAAGCATTCAATGAATGGCATCGTTCTCAAATAGACGTAAAAGTGCTGGATGAAGAAACAGAGTTCGTCGCTGAAGGCGGTCTAGTCGGTGGTAGCGATGTTGACGAAGCGCACGACTCATTCGTTAACTTTAGAGACAACAAATTCAATTTAGAAGATGGTGCAATAGTTATTGCTGCTATTACTAGCTGTACTAACACCTCTAACCCATCTGTGCTTGTTGCTGCAGGACTGCTTGCGCAAAAGGCGGTTGAAAAGGGCTTAACCAGCAAACCGTGGGTGAAAACCTCGTTAGCACCAGGTTCGCAAGTAGTCACCCAGTATCTCGAAGATGCTAATTTAATGAAGCCGCTTGAAGCCTTAGGTTTCAATTTGGTGGGCTATGGTTGTACTACCTGTATTGGTAATTCGGGGCCGCTTCCAGACCCCATTACCGACGCGATAAGAAAAGCGAAACTTACGGTAACGTCGGTACTTTCAGGTAATCGTAATTTTGAAGGGCGAATTCATCCCGATGTCGCCGCAAACTATTTAGCATCGCCTCCTTTGGTAGTGGCTTACGCACTCGCAGGCAACATGAATGCGGATATTTCTAAAGAGCCATTAGGCATGTCAAAAGACGGCGAGCCAGTTTACTTAAAAGATCTTTGGCCTTCAGAGGAAGAGATTCAAAAGTATATTTCCGAAAATGTGACCGGTGCGCTATTTAAAGAAAAGTATGCTGACGTGTTTAAAGGCAACGGTGAATGGAACGAGTTAAGTGTAAGTGAAACATCAGTTTACGACTGGCCTGATTCAACTTATATCAAACATCCACCATTTTTTGAGGTAATGGAGAAAGAGCCTGCTGCGCTTCAGTCAATTGATAATGCACGTTGTCTTGTAAAAGTAGGTGACTCGATTACTACAGACCATATTTCGCCGGCAGGTGCCATTGCACCAGACAGTCCTGCGGGAGAATACTTGCAAGCTCAAGGCGTCGATCCCAAAGATTTTAATTCTTACGGATCACGAAGGGGTAATCATGAGGTCATGATGCGGGGTACGTTTGCCAATGTACGCTTGCAAAACCAGCTTGCGCCCGGAACCAAGGGAAGTGCAACCACTCACTATCCAAGTGGTGACAGCATGTCGATATTTCATGCCGCCATGCGATACAAAGATGACGGCGTACCAGCCGTGGTTATAGGCGGTAAAGAGTATGGAACAGGCTCAAGTAGAGACTGGGCTGCGAAGGGGCCTTCTTTGATGGGCGTGAAAGCCGTATTAGCCGAAAGCTACGAACGGATACATCGCTCAAACCTGATCGGTATGGGAATTTTACCTCTTCAGTTTAAAAAGGGAGATTCGGCATCATCGCTTGATATCAAGGGAAACGAATCATTCTCAATTGGTGGCGTAGAGCGTGGACAAAAAGAAGTGAGCGTTACCATGATCACTGACGATGGTGAATCAAAAGAATTTACCATGGATATTAGAATTGATACGTCTAACGAATTTACGTATTTTGAAAATGGCGGAATCTTACATTACGTCATTCGAGAATATCTTCGTAAGTAGAGTTGTCAGGTATATAAAGTAGAGTTAAAAACGCCCCTTGGTGAATAAATCACGAAGGGGCGTTTTATTTTTAGCGTAGTTTAATCTCCACTGACTATTTGAACTTGCGCTAAATCAGTGTCGCCTTTTATCACTTTGAATATAGCGTCTTGAACCAAGGTGCGCATTCCATCGTCTGTAGCCTGCTTCTTCATTTGAGCTACACTTGACTCTTTATACACTAACGAGCGCAGTTCTGGTGTCATACCCAGTAATTCATGCACACCGGTTCTACCTTTATAGCCGGTATTGCCGCACTCTGAGCACCCTTTCGCTTTATAAAGCTCTGGAATACCAGATAGGTTTAGCTCGTGCATGTGCTCTTTGCCGTACTGGCGTTCAATAAACGCCATATCCTTTTCAGACGCTACGTATTTCTCTTTACACTTACCGCACAATGTACGAATAAGACGCTGAGCAAGTATTCCTACACAGGCATCTGAAAAGTTAACTGGGTCTAACCCTAAATCAAGTAAACGAGTAATGGTTTCAGGTGCTGAGTTGGTATGCAGCGTAGACAATACTAAGTGACCTGTTAGTGAAGCCTCAATACCCGCATGGGCAGTCTCTTTATCACGCATCTCACCAATAAGAATAATATCGGGGTCTGCACGTAAGAAAGCGCGAAGAGCATTGGCAAAGGTAAATCCAATTTTGGGGCTCACTTGAACTTGCTGTAAACCTGGCTGGGTAATCTCTACGGGATCTTCAGCAGTCCATATCTTCTTCTCAGGTGTGTTCAAATACCCAAGTATGGCGTGTAGTGTTGTGGTTTTACCCGAGCCTGTTGGCCCAACAACAAGAAGAATGCCGTGAGGCTTTTTAATCATATCTTCAAGGCGAGCCCGGTTGTTGGGAGCCAAGTTCATTTTTTCTATGGGCATGGCTCCACCAGAGGCCAATATCCTCATTACTACGCCTTCGCCTGCAACGGTTGGAATAGTGGCTACGCGAACCTCTACAAGTTGGCCGTTCATTCTAAATGCCAGCTTACCGTCTTGCGGAACACGTTTTTCGGCGATATTTAAATTCGACATAATCTTTATACGCGCTATCACTGCGTTATGGTGCGAGTGAGGAACTTGGTTCATGTCTCTACACACACCGTCTACACGCATACGAACACGGGTAGGCGCATTTTTCTCGGGATCTATGTGAATATCTGAGGCATTAAGACGCTTGGCATCGTGCAATACACGGCTTACTAAACGCACTACTGCAGGTGCATCATCGGATAACTCATCAAATTGGTCTTCTTTTTCGTCGCTAGAGGTACCAATTTCATCCAGTATTTCACTCATCTCGCCAGGGCCGCCGCCCCCGCTGTTTTCACCGAGATATTGCAAGACTAAGCTAGGTAAGCTAACCGCAATTTCATAACTCTCAATGCCCATTGCACTCTCTATTTCCATTAGAAGTGCTGCGTTGTTAGGTTCGGCCATCAATACGATAGGCTTTTCGTGAGCATCTGCTATAACTGCAACATAGTTACGCTTTAAATAGGAAACATTGAGCTTACTTTCATTTTCAAAGCGGTGGTATTTATCCGGCAAATAGGGAATAAAAGGGACTTGGTAGTGAATTGATAAAGAGTTACCAATCTCTTCTTCTGAAATACGGTGCTCAGAAACAAGACGTTGAACAAGGGCTCGTATATCTGGTGTCGAAAGCTTTATTTCTTCGAGGGTGTTTTCATCGATAAGACTTTTGTGAACTAATAGATCGAATGGGTTATTGGTGCCCCCTAATTCAAAACGAAATTTGTCACCCAGTATTAAAGCGAGCGCGTTACCCAGTTTAAGATCATCTTCGGAGAAGGCACTTTCTACCTTATTGATAATCTGGATTACACCCATTAGCACTCCGGCATTCATTATAGGGACACAGAGAATATTTAAGGTTTTGAAGTCACTGTCTTTATCGAATTTGCCAGCAAACCTGAGTCGAGGGTGAATACTTTGAAGCATGGTTGTGTTGTAAGGGTCGTCAATAACAACAGGCTTCTGAGAAAGTGCAACGTACCCTGCAATAGACATTGGACTGATAGGCACTTTAATTTCTTGTGTTTCTTTCCCAGTTTTAAAACGGGCAACCAAGTCTTGGTGCTGGCGCCTACGCTGAAAAATACTCATGCGCTGAGCACCAAACAGTTCTAAGATGATAGGCTCTAACAAACCATAGGCATCGAGCAGCGAAGAATGATTATTCAGAATACGCCTGATTTGAGAGAACGTTTGTTGATTATTGACTACTTCCATATTCCCACTACTTTGCGGAGTGAGACCTTTTGTCTCATTCCTTTAATAAAAATTCCTGGGCGCGACCTTAAGCAAAGCCAACAAAGCCAGTTTTAAGAACAACGGTATAAACGGCTGGACTTTACGGTTTGCGTTTGAATACTTGCGCACAAAAGCCTTACAGACACGTTTAACCTTAGTTTAACAATGTTACCTGTTTATCTCACCTAGGCAGACGATCGTAAATTACACCAAGCGCTGCGTTTGGCTATGTTATCAGCAACAATATACATTTACGTCAGGTGGGGCAATAAGTCTACTTTGAATATAAAACTTTAAACTAATGACTTAGCAACAAAATAGCAAAGACGTAAAATAATCATTAGGGTTGAGGAACCTGACTGAATTCAAATTTTATGCGCTGAATATAGAACAAAAAGCAATCTAGTAGTTGCATTACCTCAACGCTTCTGTATAATTCGCGCCCACTGCCTGAATAGGGCATTGATTTTTTAGCCGCAACCACACTGCTTTTAGGGTGGCTGCCGACGTAAGAGATTTGTCTTTACCGACCAAGCTATTACAAGCGTGCTAAAAATAAGAACAGGGTTCCAATTGGGAACCATCGGTTTACGCACATCCTTTCTTTCTGAACAAAATAGAAAAGAAGGGGTGAATTTTTTTGTTCTTTCGATTGGAGCTTAATCGATGCCAAATCAAAGAATTCGTATTCGTTTGAAAGCGTTTGATCACAAGTTGATCGATCAGTCTACGGCTGAAATCGTTGAAACGGCGAAACGTACTGGTGCTCAGGTCAGCGGTCCAATTCCACTGCCTACTCGCAAAGAACGCTATACGGTATTGACATCTCCTCACGTAAATAAAGATGCACGTGACCAATATGAGATTCGTACTCACAAGCGTTTGGTAGACATCATCGAGCCAACTGATAAAACAGTTGATGCGTTGATGCGTTTGGACTTGGCTGCTGGTGTTGATGTTCAAATCAGCCTGGGCTAACAAGAGAGGGTTATAACAATGGCGATTGGTCTAATCGGTCGTAAAGTGGGTATGACTCGCATCTTCACTGAAGATGGCACGTCAATCCCTGTGACTGTTATTGAAGCGACCCCAAACCGTGTTACTCAGTTACGTACTGAAGAAACAGACGGTTATCGCGCTCTTCAGGTTACTGCTGGAACTAAGAAAGCTAACCGCGTCAACAAAGCCGAAGCAGGTCACTTTGCTAAAGCTGGTGTTGAAGCTGGTCGCACTCTAGCAGAATTCCGCCTAGAAGATAACGAAGGTAACGATATTGAAGTCGGCGGTGAAATCACTGTTGAAATCTTTAACGATACCAAAAAGATTGATGTCACTGGTACATCAAAAGGTAAAGGTTTTGCTGGCGCGATCAAACGTTGGAACTTTAGTTCTCAGCGTATGACTCACGGTAACTCTTTGTCTCACCGTGCTCCTGGTTCAATTGGCCAAAACCAATCACCAGGTAAAGTTTTCAAAGGCAAGAAAATGGCTGGTCAGCTTGGTAACAAGCAAGTGACTACGCAGTCTTTGGAAGTTGTACGTGTTGACGTAGAGAACGGCCTTATCCTTGTTAAAGGTGCCGTACCTGGCGCAACTGGTAATGACGTTATCGTCAAGCCAGCTGTTAAAGCGTAACGTCTGGGGAGTGAACTGATGGAATTAACATTGAAAGACGCGCAAAGCGCTCTTGAAGTATCCGAAGCGACCTTTGGACGTGAATTCAACGAAGCCTTGGTACACCAAGTCGTTGTAGCTTACGGTGCAGGCGCGCGTCAGGGTACAAAAGCGCAGAAAACTCGCGCTGAAGTTCGTGGTGGCGGTAAGAAGCCATGGCGTCAAAAAGGTACTGGCCGAGCTCGTGCTGGTACAATCCGTAGCCCAATTTGGGTTGGCGGTGGCCGTGCTTTCGCAGCTAAGCCTCGTGACTTCGAACAAAAAGTTAACAAGAAAATGTATCGCGGTGCGATTAAGAGCATTTTGTCAGAACTAATTCGCCAAGATCGTTTGATCGTGGTTGAAAAGTTCGGTGTTGAAGCACCTAAGACAAAAGAACTTATTTCTGCACTTAACGAATATGAACTAAATGATGTTCTTATCGTTACTCCTGAAGTAGATGAAAACTTGTTCTTAGCGGCTCGTAACTTATATAAAGTTGACGTACGCGACGTAGCAGGCATTGACCCAGTGAGCTTGATTGCATTCGAAAAAGTGCTAATTACTGCTGATGCGGTTAAACAACTTGAGGAGGCGTTAGCATGAAAGAAGAACGTCTACTGAAGGTGCTAGTAGCACCTCACGTTTCAGAAAAGTCTACAATGGCTGCTGAAGCGAACAACACAGTTGTATTTAAAGTAGCCAAAGACGCGAATAAAGCCGAAATTAAAGCTGCAGTTGAAAAACTGTTTGAAGTTGAAGTTGAAGGTGTTCGCACAGTGAACGTTAAAGGTAAAACTAAACGTCACGGTATGTCTTTCGGTAAACGCAGCGACTGGAAAAAGGCCTACGTGGTTCTTAAAGAAGGTCAGGACATCGACTTTGTCGGTGGCGCTGAGTAAGAAGGGGATTAGAAATGCCATTATTGAAAGCTAAGCCAACTTCTGCCGGTCGTCGTCACGTTGTTCAGGTTACTAACCCTGACCTGCACAAAGGTGCACCGTACGCACCTTTGCTAGAAAAGAACAGCAAATCTGGCGGTCGTAACAACCATGGTCGTATTACAACTCGTCACATTGGTGGTGGTCATAAGCAACACTATCGTGTGATCGACTTTAAACGCAACAAAGATGGCATTCCAGCCAAAGTTGAGCGTTTAGAATACGATCCAAACCGTTCTGCTAACATTGCTCTAGTATTGTACGCAGATGGTGAACGTCGTTACATTCTGGCTCCAAAAGGTATGAAAGCTGGTGATGCAATCCAGTCTGGTTCGGGTGCTCCGATCAAGTCTGGTAACACATTGCCTATGCGTAACATTCCTGTTGGTAGTGTTGTACACGCAATTGAAATGAAGCCTGGTAAAGGTGCACAAATCGCACGCTCTGCTGGCGCTTACGCTCAGATCTTAGCACGTGACACTAACTACGTTACTCTACGTCTTCGCTCTGGCGAAATGCGTAAAGTATTATCTGATTGCCGCGCCACTATTGGTGAAGTTGGTAATGCAGAACACATGCTTCGTTCATTGGGTAAAGCTGGTGCAACGCGCTGGCGTGGTATCCGTCCTACCGTTCGTGGTGTTGCCATGAACCCGGTTGATCACCCACACGGTGGTGGTGAAGGACGCACGTCGGGTGGTCGTCATCCAGTATCTCCTTGGGGTGTTCCTACTAAAGGTAAGAAAACCCGAAGCAACAAGCGTACCGATAAACTTATCGTACGTCGTCGTAACAAGTAATAGCGAGGATTCACCATGCCACGTTCTCTCAAGAAAGGTCCATTTATCGACCTTCACTTGCTGAAGAAGGTAGAGGCTGCAGTGGAAAAGAACGAACGTAAACCAATTAAGACTTGGTCTCGTCGTTCCATGATCATCCCAGATATGATTGGGTTGACCATTGCGGTCCATAACGGTCGACAACATGTACCTGTCATTATTAGTGACGAAATGGTCGGCCACAAGTTGGGCGAATTTGCGCCAACGCGTACTTACCGCGGCCATGTCGCGGATAAGAAAGCTAAACGTTAAGGGGTAGGAAGATGGAAGCATTAGCTAAACACCGTTTTGCCCGCACGTCGGCTCAAAAGGCACGCTTGGTTGCGGATCAGGTTCGCGGTTTACACGTAGAGAAAGCTCTTGAAGTTCTTACGTACAGCCCGAAGAAAAGCGCAGCACTAGTAAAGAAAGTTTTGGAGTCTGCGATTGCTAACGCAGAGCACAACGAAGGCGCGGATATCGACGAGCTTGTCGTAGCCAAAATCTTTGTTGACGAAGGTCCAACTATGAAGCGAATCAAAACACGCGCCAAAGGCCGTGCTGATCGCATCTTCAAGCGCAGCAGTCACATCACTGTGGTTGTAGCGGATAACTAGGAGTAGATAATGGGACAGAAGGTACATCCTACAGGTATACGCCTGGGTATCAGTAAACCATGGACTTCTACCTGGTACGCTAATACTGCAGACTATGCGGACAACCTGTATAACGATCATCAGGTACGTCAGTATCTGACTAAGCAACTTAAGAACGCTTCACTTTCTAAAATCGTGATTGAGCGTCCTGCTAAGAGCATCCGTGTGACTATTCACACAGCTCGTCCGGGCGTGGTTATCGGTAAGAAAGGTGAAGACGTAGAAAAGTTGCGTAACTATGTGTCTAAGCTAGCCGGTGTGCCAGCTCAGATTAATATCGCTGAAGTACGTAAGCCAGAGCTAGATGGTCAGTTAGTCGCTGACAGCATTTCTAGTCAGCTAGAGCGTCGTGTTATGTTCCGTCGCGCTATGAAGCGTGCGGTACAAAATGCAATGCGTCTAGGCGCTAAAGGTATTAAAGTTGAAGTTAGCGGCCGTTTAGGCGGAGCAGAAATTGCTCGTTCTGAATGGTATCGTGAAGGTCGCGTTCCTCTGCACACTTTCCGTGCAGATATCGATTACGCAACCTCAGAAGCATCAACTACTTACGGCATCATCGGCGTTAAGGTATGGATCTTCAAGGGTGAGGTTCTAGGTGGACTACCTACAGCTCAAGAGCAACAACCAGCTGCTCAACCTAAGAAGAAAGGCCGCAACGCTAAGCGAGAGGGCTAATCATGTTACAACCAAAACGCATGAAGTTCCGTAAGATGCACAAAGGCCGCAACCGCGGCATGGCTGCGGGAAGCACTGTAGCCTTTGGTACTTACGGCCTTAAAGCGACAGGCCGCGGTCGTATGACTGCGCGTCAAATCGAAGCAGCGCGTCGTGCTATGACTCGTCACGTTAAGCGTCAAGGTAAAATTTGGATTCGAGTTTTCCCTGACAAGCCAATTACTGAGAAGCCTCTTGAAGTGCGTCAAGGTAAAGGTAAAGGTAACGTTGAGTACTGGGTATGCCAAATTCAGCCTGGTCGTGTTCTTTATGAGATGGAAGGTGTTCCTGAAAATCTTGCACGCGAAGCGTTTGAATTGGCAGCGGCTAAACTGCCATTTAAAACAACCTTTGTAACTCGGACGGTGATGTAATGAAAGCGACTGAACTGAAAGAAAAAAGCGTAGAAGAGCTGAACGCAGAGTTGATTAACCTGCTACGCGAACAGTTCAACCTGCGCATGCAGCACTCAACAGGCCAGCTTGAAAAAACTGACCAGTTGAAAAAAGTACGTCGTAACATCGCGCGTGTTAAAACCATTCTGACTCAAAAGGCTGATGCGTAATGACTGAGCAAAAAATTCGTACAGTGCAAGGTCGTGTGGTTAGCAACAAGATGGATAAAACCATTACTGTTGTAGTTGAACGTTTTGTTAAGCACCCTATCTATGGGAAGTTCATCAAGCGCTCTACTAAGCTTCACGCCCACGACGAAAGTAATGTATGCAATAAAGGCGACGTAGTAACAGTACGTGAATGTCGTCCACTATCTAAGAACAAAACTTGGATGCTTGTAGACGTTATTGAAAAAGCAGGCGTTTAATCGTTCTCTTTTTTAGTCTCTAAAAAAGCCGCTCTTGAGCGGCTTTTTTGTTTTTTGGCGCTGATAGAAACTCTTTAAACGAGTATACTCACCTACCATATACCTTATGGTTAACACATAACGTGTTAGCTATTCTCATTGTATTAAGGACCAAGGATACATTATGTCTGCTGACCAGCGAGACAGTGTAAAACCCACTCTCATCGATGAACTATGTCGCTATTTGTATTCGCTCGTTCTTCTTTTACTCATACCTCTGGTTTTATTCAAACTCGCGGGAAAGAAAAATAGTCAAGGTGCGGACCATTCTCACGGGCGTTTTGAGCGCTTTGGTATGGTACCTGCGCCTCGTCAAAAGAATGGCTATTTATTTCATTGTGTCTCAGTCGGCGAAGTCGTAGCGGCGTCCTGCGTTATAAAGCAATTACTTTTAGCAGAACCTAACACAAGCATAACGGTGACCACTACAACCGCTACAGGCTCTGCTCGAGTGCGGGATATCTTCGGCGAAAAGGTCAATCATTTCTATTTACCGTTCGACTTGCCAATCTTCATGTTACTGATGTTACGGCGTGTACAACCAAAGGCTATGCTTATCACTGAAGTTGAGTTATGGCCCAATCTAATACACACATGTTGGAAGCAAAACATCCCGGTTATCGTGATAAACGCGCGAATGACAAGTAGATCTGCAGTTCGATATAAAAAAATAGGTAAGCTATTTGAACCTCTACTGCTCAAAATCAGTCACGTTTGTGCTCAAGGGCAAGATGACTACCGGAATTACCTCTCTCTAGGGCTTTCTTCTAACAAGCTAACGCTGACAAATAATATTAAGTTCGATCAAGCAGCGTCTGTAAATCAGAATATCAAAGGGTTCATGAAGCTAGAACAGCATGATGGCCCCGTATTGGTGGCGGGAAGCACCCATGCACCCGAAGAATCTCAAATATTAGAAGCCGCTGCCATATTATGGAACGTGCATCCGAATTTGAAAGTGGTGATTGTGCCCAGACACCCAGAGCGTTTTGATGAAGTAGCAGAGTTGTTAACGACAAAAAAAATACCTTTTACTCGTAGTTCAGTCGGGACAACCTCGCACGCGGGCGTGAGCGTTGTGCTACTTGATGAGATGGGCAAACTCAATGATGCTTATTCTGTGGCTACAGTAGCGTTCGTTGGAGGTTCTATTGCACAAAAGGGCGGACATAATGCGCTTGAGCCCGCCGCATTTTCCTTGCCCATTTTAATGGGGCCTAACGTTTATAATAACCCTGTTATCTGCGACTATTTAGTAGAACGAGGGGCACTAACGATTATTCATGATGCAGTGAGTATTGCCGAGGCGTGCAATACTTTTTTATCTTCAGATCAGCTTTGCAAAAAAGCAGGAAGAGCTGCAGGCTTGGTGCTCGAAGAAAACAGTGGGGCGCTTGATAAGACCATTGAGTGTATAGCTGGATTTACTGAACGATAATGTGAGTAAAACACTCAGCCTACTCTTTGATATCTTATACTTTTGGCTAATAATCGAACCCCGAAACTGTGCGCTCCTGCACAGAATTGGGACGTTGTATGATTCGCCATACTCTTAAATCACATTAAATTTTATGTAACCGCATGAAAATAAAAAGAATATTAAAAGTGGTTCGACCTTTGCTATAAGAAGGTAGACGACGTGACTTCGGTAAAACTCAAATAACAAAGCTCACAAACTAATGGGCACTGTTTCACGCGTTTTCCAGGGAGAGACCTCCTGCCGATGGCAGGAGGTTTTCTTACTACATTTCTTTATATACTGCTTTGTCGCTTAGCCTTGCTCAGCTGACGCCTCCTCAGACACTGACACTCTTTCAGGCTCCACAAGACTGATAAGACGCCATCCCGGCTTAGGTTCAAGTTCTCTACCGTTAACAAAAGTAAAGCTCTTATTATCAGCATCTATGGCAATAAGTGGCGTCGCTCTATCGCCGTATTTGTGAATGTACTGCTCATAATCAAACTCTTCTGACAGTGGCGTTGTTTTTATCGTTGACTCCCTAGCCACAGCAGAGGCTAAATAGCCATACGTTACGCCTTCATCAAACAAAGTAAGTTTTTTTGCATATTGCTCACTCACTTGATGGCTAGGTCTCGTGGATTGTTCGTTGTTAGTCAGTGCCCAAACTTTGTCTTTTCCCAACGTATGCTCAAAGTGGTAGGCAATTGGCGGATTAAGCTGCTTGTACGGTGACATAATAAGCACTGTGCCAATAGTCGATATATCTAGGTGGCGCGCTGCATGCTCTGACATAGGGTTGCCAAAGTACACAGGGATATCCATCATTCTGGCCTCGCGTATGGCATCCCAATTTGTATCTGTAACAATTACGTCGAGTTTCTGATTGATCATTTCAGCGGCTAGCATTCGATTAAATTTACTGCCACCGAATATTAAATATCCCGTTGGCGCTGGTGCCCGCACTTTAAGAAGAGTTGCTACCGTTCGCGCTGTTATACTTTGCACAACCACAGTGGCAATGATAACCATAAACACAATGGGCACTATGATACCAGCGCCCTCATAACCAATCTCTTCAAGCTTCAAGGAAAAAAGCGCCGACACTGCTGCGGCAACAATACCACGAGGAGCTATCCAACTTAGTAACGCTATTTCATTCAGCTTTAAGCCAGTTCCAATACTCGATATAAGAACAGACACGGGTCTTGCTACAAACATAATGGTGGCCAGCACTATCACAGAGCCCCAGCCAACTTCTGCAACTGAATTAAGGTTGAGTCGAGTGGCTAGCAAAATAAATAACCCAGATATCAGAAGCACACTCAGGGTTTCTTTAAATTCAAGAATATCTTCCACATCCACATTTTTCATATTTGCCATTACCATGCCGGTAATCGTGACGGCTAATAGCCCAGATTCGTGAGCAACATAGTTAGAGGCCGCAAAGACACCTAAGATAATTGTTAGCACCGCAGTGTTGAGAAGGTAGTGTGGGATCCAATCTTTGCGAACGCATAGCCCAAGGAAATAGCCAGATGCTAGCCCAAGCACAGAGCCTATGCCGATAGTTTTACCAAAAGCAATAAACGTCTGTGAGATTGCATTTTCTTGCGAGGCAACAATGAACTCGAAAACCAAAACGGCGAGCAGGGCGCCTATCGGATCGATAATTATACCTTCCCATCGAAGAATGTTAGCTAGGTTAGTATGCGGTCTTACCGTTCTTAGCATTGGAACTATCACGGTGGGCCCAGTTACCGTTACGATAGCGCCAAACAAAAACGAAAGCTGCCAAGTAAGATCCAAACTATAGTGCGCAACCGCAGCAGAAATAGCGCCGGTAATTAATACCCCAACGGTGCATAAGTTACGCACCATATTGCCATGACCGGCTATGTCTTTAAATTTGAGTGTAAGAGACCCTTCGAAAAGAATTATAGCAACAGACAGCGAGACTACTGGGAATAGAAGGTCGCCAAACAATGCGTCTGCATCGAGTACGCCAAAAACTGGCCCCACTAATATACCTGCTATTAACAAGGGGAGAATAGCGGGAAGTCGAATTCTATAGGCTAGGTATTGGCAACCAATAGATAGCAAACCAACAGAAACAAGAGAGAGCAAGGGGTCAGACACGATTATTTCCTTATTTACACCCGGTTAATTCCGTAGCGATGCGTTACGTGCTGCTACTTTATTAATATTTGTTTATAGTTACGCTAGCACACAATGTTTAGACCAATACCTCATTACTTGCGATTTTTTGCAAGACGGATAAACAATATCTGATAACCTCATATAATGGAATGAATACGCTACATTGAGAATTCGTGTGAAATTAATCTTGGGTTTAACCTTCGCTTTTACTGCAACCGCACTTGTAAGTGCGTGCTCCTCGATTCCAGTGCCCTCGACTCCCTTAAATATTACTAAGACGATTACGCTCCCAAAAGCACTTTCGGAAACATCCGGGTTGTCTTGTGCCGACGACAATCAAATATTGTCTATTAACGATTCTGGAAATGCACCAGTGGTGTATAGCGTGAGTTATGATGGGACGATAACAGAAGAATTAGCACTATCGATCAGAAATAATGATTGGGAAGCCATTACCGCAGACGACGAATACTTATTTGTTGCAGACATTGGCAACAATAAAGGGCAGCGAGAACAGCTAGAAGTGTATAAGGTTAGTCGTCAAGACTTCAATAATGTAACAACCCTTGTTATAAAATATGCAGATAATAACCCTGCGAGTAATATTCCCTATGCCCATGATTTTGACGCTGAAGCTTTGTTAAAGAAAGGCAGTGAATTACTTTTATTTTCGAAAAGTTGGCGCTCTGGTAATACTCATATTTACCAAATCAATGATCAAGTTAATGAGGAAAAAGTAGCGCAAACGCTCACACCTTTCGCATCAATAGAAGGGTTACCGGGTGTAGTAACGGGCGTCGATTATGACGCAAGCAAAAATCAATATGTGGTTGTAGGGTACAAGTCAGATCCGTTTGGAAATTTCGCAGCGTTTATGGCATCACTCTCTAGCACATTTGCGGTACTGAATATTTGGCCGCTGGAAGGATACAAACAAGTTGAAGGGGTATGCGTAGATAGCGAAGGGGCTTACTGGTTCAGCGAAGAAGCCACTGACGGGCGTGCTGCTTCACTTTCAAAAGCCCAGGTTTTATAGAAGCGATAGCAGCAACTTATACAAACCGTACAACAACTGTAAAAAAATCCCATAATACAACACAGCTTTTATACCTTTTCTTTTATACCAAAACGGTGGCAATAATGCCCAGTTAGAGGAGCGCTCACACCAAGCACATTAGTGAGTCTGGCTTTCAGGTTAAAGCCAGACTCACACGAGAAAAGAGCAGTATTATATTTTAAATCGGTTAACCTCTACCGAGAGCGCTTTTGCAAGCTCATCTAATTTATCGCTAACGCTTACCAAAATATGTGTAGCGTTTAATGTCTCTTCGCTTGAGGCACTGATGTCATTAATATTGCGACTAATATCCTCAACCACTACAGCTTGCTCTTCAGTCGCAGTAGCTACCTGTGTGTTTACATCGTTGATAGTTGAGATCTCATGCGTGATTTTTTGCAGTAACGCATCAATTTCGTTAGTTGCAGATACAACGTCGTCAGTCTTAGCGCGACTGGTTTCCATTTGATCTACAGCAGACTTGGAGTCTTGTTGAAATTTATCAATTTTCACCTGAATTTCGTCTGTAGCCTGTGCTGCACGTTGCGCAAGGGTTCTCACTTCGTCCGCTACCACCGAAAATCCTCTTCCATGGTCACCGGCTCGCGCAGCCTCAATAGCCGCATTCAGCGCAAGTAGATTAGTTTGCTCTGAAATCCCTCGAATGGTATCAAGAATGCCGCCAATCGCTGCAGTATGCTCATCAAGAGACTGAATAACACCAGATACTGATTGAATCTGCCCTGATAAGCCTTGAATGGCCATAACGGCCTTTTGGGTTATTTGGCGGCCTGCAACAGAATTAGTATTCGCTTGATTTGCATTTTGTGCTGCATGGGTAGCAGATTGCGCCACCTCATTTACTGTGCTTCCCATTTGAGTTAAAGCCGCTGCTGCTTGTAGCGTTTGGTCTCGCTGGCTCTTGGTTGAAAGCTCGGTTTGCTGCGATTGTTGCGTTACGTCTGCAGCGGAGCTTTTAAGTGCCTGGCTCGTTGTAGCGACTTGAGTGATAGTGGCATGCAGATGACCAATAAACTGATTGAAACCCTCTACCAGTCTGGCAATTTCTTTTTGCTCGGGCACAGGAATTCGAGCCCGTAAATCACCGCCGCCTTGACCTAGTTGTTGAAAAATATCCGCCAGAGACTCAAGAGGCTTTGTGAGCGTTCCTGCTAACCAAATTCCGATCACAGCAAAACCCGCAGCAATAATGAGCGCCCAAATAATAATTTGTTGGCTACCTGCGTTTAGCGAAGCGTAAAGTTCGCTCTCTGGTACCTGAGCAACGACATACCATCCCGCCTTTTTCACATAGGTACTCGCAAACAGCATTTTACCGTTGCTTTGCTCGCTAGTGGCCATGGCAAAATCTTGCTTAGTAAGAAGCGTAGAGGCGGTTTTGCTATCACTTACTGAAGCCAGCTTGGCTTTACCCAATAAGCTTGTATCGGGGTGCGCAATCACAGTGCCCGAGCCATCAACCAAATATACGAAGCCTGTTTGTGCAATCTTAACCGCATTGATGATAGTAAGTAACTCGTCTACCGATTTTGCAACGCCAGACATACCGCGACCGTTGACTTGCTGATAATTGGCAAACAGTCGATAGCCTTCGCCTGGCTCGTTATATAAGCTCAGCGAAATAGGCTCACCGCTGTCTTTGTAGGCAAAAAACCAACCGTCAAATTCATCATTTTTTAGTGTGCGTAAAAAGCCGTCTTGATTCCAATATTTGTAGGTGTTTCTATCTACAAAAGAAGCAACGGTGAGGTCATTAAAATTCACTATGTTGTTGAGATAGCTCAGCAGCCTTTGCTCGCCATTTCTGTCGGCACCCGCAGCCGACCATGCGAGAATATCTGGGTTCGACGCTATGCCATGAGCTACCGTTAGCATTACGCTTGCTTCACTATCAACCCGGTTACCAATTTGTTTAAGGAGTGCAGGAAGTTGCAAGGTTTCCATATTCTCTTTAACGAGATCCCGTGCAATCCATTGGCTAATAGAACCAACTAAAATGGATGCTGCTAACACAGCAACAATGAGAGAAATAATGAGTTTTTGTTTAATACTGAAAGTCATAGCTTTCGACCACGTAAGTTAATGCTGAAAAAGTGACGTGGCATTGAGGCATAGCAACGTCCGAATGAAAACAGCGCTATTTGGCTGATTACACTATGCAGTATTCTTATTATTTTGCCGCACAGATTTTTTAAAGCTGTCGAATAGAGAATATCGACCAGTGTCCGCTAAAGTTAACCTTAAGGGGTAACAATATCAGGCTCGTAATTGTGCGGCATAATTGACCATAGGGTCAATGAAAAAAGCCGCCCTATTTGGCGGCTTTGTAAGCGGAATGTGACCTTTGTAAACAGGTTGTTTACTGGTCGCTGTCTGATGGAATTGGAAAACCTCTGTCGCGCATTAGTGCGTCAACTTTAGCGTCTCTTCCACGGAATTTGCGGTAGGCCTCACCTGGATCCATGGCATTGCGTACAGAGAATAAGTATTTCACTAAACGCTCACCTACTTCTTTATCGTAGAAACCGCCCGGCGCTTCCATAAAGGCTTCTGCTGCATCTGCTGTCAGCACTTCTGCCCACATGTAGCCATAATATGCAGCAGCATAACCTTCGCCCGAGAAAACATGCCCAAAGTGTGGAGAACGGTGACGCATCACTATTTCCTCAGGCATATCTATTTTCTTCAGCTCTTCGCTTTCAAATGCATCTGGCTCAATCTTGCTTGGGTCAGTTGTATGATACTTCAGATCCATGATAGCAGAAGCCATATACTCAGTGGTTTTGAAGCCTTCGTTGAACGTAGATGCTTTCTTGATCTTTTCAACAAGTTCAGCAGGGATAGGCTCACCAGTTTCATGATGTACAAGGTAGTTATTGATCACTTCGTCTGTGGTTAACCAACGCTCAAGAAGTTGCGACTGAAACTCTGTGTAGTCTCTAACGCCAGAGTGTGACGATGGATACTTCACGTCTGCCGATAAGAAGTGAAGGGCATGACCGAACTCGTGGAAGTACGTTTCAGCGTCATCGAAAGAAATGAGTGTAGCTTCGCCTTCAGCACCCTTTACGAAGTTAGAGTTGTTTGAAGAAAGAACGGTCTTCTTACCATCGAATGTTGTGTATGAGCGGTAGGTTGTTGCCCATGCGCCCGAGCGCTTACCTTGACGAGAGAAGGGGTCTAGATACCACAAACCAATGTGTTCACCGGTGTCTTTATCGGTGACTTCCCACACTTTTACGTCTTCGTGGAATACTGGTACCTTTCCTTCCTCAACAGGAGTGAAGTTAAAATTGAAAAGGCGACCCGCTACGTAAAACATAGCCTCACGAAGTTTATCAAGCTGTAGATATTGTTTTACTTCATTTGAGTCTAAGTCATATTTCGCCTGGCGCACTTTTTCAGCATAGAAGCGGTAATCCCAAGGCTCAATCGTAATATCTGCGCCTTCTTTGTTGGCAATGGCCTGCATATCGGCGACTTCTTCTTCAACCCTAGCAATGGCTGCTGGCCATACTTTCATCATAAGGTCCATGGCGTTCTCGGGGTTTTTTGCCATACGATCTTCTAAGCGCCATTGAGCATAGTTTTCGTAACCTAACAGTTCAACACGCTCATCTCGCAAGGTCAGAATGCGTTTGATAATTTCGTTATTATCAAAGCTGTCTGCATTGTCGCCACGATTATAATAGGTACGCCATACTTTCTCGCGCAGGTCACGGTTTGTTGAATACGTTAAAAACGGGTCCATAGAAGAACGTGTGTTAGTGATGGCATATTTGCCTTCTTCACCACGAGATTCAGCCGCCGCTTTCGCTGCAGTAACAAACGAGGATGGAAGACCGTCGAGCTGGTCTTCTGTAATGTAAGTTACGTAATTTTCTTCGTCCGCAAGTACGTTATTAGAAAACTTGGTATGCAGGGTAGCAAGCTCTTGATTAATCTCGGCATAGCGTTTCTTCGCTTCACCATCTAGCGTTGCGCCATTGCGGGCAAAACGGTTATATGTCATCCAAGCAATACGCTGTTCTTCAGGCGTAAGCGTGTTTAACTCATCAGATTCGTAAACTGCTTTTACACGGGCAAACAGTTTTTCGTTTTGCGTGATTTTTGTCGAAAAAGCAGAAAGTTTTGGAGACATCTCTGCCTGAATTGCACGAAACTCAGGGCTAGATTTATTTGAACTCCAAATGCCGTAATAGGTAAATACCCGGCCTAGTTCATCACCAGCGCGCTCCATAGCAACGATTACGTTTTCAAACGTTGGTGGCGCCTCGTTATTGGCAATGGCATCAATCTCTTTTAGGTTTAACTCCATAGCTTTTTCAAGCGCAGGCTTCAAATCTTCCAGCGACATTTTATCGAATGCCGGTACGCCGCCGTAGGGGCCTTTGAATTCTTGTAATAAGACATTATCGAATTGTGCTGTACCTGATGCGTCTGCAGTGCTTGTTTCTGGCACTGGCGCTACTGATGTTTCGGCTACTTTTTGTTCTGAACATGCACTTAATGCTACAACAACAGCCATAGCGGTAAGTGAGGCTTTAAATTTTCCCATGATACTTCCTGTCATTTGTTATGTTTTTATATCGTCGTATTGCTATATGACTTCGACGTAGCCCCATAGTAAGGCAATGCAAATATAAGATAAATGCTCTTTACCGTAATTCGTAGGCCTGTCGCGGTTTAAACGGCAAATTCGCAGCACGGCGAAGGCGTATGTAATTCGTCGAAATTGATTAATTTTTGATTGGCATTTTGAATGCTAAAAATTACACTGCGCCGGTAAAAATCTCTGCCGTTAAAAACCTTTTTTCTTCTTATTTTTATGAGTGAAGCGCGATGTTTGAACTTTTGTTACATGCTTTTCCGGTTGCGTTTGCCGTTGCCTCGTTTTGGTCCAACACAGAACGTAAGTTGCTGCTGTTGAATCTGGGCCTTTGTGTGGCCATTGGTTCATTACTGGTATTTGAGCAAGCGTGGGGAGGAGCAATCGTTATTACGGTGGCGGGATTAAGTACCAGCTATCGTCTAATAAAACAGAAACTGCTGTCACCTATTGCCACTTATATAACGCTGATATCTATGATGTGCCTTGTGTTAACGGTGAACAACCTAACGGGGAAAACGTCATTTATTGAAACCATGCCTGTATTTACGTTTATGGCGTATCGTTTCGGTGAGCTTCACTGCAAAGAGGCGGGGTTAAGAATTTGCATGATAGTGGGGTCGTTAAACTTTACTCTGTACGGCATAGTAACGGGTACCTGGGGACTGGCTATTACAGAAGCGCTATTTGCGTTATCCAACCTGTGGTATTACATGAAACTCAGACGCGCAATGCGTGTGAGTCCGGTGTAACAAAAGCATAGTTAAAGGAGGCTAGATTGCCTCCTTTAAAATGAACGTTTACGCAAATACCACGGTTTTGTTTCTGTGAATAATGACACGGTCTTCTAAGTGGTAACGCACACCGTGAGCAAGAGCGGTAACTTCACAATCTTTACCTTTGCGCACCATATCTGCTGCATTATCACTGTGGCTAATTCGCTTCACACTTTGCTCAATAATAGGGCCTTCGTCTAAGTCTTTAGTAACGTAGTGACAGGTTGCACCAATTAATTTTACGCCACGGTCGTAGGCCTGTTGATATGGCTTCGCGCCGGCAAAGCTTGGTAAGAAACTATGGTGAATATTAATTGCTTTGCCCTGCAACTCTTGGCACAGCGTATCGGGGAGTATTTGCATAAAACGTGCAAGAACAGTTAGGTCAATTTTGTATTCTTGCAGTAACGTTTTAATTTGAGCAAATGCGGCTTCTTTTCCCAAGGCTTTAAAGTCTACCCAGTGGAAAGGGACTTTATACCAGTCAGCAAATTGTTTCATTTGCGGGTGGTTTCCAATAATGACGGGGATGTCACAGTACAATTCACCCGTGTGCCAACGGTGAAGAATATCGACTAAACAATGGGACTCTAAGCTTGCCAGAAGCGCAACTCGTTGCTTTTTCGATGAATCAGTAAACTTCCAATTCATCTGATATTCGTTGGCAAGAGGAGTAAATTCTTTCACAAAACTTTCGGCATTCAGCGTAAGCGTACTGGCACCAATTTCATGGCGCATGAAGAAGCGGCCTGTTTGCAGATCGGTATGATGACTTGCCTCTACTATAGTGGCGTTATGGTCTGCTAAGAACTGAGAAACACTGGCTACAAGACCAACCTGATCTGGACAATCTATGACTAATTTATAAGTTTGTTGCATTGATAAAAGGAGACTTCGATAAAGGTTGACCCCTTTTTACCTGTCAACGATAGTGATGTAAAGAAATTAGCGCACCAATGGTCTGGTAAGCCTTGACTATAATAATGAATACCCTACTCGGTGATCCCTCTTCTGAGCTTTTCTCTAACAGACATACTGTATTCCAGTGACCAAGAATGGCGAATAGGATAGGTGACTCCCTGTGGTGTTGAAACCGACTCAAACAAGTGAAATGCGTCAACCTGAACATCAATGTTTGGCGAAAAAAGCGGAAGCGGCATAGCAGATGTCGCTTTTCGTACCATAGTAACGTGAGGTTTATATTCTTTACTGTCTATTTCTATTGCAGAACGTCTCGCACATTTGCGAACTTGTTTCGCTAAAGTCATGAGTGGCTTGGGAGGGGAGGTTGGCGAAGCAAAAAGTATTTTAGGGCCATTCCATACACCAACGCTATCGAGGGTAAATGTAAAAGGTTCTTCAGAGAGTGCATCTAACTCAGCTAACAGTGACTCATGTTGTCGGTGCGAAATGCTGCCTAAAAAGCACAATGTCATATGATAGTTTGCCGCTGGAACAGCGTAAGGTGCAGCTGGCTCGTTAGCGACAAAGTTTCCTTTGGCTTTTTTATCACGCTTTTTACCAGTAAAAGTACTTTCTTTACTTTTCACTCTTTGGCGAGGCATCACTTCTGGCATCGCCTTTTGCTGCCAACTTTCTAATGCTAACTTTTGTGTTGCACTTAAATCTAAACCTATGAAGCATCGCATATGTTGGTCCTCATCTGTTGGTCCTCATCATTAATACATGCTGCCGATATCTGTCCTGTCGCCCTAGTTGTACCTTTATAATTACCAATTGATAACGGCAAAGGTTTACAAAATAGCAAAGACAGCAATACATGTTGGCGTAACCTAGCTAGGCTAATCGGCACAAACCATTGGAAAAACTGCGATAGAAATGAGCAACTTAAGAAAATCTGTAGAAAAGCCCAATTAGTCATGCCTATGGGTACACTTGCGGTGCATATTTAAGGTACATTGCCGATATCAGCTTGTTCTTCGTTACTAGGCGTTATGCATTTCAATTCATCAGACAGTTTGTCAAATCATTCGTCAAAGGCAGTGGCAAACAACCTTGCACATTTACCCGCCTTTTCTCTTGTAGAATCATTATGCCGAGATATTCAAAAAAATAACATCGTTATAGGTGCTCCACCGGGGGCTGGTAAATCGACAATATTGCCTTTGGCGCTGTTATCCAGCGAGTTGAAAGGCAAGGTGTTGCTTATGCAGCCGCGGCGAGTAGTGGTGAGAAACCTTGCCGGTTTTTTGGCAAAGCAGCTTGGTGAGCCGGTAGGACAAACCATAGGTTATCGTATTCGTGGTGAAACTAAGGTGAGTCAACAAACTCGCATAGAGTTAATCACCGAGGGCGTGTTAACTCGCATGATTCAACAAGACCCAGAGTTACAGGGTGTTGCAGTTATCATATTCGATGAGTTTCACGAACGAAGTATCCATAGTGACTTCGGGCTGGCTTTAGCCTTAGAAGTGCAGGCAGGACTTCGTGAAGACCTGCGACTTGTGGTGATGTCAGCAACTCTTCAACTTGAGCCGTTAAACCAGCTTCTTGAAGAGCACAGTCCAATCACGGTTAGTCACTTGAGTACAGAAGGTCGCGCGTATCCTGTGGAAGTGTTTTATGGTAAGGACACGCTAGCGAAAGATATTGTTAGCAATACTGTTTTTGCCATAAAAAATGCGGTGTCACGCCATCATGGAGATATATTGGCGTTTTTGCCAAGTCGCGGTGTTATTAATGCAGTTGAGCGCGATATCGACATCATGAGCCGCCATGACAACGCGGTGGTTTTACCTCTTTATGGTGCACTGAGCAAAGCTGCCCAAGAGCGCGCTATATTTCCTGATGAGCACGGTCGTCGAAAAATTATATTAGCCACTAATATCGCTGAAACCAGCCTAACTATTGAAGGGGTTACCGTGGTAATAGACAGTTTGTGGGAAAATAGCGCTCAATATCACCCCTCTAGCGATATGACACAACTTATTATGCAGCGTATTTCTCAAGCATCTGCAGTGCAGCGAACGGGAAGAGCGGGTAGGGTAAGCGAAGGAGTATGCTACAGGCTTTGCAGTAAAGAGAGCTTTGAACGTCTCGCCAAACACAGTGCTGCGCAAATTGAAAAAGAAGATATTACTGGTTTGTTGCTCGATACTTACGCGTGGGGAAGCAGGCCAAGCGAGCTGGCGCTGTTAACGCCGCCTAGTGCTACTCAAGAATCTGTAGCACTTAAAAAGTTGCAGCGGCTAGGATGTGTTGACCAAAACGGAGTAATAACCAATTATGGTAAATCAATAGCCGAGCTTCCTTGTCAGCCTCATTTAGCAAATTTGCTCTTAACCTGTAAGCGGGGAGGTAGTGCTTTTGGTGAAGCCTCAATAAGTCAAGCCATGCAAAACGCCATGAGGCAAGCAGCGCCCTTTATTGTGGCACTAAGCGAAAGCACCGAACTAGGCCAACGTAATCAGGGGCAAAATAGCCCATTGGTAGGAGACACGCTTCGCGGGTTGAGTGCAAAAGATAGGGCGCAGCTTCTAAAGCTTGCAAGCCGGTTTGAACGCTTTGTTGGCCTAGAAAAAAACGGGCTCTCACTTTCAATGCTTGATGATGACGCTATTGGATTATGTATTGCCATTGCCTTTCCGTTACAGGTTGCATATCTGCGCACAGGGGGCACGCAAGATATAAAATCGCTTCAGCAGAAAAGGCATAAACGAGGGCCTCATAGCAATACTGTATCTGCAGATTACAAGTTAGCAAGTGGAAAGGGAGCCACTATTGACAGCTTAACAGCCGCATCGCCGTATCAATGGCTAGCAGTTTTGCACGGACAGCATATCGACAATACAATAAAAATTCGTCTAGCCCAGCCTGTTTCCAATAGCTCTTTGCGCGCTATCTTTCCCAACGCTTTTAATGAGAAAAAACAAGTTCGGCTTAATCAGGCAACCGGTGACGTGGAGGCAAGAACTATTACCGGTTTTTATGCAATAGATCTTGAGAGTAAACCTGTCTCGAAAGAGGAACGGGGAAAAAACAAATCTTACTGGCAGCAATCCACTGTCGAGGCATGGTTGAACTATTTGGAAGCGATACCGCTGAAAGAGTGGCCACTGTCCGATTCTGATTGGCAGTGGTGGCGGCGGGTAAAACTAGCTGCGAAGCACAACCTGCCTTTACAGCAAGGGTTTGACAGTGATGCTACTTGGCCAAAATCACTCAATGACCTTGTGCAGCATGCGAGGCAGTGGCTTTCAGAGCAACTTGCGAACTGCACTTCATTAAAAGCATTACAACGCCTTTCCTGGAAGACTGCATTGAGCAACGGCCTCACTTGGTCGCAACAGCATGCGCTAGAGCAAATGTTACCGACATCGGTAACGCTTCCAACCCAGCGAGAGGGTAAATTAGATTACAGAGAAAATGGAGATGTTGTCTTATCCGTAAAGCTCACAGAAATGTACTCCCAATCAGTTCCTATCGTCATTGCTGGTGGCAAGGTTATTGTGATCTGCGAACTTCTCTCTCCCGCCGGCCGGCCGCTGCAAACAACCAGTGATTTAAATACATTTTGGCAGGGCAGTTACAAAGAGATACAGAAGGAAATGAAAGGGCGATATCCAAAGCACTTTTGGCCCGACGACCCTGCTATCGCTAAACCAACAAATAAGACTAAAAAGCGAATGTGACAATGTGGTTAAAAAGAACGGTTTAAGTATTTTAATGCATACTTTACTTTGTCTGAACTCTACTTGGTTGTTTATAAGTAATGCTTTATATATGACGTTTTGACGGTTTGAGTGCAGAATTGTCGCGTTAGAGAAGGGAAAATTTCAAAAAAAAGCCATTTTTCGAGCAAAAATTTCATGCCATGTCGCTATTGTCGCAAGTGCTTTAACTTTTTGTTGGTGCCTATTTCTAATTAGCTGGTAAAATATACGCTTAGCTAGTTTTTGCTGGCATTTGCAAAAGTTGTGGTGTTTTTATACGTATCTAATATGTGACTTGCCCATAAAAAGGGCTTTATGCTAGCGCGGAAGAAAGTACTAAGGGATTAGTTCTAAGCCTCTTTTATATTAGTAAAATCGGGCACACGATGTTCGCACTCATATTCTATTTTGCAGCTAATCTGCTGGAGAGTTTTTTGAATAAGCGGCGTTCTTATGTAGTGAGCAGTTTATAAGTAACGAGTAAACGATGATGTTAAAGCAGCAGCAACAATCTAAGGTACTGCTCGTTGATGACGAGGCAAGTGTACTAAAAGCATTAGGGCGCGTGCTTCTTTACGAAGACTATCACGTAGTTAAAGCGTCTTGCCCTGCAGAAGCTCTTGAAGTTGTAAAAAATCAATCGTTTGATGTGATCATTGCCGATTATCGAATGCCAATAATGAACGGAGTTACTTTTTTACGAGAGGCTCGTCGTTTCCAACCTTTTTCATGTAACTTTATTTTAAGTGGCGATGCTGACACCGATGACGTTATCGAGTGTATGAACGATGATATTGCCGAACGTTTTTTGCGTAAACCCTGGGACAACAAGCGTATTGTTGAAGAGGTAAACGCTGGTGTGCGAAAACGAGATAAAGCCCATTTATTAAGCCAAATACTTGCTAATGAATCTTCAGGAAAAATGCCTCCACCGGTAGGCGAATATTCCGGGAGCAACATAGCGCAATCTCATGACGTACTGCAGCACCTCAAGTCAGCTGATTTTGACAATGAATTTAGTTTAGTCTACCAGCCTAAAGTATGCGCGAAAACCGGTCGCATTGTTGGTTTGGAGAGCTTGTTGCGTTGGAATAGCCCCATTGCCGGAGTTATACCACCTGATGTTTTTATTCCCATTGCTGAAGAGGGCTCATTCATTAACGATATCGGAGAGTGGGTACTTAATGAGACCGCACGTTTCCAAATGAGATGGCGCTCGTTTACGTTGTCTAAAGGTTTTAGGTTGGCTTTCAATGTGTCGCCAAAACAACTACGCGACGGCTGTTTCGTCGAAAAAGTGAAAGCCCTCATCAGCAGTGGCGATTTAATTCCCGAGTACACCTGTATTGAAATTACAGAATCGGCAGCTATTGATGACTTTGAAGATTGCTGTAAACAGCTAACCAAGCTGTCTGATTTGGGTATTGAAGTGGCTATTGATGATTTTGGCACAGGCCATACCGCGATAAACTACCTGTTAAAATTGCCGGCTCACGTGGTAAAACTAGATCGAAGCTTAATTCAAGGTGTTGATAGTGAGGAAAAAAGCTACAACGTGGTGAAAAATGTTGTGGCAATGGCCCAGTCTATTGGCATGAAAGTAGTGGCCGAAGGTATTGAAATTGCCCAGCATGCGCTATGTTTAAAGAACATGGGCTGCGAGGAATTACAAGGCTATCATTATAGTAAGCCGTTAACGGAAGACCAGTTGTTGAAGGCATTAGCTCAACAACCTTATAAAGTATGAGGAGAAGGGATGTCGAATAATCAGGTTCTCATTGTTGATGATGAACAATTGATTTTAAAATCGTTAAAAAGGGCGCTAAGAAGGATAGCGCCATTATGGACGGTCCATCTTTATGAGTCTGGGCAGGAGGCGCTTAGCGATCTTAAAAGTGGTGTCATTCAACCAGATTTGGTCATGTGCGATAGACTCATGCCTGGAACGCGTGGCGATGATGTGTTGCTTGAATGTAGAATGCATAATCCGGAGGCGATTAGGCTGTTAATGACTGGCGACACTCGCATTGATATAAAAGAGATTGTTGCCTCAAATGTACATATCTATATCTCAAAACCTTTCGAGCATGATGATATTAATAACGTGTTTAACAGGGTTATTCGTCTTAAGGCGCTTCCCCTAGACACCGATATAAGAAGAGCGCTCGGTAGGTTGGAACATCTTCCAGTACTAAACGAAACCTGCCAAAAACTAGATGAATTGTTCAAAAATCAAAACGTTGAACTTAGCGACGTCGCCAAGGTAGTAGAAACAGACCCTACGTTAGTAGCGGTAGTTTTGCAGGCTGCTAACTCACCATTTTTAGGCTTTCGCACTCAAGTGTCGTCTATTGATAAGGCGGTAAAGCGAGTTGGCTTAAATACGATAAAATCTATTGCTATTGCTTCAAGTCTGGGTGAAACATACGATGTCAACGATTCGCGATTTCGCGACATTGTTGAGCACGCTTTTGCCTCAGCATTTATCGCTAGCAGGTTAATGCGGTTAAGAGAGTTTCCAAGCGAGCAAGCCGAATATGCGTTTTCAATGTGTATGCTCGCTTGTATTGGTGAACTCTATTTAATTGGTTCGCCCGACACTGTCTACAACGAGGACTTGCAGCAAGCGTCGCAACCTCTAAGTGCGCTTATTACCTACTATTTACTGACATTGTGGGGAATTGAAGAGCGCTTAGTTGAAGATATTTTTCAAGCCTCTAGTGAGGTGAAGTGTTCGGGTCACTTTTCTGAGGTATTTTATTTAGCACGCCGTTTAGCTCATGAGCCCATCGAAAATAACCTTGCCGATTTGCCGAGTAATGATGATAGAGGCGCCGATGATTACGCTTTCGTAGCACAATGGCGAGATGCAATAAGCGCTTTTCAAGAAAGCTCTTAAGGCAAGGCCAAGTGATTTCTAAACTTTTTACACAATTCCATTAAGCGCTATACAAAACCCGCATCAAAGATAATAGCCGCGCGTTCTAGTAAGCGAAGGCGCGGCTTTGTCATTATGAAGAGCGTTTTTCTAGCGAAATATCTAATGCATTCATCACATCAAGCCCAGGAAAACCATCGGCAATCATCTTATTGGCGAGCTGGTAATTGCGGATCCCTTCACGTGTGGCAGGCCCAATAATTCCATCGGGCTTACCAACGTCAAACCCTAATGTGTTTAGCTTTCCTTGCAGAGCAATGATGTCTTTTCGGCTATACGCTGGAAGATCTGGAAGAGGTGCTTGAATACCAGACGCTCCGGATATTTTATCTGCCAGTACACCAACAGAAATGGCATAAAACTCTGAGTTATTCCAGCGCATGATCACTCTGAAATTTTTATAAGCAATAAATGCGGGCCCTTGATGACCGGCTGGCACAATCACATAAGCAGACGTGTCAGCGTTACCAAGCTCGCTGCCATCGGTGCGCTTTATGCCAATGTCATTCCATTCACTGAGAGACTGGCGGTTTTTGTAGCCCGAAAGTTGGTAATTAAAGTCATTGGGTAGCTGTACTTCACGCCCCCATCTGAACCCTGCCTCCCAACCTAAGTTGGAAAGGAAGTTGGCGGCGGAGGATAGTGCGTCTTCCTCACTGGCCCAAAGGTTAATTTGCCCATCGCCGTCGCCGTCAATAGCGTAATGGGTATAAGCCGATGGCATAAATTGAGTGTGCCCCATAGCCCCTGCCCACGAGCCTACCATTTCTTCACGATTTAGCTTTTCTCTCTCAAAGAGCTTAACAGCCACTAAAAACTCTTGCGTGAAATAACTACTGCGGCGCTTGTCACAGGCAAGAGTGGCAAGTGAGTCGAGCACCGGCATTTTGCCTTTGTAGTTTCCAAAGTTTGTTTCTAAGCCCCAAAAGGCTAGCAAATAGTGAGGAGGTACACCGTATTTGTCATTGAGCTTTTGCAATAACGTTTTGTGTTTTGCATACATTTCCTTACCTTTGTTGGTGCGCCATTCAGTAACACGTTTACTGAAGTAGCCTGGAAATGTTTGCACAAACTCAGGTTGGCTTCTGTCGTATTTTATTACGTTATCTTGATGAATGAGAGATGGAAAAATAGCATCAATGGTTTGCTGACTTACTCCTTGTTGCTGCGCTTTTTGCTCAAGAGCCGAGGTGCAGGTGGCAAAGTCATCGTTTGCACTGACATACGATGCAGAAAAGCTTGAAAACAGAACGGCTAGCGAAATTGCAGAAAAAGCACGGGAAAACACGGGTACAGACAAACGTGATTTGAAAACCTCCGCTTTTGAAGAGGCGGTGGCAGAGAATAGTGAAACTAAGCGCATAGTAAATTTCCTTTGATACTTGTTTGCATGCTATCGCATAGTGACTGCAAAGTGCGAGCAAAATTCCATATGGCAGTTTTGTTTAAACTGAAGACCTTGTGTTTAGCAGTTGTTGCGCAGCGGGTGCGGTGGTAATGTTCACTCCATAAATTTAAGGACCGGTAAGTGAAAGCACTTACTATTTTACGGCGCTTTATCGTGGCAAAAAGACAATCGAAGAATACCTCAGCAGCAAGCAAGACAACCAGTAAAGGCAAATCGAGTCGTAGTGCATCAAATAACGAGAAAAATGGCAAGCGTCGATGGCTTTTCAGCGCTTTTTGGCGCCTGTCACTTGTTGGGCTTGTTGTATTCGCGGCCTATGCGTTTTATCTCGACGCTCAGATAAAAAAGGGCTTTTCTGGTAATAAGTGGGAGGTCCCAGCTCAAATATTTGCCCGTCCATTGCGCCTGAGTAAAGGCGAGGAAATTACTCCACAGGAAGTTATTGATGAACTAAACTTGCTGGGTTATCGCAGAGTAGCCTTTGCGAATGATAGCGGAGAATTTAGCTATCAAAATCGAGTGCTAACAGTTCAGCGCCGAGCATTTCAATTTCCAGAGGGTGCAGAGCCTCTTCGTCATTTGGTGGTAAGCTGGAACGGCGCGAGAGTGTCAGAAATTTACGACAAGACTCAAGAGCGCGAGTTTGGCTCTGTGAGATTAGAACCTTGGCTGGTGACAAGAATGACAAGCGGCTCGAGAGAAGATCGTATGTTAGTGTCATTAGATACCATTCCTGAGCTACTTCCCAAAGCGCTTACCCTTGTTGAAGACCGAAACTTCTATAACCACCACGGCGTCGCACCCTTATCAATTATACGGGCGTTATTGGCTAATATTGCCGCAGGTAGAACTGTTCAAGGTGGCAGCACGCTTACTCAGCAGCTAGTGAAAAATATGTTTCTTACTCGAGAACGCTCGTTGGTGAGAAAAGCGAAAGAAGCCATTATGGCGGTGATTATCGATGCCAGATACAGTAAATCAGAAATCATAGAGGCATACCTAAATGAGGTCTTTCTAGCTCAGAACGGCGACATGGCGGTGCACGGTTTCGGGCTTGCCAGTTATTTTTACTTTGACAGACCCGCTAACGAGCTAAGCGTGCCAGAAATCGCCACCCTAGTTGCTATCATCAAAGGTCCTTCTTACTACAACCCTCGTAAATACGCTGAACGGGCAAAAGAACGACGAGACTTAGTGCTTCGTGTGTTGTTTGATGAGAACGAGATCGGCAGAGAAGAGTATGAGCGTTATATTAATACGCCGCTTGGATTGGCAAGTGGAGCAAGCTTAGCCAGCGGTAAGCACCCCGCGTTTATGGAGCAAGTTCGCAGAGAGCTTGACGAAATATTGGCCGAGCCTAGCTTGAGAGACTCTGGTGTAAAGGTATTTACCACACTCGATATTGTTGCCCAGCGCCGAGCTGAACGCGCAATGTCCAGCACATTAGACAGCCTGCAAAAAGATAGAAAAGCGACACTACAAGGCGCAATGGTTATTACCGATAGCGCAAGTGGTGAGGTAAGAGCGATTGTGGGAGATCGAAATGTTTCCTATAACGGGTTCAACCGCGCATTAGACGCTCGACGTCCTATTGGCTCACTTGTGAAACCCGCGGTTTATTTGTCGGCTCTAGAAGATCCAACGCAGTTTAATTTGGCCACACCCCTAGAAGATAAGCCAATTACCCTTGAGAGCAAAAACGGCAAGCCGTGGTCTCCAAAAAATTATGACAAAGAGTTTAGAGGGCAAGTGCCTCTATTGCAGGGGTTAACCGAATCACTCAACATTCCAACAGTAAATTTAGGTATGCAGGTAGGGCTAGATACTCTCGCTGATACCATTGAACGCCTTGGTGTGAAATCGCCGTTAGATGAGGTGCCTTCAATGACGCTCGGAGCGTTTGAGCTCACACCATTTGCCACCAATCAGATGTACCAGACCCTGTCTAATGATGGTCGCTACATTCCTCTACACACAGTTACATCGGTAGTGACTGCCGAAAACGCGTTGCTATGGAGAAAAGCGGAGTTTTTCTCTCAGCGTGTAGATGAAGCAGCAACTTACCTATTGAACTATGCACTTTACAAGGTGACCACCGAAGGCACCGCAAAGCGTATAGGTGCTACATTTGGTAAAATTAATATGGCGGGCAAAACCGGGACGACTGACGATTATCGAGATAGTTGGTTTAGCGGGTTCGATAGGAACCATGTCGTCACTGTGTGGGTAGGTAACGATGATAATAAAACGGTTAACTTAACCGGTGCTGGAGGTGCGCTTCCCGTTTTTATAAATTATATGAAGTCACAGGCGCCAAAGTCGTTATCTAGGCGTTTTCCAAAAGGTTTAGGTATTGCACACTTTGATGCTAAAACCGGTGCAGTAGTTGTGGCTGGGTGTGCAGGCAGTCTAAGCGTGCCAGCAATTCTAGATGTGTTACCTACTCCCGAGCAAGATTGCTCAGGGCGACCTGTTGGCAGTGATGAAAAGAATAAAAAGAAGAGCTGGTGGGAGCGGATCTTCGGATAAAAATGCTCCAGTAAGAAGAGAGCTAACAACGCAAACATATCAATATGCAGGTTGCGTACTCTCTTCCACCAGAGCTAGGGCCCAAGGAGGCAGGGTAGGCTAGGGGAACAAAACTGTTTAATGGCCTTTCTGGAAAAATATGCGTGCTGTTGAAAACGCAATAGCACTCACGGCAAAAGCAATAAAAGGACCGAGTACAAGCATAAATAATGTACTGCCAGTAATCATAACTCTCTCCTTACGCGTCGTTATCATCGGTCGTTTCAGGTGAGATAGGCGTTATTGTAATATCTGCCAGTAGTGTAGTTGCTTCGTTCGCATCAGGCTCAAATGTATGACTAGCTGTGATAACGTCATAGGCAATATTTATTGAAGTTTCTTGTCTTACTTCCTCAATGGCGCTGGCCACTAAATAATCGGTTTGTGATTGCAACCCAGCAACATTGTCGTTGGCCATTGCAGAAGCACTTAGTACGCCAGATGTTAATATTAATGCAGTGAAAAGATTTTTACGGGTAAACATAACTTTTTCCTTTTAATTAGAGTTGAACACTGCACTAAAATATACTGCCTGGCAGCTTTCGATTTTCTCGACCCTAAAGTTTTAGGTCGTTATCAAGTAACTATTTTTATTTGTATCTTTCGATATCTCTTTCTTTGCGAGTGTTGTGCCACTTTTTGTTTTGTGTTTAAAATATTGATTTATAATGATTTATTTTTTTAGGATAAAAAGCGGTTGTAGAGAGTAGAATGTGTGAAACTAAAATTTAGTGGTTTTGAAAGTTGGTTGGTTAAATTAACCAACTTGTGAGTGAGGATGGTTTTAAAGAGTTGAAAGATGGCTTTTGTGACCTTCACCAAAAACGAAGTAGAAGAGATAAGAGAGCACGTCGTTTGAAAAGCGCGCTCTAATTTGATGCTGATTAGTTTTTGATTAGGAAGCTGAGCGCAAGCGCGATATCAATGTCACTGCTAAAACAACAACCGCTCCTGCTAACATGCCTACAACGCCATCGGCTAAAATAGACATCGCGAAGTCTGCGCTAGGCACTAATTGGGTTGCCCATGCCGTAACGTGGTGTAAAACGCCAATACTGTGCGTTAGGATACCCCCGCCTACTAAAAACATTGCAATAGTACCTACCACTGCCAATGTTTTCATGATGGCGGGAGCCGCAACAAGTAAGGCTCGTCCGATAATGCGTTGCAAAGTATTCATGCTTCCTGTTAATGACTTACGGAGCATGTAAAGTCCAACGTCATCCATCTTTACAAGGCCGGCTACTAAACCATATACGCCTAATGTTATAGCCAAACTCAGTGCGACCAATACACCAACCTGTGTGGTCAAAGGCGCTTCGCTTACTGTGCCTAAAGCAATAACAATAATTTCGGCTGATAAAATAAAGTCTGTTCGTATAGCGCCTTTTATCTTTTTTTGCTCGAAAGCCACCATATCAACGTCTTCGTGAGCAATGGCATCGATTCGTGCCTCTCGCTCTTGCGTCTCATCACCGTGTGGTAGGTATTTATGCAGCAGTTTTTCAGCTCCCTCAAAGCATAAGTAAAGCCCGCCTAGCACTAATAGTAAGGTAATGAGTGACGGTACAAAGGCGCTAATTGCTAGGGCTGCAGGCACTAATATCGCTTTATTTAACAACGAGCCTTTTGCTACCGCCCACACAACGGGTAATTCTCTGTCTGCTTTAATTCCTTGTACTTGGTCTGCATTAACCGCCAAATCGTCACCCAAAACGCCAGCGGTTTTTTGTGCCGCCACTTTTGACATGGTGGCAATGTCGTCCATTAAGGTGGCAATATCGTCAAGTAAGGCAAGTAAATTAGCTCCAGCCACAGATTATTCCTTATTAAATTATTATGTAGTCAGAATACGTCGTTACGCCAATGCTTGGCAACACAACAATTCCGTAGCGTTGTTTACAAAAGGAGGGCAAACGTCAATGCGCCCTAATTTGTTTGCTCATCACCTTCAGGTGTCTTATTTATTCGGGCTTCGATAAAGCGCTGATGACCACTTCTATTAGAGCATTTCATCGTGCCGCCAGCTAATCCACTCAATGTCGTAAGGATTTTATTGGTAGTGCCAGTACAGTTTACGATTTTTTCTGGACGCTGATTGTATAATTTTTCATCTCTATCTTCGCCTTTTCGAAGGTCGAAAATATCGGGGCTTCTTTTTTTCGTTGCATAAGACGAGGCCGCATTAGCAGATTCTTCGCCAATACGCGCTTTGTTATAATTATCTAGATATTCCGCTGCTGCTTGGGCGCTAGACACCTTTAAACGACCCGCCTGACGATTTGCCTGCTGTTTTTGTATCAATTTTTTAATAGGAACCTCCGGTGCGACAGGAGGATTTTGGCTTGTTTGTATATCTAAAGATGGCGATTGTGCAGGTGGCTTGGGTGTCACCTTTTCTATTTGTCTTTCAGTGCTAGCGGGTTCTTGCTCAGCCGGTGAGGTCAATACGCTTCTATCCTCACTTCCAATATTCCCAGAGTCCTCTTTACTTTCAATATTATTAATGGGTTGCGTTCTATCTACACTGGGCGATGGTCTAAAAAGTACGGCCTTTATTGTGGCTGTTGAGGGGGAGTTAGCTATGGTCGCTTTCTTTTTTTCAATGCCGTGTTGGCTTAACAAGATGATAATCACTACGCCACCTATATGAACACATAAAGATATCAATAGACCACGCCATGCGAAGTGCTGTTTGCGTGCATGGTCTTGAATTAGGCGCTCAGGCGCAAAAATCGAGGTGTAGTTCATTGTCATCGTCATTTACAGACCTACCTTTCAAATGATAGTTCCGCGGCATATTGAGTTACCCCCCTGTTTTATGTGAACTTTGTTCGCGTCATTTTTGGGCATAAGATTTCTTCCGCACCATCTTGGTGCATTGTTTTTGTCTTTTCACTCTCTCATTATGATTATCTATCTGATTTATATGCATAATTATTTATGGCATACCTCTTGGTATACATTCCTGTAAGTACGCAATTTTTGCAGAATAATCACAATAAACTGGGAGCATCACATGAAATTAGTCACTGCTATCATCAAGCCATTTAAGCTAGATGATGTTCGTGAAGCCATTTCAGAAATCGGGATCGACGGTCTAACCGTGACCGAAGTAAAAGGCTTTGGACGTCAAAAGGGACATACAGAACTCTACCGCGGAGCGGAATACCAAGTAGATTTTCTACCCAAGGTTAAATTAGAAATTGCGGTCCAAGATGATCAGGTAGAGCGTTTGGTTGAAGCCATTGTTAGCGCTGCCAAGACGGGCAAAATTGGTGACGGCAAGGTGTTTGTATACGACCTTGAACATGCCGTTCGTATTCGAACTGGTGAGTCGGACACCGACGCGCTGTAAGCCATAACGATATATTTGCGGAGAAAACCATAATGGAAATCACTTTTGAACTTGGGTATGCGCTAGATACCTTTTACTTCTTAATTTGCGGCGCGCTGGTAATGTGGATGGCGGCAGGTTTTGCCATGCTTGAGGCCGGTTTGGTTCGAGCTAAAAATACCACTGAAATTCTAACTAAAAATATCTCTTTGTTTGCTATTGCATGCACAATGTACATGATTTGCGGATACGGCATTATGTATGGTGGTGGCGAATGGGGTCCTTTCTTAAGTGGCATTTTAGGTGACGGCGCAACAGACGTTGCGGAAGATCCTGCTACCTATGCGCCTTCTGCAGACTTCTTCTTCCAGGTTGTTTTCGTTGCTACTGCAATGTCTATCGTATCTGGCGCAGTTGCTGAACGTATGAAGCTTTGGGCGTTCTTAGCTTTTACTGTGGTTATGACTGGTTTCATTTACCCAATGGAAGGTGCTTGGACTTGGGGCGGTGAAGCAGTATTTGGTATGTATACGCTAGGTGACCTTGGTTTCTCCGACTTCGCAGGTTCGGGTATTGTTCACATGGCTGGTGCAGCTGCGGCGTTAGCTGGTGTGTTAATTCTTGGCGCTCGTAAAGGCAAATACACTGCTGACGGCAAAGTTAATGCGATTCCTGGTGCTAACCTACCTCTAGCAACGCTTGGTACGTTCATTTTATGGATGGGCTGGTTTGGTTTCAACGGTGGTTCTGTACTTGCTACTGCGACAGTTGAAAGCGCAAACTCTGTTGCTATCGTATTCATGAACACCAACGCTGCTGCAGCGGGCGGTACTATTGCGGCGCTTATCTTAGCTCGTATCTTGTTTGGTAAAGCAGATCTAACAATGGCATTAAACGGTGCGTTAGCAGGTTTGGTGGCGATTACGGCAGAGCCTTCTACCCCAACTCCATTGGAAGCAACACTATTTGGCGGCCTTGGCGGTATTCTAGTCGTACTGAGCATCGTGGGTCTTGATAAGCTTAAAATTGATGATCCGGTAGGTGCTATCTCTGTTCACGGTGTTGTTGGTTTACTTGGTCTTCTACTTGTTCCAATCACTAACGACGGTTCAAGCTTCTCTGGTCAGCTTCTTGGTGCAGCAACTATCTTTGTATGGGTATTTGTAACTAGCCTAGTAGTTTGGGTAGCCCTGAAAGCGACAATGGGTATCCGAGTTTCAGAAGAAGAAGAGTTCGACGGCGTGGATATGAGCGAATGTGGTTTGGAAGCATATCCAGACTTCACCAGCGGTCGCTCGTAAGCTAACAACAAATTACATATTGATGTAGGCGATAAAGCAACAACAATAATGCCTGAATAACATCTCTTAAGCCTCGCAATTGCGGGGCTTTTTTCGTTCTAGAATAAGCCTATGCGTATTGCAGGTAAGGCGCTACACTAATAAAGCGCTTTTCACTAAAAAGAGGCTTTTATGATAATAAAAATAAAGAGTTTACTGACTGTAACTTCACTTTTCATCACAGCGTTATGCGTTTGTTTCGGTATATCTTCATCATTTGCTTATGACAGAGTAACGGGTAAAGCATTCGCGAGCCGGTCTGAGGTAATTGCGCAAAACGGTATGGCAGCCACGAGTCAGCCTCTTGCTACGCAAGTTGCATTAGATGTGTTGAAGAAAGGGGGAAGCGCGGTTGATGCAGCTATTGCCGCCAACGCCATGCTAGGTCTTGTTGAGCCTACAGGCAGCGGTATAGGTGGCGACCTTTTTGCTATTGTGTGGGATGCGAACGAAAAAAAGCTGGTTGGACTCAATGCATCGGGGCGCTCACCTCGCACGCTGACGAAAGCCGTATTTGCAGAACGTGGTTTTAACAAAATTCCCAAGTTTGGGCCGCTACCCGTATCAGTGCCAGGAGCGGTTGATGGGTGGTTTAAACTTCATGAAAAGTTTGGCAAGTTGTCCATGTCTGAGCTTCTCACTCCTGCCATTCAATATGCGAAAAATGGCTTTCCGGTTTCAGAGCTCATTGCGTATTACTGGCAAATGAACACCGATAGAATTGGTCATTATGATGGCTTTGCTGATACTTTTTTAATTGATGGGCGAGTACCCCAAAAAGGCGATATTTTCAAAAATCCCGGGCTTGCTGTTACCTATGAGAAAATTGCTACTGGTGGCAGAGATGCCTTCTACAAAGGGGATATAGCGCGCACTATTGATGCTTATATGGAAGCCCAAGGTGGGTTTCTTTCTTATCAAGATTTAGCGTCTCATACATCACAGTGGGTAGAGCCAGTATCCGCTAATTACCGTGGTTACGACGTTTGGGAACTGCCCCCTAATGGTCAAGGCATTGCAGCTTTACAAATACTCAATGTACTAGAGCGCTTCGATATTGAAGGAATGGGGTTCAACTCAGCTGATTATATTCATACCTTTGTTGAGGCGAAGAAATTAGCTTTTGAAGATAGAGCCAAGTTCTATGCCGACCCAGACTTTAACGATATTCCTGTAGACTGGTTGATATCTAAAGAGTACGCCAAAGAGCGCCAATCACTCATTGATATGGAAAAAGCCGCCACTCGCGTCGATGCAGGGATTTATGAAGGCGACACCATATATTTAACGGTAGCAGACAAAGAAGGCAACATGGTGTCGCTAATACAAAGTAACTATCGCGGCATGGGATCAGGAATGACACCTCCAGGGTTGGGCTTTGTGCTGCAAAACCGAGGGGAAATGTTCACTTTGGAAGAGGGTCACTTCAATGAGTATCGACCGGGCAAACGTCCGTTTCATACTATTATCCCGGCTTTTGTTACGCGTAATGGTCGCCCAGTCATGAGCTTTGGGGTAATGGGAGGCGGAACGCAGCCACAAATGCACGCCCAAATAATCGTGAATGTTCTCGACTTTGGAATGAACCTGCAAGAGGCCGGAGACGCACCAAGAATACTTCATAGCGGTTCAAGCAGCCCAACTGGAGAGCTCATGCTAGACGGGGGGTACGTAAGCTTAGAATCGGGGTTCAGCGAGGAGGTTCAGCGAGAGCTTATGGAAAGAGGACATACATTGCAGCGTGTGGTAGGTGCATTTGGTGGCTATCAAGCAATAGCCTGGGACGCTAAAAAAGGCGTTTACTTTGGTGCTTCTGAAAGCAGAAAAGATGGACAAGCAGCTGGCTATTAAGCACACTATTATTCGGTACGTATTAGCATAACCACTTATACGCAATACACAGCAACGCAATACACAGTAAAAGGCTTTTGAAGGGCGTTACTGTGTTTTGCCGGTTATTTATGAATAACGGTGTTTAACGGTGAATAAAGCCGAGAACCTGTCAGCACAGTTGAGCACGCATGTTGCTATCACCCCGTGATTAGTTATAACCCGTGAGTAGTTTTAAAAAGACTGATAAATAATAACAAGAGCAGCAATGACACAACCACAAAAAGGCATATGTGCAGAGCCAAATTTGCATGCGCAATATTTAATGCTCAACGTTGTCGATGACGACAGCGAAGCTGTTAGAGCCAAATTAGCCAGAGTGCTAGATATTTTCGAGCACTTTGAAAATGAGCACTATGAAGCCATGGTTACCGGTGTTATCGCTGTGGGAACAAGTTATTGGGCCGACGTGTATCCAGGTTTAATACCTGTGGAACTTGCGCCTTTTCCCGATATGCAATGTGAAGATCGTAGCGCGCCCACCACCCCTTGCGATCTGTTTATTCAAATACGAGCAGATAGGCTGGATATTTGTCACGCTGTGGGTATTGAAGTGATGGATTTGTTGCGTATTCACGTAGAGTTGGTAGAGCAAATACGCGGTTTTCGTTACCTAGACGGACGGGATTTGAACGGTTTTCTCTATGCTACCGATAACCCAAGAGGGATGACCCGTCGAAGAGTTGCTGTTATCAGCGAAGACGATGACCCAGATTTCCAAGGCGGAAGCTATTTGCATGTACAGCGGTACAGACACGATCTCAGACGCTGGAATAGTTTATCTGAGCGTCAAAAAGAACAGGTTATGGGAACAACCCAGCAGCATAATTTACCTAGTGTAGAGCAGTCTGCTTCATCCCATTGTGTGCGAGCAGTCAGTTCAACCGCAGATGGAGACGAGCCAAGGCTGATGAAACAAGGCATGCCCTATGGAGATATGGCTTCGCAAGGTTTATTGTCAGTTTGCTGCAGCGCAAGCGCCCGCCCGTTTAAGCACATGTTACAGAGTCAAATATACGGTAATGGAGAAGGCGATTACGATAGGTGGTTGGACTTCACAAGCGCAGAGACAGGGGCTGCATTTTTTGCGCCTTCGGTAAACTTTATTAAATCGCAAGCGACTCTTTCAACAGACAGCACTTAAGCCCTTTATTGAAGTACCAGTGCTCCGTCCCAGTCATCGTCGAGATCAACATTGCGATAAATACGACATACATCAATATGATGGTGAGCTAGAGTATCATTCGGATTAACAGCAAGTGCAGTCTCGAAGTAGGCAATAGCTTCGTCCCACTGCTTATTAATTCTACATGCTAAACCAGCTGCAATTTTAGATTGAACAGCCAGTCTTTCTTGCTGCTCACTTTCGGGTAGATGGCTAAGTACTTCATAAATTTCAATAGGCGCTTGGCGGCCTTTAACGCGAACCCAGTCGAGCAGTCGAGTTTTAATAGGATAACCTGCGCCTAGGGTTTGAAGAACTTGAGCACTGACAATGATATCCGCATGGTATTTAGGCGTTAACGCCTCTAAGCGTGATGCAATATTAACGCTATCTCCGATAACCGTTGTGTCCATTCGGTCATCAGAGCCTACCGTACCCATAATAACTGCACCAAAGTGTATGCCAATACCCATGTTTACTGGGGCATAGTTACTATTTTTTCTGTGCCCATTATAGATAGTGAGCGCTTTTCTTAAATCTAACGCCGCATTTAATGAGTCTATTGCCTTATCCCGAGCTGTGCCTCCTGGGTGATCAAATAGCGCCATAATGCCATCGCCCATGAATTTATCGATAAAACCACTGTTTTGATGAATAGGGTCGTTCATGCGGGTAAAGTATGAATTCAAAAAATTCATTAACTCTTGTGGTGTAATGCGCTCAGAAAAGCCTGTAAACCCTCTAATGTCACAAAACATAATGGCTACTTCGTTTTCTGAGGCGTAGCCTAAACCGAGGTTATCAACATCGGTGTTAGCCATATGCTCGACAAATTGTTTTGGGACAAACTTCTGGAAGGTTTGATTAAGTCTCAGAGCTTCGTCTGCTGCCTGCTGGAAAAGAAGTTCTTTTTCAACGCCATAATCTGCACTGCGTCTATTCTTTTTAAACTGGGCTACTCGTCGAGCAAAACGACGACTGCGTTTAATAAGTAGGACAGTAATGACAATGCTGTATACAAGAAGTACAGCAATCCCTATTCCTAACAACCATTCCATCGATAACATTAGCTATTCTTACTTTAAGTCGTTTCTTCAGGTGCAGAAGAAAAAGTTAAACGAGCAGTCAGGCTCGACATGTATTCCTAAATGTGAATATAAAGAGTAAACGTATTAAGCCGTCTAATTCAAGTGAACAATAGTTGAGATATGAGGTTTAAGAAAAGCTCATAAACAAAAACTCTTAACGCAGAACAATCAAAAAAGGGTACTTCGTTGAAGTACCCCCTCTTAATTTGCAAGGCTGCGCCCTTGTAAACTCATGCTATTAAAGCACTGACAAAGCGCTAATAGCTTACAGAGTGGCAAAAACTCTATCAGCGGCTTCGAGGGTTTTTGCAATCACGTCAGCGTCATGCGCCTTTGAAACAAAGCCCGCTTCATAAGAAGCCGGGGCTAAATAAACCCCTTCGTTCAGCATACCGTGATAAAACTTGTTAAACTGCTCGGTATTGCAGTTTATCGCCTGTTTGTAATTTGTCACTTTCTCAACGTCAGTAAAGAATATCCCAAACATGCTTCCAGCAACATTAGTAGTTAGACTAATATTATGTTTGTCAGCTAACGCCTGCATACCATCTACCAGCGCTTGAGTGTTCTCAAAGATAGAGTCATATAGGTTTGGTTGCTGCAGTTGCTCCATAGCAGCTAGGCCTGCTGCCATAGCAACTGGGTTACCTGAAAGCGTTCCCGCTTGGTAAACCGGCCCCGTTGGCGCGATATGCGTGATAATGTCTTTTCTACCGCCAAAGCAGCCTACAGGCATACCACCACCGATAACTTTGCCTAAGCAAGTAAGGTCTGGTTTAACCCCATAACGCTCTTGAGCACCGCCGCGCGAAACGCGAAAGCCGGTCATCACTTCGTCAAAAATTAGGACACTTTCGTACTCGTCACATACCGCACGTAAACCTTCAAGAAAGCCTTCTACAGGAGGAATACAGTTCATGTTACCCGCTACTGGCTCTACTATAATACAAGCGATGTCATTGCCATGTTCAGCAAACACTTCTTTCACTGAATCCACATTATTATATTCAACGGTAAGTGTATGCTCGGCAACATTGGCTGGAACACCGGGAGAGCTTGGAACTCCGAGTGTCAGCGCACCTGAGCCAGCTTTAACAAGCAACGAATCGGCATGGCCGTGGTAGCAGCCTTCAAATTTCACAATTTTGTTGCGTCCGGTATAGCCACGGGCTAGTCGAATGGCAGACATAGTTGCTTCGGTACCCGAGTTTACCATGCGCACCATTTCCATGGAGGGCACGAGCTTGCTCACGGTTTCGGCCATGATAACTTCGGCCTCTGTTGGCGCACCGAATGATAGACCGCTATACGACGCCTCAATTACAGCTTCTCGTATTTTGGGGTTATTGTGACCTAAAACCATTGGTCCCCATGACTGAATGTAGTCGATGTACTGTTTACCGTCTACATCCCACATATACGCGCCGTCTGCTTTTGTAATGAAGCGAGGCGTGCCGCCTACAGCTTTAAAAGCGCGCACGGGGGAGTTAACACCACCTGGTATGGTTTTTTGTGCTCGGGTAAATAGTGTTTCAGATTTTGTCATGTAATTACTTACTCTTATTGCTGTACCAAACAACGTCACGCTCGTATTTCGTGACCAGATGCTCTACACCAAGGGTGAGAGCAAATAAAGCCATTCTCACCAGCACACCGTTATCGGTTTGACGAAAAATGGCTAGGTTTGGATTAAGGTTTAAATCGTTATCCAGCTCGTTTGCTTCCATACGCGAATCCCGCGGAAGTGGATGCATAATGACGGTCTTCGATTGAAAGTGTCGTGTGTAAATTGATTGGTTTAATCTAAACTTGCCTCGATATTTGTTTGCTTCATCTTGCGACGGGAAGCGCTCTTCTTGAATGCGCGTTTGATAGCAAATATCGGCGTCCATATTGCCTTCAAGGGTATCGGTAACGGTAAGTTTATGGCCTGCGTTTTCAATGGCATCAATAACGGGCTGTGGCATCGCCAATTCTCTGGGAGATATAAGGGTAAAGCGCACGTTGTTAAATAAACATAATAATCGAGAAAGAGAGTGCACCGTTCGTCCGTAGCGCAGATCGCCAATCATAGCGATATGAAGCCCGTCTATTCCCTGTTTGTTGTATTCTAACTCTCGTTTAATGGTGAACAAATCCAGCAGGGCTTGTGTGGGGTGCTCGTTGGCACCGTCGCCGCCATTTATAACCGGCACCCGACTGCCCTCGGCAAACTCAGCTACAGACCCTGCGGCAGGATGACGCATGGCAATGATGTCTGAATAACCGCTGAGTACTCTGGCCGTGTCGTAGAGCGATTCCCCTTTAGCGAGTGCAGAGCTAGACATTCCAGTGGTTTCTCTCACTTCACCACCTAACAGGTTGAAAGCTGTACCGAAACTGACTCTAGTACGCGTGCTTGGTTCAAAGAAGAGATTTCCCAGAATCGCGCCCTCTAAAACTGCGGTTCGCTTTTCTCGTCTGGCATAGGGTTGCATAGAATCGGCGACTGAGAATATTTTCTCAATGGCCTCGCGATCGAATTGATTAACCGAAAGAATATGGTTACCGGTAAAGTTAGACATGAGCCACTCAATCATCAACGAAAACGGCGCTAGTGTATAACAAACTGCCCAATAAGTAATCCTCCAACGGCGCTTAATTTGGCCGTTATAACCCGAATGTAATGCGCCGAATGTATTCACTCTTCACTTAGCTGTCAGTGTGGCACAGGGGGAATTACTGGCGAGTGTTAACGGTTCTCTTGATGAGTAAAGTAAGTGAACAAAACCGATATTTTCTCTGCCGCCTGTTTTGCATAGTGATAGGTTTGTGCGTCGGTCATGGGAGAGTGTAAACCACACAATAGCAGGGTATGGAATTCGCCTTTTAACAGCGCACAATAATCTACGGCTAATTGATTAGCTCGCGCTTTCGTTAAGTCATTTTGCCCTGTCTTAGGGTTTTCACTTAGTTTGAATATAAGTTGCCCCAAGGCATCTAGCGACGCTTGCGGTCCAGCTTGATAAAACAGCGAAGCCACATGAGCGTTATTTACTGCTTCGGCAATGATCACTCTGAAAATACCGATGGTTTGTGGGTCTTGAATTAAGCGAACAAATTGAACACCAATTTTAATTAAACACTCTTCAAAACTAGCAGAAGTAAGTGGCAGCTCACACAGCTCATCGGTATCAAGTTGATAAGATCGGCATTTAGAAGAGATGGCAGCTTGGAACAGTACATCTTTGTTTTCAAAGTGCGAATATACCGTTTGCTTAGATACGCCGGATGCCTTAGCTACGTTATCCATCGATGTTTTGGCAAAACCTTCTTCTAAAAAGAGTTGTGAAGCGGCTATAAGTATTTGCCGAGACTTTTCTTCACTTTTAGGCCTACCCTGTTTCTTTTGTTGCGACACTACAACCCTCGCTTGATGATCCAACCACGCCCAAGCAAAGAATTAATTATCATACTGGACGGTCTAGTATTTATATATTAGCATGACATTTCATCATTTTGAAGGTTATCACTGCAGGTAGGAATATAAGTATGAGCTCTACTGATACGGCGTCTAACGCAAATAAGATGCCTCTTTACATTGCAATAATGGTCTTCATAGCCTCTCTCGTTGCTCTCTTAATGGCAGCAGGGCAGGGCAACGCAACGCAAACCATGGGTCAACGCGAACCAGTATCCGTTGTACTAACCAAGGTAGAAATGCGCCAACAATTTGAAACTCCTATCAATGTTTTCGGTTTAATTGAGTCTCCTAAGTCGACCATGTTGTCCTTCGACTCGAGTGGAGAAGTGACAGAGGTGCTGGTAGAAGAAGGTGACACAGTGTCTAAGGGGGATGTTCTAGCTCGTTTAGATACACAGCGCCTTGTTGCACAGCAAAAAGAATTAAGCGCTTCTTTAGAAAGGGTAAAAGCTGATTTAAATTTAGCTAAGATAAACAATGATAGAACTCAATCCTTAGTCAAAAAAAAATTAGAGTCAGCACAGCGACTCGATGAAACTCAAGCGGCGTTAAACGTAGCCGCTGCAAGAGTAAACGAAATAAGTGCATCGTTAAATTCAATGAATGTCGCACTTGATAGAGCTATTCTTTATGCACCGTTTGATGGACAGGTAGATAGCCGTCTTTTTGATGAAGGGAGTGTGATTAATGCCGGTATGGCGGTCATTGGCGTTACCAGTAACGATAAATATCAAGCGAGATTTGCAGTGCCTGCTGATATTGTGGATCAGTTTGAGATTGGTGAATCTGTAACAATGCAGGTGGGAGAGAGCGATGTGCAGGGAACGGTCAGTCAGCGTCTCGCCGTAAGAAATATACAAACTCGTACCGTCGATATTCTTGTAAGCTTGAGCAGTAATACGCAGGTGCGACCTGGCGACATGGCTATTCTGTCTGGCTCCCGCATTCATACCGAGCAAGGAGCATGGCTTCCTGTTTCAGCATTAAGTAACGGTTTAAGGGGGCTGTGGCGCGTGCTCGTTTTAGACAATCAGGGTGGTGACAATGGTGTTGGTACCCTTCAGGCTCGAGTAGTAGACGTAGTTTATACAGATGGAAGCAAAGCATTTGTGCGAGGTGCACTAAAAGAGCAAGAGCAGGTGGTTGTCGGCGGTACCCATAAACTCGCACCAGGCCAGCGCGTTAAAGCTGGTACTGCAAGCGCTGAACTGGGCGAGATGATGCCATGAAAACTCCAAGCCTTGATGACAATAAAGCTTACCCTTGGTACACGCTTTTTTATCGCAGAGGGCATTTACTCGTACTCAGCTTAGTGATCATCTTGGTTGCCGGATTATCCGCACTGGGCTCTTTGCCACGTATTGAAGACCCTCGAATTGACACTCGAAACGCACTTATCATTACTCAGTATCCTGGCGCTTCTGCAGAGCGTGTTGAAGCACTTGTTAGCGATGTGTTAGAAGATAGGCTACGAGAAATATTCGAGATAAAAGAAGTTAAATCTACCTCGCGAGCAGGTATATCAATTATTCTCATTGAAACCCAAGATTGGATTGATAATAGCAGTAACGAAGAGTTATTTAGCGAGATACGAGATGCTATAGGGGCCGCATCAGCCCTATTCCCCGAAGGCACTTCCGCTCCTATTTTTGATGAAAAGCGGGGCGCGACGGCGTTTACTCTGCTGTTATCTTTGCGTGCTGAGCACCCCGATACAACCCCAATCACGTTGACAGCAAGACTTGCCCAAGAGTTAACGGACCGCCTGCGAAATGTAAGCGGTACCGAGCTTGTTCGCGTGTATGGAGAACCAAACGAAGAAATCAGCGTTAGCATCGACCCCATAAAGCTCGCGGCCACGGGGCTTACCCTTCAGCAAGTGAGTGCGAGAATACAAAACGCCGACCCTAAACTGCCTGCCGGAATGTTAAATACTGAGCAGAGTAACTTACGTTTTAGTGTGAGCAAGGGGCTAAGTGGTGTTGATATGATTGCCGCGATCCCCCTTATAAATCAAGGTGGTCGCTATTTGCGAGTGGAAGATGTGGCTAGCGTCACCCGCGGTTTTAGTACCCCCCGCAGCGAACTGGCATTTCTAGACGGTAAAGAGTCTATTTTTGTTGCCGCGCGAATGCAGCCATCTCTGCGTTCTGACGTGTGGACAAAAAAGGCGTTAGCAGAAGTAGAACAGTTTAACCGCGACTTCGATGGCACGTTAACCGCATCGGTTGCCTTTGAACAAAATGAATACACAGCTACCCGCTTGGCAGACTTATCGATGAACTTATTGATGGGCTGTGCTGTGGTCATGCTGGTAATCTTACTGTTTATGGGCTTTAGAGCAGCATGGATTGTGGGGTTAGCGCTGCCGCTTTGCGCTTCGTTTGCGTTGTTTTCGTTAAGTTTTTATGACGAGCAAATACATCAGATGTCAATTTTTGGCATGATTATCGCCATTGGTCTGCTAATCGATAACGCTATTGTTATAACCGACGAAATACGTATCAACCTGCAAGATCCACAGCTTACACGAGTGGGGGCGATGGCAAAAAGCGTAGCGCATTTGTTTGCGCCGTTACTGGCTTCAACGCTTACAACCGTGTTGGGCTTCATGCCTATCTTTTTGCTCAATGGAAACATAGGTGATTTTATCGGCCCTATTGCGATAAGTGTGGTGATGGCGCTAATTGGGTCTCTGTTTATCTCGCTCACTATCATTGCCGCATTAGCCGCACGTTTTTTGCCTAAAAATGATGGAGTTGCCGAGGGCACTAATGTCGCCGAACAGGCAACAGAAAACTCCTCGTCTTCTTGGTGGCAAGTGGGTATTCAAGCTCCTCATTTAACTGCCGCATTCAGCAAGCAGCTTGGGCGTTGGATAAAGCAACCTACGCTAGTTATTTCTGCGATCTGCGTTTTGTGTTTGTCTGGTTTTGCGCTTTCAACTCAACTTGCCAATGTGTTTTTCCCTAGTGCCGACCGAGACCAATTTGAAGTATACCTTTGGACACAAGAGGGCAGCAGTATTGATAACACAAGCGCTTATGCCTTAAGTGTAGATCAGCAGATTAGACAATACGATGGTGTCGAGCAGGTGAGTTGGCTGGTGGGAGGTTCAGCGCCTTCCGTTTACTATAATCAAACTATGACCCGCGATAATATGCCTTACTTCGCTAATGCGGTAGTGACAACCCGCACGGTGGAGGGGGCATCATCCTTAGTGGGCAAGCTACAGAAAGACCTAGATAATTTGTACCCAGAAGTTCAAATAGTGGTACGCGCATTCGGGCAAGGCCCGCCTATAGCTGCGCCTGTAGAAGTTGAAATTTTTGGGCCAGATTTAAACACCTTGAATGAGCTGGGAGAGCAAGTAAGAGCATTGATGTCAGAGATTGACGGTATTTCTCAGTCGATTGCCAGTATCTCCATGGGCGAACCAGAACTGAACGTAGATACAGACAGCGACAGACTGTCGTATCTGGGAATATCGTTGGCAGACTTGGCCGCCCAAATGCAAATAAACTTCTCCGGTATTACCGGGGGCTCGGTACTTGAAAGTACGGAAGAAATACCTGTACGAGTGCGTTTAGCTGAGTCGTTCAGGCAAGACGTAATGGGGGTAGATGCAATGCCGATCCCGGTAGCCGCTGACAACGCCGTTTCGTGGTCTCCACTTGCCGCTGTAACAACCTTATCGCTCAACCCTGCTACAAGCAGCATTACTCGGGTAAACGGCGAGCGGCTTAACCGAATTCAGGCTTTTCTTTTACCCGGCGTTCCGGCCATAGATGCTAGCAATACCTTAAGAGAGTTGCTTGATAAAAACTTAACGCTACCTCAGGGATATCGAATTCATCTCGCGGGTGATGCGGATGAGCAGCAGCAAGCGTTAGGTCAATTGGCAACTTATGCACCTGTGCTACTAGTACTTATGATTACTACGCTTATTCTTACTTTCTCCAGCTTACGTATGGCCAGCGTTATCGGCTTAGTCGCTGTTTTATCTGTGGGCTTAGGCATGTTCAGTCTGTGGTTATCAGGGCTTCCGGTAGGGTTTAATCCACTGCTTGGCTGCGCAGGTCTTATAGGGGTTGCGATAAACGGCTCTATTGTTGTGATTGCTGCCATTAATGCAAACCCTAAGGCGAGGTGTGGAGATACCAAAGCCATTGTCGAAGAGACAATGAGCTGTAGTCGTCATATTTTATCTACTACATTTACCACAGTAGGTGGGCTTATTCCGTTATTACTGTTTAGTGAAGGAAGTTTTTGGCCACCACTTGCTGTTGTAATAGCGGGGGGCGTGGGCTTTTCTGTCATGCTGTCGCTGGTGTTTACGCCTACTATAGTGGCTGCGTTTAAACGCCATCAGCATAAACGCAGTCAACTAAATGCTTCACCTATGAATACAGGCAGCGAACCAGCGTAGCGGTTTAAGGTAAACTATCTATTTTTAAATCGCGTATATAAAGTGCGATGTAAAAGTTTGTCGTAGGAAGTGTCGACGCATATGCAGAAAAAGTCGTTAGTTAAACGTTGGTTAACCACTGACTGCGCCACATGCAGGCGATACCGTCTTTACGTTCTTTGGGCCGTTATAATGTTGATAGTGTATTTATATGTCTGGCAGTAGTGTAGAACCCATATTTATTAAAGCCGCGTCAAAAAGCAATGGCTTAACCAGTATAGTGTTAGGCTGTGTCGGGCTCGTATTGTCTGCTTTGTGGCTTAGTTTGCTACCTGAATGGTTATTTTTGGCTGGCATTTTCTTAACCAGCGCTGCCATAGTGTGTTTGCTTATCGGTTTTTTTAAAGTTCGCGAGCCCAACTATAGCTTGGAGATCGCTAAAGACTTCATTACATACCGACATAGACTGGGAAGCTGGCGAATTCACTGGGATAACCTGCAGCGCGCAGATTGCCCGCGAATACGACATGGTCTCGACCACGTGGCGCTGGAAACAGTGGGCTTCAAACTGAAAAGCTATACCGATTTTCTCAACACGATATCTCCACGCTTAGCTACGCACTTGTTGATGGAGCAGCGCCCCTTGCTATTGCACAATTCAGACAGTAATTGCGCTACGGGGAGCTGCTACGAGCAATCGATGTTTGACGATAAGCACTTTGTTTTAGACGACGGAACAGCCATTACTGGGATAAAGGCGATGCTTGCTCATCGCATGGTAGAGTTGCGAAAGCGTTTGGGCTACGACATTTTCATTGCGAGTTCAGAGCTTGACAGGGAACCGTGCGACTTTGCGGCATTAATTGTGCAGTGCCAAAACGCCCGAAGCGAGCCGCAAGGTAGCGATTAGAACCCAGAGATCAGTGAATCGAGTTATAATAATCGTGAGTTAGGGTCAGTGGCTCTCAGTATTTTCAAATATAATCTTGTGCGCCTCTTTGATTAAATCGGGCAAATATTCATCGATAAGGTGAGCTTGCTCTAGTTTCAACGCAATTTCTAATTCCTTCGCTAAATGCTGAAGACGCGGTAAGCCTGTGTAGCAACAAGCTCCATGAAGCTTGTGAACTTCGGCAAGAAGCTCTTCTCGGGCATCTTGCTGTTGAAGTGACTCAATAACACGCAAAGTGTCTGGCAGCATGGTAATAAAGTCGTTCAAAAGCTCCTTAGCTGCGGATTGGTTTTGATTTGCCCGCTTTAACGCAAGCTGCCAGTCCACAGACGGAAACACAATTTCGCCAGGCTCTACGTCGTGGCACCAAGTTTTAATCAGTGTAATTAACGACTCTATTTCAATAGGTTTAGGAAGGTAATCATCCATTCCTGAGGCTAGTAACCTTTCTCGCTCCTCTTTAAGCGCATGTGCTGTAACAGCAACAATAGGGGTGCCCATATTCATTGCTGTTTTGCGAATCTCACGAGTAGCTTGCACACCGTCCATACCGGGCATTTGAATGTCCATGAGGATTAAATCAAACTCTTGTGTCTGGCATTTATTTACGGCGTCTTGGCCGCTAATGGTGGTCGTTAGCGAAATTGCCGAATCATCTAGCCAAGTATTTAAAAGCTTTAAGTTCATTTCCATGTCGTCTACTGCAAGCAATTTTGCTTTGGGCAGCGAGTCTACGCGCTCTTTAAGCGGGTTGAAGTTGGGTAACGCCCGATCGCTCACTAATGTATCAAGCTTAGTCAACGTCATCGGCATTCGAATTTGAGAGTAAAAATGCTGATTAAGATTTTTATATTTTGTAAAGGGGGCAGGACCTGAGTACCACAGTACTCTGTTTTTAGCAGGGAATTGCACAAACTTGCGCAGATGCACATGTCTGTTCTCTACTTTGCTAACTGGCGCAGTAGCCATAATGTAATCGTACTGCCCTTGTAATGTGCCAAGGTACTCAAGAGATTCCACACTTGTGATGTTAGCGCCAAGGGCTTTTAATATGGTGGCGCTAGCTCTTCGCGTAGCGGGGATAGGATCGAAAATAACCACTTTTTTATCTATCCAATCTGGGTGATGCGTGGGCGCCACTTTTTGACTTAATTGATTCATCTTAAGCGAAACGTTGAATATTGAGCCCTGCCCAAGCGCGCTTTTTAGCGTAAGAGTACCGTTCATCATACGAACGAGTTCGCGGCTTATTACAAGTCCTAATCCAGTTCCCTGGTAGCTTCTATTTAATGCGTCATCAACTTGGGAAAATGCATTGAAAAGCTTTTTCTGATCATGGCGACTAATACCAATTCCAGTATCTTTAATCTCAATATTGACTTCGTGTAGACCGTGCTCTAGCGCACGCCCACACACAGCAAGGGTAATACTGCCGGTGGATGTAAATTTAAGTGCATTACTTAGAAGATTGTTGAGAATTTGCTTTATTCGAAAGACATCGCCAATCAGCTTTTCTGGCAAAGGTGCGAGGTCAAATACAAACTCAATGCGTTTGCTATGAGAAGACTTAGCCATAATGGTGACCATTTCTTCGAACAGCTTGTTAGGTGAAAAGGGTTGATTATTTAACGACAGTTTACCTGCCTCGATTTTAGAGAAGTCGAGCACATCATTAACAATGGTGAGCAAACTGTCGGCGGCCGTATTGACTATCCTCACCTGCTCCTGCTGGTCGGTGGGCAAGGACGCGTTGTTGAGCTCTTTACTAAAACCCAAAATAGCATTGAGAGGCGTTCGAATTTCATGGCTCATATTGGCTAAAAACTGCGATTTTACGTGGCTGGCCTTGATAGCATCTTTACGGGCAATATCTAAACGTACGTTCTGCTCTTCAATCAACTCCATATTATTATGTAAATCGTTTGTGGCTTGCTCCACGTCATACTCAAGCTGACTTCTACTTTTTTCCATGAGGGCAATTGAGAACAAGCTGGACTCTAGAAATACGCCAACCTGAAAACAGTAGGTGGTAAAGTCGTTGGTGGGAAGAATACCGAATAAGCTGAGCATACCAACAATTGCGCCGGTGGCTAATAACCCCCAGGCGACAATAAAATATCTCGCGGGTTTAAACTTATTGAAAAAGGCCTCAAAGCCAGCTGCGACATAGCTTAATATCGATACTACACCAACGCCGTATACAAGGTTATTCTTCCACATCGGCGGAATAAGATCGGCAAAACAAACCAAGCCGATTAGCGTTTGTGCTACCAGCATTAGCTGTAAAATGGGATGCAAAGTAGGCGCATTGTTTTCACTGTCTAAAAAAGAAATAGTGAATAGGCCTGAGGTAATACCAATAATGACGAAAATGAGTTCGGTGTGGCCCACGAGCCACACGGGAATACCTTGGGAAAAGATAAAGTGAGTATGGCCTCCCCACACAACCTGCCACAAGATTACGGCAAAAATGTAGCCTACGTAAGCTAAAACACTTTTTTCTCGCACACCGATATACAGCACTAAATTATAAATCGCTAATATCAGCAGCCCTCCGTAAAAGACACCCCATAACAAGCTATCGAGTTGAAAATAACGATTATGATGTTCCGCAGCCTGCGCGCGAAGAGGCACAATTATACTGGATGATTGACTTTCAACACGTATGTATAAGTCTACTGGACTCGCTGAGTCTATCTTTGCGTGTAAGGTAGGAACCCGAAACTGTTGTTCTAGCTGAACTTTGCCCTGACGGCTTTGTGCGAGGATTCTGCCGTTTTGAATGAGATAAAAGTCTACTTTATCTAACTGGCTAAAGTTGATAGTAAAAACCCAGTCAGAAGTATTTGATACATTGGTAACCGACGAAAGAATCCATACGGCGCTGTTTTGAAAACCAAAGTTCGGATTACTACTAGGATGTACCAGAAAATCATTCTTCCGGCGCGCGATATCGTTAATGCTAAGTTGATAATTAGTTTCGTACAAATAGTACAAGGAGTCTGAAAGGTCGAGTGTACTATCTTCATCGTACAGTTGCTTTATATGCTGAGCATGGGCAACAGATGCAAAAACTGACCATAAAATGCTGAAAGCCAAAAGCAAAGCGCGTGAAAAGGGCATGTACGTCTATTCTTTTTTGATTTTATTCTAGGGTAGTTTGGTCTTTGTTTGCAACAATCTCAGCCCAAACTAACTCGCTTTATTTAACACCGTTTTCTTTGTATAACAAAGAACGGTGGATAACACTACCACAGTTTACTTTGCCGCATTTTTATTGCGCTATCTATTGGTAAAGTTTGCACCCACAGTCGGTTTACCTCACAATGAGATTAAACGCTCTTGTACTTATTCAAAAAGGCGTGCTATCACAATTTTTACAGCGACCTCGCAGCCACAAGCGCATTGGTATTAATAACAAAACGAAAAAATTATCATGAGTGACGAGATCATTATTAATAGCGAAGGCGTGGAACAGCTCGCCATGAGACGTTTCACTGAAGACGCTTATCTTAACTATTCCATGTACGTAATTATGGATAGAGCATTACCCCACATTTCAGATGGGTTAAAGCCTGTTCAGCGCCGCATTATTTATGCGATGTCAGACCTTGGATTAAGTGCAAACGCAAAATATAAAAAGTCAGCCAGAACCGTGGGTGATGTACTAGGTAAATTTCATCCCCATGGCGATTCGGCTTGTTACGAAGCCATGGTGTTAATGGCACAGCCGTTTTCTTATCGATATCCACTGGTTGACGGACAGGGTAACTGGGGGGCACCTGACGATCCTAAATCTTTTGCTGCCATGCGTTATACCGAAGCAAAACTGTCTCGCTTTGCCGAAGTATTGTTGAATGAGCTCGGTCAGGGCACGGTGGACTGGGTACCGAATTTCGACGGTACTTTAGAGGAGCCGAGCACGCTTCCGGCACGGCTTCCGCATATTTTGTTAAATGGCGTAACAGGTATTGCAGTAGGAATGGCAACGGATATCCCTCCTCATAACGTGAGGGAATTAGCCTCAGCCTGTGCAATGCTTTTAGACAATAGCAAGGCAGATTTAACCGACGTACTTGAGCATGTAAACGGGCCAGATTATCCCACGGATGCGGAAATAATAACGCCCAAATCGGATATCCGTAAGCTTTACGAAACCGGGCGTGGCTCAATTAAAATGCGCGCTGTATATCACGAAGAAAATGGCGATATCGTTATCACCGCACTGCCGCATCAAGCATCCGGTGCTAAAATATTAGAACAAATAGCTGCGCAGATGCAGGCTAAAAAGCTGCCTATGGTGAGTGACTTACGAGACGAATCGGACCATGAAAATCCCACTCGACTTGTCGTTACGCCGCGCTCTAATCGCATTGATGTAATGCAGCTCATGCAGCACCTTTTTGCGACTACAGATTTAGAAAAAAATTATCGCGTAAACCTCAACATGATTGGGTTGGATGGACGACCTCAGGTTAAAGATTTACGCACAATATTATCTGAGTGGTTGCAGTACCGAAAGGATACAGTTACCCGCAGACTGCAATACCGACTAGATAAAGTTCTGGCTCGACTGCATATATTAGAAGGCTTACTCATCGCCTTTTTAAATATTGATGAAGTGATAGAAATTATTCGTACCTATGATAAGCCAAAGCCGGAACTTATGACCCGTTTTGGTTTGAGCGATAAGCAAGCTGAAGCAATTTTAGAGTTAAAGCTTCGTCACCTTGCTAAGCTCGAAGAAATGAAAATTAAGGGCGAACAAGACGAGCTTGCCGCGGAAAGAGATAAGTTACAAACTCTTCTCGGCTCAGATAGACGCTTAAAGACACTTATTAAGAAAGAGATTTTAGCCGACGCTGAAAAATATGGCGATGATAGGCGCTCTCCAATTGTTGAGCGAGGCGAAGCTAAGGCGCTGTCTGAAAAAGAACTCATACCCGCCGAGTCGATCACCGTGGTGTTATCCGAAAAAGGCTGGGCCCGCTGTGCTAAAGGGCACGATATTGATGCAGAAAGCTTAAGTTATAAAGCCGGCGATGGATACCTTGGAAGTGCAGAAGGTAAAAGCAATCAGCCTGCCGTATTTATGGATTCTTCTGGACGAACTTTTTCCTGTGATGCTCACGGCCTACCGTCTGCACGCAGTCAGGGAGAGCCACTTACCGGCCGCTTTAATATTGTAGGCGGAGAGTCCTTTGAGCACGTCATAATGGCATCAGATGACAGTAAGTTTTTGGTGGGATCAGATGCAGGTTATGGGTTTGTAGGCACATTCAAAGACATGGTAAGTAAGAATAAGGCAGGTAAAGCCTACCTATCCTTGCCTGTTGCAGCGAAAGTTTTAGCGCCAATACCGGTGTCTAACCCAGAGACAGATATGTGTTTAAGCATCTCTAACGAAGGAAGAATGCTTATGTTTCCTCTTAGAGACTTACCGAGTTTAGGCAAGGGGAAAGGCAACAAGCTTATCAATATTCCTTCGGCAAAGTCTCAATCGAGAGAAGAGTATGTGAAAGTACTTGCCGTTGTACCTGAAGACGCCTCCGTTAAAGTTATTGCGGGTAAACGCAATATGACGTTGTCAGCTCAAGATTTAACACACTATCACGGAGAGCGCGGAAGACGAGGCAATAAACTTCCAAGAGGGCTACAGCGAGTCGATGGCGTCGAAGTTGTTTTCGACAGCACGAATAAAAGTGGCGAAACAGCGGATTAATTACCAAGTTTGCCATCCGTGAACTACACTTTTTTAAGTATTTAAAGGAATAGTCAGATGTTAGGAATCGTCTTTACATCGTTAATCGATATGTTGGAAGAAAACGTCTCTCCAGAGTTCGCTGATGACGTCATCGTGGCAGCAGAGCTTGAAAATGACGGGGCTTATACCGCTGTGGGCTACTATCCGTATTCGGATATGGAGCGTCTATTAGGTGTTCTGATAGAGAAAACAGGAAAATCAGCCAACGAACTTCTTTATGACTTTGGCTACTACCTTTTTGGCAAGCTAGCCGCGGTTCACGGCGATGTGTTGGCTAATACCGAGGGTATGCTAGACATGTTAGGCCACCTTGACGACGATATTCACGTACAGGTCAAAAAGCTATATCCCGATGCAGATTTGCCGCGCTTTAAAGTGTTATCGAGAACAGATACTACCATGCGTCTTCAATATTATTCTGAGCGCGATCTTTTCGCTCTTGCAGAAGGTTTAATGGATGCATCTGCAGATCATTTTAATTGTAAATTGGAGCGTGAAACTCACCAGCTCGCCACTCCTCACACATACGAATTCAGTATAGCTGTCATTTCATAGGGCAGGATATGTCACAAGACTCAATAAACGGTGACAAACGTATTGCGTTACTAGAGCGCCGATTAAAGCGAGAAAAAAACGCAAGGGAACATGCTGAAACACTGCTTACGGAGAAGTCTCAGTCGCTTTACATTGCGTTACAAAAAAGTCAGGAAGCGCAAACCGATTTAGAGCTTGCGCTGTGGGCCTCTCAGGAGTCTTTTTGGAGCTGGCATGCTGACACAGATCTCATGGAAATCCGCTCTTTTTCTCTATATAGCGGAAATCGTTCTATGTGGTCGGGCACAGTAATTCAGTTACTCGCTCGGGTACATGAAGACGATATTGATAACCTACAGTTCCATTGGTCTATGGCTGTGCATGGCAACCGAGATCGTATTGAAGTGTCTTTTCGATTGCGGTTTAAAAACGACTTTCAATGGATACGTCTACGAGGCCGAGTACTGAAACGAGGCACTTCGAATGAAGCTCTTAATATCGTTGGTACTACCAAAGATATTACGCAACAGCGCAAAGCGGAACAGTCTTTCGATTTAATGGCCTCAGCATTTGCCAGCTCTAGGGAGCCCATGCTGGTACTAACCCCCAATCTTGTTATTACCGAATGCAATGATGCGTTTCTTCGCATGCTAGAAGCGCCAGTGAAAGAGGCCTGTATAGGCCAAAACTTTAATGATCTATTGGTATCGGAACGCGTTGATGAAACGACTCTACTGCACGATAAGCAAGCTCGCTTCGAGTCGAAAATAGATTCTCTATCTGGGGTGACTCGTAGCGTGGATATTTCAATAGCGCTGTTTGAAGCACACAGGCAAACCTCTTCATACCTTATCGCAACACTAAGAGACGTTAGCGACAGAAAGCGCAACGAAGCGCGACTTAGGCAGTTGGCGCAACACGATGACCTTACGGGGCTGTCTAACCGAAATGCACTTCGCGAGTCTATCGACTCATACGCCGATAATGGTGAACCATTCCTTCTTGTATTTCTAGATTTAGATGGCTTCAAAGCTATTAATGACAGCGCTGGTCACGAGAAAGGCGATGAAGAGTTGCAGCGAGTGGCAGCGCTACTTACCGCAATGTTCGGCCCTATCGGTGAAGTTGGACGATGGGGGGGAGATGAGTTTTTAGTGCTGCTAAAAGGGCTCTCTTCGCAAAGCGTGAAAGAGAAGTGTGAAAAACTGATTGAACAAATAGAGGAGGAAACCATTTATGCTAAAGGCACAGAATTGCGTTTATCTTCTAGTATCGGTGTTGCGACTTATCCAGAGCACAGTGACGAAATAAAAAGCCTTATTCAATGTGCAGACGCGGCTATGTATCGGGCAAAAGAATTAGGTAAAGGGCAAGTATTTATCTACGAACCTGGGCTGTACGAGAGTATGACGCAGCAGGTGAGCATGGTAAACGACTTGCGAAAAGCTGTTGAAAACCACCTTCTTGATTTTTATATCCAAGGCAAATATGACCTACATGGGAATTTAAAAGGAGGAGAAGTGTTATGCCGGTGGATATCAGGCTTGCACGGTGTGGTTTCTCCTACTGTGTTTATTCCCATTGCTGAGGAGCACAATCTCGATAGCGCTATCGGTTTATATGCAATAGAAGCCGCGTGCGACTATATCTCTATAATGGAATCGCAACAGGGAGAGGCTATTCCCCTATCGGTGAACATTAGTGCGAATCAAATGCTTGATAGCGAGTTTCCTAATAAAGCAATTGATATTTGTCGTGCGAACCATGTATCACCAGAATACATAGAGCTAGAGCTCACCGAATCGGTTTTTATTCGTGATGAAAAGGCCGCCTTGCGCTCGCTTAACGTGCTTCGTGAACTAGGTTTTAGGCTGTCTTTAGATGATTTTGGTAGCGGCTTCTCATCGCTTAGCTACCTGAGAATGTTTCAATTCCAAGTGGTGAAAGTAGACAGGAGCTTAGTAAAAGGCGTGCATGAAGATAGTAAGGCCTATGCCTTATTTAGCGGCCTGATTACCATGCTTCGCAGTTTAGAAATTGATGTTGTTGCGGAGGGAGTTGAGCTAGAGACTTATTTACCCTTTATGGAACAGGCCGATGTGCAATTAATGCAGGGATTTTATTTCGATAAGCCCATGCCTTATGATCAGTTCTTGGCGCGCCACACTTCAGACACTAAGCGATAGTAGACGTTCAAGTATCTCTATAAAACGCTATCAGCGCTAAAAAAGCCCCAGTGCACGATTTTTATGAACATTGGGGCTTTAGCTGTTAATGCTGTTTTATCAATACCTTATTTGGCATTGGTACTTTCAAAAATTTTATCTGCAGAAGCAGCCACAAACCCTTGATAACGTTTACCGTTTGGCATGTCATACCGTTGAGCAAATTCATAAAAGCAACTGGGGATAGATAGGGTTTCTTCAACAAATGCCACTTCGGCCCTGTCTGCCATAGTAGATGACTGCGCTAAGAACACATCTGGGCCGCCTTTAATTTCGCCGCCCGACGTGTTTAACACAAATCCAGCCTCTTTAAGCAGCATATTAACGTCGCTTAATTCGTTAGTTTTACTTAAGTGATTAACACTTACCGTAAAGTGGTTCGCTCTAAAGCCCCAAGCCGCCATCCAAGCTGCGTATTCAGACTCGTTTAGCAGGGTGTCGTATTGCGCCTTGCTGACATCCCAGTGCTTACCAGAATACAAGAAGTTGTCGGCGTCGGTGATGTTGCTGGGCATCTGAGCAACAAGTTCTTTAATGATATCTTGTGCGTCATCCGACAGCTCATCAACACGAAGCTCACTAATAAACACTTTTGGTTTTGTCTCGTCTGGGTGCTCAAAGTGTTTTGCGGTCAGTTTCTTAGCTTCAAAGTTGTAATCGCCTTTTGCTTCATAGCCCAGTGCTAGAAAATGCGCTGCTAATTTATCAAGGCGGGTCTTGTCTAACGCAAAGGTTCTAAATGCCACATGGTCGTTAACAATATTGCTATTGTTTTCTTCACCGGCGAGCAGTGTATGAATTTTGTGTGCAGACGGCGTTATTTTTACGTAGTCTTCCCACATGTTGGCAAATAAAGTATCGATATTGCTATGCATTTTAGTAGGATCCTTGCATTTTTATAATGATAAGCCAGGGCTTAATTTACCCGGTAGCGTAACTTTATCGAGCTCAACTGACGCCACAGGGTACGCGCAATAGTCTGCTGCGTAGAAGGCGCTGGCTCTGTGGTTTCCACTGTCGCCAATACCGCCAAATGGCGCTGCGCTACTTGCCCCTGTTATAGGTCTATTCCAATTAACAATGCCTGCGCGAATACGAGCAAAGAAGTAACGATAGTCCTCTTCGCTATCACCTAGAAGGCCAGCAGATAAACCAAAGCTTGTATTATTGGCTTCCGCTATCGCCTCGTCGAAGTCTGTATATCTAATTACTTTGAGCAGAGGGCCAAAGTGCTCTTCATCAGGTAAGGAAGCCAGCATATCAGTAACATCGATAATACCTGGTGTGGCGAAGCCTTTTTGCGAATCTGGTTGCGTTAATCGAACCAGTACTTTGCCACCAAGCGCCTCTAGTTCATTTTGAGCAGTAACCATGGAAGCCGCTGCTTTGCTTGAGATCATCGCTCCCATAAAAGGCTGATCTTGCGCGTCATAGTCATCTACTTTGATATTTTTTGTAATGGTAATTAAACGCTCAAGGATGGCGTCACCATTAGCATTAGCAGGTAAGAATAGACGACGGGCACAGGTGCAGCGTTGTCCCGATGTAATAAAGGCAGACTGCACAATATCATGAGCTGCAGCATCAATGTCGCTCACATCTTTGACAATTAAAGGGTTGTTTCCACCCATTTCAAGGGCAAGAATTTTGCCTGGATGGCCGGCAAATTGTTCATGCAGCACTTTACCTGTGCGCGAGCTGCCGGTGAAAAACAAGCCGTCGATATCGTTATGAGAAGCAAGAGCCTTACCTGTTTCAACTTCACCTTGAACAAGGTTAAGTACGCCTTTTGGCAAACCAGCGGCATCCCATAGCTTTACCATTTCTTGAGCGACCATCGGAGTAAGGTCACTTGGCTTAAACACGATAGTATTGCCCGCAATGAGTGCTGGAACAATATGGCCGTTAGGTAGGTGGCCAGGAAAATTATACGGGCCAAAGACGGCAACAACACCGTGGGGCTTGTGACGAATAAATGCTTTGCCCACAGGCATAGGGTTTTCTACATCACCTGTACGCTCGAAAAAGGCTTTTTCAGAAATGCCTATTTTTCCCATCATGGCACCCACTTCCGTTGCGGTTTCCCACTCAGGCTTGCCAGTTTCTTTCGCCATTACTTTGGCTAAATGTTCTTTAGCGCCTTCAAGTTTGCTGCCGAACACTTTGATGATTTCTAGACGCTGCTCTACAGTTTTTAAACTCCATTCAACAAGTGCAGCCCGTGCTGATTTAACAGCAGCATCAATTTGTGACGCAGAAGCCGATTTGCCTTCCCAAATAATCTCATTTTTCGCCGGATCGACTGAAGTCAGGTCGTGACCTTCTCCAGCCACCCATTCACCATTTATGTAATGTGTATGTAGCATGTAGGGTATCCTTTATTAATCTCGAAACGTAACAGGAGCAAAGCGCACTAATTCACCTTCGTTTACGTTTAAGGCGGCAGCGGCTTGGCGCGATAAAACGGCCACGCGTTGCTCTTCGCTGATTGTCATTTCAGCCGCTACGGCGCGAAATTCATCAATAGATGTATTTATTATGTAGTGTGTTTGCCCTTGCGCTGCGGCCATATCGTCAATGACAACAGGAAGCTTCAGGCTTGATTGCGCAGTGCGAATATGACTAAGGTTTGCTTCTACGGTAGGGCCTGCGTCGAAAATGTCCACATAGCCCCTGCAAGAAAAACCTTCTTCTTCCAACAGTTGCAAAGCAGGTCGTGTTTTATCATGAACCTTTCCTATTACATTCTGCGCTGCCTCACTGAGCAAGTTCACATAAATAGGGTATTTAGGCATTAATTCGGCGATAAAAACCTTATTGCCAATACCTGTAAGGTAGTCAGCAGTAGGAAAGTCCATAGAAAAGAAGTGAGTCTCCAGCCACTCCCAAAAAGGAGAACGGCCTTTCTCATCACTTACGCCCCGCATTTCTGCAATGACAGTTTCAGAAAAGCGCTCACGGTGCTCCATCATGAACAAAAAGCGAACCTTAGACAAAAATCTGCCGTTGATACCGCCTCGCGCTTGCTCCCTGAGGAAAAGGGTACAGATCTCTGTCACCCCAGTGTAGTCATTGCAGAAGGTAAGAATATCTACCGTGTTATGGATATTTAATTCTCGAGACGCATGTACCACCTTACTGAGATGATAATGATAGAATGCGTCGTCTATACCTACCGCAGCCTCAATACCAGAGGTACCTACTACCTCACCGGTTGCTGTATCTTCCATGACGAATAAGTAAGATTCGTCGCCTGGCTCTGTTACATTTGATTTATGAAATGCACTCTCGGCGCGATCTATTTTGCGCTGTAAAAGCTCATCATTGACGGGCAGTGACGTAAAGCCAATGCCCGACTCTACGGCAATGGCTTTAAGCGCATCGTAATCCGCTTTTCTTATGGGACGAATGATATTCATATTCACTTCTCTGCTCGAAACTATTCAGCGCTGACAACAGCAGCGATAGCTCGCTCAAAGCGCGCTAGGCCTTCAACAATGTCCTCATCTGGAATAACAAGTGATGGAGCAAAGCGAATAACATTCATACCGGCAATTAGACACATAAGATGTTCTTGAGTTGCTGCTGTCATGAAGTCTTTCGCACGGCCCTGATATTTTTCATTAAGTGCACAACCAAGCAGCATACCTTGCCCTCGAATTTCTTCGAAAACATGGTATTTGTCGTTAATTTCGCCAAGAATCTTACGGAAAAGGGCTTCTTTCTTTAAAACACCTTCTAATACTTCAGGCTGGTTAACAATATCTAATGCTTTTTCAGCAACTGCACACGCCAAAGGGTTACCACCGTATGTACTGCCGTGCGTGCCGGGCTTAAGATGTGCCGCGATACCCGCAGTTGTAAGCATTGCTCCAATAGGGAAGCCTCCACCTAACGATTTCGCTGTAGTGAGAATGTCGGGTGTCACGCCAAGCCCCATGTAAGCATAGAGGTGACCTGTTCGGCCTACACCAGATTGAACCTCGTCTAAAATTAATAGTGCATTGTGCTTGTCACACAGCTCGCGTACACCTTTAACAAACTCGACATCCGGCGTTATAATACCGCCTTCACCTTGCAGTGGCTCCATCATTACTGCACAGGTTTTGTCAGAAATCATAGCCTCGAATGCAGCTAAATCGTTGTAATCACAATGTGTTACTGCACCTGGCTTTGGTCCAAAACCATCAGAATAAGCAGCTTGCCCACCTACGGTTACTGTAAAGAACGTGCGACCGTGGAAACCTTTATTAAACGCAATGATCTGATTTTTATCTTCGCCATATTTGTCTAAAGCCCAGCGGCGAGCTAATTTAAGCGCTGCTTCATTCGCTTCTGCGCCAGAGTTGGCAAAATAGACTTTGTCGGCGAATGTCGAGTCGGCAAGTTTTTTCGCAAGACGCAGTGACGGCTCATTGGTGAATACATTACTCAAATGCCAAAGTTTTGAGCCCTGTTCATTTAGCGCTTTAACAAGCTCAGGGTGGCAGTGACCTAGTACGTTAACCGCAATACCGCCTGCGAAATCGACGTATTCAGCACCCTCTTGGTCCCATACGCGCGAGCCTTCGCCGCGAACCGGCACCATATTAGCCGGGTTGTAGTTAGGAACCATTACATCGTCAAATGTCGCGCGAGTTACCTTCATTATCACTACCTCTACATTGTGCGCTTTCACCGACATGCGATGCTATAAAGCGCAAAAAGTTAAATTAAATACTGTCTCAGTATGCCATTTTTTTTAACATTTGTCTTGTGTTGAACAAGCTCTAGCCCTTGATTTACAAGGACTCTGGCTTAATTTGCAAGAAAAGTGAATAACTATTAAATGCTGAACAATATCATTAAGTAATAAGGTAATTTACAAGCCAGATTTGACCCGTAGTGAAGCGTAAAGGTGAGTGAACCTTACTTTAACATCCACAATATTTGTACTTATGGGGTCGAGTTGACGGTGGGAGGGATGCATGAATATCCAGAAAAAATTAATCTTCAATGTCACTTTTAACCAGCGGCAGAGCGAAAATGTCGGTATTTTTCAACGTAGCTAATGCTCCGGCGGGAAAGTGTTGTGCCAACAATTCACTATTGGCTGCTGTAGCTTCAATGAGTTTGTTTTGGTGTAACAACCTAATTCGAGCGTATATCCGAGCCTGTGAGAGCGCACTTTTAAGCACGTCAGTAGGAGTCTGTGTTTCGCTAAGTGTGGCTGTGTCGCTGAGCGCGCTGGTTGTGTCGGAGCGTTGATTGGCAACTGCTCGCATAGCAGGTGCAATAAACAGCCGTTTTAACGATAACTCATCTAGCAAATCGGCATTAAACGTATCTGCAAATGCGTGCTGTAAAGCAATTAAATGGTTGGCTGAGGGAATAATTTTAGTCAGAGCATCATGGCGCTTATGCTCCCTATCTTTTTGGCACTCTTGCAATAGGTGCATTTGTACTTTGTCGAACAATCGAAAGTAAAGCCGGGTGACCGCACAGCGGCCTAAATTGCTAAGCATGCCCAACATATACCCGTGGCCTTTGTGCGTGCCTGCTGCTTCTGCGATGCACCGTGCGCTAATAGCTACGCCAGTAGAATAGGTCGCCAGTTTTTGTTTTATGAGCGGGTATGGGTCGGTTATTTGCGGGGTTGCTCGCTTTACAATGAGGAATGGAATAAGCAGCCTCAGGTTTTCTATGCCTAAAAAGCTGAGCGCCGTCCTAAGAGTTTCGACAACGATAACTCGCCCACGAGAGTCTTTTCTTCGAAAGCGTGCCGTATTGACCACACTGATGAGCTCGTCGTACATCCAGGGAATAGTTGCAACAATGGGTTCCAATTTTGAAACAGAACAGGCGCGCACGATCAATGCGTCGAGCAGCTCACCTGTATTTGACGGCAAGTTGAGAACATTTGCCATCACATCAGGAACGTCTTTAAGATATTCAGACATCTCCTCTACAATGATATCGTGAAGCTGATAGCTTACAGATTCAATGTAAGACGTTTCAGACGTTTTCTGCAGTCTTTTATTTTCGATCGCCACTTTCTCAACGTGGAGCAACTGGCGGCGGGCATCGCCTTGTTCTGATTGCTCAAAGCTCACCTCACCCGCACGGCGCTTGCCGATCATGTCATAAACTCGATCCGTTGAGATAACAAAGTTCTCAAAGCGTTCCGTTACATTAGGCGGCTCAGTTGATTTCATAGGCACGTACGATGTGTTTCCCTGATTTAATATCTCTTCCGTTACCGTATTGTCATACATTTTATGTCACTTTCCCACATCCGAGTAACCCAGCGGCGTGTTTTGATGAAAAATGGGTTGTCTTAGTGATAAACAAAAGAAAACAAACAGCGCGTTCTTCTGTCTATACAGATAACTATCGGCAACACTCAGATTTACTTAAAAATTTACTTGGCGCTAAATTTAAATATCAACTGAAGCGCTAACGCCTGAAGGGACGTTATTAGAAAGAGTAATGAAACGACGTAATACCGCATGTCCGTGTTCAGTGAGCAAGGATTCGGGGTGATATTGAACACCCCAGATCGGCATGTTTTTATGTGAAATAGCCATTACTTCGCGTTCACCACAGTGCGTATTACACCATGCGTCTACGTTTAATTCGGCTGGTAAACTTTGTGGTTTGAGAACTAACGAATGATATCGGGTAACATTGAAAGGGCTCGGCAATCCGGTCAAAAGACCTTCGTTATTGTGCTGTAACAAAGATACTTTACCGTGTTTTATTTCTTTTGCGCCCACAACGTTTGCACCAAAAACTTGCCCGATAGCTTGGTGCCCCAGGCAAACACCGAGTATGGGTATACTACCTGCAAACTTTTCAATGGCGCTTAAACTAACACCTGCTTCATTTGGCGTGCAGGGACCAGGCGAAATGACCAATTGAGAAGGCGCTAAGTCAGTAATCTCATCCAGCGTTATGGCATTGTTGCGCACAACTTTCACATCAACACCTAGTTCTACAAAATAACGGGCTAAGTTATGCGTGAACGAATCAAAATTGTCTATTAACAATAACACAGCAGCGTTTGACCTCGGTGCGATAAAAGGAGTGAGGGAAACAAAACGTAAACAAAATTCATTACATGCTGAACAACATGGTTATCAAAAACATTAAATTAATGTATCCAGCATGTGCTTCTAAAATGAATATAGCGTTTGGTAGCCTAGGGCTTAGGAATAAAGCCTACTGCGTCATACACTTTCTTCAACGTGACACTTGCTCGCTCAGAAGCTTTTTCTGCGCCACTGCGCATTACTTCGTCTAAGAAAGGTCTGTCTGCACGAATCTGTGCATATTTTTCTTGTATCGGTGTTATGAGCGAAACTACCGCTTCTGCAACATCGCCTTTAAGGTGGCCATACATTTTATCTGTATATTCAGGCTCAAGCTCTTTTACCGATTTACCTGTTGATAACGACAAAAGAGAAAGCAGATTTGAGACCCCTGGCTTTTCTTGAGGGTTGAAGTAGATATTTGCCTGTTCATCAGAATCGGTTACAGCACGCTTTATCTTTTTGGTTAATTTTTTAGGGTCTTCAAGCAAGCCAATGAAGTTGTTTGGGTTAACATCCGACTTAGACATTTTCTTCTCAGGCTCTTGTAAGCTCATAATGCGAGCGCCAAAGTCTGGAATATACGGGTCGGGAAGTTTGAATACGTCGCCGTACAGGTTATTAACTCGTGTAGCGATGTCGCGCGTTAATTCTAAATGCTGCTTCTGATCTTCACCTACTGGAACTTTGTCTGCCTGATAGGCCAAGATATCTGCCGCTTGCAGCACAGGATAACTGTACAAACCCACGTTAATGTTGTTTTCATTTTTCGCAGACTTATCCTTGAACTGGGTCATTCTGTTTAATTCGCCCATTTGTGCGTAGCAATTCAACACCCAAGAGAGCTGTGCATGCTCAGGAACATGAGACTGCATGAAAATGGTGCTTTTCTGTGGGTCGATACCACAGGCTAAATAAAGCGCAAGGCCGTCTAAACAGGCATCAAACAACTGCTTAGGATCTTGACGTACGGTTATGGCGTGCAGGTCAACAATCATATAAAGGCAGTCGTGATCGTCCTGCATGGAAACCCACTGTTTAAGTGCACCCATGTAATTTCCTAGGGTCAGTTGTCCAGAAGGCTGACAGCCACTTAATACAACGGGTTTGTTACTCATTATTTTTTACCTGTGTTTGTGTTTTTAAATTATGCTTGGTTGATTGAAGCTAGTTCTTTGCGCATGGCGTCTATTACTTCACCGTAATCATCCTGAGAGAAAATAGCGGATCCAGCGACGAACATATCTGCTCCCGCCTCTGCGATGTCGCGAATGTTATCTACTTTTACGCCACCGTCAATTTCTATTCTTATATCGTAACCACTTTCAAGCACGCGTTGCTTGACTGCGCGGACCTTGTCCAGCGTGGAAGGAATAAATTTCTGGCCGCCAAAGCCCGGATTTACTGACATTATAAGAATGTGATGGAGTTTATCCATCACATGATCTAAGTAATGCAGTGGTGTCGCCGGATTAAAGACCAGCCCAGGTTTACAGCCTGAGTCGATAATTAGCTGTAGTGAGCGGTCTATATGTTCAGACGCTTCCGGATGAAAGCTGATATAAGACGCACCTGCGTTGGCAAACTTTTCTATGAGATCATCAACCGGTTTCACCATCAAATGAACGTCGATTGGTGCAGTAATGCCGTAATTGCGCAATGCATCACAAATCATAGGACCAAACGTTAAGTTGGGCACATAGTGATTGTCCATTACATCAAAATGCACGATATCGGCGCCCGCATTAATTACTTTCTCTACATCAGCACCAAGTTGTGCAAAGTCTGCAGACAATATGGAAGGTGCGATTAGATATGGTTTCATCATTCATCCTTAGTGAGTAATACATCTGGAATTATTACCGTTCAATAGTGCGAAAGTTTAACTAAATCTAGCGAAGTTTACTATGCAGACCTTCTTTCACCTGAGTAAAACATCTACCTACTGTTATTTGCGTGCTTCGAAGGTGGTGCTGGCCTGCCCACTTTTGGTGAATGCGCGTTAATCTGGTGCATTTTTATTCATGTAGACTGCATGACTATCCCTTTTGGTTTTTAAGGATGATTTAAAAATAGAATTAATATCAATGATTTAAAATTTATTTGGCTTGTTTTTACAGGTTGTCATAAACGGGCATCAGTTTTGCGTTAGCCAGTGCAAATATAAAAATACAGACAGAAAAACAAATTACAACAAATTGAGATTTGACTGGAGAACACACATGAAAACGTCTATCAAAAGAACACTCGTTGCCGCTGCCATTTCATCAGCGTGTCTATTAACGGCAATGCCGACTTACGCAGAAGTTACTGCAAACGCAAGCTTTACCAGTAACTACATTTGGCGTGGTCTTACGCAAACAACGAACGATGCGGCAGTTCAAGGTGGTATTGACTACGCTCACGAGAGCGGTTTCTACGCAGGTACATGGGCATCGAATGTTAACTATGGTGCGGATGATATTTACTCATACGAGCATGACTTGTACTTCGGTTTTTCTGGTGAATCAGAGGGCGGCGTAGCGTACGATTTTGGTTACTTGTACTACAACTATGATGCAGAAGCGGAGTTCGATTTCGCAGAAGTATACGGCTCAGTAGGCATGGGTGGTCTAAGTCTTACTCTTTCATTGCTTGCGCATACAGAAGCAGATGAAGGCGAAGGACAAGACTTTGGCTTTGGTCAGGCATCTTATGTGTCATTAGATTACGGTACGCCTGTTTTAAATGGTGCAGAGCTTGGCTTGCATATTGGTTATCACCAAGGCGACTTCGCTGAAGCATTCAACGGCGTTCCAGATGGTTATGCAGATTGGGGTATCTCTCTATCTAAAGACGGTTTTAGCTTCGCTGTTACTGGTACAGACCTAGACGACACCGGCGCTGACGCGTACGACAATGATGCAGTGAAATTTACTGTAAGCTACGGCATGGATTTCGAGCTTTAAGTCTTAGTACAATTCTGCGCGGGTTCATTACATATTCGCAGTCTGTGTTGGCGTAACTAGTGTCGACTCACTGCCTGAATTGTGAGAAGTAGGCACAGATAAATACATAAGTATACGGACCTTTTAAACCCAGCATTAACATGCTGGGTTTTGCATTTACATTACACAATTGATATGAAAGTATATTATGCTTGTTCAATGCCTTGTTTGGATTATAATGAGGTGATAAATTAACCGAGTGACAGGAGTATTCAGGATGAAAGTTCTCACGTTTTTTGCTTTATGTGGTGTTATAGCGCTTACCAGCGTTTTTGCTGTGTCAGCACCTACCACCCGGGCGTCAGTGTGCGATTTTCAGCCTGTCACTGATTTTGATCCAAAACTTCCTGCCAGCCATGTGGTGAATCAGTGTGCTCGTTATCAAGAGGGAGTTGAAGAGATCAGCTGGTTCTCTTGGATTGCCGGTAAGTCATCGTCATTTCAATTTCACTTCTTCGACTTACTTGAATTGCTTCACAGCGATAAACACAACGACTTCTCTTCATCTCCAAACGACACCCAGTAATGCTCCGCATGTCTGACACCGGCTTTTGGGCTACGGTAGGTAGTGTTCTTGCTAGTTTGTTTGGTGTCCAAAGCCATAAAAACTATGAACGGGATTTCACGCGAGGGACGTTTATTACATTTGCAGTCGTTGGCATCGTGATGGTGGTATTGTTTGTTGTGAGTCTTTTTTCTTTCGTTAAATGGTATGCTGGCTAAAGACTAAGCTTGGGTTCGCTTATGCTTTTCCTTTTCCTTTTCCTTACTCTTACCGATTGCAGAACTTGGCTTAATGCTTGAGTTTGTAGCCGGTGGAAAAAATGCCAGAATCTCATCAACGGGCGTTCGTTTCGCTCCATTTTGACTAATCGACCTCTTAACTGAAAGCATACTAAAATCTGCACCTTGATACAGATCTCGAGTTAACGGTAAGTCATGATTTGAGACCAGTACTGGAATACCGCGTTTTTGCGATGTTTTAGCCGCTAAGCTCGCCAGTTTTTCTTGTGCGTCTTGACCAAAACTATGACTAGCATAGCTTGTAAATGCCGCGGTTTTACTGATGGGCGCATAAGGAGGATCGCAGTAGATCACGCTGCCTTGTCGTGCGCGAGAAAACACCTTTTCAAATGGTAAACAAGTGAATGTGGCTTTTTGAGATTTTTCAGAAAAGACAAACATCTCATGCTCTGGGAAATAAGGCTTTTTATAGCGCCCAAAAGGCACGTTAAATTTGCCTTGGAGACTGTATCGACACAATCCATTGTATCCATGCCTATTCAAATACAAAAATAGAATGGCACGATAATACTCGTCCTTTGTGCCATTAAATTCTTCTCTTAACGCATAATACATAGGCTCGCTATTTCGAGCGCCACTGAAAAAGTCACGAGCGTCATTAATGAGCGCGTCCGGTTGCGCTTTGAGAAAGTTATACAGATTGATTAAATCGGGATTTATGTCGTTTAGCAGATAGCGTTTGTAATGCGTATTCAAAAATACAGAACCAGCGCCCACAAATGGCTCAATAAGCTTATTTGCTTGCGGTAATCTGGCTTGAATATGCTCAACCAAGCTGTATTTGCCACCGGCCCACTTCAAAAAAGCACGGTTCTTTTTTTGCATCATGCGTAAACGTTACTACCTACACGGAGAGAAGACGGTGGTTGTTCCTAACGTTGCCGTTCTGGGCTTATTGCTGGGTAAGAGAGTCTTGCGACATCACCACGTTAGTGGCTAATTGTATCTGTCATCGTTTGAACGGACAACCGGCAAGTACAGGCCAGAGAGCTTTCTTTTGCAAAGTGCCTAAAAAGCCTGCGGTTTCAATGTGTTTTACTCGCCTTTTGCTAAGTCAACTTCGCGAATGACTTGCTGACCACTCTTAGCAAAAGCAGACGCTTTGTTTGGATAATCAGGAAGTTGCTGCTTGGCTAGCTGAGCTTCTTCTGCAGAGGCAAAAGGCTGGTAGTAAACCACAACGTACCAGTCACCTCCATAACGCCATGTTTTATATATTCGCGTAATATCGCGCAAATTCTGCTCATTGATAAAGTCGTTAAGAACCTGAGGGTCCTTCATCGCTAACAATTGTAGCGCATATTCTGATGGCACGATCCAAGACTGATTGCTTGTGGGCGTCGTAACAGTTTCAGTTTGGTACGCTTTAGGCTCTTGAGCACCAGAGTTCTGCGCTGCTTGCGAGCTTTCTTTAGCATCAGCGCTTTCTTTGCTATCGGAAATAGCTTCTTGCCAACTAGTAACTAAGGCCTGCTCACTACTTGCCAATGTGTCATTAGCTTCACTGTTGTCAGGCGCAGCGTCGGAGGCCTTGATGTCTGATGCGCTCGCAGTGGCGGCTTCAATGTTGCCGACCTTATCACCAGTGATGGCATTAGCATCACCAGCGGTGTTACCGTTGTCAATTGCGCTAGTTTCTAGCGAATTTTCTCCGGTAACTTCTTCTCCGATAGCTTCTTCGCCGATAACTTCAACATGTTCTGCGCCTGAAATAAACGGCGAGGGGCCGACGTCTGAAGAAGACTTATCTGCAAGTAACGTGTCGTCATCTGTTGCGATGGTATCGTAAGCCGAGCCGGGCGCGATTAGGGGAGCGGTTTTGTCATCGACTTGTTCAATTGGGGTGAATAGAGACGCAATGTCGTCGCCATATTGCCAATAAACCAAGCCTGCAAATGTGCTTATAAAAACAAGCACTAATGCAACATATAGCCATCTAGACTTAAGCGGATTAGCAAAGCTTGTTGTAGATTGTAATTGGCGGCTTTCCAAGTGAGCCTGAAAAGCTTCTCTACGACTTGCTATCATTTTATCAAGGTCAGACTCGAATCGTGGCTGCTCATCAATAACCGATTGACTACTGATTATGAGAGGGGTTTCTGTATTTTTCGCAGGAAGCCATTTTTTCGCACGTTCAGCCCATACACTGTCAGCAAACAACAGCACATTTAAATGTTGTTTGTTGCCTGCAAACCGACTTTGTAGGACGAGGTCCCAGAGCTCTTGTAAAAAAGTATCAGGCAGGTGATGAGATTGAGTTATGGCAATTAATATTGGGCCTTCATGGTTATTCAGCTCAACGAGTAACTCATTAAGCGGCCTGACAAAGCTTCCTACTACCTGTCCAAGAAGCTGGCGACATAGTTGACGGCGATAGTCAGACACATCCATGGCATCTTGTGCGGTGAGGTAAGCTATCTCGGTATCATCGTGCTGTTGAAATACGAATGCTTCTAAGGTTTTTTGCTGTTGAGCAATAGAGTCGCCGCTGACAAAAATCAGCTGCGATGAATAGTTAACCAGATATTCCAAACGCTCATGCAGTTCATTTTGCATGTGTTTGCCCCTATAAAAACCTTGCGACGCGTAACATCAACACTGAATAACGCAAATAAGCGTTAGCGAATATAAAAGGCTAGGGTAATACGCGCGAAAGTATGTCGTCTGTCACTTCTTTAGTCACAACCGCACTGCCTATTCCTTGAGGGAGAACAAAGCGAATGCTACCTGCTTCTACTTTCTTATCCCGCTTCATATGCTTAACATAATCCGCCTTCGCCATACTTTTTGGCCCCTCGATAGGAAGGTTGAAAGCGCTGAATAAGTCGGCAACTCGACGAGTTTCTGACGCATTAAACCACGCTAGCTCTTGTGCTGCTAAGCAAGCAATTATAGTACCAGCTGCAACTGCTTCACCGTGTAGCCAGTTGCCATAGCCTTGTTCAGCTTCAATAGCGTGTCCAAAAGTATGCCCTAGATTAAGAATAGCGCGCAGTCCTCCCTCACGCTCATCTTTTGCTACAACTTCAGCTTTAATCTGACAACAGCGGTAAATGGTTTGGCTTAATATTTCGGTGTCTAGTGCTTTTAGCTTCTCAACAGCAGACTCTAGCCATGTAAAAAATGGGGCGTCATAAATGATGCCGTACTTTATTACCTCTGCCATGCCAGCTGCGAATTCTCGCTCTGGAAGGGTAGACAGTGACTTTGTATCTATTGCAACAAATACCGGCTGATAGAAGGCCCCAATCATGTTTTTGCCTAGCGGGTGATTTACTGCAGTTTTGCCACCAACAGAAGAGTCTACTTGCGATAGCAGTGTGGTAGGCACCTGAATAAAAGGTACGCCGCGTTGATAAGTTGCTGCTACAAAACCCGTTAAATCACCGATAACTCCACCGCCCAGAGCGATGAGTGTGGTATCTCTAGCTGCATTAAGCTCAAGCAGGCGAGTCATTACCACCTCAAACTGTGTCAGATTTTTGTGCTGTTCGCCATCGGGAAGAATGATAGTTTCAACACTCACATCACCACAGGCGGCTTTTGCTGCGTCGAGATACAAAGGTGCAACGGTTTCGTTGGTAACGATAACGGCCAAGGGGCCTTTGATGTAGGGGGCAAAGACAGCAGGCTTTGAAAGTAAGCCCGCTTCTATCTGTATAGGATAGCTACGTTCTCCAAGTTCCACAGTTAAGGTTGACATGGGCGTAGCACCTCCTAATACACTATTCTATTAAAGACCGATTTTACTGATGATTTGATTTGCAACGGCGCGTGCCGACTGGTCGTCGGTATCAACTACGTAGTCTGCAACCTCTTCATAAAGAGGGTTTCTTTGCTCGGCGAGGTCGCGAAGTACCTTCTCTGGATCTTCGTTCTGAAGCAGAGGGCGACGCTTGTCACGTTGTGTGCGAGCAACTTGCTTATCGATGGTAGTTTGCAAGTAAACAACGATTCCGCGGGCAGATAAACGGTTACGTACTGCTTTAGTCACGATAGAGCCACCGCCAGTCGCAAGCACAATACCTTGCTTGTCGGTCAAATCATTAATGACGTTTTCTTCCCGCGCTCTAAAACCATCCTCACCTTCTAAGTCAAAGATCCAAGCGATATCAGCCCCAGTACGGCGCTCAATTTCCTGATCAGAATCAAAAAAATCTAAGTGAAGTTCGTCTGCTAGATGTCTACCGATTGTGCTTTTGCCAGCACCCATCGGGCCAACTAAAAAGATATTACGTTTTTCAGCCATATTTGCTTATATCACAACTTAATCATGTTAGGGGCAGTGCACTGTTGCCTTACCAGCCTACCCATTGACTCGTGCCTATTTAATGTCCAATAAGCACCACTCCTTAAACCTCGTTAATATTTCGAGGCGGCGATTATCTCAGTTTCCGGTAAGGCGTTGCAAGTTTTGTTACCAACAATATGCATATACCTGTAATTTCTTATTAAAAAACGCGGTAAAAGTAAAAAACGTGCAAGGTTATGCACGTTTTTTACTAAGAGGGGCGGGACTTACGGTCTTTCAGTCACTATTTTCGGTGTAACGAAAATCAGCAATTCGCGTTTCTGCTGCAGCGTTGTCGTGTTTCTGAACAAGGCACCAAGCACTGGCAAGTCGCCAAATAGCGGAACTTTGTTCACACCGTCATTACTGGTTTGCTGAAAAATACCGCCAAGAACAATAGTTTCACCATTTTCTACCAATACTTGAGTTTGGATCTCTTGTGTATCGATAGCTACAGCATCACCAGTAGATGTTGATACAGTCTCGCCTCGCGTATCTTGAGTAACAACAAGGTCGAGGATAATTCTATTATCCGGTGTGATATGAGGCGTAACCTTGAGTGATAGCACTGCTTTTTTGAACTCAACCGCTGTAGCACCACTAGACGTCGCCTGCACAAAAGGAATTTCTGTACCTTGCTCAATGTATGCTTCGTGTTGGTTAGCGACGGTAATGCGGGGGCTTGCGATGATTTCCCCTTTATTTTCAGATTCTAGAGCTGACAGCTCTAAATCCAAAATGGTGCCGTCAATAAGGCTAGCAATTTGAAAGCCGATAGTTCCTGCTGCGCTGCTTACAGGTAAATTAACATTGAGTCGGTCATTAATAGTTGGCGCTATACCACCTGCAATAGTATCGGCGCCTTCCAAAGAGCCTGATACGCCATTGTCGTCTTGTCTGTCGCTAAATCCCCAGCGTACACCAAGCTGTTCATCTACGTTATCAAGCACAGTCACCATGCGACTCTCTATTAGTACCTGCTTAACGGGGATATCAAGCACTTCAATCGTTTTTCTCGCTTCGTCAATCGACTCCAGTGTATCTCTGATTAGTAACGTGTTGGTACGTTCATCAACAGTAACACCGCCTCTGTCTGACAAAATACCGCCTTCGGTCGATTTTAAAATAGCCGCCAGTTCTGCTGCTTTCGCATAGTTAATAGCAATATCTACAGTTTGTAGAGGGGCTAAATCTGCCACTTGTTGGCGAGACTGAAGGGCTTGGGTTTCCCTTGCTGATAATTCCTCTGCCGGCGCAATAAGTAAAATGTTGCCTTCTAAACGTTTGTCTAGGCCTTTCACCCGCATAATCATATCGAGGGCTTGGTCCCATGGTACGCCAGAAAGGCTTATGGTTACGTTACCAGTGACGGAATCGGTAGTGACTAGGTTGAAGCCGTTAACTTGGGCAATAATTTGTAATACTTGACGAACAGGAACGTCTTGAAAATCGAGTGATATTGGTTCGCCCGTATACTCGGTTTCACTCTCAAGCGCTTCTTGCTGCTCTTTCGCCATAGGTGTTACTTCAATTTGCAGCTGATTCCCTTTTACCGAGTTTTTAACAACAACCGCACCTTCATAATTTACTTCTACGCGAGACGATTTGCCGTCTTCAAAAGTTTCTATGGTGGATACCACCGTACCAAAGTCTGCGACATCTAGCTCTACAAGCTGGTCTTCACCTAACTTTGTTGCCATTAACGTTACCGACACTTTTCCTTGTGACTCCACTAGCTGTGTTTTAGGCACTTCGCCTTCAAACGTCACTAGAGTAATCGCCGTGTTTTTCGCGTCCTGCGTAAAATCTACATCTGTTACTGTCGTGGTAACAAGTGCTGCATCACTTTTTGATTGCGGGTCAATTAACAGAGTGTCTTGAGCTTTTGACGGGGCAACAAGCAAAGTAAAAGAAAGAAATACGGCAATGGCGCCTGCCAACCAATACCATCTCGGGCCGCTTCGATTGAGTGACTTATTAAAAATATATCGTTCGGCCATGCTTAATCTCCCGCCTGTGATGCTGTAGTCATTGTCGTTGTTTTCCTTTGCCAGCAGCCAGCACCATCTGGTAATAACTGTTCTATAGTAATCGATTCTGCGTCAATTTGCGTAATGCTGCCGTAAAACAGTCCTATTCTGCTGTTTAATTTGGCTTTGTGCAGCGCGCCATCGTTGCTTTTAATTAATGCCCACTTTTCGCCGCCTACAGTAAAACTTCCTGTTAGTGCCAGCGCATCTAAGCCGTATTGTTCTAGCGTCTGTTTTGCGCGCTGAAAATCGGGCTGAAGACAGTTTTCAACCCGAGTTTGACTCACAACTGCCGGCGTACCTTTTGGTTGTTCAAAAGGGCTTCTTAACGATGCAGAACTGTAGGCAAAAGGTGGATGTGTTACAAACTTAGTATAAGGCTCAACACTGGGTTGAGCGCGATTCTTCACACTCTCCGTGTAAGTACGCAAGTCAGTCAATTCGGGTGAGCAGCCTGAGATAATAGCAAAAATAAATAAAGATAAAAGATAACGCATTATTCTTTATCTCCCTCTAGCAGTGAGGGGTTATCAGAGCGATAGGTTCTTGCCTGCAGTTTGAGAGTAAGACCGCTTTCATCCCTTGCAATATCAAAATCGTGCAACGTTACTATACGCGGGAGGTCTGCAACCTCAGAAACAAATTCGCCAAAATTGTGATACCCACCGCTGACTTCCATCTCTATCGGCAATTCAGTGTAGAATTCTTTAGGTACCTCTTGCTGCCAATTAAGCAGTCTAAATGTTAGGCCTGCAGACGTGCCGACATACGTAATGTCGTCGAGTAACCCGGGGGTTTCATTACTGGTTGGCAAACTTTTCAGCATAGAAGAAAAGTCTTTTTTGATTTGCTCTAGCTGGGCTTGATAGGCCTCAAGGTTGGCAGCAATTCGATACTTTGCTTCAAATTGAAGCTTGAGTTCATCTTCTTTGAGTTTCGCCGCATCTAGAATAGGAAGCTTAGGGCTGATCAAGAGATAGTAACTTAATGCTCCTACCGCTATAGCAACAAACGCAGCGACGACAATTCGTACCTCATTGGGCCAAATTGCAATTTGCTCGAAATCGAGTTCATTGAGTTCTTTTAGTTTAGAGACATCAAATTTCATCGTTATTGGGCCTCATCGTCTGCATTGTTTAACGGTGCTACATTGGGGGCAATAGCAAAGTTAAGCGTAAAGTCACTTACCGCTCGTGCTGCGCTGCTGTCAGATTTAATCGTTGAGAGTTCGGCGGCCACAAATATGTCCGACTTATCCAAGGCGCGCATAAAATCAGACAGTCTATTGTTAGAATCGCTGGTACCTTCAATCTTTATGTTGTTACCAGTGCGAGTCATGGTATTAAAAGCAACACCGGAAGGCACTAGCTTTGCCAGTTCGTCGAATACAATTGGAGCGATATTTCGACTAGCCTGTAGCTGCTCTATCAACGTCATTCTCTGTTCAATGGCGCTTTTGTTTTCTTTCACTTTTTTGATGTCGCCAATTTGTCTGTCGAGGGCGGCAATTTCTTGCTCTAGGTATTGGTTACGAGAGTTCTGATGATTAATTTGTTGATCGATGGCTTGTCCAATGAACCAGAATATCAGACCGACAATGGCTGCTACCGCTAATAAGCCAGCTAAATATTGTTGCTTTTGATGCTGGCGCTGTTTTTCACGCCAGGGCAGTAGGTTTACATGTGCCATGGCGTAAAGCTCCTGCTTGCCAAGCCCGCCGCAATAACTAATTGAGGTGCTACTTTTTGTAACTTGGCGGCGTCTAACTTAGGATTCACCGACATTCCTGCAAACGGATTAAAGCAGGCAACATCTAGCCCTAGGTCTTGATTGAGTATATCGACTAACGGTGTGATAGTGGCAGCCCCCCCAGACAGTAAAATCTTTTTCGGTCTTTCTGCGTGAAGTGTACTCATATACATCTGAAGTGCGCGGTTAATACTTTGTTGAAGATTAGCAGCAAAAATTGGCAGTGTGTCTTCAACCCAATTGCCAGATAATGTGCCATCAAGCAATTGACGCTCGGCAGTTTCACGCTCAATCATGTGAATGGCGCTAATGTCACTGACTAGGTTATTTAAGCCAAAGGAATGCTCTTTGTTGTAAATGACGTTTCCGTCTTTAACCACACACACTTGCAATAGCGATGCGCCGACATTGACACAGCACACAGGCTCATCGTCGGGCGCTGAATGAAAATAGTCTATGGCATTACCGATGGCATAGTTTTCCATATCCACTATTTTGGGCTCGAAGTTAGCTTCTCTTGCCAACAGTAGTCGGCTGTCTACTAAATCTTTATGAGCGGCAGTAAGCAACACGTTTACTTTACCTGTGTGAGTAGTGCTAGGTCCCATCTCTTCAAAGTCTAGGTATACTTCTTCAAGCGGATAGGGGATAAGACTATCTGCTTCAATTTCAATTTGATTCTCTAAATCATAATCGCTTTGCTCTGGGTCCATGTATACCACCTTACTGATTACAGAGGTACCGGCCACAGCTACGTTCGCAAGCTTAATTTTTGTTTTTAATGCCTTTTTCACTTTTTTAAGCGCTACGCTTATTGACTCGTAATCTTTGATGTCGCGTTCTGAAAATGCTGTTTTGCTTATGGATTCACAGGCATAGCCTTGAAGAACAAAGCCTTCTTTGCTTTGCTCTATCCACACCGCTTTTATTTGACGCGTGCCTATATCTAAGCCCACAATGGGTGGCAGCTTTTTTTTCAGTAGCGATTTCATTTATTCGTGCCTAGTTCCAAAGGTAGTTGCTCTAAAGTACAATATTACGCTAAATAATTTATATGTATGGTTCTATTGATAACACATACGTATAGAATATACGTCATTTCATCATAAATTTCCTTGGTATCCGTTACAGTGAAGTACATTAAACCGTTCATCCTTTTCAGCTTCCTTTCTGGCCTTCTTGGCTTTGCTGCGCTAGTAGGTATTTACTTTTATATCAAACCCGACCTGCCTAGTGTTACTGTCCTTAAGGATGTTCGTCTACAGACACCTATGCAAATCTATACTAAAGATGGAAAACTTATTTCTCAGTATGGAGTTAAACGGCGGATACCGGTAAAACTTGAGGACGTTCCTCAGCAATTGATAGATGCCATTCTGGCCACAGAAGACAGCCGTTTTTACGAACACCACGGTATTGACCCCATTGGTATAGCTCGTGCTGCCGTTAGCCTAATTTTAACAGGCGAAAAACGACAGGGTGCCAGTACACTCACTATGCAGCTTGCACGAGGCTTTTTTCTTTCCCGAGAAAAAACATATATCCGAAAAGTAAAAGAAATTTTTATCGCTCTGCATATGGAGCAAGAGTTATCAAAACAAGAGATCTTGGAGCTTTACCTCAATAAGATTGAGTTGGGTCATCGCTCCTTTGGTTTTGGTGCGGCAGCGCAAGTTTATTACGGCAAACCATTAACCGAGCTGTCTCTTGCTCAAATTGCCACTATTGCTGGCCTACCTAAAGCCCCCTCGGTTCTCAACCCCATTAGTGGTCCAGAACGTTCAGTCGAGCGAAGAAGAGTTGTTTTATTGCGCATGCTTGATGAACAATACATCACCAGAGCAGAATTCGATGAAGCTGTTCAGGCACCCGTAACTGCTCGTAAACACGGTGCTGAAATTGAGGTGGACGCCCCCTATTTAGCCGATGTTATTTATACCGAAATGGTAGAAACCTACGGAAAAGAAGAAGCAGAAACAGGGGGGTATCAAGTTTACGCAACGGCTACTTCAGACCTACAGCTAGCAGCGCAAAGAGCGGTAGTACGCAATTTACACGATTATGACGAGCGACACGGTTACAAAGGCGCTCTTGGTTACTTATGGGATATTCCGAAACCAGAGTCTAAAGACGATAAAATACCCCAGTTATCGCTGAGCTTTGATGTCAGTAATCGCACGCAGCGAGAGATGTGGGACCAGGCCTCTCTCCTATCAGTACTAGAAGAGGTGCCACATATTAAACCGCTGGTACCTTCGGTAGTGACAAGCGTTAACGAAAAGTCTATTGAGGTACTTTCCGTAGATGGTGAACTACGCACTGTAGAGTGGGATGGACTTGATTGGGCGCGAAAATACATAACGGATTTCAGGCAAGGCAGCGACCCAGAAACAGCTTCTGATGTTACTCGTGAAGGTGCTGTTATTTATATACGCGAGCAAGATGATGCTTGGCGTATCGCTCAAATCCCCGAAGTCAGCGGAGCATTTATTGCGCTTAATCCTGAAAATGGTGCAGTAGAAGCGGTTGTTGGTGGCTACAGTTTTTATCAAAGCCAATTTAATAGAGCCACGCAGGCTAAACGTCAGGTAGGCTCTAATATCAAACCTTTTGTTTACTCGGCAGCTATTGATAATGGCTATACGTTAGCGTCTATCATCAATGATGCACCCATTAACCAATGGAATGCGGCTACTGGTGTGGCTTGGCGACCACAAAATTCACCGGCTGAATACGATGGCCCCATTCGCATGCGTAAGGCATTGGGTAAGTCGAAAAACGTGGTGTCTGTTAGATTACTGCGTGGTGTGGGGTTGCGTGAAACCGCTAATTATCTAACGCGCTTTGGATTTGATAAAGAAGACATACCATTGGATGAGACAGTATCGCTGGGTTCGAGTTCTCACACACCGTTAGAGGTGGTTCGTGCTATGTCGGTTATCGCCAACGGTGGATACCTTGTTAATCCTCATTTTATTGACAAGGTGCTCGACGAAAGTGGCAATCAACTATGGCAGGCTAACCCCGTGTGGGCCTGTAACCGTTGCGAAAATGAAAGTGATAATGTCAGCGCAGAGTCTATAGATGAGAACGACGTAGAAGCCTTGCTTGCTGCAGAATTTGGAGATGCATTACCAATTACCGGTGAAGCGGATGAGGAGCAAGAGAAAATCATCGCGCCACAGGTAATTACTCCACAGAATGCTTTCTTAGTTGCTGAAATGATGCGCACGGGCGTGCGAGCAAACGGTGATTGGAATAAAAAAACATATTGGCTAGGAACTGGTTGGCGAGCGCGGAATATACTTCAGCGAACCGATATCGCAGGTAAAACGGGGACCACTAACGACTCAAGAGATACTTGGTTTAGCGGCTTTCACAAAGACATAGTAGCCACTGCTTGGGTTGGGTTCGACAATATGAGTAGACAACTTGGTCGCGCAACCCGTAATCAAAATCTAATCAACAAGAACCCTGAAAAATTCAATTGGATTGGTAACGCACTAATTGGCACCGAAGATGGCGCTAAGGCAGCAGGCCCAGCTTGGATAAGATTTATGGAGTACGCTCTAGAAGATAAGCCCTATTCACCGCTTCCTGTACCCGAAGATATTGTGCGTGTTCGCATTGATCGTACCAGTGGAAAGTTGACCAATCGCACAGACCATACGACACTATTCGAATATTTCTTGCAAGGAACCGAGCCTACTGTTTACGTTCGAGATGACGAGGTAGTAGATCCGGCCGAGCAAGATGAGAAAACGACGCCAGAGGCAGAAGAAATATTTTAATAAGAGGAAAGGGGCGAAATAACGATCCCTTTTAAGCTTTGGCTATTTACTTGTCTGAACCCACAACCGGAAAAATCATGTCAGAAGATTCACAGCGCTATCTTTATATTCCGCATTCCGGCCCCTCGTTGCTGGAAACGCCCTTGCTCAATAAAGGCAGTGCATTTACTGCACGAGAACGAGCTGCATTTAACTTAACGGGGTTAGTGCCGCCTCGTTATGAGAGTATTGATGAACAGGTAGAGCGCGCTTATATGCAGTACAGCAGCTTCGATGAAGCGCTGAATAAGCACATTTATCTACGCGCTATTCAAGATAATAACGAGACGCTGTTTTACCGCCTTATTCAAAAATATATCGACGAAATGATGCCGCTGATCTACACCCCGACGGTAGGTGATGCATGCGAACAGTTTTCTGATATTTATCGCAGTTCTCGCGGTTTGTTCGTGTCTTATGAAGAGCGCCATCAAATAGATGATATCGTGCGTAATGCCACTAAACGTAAAGTTAAAGTTATCGTAGTCACCGACGGCGAGCGTATCTTAGGTTTGGGTGACCAAGGTATTGGTGGAATGGGCATTCCTATTGGAAAACTGTCTCTATATACGGCGTGTGGTGGTATAAGCCCCGCTTATACACTACCGGTAATGCTAGATGTGGGAACCAATAACGAAAAACTGTTGAACGACCCTATGTATATGGGTGCTCGTCACCCCCGTATCGAGCAAAAAGAATACGATGAGTTTGTCGACATGTTCATTCAAGCCGTTAAGCGCCGTTGGCCAGATGTGCTTATTCAATTTGAAGACTTCGCTCAGCCTAATGCAATGCCCCTGCTTAATCGCTACCGCAACGATGTTTGCTGTTTCAATGACGATATACAAGGAACGGCTGCAGTTACGCTGGGGACTATATTAGCGGCGTGCAGAACGAAACAACAAAAACTAAGCGACATGAAAGTTGTGTTTGTTGGGTCTGGCTCAGCAGGTTGTGGTATTGCTGAAATGCTTATTCAACAAATGGTTTTTGAGGGGTTAACCGACGAGCAAGCACGCAAGCAAGTGTTTATGATCGACCGGTTCGGTCTTTTAACCGAGGGTATGGAAGGCTTACGAGACTTCCAAGAAAAGCTGCAGCAAAAACGCGACGATTTGGCCGATTGGACATTTAGCGGTGACTACGCGTCTTTACTTGACGTTATGCACTGTGCCAAGCCCGACGTGCTTATTGGTGTATCTGGGCAACCAGGCTTGTTTACCGAGCAAATAATTTGTGCAATGAAGCAAAACTGCGAGCTGCCAATTATCTTCCCGCTCAGCAATCCATCTAGACAAGTTGAGGCACGTCCTGAGCAGGTTATCGAATGGACTGATGGCGAAGTCATTATCGCTACGGGAAGTCCGTTTAAACCTGTTGAGTATAATGGCAAAGTGTTCCCTATCGCCCAATGCAATAACTCTTATATTTTCCCGGGTATAGGATTAGGTGTTGTGGCGTCTAAAGCAAAGCTGATTAGCGATGAAATGTTGATGGCGGCGAGTAACGCGCTTGCTAAAGCGTCTCCATTAGTCAACACCGGTGAAGGCTCACTACTTCCTTCACTCGTGCAAATTGCAGAATTAAGCCGAGACATCGCCTTTGAGGTTGGTAAAGTTGCCATGCAACAAGGCTTAGCGCTTGAAATGCCTGAAGAGGCACTGCGCGCAAGTATCGAGCGAAACTTTTGGAAGGCCGAGTATCGCCCTTACAAGCGGGTGAGTATTTAACTCTCACGAGTATTTAAATGACGGAAAAGCAGGCGCAGAGCCTGCTTTCTAATCGCTATTACGCAATTTTAATTCCCCCACCGTGTAAACCTGTTGCCGAAGTGCAACATTTTCCCATCTCTTTTATTTTTACTCGTTCAAAAATGTTATTAAGGTAATGAAATTATTGGCTATTTTATTTTTGGCGCAATAATTGATAACAATTGATATTGATAAAACACATATTTAGGACGTTTACTGGTTACAGTCAGTCAACCAGCAAATAAAAAACAAATAGCCTAAGAATGAGCGAAAGCAAAGAAAAGCGTTGTGGATGAAGCTCCAACGTTCAACTATTTCAGCAGCGTTTCTAAGCTGCGGGCAATAAAAAAGGTACTTCTATGAATAAGTCTAAACTATCTTCTCTGGCACTCTTCAATAAGAGTATTAAGTATACAATCTACTTGCCACTCGTTGTCGCTACCAGCGCAGTCTTGAGTGCATGTGGAGGTTCTTCTGACGATCCTTCTGATGTATCACCTACAACCACAGGTTTCTCTCTTGCCGTTTCTGATGCGCCAGTAGACAGTGCGTCAGAAGTTGTTGTTGTGTTCGATGAGGTTGAGCTTACTGGTGACGGAGCGCCCATTAGATTTGATGTACAAGACGAGAATGGAGATCCTCGCAGCATTGACTTATTAACATTGCCCGGCAGTCAATTTGAGACCATCGTTGCAGAAACAGCGATTCCTACAGGCGCTTACAGCCAGCTAAGGCTTAGCGTAACGTCAGACTCGTATATCGTGACAGAAGAGGGCACATTTCCTATTCGTGTCCCTAGTGGTGAATTGAAGCTCGATGGTTTCACCGCTCAGCCAGGTTTTGACGCCGCCTACACCGTAGAGTTTGATTTAAGAAAAAGTTTGGTCGATCCAGTCGGACAGCCTGTCATTATGCTGAAGCCAAGGGGCGTACGGCTAGTTCTTAACGATGATGTTGGGACATTGGAAGGAAGCATAGCCCCAACATTACTCGACGATGAACAATGTGCATCAAAAATGGATTTGTTTACGGGCAATGCCGTTTATCTCTACGAAGGCGAACAAAGCTCAATCAATAGCTTAGGCGACGATGCGGATGAAGGTGCAGATGACAGCGAAGTGCGTCCATTTGCTATTGTGCCAGTTACCTATGACGACGTTACGCAGGCTTATAATTTTACAGCAGGTTTTGTTCCCCAGGGCGAGTATACCGCAAGCTTTTCGTGCACGGCTTTATTTGACGAGCCGGAAACTGATGAAGATGAAGTAGACGGTTTCTCTCTCCAGACCCTCGATACTACAACTGTGGTTGCAGGTGAAACTACTACGCTCGACATAGAATAGCCCTAAAAAGGCTTTAATGGTTTGCGTGCAAAGGACTGTGCGCCTTTTATGTCAGTAAGCCTGAAACCGTGTTTGTTGGTCGAAGGAATTGAGCTTTAGAGCTTTAAAAGTTGTTTTTAACTATCAATAAGTACGTTAATACACCTACTGCCGTTAAGCTGCGAGTAGGTCACAACCACTATGATAAGGAGAAGCAATGTCGACATCAGACAACTACAGCCCACCGAAAGTATGGTCGCAAGATGAAGATGATGGTAATAAATGGGCCAGCATCAATCGTCCTGTTTCTGGCGCGACTCACGACAAAGAACGTGAAACAGGCAATCATGGTTTTCAACTTTATTCTTTAGCCACGCCCAACGGACAGAAAGTCACCATTATGCTGGAAGAGTTGTTGGCGGCTGGTGTCAGTAACGCAGAGTATGACGCTTGGTTAATTAATATCGGTGAGGGCGATCAATTTTCTTCAGGCTTTGTGGACGTAAACCCAAACAGTAAAATTCCCGCGTTAGTAGACACAACGACAACGCCGGAAACAAAGCTTTTTGAATCGGGCTCTATATTGATGTATCTGGCCGACAAGTTCGATATGTTTATACCCAAAGAGCCCCATGAAAAAGTGGAGTGCATGAACTGGTTGTTTTGGCAGGTGGGCAGCGCGCCTTATCTCGGTGGCGGGTTTGGTCACTTTTATAGTTACGCGCCATATCCAATGGAATACCCGATTAACCGTTTTACCATGGAAACCAAGCGACAGCTTGATGTGTTAGACAAGCATTTGGCTAATAATGAATATATGGCAGGAAGTGAGTACAGTATTGCAGATATAGCTATCTGGCCATGGTACGGAAACCTTGTACTGGGCAATTTGTACGATGCTGCTACATTCCTTAAAGTTCATGAGTATCAGCATTTGCTCAACTGGGCTCAAAAAATAGAACAGCGAACGGCCGTAAAGAGAGGGCGTATTGTTAACAAAACCTGGGGCGAGGACGGACAGTTAGCAAACCGCCACAGCGCAACAGATGTGGATAACGCATTAAAACAGTAGTACTAACTATCGTTTAGAGTATATAGGTCAAGCGCACTCTGTAATAAATAAGCGCCGCTTGCTAAATGAGCGCCGCTTGCTAAATGAGCGCCGCTAGCTAGATAAGTGTCGCTTGGCTTTTGTAATATGCGCGTTTAAGGGGAGTAAGGTCCCAGTCTTTGAGTTCAACCTCAAAGGAAAAGTCTCCCACATCTCCCCGCCAGTTTTGGTCGGGTTCGGCAGGCCAAGTTTTCATAAATACAAACTTTCCTCGCAAACAGTGCAGTACGTCCACCGACTCTTCTCCAGAGGATGAATGGTAACGTGTTTCGCTTATAACGCTGCCTTCTTGGCAAGGCGAATCAAAAAATATAAACCCTCTGAAGCGACCTGCATCGCTAATGGTAACAAGGGCGGCATATTTATCGTTGCTATACACTTTGCGTATTGCCGGCAATTCACCTTCTACATACTTAATTTGCAACCTAAGTGCTTCGTTATACCACTCCCATCCTTGACTGCCCATGTAGGTGAGCTCTTCCTTTTTGCTGTGGGCACGCCAAACAGTCTGGTAGGAATATGCAGCACTGATGATTATTGTGACAACAATAAATAAAAAGGTCGCAATTAATAGCGTTCGAGATGTGGTGAGGCGCATAAACTAACAGCCCTTTAATAGCGTTATGATTTTGATAACCAAATAGTCTTTACGTTAATCGCATAAAGACGGTTTGCCACGAGCAAAAGCTAAAGGGAATTTAATTAACGTGGTAAAGAAAGCCGAGGGATTCGCCCTCGGCACGAATTCAACATTGTGCCTATTGTCGTTTTTGTATTCGCCGCATAATCAATGCTTAGATTATTGGGTTGCGGCTATGGCATAAACGTGAAGTCTAATTGCTTGCAGCGCACGGTCTTTCCAGGGTAAGGAATAAGAAGTTTTCTGCCCGTCATAACGTGATTCTGCAGTAGAAGAATTGTAGGCAAAAATACCTGTATCGTTTAACGAAACAAAGCCATGGATAAGAGCCAATATGTGGCTTGCACTTGCACTGCCTTTCTCTGGAGTTGGAGACTTTTTATGTATAGGAAGTGTCAGTGACGAAAGTTTGTGTGTAATTTGATTAAATGCCGTAGCTGCTTCTTCGGATGGTGTGCATTCATGTGCAGTTGGGTTGAATACAAGCCGATAGTAAGCATTATGAGTCACTGAGAAATCGAGTAGCCGTTCGCTTGCTTCAAGAATTTTGTCGGAATCTGTTTTCCCGGTTACTCCCTCTATTTCATTAAGCAGTAACTCACAGCCTTTTATGTAAAGCGCATTGAGTAAACCTTGCTTACCTTTGAAGTGACTATAAATTCCAATAGTTGATAGCCCAGCTCGCTGGGCTACTGTTCTTACGCTAAGTGCCTCTAAACCGCGTTCTTCAAATAAGGCTGTGGCAGCCGCTACAATTTTTTCTTTGTTGTGCATAAAAGCAAACCATCCAATAAACAGTGAGATACAAATCGACAAGTAATGTCATAACACAGTTATGATTATAGGATGGAATTTTAAGGTTTGCCTTTTTTGAAGTATTGGTAAGCTTTACTAAGCATCAGTTCGTCATTTTACACAGATAGCGTAAATACTTTTGAATTGCGCTGGAAATTATAAAGCTCCTTTTTAACTTCCGGTAATGCACTTATATCAGCTGGCTCAAACCCTTGTTCTAAAAACCAATGAGCAGTAACCGTGGTGAGAACGAATATACTGTTAATACCGGCTTCTTTGGCTCGTGAACGTACCTCTTCGAGTATCCGTTCTCCTCGGTTTTTACCGCGGTAGTCTGGATGGGTTGCCACACACGCAAGCTCTGCACATTCATCTTCTGGATATAAATAAAGCGCGGCACACGCGATAATCATTCCATCTCTTACAATGATAATGAATTGGTTAATTTCGTTTTCTAAGCGCTCTCTAGAGCGTTTTACAAGTACGCCACTGTCTTCTAGCGGTTTGATGAGATTAAGTATGCCGCCTACATCGTCTATGGTAGCTGCGCGCAACTGCTCATAGTGGTGCTCCATAACCAAAGAACCCGTACCGTCTCGGGTAAATAGCTCCTGTAGCAACGCGCCGTCATTCTCGTAGCTGATGCAATGGGCTCTCGGTACGCCGGCTGAAACGCTAGTGGTTAACGCGCTAAGCACAGTTTGCTCTGTGGTTATATCGCCACTCATTATCATTTTTTCTAGCTGAGGACGTTCTATAGTGCGAAGAAGCTTTCCGCTGCTGTTATACACGCCATCATAGTTTGAAAACACGATAAGCTTATCGGCTTTTAGCGTAATCGCTGCCTGAGTTGCCACATCTTCATGAGATAAGTTAAAGACTTCTCCCGTCGATGAGTACCCCATTGGTGAGAGCAGCACGATAGAACCGTCGTTTAAATGATCATTAATACCAGTAATATCGATTCGTCGTACTTGGCCTGTGTTTTCAAAGTCGACTCCGTTGCGAACGCCCATGGGCTTAGCAACGACTAAATTTCCTGAGCAAACACGAATTTGAGCGCCGTGCATTGGTGAATTGGGTAACCCCATGGTGAGAAGGGCTTCTACCTGAGAGCGTACCGAGCCTGCAGCATCTTTAACGCATTCAAGGGTTTGTTTGTCAGTAATACGTACGCCTTGCTCAAAGCGGCTTTCGATATTTCTGAGGGCCACACGCTGGTCTATTTGAGGCCTTGCACCATGCACCACAACAACCCTAACCCCTAAGCTGTTTAATAGCGCAATATCGTGAATAATATTTGGAAAATTTGGATGTTCGATGGCTTCGCCACCGAACATCAATACAAAGGTCTTTCCCTGGTGAGCATTTATATAAGGCAACGAACTGCGAAACAGTTTTATGCCATCGTGATGCGCTAATACCATGTAAGTATTTTCCTTTACCCTTGATTGTCCAAACTTTCTAGCTCTTTATACAGTGCTTTTGTTACTGTTTCTTTGCTGGTTCCACCTAAAATATTGCGTTGATTTACGCCGTACTCTAATTGGAGCACTGGATAGACATCTTCCTCAATCTTGTCGCATATTTCGCGTAAGTCAGCTAACGGAAGATCTTCAATGGCACAGCCATTATCAATAGCTTTAAGCACTACGCGGCCTGCAATATCGTGCCCAGTTCTGAACGGCACACCTTTGCCCACCAAGTAATCGGCAAGCTCAGTGGCATTTGAAAAGCCCTGGGTTGCAGCAAAGCGACAGCGCTCTTCGTTTAGTTGCAAAGAGTCGAGCACTTCACTAGCGATGCATAGACAAATGTGCCACTGATTTACAGCATCTATAGCGCCTTCTTTGTCTTCCTGCATGTCTTTATTGTAGGCAAGAGGTAGACCTTTCATGGTAACCAGTAATGCTTGAAGTGAGCCAAATACGCGACCGCACTTGCCGCGCATTAACTCTAGCGCATCTGGGTTTTTCTTCTGTGGCATAAGCGACGAGCCTGATGTCACGCTATCGCCTAATTGCAGGAAACCTGCTTCACCTGAGTTGTAGAAAATCATATCTTCCGCCAGGCGAGATAAGTGCATCATGCTAGTGCTTGCAACAAACAAAAGTTCAAGTACAAAGTCTCTATCAGATACCGCATCAAGACTGTTAAGGCACGGAGAATCGAAGCCCAATTCGTCAGCAATGGCGTGTCTGTCTACCGGGAAGGTGGTTCCGGCTAATGCCCCAGAGCCAAGAGGACACTGGTTCATGCGCGTTTTTAAGTCGTCAAGACGGCTTAAATCACGCTTTAGCATTTCAACATAAGCTAAACACCAGTGCGCAAAGTGAATAGGCTGTGCCCGCTGTAAATGAGTATAGCCTGGAATAATGGCTTCTTGGTGTCGGCTTGCTGCATTGAGCAGCGACTTGATCACGCCAAGCACATCAGTGCGAAGTGAGGCGATGTGCTCGCGCACCCACAGGCGAAAATCGGTGGCTACCTGATCGTTTCGGCTGCGTCCAGTATGCAATTTTCTGCCAATGTCACCTAACTTTTCGATAAGCGCAGCTTCAACAAAACTGTGAATATCTTCTTCATCAGAGGCATCAAAATCTAACTCACCGGCATCAGCTTTTGTCTTAAGCTCAACAAGCGCAGCTTCTAACTGCTGCTGCTCGTCTTGAGATAAAACGCCCGCCTTTTGCAAGGCTCGAGACCAGCTAATTGAGCCTTGTATATCTTGGCTTGCCATTACACGGTCGAACGGCAATGAGTCGTTCACCTGTTTAAACATACTGCTTGCACCGGATTCAAACCGGCCACCCCACAACGCCATGTGATACTCCTATTATTAACCTTGGTTTTTTAATGCTTCAATGCGACTTGAAAGACTGAATAGGCGAATAAACCCTTCAGCGTGCTTCTGGTCGTAAACATCATCGGCACCAAAGGTAGCAAAGTCTTCAGAGTACAGGCTGTTCGGCGAGCGGCGCTGCGTAACAGTGGCTTGACCCTTATATAGCTTCACAACGATATCGCCAGTAACTTTTTGAGCGAAAGAAGCAGCACCGGCAAGTAACGCATCGTTAAGTGCAGTAAACCAGCGGCCGTCGTACATTACATGGGAAAACTCTAGGCCAATTTGCTCGCGGTATTTAAGCGCGGCTTTATCAAGAACCATGGTTTCAAGGGCTTTATATGCCTTAAGTAATACAGTGCCCCCTGGAGTTTCATAGCAGCCACGAGACTTCATGCCTACCAAACGATTTTCTACAATATCAATACGTCCTACGCCATGAGCTGCAGCGACATTGTTAAGTTTTACCAACGCTTGGTAAGGGGAGAGTGCTTCGCCGTCAACATGCGTTAATCTGCCCTCGTTGAAAGATAGGCTTACGCGTTCAGGTTTATCTGGTGCATCTTCTGGATCTACTGTCATAGTCCACACACCTTTTGTGGGCTCCTGCCACGGATCTTCTAGCTCGCCGCCTTCGTGAGAAATATGCCACGCGTTTGCGTCACGGCTATAAATTTTGGTGGCTGAGGCCGTTGTAGCTATGTTGCGCTCGGCAAGGTAATCAAGTAAATCTTCACGGCTTACCATGTCCCATTCGCGCCAAGGTGCTATTACGGTTAAGTCAGGGGCTAAGGCTGCAAATGTGCTTTCGAAACGCACCTGGTCGTTACCTTTACCGGTACAGCCATGGCAAAGTGCGTCCGCACCTACTTTTCGAGCCACTTCTACTTGGGCTTTAGCTATTACGGGACGCGCCATCGAGGTTCCTAGAAGGTATTCACCCTCATAAACAGCACCTGTAGTGATGGTAGGAAATATATAGTCGTTAACAAATTCTTCTTTCAAATCGACAATGTGACATTCACTGGCACCAGAGGCGATAGCTTTTTCATGTAAGCCTTCTAGCTCGTCGTCACCTTGACCAACGTCAGCGGCAAACGCCACCACTTCACAGTTATAGTTTTCTTTTAACCATGGAATAATTGCTGAGGTATCAAGGCCGCCTGAATACGCCAGTACGATTTTTTTAACATTTTGCATCTAAGTGAGTCCTCTTAGGCACTGAGTAATTGAGTAAGGATGGCATTTTGGCCATGCATTCTGTTTTCGGCTTGCTGCATTAATAACGATTTATCGCTATCAATGAGAGAGCCGGTAATTTCTAAGTCGCGATGGGCTGGTTGGCAATGCATAACATAGCTTGCTCCCGAGGCCTCCATTAAGGCTTCGTTGACTTGATAAGGCATGAAAGTCGCTTTAATGTCTTCAAGCGGCGTATCGTCGCCCATCGACAGCCATGTATCGGTATAGATGACATCAGCTCCATTTGCCGCCTCTAACTCTTGGCTCTCAACAATGGTTGCGCCGGTTTTAGCTGCTAATGTTTTTGCGTGAGCGACAACGTCGGCATCGGCTTCGTGTCCTTTCGGTGTAATAACAACTTGGTTGCAACCTAAAAGTGCACCAACAATCAAAAGCGAGTGCGTTACATTGTTACCGTCGCCTATGTAAGCCATAGTCAGACCTTTAGTCTTGCCAAAGCGCTCAAACATTGTAAGGTAATCGGCTAGGCCCTGACACGGGTGATATTTATCGCAAAGTGCATTAACCACAGGTACGTTTGCCGCTTCGGCATAAGTCTCTAAGGTAGTGTGAGAAAATACACGCGCTACAATAGCATCAGCCCAGCATGCAAGATTGGCTGCGGTATCTACGGAATCTTCACGACCAGCTAGTTTACCCGACTGCACATCGAGATATACCATGTGGCCGCCTAGCTTATTAATGCCAATATCAAAGCTCACTCTGGTACGAAGCGACGGTTTCTCAAAAAGCGCAACAATCGACTTGCCTTTGAGCACGTTGCTATAACTTGCTGGGGCTTGTTTTATTTCCACTGCAAGTTGAAGTAACTTTTCCATTGCCTCTGGTGTCCAATTGGCAAAGGTTAATAAATCCTGTTTCATTCTGTGTCTCCTGAGACGCCTTATACTGGCGCTATCTCGTTGGGTAAAATTTGTGTACCCGTATTTTTATTGAGTATGTCTGCTATGTCGGCGGTCCAGCTCGCAATATATACCGCACGGGCTAGCGTTTGAGCTGACTGCAAAGCTGCATCTACTTTCACCTTCATGCCATCAGTTATCACGCCGTTATTTGCGTGTTGTGTAATGGCATGTGCATCTAAAGCGGGAATGAGTGCTTTGTTAGCATCAAGCACTCCATCAACGTTTGATAGCAGCAACAGCTCGGCGTCGAGTAATTCGGCAATGACTGTTGCGGCTTGATCGGCGTTAATATTGAGCAGTCGTCCCTGTACACTTGAGCCTATTGAACTAATAACCGGAAGGACAGACTGGGCCAATATGCTTTTTAGAAACGTGGCATCAGCAGTTGCAGGTGCGCCAACGGCACCGTATTTGTCTGCCAACGGCTCACATACCACCATATTGCCATCAAGAAGGGATAAGCCAACAGGTGTTAACCCTGTTGCCAAAGCGGCTGCACATAGTTGCTTGTTGGCCGAGCCTGCCAATGCACCACAAATGTAAGGCATGTGCTCATCTGGCGTTACCCTAAGCCCGTCTATCTTAGTACTGCTTAACCCAAGACTGGCCATAAGTGTCTCAACTAATGGTCCACCGCCGTGCACCACCACAACGTGTCGACTTTTTTGTACTTCCTTTATACTCAAAAATAATCGTGTCATTGCTGGCGCATCATCTAACAATGCGCCGCCAACTTTTATGACAATGGGGGAACGGCTCATAGTACTAACCCTGTTTCTACTGGCTGTTTGGTCATAATGTTCACGCACTGAATAGCCTGCGACGCAGCGCCTTTCATTACGTTGTCAATTGCTGAAGTGATAACGGCATAGCCTGAAGCTTCATCAAGCTTCCAATGCAAATCGACGAACGGCGTGTGCGCAACATCATCGATTTTCGGGAAGCTGTTGCGCAAACGAACAATAGGCTTATCAGCATAGGCAGCTTTATACACTTCATCAAGTTGGACTTGTTTTATGCCAGGTTTCACTTTCACTGTGATGGTAGCAAGAATACCGCGCTTAAAATTACCTAAGTGGGGAGTGAATATAACAGGCGTGCCTAAATAGGCTTCAATTTCTGGGGTATGACGATGACCTAGCACGCCATAGGCGTGCAAACTGACTTCAAAAAAGCTGGTGGTTAAATTCGCTTTTCTACCCGCACCCGACACACCCGAAACGGCATTAATAACAGGGCGTACCGCTTTGTCTAGCAACTGGTTTTCACACAGAGGCTTGAGTGCCGTTAAGCTGGCCGTCGGGTAGCAGCCTGGCACCGCGATAATTTTTGCCGGCTGAATATCTGAACAATACCATTCGGCTAAGCCGTAAACCGCTTGTTCTAAGCTGTCTTTTTGTAAATGAGGAAATCCATAAAAATCTTCGAACACCTGGGTGTCTTTTAGCCTGAATGCACCTGATAAATCGAGCACCTTTGCGGAACCCGACGTGAGTATGGGCATCCAGTCGTGGCTTGCCTCATGGGGAGTAGCCAAAAATATAAAGTCCACACTATTAGCCAGCGTCTCTAGTACTTCATCGTTAATAGGAAGCAGAGTTGCGTCGACGTGGGCGAGGTTTCCATGCAGTTCACCAATAGACTTATGTGCATCGGCGCTGTTTGATGAAACATATGTACCCTTGAGCACGAGTTCAGGGTGCTGCTGAACTAATTGGACAAGTTGTGCCCCTGTGTAACCACTGGCACCAATAATTGAAACGTTATACATAATAAATTTATTCAAAATAAAGGAAAAAAAATCACTTTTTACCTTTGTAAACTGATTGGGCGTCTATTGCCTAACCTCGACCACATTACAAAGGTAAAAAGTGTGCTACTGCAAAAGCATAGATTAGAACGAGTGTCGTCGCTCGCTATGCAACGTGTAGCTAGCCAGGGGAGAGGTAAACTTTGTTACGCGGTTTGCCTTAAAAAACACCACGTGAGTTGATGTTGTCATCATTAATTCCTGTCTTACGTCACTTTTAAAAAAGTGCGTATGCTTTAACCGTGGATAAGTGTACCTATTTTGAATTTATATGCAATATTAATGTATAAATATTTTATTTGTATTCATCTTACGACCCAAAAGAGCAGGTAAATAAGCTAATTCATATATTACATTGCAAACTGTTACAGATGTTTGACAACTGTTCACGCCCTTGTGAATATTTATACAAAAATAACTTTGCTGAATTTTGCTTCTTAAACATGCAAGTACGCTGTACACTTTCTATGGAGTAATGAACGCAGTTAAACCGTTTTTCAAAATAAAAGGCAAATCTGGTAATGAGTAAGCTAACACTGGCGCTAGTGGCCCATGATCACAAGAAACCTGAATTATTGATTTGGGCTAAACAACATCTAAACGTATTAGAGCAGTGTCGTCTGGTTGCTACTGGAACAACCGGAGGCTTAGTAGCCGATGAAACCGGGCTTGAGGTACAGCGTTTTAAAAGTGGGCCTTTAGGTGGCGACCAGCAAATTGGCGCGCTAATCGCAGACAATAAACTCGATGCATTATTCTTCTTTTGGGACCCGCTAAATGCTGCCCCTCACGATCCTGATGTGAAAGCTCTGCTGAGGTTATGCTCGGTTTGGAATGTGCCTGTGGCCTGTACACCGGCAACTGCTGATTTAATCATTACTTCCCCGCTGTTTCTATCACCCGATTACAAACCGGTGAAGCCAAGTTTTTAGGCAGCAAAACGTTAAATAGCCGAGCGTTAACTCGGCTATTTGCTTCTTACTTTCAATAATTTAAATGAAATCTGAAAAGTACAGGCTTCATGCAGTTAGTTTAGTAACTCCATCAATCCTCGGGCTTCTCGTCTATTGCTTTTTAACGCATTTTTTTGGTCGTCGGTTAAAACCGCAAGCATAGCTTTTTTAGATTTAACCTTGTCTAAAGCTGCAGAAACTAATTCATCCTCATATTGAGCGGCAATCGCGAGGAACGCTTCCTCAGTAAAGTTATCACTTTTTATCAACTCACGCTGAGCGTGTTTAAATGCTTTAAACGTTTCTCGATGTAAGGCGCGGTTTTCTTTTTGCGTCCCACGAATATCAGCTATCGCCGCTTTTTGTTCTTCTGAAAGTGTAATGTTATCAAAGAATTCAATGTCCATATTTTGCGCTGGGCCACGAGCAAAATCATGAGCAAACCCGCGTCTTTGCCCTTCATAACTGTCGTGACGCTCTTGGTAAGAGCCACCACGCCTTTCACGGGCACTAGTAAGCATTTCCTGTCGCATACCCTCTCGCTTTTCTTTGAACGCTTGGTGACGCTGATTGAGTGTCGCCTGTTGCTCAGCGGTCAATACATTAAATATATCGTGTTGTAGCGCGGCCACTGCGAGGTGCTTTTTCGTCTGCTTGGCAATTCGCTGCTTAATAATTTCGATAAGCTCTGCGTCGGTTGCCTCAACAAGCGTCTGCCTATCAAACCCATTGTGTTTTCTATCTTCCTTTCTTGCTCTTCTAGCGTTCGCTGTCTCTTCTTTAAAGGTTGCAATGAGTGACTTAACTTCGTCTTTTTGCGCGTCAGTGAGAGAAAGCCCACGCAATTGTTTAACCATGTTTTTAACTGAAGATTTCACTGTATCATGGTGATGCATCTCGCTGCCGTGTGGCTTGGCATAGGCAAAGCTGCCAATGCCTACTGTTGCAATAATCGCTGAAGCAATAAGTAGCTTTTTCATAATCGTCTCCTTTTGTTTCGACAATATGAGATTAGTCTTTTACTGCGCGCAAATCCGTCAGCAAAGTGTAAAGCTTGTGTAAAGGCAGCTCTATAGAAAGACGGTAAAGCTTCAAAAGGATATAGTGTTTCACCTACAAGAGATGACGTATCAACTTTTAAATCAAATCTTTTCGTTTTTAACCTATAGAAAAGACATTGAAAGGCTAAAGAGTATATTTTGATGAATAATGACTTCCATTTACAGTCTGTGTTGGTAATTGATGACGACAAAGAACTTACCGATATGTTGTCGTCTTACCTCTCTGGGATGGGGTATCGAGTAACCGTTAAAGATGATGGTGAAGCTGGGCTTTCAGAAGCTATTTCCGGGCATCACTACGACCTCATTTTGCTGGATGTAATGATGCCTAAAATGGACGGCTTTGACGTGCTTCAAAAATTGAGAGCAAGCCATACTACTCCGGTGCTGATGCTTACCGCCCGCGGCGATGACTACGACCGTATTCTTGGCCTTGAATTAGGTGCCGATGATTACCTGCCCAAACCTTTCAATCATCGCGAACTTGTGGCGAGAATTAAGGCAATTGTGCGTCGTCATACGTTATCTGCAAATGGCGGCGGTGCAGAGCAGGACATCCTCATAAACGAAATATTCCTAAGCCCGAGTAGTCAGAAGGTGAAAGTGAACGACGTGGATTTAGATCTTACAACAACAGAGTTCATGATCCTTCGCCTGCTTATGCTGAATGCTTCACAGCGAGTGACAAAAGAGCAAATTAGCTTAAAAGTGCTTGGAAAGCCTCTGCAGGCATTCGATAGAAGTGTCGATATGCATGTGAGCAATTTGCGTAAGAAAATCTCTGCCGCTACGCCTGGCGATAAAATTAAAACCTTGAGGGGCGTAGGGTATATGTTGCTGTCGGAGTAGCGGTATGCTGAAAAAGTTAAATCCAACTCGCGCTATTATGGGGCGAATTTTTTTGTGGTTTTGGGCCACATTTATAGTTACCGCGGCATTGGCTATCGTGGGTACACGATTCTTTTTTGAAGAGTTGGAAGTGGTTGATATTACCCCCCAAGATGTTCGAACTTTATCTGCGTCGGTAACTCGGTTGGAGCGGGAAAGAAGGCAGACTATCCCGTTAGTGAAACTACTTAACCGCCTTGAACGAGAAACTCGCGGTCGCTTAGTTGCGATTAATACCGAAAACAAGCAAATAATTACTCCTCCAGGCGCACCAGTTCGAGACAAAGACGCTAAGGCAATGCAAAAATTAATTGGGCAAGAGACGGCAATTGCGATTAAGCGAGGACCCATAAAGTATTCTGGCCCCATGCTTTTTAACTATGCCAATAAACAATACGCATTGTTTACAGTGAAGTTAGATCGCGCTGCAGAAAATAAGCCCTCTTTTTTACTTTTGCTTTCTATAGCAATAATCACCACCAGTATTCTGAGCTGGTTGTTTGCCCGTTCGTTAACAACGCCGATTTTACACATCCAAAGTTCTGCAAAGAAACTTGCCAACGGACAATGGAATACCCGAGTTGGTCACGCCTCAAAAAGACATGATGAGCTTGGACAGCTTGCGCGAGATTTTAACATCATGGCAGAGAAGCTCGAGTCAATGTGGGGGGCGCAAAAACGTTTGTTGGCAGATGTATCTCACGAACTTCGCTCACCACTGGCTAGGCTGCAAATGGCGCTAGGGTTGGCATATCAGCAAAATGTCGACCCTGACACACTCATGCGTGTCGAGCGAGAGGCTAACCGAATGGAAGCATTGGTAGGCCAACTGCTTACCTTAAGCCGCGCAGAAGCAGGCCAAGCGTCGCTGAAAAAAGCATTTTTATCCGATGTTTTAAATGAAGTATTTACAGATGCTAATTTTGAAGCCGCAAACTCTAACAAGCAGCTTCGCATTGCCACTATCCCAACGCTATCAGTGTTGGTTGACAGCCATATGCTTTGTAGGGCTGTAGAAAATGTGCTGAGAAACGCCATTCGACACAGTAAATACCTCACTAATGTGGAATTTGAACAAGATGATACGCATTGGCACATAGAAATAAGTGACGATGGCGACGGTTTATCACTAGAAGACTGTGAACAAATATTTTCACCATTCTACCGTGCTTCAGCGGCAAGGGAGCGAGAATCGGGTGGAGTAGGTTTAGGGCTCTCTATTGCAAAGGCCGCGGTTGAGTTACATAACGGCGTTATTAAGGCTGCGCCTCAAAGTAACAAAGGGTTAAAGGTGACCTTATCATTCCCTTTTTTGACTACGCGGGCATTGTGATCGCTTTATGGCTTAGACAGTTCAATGATTACCTCATATTCTTGGTTAGATGTACTATCTAGGCCGGTATCAAGTGTAATACGGTCCGATTCAATCGTACTGCCGTCTGGAAGTTTGATTTTTATAGTCGCTGTATAGCCTAGTTTGGTGAATGCGAACGCAATATCTCCACGCCAGTTTTCAGAGACATTTTCGCAACTGAAAAATGGTGTTGACTTGCCTTTGGGTATCGTAATAGGGCAAACAAATTGAGCAGGATCAACACTAATATCAACATCAGAAAGGTCAACATATGTCGCTTTCTTGTCGTTGTTCGTATCGCAAGCCTCTGTTATGCCATTTATAGTAATTAGGCAGTTGATGTTGCCGATAATGGCAAAGAATTTCTCAGCTGCTGACTTACTGTCGACTGTCACCCTTAATGATGAGTCGATAAGTGCCCCAAGTTCCTCTGCAGGTGATACGGGAGATGTACCTGTAATGCTCGCATTATAGGCCATCGATTTGGTAAGAATATTGACATCTCCATCGAAAAGCGCCTCGACCCTCCCGCGGCTATACGTACCATAGAAGTCATTGATAGGATCAATAATTGTTCTGATATCCTCGTTAGTTACGGTTGCAATATCTGTATCTAGAGACTCCCATTGAGAAAGTAGAGTTAAATTGACATCATAAAAAGGGGTAAAGGCTTTCCAATCTGACGAGCCAGAGGCAATCATCGTTTTAAGTGCACTTTTGTGTGAAGCCGTCATTCTGTCGAGATAAATTCCTCGAGCGATAAGTTGATAACCACCTGGAGCAACAGTAATGTCACGATCTGAAGGTTTATCGGGGGGAGAAGTTCCTCGAATTTCCGCTGCAATTTTAGACTCTGTGTAGTTTGTATAACTTGTCAGTTTGTCACTGTCTAACAAATATCTATCGCTAAACTCAATAACATCAATAAGCTGCCAATCAGGATAGATTTGAAAATATCCATCTACCCGTTTAAATCGACATATCTCTTCATAAGCATCGCCTGTAGATAATGCCTTAGAATACAGGCCGTTCGCTAGTCGTTTGTAATGACCATGTGGCAATCCACCTTCAGTACGAAAAAATTGTTCGTCATTAACCATCTTTGAAGTATCGTGATGATCTCTACAGCAAGCAGTGCAAATATCAGGTTGTTGAGAGCCGTCTAACACACCAACTGTTTTTGATACTTCAACTCCAGGTTTAACAACGAGCTCATTCCCATTATAAACTGTCATACTAGGTGTTTTTGCCAATCCAGAGCCACCTAACTTGCAATTGCAGTTAACGGTGAGAAAATCTTCTTGCTCCAGCTTATCAGTCTGCCCTGGTAAATTAATGAATCTAATTGTTTCAAATTGGACTACATTATTCTCACCTTGGTTATCAATATCAGGCACTGGTTTGCTAGTTTCAATGTTTTCACCGTTGCCTAAATCGTATGAAATTACGTCAGGCGCTAAACCTGGAGTATATGCTACCTTGGGCTGAACCTTTGCGTTATCGGTTTCGTTGTTTGCTTGAAAGCTTCGTGACGCGAGTACGGGAGGGATAATGCTCTCGAGACTGACATTTTTTACTTGCCCCTCAACGTCTGTCCAAGCTATGGAAACAGAGACAAGCTTCTGATCTGCTACTGGTGGTTCCGGAGACGGCGCCGACGGAGTTCCCTCATTAACCCATGTTTCCGGGATTCCGTCAGCATTAGTATCAACATAGTACTGTTTAGTCACATTCCAGCTACGCGAAAATGTATAATTACGGCTATTGTCTGACTTCACATTAACAACAACATTTCCTGCGCCTAGAGAGCCGCCTGTATTGTCATCGATATCATTGAACGCAACTTCTCCTGCCGTTACCTCTAATACCTCGAAATTTTTAAGGTCATCAACCTTTTCTTGTGCCAACTGCAAGGCAATAAGGCGTAGATTCAACTCTAAATCAGTTCGCATATATTTTGATTGAAGCGTTACAAATCCGGCTACTGCTATCATCATTATAAATGACGCAACAAGTACTTCTATTAGTGTAAAACCGCTACTGTCTTTTCGTTTAGAAATCACGCCAACTCCCCGGCACATATGCAATGCGCCTAAATGCATCGTTTTGTTCCAAGCTCTCAACAACCTCGGCATCAAAGACTGAATTAAATGTACCATTAGACTGTCCAACAGGGTGGTTCGATGCAAGGATCCCATTTACTCGAGCGCCACCAATCATGTTCATTTCGAAGTCGACTGCAGTGGTAGGCTTTCTAAATGAAAAGACCAAACCATTTATTTCAGCCCCCCCATTCATAGTTATATCACCATCACTTACCACAAGAATAACTGGATCACTTATGCTTCCCACTATGGCATTGGCATTTAACGAGCAATCGCCATCAACCCAAATCAGACCTACAGAGCCAGCATTTAGCGTATCGCAGCTACTTAGCTTTAATTGGGCATCAGCTTTCAAAGTAGGCCACTCATCTTCTGGAGTGTTGAAAAGGTACTCCATTAGGTCATCTGGAAAGTTAGGGTCGTTGTCTAAAATATCTAAAGATTGAAACCCCTTTTTGGAGTAGGGAGATGAACTACAATTACCGTCACTAAATTCTTGTAATCCGCATGTCGTTCCGCTTCCGTTATTCATATCTACATCAGTATCCGTCCAAATCGACAGTGGCACGCCCACTCCACCGCCATTAGGGTTGGCCGCAACTTCAAAGTTACCAGATACGTTGAGTCCTCCGGCAACAATCAGAGGTACGTCAGGTGGGTTTGCTAATATGGAATATTGTATAGCTTGTTGTTGAAGAGTGAGTTCAGATTGCGCATCAGGTGAGTTACCTATGGAAACTAATGTAATAAGTTCTATTTCTGCAGAAAGTCGTGCAATAGTTTGTCTTGATGCGCTCACTGAGTACTCACCTTGTCCAGGAAGGACCGTATTAATGGTGTTGCCATTCCAAGTTCGATCTTCTTTAAGGCGACTCATCGCGTGGGAAAGCCCAGCTTCCGCACTACTAAATGCCTGCTGATAGTTTTGTGAATTTAACAAAATGTTATATTCAAAAGACTTTAATCGTCCCGTTGTAAGAGTAACTAGCGTCACTAAAATTAGCAGCAAAATAACAGCAGTGAGAACTACCATTCCATCTTGTGAACGTGGAGGAGAGCTCATACTATCCATCATAATTTCGTACCAATGCTTGCATAGTGTATTGCCGAGAGACATTTTCATCATTAGCGTGTTCGGCCTGTAAATTAATTCTCACTATCGTGGTTGGGATTTCGTTTGCTACAGTTTGATTTACAGCGAAAGACAAAGCAGTAATCACAACGGTTGAGGGGTCAGTAAGAGGCAGCCATCCAGCTCCGTCACATTCAGCGTCATTTACCCTAATCTCAATGGTATTGTTTTTTAGACGATACCCAAAGTTATCTCCATCAGCACCGGCATCAAAGATGCCATTGTTATTCGCGTCATAGGAAAATAATATACAGCTGTTTATTGCCTCGCCGGGATGCGCAGATAATTCAATAGAGTCTGCAAAAGGAGATGGATTGTTTGATGGGTCTTGAACCATGGATGTCGTTGCGCCAGAGTAACCAGCGCGCTTAATGTCCCGTACTAAAAGCGACATTATATTTGAAGCTTCCTCATTCACTCTCGCTCCTGAGAGTAAATTAGCATTGACACCTATCCCTGTACCGACTAGAGAAGAAAGGGCTGAAAGCGCAGTTATACCTAGTGCCATGCCAATGAGTAACTCGACCAGTGAAAAGCCAGACTGCTCTCTCGCAATTAGCATGCTGCATAACTCCCTAATTCACCAGAAACCAAGCAAATACTGAGTCGTCCTGTCCACTTCCCCATTAATGACACAGTTCTAAACTAGAGTTTTCCAGTTTTTCTCGGTAAGCTGCCGGAGGCAGGTTACCGAGACTTTCATGTGTTCTTTCTTCGTTATAATCCAGTCGCCAGAACC
>NZ_JAAAWP010000012.1 GCF_010500915.1 Alteromonas hispanica
AGGAAGTTTTTTACCAATGAGACATAACAAACAAATCATGGCACTCGCTGCCGCTCGCTGGGACGCAAACACGTGCGCGGCTTCGCCATTTTTGCACACGTGTTTGCGCCCCATATTTGGAAGTTAGGTTTCAGGAGAAATATATGAAGAATGGAAGTCTTGCTATACTATTTTTTACCGCATCTCTTTTATTGCCATCATCGGCAAGTGCAGCAAAAGGGGTTGTTGTTTATTACAAATCTGGCTGCAATTACTACATAGTTGATGCAAATATGGGGTATGTAGTTCTCGAGTGGTACGGGGGTAATGATCCAAGTGAGGGGGATACGCTAGCCGGCGATTTTGAAAGCTACGGAAGGAAGGAAATTTACAACGTATCTGCCGACTCTGAAACTAAAGTGTGGGTTGAGGATTACATGCTATCTAAAGACAGCGCTATCGAAAAATACTATGAGATGTGCAATTAACAACCTAACAAAACACTAAAGGCGCTCGCGCTGCTCGCTGGGACGCTAACACATGGGCTGCGTCACTTCGTTCCTAATTTTAGCCCATGTGTTATCGCCCCTTAGTGGGGTGTTATACATCTAGAAGGAACTAAAAAATGAAAAAGGTTTTATTAACCACGCTAATCTTATTTTCAATTTCTACAACCTCAGCATTTGCAGAGGAAGCTTTTTCAGTGTCATCTAGGGACAGGGGAATTACAGCATTTGATTATGTTGTAACGGAAGTAGAACAGAGAGAAGGAATTTCAGTTTTGGATATTCCCAAGTTTCAAGAACGCTCAGCGCAAGCGTCCCGTTGGATGATGTGCGTCTATACTGAATTGGCAATGTCTAAAAACGCAAAATATTGGTCCAGTATCTACACAGACAACAGTGGAGATAAAGTTACCATTGTTTTTCCGCAATCAGATTCTTTACAAGACAAGGCGTTTACTGGGGTAGACTTTTTAGGTACTCAGCCCACAATCGCCCCGGTTGCGCGGTTTAAAGGGTTTTGTGGTCTTAAGTAACCAGATGTATAACAAAACGCTATTGTCACTCACTTCGTTCGCTGGGACGCAAACACGGGGCCGCTTCGCGATTATAGCCCCGCGTCTGCGCCCCAAAGCTTAGTGTTAGGCTTTCAGCATGCATCGCACCTCAATGGGTCTCTCTTGAATAAAAATATTTTTCTTTTGTGGCAAGGACAACTAATAAGCCAGTTAGGAATGCAAGCCTATTCTATTGCGATGATGTTTTGGTTTATGGAGAATACCAACTCATCAGCCTTGATGAGTATTATATTAATATTATCTATATTACCCAGTGTTTTGTTTGGGCCGATCGCTGGTGTGATAGCCGATCAATATTCACGTAAAAACATCATGGTAGTCACTGATCTTATTCGGGGGACTGCCGTTCTTGTTCTATCTCTAACTATTTTAGGTGAATATGGTAGCCAGTTTTTTATCATTATGCTGTTTGCTATGGTCTCTTTAATAAACGGAATATCAAGAGCTTTTTTTCAACCAGCTGTAGATGCTTTCATTCCAGATCTTGTTACAACTGAAAAGCTTTCTAAAACAGTTGCATTCTTCCAGTCCTCGACCCAATGCACAACAATAGTAGGTCAAGCAATGGGAGGGATTCTTTATCGTGCCTTAGGTGCGCCAATTTTACTTTTACTTGATTCTATCTCATATTTTATATCTGCTTTTAGTGAATCTTTTATCAAACACTCTTTTGAAGAGCATAAAAAGAGAATTGGTATTAGCAACAAATATAAACAGCATAAAGCAGATTTAATTGAAGGGTTACGTTATGTCAAAAGCTGTAAAGGGATGCTTCAAACGATGATTTTTGCATCATCGGTCAATTTTTTTATCGCTCCAATTATGCTTCTTTTACCCTTTTATGTAACTGGGCAATTATTAGAAGAGGCTCAATGGTATGGTTTTTTACTAGCCGCAATGGCACTTGGTAGTATTTTGGGGTATTGGCTGTCTGCGACTATTAATGTACAAGGTAACCGCAGAACTTTTATAATGTTTGCTTCAATGTTTTTATTTTCATGCAGTTTAATGTTACTAAGTCAGACTGCATCACCCAAAATTGCATTATTTGGTTTATTCATTGCAGGGTTAAGTCTAGGGGGGTTCAATTTACAGGCGATGACATTATTTCAAAACAACACACCAACAGAGTTACGTGGGCGAGTTATGAGTTTATTAATGACTATATCTAGTGGGTTATTACCATTAGGATTATTAATTGGTGGTGTTTTAGGTACATTAACTAACAATAACACTCAGTTAATTTTTGGGCTTTGCTCTTTTAGCATAGGATTACTCACAATATTTACTAGTTTCAATTTAAATATAAGGAACTATATGTTTAACTCTGAGAGTGCTGGATTAAGTAAAGCCTAACAAGGGTTTTCAAGTCGGACAAATTACAGTTGGCCTTTGTTCGTGCCTCACTTATTTTAGCCAACAGCAATTTGCCGCTTAAAACGGCGTTAGGCCAAGGAAGGATGTTTTGAACGAATACAAACTATTAATTGTAGATAGCTGCGTAATCATTGAGGCCTTCGATAGTGATTCTGAGTATCACTCAGCTGCTATTGAACTCATTGAAAGCATCAAGAATAAAGCTTATAAAATGATCATGCCAATGCATGGTTATTTTGAAGTTAAATGCGCAATCCAAAGGCTAACAGAGTGTGAAGGTAAAACTATTTCAACACCGTATACTAATGCTGGTGATTTACCATTTCATACCCAGCCAATCGACGAAAAATTCATCCTTGATTATTCAGATGTAAATGTTCCTTACGCAAAAGCAGGCGACTACATTTTTCTCATCATGGCCAAAAAACTGGGCATTCCGCTAGTGACCAGAGACCGAGACATGATAAAACGGTCTAAGAAATGCGGTATCGATGTATACAAACCAGATCAAATAATGAGTCTGCTATAGGCCTAACAAACCAAGTAAGCGGGACAATAACACGAGGGCTCCCGTCACTTCGTTCCGTATTATAGCCCACGTGTTATTGCCCCTTCTTGGGGCGTTAGGCGTCATTTACTTACAGCATTAAAAAGTGGGTTCAACCGTGATATTCCAGCGCCAAGGTTGTTTCGCTAGGTTGTCTTTACGGCTTGCTTTTTCGGTAGTTTCATCGGCTTTAGCAACGCCCTTTTCATCAACATCGCAACGCCAACATTCAACATCACCAGTTTTCTAAACTCGTTCTTTTATCCAGCAATGTCGTTAACATCTGGCTTTTCGCACAGGGTTGTTTTATCTTAAATTCAATAATTTAAACACGCGGTCCATTTGGCTAGTGGTGGCAGCAAAGCTGCGTACTTTCAGTTGTACGCCTAACAAAACGCTCAAACCACTCCCTTCGGTCGCTGGGACGCTAACATGTGGGCTGACTCACTTCGTTCGGATTTTAGCCCACATGCTAGCGCCCCTTAGCTTAAAGTTATATGCCATGATGAAATTTGTGCTTTTTTTACTTCTATTTGTCTCATTCAGTGGATGGTCATGCGAAAGGCTTATCGGAACTTATAAAAGTGTAAGTGAAACGCATTGGAATTTTGAATTAAGAATTACAGCAGATAGCGCCTTTCTTAAATACACGGATTATGTTTCTGGAGTTAAAGATACTAGAACTGACTACACGGTCGAATCTGAAGGATATTGCGAAATAAGTGACAATGGCTATTTATTAGTTTTCGCACATCGGAGTTTTGAGATTACTTATAGTAAGCAGCTAACCCATAGCTTTTTTGGTGGAAAGGGCGAATCTGAAGGAATTTCGGGAGAATTCATTGAAGGAAAAATTGTACATTTGTGGAAGGGCAAATAACAAAATGATGAAGACGGATTTGTCACAAGAGCGGTGCCAAACCGCTTATCAAAAGTGTTATGTGCCTAAAGGATGTTTATGCAGGTAAAAATAGACGACATTGAAATGGCTATTGAATTTGCATCCTCCAGCATGTTCGATAGCGAAGCTTATATAAACGTCGATACCGGCGAAATCCATTATGTCGGTGACCTCGTTGACGAACATGCACCGATCGATATCTTCGAAGACAAGAAGTACATTTGTTTCCCAAGAAAAGTGGATCTCGATTTGGGTAAATCAGTTGCTTTAGATTTTGTGACCAACAATATTCCAGAAAAAATAGATGTGACATACGACATATTCAGTCGCAAGGGCGCTTTTTCAAAGTTTAAAAATCTATTGGCTTCTCTGGATCAATTAGACAACTGGTATGAATATGAGCAAGCCGCCTTAAGAAGTGCGGCTTTGGAATGGTGTCGTGAAAATGGCATTGATGTTAGCATCGGCACATAACAAACAAATTAAGTCACTCGCTCCGCTCGCTGGGACGCAAACACGTGGGCTGACTCGCTTCGCTCGGGATTTTAGCCCACGTGTTTCCGCCCCTTATTTGGGTGTTAGGCGTCATTTACTTACAGCATTAAAATGTGGATTCGGATGTGACATTCCAGCATCAAGGTTGTTTCGCTAGGTAGCCTTTACAGCTTGTTTTTTCGGTAGTTTCAACGGCTTTAGCAACGCGCTTTTAATCAACATCACAACGCCAACATTCTGCATCACCAGCTTTCTAAACTCGCTCTTTTATCCAGCATTACCGTTAACATCTGGCATTTCGCACGGGGTTGTTTTATCTTAAATTCAATTATTTAAACACGCGGTCTATTTGGCTAGTGGTGGCAGCAAAGCTGCGTACGTTCCTTTGTACGCCTAACAAAACGCTGTTGGCACTCCCTCCGGTCGCTGGGACGCTAACACGTGGGCTGGCTCGCTTCGCTCGGATTTTAGCCCACGTGCTAGCGCCCCAAAGCTTAGCGTTATGTTTTGAATCAAAAGGTGGAGTATATGGATAAAGCGCTACAAACAATGATTGAAAATATGCCTGAGAAAACAGGTAAGAAATTGGAAGAATGGCTCCAAATATTGGATAAAGAGAATTTTGAGAAACATTCAATGGCTGTAAAGTTTTTGAAAACCGAACATGGAGTAACACATGGGTTTGCAAATACAATTGTGACTTTATCTAAAGAAAAACCTAACTCCTCTGAAGATTTAGTTGAAAATCAATATAGTGGTAAAGAATTACTCAAGCCCGTTTATGAAATGCTTCTTTCCTCAATAAAAAACTTCGGTGAAGATATTGTAATTACACCAAAAAAAGGAAGTGTCAGTTTAATTAGAAAAAAACAGTTTGCTTTAATTAAGCCTGCAACTAAAACAAGAATAGATTTGGGTTTAAAACTCAAAGGTGTCGAAGTACAAGGACGGTTAGAAAATTCTGGGCCATTTGGTGCTATGTGCACCCATAGAATTCAACTAAAGGATATATCTGACGTTGACAAAGAAGTTATTGAATGGCTATCAAAAGCGTACGAAGCGTCTGTTTAGTCAAAACATAACAAGCAAATTAATCAGGACAAATAACAGTTGGTTTTTTCTCCTGCGTCGCTTATTTTAACCAACTGATATTTGCCCATTATTTGGGCTTTAGTTGCCTACAGGAAATTTTTGCTTTTGGTGTAAAACTCGAAGAATGTGAATAATGTCGTCTTTTATGAAATATGAAACGATCATTGAAACCTCTGGAATTATTAACAGTCTTCCCGGTATACCCTCTCTCTCCACTCCCATAAAAGGTTGCTGGTTCAAGTTTTCAACTTTCTTCTCAATTATTGCATCAGTTTTTTCTGCTGCTAATGGATTAAATTCGTATAAAAACTCGAAAATAGCCTCACGATCGTCCAACGAACTTTTTTCCCATAAGATCATTTTTTGGCTTTATTCCTAATTTTCATTTTTCGAGCTTCCATGTCCAAGTTCGCTTCTTCATGACTGACAAACTTGCTTTGCCCACTCTCTAATTTACTGAACGCAGCATTAACCTCTTCAGTAAGCCACTGATCATGAGTAATTATTTTTCGTTGCTGTTCAGCGAGTTCTTCCGTAAGCTCTCTACAAGCGTCACTTAAAGTGCGTCCTTGGCTTTCGGCCATTATCTGAGCTAGCCGTTTAGTTTCTTCATCTACTCTAAACTGAATACGGGTATCCATGATAAACTCCTTATGAAATGTACGTACAAATGTTAGCACACCTGTTAAATTTACGGCAACTAACAAGCGCATTAACTCAGTCGCTGGCGCTCCTTGGGACAAAAACACGTAGGCTCCCTGCGCTTCGCTTGGTATTGTAGCCTACGTATTTTTGCCCGTTATGCGGGTGTTAGGTGCTAAAAGGAAAAATTATGAAATCATGGAATGAATTAACTAATCTACAACGCGCAGTTATCGGTATCGCAATGGTTGTTGCGGCGGCAGTTTTGCCAGAGATAGCCTTCTTAGTTCAATTAGGTGGTATGGAAGTCGCATTTGCTCTCGTTTTTGCTAGCCTAGCTCCCATCATTTCTTGGTTCTCAACAAAATACCAAGCAATTAAAGAATGTTTACAAACCTCAATAGTGGCTTTTAGGCATAGTGCATCTGCTAAACCTTCCGTTTTCTTCGTACAAGCTTCTTTTTGTGCAGCCGCACTTCTATTTACAAGTTCGGGCTTATTGGCTTTTTACTTTTTTATGCCTAGTATGCTGCTAAATGGGGTCTTGGCGTGAGCGCACCTAACAAGCCAATAAACGCACTCACTTCGTTCGCTGGGACGCATACACGCGGGGCGGCTTCGCCATTATGCCCCACATGTCTGCGCCCGTTATTGGAAAGTTAGCTGCCAAAGTGTGAATCAAGCTTATCTAGAAGTTCCAAACCTTTCTTTTTGTCTCCAGTAGCAGCAATCGCCTTAAATCTTACCTCAGTATCAAATTCAGCTATCGCTTGCGTAGACAATTCTTCTATCAATTTATTTAAGCTCAACTTTTTATGCGCTGCCAAAGCCTTCAATCGATTATGCTTATCGTCTGGTAAACGTACGGTTAAAGTAGACATATCAAACTCCTCTCAAATAATCTTCAGGCGCTAACACTTTCAAACCATCAAATTGTAATTCCGCATTTTTCAGGTCTTTTAGGTTATTCGTAATAATGCTCTCGGCATTCCCTGCCACTGCAAGCTCTATAAGAAAGTTATCGCCTTCATCTTTTAAATTTGGCCGCCACAAATAATGTATCTGAACCCATTCGCAAACACTAAAAAATGCTGCTAGCAACTCGCTCACTTCGTCCTCGGTAAGCGGGCACAATTCTTTAATTTTGTCTCGCTTGCTTACTGCTTCGTACTCCAAGAATAAGGTCGTGCTAATCAGCGGCTTTAAATCCCCCAACAAGCATTGCCTTATCACTTCTCGGGCGGGGCCTGTTTTACCAATCAGAGCGCTAATAAGTACACTGGTGTCAATAACTACTTTATTCATGGTTTACATGCTAGCGTATATGCTATCATTTTTCAATTTGACAATTGCAGCTAACAACCCAATTAACACACTCACTTCGTTCGCTGGGACGCATACACGTGGGGCGGCTGCGCCATTATGCCCCGCATGTCTGCGCCCGTTATTGAAAAGTTAGGCGTCAAGTTGCACCGCGTTGCGCAATACGCTACACTCTTTCCATGATTAAGTCATTTAAACATAAGGGCCTGAAGCTGTTTTTCGAAAAAGGGAAAACTTCAGGCATACAGACTAAGCACGCGAAAAAACTTCGTATGCAGTTAGCTGCTATTCACACCGCGCAAGATATTGATGACATTAATTTGCCTGGCTTCTCTCTAAATCAACTTAAAGGGGAAAGGTCAAACATTTGGTCGATATCTGTCAACGGTAACTGGAGAGTAACTTTCGAGTTCACGGATGGTAATGCTTACATCTTAAATTACGAGGATTATCACTAATGAATATGCATAACCCACCACACCCCGGTGAATTTATTGAGTCCATTTACATGGAGCCACACGGCATAAGTTGCAGGACACTTGCAACCCATCTTGGTGTAGCCGCTTCTACACTAAATCGTGTCGTTAAGGGAAAAAGTGCAGTAACGCCAGAAATGGCATTAAGGTTATCAAAGGTATTAGGGCGCAGCCCTGAGAGTTGGCTTAGTATGCAAGACAACTATGAACTTTGGCAGGCAAAGCAAAACATCAACTTGGATAACGTCCAGCCAATAGATCTGCATGCCGCCTAACAATCATATTAAGCCGCTCGCAGGCGCGCTAGGACAGTAACACGTGGGCTCTGTCGCTTCGCTCGGATTTTAGCCCACGTATTACTGCCCCTTATGTGGGTAGTTAGGCGCCAAAGCGTAATTGATTTACATCCATACTTTTATGTAGAATTCTTGTAATCAGAATTTCCTGGCTACCAGTTTGCTTGTAGAAAATAACGTGACTACCTTGCGGAAACTTTCTGTATCCGTCTCTTATTTCGTCGCAGCTTTTACCGATATCAGGATTTTCAGACAACATCCAAAATGAATCGTCGAACTGTTTTAGGTACACATTACGCTGTTCCCGCCCCCATTTCCGTTGCGTAAATAACGCGATATCTTTTAGATCGGATTTTGCGAGTACAGTTAACTTAAATGGTTTCACTCTTTTAATTCACCATCTAGTTCTGATATCAAGTTCTCAAGGTCGTATTCAGCCTCGCCGCTTTCTTCACCTGCTACAAGTAATTGATGCAAAGTGTTTAATTTGGTCTCCTGTGTTTCTAACATGCGAAGAGCTGCTCGAATTACTTCGCTCGCTGAACCATATCGACCAGTTTGAATTTGGCTAGCAATAAAGCCATCAAAATGGTCACCAAGGGTAATGCTGGTATTTTTAGCCATTTACTTTCTCCAAGTACCAATATATACCTAATTATGGTATTTGCGCACTGTAAGTCAATAGCGCATAACAAACGCATTAACACTCGCTGCCCTCGCTAGGGACAAAAACACGTAGGCTCCCTGCGCTTCGCTTGGTATTGTAGCTTACGTATTTTTGCCTGTTATGCGGGCCGTTATACGCAATTGGTCAGAACAACTTTTTAACATCACGGTAAAAATTTTCATGAGAACCAAGAGCTATCAATTCAAGTATTACAGTGCCGTCCTCGTAACTGTAACCTAATAAGGTTAACTGCTTAACCATCTTGAACTTGTGCACGCGAAGAAAAGCAAGGTCGCCTTTTTTCTGTTCACCTAGAAGAGGATAGTCCATCAGTTCCTTTACAGCTTTATCTAAGTCTTTTTTCTGATTCTTATGTAACTTCTTTACTGCTCTCCTAAAATTAGCTGTCTGTAAGACACTCGTAATCTTAGCCAAAATCGTAAGGCTCCAATTTTCCAGCCTCTTTTTCAGCTTTAGAAATAATTGCCTGTTTCACAAATTCGTATGGCAAATCGGGATTATCTTCCATCATTTCACCTATTTTTGCCCAGTGCTCAATCTGTTTTGGCATAGTTCGGTTCAGTGCTCTGCCCATAATGGTAGCTTTCTCAACTAGATCTTGGTCTAGTCTTACGCTCGCGGTTGCCATGATATGTCTCCCAATAGTTAGCCGTTACATTGTAGCAATGCGCTACAGATGTAGCAAATTGCGTATAACAAAAGCATTAACACTCGCTGCGCTCGCTAGGGACAAAAACACGTAGGCTCCCTGCGCTTCGCTTGGTGTTGTAGCCTACGTGTTTTTGCCCGTTATGCGGGTGTTATGTGAACTCACTAAGGAAGGTTTTATGAACTACAAGAATTTACTTTTCGTCACCTATTTTCTGTCTACTGGTGTACTCGCCGCTGGTAATTATGCCTCTGTAGAATTAACGCATTTGAATCCAACAAATGCCAAAAGCACTTAGCTCAGAGAGAAGCAATTCATGCCACGCTATCCCGTTGAGTTGGCAATGAAGGGAATTGCTGGCTGTGGAATATTTAAAGTAATAGTCGACGAAAGTGGTTCAACCGAAAGTATCGATCTTATTAGCTCAGTTCCTAAAAAGGTTATTTCTAAGCCAGTAACGAAAGTTATTAAAGATTGGAGTTGGACGTTGGCTGACGGCAAATCCCCAATCCGCGAAGAAAAGCTATTGAGGCTAGATTTCTGTATGGGGGGTAGTACAGAGGAAGAATCTATTTTAAAGTGTAAGCAACAGGCAGCTATGGCGTGCGAATAGCGTTCACATAACAAACAAATTATGGCACTCGCTGTCGCTCGCTGGGACTCAAAAACGTGCGCGGCTTCGCCATTATTGCACACGCATCTGCGCCCCTTAGCTTAAAGTTATCTTCTCGTTGGCATTCCCGCACTTTTCATATAACCTTTCAGCATGCCAACAGTATTAAAAATTGGGCCATATCGCTTTTTCTTTTACAGTAACGAAAATGGTGAACCGGCCCACATTCATATTCAACGCGAAAGAATGCTAGCTAAATTCTGGCTTCGTCCTGTCGCGTTAGCAAGTTCAACTCGCTTTGCTCCAAAAGAACTTAGAACTTTGGAAAAGCTTGTTGTCGAAAATAGAGATGCTTTTTTGGAGGCTTGGAATGGCTACTTTAGCAGTTGAACATCACCCACAAGCTGTGTCGGTGTCTTTCGACGAAAGTTCTTTAATTGTCGAGCTAATCGACGGCAGAACTATTTCTGTTCCTTTATCCTGGTTTCCTAGCCTTTCTCAAGCTAGCTCATCTCAATTGCAGGATTGGGAATTGTTAGGTGATGGTGAAGGTATTCACTGGCCGCAGCTTGATGAGGATCTAAGTGTAACCGGTCTACTTATCGGCAATCGCAGCAGAAGATAACAATCAAATGTTGGGGACACACACGTGGGCTCTGCTTCGCAGTATAGCCCACGCGTATGTGCCGCCAAATTAGGGCGTTATATTCCAGTGATAGCGAAGTCTATTGCATCTATCAGCAGTGCTCTGGATTGCTCCAACGAACCAATACGATCGTGGAGCACGTCTTCGGGTATAGAACTAAGTTGTTGTGCTAGAAATAAATATGTTGTGTCCTCGAATTCTATTTCCGGCGTCAGCTTCTTCATGTAGAAACTGTTTTTAGTATTACTAGTTGTTAACGGTACAACCAGCCTTGTTGCCAATTGGTCGATTACAGAATTTTGAACATCAACAAGAAAAGGGTAAGCTTTGCTAGTTTTCTTGCTTGGGTTTCTGTAAACATCAAATTGCGCCATTAGAAGTTCCTGTACTCATCACCTATACAACCGTTCTCAGCAACAAACTCGTTGTATGCAGCTATGGCAGCTTTGTTTTCTTTTTTCCATTTCTCTGCTTCAATACTTTTTAGCTTGTCTCTGAGTGCTTGCTCTAATGTCGCAGAAAGGTTAACTTTTAAACTTCGAGCTTTTTGCAATAAGTCGCTATTTAAGCTTAGATTTGTCGCTTTCTTGGGGGCATGGACGTCATATAAATCTTGCATTTTATCACTCCAACTAATTTCACCATTAAGTATACGCATACAAATGCGCATTGCAAAGCATGGTTGGAATATAACAAACGCATTAACACTCGCTGCGCTCGCTAGGGACAAAAACACGTAGGCTCCCAGCGCTTCGCTTGGTATCGTAGTCTATATATTTTTGCCCATTATGCAGGTGTTATACACTTTTCAGGAAAAGGATATTATGAAGATTAAATTAGTAGCCGCTCTACTGTTGTGTACCTTTTTAAATGGCTGTGCGTCAACTTCAGACAAAGCAGCAAAGGATTTTCTTGATGGCGCAAGCTCCAGCGCTGAATCGAGACACATGGAAGAATTAAATAAAAAGTATCCTAACAAACCTGACCATAAAAACGACTTCATAGAAGACACAATGTCTGGTGCACTTACCGCACTTTTCCGAGGCATATTTAGCTCCGATGAAGATAACGAGTAAAGCAAGGCTTTCTCGTCACATGTATAACAAACAAATTATGGCACTCGCTACAGCTCGTTGGGACGCATACACGTGCGCGGCTTCGCCATTATTGCACACGTGTCTGCGCCGCAAAGTTCAGCGTTAGCCACTAAAAAGGATTTTCCATGGATACAGGTTTTCTAATTCTTTTAATATCCTGCTTAAGCGGCTTTATATATTTGATCATTGGCTATCTGCTTTCCTTTAAGCAAAAAGCGAATGTACTTAACGGTATCGACTTTTCTAAAATTACCGACCTAACTGCTTTCTGCAAATACGTAGGCAATAGCTTTTTATTATCTGGTGTAGTACAAATCTTAGTTGGGCTGTTGGCTTACTTAGCTTATTTAAACCTTTTGATGTTCGTAGCTATTTATGTTTTCTTCTCGACATTGCCCATTGTTAATGTCGTCAGAGCTATGCGCAAATTTCAAAAAAGTACTTCGTAAGTGAAACGCGGCTAACAACCCAATCAATACACTCACTGCGTTCGTTGGGACGCATATACGCGGTGCGGCTTCGCCATTATGCCCCACATGTATGCGCCCCTTGTTGGAAAGTTAGCTGCCACAGCGCACTAATGCACAACATACTGTACAGGTGCTCATTTTCGATCTAAACTTGTTCCATATAATGTACAAGTGAGGTGCAAAATGAGAATAGTCTCCTTTACCGAAGCACGAAATGGTCTAAAAGCCGTTTTGGACAACGTCATCAACGATGCAGATACTACAGTAATCACTCGTCGTGACTCTGAAGATGCTGTTGTAATGTCATTGGATTACTACAACAGCCTTATGGAAACTGTTCATCTACTTCGTTCCCCAGCGAACGCTGAACACTTAAATCGTTCAATTGCACAGTTTAAAGCGGCAAAAACGACCCAGCGAGAACTTATTGATGAGTAACAGGTTATTATCATGGACTGATGAAGCTTGGAATAGTTATGTCTTTTGGCAAACTCAAGACAAGAAAACCTTTAAACGAATAAATAAGTTAATTTCCGATGTTAAGCGCTCTCCATTTGATGGAATTGGAAAGCCGGAACCTCTTAAAGAAAATCTTTCAGGTTTCTGGTCCCGAAGAATAGATGACACTAACCGTTTGGTATATACCGTGGATGATAACGCAATTACCGTTATCTCATGTCGTTACCACTACTAATAATAGGTGGCAGCTAACAATCACATTAAGCCGCTCGCAGGCTCGTCGGGACAGAAACACGTGGGCTGACTCACTTCGTTCGAATTTTAGCCCACGCGCTAGCGCCCCTTAGCTTAAAGTTAGGTGCTAAAGGGATATGAGCTTCGAAAGATTTAATCAACATCGACATAACGTAGGTGGTAATTCCGTTTGCTTTTCCTACGACCGTTTTAATACTAAATTTGAAGTCAAGGTGGGAGACACCATTGCTTATTCAAAGTACTTGTTGTTCTGGCCTAAGCATAAAGCAACTGTCCAAATCGGTTCTAGTTCATATACTCTCAGCATATACTGGTTTTTAATATGGGGCGCGTCTTTAAAAAAAGACAACTCAGTGGTTGTAAAAGAACTACTTCCCAAACGTCGTAGACGCTCAATAACACTTCTCTGCTATGGTGTTTTTATTGTTTTACTTCGGGCTGCATTTGTTGTTTTTGAACCGTAGCACCTAACAAAAAACTGTAGTCGTTCGCTGGCGCTCACTGCGCGTTATGTAATCAGGAAGGTTTATGAAATATATTCTCACATTGGCGCTATCCTTATTTATTGCTAGCACTAGTGCAAATAACTTAGGTGAAATAAAGGATGAAAACACTGAAATGGCTAGAAATAACAAAATTAACTATATTGAAATTCCAGCACAAAATATTGTAGCTACTAAGGCTTTCTTTGGTGAAGTGTTTGACTGGTCATTTGTCGACTATGGACCAGATTATTGTAGTTTTGCTGCTCAAGGCGTTGATGGAGGTTTCTTTATATCTGATTTAGTTGTTTCTACTAAGACCGGAAGTCCGTTAATTGTTTTATATAGCAATGAACTTGAAACGACTCAAAATAAAATTGAGAAAGCAGGCGGTAAAATAATTAAACCTACATTCTCATTTCCTGGTGGTAGAAGGTTCCACTTTAGCGACCCAAATGGAAATGAGTACGCAGTTTGGTCTGAGTAGGTAAAACTTGCAGAAGCTCGCAGCGCAGAGATAGAGTCTGGTACGGTAAAAAGCATTAGTTGGGAAAACCGCGGCTAACAAACCACTAGAGCCTCTCGCTTCGCTCGCTAGGACGCTAACACATGGACCGCGTCACCTCGCTCGGATTTTAGCCCACCTGTTACTGCCCCTCAGGTGAGTGTAGGCATTAAGGAGTATATTCAGATGGACCCGGACTACTCAAACTATGATCTCACGGAGCTCGTAGAAGCACGAGAATCAATTGATCGTAATGCTCACATCCACCGGTACTTTAAAATCTGCCAAGAAATCGACGCTAGAGTTATTCAGCCCAAAGAAATACAAAGGCTTAACAGTCGAAATAACTTCTCTAACTTAGTATTTGTAAAAGTAATTTTTTCGCTTTTGAGCATATTTTTTACACATAAGCTCTTTATTGCATTTACAGACAGTTATATATCTTGGAGAGGCAAAACAAACTACTATGCTCAACAAAGTCCTAATGTTTACTACTTATTGGTGGCTGTAAATGTATTCTTTCTGCTTTTCTGCGTGTACTTGGTAGTTACAAATCGTTGGGCTAATAAGCTCAATGCTTAGCAAAACGCTGTTGGCACTCACTTCGTTCACTGGAACAGTAACGCGCCGCTCGAATGAGACGTTACATAACAAGGAAAAACTGTGAAAATTTACGGAGATATTCAATCTGGAAACTGCTACAAAATCAAATTGCTATGCTCATTACTGGAAATCGAGCACGAATGGGTTCATATCGACATAATAGCCGGTGATACATCGAATACGGAGTTTTTAGAGAAGAACCCTAATGGAAAAATTCCTCTCCTTGAGTTAGGCATTGGCAAATACCTGTCAGAATCCAATGCTATATTAAATTATCTGGCAGCGGGCAGTGAGCTGCTTCCAACAGATACTTTTGAGCTTGCAAAAGTACAGCAGTGGCAGTTTTTCGAGCAATACAGTCACGAACCATATATAGCGGTTGCGCGCTTTATCGCCAGGTACCTTGGCTTGCCCAAAGAGCGTAAAGAAGAATATGACGCTAAACAGGCTGGAGGGCATAAAGCACTGGCAGTGATGGAGCAACAACTTTCAACTACGCCATATCTAGCAGGTGAGTTACTAACTACAGCAGATATCAGTTTATATGGATACACTCATGTTGCACACGAAGGTGGCTTTGATCTAAAAGAGTATCCGTCAGTCTTAGCATGGATTAACAGAATACAAAAAAATCAGCATTACATTGGAATGCTATAATATTTGGCGTTGAAAAAGTTGCTGCACCAAAAATCGCTCATTGGCGCTCGCCCTTTTCGAGCGAGTATAACGTCACATACTCACCAGCATCGCAGACGAATTTTGTCAGTCAGAATAGTAGCTGTATGCAAGCCAAAGGACGGAAAACAAGCTGAACGTGAAGCCCTTGTAGAATCACATCTTCCGACTCTTAGAGCCGAGAGTTAAGTTTGGCGATAAACAATGTGTACCACCTAGGTGAAGAAAAAATTGTTTGTGGCGCTAATGATGGTAAGAATGAAGAAACGCGGTAACAATCAAAGTAAGCTCGCGTTATAGCTTACTTCCAATTTTAGGGTTTTCGATATGTTTGGCACATTTTCTAAGAATATTGCTGGTAGCGTAAGTGCAGAGTTACGGCTTTCTAAAGAAAGAGAAAAAGATGGGCTTATTTCTCACTCTTTTCGTCATTTAGAAAATGCTCATGTGCTGGGTCAAGAGTCTACAAAGTGGCATGTAAAAGTGCATTTTTTAATGCTGCTATGGGCTATTCGGCAAAGGAATACTAAAGAGTGTTTAGGCCAAGTTCTTCGTATTATTGGTGCTTTTAGCAAAACGGCCATTGGGCTGATTCCTCATGGTAATACAGGTGGGTCGAACATTAGCCCATTTAAAACGCTTCCCATAAAAGCCGAGCACCAAATGCTTATCAATAATGCCAAACGCACCGAAACCTAGAGAGCTATTCCACCTAAAAGCAAATTGCTGCGAGTTAACACCATGTATTTTTTATTAACCTACGAAGTAACTTCTAACTACGAACAAGCACGAGCCCCCTATCGTGAACAACATTTAGCACTGGCGAAGGCCGCTGCTGATGCTGGCGAGCTGTGTTTGGGCGGTGCTGTTGCTGCCCCTGCAGACTCGGCAATATTAGTGTTTAAAGGGAGTTCAAAAGACGTAGCCGACAAATTCGCACTCAACGATCCCTACGTTATCAATGGCGTAGTGACAAGGTGGGCGGTAAGGCAATGGAATGTAGTTATCGGCGCTTATACAGACATAACAACATCGCCATGAAGATAGTTTTAGTGCGACACGGAAGGCCAGCAAACTCTCAAAACCTTCGTTTAAACAGTGCCGGCTTCGCCAACTGGGTTAAAAATTACAATCATTCGTTGGTCGCCTCCGATAGTCGGCCTGCGTTTTCATTTAATGATATGTTTACCAACTACTATATTGTATCGAGCGACTTGCCTCGCGCCATACATAGCTGCAAAATTGCATTTAATAGGCCACCCGCAGTCACCTCCGCTTTGTTTCGTGAAATGGATATTCCACGCTTTAAACTGCCATTCACGTTAAACGCATGGACGTGGGTTTATTTAAATCGTGCGCTGTGGACCATAGGAAAGTCTGGCCCTTTTGAATCTTATACCAAGGCAAAAAGTCGAGCAGAAAGCGCCGCTGTCACACTCATTGATATTGCAAAAAAAGAAAGCAACGTTATTGTTTTTGCTCATGGCTATCTTAATTTGCACATGCGAAAGCATTTTCGGGCCTACGGGCTTAAACAGACAAGCAAATCTAGTGCATATTGGGGCGTAACCATGTTTGAAAGCTAACTTTCAGGTCATTTTACGGAAAGGGCTGAAATACTCGGTTACGTTTTTGAAGCCGTAGTTCTTGCAAAGAGCACTGTATTAAACCCACACTAAGCTTTTATTATACTCAATCTCTTGAATAATCCTTGGAGGGTATTAATGCCAAAACTTCTCCGTATTACTTTATCGTTTTTGCTGCTATTTGCTGCGCTAGCGTCATATAGCGCAGGCTTTGATAGCGGGCTATTTATTTTTATTCTACTGGGCTTTTTGTTAGAGGCCGGTTTTTGGTTCGGACTCTTTCCTATTAAGCGAACCAAAACAAAACAATCGGATTGATTCACACCGCCAAACTGTTGAAAAAATAACCAGCCCGTTTTATTCTCTTTAAAACGGGCGAACTCGCTAGAGCTGTTGTTTAATGTTATCGCCTTGCCTAACTACTCACATGGACGTTTTGCAATGACCAAGATTTTTACGATTGGCGATAGTATCTCTCAAGGTTTTATGTCGGGAAGCGCCGCCAACACTAGACTGAGTTACAGTACACTCCTTGCCGAAGCCTTGGGTGAAACCAACTATCGCTACTACCGTTGGGATGAACGCTATAAAACAAAAATTGATTTAGAGCGCATTTTTCGTGCATTGGAAAGAAAGTTTGGTTCGAATATTCGAGGACTGGAATGGCTCAATGCTTTTTCAGTTATTAATGGCGTTTTAGATCAAGCCGAAGATTATTATGAACGCGGCGAAGGTATGCCTGGTCTTCCGGTGGGTAGCCCTTTTGACAGTATCGGGTTTCATAACGTTGCTGTAGAGGGCATGGATGTAGGTGATGCATTTATGGTAACGCCGCAATCTTGCCTTGATGCAATAGCAAAGGGAGATGCATCTGGCGATGGCTACCTTCACGCTGTGGGCAATCCGTTTTCCAGAAACGCTTATCGTATTCTCAACCCACTTGGCGATAAGGGAATGGCTGAGTTTGGCAACTTTACCGCCGTTGATTGGTTGAAGCGCTGCGCTAAAGAAGAAGGCGTAGAAAACCTCTTTTTATGGCTAGGCGCAAATAATGCCCTTGGTACTGTATTAAGCCTAAGTATTCAGCAAACTCCTAACGATCCTGATCGAGTGTTAAAAGCGTCTCGTGAAGAGCGCAGTAAATGGAACCTGTGGCATCCCAACGACTTTAAAGCAGAATACACCGCATTGTTAGACAAGGTGGTAGATGCAATGCAAGAAAACAAGGAAGCTGATTGGAAAGTTTTTGTGGGGACAGTCCCCTTGGTAACCATAGCCCCTATTGCTAAAGGCATGGGCGAAAAAAGAGTGATTACCGACCCTTCTCGGCCTGGAAAAAAAGCACTTTATTACGAGTTCTACTCTTACTTTCCTCTATCCGATTCAGCTGCAAAAGACTGTGGTAAATATCTCCCCTTTAGAGATGCACTGTTTATTGACAAAACCATTGTTGAATTTAACCGCATTATTACTACGCTTGTTGCAAAGAAGAATAAGGATTTAGGGCGTGAGCATTTTCACATTGTCGATATCGGTAGAGATCTCACCGATATGGCTTGGAAGCGAAACTTTGGCGAGCCTTCATACCCGCTCCCTGAAGCGTTACAGTTTATTTATCCGCCCATAGATACCAAATATTACGATACGTCGCCTGAGGGAGATATCGCGTCGGGGGGCATTTTCAGTTTAGATGGTGTACACCCTACTGCCATTGGCCAGGGCATTATTGCTGAAGAGTTTCTAAAAGCAGTTAAAGAAGCCCGCCCCGAGGAGAATGTTAAATCGCTAGATTGGCAAAAGATAATCGCCAGCGATTCATTGCGAGCCAAACCAATAACTCTGATGCGAGAGCTATATGAGCACGATAAATTGGTGAAATTTATTTGCTCGGTTGGAGATATTATTAATCTTAAGGACTAGGACCTGTTGCCATTATCGGCATTTCGTTTAACCAGTGACGCCATGGCTTTTAAGCCAGCCATTTCCACCATACAAACACGAGAAGAAAACCAAACAAGTACAGTAAGCCTAAATAGCTAACGGCGGTAACCCACACACTCGGCGCTGCATCGGGATGCAGTTGACTGCGGGCAACCAACCTGTGATTAAGCCATGCAAATACAGGGGTTGTAGTAAAGGCCAGCGTCATGGCAAAGCCAAGCATGGCGAGTAATGCAGATTTAAAAAACAATACAATAACAAAGCTGACGGCAGCCATAACAAGTAGCACTCCAGTAACTAACCTGTTGCTCACGGCAGTCTTAGTAGGCGCATTGGTTTGAGACAAATCATTTTTGCCTGATAGCAACGAAATACCTTCAGCAACAACTCGCGCATAGCCGTCGTAAACAGTCAGTGCTGAACCAAAAATACACAAAAAAGCCACCAGTGCGATAAGCCAATGCGCCCACTCGCCTATAGTGGTGGAATACATGCTAATTAGCTGATGAGAAAAACCTATACCGCTTGTTGCTAAGGTTTCCCCACTAGAATGTAGTACCAACGCCCCTAAACCGAGAAACAAGATGGCAAGAAGCACTGTTACTGAGTATCCAAGGTTAAAATCGAACAGCGCGTTTTTAGGAGTAACTGTTTTATCTTTGCATTGTCGCTTAAGCCATAACGACGTTATTGATGATATTTCAATGGGAGCGGGCATCCACCCCATAGTAACCACTAAAAAACCTAGTGTCGCTAGAGTCCACGGCGAAGGTGAAGGTTCAGCGGGCTTTCCTAAATCGGTATTGGTATAGCGCAGTAAGGCGACGATAAAAACTGCAATAGTAGCTACCACCAGCAAGCCCATGATGGCTTTAGCGATATTGTCTAACCCCTCAAAATGCCCCGCTAGTAAAATAACTAAAATAAGACTAAGTACTATAGAAGACGATGTCGTAATGGAGATGTCGAAGGGCATAAAGTACGAGAGCAAACTTGCTGCAAAGAGTAAAAGCGCGGCGGCATTAACCACACAAGCAATCATATTTAAACACAATGCTGACGCTAGATACCGCTTACCCATACTCAAATAGCCTTGCTGTAGAGTATTTTGGGTACTAATGGTGTAACTAACCCCCGCTCTGAAAAAGGGGTATTTGAGAATGTTCACTACTAGGATAAGAATAGCCAGCTGCCAACCAAATTTTGCCCCAGCTTGCGTTGAAGCCACTAGGTGACTTCCGCCTACGGCCGCTGTTGCCATCAATACTCCAGGCCCTAAAAGCGATAGCAGTGCGCGAATGCGAGACATTAACAACATATAAAACGGAATACTCTAAGCATTAAATTAAAATTAATGGGCAAAGATAACAGGTAAATTAAAAGCTATACATAGCGCCCGTGAATAAAAAAGCACTGTTATCGCTATAGTCACCGCGCTCAAACCCTTGCCCTTTAAATAAGTAGGCACCGCCAATTGCTAAGCGTAAATTGGGCTGCACATTATAACGCCAGCGCGCTTCTAGTTGGTGACCAATGAAGTCATCTACATTCACTGGCGCTTTTTGATACCACAGAGCTTTATAACCTAGTAGCACATGATGAGCCGAACTCGGTTTGCTTATGCTTCTTAATCCTACTGTTTTAAGGTTTCGTCTTGGCATGGCCTGATAAACATCGGTTGGGCCAAAGTCGAAGCGTCTTACCCCGAACAGACTGTCGAAGTTCTCAATGGTGTCATCCGACGCATTATTGTCTCCACTGATGTAGTCGAATTCTGCACGTACAAAGGTATTAGCGCCAACCTTTTTACCTAAGTAACCAAACAACATATAAGCTCGCACATCTTTGTCTAATGAGTCATTTACGGCGTTGGTTTCTCTTGCTGTTCCAGTTTGCCCTACTAGTTCAACATTTCCTTTCCAGCCATTTTCAAACGCTTTGGTGTAGTCGATAGAAAGGGTGTAAAGGTCTCTATTTGTCGTCGCTAACTCTTGTCCGTCGTCCTCTTTTAGCCAATAGCTCTGCAGCTTCAAGTTATTATCGGGAGAAGTAATATATGCCCCAAACATACGTCTTTCACTAAAGCTTTTATCGAAGGCTCTTTCGTTACTGTCGATACTTTCCGCGTCGTTTGGAAATCGCGATACCGGCTGAATATAAAGCCCGCTAATATTCCAGTTTGAAAACGTGGCATCTACCACTATGCCATCGTAACTATTTGTTGCATTGCGATAGATGGTTTTTGCTAACAGACGTCGACTGCCATAGTCTAACTCCATACGCCCAATCTTTACCGCGTTAATATAAGATGAAGAAGTAGGCGTATAAGATACAAATAGCTGAACTGGCTCAAGTGTGTTTACTTGGTTCGCTTTTAAGGTAGGGTCGTTATCATCAAGAAAAGCGCGAGAATCTCTCAGATCTAAAGTCGCGCTAACATTGTTATAACTCACCTGAGTATTCAAAATGACCCGCGTAGAAATACGCTCGTTATTTTGCTCTCGCTGTTCCCGTGTTGTGGGGAAAATAGGGTTGTGCAAAGATTCATAACGCACCCGAAATGAGCCGGAAACATCAACATGTAATTGGTTGCCACCACTTTTCTTAGCGTTTCCGTTCAAACTGTTATTTGATTGATACTTATCTGTTTCAGAGGCATTTGCAGTCAAAGTGAAGGTGAAGAACGCAAAAAGTGATGCTAATAGCAGCGTTAATAGTGGCTGTGAAATGAAAGTCTGCGATGACAATACAGCTCGAGTAGAAAAATAAGGTAAAAAGCAATGTTGTGCGAGCATTAACTGTCCGAATAGCTTTAGCAGAAATGATAGACGGCAATTATACGCAATGCGCGTTTCAGCGCACTATTTGTGTGCTGCAAAACTATAATGATGAAACAGTCATTATATGTTTTTGATATAAGCGGCGGTGTTTCTATCGTCTATCCAACACCGCCAACTACATCGTATAAGTTAAAAAGCGAGGGCAAGCCTGGTTTTAACGTCTATCGTAATTCACCTTCTTTTGAGGGTGTTGATAGTAACCTTCTTTTAATAGGCGCTTAAATCTTGTCAACTTGCCTTCTAACGTCAGCTCTTCTATGCCTTTATTGAAAAGCGACAGAATTAACTGACTATCGGGCTTTCCTTTAGGCACTAAAAGATGAGTGGTTACAGTTGATATAAACGGCGTAATGCGCGCCACTTCATCCCGTTCCGCATCTGTGAACTCGCGCTCAAGTAAATACCAGCCTGTCAGCTCATCTATGGGAAATATATCAATATCTCCGTTAACTAATGCTTCTAGGTTTTCTTTATCTGTGGCTCGTTTCACAACATTTTTGTTGTTTTTAACGAAAGTGGCTAGCTCATCGTTGTAGAGATATCCCTCGGTAATGCCCATTTTCAAATCTGCAATATCGCTTAGCTCAGACCACTGTCGGTTTTCGTATTTACTATTTACATAAAATATTAAACTTTCGGCACTTATTGGTTTGCTATGGAAAAACTCATCCTCTCTAGAGCGGATAAAATTGCCGTATGATAGCGCGTCAAACTCACCTGCGAGCGTGGCTTCTAAGGCTTTTTCCCACGGCATGGCCACATATTCCACTTCAACGCCGGTTTCTAACAGCGCATCGGTGATGATGTGGTTTATATAACCGTCATGTTGTAAATCGGTAGAGGTATAGGGTGCATACTCTGTTGTTGCAATTCTTAGTTTCAGCCACGCATGACCATGGCTTAACGATGGCACTAAGGCCAATAAAAAGATAATGGTGCTAACTATTCTCATGATAATTCCTCTTCGACCTTAGAAATAAATTCCAAGATTTATATTGAGTCTGTGCGTAGTGTCTTGAAGGCCGCCTATGTCGAGGCCAATGCCCGGACCACCTGAAAACCACATGTTCTTACCGCGAATACTATCGACATACATAAACAGCTTGTCCCAGCCTAAGCTGCAGCCGTTCACCCATTGAGATGAGTTTTTACCCGACGCATCCTCACCTTTCGCAAGGCTGAATTCTGAATAACAGGTAAGCGATTCAATGTGGTCAAAGTCGTACGGCACCGAGTAAATAAGGTTAGCAGAATAAGTTTGTCCGTTGGCTGCAGCAAGAAACGGAAAGGTAAACGAAGAAAGCGCGAGACGATCGTCGGCCTGCCCTTCTGGAGCCTCAAGATTGTATTCGTAATCGATATACTGAAGCTCAACCTTAATGTCGTTTTGCGTATGGCGCATATGCAAAGCAAATGCATTCATATCACCGCTTCGCGATGTATCTAAGTTGAGAATATTGCCATACTGATAAGAGGCACCAATTTCCGTTGTTCCCCCCCTAATAAAACGCCCGGTGTAATTAGCGCGAACGTTGTACTGGCCATCCTCGGAGTTTCTGAACTCGCCGTCGTCGGCCACATCAAAAGAGTAACGGGCAAATTTTGCGGCATCGTTGTACTCATCATTCATAAAGTAGGCAGCTTGGAAATCCCAATTGCCTCGCTGATGATTAATTTTAACGCCGGCGTCGTAGTCGTCCTCAAAACCGAGGTAATAGTTTACTGAAAACCAAAAACTATTACTGGCAAATGGCTGCAGGCCAAAAGGCGTTTGCGTGATCCCGCCGGTAATTTCGGTTCTTTCGTTAAAGTGGTAGGTTAAATCGGCAAAGCGAACCGTATTAAAATCGACATTTTCATACCAACGATATTCGGCTTTATAGCTAAATTGATCAGATTCTCCAGCCACACCTAGCTTGAAAGATTCAAACTCAAAGCCATCTCTAAAATCTGGAATAAGCCAATCTTGGTGTCCGTAGTTAACTCGCGCATGACCGGATAAAGTAAAAGGCAACTCGTCGGCCAATACAAGCCCACTGCTAGTGGCCACGCTACTAATAATAAGCAATAGCGATAGGGAAAGTTTTTTCATTGAAGTTCCTACACTTAGTGTTGGCGAAACAGTAAAGAAGAAGGCTTACGACTGGTATTTTATTACCTAGCTTTCAAAAAAATGGTTCTACGACTAAAGGATAAGGCTATGGTATCAGTAACCTTACAAAATTATAACCTAACAACATAAACATTCCTTATGCTTACTGGCTATTGCGCTGGGTTGTATTCAATATTTTGCCAATTGGTTTGGCTGCTAGATGCGGTTATAAATACCCAACGTTCAAGCACTTCCTTACATCTCTTTAGCCGTGTTATGTTTAAACGCGAGTTAGGCATTTATTTTTTATCAATATTTTTACGCACTTTTATTAGGTTATGGTGTCTCACACTTCTCAACGTAACCTGCTTACGCATAATGAAAGAGGTAACATATGCATGCGATGAAACGTTCAATACTTGCTGATATTGCTGCTATAGCTGCTATTGCACTATTAATAGCAATCACCTTTTATTGGATTGAAGCGCGCAGAGAAGTCATTATTTTTTGTGATAAGTTTTCTCCTGGTATATCGAAAGCAAGCGTTGAGAGGTATTTAAATACCGCAGAGTTACTTTCTTACCGCACAGAATTTGTGGCTAATGGCAGCAAAATTGAGGCCTACAGTCCGCTACACCTTGGCATAATGCAATGCCGAATAAGCTTTAACAAACAAGATATTGTGTTGAGTGCAGTGGTTGATTAATACTTTCATGTTACAAAATGGTGCAACGTTTACACCCGCGCAACACGCTGTTTACCCAATAGATAAGAGTCGTAAAGGCATGCATACCATCTGCCTTTTTAGCACGTTCTAGATAACTCCTTCCCTCTATATTCCACTGTGCTGTAAACGTACAATTACGTTGTGTATTCTTAACGCAAGTACCTTATCATGCAAAAACCAGATCACAGTGTCATCGAAGATGTATTTGCCTTAGTTAGCGCGGGTTTGTTTGTTGCGTTTGGCGTATTCTTGTTTCAATCTCAAGATCTTATGGTGGGCGGCGCTGCAGGGTTAGCCCTGTTAGGTACGTATGCGATAGATATTGATTTTGGCGTACTCTTTTTCTTAATCAATATCCCCTTTTACGCACTTGCTTGGACACAAATTAGCAAGCGATTCACAATCAATACGTTTATTTCTGTTACTACCGTATCGGTGTTAACAGAACAAATTCCTGCATTTGTGGACATAAGCCATGTAAACCCCATTTTTGCAGCGGTATTTGGCGGCATTTTAATTGGTGTAGGCATGCTGATGATGTTCAGACACAGTTCTAGTTTGGGCGGCATTGGCATTATGGCGTTCTTTTTACAGCAGCGTTTTAATATAAGAGCCGGATTCTTTCAATTAACTGTAGATAGCATGATTCTTTTATGTGCGCTGCAGTTTATCGAATGGCATCTTGTATTGATTTCCATCTTAGCTGCATTCTGCTTGAATATGGTGATATCGCTTAATCATCGCCCAGAACGCTATTTACCAGCGTCGCAGAACAAAAACCAAGCAAACGATAGCGAGAACGAAAGCAGTGATACGTTTGATGACAATAGCGACGATAGCATTGACGCAAACCTTCACCCGCAAAACAGCTAACTTTAAAGTCGCTATCGCACATAGCGGTTGAACAATGTGAGCAATAAAAAGCCCAGATCATTATGCATCTGGGCTTTTGTGAGTTACTTATTTGTATCCTTTCTTACCGCGTAAAGCGATACCACCTGCTATTGCTTTTTCTGCACAGGTTTAGACGGCCGGCTTACCACGCCACGATTTACTCTTGGTCTTGAAAACGACGTACGCATACAAACCTCACTTAGTGTAAGTGCAGCGCTGCTGAAAATGAAACATTCACCTCACACGTTGCTGCCATTAAACAGTATAGGCTCAACTTGGGCTAAAACGCCTCATTCTTTTGTCGAATAGATGTTAATAACAATTTATGAAGTCAGAGTTCAGAGAGCGACTTCAATGTCACCAAATTAACTGTTATTGATATCGGACAATGCGGGGGACACGGCTAGATATGCGAGTCATAAGTTCATAGTCGATGGTGCCTGCATGCTGTGCCACTTCACTTATGGAAATATTTTCTCCCCATAGCTCCACCACATCGCCAACGCTAACGTTGTTAATATGGGTTACGTCTATGGTTATCATATCCATAGATACCCGCCCCACTAGCGAAGCGCGCTGACCTCTTATTAAAACTGGTGTGCCATTGGGGCAATGTCTTGGGTAGCCGTCGGCATAACCTATTGCCACGGTAGCTATTTTTGATGGCTTTGTTGCGCGCCATGTTTGACCATAACCTACACTTTCATTAGCAGGTATATCGCGCAGAGCAATTATGCTAGAACGCAGTGTCATTGCCGGAAGTAAGTGCGGCAGATGCGCGCTATCTGGAGATTCGCTAGGTTCAGCAGTAGTGACTTTACCACCGTAAATTCCTATTCCAAGTCGGTTCCATTGAGCCTGCGTGGATGGCCAGTTCACACTAGCGGGAGAGTTGGCGAGACTCACTGGCATAGATAACGACGCAACACTTTTTTTAAACGCAGACATTTGAGTTTGAGTAAAGTCATTGTCGGGGTCATCAGCACTGGCAAAGTGAGTCACCAATGTGGTTTCTTTCGTAATTAATACTTGGTGTTGCTCAACTATCTGAGCAATGTGTTCTAGCGGAAACCCTAATCGATGCATACCGCTGTCTACCTTAAGCCAAATGTGAGGACGTTTGTGCGCTTCACATTTTTGCATCCATTGCAGTTGCTCAGTGCAATGCATTACCAAAATGCAGTTATACTGCCATGCCATTTCACATTCTTTGGCTTGGTGAGCACCTTCAAGAACGACAATTGGTGCTGTTATTCCGGCTTCACGAAGTGCTACCGCTTCCTCCATAATGGCAACGGCAAACCGAGAAGATACGTGCTGAAGTATGCGCGCCACATTCACGGCTCCATGACCATACGCATCGGCTTTTATCACAGCCATTGACTGACTTTGCTTTGCCGTATAAGCCAAGGTTTTAAAGTTTTGCAGTAGTGCATCTGCATGAATAATGGCTTGAGTTTGACGACTCACAATAAAACACTCACAGCAAGAGTAATCCTTTTATAAAACAAACCACATAATTGTATCATGAGATCAACGTCACCGTATTTGTCTTTGTGCCTAGGAAAAGCACACGTATTGATTGGCGCTAAGAATAGCGAACAAACGTTTCGTCCAAATGCGATTGCCGTTATGCTTAACACGACGTAATCAACTGTTTAAAAGAGTTTTCTGCATGACACCGCGACCGCCTGTATCTTCTCACTCACTACTTAACGACTTGGAACGCATTGTGTCTGAAGGGCGAAACCCCGACACACTCGAACTCGATACCCTCTCCACCGTTGACGTGCTATCAAAAATTAACGCGGAAGATGCAAAAGTTGCGGCAAGCGTGGCAACTCAAATTCCTGCTATTGCACAAGCGGTAGATGCTGCTACAAAAAGCATTAAGGCTGGCGGCCGGCTCATTTATATCGGCGCTGGAACCAGCGGCAGACTGGGAATTCTAGATGCCGTTGAATGTCGCCCCACTTTTAGTGTGCCAGACTCATTGGTATTGGGCATTATTGCTGGCGGAGATAAGGCGATCGTGCATGCCGTTGAGGGCGCAGAGGATGATCGTGCGGCGGGCAAAACCGACCTATTGGCAATTTCACTAACAGCAAACGATACAGTAATAGGTATTTCCGCCAGTGGCCGTACGCCCTATGTAAGCGGTGCTTTAAGTTATGCAGCCAGCATTGGCTGTTCAACAGCAGCCATTGCATGCAGCCCAGATGCTGCAATATCTGAACCTGCGGCAATTTCTATCTGCCCGGTGGTGGGGCCTGAAGCACTAAGTGGCAGTACGCGAATGAAATCGGGTACTGCACAAAAAATGATTTTGAATATGATTAGTACCACTACCATGGTGAAGCTGGGTAAAACATACGAAAACCTAATGGTGGATGTGAACGCAACCAACGAAAAGCTCAAAGCGCGGGCTTGCCGTATTGTTATGCAGGCTACCGAGTGTGATGAGAATACCGCCATACAGGCACTTAACGCCTGTGATAACAAAGCAAAAGTGGCCATTCTAATGGTGCTTACCGGCAATGATGCCGAACAGGCAACTAAAATTTTAACCAACCACCAAGGTTACTTAAGGGAGGCTGTAAGCAGTGAAAATGAAGCGAAGCGCTAATTTGGCTTCTTGGGGTTTAGCATTCTGGGGTTTCGTATTCTGGATCGTAGCGACCTGGCTTTCTGTCTCTAATGCTTCCCACGCTGAAAGTCTCAATACTGATGCGAGTACTGCCAATGCCAAGAGTACTTACCAAGAGAATGCTCATTTCAACTATGACTATTTCAGTTATAACAACCATGACCTACGTGTAGGTGCAGAGCAGTTCGATAAATACCTTTCGCTATTAACGGGTAAACGCGTGAGCCTAGTGGTAAACCAAAGCTCAGTGGTTAATTATCGCTCACATGAAACTCAACATTTGTTAGACGCCTTACTTGCTCGCAGCATCAATGTTGTAAGCATTATGTCGCCCGAACACGGGTTTCGAGGAAACAAAAGCGCAGGTGAAAAGGTAAGTAGTGAAGTAGATGCTAAAACCGGCCTGCCCATTCACTCTCTTTACGGAGCTTTGAAAAAACCTTCGCCAGACATGCTTAAAAATGTCGATATATTGGTTTTTGATATTCAAGATGTAGGCGTACGTTTTTATACTTATCTGAGTACGCTGCATTACGTTATTGAAGCAGCCTTCGAACATAATATCGATGTTATTGTACTCGACAGGCCTAACCCCAACATTGCCCATATAGATGGGCCAATTTTAGAACCGAAGTTTAGCTCTTTCATTGGCATGCATCCTATTCCTGTTTTACACGGCATGACGTTAGGAGAGCTTGCGAGAATGATAGTGGGTGAAAATTGGCTGGATACACATTCCCGCGCTGAACTTTCCGTTATCCCCGTGGCAAATTATACCAGAAGCACTTCCTACTCTCTTCCTATTGCACCTAGCCCTAATCTGCCTAATGACAATGCCATACGCTTGTACCCGACCCTATGCTTTTTTGAAGGCACCGCTGTAAGTATAGGTCGAGGTACTGATATGCCCTTTCAGCTCATCGGTCACCCAGAAGTTAAATTAGGCGAGCATAAAGTTGAGGTTACACCCAATGCGGGAGCAAACAAACCGAAGCATAACGGCAAGACCATTTATGCCAATATCTTGAACGAAAACGATGTCGCATCAGCTCGCATTTCCGGCTTGAAATTACAGCCTTTGATAGACGTTTATCGCAAGATGAATGAGGCGCAAAAAACGTTTTTCACGCGGCCAGATTTCTTTGACAAACTTGCCGGAAATTCTTCACTTAGAAAGGCCATAATAATGGGCACCACTGCCAGCGAAATTAAAGCGTCTTGGCACGCCGAATTGTCGCAATTTGAAAAACAGCGCGCCCCGTATCTTATTTATCCTGACAACGCTGCGAGCGATTAATATTTTGTGACCATGGGTATTACAAAAGGGCAAATTAATACAGGAGATAAGTCACTAAGGTCATATGTAAGTGAGCGCACACTTACAAAAAATAAAAAACAAAAACATATAAAAAGTTAACTTTAATCGATAGTAAGCACTCACAACCAACTAAGCTTTTGGAAATTTTTCGTTCAGAAGAGCGAGCAAAAAAGAGCGCGAGGGAGACAATTTGTCATTAAACTTTGATATATCAACAGTTGAATTTAGGTAACACTTTGAGAAAAAAATCGGTGTTTTATTCAGGCTAGTCTGCTCTACTTTTTAGCACTACTGTGTTAAAAAATACCTCAAGTTTTTTCGATATAAACCGTTACTTTGCTTCGTCAAATAAATCGCCTTTTAAGGATTTCATTTCAGAAAAAGCATCACAAAAGAAGGGGTTTTAAGCGAGATAAAAATCTGGTTTGCAAGTACTTACTTCATTCGGTTTTATTTTTAATTTTGCTACTTCCATGTTACCGGCGACTGACCTTTCGCTTCTAATTTTCCAACCAAAACTTTTATCAGAGTGCGTAAGCTTTGACTGGAAATTCGAGTGTCTGTCTCTTTATTTTTTTCTTTATTTGAAGGTCTGTCTTTTCTATCGGCATCTTCAGAAATAGTAATAGCGTAGTCGTAAGTGGCGATACCTATATCTGCAAATTCCATTGCAGCTTTTGCACTGTAGGGCATTCTCAGTGCAGCAAAAACTACTGGCTTACTGAGAGACTTTGCTGTTTGCATAGCCTGTATTGAGAAGGCTTTAATATCAGACTCATTGGCCCTTTGCTTAAGTAAAGACGGTTGATCTGCACCGCCAAGTTCATAGTTAGCGTGTAATGGTGTGATGTCGCCTATCACCATTAAATCGGTTTGCGCTATAAGTCGCTTAGTTAACGCCTTATTCGGCAATACGGTGAGCGGTAAGCAAGCATATTCTGCATCTGGACGGCTGTCATATAGCGCCTTTTCGAAAGCTAAGCAGCGTGCCGCATCAGGCATAAGTGCTAACCACTTACTTTTATTCACTGGAAGTTTGTCTTTTCCAAAAAGTACCGTGACAGACGCCTCAGAAAGCGCTTTCTCGATTTGTTTTCCCTTTATAAACAAGGTGCTATTGCTCTTAGCCACTTGGGTAGGTTTGTGAGAATCTGGCCCCATTTCAGACAAACCTTCACGGTTTGCCCCAACCTCTTGCAGCCACCACGACTTAGGCTTGCTTACAAAGCGCGCTAGTTGATTGTGTTGCTTCATTCTTAATATGCGCTGATAGGAAGCCTTTAAGTCTTTTACTTTCTCACCGCTCTCCATTGTTTGTATAGCAATGCGTTCTATCATCGCGCTGAACGCTTCTATGTCTTTACCATTGCGAATGGTGTAGGGCATAAGCGCAATGTCAGCACCGGCGTCAAATGCTCGTAAAACAGCGTCCTCTTCTGTGAAGAATTGAGAGATACCGGCCATATCAAGAGCATCGGTAATAATAAGGCCGTTAAACCGTAAGCTGTTGCGTAAAGTATCGGTCAAAATACGCTTCGACAAGGTAGCCGGTACCACTTGCAGCTCACCTTTTTTATTTCTAATGGTTGTGTCGTCTAAAGCGGGATATTGAATATGCGCTGTCATCACCATTGCAGGTGGCATTGCACTATTGATGATATTTGCAAAAGGCAGTAAGTCACCAGATTGTGCTTCTTTTAGCGTGTGGTCTACTCGAGGTAAACCTGAGTGACTGTCCACATGGGTGTCTCCGTGGCCGGGAAAGTGCTTCACCGCACTTAACACACCAGCTTTTTGCATTGCCGACACAAACGCTTCGCCAAGCTCTGCAGTTTGTACGGGGTTTTCACCAAAACTTCTCACGTTAATAACTGGGTTTTTCGGTTCGCTGTTGATATCGATAGACGGTGCAAAATTCGTATTTATCCCCAAAGGCAATAAGGTTTTACCTATGTGCTCGCCCACATTTTTGGCGAAAATGTTGCCATGTTGATGCGCGGATGCACCAATAGCGAGGTTTCCAGCAAAAGCTGGCAGTATAGAATGGGGTAAGCGTGCGACTCTTCCCCCTTCTTGATCAATGGCAATGAACAAAGGGCTTTGACCCGCTTTTTGCATGTGTGCTTGCAGTGAATAATTCAAACTAATCAGCTGTGATGCATTTTCTATGTTCTCGCTGAACAAAATAATGCCACCAATGTTTTGATTACTTAGTAACGTTAACAATGACTGGGGCATTGCAGTTACAGGCTTACGGCACTGTTTACTTGGCGTGTTGTCTTCACAAAAATAGCGAATGTCGAGAATTAACTTTTGCCCAATCATGTGTTTCACAGCGTTTAAGCTAATAGCATTACCTGACGGAATGCCTAACGCAGCGCTATGACTTGTTTGCGCGTAGCTTGGAAATGACGCGCAAGTGAAAAGCGTACTTGCAATGAAAAGCGTGTAGGTGAAAAACAATGAGCACGTTGTTTTGCTAGTGCGGAGAGTAACTTTTTTGAACGTAAAAAATGACAATGTTTATCTAATCCTTGGTAACAACGCACACAATACGGTAGGCTACTATAAATCAGTAAGCTAGCACAGTGTAAGCTATTCTGATCGCCGCTAAATACGCAGTTCCTCTGCGAGTTAGTCACGTTAGTAAGCGCCACCCACGCAATTTATAAGTACGTTAAGATTTGGAAAGTAGTATGGATTGGATGTCAGTCATCCCCCCTATTGTGGCTATTGCCGTTGTTTTTTGGAAAAAAGAAGTCATTCTTGCATTGGCACTTGCTGTGCTGTGCGCTGAAGCGCTAATACTCGTTAATACCAGTATTACAGAGAGCTACCTTGCTCCCATTAATGCTATTGAAAGAGTAGTAGGCACCGCCTCGAGTCCGGGTAATACCAGAGTATTACTTTTCTCAGTATTAGTTGGCGCGCTGTTAGCTTTTATACGCGATTCGGGTGGAGTAACCGCCACGGTAAATTTTTTGGTAGGGAAAGGCGTGGCAAAAACACGCAAGCAAGTTGGCGGACTTACTATGTTTACCGGCATTGCAGTCTTTATAGAGTCTAATTTAAGCGTATTAACCGCCGGTATTTTCGCCCGAGGTTTATACGATAGATTTGGCATGAGCCGAGCGCGGTTAGCCTATATTATCGATTCAACAAGTGCCCCTGTCTGTATTTTAATTTTACTCAATGGCTGGGGGGCATTCATTTTAAGCCTGCTCGACGCCTACGAACTGCCCGCCTCTTCTGCTTCTATTTTGTGGGGCAGCGTAGTATTTAATTTCTATGCTATTTTCACCTTGCTCATTGTGGCTTACACCATATCGGCCGACAAGGTGCACGGTCCCATGCTTGAAGAGGAAAAGGCTCTCTCACAAACCGATGTAACGCAACAATCGGCACCTGCAACAAAAGCGCGCTTTATGATACTGCCACTGTTGGTGATGGTGCTCAGTATGGTTGGTTTCATGTTTTGGACTGGTGATGGTGTACTTTCTCAAGGCAGTGGCAGTAAATCTGTGCTTTATGCTACTGCGTTAGCAACCGCCGTTGCTTATGGTTTATTACTTGTTCACAAACGATTTACCCATAAGGAAGCGGTAGATATTGGTTTTAAAGGAATGGGAGAACTTCTTCCACTGGTTACCATAGTGTTGCTCTCGCTTACCCTTGGCAATAGTCTTAAAGATCTGGGAACCGGTGTGTTTGTTGCCGGTATTGTAGGCGAATACCTACCCCTTGTTTTCATTGTTCCTATGTTGTTTATTGCAGGGGCGGTTATGTCCTTCACCACAGGAACATCGTGGGGCACCTTTGCCATACTGATCCCCATAGGCGTTCCTTTAATTCAAAGCTTAGGGTTACCGCCTTCACTGGTTGTAGCAGCTATACTTGGTGGTGGTATTTTTGGCGATCATTGCTCTCCTATTTCAGACACGACCGCAGTTTCCTCATTAGCTGCGGGGTGTGATGTGTTAACTCACGTAAAAACACAAATACCTTATGCACTTTTTGCCGGTGTACTGACACTTATTGCGTACTTTATTGCCAGCGTTATTATGCTGGGTTAACTAACGCGCGTTGATCTTCAATTAGGATACAGGAGCTCCAAATGATACAAAGGATAATACTAGTAGCAGCCATTTTTCTCACTGCGAGCTGCACCTATACCGCAACTAATACCGCAACTAATAATGCCGAGCAAATCCAAAACGCAAATAAGCAGCATGCTGTAGCCATGCCAGACAGCTATAGTGCCGACGCGGCGATGGCAGTATTGCAAGAAGGTGGAAACGCAATTGACGCCGCCATTGCAGCACAATTTGTACTTGCAGTAACGTTACCCGAGGCGGGCAATATTGGTGGCGGTGGCTTCATGACCATTAAGTTTGAAGACACCACAAATTTTCTCGACTATAGAGAAATGGCTCCTGAACGCGCTCATCGTGATATGTACCTGGATGCTAATGGCAATGTAAAACCTTATGAATCGCTATTTGGTGCTAAAGCGTCTGGTATTCCTGGCACAGTGGCAGGAATGTGGGCGGCCCATAAGAAATATGGCTCGCTAAGCTGGCAACGCTTACTTGCTCCGGCGGTACGCTTGGCAAAAGACGGTTTTATTGTTCATAGTAAGCTTGCCAACAATATTTCAAACTATATTAGCCGCACTCAAGAAAACAATATAAACAGCAACTTTGCGCAGTATTTTCAGCAAGCAAAGGCGGGAAGCCTGTTTAAACAACCTGAATTAGCGAACACGCTTCAAACAATACAAAAAGAAGGAGAGCGTGGGTTTTATGAAGGTGGTGTAGCTAACCTCATTGTAGATTTTATGGCGCAGAATGGCGGCTTGATTAGTCACGATGACTTGGCAGCCTATAAAGCAGTGTGGCGCGATCCTCTTCAAATTAGCTGGCAAGGTTACGAGTTAGTTACTGCGCCCCCTCCTAGCTCAGGCGGTGTAGCTGTAGCACAGTGGATAGGTATGCTAGAAGCATTTACAGCCAATCGCGAACTCCCAGAGCAAAACAGCAGTGAATACATCCATATTATGTCAGAGATTGGTAAACGGGTGTTTGCCGATAGAGCGGAATATCTTGGCGACCCTGATTTTGTGAGCGTGCCGGTAACAGCGCTCACTCAGCCGCAATATATCGCCAACAGAGCAAAAGAGATTCAACCAAACAGGATTTCACCTACGCCAAATGTAAAACCTGGCTTACCTGAAAGTGAAGACACGACGCACTTTTCGATAATTGATAAGTGGGGGAATGCAATTGCCAATACTACAACCATTAACCTTACGTTCGGCAGTGGAGTGGTAGTTACAGGCGCAGGCTTTTTGTTAAACGATGAAATGGACGACTTTAGTGCCAAGCCAGGTGTACCAAACTTCTTCGGTGCCGTGGGTGGCGAAGCCAACGCCATTGAGCCGTATAAGCGCATGTTGTCGTCTATGACACCCACCCTAGTAACAAAAGACAATAGTGTGGTACTTGCAACGGGTTCACCAGGCGGAACTACCATTATATCGTCGGTAGCACAGTCGCTTTTAAATGCTCTGCTTTACGACATGAGTGCTGACGATGCAGTTAACACCCCGCGCTTTCATCATCAGTTATTCCCTAAAGACACAATACGAATGCATGATGGATTTAACGCTAACACAGTGCAAAAACTTAAAGGCATGGGGTATGTGATTGATAACAGAAGATTTGGCGATGTTCATCTTATAAAGCGCACTGCTAAAGGGATTGATGCGGCCTCAGAAGCAAGTGGTCGTGGTAAAAGCATAGTGTTACCCGCCGAGTAAAAGCCAGGCGAAGCGCTTTGCCAGCAAGCCCCAAACACTGGCAAATGTAAGGTTTTAGAGCAGCAGTGCGGTATCGATGGAAATATATTCCGATGCCGCCTTTTGCAAACTTTGTGCAGTAAGTGCCGGTACGCCGTATACCTGTACGGCTTTGCCCTTGGCTTTCAGCGCCTCAACGAGTATGTCAAAGTCTCCGTCGCCAGACACTAAAACCACCTCGTCTACGCTGTCGGCGTGCTGCAGCGCATCTACCGTAATACCCACATCCCAATCACCTTTGGCCGAGCCGTCCGCTCGCTGTATAAAAGGTTTGAGCTTTATGTCAAAACCAATGGCTTTCAGTATATTTTGAAATTCGCGCTGCTTGATATCACCTCTGTCTATGGCATAGGCAAATGCTTTTACAATTTCACCGTTGGCGTTAATTCGCTGCCAAAAGCGATTGTAGTTAAAGTTACGCTTGTAAGCCTGACGACAGGTGTAATACACATTTTGGACATCGACTAAAATAAGAACTTTTTTCAAAATACACTCAAAAAATAAACCGGATTGCCCAGTGTAACAGGTAACTGCCTACCTTCATGCTCTAATTAAGGCAGTGAAATAGATAGTGACTTTGCTCACAATCATTAAGAAGCAAACAGCTGGTTTATATCTGCAAATGCTTTGAATTCTAATGCATTACCAAATGGGTCTTTGAAGAACATAGTGGCCTGCTCACCTGGCTGACCTTTGAAACGAACATAAGGCGAGATAATAAAGTCGATGTTCGCTGCTTTAGCTTTTTCGGCTAGTGCGTTCCAATCTTCCATTTTTAGCACCACACCAAAATGAGGAACGGGGACTGCGTGATCATCAACGCCGTTGTATGCCGGCGGTGAAGGCATTTCATTAACGCAGTGAGTTACCAACTGATGTCCGAAGAAATTCCAGTCTATCCATTGAGTATCGCTACGCCCCTTTTCACAGCCGAGAAGCTCGCCATAAAATGCATTAGCATCGTTTAGGTTCGTGACCGGTATAGCTAGGTGAAAAGGTTGTGGCATAGCGAGTCCTTATTATAAAAATTTCTTAAGCAGTTTGAGTTTGAATTTGGAAAACGGCGCATATCTAAAGGGCACATCAAGTGCAAATGAGCGCTTCATCACCGTTTTTAAATGACTGAATGTATCGAAGCCTGCGCGCCCATGATAACTGCCCATTCCGCTATTGCCTACTCCGCCAAACGGAAGCTCTGGGTTTGTCATAAACAGCATAGTGTCGTTGGTACAAACGCTTCCTGAACTGGTTAAACTAATAATCCGGTCGAGTACCTCGTCGTTATCACTGAATGCATACAGAGCAAGTGGCTTTGCCCTTTCGTTGACTAAGTTAATACCGTCATCGAGTGAAGGCACGGTAATTACGGGCAAAATAGGGCCAAAAATCTCTTCCTGCATAATGGCGCTATCAAGGGATGGTTCTAGCACCAAAGTGGGCTCCATCGCTGGGCGCTCTTCATTAAAATCGCCGCCGTACACAACGTTCGCGTTATCTAAATAACTGCGTAAGCGACTTAAGTGTCTTTGGTTAATTATGTTTCCATAATCCGGTGAAGCCAATGCCGATTTGCCGTATTGTTTTTTAAGTTCTTTTCTCAAGGCTTCTATAAGCGGCTGCTCAAAACCCTTTTCAACAATAATATAATCGGGCGCAACGCAGGTTTGCCCAGCGTTCATCCATTTTCCCCAAACAATTCGTCTGGCAGTTACTTTCAAATTGGTATTTTTGTCAACGAAACATGGACTTTTACCGCCAAGCTCTAAGGTAACTGGAGTTAAATGACGAGCGGCAGCACTCATTACCACCTTACCTACCGCTTCACCGCCAGTATAAAAAATGTGGTCCCATTTACAGGCCAGTAGCGCAGTAGACTCTTCTTTTCCACCCTCGATAACCTCGACACAAGACACATCCATATATTGAGGGATAAGCTTTGCTATTAATGCTGAGGTTTCAGCAGATAGCTCCGAAGGCTTTAATACCGCGCAATTGCCCGCGGCTAGCGCTGCAATGTAAGGCGCTAGTAATAGCTGTAATGGGTAATTCCACGCCCCAATAATTAATACCGTACCCAGTGACTCCGGTTGCTTATAGCTTTTCCCTGGCCAGGCCACCATAGGTGTAGACACCTTACGAGGTTTTACCCACTGGTCGAGATGCTTAAGCGTATGGTCTATATCTGACAATAAAAAGCCCTGCTCTGCCACCATAGCTTCGGTTTCACATTTTCCTAAGTCCTGCTTGAGCGCGTCTAGTAACGCCGCTTGATTGTCTTCCAGCATACGCTTTAATGCCAACAATTGCGTTTTGCGCCAGTCGAGTGATTGCGTTTTTCCAGAGCGGTAAGCGGCGTTTAGCTTCTTAACATTGTCGATGTAACAGATACCAGGTTCGATGGCATGAAGAGTTGGTCTATTTGGCATATGAAGGCTCCACTGGCTTTGTCAGCTTGGAAAAATAGTGATAACTGATAATACATTAATAGGCATGTTCTGCGTGAACGCAACTTAATTGTTAATTAATGTTGAGGTCGGCTGATATTTGAGGTGCGAATTTAAACCAATCCGCGTAAATCTAAAAAACTGTAGATTAAAAAAAACCTAGCAATTGCTAGGCTTTTTAAGAACTTTGTAAGCAGAACGAGTGATTATGCGTCGTATGGGTGACGCAGAACCATAGTCTCTTTCCTGTCCGGGCCTGTAGAAACAATATCAATTGGCACGCCAGTTAGCTCTTCAAGGCGCTTAATGTAGTTCTTCGCTGCTTGAGGTAAGCTATCAAACTCAGTGACACCAAACGTAGTATCTGACCAACCGGGCATCTCTTCATAAACCGGTGTGATTTTGTCGTAGCCGTCGGCTGCCATAGGCGGCACGTCTTTTACAGTACCTTCGGCATCGCGATAACCCACACAAATTTGAAGTGATTCTAAACCATCAAGTACATCAAGTTTGGTTAAGCAGAAACCAGTAATTGAGTTAATTTGTACAGCGCGTTTCATTGCAACGGCATCAAACCAACCTGTGCGACGCTTGCGACCGGTAGTAGCGCCAAACTCGTGACCTTTAACGCCTAGGTGCTGCCCTACTTCGCAATCAAGCTCTGTCGGGAAAGGACCCGAGCCAACACGAGTGGTGTACGCTTTAACAATACCCAACACGTAGTCTAATTTAAGCGGACCAAAGCCTGCGCCAGTTGCTACACCACCAACCGTAGTGTTAGATGATGTGACGTAAGGATAAGTACCGTGATCGATATCTAACAGCGTACCTTGCGCACCTTCAAACATAATGGGCAAACCGTTCTTATCGGCTTTATCCAGCTCGTCAGTAACATCAACTACCATGGCCTTAAGAATATCTGCAACTTCCATCGCAGCTTTTAAGGTTTCGTCGAAATCAACCGCTTCTTCACCATAGTACTGAGTTAGCGTGAAGTTATGCACGTCTAGCACTTCTTTCAGCTTGGCTGCGAAATCTTCCGCATTAAATAAGTCGCCAACACGTAAACCGCGACGGGCTACTTTATCTTCATACGCAGGGCCGATACCACGACCTGTTGTACCAATTGCTTTCGCACCGCGTGCTTTTTCGCGCGCTACGTCTAGTGCAATATGATAAGGAAGAATAAGCGGACAAGCTTCACTGATCTTCAATCGTTCGCGCACTGGAACGCCACGCTCTTCAAGCATGGTCATTTCTTTCATAAGTGCGTCTGGGCTAAGCACAACACCGTTACCAATTATGCAGGTAACATTATCGCGTAGGATGCCTGATGGAATTAAGTGAAGTACGGTTTTTTCACCGTCGATTACTAGAGTGTGACCCGCATTGTGCCCGCCTTGGTAGCGAACAACATACTTTGCGCGATCTGTGAGTAGGTCTACGACCTTGCCTTTACCCTCGTCACCCCATTGAGTGCCGAGTACCACAACGTTCTTTGCCATGAATCATATGTGTAAGAAAATTAGGCGGGGATTCTACAAAATTCTACGCAAAGGATCATCTGTTTTTCGAACAAAAATACGTCACAGAGAACAAAGTGTCTTTAAGGAACCATAGTCAAAATCGTGCTTGTCGCGTTTTACACTAACTAACCCTCTCTTTTATAAAGAGTTAGTATGTAGCTAACCACTATCTTGAAGGATTAACCTGAACAAACGGTCAGCCTTTGAAAAAACCGCTTTTTCTGCGTCAAAAATATCCTATGCAAAAAATAATAAAAGCAACGCCCCCATTATCACCAATACCCCACCTATTCGACGCAACTCATTACTGGGCTGTTGGCTTAATTTCTGGAGATAGTTACGCCATTTGTTAGGGAATAAGAGCGGCCCAAGCCCCTCAATAATCAATACCATGGCCAGCGCGGGTAAGAACCATGACATAGGGCCTCTCCTTTTTGTTAGTGCGTGTTTGTAACTGCGTATCAGTTAATTGTTAAATCTTGCTTGAGTGCTTAGCCAGCGCGCTTAAATCAATATATTCAGGGGTATGATATAAACCAAAGCCAAAGCGCAAGCGACTTCCTCGGTAGTCGGTAAGAATATTATGCGCCTTGAGTGCGTTAGCTAGTTGCGCTGTTTCTTCTGCACTGCCTAGTTCAAATGTGAGGAAGTGGCCGCGCCGCGTTTCATCGCTCACCACCAGCGCTTTTCTGGTGAGCTGCTGATGGTCACAATTATCAAGCTTTGACAAAAAGTGACGCTGAATAGCCATAACATGCTTATCTATGGCCTCCACACTCAAGTTATTCTTATCAAATAATCGTAAAACTGCTCTCAACCTATACAATGCGGTAAAGTCCATGGTGGCACCAGCGAAACGCATGCCGTCGGTGCTATATTGAACTTCTCCTGAACGAGGCTTATCTAGCGTGCCGAATTCAGCAAACCAGCCTGTATATCTCGGGCGTAAGGTGCACCCGTTTGGAATGTGGGCAAAACACGCTCCTTCGCCAGCTTGTGCATACTTGTAACTACCAGATAAGTAAAAAGCGCGCTGCTCAATATTTCGAAGGCTGGTAGTCTTTGCCATAAATCCATGGTAACCATCTATCACTATAAGGGTATCTTCGTTTTCTACGCTCTCTACAATGCCATCTAGATCTTCTACCACGTAACCTGAATTAAAAAACACGTGACTAAAAAACACTAAATTAGGCTGATGCGCCGATATAGCGGCTTTAAATCGTTCATTGAACGAGTCGAAAGGCTGCGTAGGTACGCTCACAATATTGATATTATCGTGCTCGGCTAGGCGCGTAATTTGACGTTGAAAACTATGAAACTCACTGTCGGTAGAAACAACCGTAATAGCGTCAGAAAGGTCTAAACAACTCATAATGCGATACAGTAATTCATGTGTGTTCGATGCAAATACAATCTGCTCGGGCAAGCTGGTGTCGATAATGCGGCTTATTTTACGTTGTAGTTCGGGTACTAATGTTTCGAAAAAATACCCCCACTTCGCGTCGACATAGCGCGCACTGTCGTCCCAGTATTCAATCATGGCGTCTTTGGTGCAGTCTGGCCAAAAATAATGACTGTGGCACGTATACTGTTGCTTGCCTTCATTCGCCTCAAGAAAACCGGTATAAAATTGCTGATACGCCATAACAAATTTCTCTTTATTTAGTCACACTTACCTTAGCAAAACCCATCGTCGCTAGCATACAAACACGAAACTAAAAGCGTTGAAGGTGTAAAATGTTTAATCCACAGTATAAAATTTTATACCTAATCGGATTTCCAACCGCAAAAAATGTGCTATAAAATTAAAGATAGGTATACGAAACAATACATTTTTAGCACAGAGCGGTAGTGAAGTAACAATGCAATTTCCCCCTTATGGCAATTACTCTGTCGATATCTCTGGCAACGTGTTAGAAGTATTTGCTGTGGGCGCTTGGAATTTGAAAACAACTCAGATTTTTGTAGAGGAAATGCACTCGCTTATAAAGCGTTTTGAGGGAAAACCTTGGGCCGCACTAATGGACGGTAGGCGCTGGGTGTTGGCAACACCAGATTGTCAGACATGCCTATCGGAAGCCATAAAAACTAACATTACTATGGGATTATGCCGCTCTGCCTATGTATTAGACAGCGGAATGGTGAAAAAAGCGCACCTTGAGCGCACTCATCCGTCTAAACAACGAGACCTTGAGTTTCCTACATACGAAAGACAATATTTTGAGCGGTATTTTCAGGCTCTTAATTGGCTTCACCAAGAGGGCTTTTCCCCAATAAACAGCCCTTTAAAATAGAGAAAACCACCCGCATGTTACCTGCAAATGAAAGCAAAACACGCAGCGCCGGCTAAAATTAGAACACTGCGTACAGAGCCAATCTACAGCACCAAGCTATAGCTATAGAAGACGTAGGTTAGTAAAGCAAGCTATAGACTTTACGACGATACTCAGATTTTAACGGATCGCCATCTGGAAGCGCGTTCATCATATCCATCATGAGTTGTCTTGCGTTGCCAAAACTCAACTCTTTTTTCAATACCGTGTATAGCAGCGCAAGAGCATCTTGTGATTTATTAGCCTGATGAAGCTGAACAGCTAAATCTACCTTTGCTTGTAAATCATCTGGATTAGCTTCAACCGTCGCCTGCAGCTGACGTATCTCCGGCGTATCAGCTGCCTGTTCTGCAAGCTCAACCTTTCCATTTAAGGTTTTAAAGCGAGAGTCCTGATCCACTAGTTTTATTTCGGACAGCAACTGCTTGGCAACATCGATAGAGCCGGTTTCTATAAAACAATCAATCAGCATGTACTTCGCATTCACGTTATCAGCGTTTAGATCAACAGCCTCTTTAGCCGCTGGTAATGCCGCTGCATAATCGCCTTGTTGAATAGCTTTACCTGCTGTTGCAAGAAGCTCATCTTCTGGATTAGGTAAATACTTCTGCAACATTTCACGAATTTGTGGCTCGCCCTGCACGCCAGCAAAGCCATCTACAGGTTGACCGTTTTGAACCACCATAACGGTAGGTAAGTTACGAATACCAAACTGAGCGGCAACTTCTTGCTGCGCCTCGCAGTCTACCTTTGCGAGTATCATATGCTGACTGTATTCACCAGCAAGCTTTTCTAATATGGGTAGAAGGTCCTTACACGGCTCGCACCACGGGGCCCAAAAATCGATAAGCACCAGCTTCTCTTGTGATGCCTCAACTATAATTTGCTGAAAATTTTCTACTGTAATATCAACAATAGTTGCCTGTGTGTTAGCAATTATATTTTCCATCATGCGCGCCTTTTTCTTATCAAATTCATGACGAGGAATATGGGGTAGTTATTCTCAAAATACAAGGCTGTCTGCACTTTATAGCGTTAGCACTGCTCTTGCCTCTGTGAGCATTTGTCGTGCAAACGACATTGTTCACTATGGCAACATGTTAATTTAGTGTAAATTGAGATGCCGTTTTAACTTAATCACGATAGAGCGTAACACCATGAGCAATGAAATACCCACCGAGCAGCGTTTTAAATCGTTTGATGAATTTTATCCGTTTTATCTTGCGGAACATAGAGATGCAACGTGCAGAACCCTCCACTTTATTGGTTCTTGGTTGGTGCTTGCCATTATTGCGATAGCCGTATTTAGTAATGCATTTATTTATCTTTGGTTAATTCCGCTTGTAGGCTATGGATTTGCTTGGGTAGGACATTTTTTCTTTGAGAAAAACAAACCCGCAACCTTCCAATATCCCCTTTACAGTTTTATAGGCGACTGGGTGATGTTTAAAGACATTTTAGTAGGAAAGATAAGCCTTAAAAACAGATGAGCTGCGTTGTTTATCACATCTCAATGTAACTTTGCCGCACACAGATGACACGAGTGAAAACAACAGGCTATGTTATGTGTAGAAGATAATGATACTTTGCTCAATGACGTATTTTGGCAAATTGGTGTGGTGTAACTGCCTCACTAATACGATATTTACGCCTTAAAATGCAGTAATAACAAAAAAGGATAATCTATGTCTGCTCACCCTTCTGAGGCTCGCAAACGTTCAACAGCAGCATGCGCTGTAATGACCGCCTTATGCGTTAGCATAATGCCCACATTCGCAGCCGATAACCCATCTGTTGATGGCGCCGATGCGAGTCATAACACATTAACCTACAATGACACTTTTAATTTAGAGTTTGTCTCAAACCCGCAATTTATCAACGATAATACGGTTATCTACAGCCGCCAAAGTTTAGACATTATGACTGACGGCAGGCAAGCCAGATTATGGCAAGTGGACATAAAGTCAGGAAAACATCGGCCATTTATTGCTCAAGATGAAAGCGTTTCTCAAGCAACGCTTTCCCCTAATCGCAACATTCTTGCGTACACGAAAGCTGTCGATGGCAGAACACAGCTGCATTTGTATTATCTCGATACTCAGCAGTCTGTTCGCCTTACTAATACCGACGAGGCCCCCGGGAATTTAACGTGGTCGCCTGACGGTGAAACGCTGGCCTTTAGCCTGTTTACTGAAGAGAAAAACACGCCAATATTCACCGCTATGCCATCAAAGCCTGAAGGGGCTAAGTGGGCTGAACAAGCAACGTACATTGATACTACGCAATACCGCGGCGATGGCAGAGGCTACCTGCGTGAAGGATATAATCAAATATACGTGCTGCCTGTTGAAGGTGGTACGCCACGACAATTAACTACAGGTAAATTCCCCAGTGGCGGCTCACTGTCGTTCTCAAAAGACGGCGATTGGATTTATTTCGCAACACCTAATCGAGAAGATTACGCGTTGCATCCACTTTTTAGCGACATCTATAGAGTTAAGGTAACCACAGGTGAAACTGAGCAAGTAACCAGTATGGAAGGACCTGAAGGCTCTCCTTCCTTAAGCCCAGACGGTAAGTATCTCGCCTTTAGTCATGTCAATGATCGCAAGTTGTCATATCAAAATAGCGACTTAATGATTATGGAACTTAAAAGTGGCGATATCACGCGACTGACTGAGTCTTTGGATCGCGCTGTTGGAGACTTCGAATGGCGAAAAGATAGTCGCGGCCTTATTTTTTCTTATCTCGACGAAGGCCACAACAAGTTAGCTGCGGTAAATCTTAAAGGTGATGTTAGTCCGCTAGATGTGTCTATGGGTGGTCAGTCTCTTGGCAGACCTTACACCTCAGGCGCATTTGCAGTTAGTGATGAAGGGACCATTGTTTACACAAGCGCCGCAAGGAGTATGCCTGGCGACCTTACCTTATATCGCAAACGCGGTGATGATAAGGCATTGACCAATCTTAATGAGGACGCGCTTGGTCACAAAGATCTCGCTGAAGTGATTGATTTAAGCGTGGTTTCGAGTGTTGATGAAAGAGAAATTGACGCCTGGGTTGCACTACCTCCTGGCTTTGATAAGACCAAAAAGTACCCACTAATCTTAGAGATCCACGGCGGCCCTCATGCGGCTTATGGCCCGCATTTCGCCATGGAAATTCAATTGATGGCTGCTCAGGGGTACGTGGTGGTATGGTCTAATCCACGTGGAAGTAGCTCTTATGGCGAAGACTTTGGCAATTTAATACATCACAACTACCCTTCTGAAGACTACAACGACCTTATGGATGTGGTAGATGCCGTTATTGATAAGGGTTACGTAGACACAGACAACCTATTTATTACTGGTGGTTCAGGCGGCGGTGTGCTTACCGCTTGGTCTATTGGCAAAACAGATCGTTTCGCCGCTGCAGTGGTTGCAAAGCCTGTAATTAACTGGATGAGCTTTGCTTTAACCGCCGACGCATACCCGTTCTTTAGCCAATATTGGATGGCTGATATGCCCTGGAATATTGCAGATAAATTGTGGAAGCGCAGCCCTCTTTCCTTGGTGGGCAATGTGACTACGCCTACTATGTTGTTAACCGGAGAATCGGATTATCGCACTCCCATCAGCGAGTCTGAACAATATTATCAAGCATTAAAACTTCAAGGCGTCGATGCCGCCATGGTAAGAATACCCGGCGCATCTCATGGCATAGCCAGTCGGCCGTCTAGGCTAATACAAAAAGTCGGGAATATTCTTGCGTGGTTCGAGCGCTATAAAAGCGACGCACAGCACGAGGATAAATAGTAACGCGAAACGCGAATTTAACGCTTCAAGCTTAAACCGCCGTTTCATAAAAAGACAAAAGCCGAGATAACATTGCGAGTTGTCTCGGCTTTTTTATTGCTTCAATAAGCTGGCGGAGTTAGCTACTCATTGGTTTCTTAGTTACTTAGTTACTTAGCTACTTAGTTACTTACTTAGTTAGTGTTACTTAGTTAGTTTGAGTACTTTACCGTTCGGCGCATCGGTTAAAAGGTAAATTGCACCTTTACTATCAACATCAACGTCTCTAATACGCGCGCCATTCTCGCGCAAGTATTCGTGTTGCTTAGCAGGCTTTCCGTTTTCTATTTCCACTCTGCGAAGATGGGTGAATTTAAGCGAGCCTACTAAAATGTCGCCTTGCCATTCTTTAAACATATCACCAATGTAAAAAGTCAGCCCGCTTGGTGCGATAGAAGGGTCCCAATAAAGCCAAGGTTGCTCCATGCCCTCCATATGGGTTTTATCACTGATAATTTCACCGCTGTAGTCAATGCCGTAGGTAATTTTTGGCCAACCGTAATTAGCGGCTTTCTTGATAACATTGATTTCATCGCCACCTTTCGGCCCGTGCTCCATTGCCCAAACAGCACCGGTTTGCGGATGTACCGTTACCCCTTGAACATTTCGATGGCCATAACTAAATACTTCAGGAGCGTCGCCATCGATGAAGGGATTATCTCCAGGCACGCTTCCGTCACGATTTATGCGCACAATACTCCCAAAGTGATTGTTCGTATTTTGTGCCTCTTTCATGTATTTGTAGCGATCGCCAAGAGTAATGTAAAGCGACTTATCAGCATCGAACACAAGTCGACAGCCAAAGTGAAACCCATTATCTATAACAGGTGAGGCACTAAAAATAACCTCAACGTTTTCAAGTTTATTATTAGCTAGCGTTGCTTTTGCCACACTACTGCTACTACCAGCTTGGCCATCGTCTGAGGGTTTGCTGTAGCAGAAGTACACAGTATTATTTTCGCTAAAGTCCGGATCAACAGTGATATCAAGCATTCCGCCCTGATTATTCGCAACCACCTCAGGCACATTTTCTAAACGTTCCGATAGCACGCCGTCTTTTGTCAAACGACGAATACCGCCAGCGCGTTCGGTCACTAACATGTCTCCACTTGGTAGAAAAACCATTCCCCAAGGATGCTCAAGGCCCTCCGCGAGAGTGGTTACTGTTATAGCGTCTGTTGTTGGTGAGTCGTTGTGGCTATTGGCGTTTACGCTTTGGCTTACCGCTAAACTTATACTACATAGGCTTAGTAACCCAATTGCAGACTTTCTCATGTGTACCTCAATGCTTGTTGGGGCTCGTTCACGAGCCATAAACCTAACTTCTCACGTCCACCAAGTTCGTCTCTATGGCAGGCGCTTTAAAAGTCAGGTTTTGAAAGTTTGTTGGAACAGAGTATACAAAAAAGGGTACAGCATAGCTGTACCCTTAGTTTTATTCGTCGCAGTTTATCTGGAAATACTCGCTTTTAACTAGTTTATGTATATTTCGCTACAAGCAAACCCGATATATAGTCTCATTAAAAGGCTAACAAACTTCTACTAATCGCTTTATTTTGGAAGCGTTGCGCGAAGCATCCACGCTGTTTTTTCATGCACACGCATTCGGTCACCAATGAGTGCAGCAGAAGACTCATCGTCGGCACCTTGGGCAAGCTTTAACGACTCTCGACAAGTTTTTACCACTTGCTCGTGACCGTGGGTTAGTAAACGCACCATTTCTGTAGCTTCAGGTACACCATCAACTTCCTCAATAGCGCTAAGCTCTGCAAACGCTTTATAGGTTCCTGGAGCAGCAACGCCTAATGTACGAATTCGCTCTGCAATTTCATCAACCGCTTCTGCAAGTTCGGTGTAGTGCTCTTCAAACATTAAATGCAATTCCCGAAACTGGGGTCCTTCTACGTTCCAATGAAAGTTATGCGTTTGAAGATATAGGGTATAAGAGTCGGCTAACAGCTTTTTAAGGCCGTGTGCTACTTCGCTACGATCACTTTCTGAAATTCCAATGTCTATCTTGCTCATGTTTCGCTCCTTAACACTTTTGAAAAAGTCGTTAGCTATTTCGCTGACCGTATGAGTAAAGAATACGCTAAAGCTTAGTATAAATAACGCGTATTAAGTTGATTGTGATCATCTAATTTATAGATGACCTAAAACCTTTTTCAATGATAATGTGTCATCGCTAATGGTGACCGTGATGCTGCATACCTTTATTCTCTTCTTTTACTGGTAACACCACATGCAGGTCTTTGAGAGAATCGAAGCTCAACGTAAGCTTCACTTCACTACCTGCTTGCAAACCGTTTTTAAGACCCATTAACATAATGTGATACCCACCAGGCGCGAAAGCTATATGCCCGTTTGCCGCCACACTGACTCCTTTGTCTACGTGGCGCATACGCATAACGTCGCCCTGCATCTCTGTGGTGTGAATTTGCGCCTCATCTGCTACTTCTTCATCGACACTTACGCTGACAAAGCGAACTTCATTTTCAGACATATTGTGAAGAGTAAAATACATTGCGGCAGTTTTCGCCATTGGAAATGTAGCTCGGGCATAGCCGTCTTTTAATACAATCTGAGCGTTGTCTTCAACTGTTTCATCATGGCTATTGCCACCGTGTGCAAAAGCTGTCATGGAGACGAACGACATCATGCAAATCAACAAGGTTGAGCGTTGTAGAAAACACAGCGAAAAAGAAATAGGGGACATTGAGATATTGCTCCGTTAAGGTTAACGGAACTAGTTTACGTAAGAATTACGTAATACAAAAGAAAAATGGTGCCGACTGCCGGAATCGAACTGGCGACCTACTGATTACAAGTCAGTTGCTCTACCAACTGAGCTAAGTCGGCACACTTTTTAAAACTGCTGCCTAGACAGCGGATGCGTATTCTAGCGATAAAAAGTTGACTGTCAACCTTTTAATCGCGTCGCTTCGGCAACTAATTTAGGAAAATATTCCAACGGCAGATATTGACCAAGTGCCATAAGCTTTTCACCAAGTTGCTGGTAGCTTTGTGTTGTCACATTAATGTGCCCCATCTTGCGCTTTTCTCGTACCGACTTGCCATACCAATGCAGATGACTGCCATCAATACTGAGCAATTCGCGAGAAAAGCTGCTGCATCCAATAATGTTGACCATGGCGCTAGGACCTAGTGGAGACGTGTCACCTAAAGGAAGCCCACATACTGCTCTGAGGTGGTTTTCGAACTGGCTGGTGACGGCCCCTGATTGACTCCAGTGACCTGAGTTATGAACTCGAGGAGCTAATTCGTTTACTAGCAGGGTATTGCTAACCTGAAACAACTCAACGGCTAACACGCCTACATAATCCATACCCTCTGCCAGTTTGGTAAAAATTGTATGAGCTTGCTCTTGAAGCTCAGAATCTACATTAGTAGCAGGAGCCACAGATACATGAAGTTGGCCTTGGTGGTGCAGATTCTCCGCTAGCGGATAGGTGCGAATATCTCCTTTCGCATTGCGTACCCCAATAAGCGAAAGCTCTCTGTCGAAATTCACCATTTTTTCAACCACTAAAGGCACCGCTTCTAAGTCTAAACCTTGCAGTGATTTTTTCAGGTCGGGTAACTCTGATTCATCGCTGAGGCGCCATTGACCGTAGCCATCATAGCCATCGCGACTTGCCTTTAAGATAAGCTTGTTACCTAGTGCATCCACGCAAGCATCTAGCTGGTCTAAGTGTGTAACCACTTGATGTTCACAATTAGCTACGTCCATGGACTGCAGCAACTGCTTTTCACGCACTCTGTCAGCGCCAACTAAAATGCTTTGAATGTTCGGCATCAGTTTATTTGTTTGTGCCGCTACTTCTAGTAAACGCTCGGGCACATGCTCGAACTCAACCGTTAACGCATCGGCACCCTCTATGGCTTCATCAAGAGGAATATCTAACGGGGTTTTACTTACCGGATGAACTACTGTATCGCTGTTTACGTCTACAGCCTGAACATCAATACCTAAAGGGCTACCCGCTAGGTACATCATTTGTGCTAGTTGACCTGCACCGTAAACAACTACTCTCATTCATCTAACTCCAACGTATTACTTGACGCTAGCACTGTATCGCTCTGCGCTTGTCTAAATGCAATAATAGCATCGCGAACACTCTCATCTTGAAGTGCAACAACCTGAGCCGCTAGCAGCCCCGCATTAGCAGCGCCCGCTTCACCTATAGCAAGTGTACCTACAGCCACGCCTTTAGGCATTTGAACAATAGACAATAACGAATCTAAACCGCTTAAGGCTTTAGACTTTACTGGGCATCCGAACACGGGCAGATGCGTATGTGCCGCTATCATACCGGGTAAATGAGCAGCACCACCTGCACCTGCAATAATGGCACTAAAGCCTTCGTCTGCGGCACTTTCTGCGAACTCTACTAGTAGGTTGGGTGTTCTGTGGGCCGACACAACTTTGGCGTCAAACTCAACGTTGAAAGACTTCAGCATTTTTGCGGCCTGCTGCATGGTAGGCCAGTCTGAAGTAGAACCCATTACAATCGCGACTTTCGCCATCTAGTGATCCTCGGGTTAGGTAAAAGAGACATGATTTGAAAGCCCGCGATTGTAGCGCAACTTGCAATAAATTCCCACTTCAATTCCCTGGGGCATGTTGATCTTTGCTGTACATTTTTGCGGCTCACAGACGCTGCCCGAGGTCGACGTCATAAAAGCACCGTAGCAATAGAAAAAATCAACTTTTAGCTAGTTGGTTAGCCACTGTATTGAAGAGCATTCGCTTGCGTATAGGCTTACTTAAATAGGCATCCATTCCTGCGTTGAGGCACGCCTGTCTATCTTCTTCAAACGCGTTAGCCGTTAGCGCGATAATGCGAACTTCATCCTTATTTTTGCCCTGTTTTCGAATAAGAGATGTGGCGGTTACCCCATCCATCACCGGCATTTGGCAATCCATAATAATCACATCAAATGCATATTTTTTTGCCGCTTCAAGAGCGTCCAGTCCATTTCTGGTTCTAATACAGCGAACGTTTGCACCTTTCAGCATATCCATGACTATTTCAGCATTGATATCATTGTCTTCAGCTAGCAGCACATGAATATTTTCCGGCAGCGTAGCAACCTCTGACATGGTTTTAACCGCACTACTTTCTCCCTCTTTACAAGGTATGAAGAATGTAAAAGTAGAGCCTTCACTAAGCGCACTCTTTACTTGTATTTCTCCGCCCATAAGCTCGACAAGCCCTTTGCTGATTGCCAAGCCAAGCCCGGTTCCGCCGTAATAGCGTGTTGTAGAAGCGTCGGCCTGTTCAAACTTTTCAAAAATAGTATTCAGTTTGTCTTCTGAAATGCCGATTCCCGTATCGCTTATAGCAATAATTAGGTGGTTATCACGATATTCGGCACCAATGGTAATGGTCCCCTCATCGGTAAATTTTATGGCATTGCTAAGTAAATTATTAACCACTTGGCTCACCTTGCCAGCATCGGTAATCAACGCACTTGGCACCGAAGAGTCAATATTAACATCCACTGCAATATCTTTTATATCGGCAGAATACAGATACAACTCACGGGCAGAGTGAAGTAGCTCATGTATCTGTGTGTCTCGATTATCGATCCCCATTTTTCCCGATTCTATTTTTGACCAGTCGAGGATACTGTCGAGAATAAGCAAGAGGTTAGTCGCTGAGCGAGAAATCGTTTTTGCTCTTGATGCGATATGCTCGGGCAGATTGTGTTCAAACATAAGTTCACAAGAGCCAATAATACCGTTCATTGGCGTTCGTATTTCGTGACTCATATTGGCCAGAAATTGCGTTTTCGCCGTGTTCGCCGCTTCCGCCGATTTAAGCGCGCTTTCTAAATGATGTGTTTTTTCCTCAATTCGCGCTTCAAGAGACTGATTCAGTTCGCCAAGTTCAACATTGAGTTGCTGTTCTTTTGCTCTGGTCTTGTCTAAATCGTCGAAGGCTTTTAATAACCTTTGCTCTAACTTTACAAACTCGGCATTAACCGAGGTAAGCTCTTGAATATGAAGCGCTTGATGAGGAATTTTGCTTTCCCTGTTAGTAGAGGGATCAAAATTAGCAATGTAGCGAATGAGTCGCCTTAACGGCATGCTTATCATTCTGGCAACCAAAAAGCCGGTTATTGTTCCAAGAAGAGATAGCAACAGCAGCAATAAAAGATCTTTAAGCAGATAGCTGCTCATAGAGCTAAGAAGGTACTCATGCTTGAAGTAATAATTTACGGTCCAGTTGGCCTGAGCTATATCTCCTTTATAACGCAACCAGGTTTTGCCCTCAGGCCCATCCTGAATCTCATTACCGCATTCTGGTTCGCACGGATAGGTTGGTGCCTTACTGAGCGGTCGTAAATTTAGTGTCTCTGAAGCATAGACAACCTCACCTTTTTGATCTTCTATGAGCAAAGAGAAACCGTTTAAACTGAGTTCATCGAAAATTGAAAAACTTTTCAACGAAAGTGAGCCTTCAATGATACCTATTGGCTTACCATCTTCAGATTTGATAGGCGCAGACATGGCAACAATCTGGTCGTTGCCGAAACCTCTTCCCTGGAAAACATTCGATAGATAAGGCTTCCCACTTTGCATGGCTTTGAAAAAGTAAGGTCTATAAGCAACGTTTGGTAAAACACCAGCTCTGACGTTTTCAATTAGATTAGGTGGGTAGGTATGGGTAATGTTGCCACTGTCATCGGTAACCAGAAATGTAATAAAATTTGGGTAAAGTGATGCTGCTATTGATAATTGCTTCGTCGCCCGAGCATCTAGCTGCTCGGCTCGCTTATCACCCGACAGAGTTTGTGCTGTAGATGATATAACCCGCTGATGCTGACTAATAAAGTCTGATAACTGTTGCTGTAGTACGGCAACACGTTGTGCCATATATCCTTTGATTTGTCGCTCTTGTTGCTGCTGAAACAGGCTTACCGATAGGTAAATAACGGCCGTAGAAGCCACAAAGAAACAGCCAGCAAAAAAATAGCTTAATAAAAAATTTAGCTTAACCTTTTCAGGTTCATAAGATAGCTTTCGCCGTAACCCGTGAGTGGTGAGATAAGCAAAGTGGCCTGACACAAGCCCCAAAACGCCGCTTATCCAAGTCACTAAAACACCCGATAAAAGCAAATTGAGGTTTTCAGTATCGTATAGAGCGTGTTCTAAAAATAATATTGGCACAAAAACAATGGACCAAAATCCACCGCCGATTTTAATTATCTGTCTTAGCGACTTTTGATACCCAAAGAAGCTTAAAACAATGGGTAACAGTGTAAGGCTTTCTTTTCCGACGATACTTCCGTCGCTGAACCAAATAGGCGCACTAATGACCAATGCCATGGGAATAGAAAGCAGGGGTGGGAAGCGCAGCGCTGCATAAACAGCAGCACCGCAGCCAAATACGGCAATACCTGCACTATCAAAAGGTGCAGGTATTGAATTAAGACCTGCACCTAATAAGCAAACAAGAAAAACGTTTAGCGCTAAAGACCAACTCAAATGAAAATCAGGTTTTCGCAAGAAACGTCTCCATCGTCATATTAATGCTGCTCCATATAGTCGAGAGTAAAGTTCGTTAATAGCTTAACGCCTAGTTTCATTCCAGAGTCATCAACATAAAACTCTGGAGTGTGGTGAGCAGGGCTATCTTTCTCTGATACATCAAGTGGCTTTCCACCAACCCAAACATAAAGTCCAGGCACTTTTTCTTGAAAGAAAGAGAAATCTTCTGCACCGGTTACCGGGTTAGACAACAAGGTGTTCTCTGCTCCAGCAGTTCGCTGCATGGTAGGTAGCATCGCTTGCGTTAACTCAGGGTCGTTAAACGTTATTGGATAAGAATAATCAAGAGGCAAAGTAAGCTCAGCCTTCGCTCCCATACTTTCTGCAATACCTTTCACTTTGCGAGGCAGCGCTTCATAGATATGCTCACGTGCCGCTTTGTTGAGGGTTCTGATAGTGCCCACTAATTCAACTTCGTTAGGAATAATATTTGACCTATTGCCGCCATGAATAGAGCCCACCGAAACAACGGCAGCATCATCTATTAACTTTATTTCACGGCTAACAATAGTTTGAATTGACATGATCATCTGCGCCGCGGTGACTACAGGGTCAACACTTTTCCAAGGATAAGCACCGTGAGCTTGTTTACCGTGAATCACTATTTTAAACGGATCTACCGCTGCCATAGTGCCACCTGGCTTGTAGCGCACTTTGCCTACGTCGGTATTGGCATTGATGTGAAGCCCAAAAATCACATCTACATCGGGATTTTTAAGTACGCCTTCCTTAACCATAACCTCTGCTCCACCGGTTTCTCCGGCAGGCGCGCCCTCTTCTGCAGGCTGGAATATAAATTTCACTTTACCCTTAAGTTGGCCCTTAATGTCGGTAAGGATTTTGGCGGCCCCCATCAACATGGCCATATGAGTGTCGTGGCCACAGGCATGCATCACAGGAACTTCATTGCCGTTGTATTCACCCATTTGCTCAGACCGATATGGCAAGTCGTTTTGCTCTTTAACAGGCAAGCCGTCCATGTCTGCTCGAAGTGCAACGACAGGACCTGGTTTTCCCGAATCAAGAATGGCTACTACCCCAGTTTTTGCAATACCTGTTTGTACTTCAAGGCCAAGGGACGTCAAATAAGATTCGATATATTCGGCAGTTTTAAATTCTCGGTTTGATAGCTCAGGATATTGGTGGAAGTGATGGCGCCATTTAATGACATCAGGTTCGACATTCGTAGCAAGGGTATCTACATCGACAGAGGCTGCGCTAGCAGAGACTCCGATGGCCGTGCTAAACGTAAAAAGACTAGCTAAGGTTAACGCAACTAAATTTTTCCTAAACATGATGATTTTCCTTTGTTGTTTTCATCAGAATAAAGCATCTGATTACAGAACACATCACTAACCTTATTGCTGATAATCAAAATAACGCATAGTGAAAAAGAAAAGTATTGTACGGAAGTCTAATGCCTTAGTTAGCGCCGCCAGTTAAAGAAGGTATAAGGGGGCTTAGAAACAAAAAAAGCGCCTAGTATCCGGCGCTTTTTTAAAACAATAGCTATTTATTAGCTTTTTTGTCTTCGCATTGCATCGAAGAACTCATTGTTGGTCTTCGTCATAGAAAGCTTACTGATTAAGAACTCCATGGCATCAATTTCTGACATCTCGTGAACGATTTTACGAAGGATCCACATTTTCTGAAGTTCATCTTGCTTCGTAAGAAGTTCTTCACGACGAGTACCAGAACGATTAAAGTCGATAGCTGGGAATACACGTTTTTCCGCAATTTTGCGGTTAAGGTGAAGTTCCATGTTACCAGTACCTTTAAACTCTTCGTAGATAACTTCATCCATTTTAGAGCCGGTATCGATAAGCGCTGTAGCGATAATAGTTAAACTACCACCTTCTTCAACGTTACGGGCAGCACCAAAGAAACGCTTTGGCTTGTGCAACGCATTGGCATCTACACCACCGGTGAGTACTTTACCTGATGATGGAATAACCGTGTTATAGGCACGAGCAAGACGAGTAATTGAGTCGAGAAGGATAACCACATCTTTCTTGTGCTCTACCAACCGCTTCGCTTTTTCAATTACCATCTCTGCAACTTGAACGTGGCGACTTGCTGGTTCATCGAACGTCGATGCGACTACCTCACCTTGTACAAGACGATGCATTTCTGTTACTTCTTCTGGACGCTCATCGATAAGCAATACCATTAGCTCACACTCAGGGTGGTTGGCAGCAATAGATTGAGCGATATTTTGAAGTAGAAGAGTTTTACCTGCTTTAGGCGGTGCTACAATAAGACCGCGCTGACCGCGACCAATAGGCGATGCTAAATCAAGTACTCGCGCTGTAATATCTTCTGTTGAGCCATTACCACGTTCCATGCGCAAACGGTCTGCTGCATGCAAAGGAGTAAGGTTTTCGAACAAGATTTTGTTTCGTGAGTTTTCAGGCTTGTCGAAGTTTACTTCGCGTATTTTTAACAGCGCAAAGTAACGTTCACTGTCTTTTGGTGGACGAATTTTTCCTGCAATGGTGTCACCAGTTCGCAGATTGAAGCGACGTATCTGGCTTGGCGATACATAAATATCATCCGGACCTGCAAGATAAGAAGAGTCAGCTGAACGTAAGAAGCCGAAACCGTCCTGTAAAATCTCTAAAACTCCATCTCCGAAGATATCTTCGCCGCTTTTCGCATGCGTCTTCAAAATGGAGAATATGATGTCTTGTTTTCTGGCGCGAGCCATATTTTCAAGGCCCATTTTTTCGGCCATGTTAACCAACTCGCTAATTGGTTTATTCTTTAATTCGGTTAAATTCATACTGGTGGGTCTTTGTGCTTGAACTTCGCTTACAGGACTTTTGGTCACTCTGTTCTCGTTTAGATTTGGTATCGCCCGGATTTGGACATGTGCAGAATGCTGCTCGGATGAGCGCTGAGAGAAAAGTTAGCACTATATTTAATCAACGTCCAGCGATTTGCTCACTAAATGTTAATTAAATTGGGCTTACTATCCTAAAGTGTAATGCAACAGGGCGTGATCAAAAAACCGATGTAGAGGTTAGCTACACCGGCTTTTCTTGTTCAATTACAGGTTTTCGTTAAGAAACTCTGTTAGTTGAGTTTTTGATAACGCACCTACTTTCGTAGCAGCAACATTACCATTTTTGAAAAGTAACAGTGTTGGAATGCCGCGAATACCGTATTTAGGCGGAGTTTCGTTATTTTCATCGACATTCAACTTGCCAACTGTTAACTTGCCATCAAACTCGATCGCAACTTCTTCTAAGATAGGCGCGATCATTTTACAGGGGCCACACCATTCGGCCCAAAAGTCAACTAGTACAGGACTGTCAGCATTGATAACATCTGCTTCGAATTTATCGTCAGATAACTGGATAATTTTGTCGCTCATTCTTTTCTCCGTTTGTGGTCTGTTGCTGAGTATACTCAGCTTTACCATAAGTGTTATATAGAAACTGTTTTTTAATGCAAGCACTGATAAGCTATAAGCTATGCCTACTCATTTAACTGAAACTCATTTTTCCGACCTGCCGATCAACAGCAAAGTCGTTGACGCCTTGACGGCAGAGAATTTTTCGCATTGTACACCAATTCAGGCACTTGCACTGCCTCCGTTATTAGAAGGTCTCGATATTGCGGGCCAAGCTCAAACGGGCACGGGAAAAACCATTGCGTTTCTGGTCGCTACATTCCATTACCTGCTAAGCAAAGCAGAAAACTCAAGTAACAGCAAATCAGACGGTCCGCGCGCCATTATTATGGCTCCGACACGTGAACTGGCTGTGCAAATATTTAACGATGCCAAGTTGCTCAGTGAGCATACTGGAATATCGCTTGGGTTGATTTATGGGGGCGAAGGTTACCAAAGTCAACGCGAAACCCTAGAAGAAGGGGTGGATATTATTATTGGCACGACAGGGCGCATTTTGGATTACTACAAACAGGACGTCTTTACGCTAGATAATATTCAGGTAGCCGTACTTGATGAGGCCGATCGTATGTTCGATTTGGGTTTCATTAAAGATATTCGCTTCTTATTCCGCCGCATGCCTCCGGCAGGTGAGCGCCTAAGCATGCTGTTCTCTGCCACGCTAAGTTACCGCGTACAGGAATTAGCATACGAGCACATGAACAATCCAACTCATGTTCAAGTAGCGCCCGAACAAACCACGGCAACACGTGTTAGCCAAGAACTGTTCTATCCATCTGACGAAGATAAGATGCTGCTTCTTCTCACATTGTTAGAAGAAGAATGGCCGGAAAAAGCCATTGTGTTTGCCAATACCAAGCACAGCTGTGAAAAGGTAACTGATTGGCTTACCGCTGATGGACACCGTGTTGGCTTATTAAGCGGCGACGTGCCTCAAAAGAAACGCCTGGGTATTCTAGAAGATTTTACCAAAGGCGCACTGGATATACTTGTTGCCACCGACGTAGCTGCGCGCGGATTACACATCGATGCGGTAACGCACGTGTTTAACTATGATTTACCTGATGACGCCGAAGATTACGTGCACCGTATTGGTCGCACCGGCCGTGCAGGAAGAAGCGGTATTGCTATTAGCTTTGCTTGTGAGAAGTATGCGCTTAACTTACCCGCGATTGAAAAATACATTAACGCTACCATTCCGGTAACAGACTACGATAGAACCGCACTATTGGAAGATATTAAGCCACCAAGACCGCGAAAGAAGAGAGTGCCCAATAATCGAAACTCTTCACGTAGAGGAAATAGCCGAGGGCGTGGTAAACCTCAGCAAAGACATACAAACAAGTAAGATATAAGAAACACTATACGAGATACTATGCAGGCAGAACTCCAGCACGATGCCCAAACCTACGGTGAATATTATGCCGCCGTAGATTTAGGCTCAAACAGTTTTCACATGGTCATTGTCCATGTTGTTAATGGTAGCGTTCAAATTATTGGTAAAATAAAGCAAAAGGTGCGATTAGCAGCAGGGCTTGACGATAATTTTTTGCTTGATGAAACAAGTATGGAACGAGGCTGGCAATGCCTGCAAGTGTTCTCTGAAAGGCTGCAAGATATTCCCCCTTCAAACATCAAGATAGTGGCAACCGCAACGCTGCGTCTTGCAACCAACGCACATGTTTTTGTGCGCAAAGCTGAAGAGATCCTTAACCACAAGCTCAATATAATTAGCGGCGAAGAAGAAGCCAGGCAGATATATTTAGGCGTCGCCTATACCTCCGCTAATCAGGGCAACAGCTTGGTTATTGATATCGGTGGCGCTAGCACTGAAATCATTATCGGTAATGATATGCAGCCTATCCATCTTAAAAGTTTGGACATGGGTTGCGTTACCTTTATGGAGCGCTACTTTCAACGTGGTGTTATTAACACCGAAAATTTTGATCAAGCAAAGAAAGCGGCTCATTCACTCATAAATGAAGTGTCTAACGCGTTTCTTTGTTTTGATTGGGAAAACTGTTTAGGTGCGTCTGGCACACCACAAGCCATTACTGAAATACTGGTTGCACAGGGGATAAGTGACGCAATAAGGCTAGACTACCTTTACCACCTGCAACAGCAATGTGTTGAATGTGGCTCTTTAGGCCAACTTGAAATAGAGGGTTTAGAAGAAAGCAGAAAAGCGATATTCCCTTCCGGACTTGCTATTTTAATAAGTCTTTTTGAGGCGTTACATATCAAGCATATGAACATTTCTGGAGGCGCGTTACGAGAAGGTTTGATTTACGGCATGTTAGACAATGTCACTGACAATGATCGTAGACAACAAACACTTAATCAGACCAAGCAGCGCTATCATATAGATACAGCCCACGCGGTTTCTGTGAGGCAAGTTGCCCTGTCGCTTTGCTATCAGCTGTGCAGACAACAAAATATCTGTCATTTAGATACCGAAACCATCTTAGGCGCGGCAGCTGAGCTGCACGAGATTGGGCTTCATATAGAATACAAACGTCATCATGAACACGGCGCTTATATTCTTAGCTTTATCGACTTACCAGGGTTTACACGCCTACAGCGAACGGCTATTCGAGAACTAGTATCCCAGCACAGGCTAGCCATATCTGAGGATGTATTCGATAACTATCATCATGATTACCGCCCCATGCTAAAGGGGTTGCTTCGTGTTTTACGTATTGCCGTAGTGCTTTGCTTGCGCAGGCAAAACAAGCATATTCCTGATGTAAAACTTGTTTGTAATGACAGTAAATGGACGCTCACTTTTCCTGAGGGCTGGCTAAAATCTCACCCCTTGATAAACGCTGAATTAGCTAATGAGTGCTGGCTTCAACACAAAGCCGGCTGTGAGCTTGTTTGCATTTAGCTTATTTACATAAAAATCTTAAGCAAAGCCGCATTTATACAGGCTCAACACAAAGCGCCGCCAAATGTACAAAATACATTTGGCGGCGCTTTTGCTCGCTCTTTTAAAAAATAAAGGCTGTTACTTATTTATTCAGTAACTTTTATTCAGCAGCTCTGCGGCTTTCGGAGCGAAGTAAGTAAGAATGCCGTCGGCGCCCGCACGCTTAAATGCGAGTAGAGATTCTAAAACTACCTCATCCTCTTTTAGCCATCCATTCGCAAATGCAGCCTGATGCATAGCGTACTCACCACTCACCTGATAAGCGAAAGTGGGCACGTTGAACTCATCTTTACAGCGGCGAACAATGTCTAAGTACGGCATTCCCGGCTTCACCATTACCATGTCTGCCCCTTCTTCAATATCAAGTGCTATCTCGTGAAGGGCTTCATTAGAGTTTGCTGGGTCCATCTGATAGGTTTTCTTATTTCCACCTTTAATGTTAGCAGCCGAGCCCACCGCGTCTCGAAATGGGCCATAGTAAGACGATGCATATTTTGCAGAGTAAGCCATGATGCAGGTGTTCACATACCCTTTGCTTTCTAGCGCTTCACGAATGCGACCTATACGTCCGTCCATCATGTCAGAGGGTGCAACAATATCAGCCCCCGCCTCGGCATGAGATAGCGCCTGTTTTACTAACACTTCGACTGTTTCGTCGTTAACGACATAGCCGTCGGCGTCAATAAGTCCATCTTGCCCATGGGAGGTGAAGGGATCGAGAGCAACATCTGACATCAACATGACCTCAGGGTACTTTTCTTTTATGGCACTCAGGGCAGTTTGCGTAAGCCCTTCTGGGTTAAACGCTTCTTTAGCACAGTCGGTTTTTAGTGCCATTGGCGTAACAGGAAAAAGCGCAAACGTTCTTATTCCCAAGGCCACCCAATTTTCCATCTCTAACAGCAAGAGATCGAGAGACAGGCGTTCTACATTTGGCATTGACGGAACAGCCTCTCGGGCATTTTCACCTGGCAACACAAATACGGGGTAGATTAAATCATCAACAGAAAGCGCGTGCTCTGCAACGAGACTGCGCAATGCGTCTTTAGCTCTTAGCCTGCGCATGCGCTTATTTGGAAAAGAAGTGGTCATAGTTGGTCCTGCAAATGTTGAGATATTACTTTGTTTCGCCCGGTTTGTTTTGCTTTGAACAGCAAGCTATCGGCGAACCTAAATAGAGTTTGGGCTTGCTCTTCGTCTTGAATAACAGCAGTTGATACGCCTGCACTGGCAGTAAGTTTAATTTCACTACCCTCATAGTTAAATGGCTTGTCTGCTAATACTCTGACTATGGTTTTTGCTAAATGTGTAGCACCCGCCAAGTCAGTGTTGGGCAGAATAAAGGCGAACTCTTCTCCACCAATTCGGCATAAGTCGTCACTGGGGCGGTGAATGTGTTGTTGAAACAGCGAAGTCGTGTGTTTTAAACACAAATCGCCCGCGTCGTGCCCATACGTATCATTAATCTTTTTAAAATGGTCAATATCGAGAATGATCAGCGAAAGCGGGATTTCTTCTCTTCTACTTCGTCTGCCTTGGGCACGGAGGCTTTTATCAAAGTGGCGGCGATTGTGCACACCTGTAAGAGGGTCGATAGCGTTAAGCCGCTCTAGCTCCTGATTCACTTCAGAAAGCTCTCTTAATGTCACCTCTAGCTCTAAAGTGCGCTCTTCAACTTTGTATTCTAAGTCTTCTTGATGACGCTGCTGCATGGTCAGCAGGTGTTCTTTGGCTATATTCGCCTGTTTTTCCTGCTCTAAAGCAAACTGTTTTGCATCGATAAGAGAATCTCGGCTGTGACTAAAATTAATGGCCAAGATAAGCGCTAAAATAAGGGTTTCAACTGCCCCACCTATAATCAGTAAAGTATTTGACGTTAAGGGGAAGTTTACTAAATTAACGTTATCAAAGCTTGCCGCTAACGCACTAACTAAGAGAAACCCCCACGCTATGGTAAAGTATCGTGCTACTGCTTCACCTTTTATTGCCATCCAGGCTCCAAGCGCAAGGGTGTAAGTAACGATAAAACTTAATGCAATCAAGAATGCTTTAATCATAAATGAGTAAGGCAAGATAACACCGCCAACAAGAGTTATACCGCAAGTCCAACCAATACCAATCATTATTCTATCGCACAACAGGCTGTACTTTTTAATCGGTAGTAAGCTGCGAGTGAACATACTGGCAAACATGATTGTTGCACTGGCAAAAATAACCGCGGCCCTTCCCTGAAACCAAGGGCTATTGCTCCATATATAGGTGAAACCATATCCCTGAAGCGTGGCTATGGTAAGCGCTAAACAAAAAACATACCCTGAATAGAGAAGAAATGAGCGACTTCCTGTTGTGACAGTCAGAAAGATATTGCTGATCCCCATAGCGATAAGAATTCCGAAAAACACACCCAGCGCGGCATTTCGGTTAGCAGTAAACTGAATGAACTCCCTCTCTTTCCAAATCCGCACCGGCAATCGAATAGTGCCCGTTGTTTTTACTTTAATAAAAACTCGCTGGGAGAACTGACTAGAAGGTAGGGGAAACAAGGGCTTAACATGTTGTAGCGGGCGTACGCTGGTAGGTTGAGTGTCTCCGGCAGAATAAAGCACAACAGGAGTTGCCCCAGTACTCTCAAAAACCCCCACGTCGAGAACATCGAGCAGTGCATAGTCGATATGCAGTAAATACTGACTCTCTGGGCTTTGGGTCGGGTCTACGACCAGAGAAAACCATACGGTTTTATCGCTCATGCCTAAGTTAATAGGCGAAGATATCGCAGTCCAGCGGCTCTTCGGCACCTGCGCTACGTTATCGAAGTCTATCTCGTCATTGTTAGTCGTTAAGTACGTTAGCTGAGAATAGTGCGGCGGCAACGAAGTACTAGGGGAGATATTCAAAAACAGCCACACAAAGATGGCAACCGCTACACAGGTGGTAAGCAGTAACCAAGCATCGTGATTACGCAGTAAATCCAGCTTTTTTCTCATATCTCAGTCAATACTAAATAAGGTTAGCGTATTAACAAAACTGCTTTTACTAAGCTGTTGGGCCGGAACACCAAGCATATCGCTAACCTGCTCTACAATGTGGGGTAAAAAAGCAGGCTCATTGTTTCTTTTTCTTGGTCTCAGTGTTTTTGGGAAAAGGTAAGGCGCATCGGTCTCGAAAATGAGTCTATCGTGAGGAATACACGTAATAGCATTTCTTAACGACTCACCGCGTTTTTCGTCGCAAACCCACCCTGTAATTCCAATATACAACCCTAAGGCTAAGTACTCTTTTGCTTCCTCTACACCTCCGGTGAAGCAGTGCGCGATACCATTGGGTAGTTGGGGAATATATTTTCTTAGCAGCGCTATTTGAGGTTCAAAGGCATCACGCTCGTGCAAGTACACAGGTTTTTGCAGCTTGACAGCAATCTTTAGCTGCTCCTCAAACACCGATAGCTGAGTTTCTTGCGCAGAAAAATTGCGATTAAAATCTAAACCACACTCCCCTATTGCAACACAGCCCTTTTGTTGAGCAAGTTGCTCGAGTTGCATCAACCCGTGTGCATTTACGTCTTTTGCATTGTGCGGGTGGACACCAATGGTGTAACAACAGATATCGGGGTATTTAAGATATAGCTGGTACGCATCATCCCACTCGTTTGGATGGGTGGTAATAATGCATAACCTTGCAACGCCAGCGTCATTCGCTTGCTGAATAACTTCGTCAGCACTAAATCGCCCGTCTAGCAGATTTACGCCGGCGTCGAACAGTTTCATCTACTTTACGCGCTTCACTTTTAAGCGCTTATTAAGCCCTTCCACGCTTAAGAAGAACGCGCCGAAAAGACCTTTTTCAATACTTACCGTTTGACCTTTTTCAAGCTTTAAATAGGTATTGTCGACTTGCTGCCATACCGCGCCATCACTGAAGGTAACAACGGTCTTTCCTCGTGCTCCCTCTGATAGGTCGGCAATAGTAAGGACAACCTCAGATACTTCATCGGCTGGCGTGCGCTTTCTATCTAAACCAAAAGAGGCTTCAGGATCGCGCTCTTCAGTAACAGCAGGAGCCGGCGCCGCAGCAACACGAGGACGAGAAGCGGGCACGTTGGCAGTCGAAGGTTTAGGCTTTGCTCTGGGTAGCGCTGGCATTTCGCTCATTTGCATATCTGTATCGTCATACTGGCTCAAAGACTTCGCCATGCGGTCATAACACATTAGGCGCTTTAAGCTGTTTTCTGTAGCACGACACTTTTCAATTGCCTTACCAACACTTTCAGCCTGCGCTGGCAACGCATTTAAAGCCGCCAAAACTGCAATAAAAGGGATTATTCGAGTTTTCATTTTTTTATTCCTTTTTAATAAATTATTTAAGCGTCGTCAGAAGCGTTTGTTGTGTCGTCGCTCGCTTTATTTTCTTCACGCTTTCCCTTACCCGCATACAAACCACCTATCACTACGCCTACTTCAAATAGCAACCACATAGGGATGGCCAGTAAGGTTTGCGAAATGATATCGGGCGGAGTTAGCAGCATACCAACAACAAAAGCACCTACTACTACGAAAGGTCGCTTTGCCCGCAACGATTTAGCGTCGGTTATGCCCGTCCAGCACATAAGGATAATGGCAATGGGAATTTCAAACGATACTCCGAACGCAAAAAACAACTTTAATACAAAATTTAGGTAGCTGGAAATATCCGTACTTACTGTTACCCCTTCAGGGGCAACACTGGTGAAAAACGCGAAAGCGATTGGAAATACCACAAAATAGGCGAACGCCATACCAGCGTAAAACAAAAGAGTACTAGAAAGCAGCAAGGGAGCGACTAATCGTTTTTCGTTACGATAAAGCCCTGGAGCCACAAAACCCCAGACTTGATAAAGTACGTAAGGTATGGCGATGAAAAAGGACAGCACCAACGTAAGCTTAAACGGAGCAAAGAAGGGAGAGGCAACATCGGTAGCAATCATAGTCGCGTTTTCTGGCATAGCATCTAACAGCGGCATAGCCAGCAGTTGATACAAATCTTGCGCAAACGCGGCCAGACACAAGAACACAACAAGCACGCTCAGTAACGCCTTTAGAATTCTGCTGCGTAATTCAATTAAATGAGATAGTAAGTTGTTTGCGTCAGACATTTACTGCTTTTTATAAGGTTCTTGAACCGATTCAGCCGCTTTTTTCAACTCATCCACACTTTTTTCAAGTTCTGGTGAGAGTTCTTTAAGTCCCTGCTGTTCCGCTTTCTTAAGATTTTCATGCAACTCGTGCACGCGCAACTGATGCTCAACTTCTTGCTTAAAGCCAGTTGCCATATTGCGCACTCCACGAACGGTATTGATGGTTGAACGTATGGCACCAGGCAACCTCTCTGGCCCCAACACTAAAAGGGCCAAAACGCCTATAACCAAAAGCTCCCAAAAACCAATATCAAACATTAGGACTTATCTTTCACATCACTTTCTGTTTTTGTCGCTACTGAGTCAGAAGTGCGCTGTTCTTCTACCTGCTTTTTTTGGTCGAAGTCTGCGTCTTTATCGTCTTCAGTGATTTCTTTTTTAAAGCCTTTTATAGCACTACCTAAATCGGTGCCAATGCCTTTTAAACGCTTTGTGCCAAAAAGTAACACTACTATCACTAGTATTATCAGCAGCTGCCAAATACTAATACCACCCATAAAATTTATCTCCCCAACTTCAATGTGCCCAGTATGCCACTGCAAGGCGCTCCTTTCACCTGAATATTTATCTTATCGAATAATCATTGACCTTTTACTTCATGCGTTTCATTCTTCTTACTACAAAGTAATCTTTTCGGTTTCACTTACAGTCCACACAGGCTTTACCATTATTAACAAGGAGTTAGTCATTAATGACATGCGCTGTCACTGTGTTATGCCATTTTCTACTTGCTAATTTCTCACCTTCTCAGGGCGAGAGCGAGGCGGTGAAACACAGTCAAAACGCGCCTAGTGGAGTGATAATGACCACCAACGTTGTCAAGAAAAAGGCCATAGAAGTAGATGACGGTCATCAACATGACTACGAAGAGCAATGGTTTGATATTTGGCAGCGTAGCTTTACTAATTCGATGGACTTTACAGTAAGGCAATTCGATGGCTGGTTTTACAGTAAAGAAAGCGATGAGAAGCTCATGGGTTCACAGGCTAGAGCCCAAGGGCGGGTTCAACTTGCTTGGGAACCTCGCTCTGGCATGTTAACAGATACCGATGTGCGGTTTCGCATTCGAGTAAAACTGCCAGCACTAGAAGAGCGGGTAGATTTGTTACTGAGTGATAACGAAGATGAAACCCAAGATTCAGCCATCAGAGCAGCGAGGGATACAGCAAACAACAACCGAGATCGCACAACTATCGCCCTTCGTTTTCGACCAGATCAAAACTCCCATTATTCTTTTAGAATTGGCGCTGGCAGGCGTGATCAGCTTTACACTCGAGCAAGGTACAGAGATGCGGCAGCGATAAGCGAAAACTGGGCTGTTTTATACGATGCTGAAGTTTATTATTTCACAAGGGATAGACTGGGCGCAGAGTTGGGCGCTGCTTTTCAATACGATCTAAACCCGCAGCATTTAATTCGACAGAACAACCGTTTCTTTTATCGCGATGAGACCGACGATTGGTTTTGGCGACATGAAATTCACCATTTGTATTCCCTAAATCGTCACAATTCGCTCATTCCCCACTTTATGGTAGAGGGTCTTAGCCAACCCAACTATCGCGTTGAAGAGATTTACAGCGGCTTGAGATGGCGTTCAAATACGGTGAGAGATTGGCTATATTTTGACGTTGAGCCCTTTGTGTTGCTACTGCGAGAGGAAAACTTTTCTCCTTCATTTGGTGTGGCCCTGCGCGTAGAGGCGTATTACGGAGATGTATCTAACAATTGAGTTTGTGTTGTAAGCAACTTTTTCGGTATAAAAAAGGCCAGTGTTGCACTGGCCTTCAAATGTTTGAATATAGTTATTCGCAGTTGTACGAATAACTAAACGCTAAGGCCTTAGTGCTCTATCACCACGAGCAAGACCACACACACCCGTTCTCGACGACTCGATAACCTCTGCGCATTGGCCCATAGTGGCCGCAAATGCGTCAAGCTTGTCGGTAGTGCCAGTAATTTCGATAGTGTAGTTATTGGCGTTCACATCAAGAATGCGGCCGCGGAAAATATCTGAATTACGCTTAACTTCCGCGCGCACTGACTCGGTACGGGTGGCGACTTTAATTAACATTAATTCGCGCTCAATGTGCGTGTTTTCCGTTAAATCTGCCACCTTAAGCACGTCAATAAGCTTATTTACCTGCTTAGTGATCTGCTCGATAACCTTGTCATCACCATGGGTAATGATAGTTAAGCGTGAAAGGCTTGAATCGTCTGTGGGTGCTACGCACAACGAGTCTACGTTATATCCACGCTGAGAGAATACACCAACAATTCGAGATAGTGCGCCAGGGGCGTTTTCCATTAATACTGAAATAATGCGTTTCATTAGGTTCGCTCCGTCTTACTCAAGCGCATGTCATCCATGGCTCCGTACTTAATTTGCATAGGATATACGTGTTCGTTTTGGTCTATAGCAATGTCCATAAACACCAAGCGATCTGTGTAGCTGAAACATTTCTCCATAGCGGCGTCGAGCTCATCTAACTTATCGACCTTAATACCAATGTGACCATAAGCTTCTGCAAGCTTAACGAAATCAGGCATCGAATCCATGTAGGAGTGTGAATGTCGACCTTTATAGATCATATCTTGCCACTGACGAACCATGCCAAGCGCGCGGTTATTCAACGAAATAATCTTGATAGGTAAGTTGTATTGCAAGCAGGTAGACAGTTCTTGAATATTCATTTGAATACTACCGTCACCCGTTACCACTACTGATGTGGCTTTAGGGTGAGCAAACTGAACTCCCATTGCCGCGGGTAGGCCAAAGCCCATAGTGCCTAGGCCGCCAGAGTTAATCCACTGACGTGGCTTATCATACTGATAATACAAGGCAGCAAACATTTGATGCTGACCCACGTCCGAGCTCACAAAGGCTTTGCCATCGGTGTGCTTATAGAGCGTTTCAATAACTCGCTGTGGTTTAATAACTTCTTCGCCCTGCTCATAATTCAAGCAAGCTTTTGCTCGCCAAGTTGCTATTTGGCTCCACCAATCGGCAAGCTTTTCAGGCTGAGCAGAAAGGTCTTTCTTATCCACTTGACTAAGGATTTGATCTAAAACCTTATCTACCGAACCAACCACTGGAATATGTGCGTTCACCGTTTTAGATATAGATGCTGGGTCGATGTCAACATGTATGATATCGGCGTGAGGGCAAAACTTATCAACGTTGTTAGTTACACGGTCGTCAAATCGCGCACCTAAAGCAATGATACAGTCGGCATTATGCATCGACTTATTAGCTTCAAGGGTGCCGTGCATGCCAAGCATGCCAATAAATTGCTTATGTGTTCCCGGCATGGCACCAAGCCCCATTAGGGTACATGTAACGGGGGCGTTTAGCTTTTCGGCTAGCTCAATCACTTTGCTGGAGGCGTCACAGGCTACTGCTCCACCGCCAACATATAAAATCGGACGTTCCGCTTTCAACAGTGACTCTACTGCTTTTTTGACCTGTTTTGGGTGACCCTTTTCAGTTGGATTGTAAGAGCGCATAGTTACGTCAGACGGGAACACATACGGATGTTCGTCCGCCACACTTACTAAATCTTTCGGTAAATCAACAACTACCGGGCCTGGGCGACCTGTATTAGCAATATAGTAGGCTTTTGCAATTGCCTCAGGAATATCAACAGAGCGCTTTACAAGGAAGCTATGCTTAACAATAGGACGTGAACACCCTACCATATCAGTTTCTTGGAAAGCATCTTCACCTATGTGCATAGAAGGCACCTGGCCCGATAGCACTACCATAGGAATAGAATCCATATATGCAGTGGCTATACCGGTAATCGTATTTGTTGCTCCAGGACCTGAAGTGACGAGAACGGTGCCGGTTTTGCCAGTTGAACGTGCATACCCATCCGCCATATGTGCGGCTGCCTGTTCATGACGTACGAGGACATGTTTGACATCATCTTGTGCGAATAAAGCATCATAAATGTCAAGTACGGCACCACCTGGATAACCGAACACATGTGTTACTCCTACATCTTTTAGCGCTTCAACCACCATGGCTGCGCCCGACATCATTTTCACTGTTGTATCTCCCGTAAAAGGTTGTGAGTTGTCATCTTTCGCTGACGATGTCCGGACTATATCGAAGCTAATAGGAAGATAAAACACCAAAATGAGGAAAAGTGAGATATATATCCCAATAATAGTAATAATTAGGATGAATATTTCATAATAAAGACATTATTCACCCAAAATAGGATAATTATTTACAATCGGTTAACAAAATTTGGAATTTATCATCTGTTACGTTTGTTTTACGCATGTATTGAAGGCTAATCAGACACATCCACATCAAGATCGCTATTGTCATTGATGTCTTCGTCATTATCCGCGTCGGTATCGTCAATGACAGGCTTTTGTGAGCCATAGATGCTTGCGGTTTTAGGCCTATTTATTCGTCGTTGATATTTAAGCCACACCTTTTCTTGGGGAGTTGAAGGTTCGCGATGCCCCAAAGCTGACTCAAGATAAGCTTGTTCCTCATCATTTTCCGGAGTTATTTCGCCGTCAACCAGGGCGGCAAATAAACTTCCATGAGATTGCAAAAGCTTACTTTCGGAGATAGAAAAGTCACCAGAACGGGCAAAGCCATAAGGGTAGTTCTTTTTATCGACAAATAATTTACTCGCTACCTGCTGTTTTGAAATAACCGCCATATCCACCTCGTTCAAACTATATTAGTTGGGTGTAGCCAAGCGAGACCAATCTCTTACTTAGCGTAAAAATAGACTACTTATTTGACATATAACGACATGCTATTGGTAGGTTTAGTTGGGTTTGCAGCTACTGTCAAACCCAAAACACGAGGTAGTAAAAACTTAATATTTTAAATCAAAATAAGATGCAGAATGCTTCACGCAGCCTTGTACTATTTAGCGCTTCTCACTGACCCAAACGGTAATAATTCCATCTACAACAACGGTACCATTTGTATCGTATGCTTTTACTGAAATAGGCAGGTCACCAGGCTTCCATGCATCTTCTGGTACTTCAGCCACGCATCGAATATCGGTATCCGCTTTTGCTGGATACTTCACTTCCATCCCTTTTGGGATCCAACGCAAATGCTTGGGAATAGACGCCTCACACATAAACCCCATCGCCATTTCTAAACCGTTACAAATGGCAATTACGTGAACAGTACCAATGTGATTTTGAATTGCCTTTCGTTTTTTTAAGGACACTTCGCAATAGTTGGGGCGAATATCGGTGATCAGCGGAGAAACAGTAGAAAAATATGGCGCCCGTCTAGCAGAGTACCAACTAAATAGTTTTTGGCCGAACGGGAGCTTCATAAATTTGTTGTACATATTCAGTACATAATTCTTGTTCATAATTTACCGCTGTATGGTTATAACTGCCGCGAGAAAAGATGCATCCGCACATAACATTTGGCAAACGCATCTGGTTAGACCAGTAAGAGTAGCGATAGAAAGCATTAAAATCAATGCTTTGATGTCAGGCCTAGGCAACCCCCTCTTAATTGAGATTTGCAAACATTAAAAAGCCCCGCTTAAGCGAGGCTTTTGTTTGATTTTAGGTTAGCACGCATTGTTGTACTAACACTCTAGTATTAACCTTCTTACATATTGTAATTAACACCTAAGAAGAAAAAGCGTCCACGAGGCCCTGCTGGACGGGACAGTGTGCCTAGGTATGGGTCTTCCTCAAACGCGTTATTCACACCGCCATATACTTCTAACGAATCGTCGAATGTATAAGAGACTGAAAAATCGTGAACTAAAGCAGAACCTGTAGAGGTAATGCTGACGAAGTCCGGGTTATTTTCAATATCTTGATTTTCAAGACCAGGAAGTAACTGTGAGCTTTCATAGCGACCGCTCCAACCAATAACAAAATCGCCGATTAGGTAATCTACATTCATATTCACTATCCATTCCGGACGGCTGAATGTACCTAGTACGTCTGTGACTTCATCGGGTGCAGATACGTCACGTACTTCCTCGTTCTTGAGGAAGTTAGTTCCATTTATAGTGAAGTTAACGCGTGAGTCAGAATCGGTAAGCTCTGCAAGGTCAACAACGTAATCGATACGGAAGTCGATCCCTGAAGTTTCAACTGCTGCAAGGTTAATGAAGCCAGAGCGGAAGTTAGTAATAAACCCGTTTGAACCATCGCGGTCTACCGCGTCACAGAACTGGTTGTTAATCGTTGGAGCATCAACACAGTTTGAAGCGATATCAAATCCAGAAAGGCTATCGATAAGACCATCAACTTGAATATTATAATAATCTAGTGTGAATACTAGACCATCGAATACGCCATCAAATTCACCTTCAGGCTTCCAAACTGTTCCTATCGTTACGGTTTCTGCTTCTTCTGGTTCTAGATCCGGGTTACCACCGGTTGTACCGGCAACAAACGCAGATAAGAAGTTGGTTGAATCATATGAGCCATCGGCAACGCTATCACCAATTAAAGCAATACAGTTTGCTTCACGGAATTCTGATCCCGCTTCAATAAAGTTCTGGTTACACGGATCGTCACCTGCACCCAACGTTGCAGCAAACGTAGGCGCAAAAGCTTCGTTGATATTGGGTACACGTACCGCCTCAGAGTACGTAGTACGTACACTAAAGGTTTCTACCGGAGACCATACAGAGCCCACAGTCCATGCATCGTGAGTGCCATATGGCTCGTAATCTGAACTTCTATAAGCTGTACGCAACTCTAAGCGCTCAGCAAAGTCCATTCCTTCAAGTATAGGAATAGTGGCCTCAACAAAGTATTCGGATACATCGTATTGTCCGTTTGAAGGGTTAGTTGGCCCGCTGCGCGAGTCTAGTGTTCCAAATGTAAGACCAGATGCTGAATAAGGGTCTGGTGTAAAAGAGCTCGTCTCACGACGCCACTCATAACCAAGCGCAAAAGATACGGGACCGGCTGGTAGTTCAAATAAGTCAGACGAGTTACCCGACACCACAGCTAAGAAGTTTTCTTGTTCAATTTCGTTTTGCGATGTAGCAGGTTGGAAAATGAATGCGGCTGCTTCTGCACTAACAGAGTCTTTGCCGAATAGGTTAACCGGCACACACGAACCGTCGCCAGGTTGGAACGTAAGGAAGCCGAAGTTTCCGTTAACCGTAGGGAACGGCGACGTTGGCGGTAATGCCGAACTGTCTAGATCAGAACGACAAACTGTCTCACCGGTTGAGGGGTCAGTCACAGCGTCAATAGCAGCAAAATAACGATCTTCAAGACGCACTCGAGACGTTATATCGGCATCAGTACGACCGTAGTTATAGAATACTTCGTATTCTAGTTCGGTATTAGGAATATAACCGTCGAAACCAGCTACGATACGGAATGTCTTACGCTCGGCTTCTGGGTTTGAGGTTGCATTGAAATCGAGAACGTCGCGAGACATTACCAAACTTACGCTTTCGCCTTCGGCACTAAGCTGGTTTATTTGAGAAAGTAGCGCGCTAGGTACAAACGGGTTATCTAACGAAATAGGGATATCGTCGTTGAAACCATTAACCTGGTTAGTTTCTTTTGTTTCGCTAGATACAAATTTAGCGTCAACAAAGAAGTTTATAAATTCGTTCACTTCATAATTAGACACAGCTTGAACTAATACTCTCTTAGATTCAGGCAATATCAACTCGCTGTCTGGAGATGCCGGAACACCATCACCACCACTAGCGTCGAACGCACCAACATATACATCACCAGGGTTGTAAGCACGTAAATTACCGTCTTCACCGATTACCTGACACGTTGGAATCATTTGTGAACCAATGGTGGCACAACCCGGTGCGCCGCCAGAACCGAGTACATCAAAAAACGCGCTGCCGGTAAGTGATATCACACCACGATCACTGGAAATAGGAAGGCGGTAGTTTGGCACCCATGTATTGTCAAAACGAGGGTCTATACCAAAGGCTTGTTGAGTAGCTTCTGTGTTAGCGACTTGAGAAAATAGACCAGAGCCAGCAAAGTCTCTGTCGCGCGCAAATACTGGGCTTGTTTCTTGATATTCAACGGCAAAGACTAAATCGCCGCGATCACTGCTAAAGCCATTCGCTAGTGACAGGAAGAATTCATTAGCATCACCGTCATCTGTTACACCGGTTTGCGTGCGAACTTCTAAGCCTTCAAACGATGCGCCATCACGCATATTAAAGTTAACCACACCGGTTACGGCATCTGCACCATACACAGCAGAAGCACCACCTGTAAGAACTTCTACGTTGCGTAGCAATGCAGTTGACAGCGCATTAACGTCAACAGAGCCTGTTCCTTCGATACCAGAAACATGGCGACGGCCATTTTCCATAACCAGCGTTCTCTCGCTACCTAAGTTACGTAGGTCGAGTAAACTTGCACCTAATGGTGTACCGTTAAACGCAGAAAAAGAGCCTGGTAATGAAGCTTGTAATTGCGGAGATTCACGCAGCATGGCGCCCAGATCGATCTGACCTGATGTTTTAATGTCGCCCGCATTGATCGCTAGTACAGGACTAGCAGCATCTAACGAAGAATCTTGCGCAACACGAGAACCGGTTACCACTACCTTTTCGACTTCCCGTTCTTCCACTTCAGACTCTTCCTGAGCCTTTACGACACCTACATTAAGCGCCAAAGCCGACGATACGGCTAAAGCTAATGCAGAGATTTGATTGCGCTTTGATAAATCATAAGCCATGTGTGTTTCTCCGAGTATTTTCTTATCTTTTAAGGCCGCTATTCTTGCTGATAGCTAATGGCAGAAAGACTAATTTTATGTACCTTTAGGTAAGCATGTTTGAGACGCGCTTGAGCGGTACTATTATTTACAGCGTATTCTTTGCAAACTGTACTGACATTGCAGCCAGTGCAAGCTTTGTGCCCAACAATTGCTCGTTTATTCGCAATATGGGCTTTTGAAGCCGCGAATTATGCATATTTATTTATAAAAATCCATTTAATATGCACTCATTAAGCATCCAAGGCGTACTTCGCACTACATTAGTGCAAAAAAACAAACTTTCACGCCCGTTCACAAGGGATAAACGACAAATCGGGCAAAATCAAGATAAGCACGCACCAAAACAAGGCAAACAGCCTTGAATATTGATTCAAAGTGAAAGTGAAAAGGGTATAAAATCACGGCACACAGCCATCAAATCCAACAAACTTAATACTTTCGTATAAATTTGAGAATTATGCGGAAATTTGAAGGTTTTCGAAGCGAGAACAGGAATTCGAGCTCGTGTAAAGCAATGACCGACACTCAGTCGCGGGCCCACTAGGGTCGCCTTGAGGTATTAGAGAAACTAAAATTACAAAGTGATTTGATTAAAATTTGGAGCGGGAAACGAGATTCGCTAACTGGCCGACACTCGGTCGCGGGCCCACTGGGGTCGCATGAAATCAAATACAGAAGTTAACTTATAAAATGAGGTATAAAAAATTTGGAGCGGGAAACGAGATTCGAACTCGCGACCCCGACCTTGGCAAGGTCGTGCTCTACCAACTGAGCTATTCCCGCATAGAATCGATGCTATTGCATCTTTTGGTGCTTACTTAGAGTAAGTTTATTTGAATTTGGAGCGGGAAACGAGATTCGCCAACTGGCCGACACTCGGTCGCGGGCCCACTAGGGGTCGCGCTTTTCACGCTCACTGAAAGTAAAGTTTACTATCAGGTTTAAAATTTGGAGCGGGAAACGAGATTCGAACTCGCGACCCCGACCTTGGCAAGGTCGTGCTCTACCAACTGAGCTATTCCCGCAACAAAAAGGCACTTCGTTTGAAGTGGTGCGCATTTTACAAAAATTTTGGGGTAACGCAACCTTTTATTCTACTTTTTTAGTGCCCGTGTTCATGAGTGCTTAAATCGTAAACACTTTCTCGCGGTAATAGCGCATTTCTTCAATAGACTCGCGAATATCGTCTAGCGCAAGATGCACACCTTTTTTCTCAAACCCAGATAGAATCTCTGGTTTCCAACGGCGTGTAAGCTCTTTAATAGTGCTCACATCAATACTTCTGTAATGGAAGTACGCTTCCAATTCTGGCATGTACTTAACCATAAAACGTCTGTCTTGACCTATTGTGTTGCCGCACAGCGGAGACTTACCAGCTTCTACCCATTGCTGTAAAAAAGCGATGGTTTCGGCAGCGGCTTCTTGCTCGTTTACCGTACTTTCGCGGCAGCGCTTTGTAAGGCCGCTTTCGCCGTGCACACGAGTGCACCATTCATCCATACTGTCTAACACGCTATCGGGTTGATGAACGGCTATAACAGGCCCTTCTGCAAGAATGTTGAGCTGCGCATCGGTCACTATGGTTGCAATTTCCATAACCACACAGGTTTCCGGATCGAGCCCCGTCATCTCCATATCTATCCAAACAAGATTGCTATTGTCTTTGCTCATATCATTCCTCAGTGCATTACAGACATGGCAACCATGTCCTACAAACGTTATTATTGTATTAGTATACGTGAAACTAGAAAATAATCGTGGCGAAAAAACCAAAACTTACACAGAGACAGAAGCGTCAAGTGGCTGCTAATCGCAGCAAACGCTTACAGGAAAAACAAACGACGTCTTTATCGGCAACACCCGATGAGAGCGCTCTTATCAGCGGCACCGTAATAGGCCGTTTCGGTAAGCACGCCGATGTTGAAAGCGCTGAAGGTACTATTTATCGTTGTCACATACGCAGAACTGTCGAGTCTGTAGTTTGCGGCGATACCGTATTTTTCAGTAAGGGAGATACCACAGATAAGGGCGTTAACAGTGTTATTGAAATTGTAAAAGACAGACGTTCTGTACTAACTCGCCCCGATTTCTATGACGGTGTAAAACCTATTGCAGCCAATATAGATCGTATAATTGTAGTAAGCGCCATTCTTCCCTCTTTATCTACCAACATCATCGACCGATATTTAGTCGCTTGCGAAGACATTGGTATTACGCCACTTATCGTAATCAACAAAGTAGAACTGTTAAGCGAGGACGAGCGAGCCGATGTAGCGCGTCAACTTATTACCTATGAAAAATTGGGGTATGAAGTGATTTACACCAGTTGCGCTACGGGTGAAGGCATTGAGGCGCTAAACGCTTACTTAAACAATAATATCAGCGTGTTTGTTGGGCAGTCCGGCGTTGGAAAATCGAGTTTAATAAACCAAGTACTTCCTGATGCAGACGAACTCACTGGAGAAATCTCTACAAACTCAGGCCTTGGACAGCACACAACAACAACCGCCAAGTTACTTCATTTACCCGCGGGGGGAGATCTAATTGACTCCCCGGGCGTGAGAGAATTTGGCCTATGGCATATTCCAAGCGAACGCATTACCTGGGGCTTTATAGAATTTAGAGATTATCTTGGCGGCTGCAAATTTCGAGATTGCAAACACCTCAACGACCCCGGGTGTCTTATCAGAGAAGCGGTTGATGAAGGCAAAATCAGCTCTGAGCGATTTGAAAGCTATCACAGAATTCTAGTTTCAATGGAAGAAAATCGCCCCAGTCATAGCCAGCCGCCAGGGGCGTAAGCTTCAGTGTGCAGGTAGTTAAAAACGTACTTATATCGACTTTGACGCATTCATAATCTTAAAGTTGTTTGTAGTAACGTGACATCAGGTACAATTGCTCACCGAGAGCAAGCCTTTGTTTAAAAACGGAGAATTTTCAGTGTTAGATTGGCTTAAAGTTAACTTACAGTACGTCACCCCAAAGCACCTTATTTCACGCTTGGTAGGCAAACTAGCCGCGGCCGAAATGGGAAGTGTGACCACGTCATTAATTAAACTTTTCATTAAACAGTATAACGTCGATATGTCGGAAGCCCTCTATGAAGAGCCGACTCACTATAGAAGCTTTAATGCATTTTTTACTCGTCCTCTCAAACCCGAAGCTCGTACGATTGATACTAATGAAAACGTACTTATTCATGCAGTAGACGGAACGGTAAGTCAATTTGGTGACATTAACAGCGACAGCATTTTTCAAGCTAAAGGCCATGACTTTAGTTTGACAACCCTGCTCGGTGGAAAGCCAGACATTGCTGCGCCGTATAAAAACGGAAAATTCGCCACCGTGTATTTAGCTCCTCGCGACTACCACCGTATTCATATGCCAATTGAAGGCACCCTCACCGACATGATTTATGTGCCTGGCGACCTGTTTTCTGTCAACCCGCTAACCGCTCAAAATATCCCTGGCTTATTTGCTCGGAATGAAAGAGTGGTGGCTATTTTCGACACCCCAGTAGGCAAAATGGCTATGGTGTTAGTAGGTGCAACCATTGTTGCAAGCATCGAAACCGTTTGGGCTGGCACAGTAACGCCTCCAGCGGGTCAGAATGTTCAGCACTGGTCGTACGAAAAAGACAGTGAAGCGGCGGTAAAGCTTGAGAAAGGTGCAGAATTAGGCAGGTTTAAACTGGGCTCTACAATTGTTGTTTGTTTCGAAAAAGACACTATCGACTTTGAAGACTTAGCGCCTGGTATGGTGACTCGTTTGGGTGAGCCCATGGCAATGAAACGTGGCATAAATGATACCGACAGCTAATTTATGAATGCTGTTAAGAAAAGCCTGATATCGCTGCATCTAACTGTAATACTGCTTGGGGGCACGGCACTATTTTCGCGCCTTGTCCCTCTTAGTGCTATTGATATCACGCTAATTCGCTCTGTATTCGCCTGTGTAGCGTTGTTCGCCTTTTTATTTCTAGCAAAAGATAAGGTGAAGCTACACTGCCAGCGTGATTATGCTATTGCCGTTGGTTTAGGCATACTGATGGCGCTGCACTGGGTAACGTATTTTGCGGCAATGCAATATGCCGGTGTATCTGTTGGAATGATTGCGCTTTTCACCTTCCCAGTAATAACCGTACTTATTGAGCCTTTGTTTGAAAAAACAGGGTTAGTCTGGCAAGACATAGTGTCTGCGCTTGCGGTTGTTGCTGGTGTATACCTCATAGTGCCCGAGTCTACCCTTGAAAATGAGATTACACTTGGGGTGTTAATTGGTATCGCCTCGGCAGTGCTTTACGCCTTCAGAAACATTATTCACCGCAAACATTTCAAACAGTACAGCGGCGCGAAAGCAATGGCATGGCAGACACTCGTAATCTCGATTGTTATGTTACCAACAATAGGCAACAGTATTGCTCAAGCCTCAACACACGATTGGCTAATGCTGTTACTTTTAGGCACAGTATTTACCGCGCTTCCCCACGCATTAATTGCCGCAAGCTTACGTCACTTAAGAGCCAAAACATTTTCTCTTATTGCCTGCATGCAACCCCTTTACGGTGTTGCGCTTGCCATAATTGTACTCGATGAAAGCCCAACCTTAAGCACGCTTATTGGTGGCATTCTCATAACGTCAGCCTCGGTTTATGAAACGCTTAATGCACATAAACTACATCAGGCTGATGATACCGATAAATAGGAGCGGTAATGCGAATTTTTGCCCATCGCGGTGCAAGTAAAGTAGCTCCTGAGAATACGATAAAAGCTTTCAAGGTTGCCTTTCAACAAGGTGCTGACGGAATAGAGTTTGATACCTATCAGCACGAAAGCGGCATTATTGTTTTTCACGATAGGCTATTGTTAAGGCGAGCTCGAAAAGCAGGTTATTTATTAGATACCCCGTGGACAGAATTATGCAAACTGGATATTGGCGAGGGCGAAAGAATTCCCACACTATCGGACAGTTTAAAGACGGTGCCACAAGGGCGATGGTGCAATATAGAAATAAAGCATCTTCACTGCGTTGACTCTTGGGTTAGAGAGGTAAAAAAAGCTGTTTTAAACAATGATATCCAGCCGGAACATATTCTCGTTTCATCGTTTAACCATCATTGGCTGGCTAACATTTCAAAGCTATGGCCCGAAGTGAAAATTGGCGCTCTCACCGCAAGTTTTGAACTAGACTGCACGGCAAGTGCACGTGCGCTGAATGCATATTCAGTCAATATTGCGTTAGATGCAGTAGAAAAGGATTTTGTCGAAAAAGCGCGCTTGGACGGCTTCGACGTTTACGTCTATACCGTTGACGAACCTAGAGATATGAAACAGCTAGAAGCTTGGGGCGTTACAGGAATATTTACCAACGTGCCCGATATAGCGCTAGCGGTGCTAGCACCATAAATTTTACTTCGCTTCGGTAGATAAGTGATTAGACAGCACAGTATTTTTGCAGCACTTGCATTGTCTGCAAAGGCGCATATTTAGCCAGTGACCAGTTACAATCAAAAAAGCGCCCAAGGCGATGGTAAACGGCTCGTATGACTCACCAAAAATGTCTTTAAACCAATAAATAACGCCACCGGTGAGCAGTAACACAAGGGGGTAAAGTCGGCCATGATAACGGGTTGCGCCACTGATTAAGGCAACTGCTCCCACAAGGATCGAGAAAGAAAGTATCGTTCTTTCAAACCATACTTGAGCAAAAAACGAAGATCCAATCAAGGGTAATAAGGGCACGAGCACAGGCAACGCCAAGCAATGCAGCGCGCACAGACCAGACACCCAAATGCCTAGTTTGTCTAATTTCGCTGGATTGTCGTCAATTGGAGTCATGCAGACCTTTAAATAAAAAATACGCCAGAGACGTTATAATATAACAAAATAGGGGAAATGAAAAATCTCTTCTCATTAAACTTTTCTCAAACCGCTTAACTTTTTTATTTATGGGATTGTTATAAAGGGGATTTTCCACACTATTAATGACGCGTTTAAGTGTAGTGATAATAACGTTAATGCTTGCTACTTTGGTGATGAAGTGAGGGTTTCGGTTGGAAAGGTGGCAATAAACTGCTCGCCCCTATGAGATTCACGCTTTTGAGGGCAGTTTTTATTTGCAGCACAGCTACCTGAACTGTCGCTAGCATAAGGGGTGTTATCATGTTCCTCTTGAGCGGCAAAATAATCTGCCACCGACAACAGGTTAAATCCTTCTTCATCTAAATCTGGTAAATGTTGCTTTAAAAATGCAATGGTCTCAGGGTGTGGGTGTCCGATAACAACAACGTGGCCTGTTTGGTTGGCGACTTGCTTCATTTTCTTAAATTGTTTAGTTAAAAACGCCTTATCTCTGCGATGGTCTAAAAATATATGTCGGCTTGCATTAGGCACCCCTATTCGCTCGGCGACATCTTGAGCCTTGGTCGATACGGTTGTTCTACTGTCGACGAAAAAAAGCCCCTGGCGTTTAACCTCTTTCATAAGCGCCTGCATTGCATCTTCTTGGCCTGTAAATGCGCTTCCCATGTGGTTATTAATGCCGATAGCATTAGGAACACTCTTGATTGCCTTGCGCAGCGTAAAAGTTATTGCTGCTGGGAACATGTCGGTATGCAAACCTAGAGGGCCCATAAACTTGTTATTAGTAGCCTGCATTGGCATATGCAGCATAACCGGCCGGCCTTCTTGTGACGCCTTTTGTGCAATGTGTTCAGACAGTGGCGTTTGGGGGAGAATAGAAAACGCAACCTCTTTAGGAAGTGAAAATGCGGCCATATCCGAAGGCCTGTACCCGAGGTCATCGAGTATGATAATGACACTGGGTTTCGCTGCAGCTAAATGGCTTGTGCAGCCACCTGCTAAAAGCAAGAAAAAAACGATAGTAAAACGCACGAGTACTTAACCATATCCAATAAGGGTGATTGTTTTTATTTTTGTTTGGCTTTTTGTTTTGTAATTTCTTTTTTTTACTTCTTATTATGCGGTGGCGGAGACCGTGTTTCCCGGCAAACGTAAGGAGCCTTGTTTTGCCCTCGGAAATCTTTTTGTGCTCAGAAATATTTTGAAGCACCAAAAAATTTTTTTAGGTCGTTAAAGCACTTCTAATTATCAACATATCATTTATCAAAGAAGCATGTTATCAAAGTAACGTGCCCTATTTTAATTTAAAAATGCAGTTGGATTAATGGCTTTGCCTTTATGGCGAATTTCAAAGTAGAGATTCGGAAACTCTTGCCCGCCACTTCGCCCTACTAGCGCAATACGCTCCCCGCGCCTCACCTCGTCTCCGGCTTGCTTTAATAACGCCTGATTATGCCCGTAAACGCTCATGTAACCATCTCCGTGGTCGACAATAGAGACCAAACCGAAGCCTCGCAACCAGTCGGCATAAAGTACCTTGCCAGGGGCTATACTGTTTACTGGGTCGCCTTCTGCGCCATCAATCACAATACCTTTCCAACGCACCTGTCCTTGGCGTCGGTTGCCGAAGAGTTTGCGAATGCGGCCCTTAACCGGCGCGTCTAACTGCCCTTTCAATTTAGCCAACCCATCGAGAGTGATTGTGGCTTCGCGCGCAGCTCTTTCAGCGGCTATTCGCGCCTTTTCAATGGCATCAACTAACGCTTTTTCATTGGCTTTTAGTGAGGCTATTTTTTGGCTTTCAGACGCAATGGTTTTATTCAGTTTTTTGAGCGTGGCTTTACGGTCATTTTGGCGTGTAAGTAGTATGGCCCGTTGATTTTCTTGTTCGTCTTTAAGCTGTGCAAGTGCTTCAGCCTTTTCAACTAGTTCTTCATTTACTGTTTCGAGTCGTGCCACGTTATCGCGAAAGGTCTCGATTTCTTTTTGACGTGCTTTCGCAACGTACTTGTAATAGGTAATAACACGCTCGAAGGACTTTGCGTCATCTTGATAGAAAAGCATTTTGGCATAATCGTAATGACCGGCCATGAAGGCACTTTTTAATTGGCTTGCTAATAAAGACTGTTGCTGTCGAATGGCTGACTTTAAAGTAGCCTGTTCTTTTTGCAGCGCGTTTTGCTCTTTTTCTACACGCTCTAGTGACTGTTTTGTGTTACTTAACGCCTTAGCTACTTTAGCAATCTCTAACTCAGACTGTTTAAGTACACCTTCTAGCTCATCAGCACTCGCCTTGCTGTTTTGCAGTACTTGCTGGCGAGCAACCAGCTCAGCTTGTAATTTAGCTAACCGCTCTTTTTGTTCAGACTGCGCTGCGTCTTGACCATAAACTGGCGTAGACAGGTGCATAAGCAGCCCAAGGAGTAAGGTAAAGAGTGAAGTTCGTAAAACCATAGAAGCGGTGAAGCCATCCTAAAAATCGAGGTTGCTTTTAACGCGTTAGCACGCAAGAGTATTTTCAGTGTATCTGAGCCGCTGTCATAATCCCAGTTCAATTTAGGCGTAATATCAACCAGCTAAACGAAATCGTAATGCCAAAGTGTATCGCAATAAACGGCAGGCTGGTTTCTCGTCAATTTTTCTATATACTTTGCACTCTTTTCAAGGTCTGTAGACAGGGTTAGCAGTAATGGATCAACTTATTGAATTTGCCAGCAACAACATTGTTCTTGCTGGTGTTTGGGTAGCGTTAGTGGGCATGTTGATATTCAGTTACGTCAGCGGGCTTACCTCATCGGTAAAAGAACTCAGTACCCACGAGGCAACATTATTGATAAATAAAGAAGATGCTGTGGTATTTGATATGCGTGCGGCGAAAGACTTTAACGCGGGGCACATTCTTGGCGCGAGACAGATTAAACCTGAAGAACTGCGCGAGAAAAATTTTAAGAAGCTTGAAAACAGTAAAGATAAGCCCATTATCGTAGTATGCGCTATGGGCAATCAAGCTCGTGGTACAGCAAGTGCGATGCAAAAAGATGGCTTCGCAAATGTTAATGTATTAAAAGGCGGGATGAATGCGTGGCAAAGCGCTAACCTACCCGTTTCAAAAAAGTAGGTAACCTTTTATGAGCAAAGTTGAACTTTACACCAAGCGCCACTGCCCATTCTGCCACCGAGCCATAGCGCTGCTAAAACAAAAGGGTGTGGAGTTTACTGAATATCCTATCGACGTGCAGCCAGAGCTTCGCGACGTTATGATAGAACGTGCAAATGGTGGCTGGACAGTACCGCAAATATTCATTGATGAACACCACGTTGGTGGCTGTGACGATATGATGGCTTTAGAAGCCGAACGAAAATTAGACCCTATGTTGGGTTTAGCATAAAGCGTCAGCGCGACAGCAACGCTATAAATTGAAATAAAACAACGAATAAATAGGAAATACCATGGCTGACGAAAATCAGACAAATAACGGTGCAGCTGCAGGCGAGCAAGCTCAGCAAGGACCACAGTTCAATATTCAACGCATTTACACAAAAGACATCTCTTTTGAATCGCCAAATGCACCGGCTATTTACACCAAAGAGTGGAAGCCAGAAATAAAGCTCGATATTGATACAAGTACGAATAAACTTGAAGAGAACGTATACGAAGTTGTGCTTTCAGTAACAGTTACCGCAACATTAGGCGAAGAAACTGCATTCCTTTGCGAAGTTCAGCAGGCGGGTATTTTTGCCATTGGCGAAATGCCAGATCAAAACAAAGCTCACACGTTGGGTTCTTTCTGCCCTAACATGCTTTTCCCTTATGCGCGTGAAACTATTTCTAACTTGGTCAACCGCGGTACATTCCCTCCGCTAAATCTTGCTCCAGTTAACTTTGACGCGATCTTTGCAGCTTATGTGCAAAAGCGTGCTCAGCAACAACAGCAAGGTCAAGCGCCTAAGATGGACGCGTAATAGGCGTGAGCATAAACTCAGTTTCTGTGCCCTCGGTTTCTGAGCCCTCAGTTTCTGTGTTGGGAGCGGGGTCTTACGGCACCGCTCTGGCCTTTTGTCTTGCTAGAAATAATAATTCTACCTTGCTATGGGGTCGAGACAGCGAGCATATGAAGGCGTTGGCGCAGTCTCGAGAAAACGCGCGATATCTTCCTGGTGCAACGTTTCCTGATGCATTGCACGTAGATGCAAATTTGGAAAATGTCGTGGCCGCCAGTCGAGATATTTTGGTTGTTGTTCCTAGCCATGCATTTGCAGCTATGCTTACTAGCTTGAAACCGCTCCTGCAACCTCATCACCGAATTATTTGGGCAACCAAAGGGTTAGAGCCAAAAACAGGGCGCTTGCTGCGCGAAGTTGCCGAAGAAATTCTAGGCACGCACTATCCCCTAGCCGTTTTATCAGGCCCCACCTTTGCCAAAGAGATGGTAGCGGGATTGCCAACAGCTATTTCGCTTTCATCCACCGATGATACGTTTGCAGATGAGTTTGCCGCGAAGCTCCATTGCGCAAAGTCGTTTAGAGTGTATAAAAACTCAGACTTTACCGGCGTACAGCTTGGCGGAGCAGTTAAGAATGTTATTGCTATCGGCGCAGGATTGGCCGATGGTCTGGGTTTTGGTGCCAATGCGCGAACCGCGTTGATTACACGAGGTCTAGCTGAGCTTACCCGCTTGGGCGTAAAACTCGGTGCGAATCCCGAAACATTTATGGGCATGGCCGGTCTTGGCGATCTGGTGTTAACCTGTACAGACAATCAATCTCGAAACAGACGTTTCGGGCTTGCATTAGGCCAAGGCAAAACCGTCGATGTGGCTATTGACGAAATTGGTCAAGTGGTTGAAGGGTACCGCAATACAGAAGAAGTACATATATTGTCGGAAAAAGTGGGCGTTGAGATGCCCATCTGCGAGCAAATTTACGCAGTCCTTTACCACGACAAAAACCCGAAAGAAGCTGCCCTTGCGCTTTTAGGGCGAGACTTACGAAACGAGGGCTAGATTGGTAGACGCCTTGCGCGCAGCCTATCTTGCCCCTTCATACCCCATTTGACGCCAGCTTTCATAAACGAACACAGATACGGCGTTGGATAAGTTCATACTGCGACTATCTGGCAACATGGGAATTCTCACTCGCTGCCCTTCAGGAAGCGACTGAATAAAGTCATCGGGTAACCCTCTAGTTTCGGGGCCAAATATCAACGCATCACCTTTTTTATATTTCACGTCGCTATGGAACGCTTTACCTTTTGTGGTACATGCAAAAATTCTTGTCGGTTTTGCATCTTCAATATAAGCATCTAAATTCGCATGGCGCTTCACGTGGGCAAACTCATGGTAATCGAGACCTGCACGACGCACACGCTTATCGTCCCACTCAAAACCTAACGGCTCTATAAGGTGCAAAGCGAAACCGCTGTTAGCACACAAACGAATGATGTTTCCTGTGTTTGGCGGTATTTCAGGTTGATAAAGTACAATGTCGAACATGCTAGGCTTCTATTTTTATATTAACTGAGTAAGGCAGCACTAGCGTTCGCTTGGAACCAGTGCTTTCAAGGAATTTATGATATCACGCGCCGTTTGATAAACCGTGGGATAAATAGTCACATAATCGTATTAATGTAGGCTCTCTCAATGCGTCAGACTCTGTAAATAGCTCGTGATATGCGCGCGGAACAATCTCAAGTTCAGCATTTGGCATATTTTGTACAACTCGTCGCTGGCGCTTATTGTCAATAATACTGTCACCATCAGCACTAAATACTAACATGGGAGTAGTAATAGCCTTGGCGCTATCTTCTATTTTGTGCATTGCCTCGTGAGCCGCGCACAGCCACTCCGTGGTTACCCCTCCCAATTGAATGTCTTGTTCTTCATCGTAGAGGGTTCTAAAAAGTGCGTAGCGAGTTTTACTATGAGTGAGCTTATTGAGCGAATATGGAAAAGCTATGTAAGGAGTTTGACCGAAAAAGTAGCCCGACTGCTGCTTTTTCATTCTGTTTACTGCCAGCCCAGTTCGAATCAACCCATTAGCTACCCAGTTAGGAAGAGCTGGCTTGATACCAAACATAGGTGAGGCAAGAACGGCTCTAGAAAAAAGCGTTGGAGCGCGTAGCAGTGTCAATGCTCCTATTGCGCCCCCCATGGAATGACAAACTAACTGTAGCTCGCCCTGCTGCTTGGGCTTGACTATGTTGTTTACAAAGGTGATGAGGTCGTCAACGTAATCATCAAAACTATCAACATACCCGTGCTGCGGGTCGTGAGTTAGTCGGTCTGACAGCCCTTGTCCACGGTGATCAAGGATGAATACCGCGAAGCCATTTTGATATAAATCGAAAATAAACTCTTTATATTTCAGGTATGACTCTATGCGTCCGGAGCTAATTACTACGGTAGAACGAGGGTTCTCGGGAATACAAAATGCATAGCGTATAGAAAACCCTTCATGGCCTTTAAACGCACCTTCTGTTACATGCTCTTGCCAGAACGGATTAATCATAGTGGCAAAGGTAGTCGCCAAATTGTTCTCAGACGTGAACGTCCAATCCATGTGCTTTGCCTTATTATAAAATTGGTATATTGAAATGATACCTAAAAATCTATGCTTTTTACCAACATACTGATGGAGTTTTAGTCATTGACTGGTCTAATGTTATTACTTTACATGCTGTATCTTTGGTTTGACTGCCTTTTGCAGTGGCAGTTAGTGTATAAGAAGTTGCCGATATATTACTTACCGAGTAGGTGTAGTGCTCAGAAACAGGAGCGCCGAGTTGAGCCGAAGTGGCGTAACTATTATTATCCAAACGATACGACTCTTGCCTTAGTTTCATTTGTAACAGATCATTTTGCGCCGCCTGGCGCCTTGATTCCTGTATATAGCTCACATAACTAGGAACCGCTATAGCGCCAATAATACCCACTATTGCAACCGTTATCATTAACTCAACTAACGTCCAGCCATTCCAATATCTACGTCTATTTTTACTTTTCATACGTTTTTGTCACTTAATATACGGTTATACTTAATGCATTCGTCTAATATTTCTATTATACAAGCATTGCTCTATTGGTTTATCGGTTAATCATAGTGCAGTTCCAGATTTACATAGGTCTTATAAATTATTCAAGGGTATTGGTGGCATGTTGAAAAGTCAGCGAGGAATTTCGCTCCTTGAGCTCATGATTGCAGTGGTCATTATTGGCATCGTTTTATCTGTGGGAGCGCCTGCAGTGAATAATGTACAGCAAAATTTATCATTATCTGGAGCAACTAAAAATAGTTACTTTCTATTTCAACAAGCACGAAGCCACGCAGTCAGGCTATCTAGTGACGTAGTCGTGGATATCTCTGATGGTTCTTCTTGGTGTATTGGCGTTACAGAATTAGCAAACTGTGATTGTAATACAGCCGCAAGCTGTACTGTGGATGGTGTAGAATACGCATTATCAAGCGATGACTTTCCCGGCACTATTATGGAAAATGCGCTGTTCGGTGATGATGACCAAGCCACATTCGACGGCACACGAGGATTGACATTAAACAGTGCAGGCTCATTTGAACTCACCCATGGCTCTATAACAACGCCAGTAAATCTCAACACTGTAGGACTGTCCACTTCCCCTAAACTGAGACAGACATAATTAGAGTTTTCTGCAATGATTAATGCAGGAGACGACTATGAAAAAATCACGATATACAGAATCTCAGATTATTGGGGTGTTAAAAGAAGTTGATG
>NZ_JAAAWP010000013.1 GCF_010500915.1 Alteromonas hispanica
AGGAAGTTTTTTACCAATGAGACATAACAAACAAATCATGGCACTCGCTGCCGCTCGCTGGGACGCAAACACGTGCGCGGCTTCGCCATTTTTGCACACGTGTTTGCGCCCCATATTTGGAAGTTAGCTGCCAAGAGGATTCATGGAAGATTACTCTCCGAACAAAATCCCTAATTCGACACGAATTTTTAATATAATTTGGGCTCTTTTTTTAATCGGTATATGTTTCTACGCTGGCATTAACGATGTATTGGTCTACCCTGGCGTAAGAGGCTCTGGTTCTGTTGAATTAACTGGCATGCCGTTACTATTTTTCTGCGTAGCGTTAGTCTCCAGTGCTATAAACGCAGCGTTAACCGTAATTGACCACTACGACAAAAGAGACAATGAAAAAAGCTATAAGCAAATGTCATTTTATCTAAATATTCTTAGTATATTTGCAATTATCTTAGCTTTTGGATATCAGTTCATTATCAACCAAGAATCGGTGGTAGTTATTGGCAATGTCAGCTAACAAGCCAATTAACACACTCACTTCGTTCGCTGGGACGCATACACGTGGGGCGGCTTCGCCATTATGCCCCACATGTCTGCGCCCGTTATTGGAAAGTTAGCTGCCATTAGCATTAAGGATTTGAATGTACACCCCAAAAAACATGGAAATGCCAGATATTCATTCAATTAGCGCGTTTATATCGGAGTTTGGTTTTGGTACGTTAATCACTCAAGATTTGGAGGCAACGCGCCTTCCTCTAATTTTTGATACCTCAGAAAATGAAAGTGGCTGCATAATTGGGCACATGGCTCGAGCTAACCCACAATGGAAAGATTTATCCGGAAAAAAAGTATCTGTTCTATTTAATGGGCCGCATTCATATATTTCCCCTACTTGGTATTCTTCAAAACCAGCGGTTCCAACATGGAACTACGCGTCAGTGCATTGTTTTGGAATGTTTCATGAACTGGATGCAACTGAAACGCTAAGGGCAATAAACTCATTAGTTCATAAGTACGAGCCTGAGATATTAGATAGCTCAGAACTCATGCCGCAAGAATATATTCAAAGATTATTAAAGGCAGTGGTTGGATTCAAAGTAGTTGTAACCGAAATTCACGGAAAAGAAAAATTGGGTCAACACAAGAAAAGCGAAGATCAAGTTGGCGTTTATAAAGCATTACTTGGTAGCCAAAACAACGATTCAGTTCAGCTCGCAAATTATATGAAACAGCGGGGAGTAGGCCATGGCAGCTAACAATACGCTGTTGCCGTTCACTTCGTTCGCTGGGACGCCTATACGTGGGGCGGCTTCGCCATTATGCCCCACGCATCTGCGCCCCAAAGCTTAGCGTTATACGTCGAACAGGCATCAAGGATGATTTTTAATAAATTCATAAGAGTATTCAAAGAAACGAAAGGGATGCCAAAGTTATTCCGGTTTCAGCATATGCTCAACTCAATTACATATTCACTGATGATGCTTTTTGCTTTCTGGCCTTGGCCAAACGGAGAGTATTCGTTGAATGGGCGCAGCCTTACTTACCAAAAATTTTGGTTAACAGGTATGGCGCCCGGCTTTCTGTTATTTAGCATACTAATCATTGCAATTTGCTTTGCCTCAGTGAATAAACACTGGGCTGGCCGCGTTGGTACTTTTTTATACTGGGCATCTATCATTGCCTTCATGTCTTTTTATTCTTTAACTGGGGTTGTGATAGGTGGGGTAATAATAGCTGTTTGGGCGTACTATGTGTTCTATAGCACTGGCATGAGGCAGTTTTTTGTTCAGTCAAACGTATAACAAACAAATTATGGCACTCGCTGCCGCTCGCTGGGACACAAACACGTGCGCGGCTTCGCCATTATTGCACACGTGTTTTTGCCCCATATTTGGAAGTTGGTATGACTCCCCTTGTCAATAAAAACCGAGTGTCTCCCTGACATTTTTTCGGTCCATAATTAGCTGCTTTCTTACTCATAATAAATGAGCTAACGCACCGGATGAGGCAGTAATGTCGTCGGTTGTCATGCTGGTATTCGTGGATTATTCATTAGTAATAATGAACAGCGCCTACCTTACTCACTCCGCCGTGCCACCTTCTCATCAGTCTATGCTCGTAGATCAACAACTGTTACGTTGCTGCCATCATAACTTCCTCGTAGGTTGTGCCACATTCCGCGGCCTGACCCGAATGCGTTAGCTCAAACTCTTTAATCATGCAGGTACTCTGCTCAATCTCAATTTTGGATTAACTGGCGTAAGTACTACTTCTTTAGCAATAGCCCATATGTAGGCTGCCATCTCTCTTGCTATTGCGGTGATAATGAGGTTGTAATGTTTACCTTTCTTGCTCATTCGCTGGTAGCGTTTGCACAGGCGAAGCTGTGCTTTCCACGCAATATCGACAATGTCTTTGGGCAGCCCTTCTTGCCGGATTTGAATATTAGTCGACACATTCGCTGGATATCGATAGCTGTGGGCCCCCTCAATTAACAAGCGCCTAGCTCTGCCGTTACCAGACTTCGTAATAGCGCCCAAATGACGTTTTCCACCAGAGGAATGTTCACTGGGTACCAAGCCTAAATAAGCCATAAGCTTTCTAGGGTGGTCGAATCGGTGTAAATCACCAAGTTCCGCAACAACCCCAACCGCCACTAGCAGCCTCACACCACGCATGGCTTGGATCGCTTTAACAACAGGATAATAGCGCCACTGGTGCACATGATGTGTCAGTTCGTTATCTAACCTTTCCAGTCGTCGTATGCGCTCTTCAATCGTTTGTAGGTACTCTTGCAGCACAATGTGCTGTGCGGGATGAGGTAATATCAGCTCGGTCAGCCACCGTAGATGTTTCTTCGACCAATTAGCAGTACCCTCATATCGAATGTTGTTTCTCAGCAGTAGCGCTTTGAGTTGGTATTTGGCTTCTTTTAAATCCTTCATGGCAAGCTCGCGAGCGCGGGATAAATCTCTTACTGCCTCATCTTCTGGCTCCGGCACATAAATAGGCGTGAGATCTTCCGACTTTAGTGACCTAACAAGCTTAAGCGCATCTCGGCGGTCGGTTTTAATTCGCTCCCCTGGCTTTTTTGGAATAAGGGAGGGCGCAACAACATAGCAACAATGCCCTAAACTTGTGATAAGTCGATAAATCCAATATCCACATGGCCCTGCTTCATACACCACGTGAATGGTTGCCCCGGGGTATTTCGATTCAAACTGACGAATGAGCTTTTTAACGCTGACTTTTGAAGAAGAAATGCGGCCATAGTGCACCGCACTTGCCCCCCGCTGCTCTTCACAATAGGCAACTTCGTGAAACTCTTTATGCGTATCCAATCCGATAAAAATCATGCTATGTTTGTTCATGCTAGCCTCCAAATGATTTAGTCTTAAGCAAACTAATTATGGCACTGGCTGAAAAGTTAACCCACGAAAATGCGGAGGCTAGCATTTCTCAGGGAGTCATTGTGTCTATGTAAACAAGGAAGGAAATCAGTGAATACTCAAAAGCCATTAAAAAGTCTAGGAATTCTAAGCCTAGTTATTTTTTTCACTTCAGTTGTTGATTTGGTTTTTTATTGGCCTGCAACAAACTACGAGTTGCTATTCATGACTAAGAAAGTTTTGTTTGGCTTTGCTGGAGCTTTTATTGCTTGGGAGCACCTAATAAAGCCTTCAACAATTCAAGGCAACACTGATAATTTGGTGCACTAGTCCACATAACAAGTCAATAAATCAGGACTAAAGTCAATTGGCTTTTATGCTCTTACGTCACTAAAGTATAATCAAGTAATTTTTAGCGTCTTATTGAGGCGTTAGATTTTAAAGGAGGATAAATAATATGGATTCTGTATTTGCAGGTGTTGGCGCTATCGGAGCTCTATTTTATTTGATACTCATTTTGCTTTGGATTGCTGTGCCCATTTTTGTCTTTCTAATAGCTAAGAGAGTAAAAAATATCAGGGACATGGGGGTTGAGTATGGCAAAGAGCTCAAAGAGCTAAATGCTAACGTTAAATATCTCAAGCGTAAGTACAATGAGCCTATCGATTTACCCAAAGAATAAGTTTCTGCGGCTATATAAAAACGAGGTTGTATTGGGGTACCCTAACAATTACCTTAAGCCGTTCGCTAGCTCGCTGGGACAGTAACACATGGACTCTGTCGCTTCGCTTGGATTTTAGCCCACGTGTTACTACCCTTTATGTGGGTGTTATTTGCCAGCTTTAAACCTGGTATTTATGGATATATTTTTTGTCACGGAGATTTGTATGGAAGAAGTAGCTAGTGGTTTAGGCAGGGCATTATATTTAACGCTAAGATGGTTTGTACTCGTTGCTCTTTTTGAAATAGTACTTTATTGGTATGGATACGGGACAATTAAACTCTTCACGTTTGGAAAGTACCCACAAAAAAGTAGTATTGACAAAACACTTTGCGCAGTACTCGGCTTTATATCTCTTTGTTGCACTCTCTTTTTAGTATCCTTCCTTTTTAAAAATGTCACCTAACAAAAAATCTAGTTCGCCCGCAGCGCGGGCTGGGACGCTTAAGATATGTTGCAAGATTGATGTTCTAAAATAAAGGATGCTTAATGAAAGCTGATGTATTTGGGGTAAGACTGATATTTGGATTTTTGACAGTTGCAATGCTTATTGCGGTTCGTGGGCTATTTTTTGACTACGACCTCAAAATCTTGGCTCTTGCTACTGGCTGCTTGGCAACTTTTTTCTTCATTACGACTATTAGGGCGAAGCAGCTTGCACAATCAAACTTTAAATTTACTAATTTACAAAAAGTTTCCGTTGGCGCATGGGCACTACTGACAGCGCTAAGTTTCGTAAGCAATGCAACATAACAAAAAGCCAAAGAGAACTCCCTTCGGTCGCTAGGACGCATACACACGGGGTAACTTCGCCATTACTCCGCAGTATTTGTGTACATTAACTTAGTATTATGTGCTTTAAAGGATGTCTTAAATGGAAATTACTCAGCAATACAAACCAACCCTACACAGTCTTCTTTCGGTAATTGCGGGGTTAGTTTTTATTTACCTATCAATTGTCGTCACCGGGTTAGGTGCAGCAATTGCTATACCGGAATCAATTCTTAACCCAATGGCCACATTTTCTCTAACCGTTGCGTTATCAGTCGTAGCCTTAATAACCATAGGAATACCACTTGCCATCTGCTTTGTCATGTATGCTTGGCTTTTGAAATCGTTTCTTAAAACGATTAATTACTACCTCGTTGCAGCTCCCTATATAATGCTTTTGTTGTTTAGTTTTTTAGAGCCTGGGTTCTCCAGTAATTATTCTATTTACTTTGTAGCACAAGTTTTCGCCAAAGATTTGCCATTTTTAGTGTGTGTTTATTTGTTAGGTAAGGCCAGCAACAATAAAAGCGCTGCATAACAAGGTTTTAGGATATCTGCAGGCGCACAATAAAACACAAGAGAAGGCCAATTCTGTGGTGTATTTGTTTATTCTGCACACGTTCAATTATCATTAAATAATGGACCACAGTTAAACAATGAGCGCAAAATACTGATAGGAACCGGCACTAAGACCAAGCGAGCGCTATTGATTAGTGTTTGATATCAGACATGGAGATTGTATGGAAAAGGTCGAAGGTGGTGTTAACACGCTTCCTTAAATAAGCCCAAGTTCCGCCAGTTTTATAGTATCAAGAGAATCAAATTGTATCTTACAACCTCGCTCTATCATTGTTAGCCACGCAAATCGCAAAGCATCTGCGCGTTTACCTAACCAAAATTCCTTTGTTTTATTGATATAGGAAACAACAGGCTTTGTGTACCCATCTCGGTATATACGGCGAATAAAAGTAACGTCAGGACCGAACGAGCCCATAACTGCTGAATTGCTAACATCAATTGACGTTAAAAGCGCATCGAAAGCTGCTTCCAAATCGCCCTGTCGGTACGCCAACCAAGCTCTGGCAACACCTACAAAATGGGCTTCTGTACTAAAGTTGTCAAAAACATTACCGGCTATTTGCTGATCTCTACTGAGGTTTTCGCCGTGTTGGAAAATAAGGTCAATCTTGGCATTTACGGTTTCGATAGGGTCGAATTGTGCGCTATAAATAAGGTGCCGGCTTAAATCCGCTATTACTCTATATGGATTTCTATTCGCTTGGCTACTTCGCTGATAATCTCGTAACGTGCTTTCAAATAAACGCTTATTTTGTTGTTCAAAATAGGCTAACCGCTCATTAACGAATTGATGGTAACTCGGGTCGTCACAGCCCTTTTTATAATCTGCAAAAACGCTAGCACTGTATATTAATGCAAAAGCGCATAAAAAAGTGCTGATACTAAAACCACTCCTAACTACAGTTACTGTCATAAGCCTCGCCGTGTATATATGATTATTTAGTTACTCAAAAGTTGGGAATATTGATCTCACTGTACTATTGATCTCGTTAGGCTATTGTTCCCGTTACGCTATTGGCCTCGTTACACTATTAATTTCGTTACACTATTGCCCCACAAAACTAGGGAAATGTGATTTATTTCATAGGTGCACGTTCAACTAACAACAAAAAGCCCCGCTTTTGCGAGGCTTGTAAAAATTAGATGCGATATTGGCAAGGGTTAACGGATTAAAATCTAAATGTTCCCAATAGAGTTAACGAGCCCAGCGTACCCTCATCAGTATCGACACCGGCACCAAAACGAATTGATGAATATGCATTGAACCAATAGTTAGTGCCCAGCTCTATGACATTTTCAGAGCCAAATCGGTCGTTGTTTTCGTGTATTGCCATAACGCCAACGCTCCAGTTGGGCTTAAAGTAATAGTCTGCGTCGATTTCTAAGGTCAGCTCATCATCAAAGTGCGTACCTTTGAACTTTATATCCCAACCTGGGGTAAAGCGAGATGGGTTCAAACCGAAGCTGGTGTAGCGAGCAAACACGTTAGCGCTGAATTCTGAGTCACTAAAACGCTGCTGGTCGCTTGAACCGTCGAAAACTCTTACCGTTTCATCCAAATCGTAAAAGTCTACTCCAGCACCTACTTCCCAGTGCGCGCTAACAAAAGTAGACACATCAACGCCAAAGCGCTGCAATGTTGCATCGTAAAACCGTTTATCTTCGGTTGTTCTGCCATATCGGCCTCTCACAACCAAATCATCGTCAGAAAACCACTCGCCGTTAACGTTTATTTGGTCAACGTCATCTATTCCGAAGTAATCTACTGAAACATTGTTACTACGCTGCAGGTAGGGGCTTATCGCGAAAGGCTGTTCACCAATATTCACCGTGTCGAAATAGTAGCGGTAAGCTGCACCAATAAAGTTATCGTCAGCATCTCTCACGTCAGAAAAGCCGATACTTACTTCATGATTGATTGGTGTGGTTTGAGCGAACGCTGTAGAAGTAAAAACAGAAGAAGAAACAAAAGCCAAGGCGCATAGGCCAACTCGATGTGTGAACATAGTAAATCCTTTTTTTGTTTAAGCGCCTTTATCAATCCGGCGCATTATGAAAACGCGGTGAGAATATAAAGAACTATGTCTGAACACAAGCTGAACGCTCAAAAAAATATTTTCATATCATTGCCTTAGGTAATTCATGTGCAAATTTCACTCGTCATGTGAGGAATCTGAGTTAATGTTATTGGTGTTGAAAAAGGCGAGCCCACAAAGCACTGACTAACTTCGCATCGGCTTGTTCGAGTTCATTGTTGGCAAAGGCTCTATTTAAGCTTTCTGTCATGTTGTCGTTCAGCTGTTCCATTGTCGCATTCTCTTGCATCTCAAGCTGTCTCGACTCTACTGCAAAGTGGCCTTGCAAATAGCTGGCTATAAACAATTCATCATCGTCACCGTGATTAACGACGTCGTCTAAAGCCGCTTCAATTTTTGCGATTTTTTCTACCACGTCTTGTGGTGCAGCAGCAGGTGGTAACACTCTTTTCTCCTCGTTATTTTGTTCTTTTTAAAGGTGGCCTTTTAAACCACTTGGTATTCACTTTTTTCACATACTGTTGAGTCAGTACTCATGATTTTTAATATGTTAAGTTTACTGAAAGCCGCAAGTTATATGGCGTTATACAGCACTTTGTCTTTGTAGCCGGTGATAATAGTGAAAGCCCCCGCCAGCTCTTCATCCAGCTTTGGATCGCCCGAATCAAGTCTTAGTGGTTTGCCGTCTAGCGCATGGATTTTTTGTTTAGTGGCCACCACCATCATATTTTCTTTACCTATTTTGCGAATAAACGCAGGGCTCAACTGTTGATTACCTCTTCCAAGTATATGCCCTTGACCGCCGATAACCGTAAGCACCACTTTACTGGGCTTATTTTTTGTGATGTTAAGCAATTCAGGTGCACTAACATCGCTGGCAACTAATTCGCCGTTTTTTATTACATCTACACCAAGTAATGTGTTGTCGAGGCCAAGATATTCCATAATGGCACCCACGGTAGAGCCGGAGCCCATGACGAAAAGCGTATCCGACTCATCTTCCATTAATTCAGCTACATAAGCTGAAATATCATCGAGCACCAAAGCTTCGTCTTCTTTGCCGCCCATTTTTACTGCCTGAATATACGTCAACTCTGCCGGAACTCGCATTTCACCGTAATGTTTAGCAATCACCTTGCCCTTACGAAAGGCGTCTTCGTCGATATCACGAACTTCGGCATCCATTACGCTAACAAGCTCTCCGGCTATCATTTGGCTAACAACCTGACCTGCAGCGGCAGGCGAAACACAGTAAACTCCCGAGTGAATTTTACAGCCTGCCGGTACACCGAGAACAGGTATTGAATCGCCTACAACACTACAAATATTGCGCGCAGTACCATCTCCACCGGCAAAGAGTAAGAGATCTACATTAGCCTCGCACATCGCTCGTGCTGCATTTTCTGAATCTTCCCCCTCAGTTTGTTGGCTGCTAGGACGGTATATTACCTCGCATGGAATACCTAAAGATGCGCACACGCTCTCGCCCATTTCTCCGGCCGCTGTGAATACCGAAAACTGCCCGTTAAGCGCTTCTAGAATACTGAGCGCTTTAGCCATTTTCTCATTGGCTTTTTTCTCAGCGCCCATCGCTAGGGCCTTTTCACGTATTTGTGCGCCATCGCTTCCTTTCAAAGCCAGTGCGCCGCCAATACCCGCAAACGGATTTACAATTATTCCTAGTCGAAAAACTGGCTTACTCATGCAGCATTATCTCCAACGCGTTTGGTTGATAAAGTTTCGTGTTCGGTAACTGTATTAAATGTCGTTGCCAATGCCGATATAAAACGTTGTGCCCTGTCAGGAAAACCATTTTTGCGGTAATAGGCCAACTGTGCGGCAACATTTTTTGTAAAGCCTTCTCGATCTGGCTCTGCACCATTCAGGTTATCTGTACTAACTTGAAATTGCCGCCCTGCTGCTTCGGTAAACGCCCACTCAATGGCTTGGGGCTTTATTTCTACCTTTTCAAACTTGGCTTGCTGCTGCTCGTCTCTACCGTCTGGGCAATACCAATAACCATAATCTTCCATCAACCTGCGCTTTTCTCCTGCAATACACCAATGAGCAACTTCGTGCAGCGCACTAGAAAAGAAACCGTGGGCAAAAACTATTTGATGATGATCACAGTGCTTACTCGCCGGTAAGTAAATGGGTTCATCGTCACCCAAAACAAGCCGCGTGTTGTAGTCGACAAACGTGCGATTAAATAGCGCGATCAGTGTTAAAACGCTGGCTTTTTCATTGCTATCTTTAACGCTACCATCGCTATGTTCTGTGTGCTGATGATTAATGTCCATTTGAGTTCGTAATACTTAACCGACGTTGGTGCGAGCCACGCACTGAGTATGCTGGATAAAACAAGCCTACCTAGTGTTGCGCAAGCATCGTCACAGAATTAATTTGGCGCAGATTATATCAGCAAAGAGGTGACTTCTCACTTGAAAGCTAGGCTCGCATGAGTCAATCTAGCTTTACGAATTTATTCACTTATCAAAAACATGGGGTGAAAAAGCTTGGCACAAGACATCATTAAACATATTCATCGCGTTAATGCTCAACGTGACTTGGCAAACAAACTGAATATTATGCCTCTTGTGCATCAACTCCAAGACTGGCAGTGTCAGCGATTATTAGTGAGCCACGATGATTTGGCCCAGCAAAAGCGCTACCAGAAGGCGATGGCGTTTTTCGTTGAAGAGCTTTACGGGCCTAAAGACTTTAGCCAGCGCGATGCAGATTTAGTGCGCGTAATACCCAAGTTGGCAAAAGTACTGCCCGAAAAAGCCATGAATGCGATGAATGATGCACTTTCTCTGAACGCGCTCTCTTTCGACTTAGATATGGAGCTAGCCCAGTATCTACATGCTCATTTTCCAAACGAGCCAATTAATAAAGACACCTATGCAATGGCATATCGGCATGTTGGAAGAAAGGCAGATCGCGAGAAGCAGATAAATATTATATCGCACCTAGGCGATCAGCTTGCCGACGTTATCAAAGTGCGGGGTATTGGTATGCTTATTTCACTTTCTCGTCGCCCAGCAAAAATGGCGGGGTTACTTGCACTGCATGAGTTTTTGGAACGAGGATTCAACTCTTTCAAAGCCATTGGTGACGTGCAAAGCTTTATTCAACCGGTATTGAAGCGTGAAACGCAACTTATGGAAATCTTACTGAGCGAAACTACTCAGCTGCCAGAAGATAATCCGCTTCCCAATGTGCCATTACAGCCGTAAACGGCAGGCCATTAGCAATAACAGGTTTAACAAGGAATTTTGTTTGAAAGAACACGCTATTGATTGGATGTACGATAAGCCATTCATTCAAGACTGGCATATTGATGCGACACATATTGACCATTACAACCACGTTAATAATGTGGCCTACTTGGCACAATTAGAGAAATTGGCATGGGCTCACTCTAATGCGTTAGGACTTCAATTTACAGATTACCAAACACTTAATCGAGGCATGGTAATTAGACGTCATGAGTTGAATTATCATCTTCCTGCGCACTTGAATGACACCTTACAATGCGCCACATGGATAGTGAAATGCGATAATAAACTTACGCTTTCTAGACAGTTCCAATTTATTTGCCCTAAGCGCAAAAAAACGGTGTTTGATGCGCTTACCCAGTTTGTATGTGTCAGTTTAGGCACAGGCGCGCCAAAACGAATGCCGGCTCAATTTATAAAAGCCTATGGCGAGGCGTGTATTGAATTACCTGCAGAAAAACGCGAGCGATAATATGCACACATTCGTAGTTAGTTTTTGAGTAGTTTGAATGAATCGCATTCTGATAGTAGTTGTTATAGCGTTACTCAGCGCCTCGCTGGTAACAAACATATACTTGTGGCAGCGTCTTTCAAGCTATGCAGAGGGCGGCTCTGTTAAAAGCGGCTATACTAGCTCATCAACGGGCAATGAATCGAATACAAACTCCGTGGGTGATAGCGTGTGCGGTGCTGGTAAAGGTGGCAGCGCAAACTGCAATAAAAACCCTACCCAGTATAACCCTAAAAGCACGGAGCTAATGGCTGATGCGCAAACGCCCTCACTCAAAGCGTTAACTGCAATGCTTGAAGCGGGTTACTATAGTCAGCTGGCGGTAGAAATTAATAACCAGCTAAAGTTATCGCCCTTAAGCGAACCTCTGTTGCTTCTTGAAGCAGAGCTCGTAGAGCGCACGAAGCCTTTACCTACAGCGCTAATTAATTATTACGATTTAGCTGAGCTGCCGTTATCCCTAAGTGCCTTGAAAAAAATTCAGCAGAAAGTAGAAAACCTGTACAACCAAGCGCAAGCTCAGCTTCAAAAAAATCACCAGTGGGAACTTGTCGCCAAGCTCAACGAGCCGCTATTTCAACGCCAGCCAGACAATAAGGAATTCACGCTTAATTTGGCTACCGCCTATGCGCATCAGGAAAAAATGACACTAATGGAGGACGTACTCGCTGCCCTACCCTTTAATGATCACGATGCACAGGCTATTCGCGATATGGCGTACGCACAACAAACAGCAAATACAGACGCTAATGATGATGAAACAAACACTACCAACACCTTTTCTGATAGCGCAGACGATATTCAAGTCGCGCTCGAGCGAATAGGCAATCAATATCGCGTTGAAGCCATTGCACTTAATCAACGCGCATCGATGATCCTAGATACTGGGGCTAGCACGACTGCCATTTCGTCACGCTTATTTGCCCGTTTAGGCAAAATGAGAAACCTGACATTTATTGGTATATTTAACGTTCAGACAGCAGCGGGAAGTGTGGAAGCTCAGCTTGTAAAAATTCCAAAATTTACCTTTGCAGGCTACACATTTAACGATGTTTCAGCCATTGTACTTCCAGAGGAGGCGCTGCCTGATGCCGACGGACTTTTAGGTATGAATGTTCTTGGTGAATTCGATTTTTCTATTCTCCCTCAAGAAGACATATTGCTTTTAAACCTAAGAGAAAACAAATAGCTGCGTCTAATTACTCTAGCCTATGGCATAATCTGAGACAATATTCCCGCAACTAACGCGAATACTAGCATTGGCTTTATCGTTTGCTTAATCATTTTTCCTTCCTGGTTATTTATCCCCAAAATTGCTGAAACCGCAATAATATTATTAATACACACCATATTTCCCATTGCAGCCCCAACAGATTGTAATGACAAAACCAGCGGGACCGACAGTTGCGCCTGTTCAGCGATACCATATTGAATACCACCAAAGGTAAGATTTGAAACTGTTGCAGACCCAGAGAAAAATGAACCTAACGCACCAAGTAACGACGCTACATAAAGCCAATTTTCTCCTGTCGCGTCAGCTAAGTTATTAGCAATGATAAACATGGGCGATGATTCACCCCCTTGCATCATAAAATTAATCATAATAAGCGCTCCAACAAGGGCAATAGCGGGATGCTTGATGCGCTCTCCCGTTTCGGAAACTGCATGGCGAAGCTCAAAAAAACTCACTTTTAAAAAAGGAATTAACAGGACAATGGTAACAATAAAAGGAATAAGCGCTGGAACATACAGGGTTTTATAAGACCAGCTGATAGTAGTACCAAGAATGTCATTCCAGCTAACAATGAGGGCTTTACTTACTTCAATGTCAAAGAGCTGAAACCAAACTTCGGTGTTATTTAAAAGCGGTTTTACCCCTAGCTGCTGCACACGCGTTATTACGAGAATAACGATCATGATAATAAATGGAGATAGACCCACTACAATATTTTCCAATGAGCTCTCTTTTTTCAGATTCGTACTGGTATAATTTACACGTTTAAGCCCCACTCCAAATTTTGCAAAGGCAATCGACAGGGAAAGTCCAATTACACCGCCAATTAAGGCAGGGAATTCATAGTTTACTTGAGCCAACAAAAGGTAAGGCACAGTACAACTTAAAACACTGATAAAAATAAATACTGCATTAGCCCGAATATCGCGCCACCCCACTACGAATTTAAGCGCCAGTAAGGGAATAAAAAAACCTGCGACAAAATGAATGAAGGCAGTGAGAGAGGATACTTCTAATAATGTTTCCTCACTTAAGTTGAGCGCCTCAAAGCCGAACCAAGTGGGCGTGCCAACAGCACCAAACGAGACTGGAATGGTATTCATAACGAGCGTGAGAAGTGCAACACGCAGAGCGGGAAAACCCAATCCTACCAAAATAGGCGCAGCAATGGCCGCCGGCGTGCCAAAACCAGACGCTCCCTCAAGCATAAAAGTCAATGCCCAACCAATAATCATAAGTTGCGCCACTTTATTGCTACTGACACTTTCTAAGTAGTGTCTTAGTTTTTCCTGCGAGCCTGAACGAACAAGTATACTGTTTAGCAGGATAGCGCCCGCTACTATCGACAGTGGTGTTAACACTGAAAGTAAACCTGCAATTGTGTTTGCTGCTAATTCTGGTGCTCTACCCTGAAAGTAGAATAGCTGCAGAAAGCCAATGAATAATGCCGTTAATGGCAATGCTATATGAGCTGGCCATGGTCGCTCTTTTGTCATGCTCCAAACTAGCACTATGATGGGTAATGTTGCGATAAAAGTATCCATACCACGCCTTTTTTGACATTCGCGCTGAAAAATTGACGAGATTCAGTGTAATGCAGCAACTCTGTAAAAACATAAAAAAATGTCTTTTTTAGCCATGCCAGCAGTTAAAAAAAGACAAAGGTTGTAATTCGGTACACGATGAATATATAGTATTCGGCAAGTTACTTGTCGGAGTGCTTCACTGGTTATCCAGTAAGCTGAGACTGCGAAAGCGGGATCCGTAGAACCTGATCAGGCTAATACCTGCGAAGGGAACAAGAATAAATGTTGTATCGTGCTTTAACACTTTTTTGCGTTTGAACAGGCTTTATTGAAAGGATGTTCACAATAAAATTGATACGGGTTTGATGTCTTACCCTGTCAATCGCATTTAGTTTTAAACTTAATCGGCACGCGTGTTTTGCATCATGCTCTGCACTTCATTTTTCTTTTCACTCCTGACAAGCATTTTACCTAACGCCAACTCAAAAGGGCCTAAATGCTATGTCGACACGACGCGAACAGCGCCAACAAGCGCAACACTTTATCAATGAATTAGCCGGTGAGGCTTACCCAAACTCTACTCGTCATTACGAACTAGGAACCAGCAACGATATAAAAGTTGCTATGCGCCTTATTCATCAGCATGACAGTTTAATTGGCGGTACAGAGCAAAACCCGCTGCATGAACCAAACCCTCCTATTCCAGTTTATGACACTTCAGGACCTTACGGCGATCCGCTGGAAACCATTGATGTGCAAAGAGGGCTATCTCCAATGCGTTCGCCATGGATACAGCAGCGCAACGATACTGAAGAGTTAGATGGTGTTACCTCTTCTTTTGCGAAGGAGCGAGAGGCAGATGTGTTTGCTGAAGACTTTAGGTTTTTGCGCAGCAGAAAACCGCGGCGGGCTAAGTCACAAAAAAACGTGACCCAACTTCACTACGCTCGGCAAGGGATCATTACCCCAGAAATGGAATACATAGCCATTCGAGAAAATATGGGCCGCTCGTCCATTCAGCATGACGATTTAACCCAACAACACCAAGGCGAAAGCTTTGGAGCAAGCCTACCCGAAGTAATAACACCGGAATTTGTGCGCCAGGAAGTGGCGGCTGGACGGGCAATTATACCGTGCAATATCAATCACCCAGAGCTGGAGCCCATGATTATTGGCCGCAATTTTTTAGTTAAAATAAACGCCAACATCGGCAATTCTGCGGTGACTTCGTCTATTGAAGAAGAGGTCGAAAAGTTGGTTTGGTCTACCCGATGGGGCGCAGATACCATTATGGATTTATCAACAGGTAGAAACATTCACGAAACGAGAGAATGGTTGCTTCGCAACAGTCCGGTTCCTCTCGGCACGGTACCAATTTATCAGGCTTTGGAGAAGGTAAATGGTGTAGCAGAAGCACTTACTTGGGAGGTATTTAAAGACACGCTTATTGAGCAGGCTGAGCAAGGCGTAGACTACTTCACTATTCACGCCGGCGTACTGCTTGAATATGTGCCGATGACGGCAAAACGGGTTACCGGCATTGTGTCTCGCGGCGGCTCTATTATGGCTAAATGGTGTTTAAGTCACCATCATGAAAGCTTTTTATATGAACACTTTCGCGAGATCTGCGAAATTTGCGCCCAATACGATGTGTCGCTTTCTCTTGGCGATGGCCTTAGGCCTGGGAGTGTTGCCGATGCCAATGATGAGGCGCAATTTGCCGAGCTGCACACCCTAGGCGAGTTGACAAAAATTGCCTGGGAATACGACGTACAGGTAATGATAGAAGGCCCAGGGCACGTGCCAATGCACATGATTAAAGCCAATATGGAAGAGCAACTCACGCATTGCCATGAAGCCCCCTTTTATACGCTAGGCCCGCTTACTACCGACATAGCGCCAGGTTACGACCACATTACCTCTGGCATAGGTGCTGCAATGATTGGCTGGTATGGTTGTGCCATGCTCTGCTATGTGACCCCCAAAGAGCACCTAGGGCTGCCCAATAAAGAAGACGTAAAGCAGGGGCTTATCACCTATAAAATTGCCGCTCACGCTGCAGATTTAGCGAAAGGTCATCCTGGTGCTCAAATTCGAGACAATGCCATGTCGAAAGCGCGCTTCGAATTCAGATGGGAAGATCAATTTAATCTTGCCCTCGATCCGCACACTGCCAGAGCCTATCACGATGAAACGTTACCACAGGCATCTGGCAAGGTAGCGCATTTTTGCTCTATGTGTGGACCTAAATTTTGCAGCATGAAAATATCACAGGAAGTGCGAGAGGTCGCCAAAAAGGAAACACTTGAAGCGCAAAAAGAAGGCATGAAAGATATGGCTAAAGCATTTAACGATAGTGGTGCAGAGCTTTACCACGGTGCCGACAAATCCGTAGGCCTTTAAATGACTGAATCGACCTTATTTAACTCGACATCAAACTCGCCATTACACGCACCGACTGTATGGTGTGTAGGCGGCACAGACTCTAGCGGAGGTGCGGGTGTAACCCGCGACCTCGCTACGCTCTGTGACCTGGGCGTGCGCGGCTGTGTAATAGTCACTCAGGTAACCGCACAATCGAACAGCAAGATGCTGGCGCAAGCGCCTATGGCGCCCTCTGTGATTAACGAGCAATGGCAAGCTTTAGCAAGTGAGGGGTTGCCCCACTGCATAAAAATAGGCGCTGTTGCCAACGACGAACAAGCATTTTCACTTTGCGCCCGCATTGAATTATTGGCTGGGCCTCGCCCCTTTATAATCTGGGACCCAGTGTTGCAAACTTCATCCATGAGCACCATCAGCAGGCTCAGCAAAGAAGCCATAGTGCAACTTCTCAATGTGGCAGATATTGTAACGCCTAACGTTAGCGAGCTTGCAGCACTCAGCCAGTATTTTCGTAACCAAAGCACCATAAGTTCTCACCATGATGCTAGAAAAGCCGCCAAAACCTTGCTTGCAACTTCCAACCTTGCAGAACATCCTGGGGCCGAAAAAGCAACTTTACTAAAAGGCGTCTTTGTAAAAGCGGGTCATGCCGATTGGCAATGTGATGCCACAGATATGTATTTTACCCAGACCGAAGACGTTTCGTTTTCACAGCCACGGTGCGATGCAGGAGAGCTTAGAGGTACAGGCTGCCTGTTGGCTTCTGCCATTGCTGGTTTTTATGCCAAGGACTATTGTGTTAATGATGCGCTTACCCTCGCCAATGCCTATGTGAGAAAGGTACGAAACGTATCGACATCACAACGGGATAAGTTTCACCATCCTAAAGCGGTAGGCTTCCCTACAAACCCAGACATATTCCCTACGGTGTGCTTTAAAAATAGTGTGTTTAAAACCTCTGCGAACGGTGAGAGAGAAATAAGTCATCAGCATAGTTCTCCATTTGAGCCATTTGAGCCATTTGTGCCCATTGCACCTAAAAGAGGGATTTACCCTGTTGTGGATAGCGCTGACTGGATAGAAAGGCTGTTGCCTACTGGCGTGAATATTATTCAGCTGCGAATAAAGTCAGATAAAAAAGATTCAGGGCAAGCATGGATATCTGAAGAAATAAAAAAAGCCGTAGCCTTAACCAGGGGCACGTCTTGTCAGCTTTTTATCAACGATCACTGGGAACTCGCTATTGAGCACGGTGCGTTTGGCGTGCACTTGGGGCAAGAAGATCTGTTTGATGCGGATATTAAAGCAATTCGTCACGCAGGGTTGCGATTGGGAGTGTCGACCCATGGCTATGCCGAACTTCAAAGAGTAAAAGCCCTGTCTCCTTCTTATATTGCGCTAGGTCATATTTTTGCCACTCAAACCAAAACGATGCCTTCAAAACCTCAAGGGTTAGCGCGGTTGAAACAATATGTTCAATTGTGCGCAGATACCCCCACCGTTGCTATTGGGGGCATTGATATATCACGGTGTAAGGCTGTAGCGAATACAGGGGTAACCCATATTGCGGTGGTGAGCGCTATTACTAAAGCTACCAACCCAATTCACGCTTACAGCGCGCTCAATAAAGAGGCTGGTTATGCTTAATAAGGATGATATTCGACGTTACAGTCGACAGCTTTTGCTAGAAGAAATTGATGAGGATGGGCAGCAAAACCTTTTTAACGCTCATGCTGTTGTTATTGGTCTTGGGGGACTCGGCAGTTTAGTCGCTCGCTTTTTAGTAGGTGCTGGTGTAGGCGCTGGCGCAGGCAGCCTTACTTTGGTCGATGGTGATGTGGTGGATGTAAGTAACCTACACCGCCAAGCGTCTTTTAATGAAACATATTTAGGTGATTTAAAAACACGGGCATTGCATTGCGAGCTAAACAAAGTAAACCCCGCAGTCAACCTTGCGATTAAAAGTCAATTTGCTGATGAAACCAACCTACCCGACATTGTCTCTGCAGCAACCTGTGTTATCGACTGTACAGATAGCATAAGTACCAGAATGGAAATCAATCGAGCGTGTGTGAAAGCTCAAATACCATTATTTATCACCGCCGCAAGCGGCCTTTCATGGCAGTCTGTAAATTTGCCATGCGGTGATAGCGAGACATCTTGCGGGTGCTATCACTGTCTTGTATCGCAAATAAAAGTAGATGAGAACTGCTCAAGCCACGGTATTTTGGGGCCCGTTGTTGGTATGGCCGCCTGTCATCAGGCAACGCAAGCTCTACTTTTTTTAGCAAAAAGGCATTTAACCAAAATACAGTGGGGAGAATATATCGTCGGTAATGCCATCAATGGCACCACTAATTCATTCCACTTACCCCCGTTACCCAATTGTGAGGTATGCCAATGAATCACACCAGCGACTCTCATATCAGCATAGAAAATAGCAGGCAAAGAATAGAGCTTGTTGTGAACGGCGAGAACAAGACGTATTTAAGCCCTATTACACTATTAGAGCTGGTAATGCGTGATGCATTACGCCAAGAGGGAACTGCCATTGCCTACAATCAATCCATAGTAAGCCGATGTCAGTGGTCAAACACCCACCTAAAAGACGGTGATCAAATTGATATATTCACATTAGTAGCAGGAGGCTAGCCATGTTGAGACTTGCAAATCATCATTTTTCATCCCGCTTGTTAACAGGCACCGGCAAGTTTAATAGCGCTACCACAATGCGCGATGCCATTCATGCTGCCGGCAGTGACTTAGTTACTCTTGCCATGAAACGGGTTATAACAGCTACTCAAAGTGACGACACGCTAACTCACTTAAAAAAGTTGGGTGTAACGCTACTTCCCAATACATCGGGAGCCAAAACTGCAGAAGAAGCTGTATTTGCCGCAGAGCTTGCCTTTGAAGCCACCGGCTCGCAGTGGATAAAGTTGGAGATCCACCCCGACCAGCGTTACCTGCTTCCCGATCCTATTGAAACCCTAAAAGCTGCTGAAATCTTGGTAAAGAAAGGCTTTTACGTTTTACCTTACTGCGGTGCAGACCCAGTATTATGTAAACGGTTAGAAGAGGCCGGTTGTGCTGCGGTTATGCCTCTAGGTGCGCCAATAGGCAGCAATAAAGGATTACAAACTAAACCCTTTATTCGCATTATTGTTGAGCAAGCAAACGTGCCAGTTATCGTGGATGCCGGTATCGGTAGACCAAGTGACGCCATGGCGGCGATGGAACTTGGCGTCGATGCAGTACTTGTGAATACGGCTATCGCCACTGCCCGCAACCCAGTCGCAATGGCAGAGGCCTTTGCCTGTGCAGTAAAAACCGGACGAAAAGCTTTTGAAGCGGGTCTGGGTAAATCGCACTATATTGGCGCGGCAACCAGCCCTCTAACATCATTTTTGGAGAGCTAAATGCGTGTTACTGAGCAGTTATTACAGCAAGACCTGTCGCACATTGCACTGTCAGTCAATAGTAAAACCGCTGCAGATGTTGAAGTAGCGTTGGCCGCAGAGAGTAAAACTATTGATGACTTTATGGCGCTAGTATCTCCTGCAGCAACCCAATACTTAGAGGAAATGGCGGCCCAATCGCAGCAGCTTACACGTCATCGTTTCGGTAACACCATGAACTTGTTTGTGCCGCTGTATTTATCTAATCTGTGTGCTAATGAATGCACTTACTGTGGTTTCACCATGAGTAATAAAATTAAGCGCACCACGCTCACCGTTGAAGAAACACAGAACGAAATAAATGCGATAAAAGCTATGGGGTTCGACCATGTTTTGTTAGTTACCGGAGAGCACGAAACAAAGGTAGGCATTCGCTATTTTGAAGACATTCTTCGCGCTATACGTCACCAAATTAGCTACCTCATGATGGAAGTGCAGCCGCTTAAAGAAAATGACTACCGCAAGCTCAAGGACCTCGGTTTAGACAGCGTACTGGTGTATCAGGAAACTTATTCACCTCAGCACTATGCCAAATATCATCAGCGAGGAAAAAAACAAGATTTCTTGTGGCGGTTAGAAACCACCGATCGCATTGGCCGCGCGGGAATAGATAAAATAGGTATAGGCGCTTTACTTGGTCTTGGCGACTGGCGAGTTGACAGCGTAATGACCGCCCTTCACGGCCAGCTTTTACAGCAGGCCTATTGGCGTAGTCGTGTCTCTATTTCATTTCCTCGCCTTAGACGCTGTGAGGGAGGCGCAGGTCAACAGCACTACGCAATTCCTGACGAACGGCAGCTACTGCAACTAATCTGTGCACATCGTTTGTTTAATCCACAGGCTGAGCTGTCACTCTCAACACGGGAGTCTGCGCGGTTTAGAGACGGAGCATTGTCTTTGGGCGTCACCAGTATGTCGGCGGCTTCGCAAACGCAGCCCGGTGGCTACAGTGAGCCCTCCGAAGCACTGAGTCAATTTGATATTGATGATAACAGATCGGTGAATGAGGTGATTAAATCGATAGCCGCGCAAGGGCTAGATGCGGTTTGGAAAGATTGGATGCCTTTTGCTTATTAACACCTCAATTACAAAAGGAGCCTTTCGGCTCCTCTTGTGTATGTTTCAAACGCTACACTTCAGCACAAATTCGCGTTCCCTGATCGATTGCGCGTTTTGCGTCTAGCTCTAGGGCTTCGTCTGCTCCACCTACCAAGTGATATGGCATAGAGAGGCCCTCTACGATATCTCGCAGAGGCTCTTGACCCGCGCATATAATGATATTGTCTACTGGCAGCACTTGCTGATTGCCATCTACCGTAATATGAAGCCCTTCGTCATCAATTTTATCGTAGGTAACGCCAGGTATCATAGTTACCCCTTTTGCCAGCAGTCCCACACGATGTGCCCAGCCGGTAGTTTTGCCTAGACCACGCCCCACTTTCGAAGATTTGCGCTGCAACAAAAATATCTCTCTCGGCGATGGTTCTGGCTGTGGTTTCATACCTTCAATACCGGCACGAGCGGTCATGGTCATATCAATGCCCCACTCTTTCATAAATGCAGGAATATCCAGACTCGGGGTTTCTTTTCCGTGTGAGAGGTACTCAGCAGTATCGAAGCCAATACCACCCGCGCCGATAATAGCAACTTTATTCCCTACCGGTTTTTTATCTTTTAACACGTCGATGTAAGAAAGTACTTTTTTGTTATCAATACCCGGGATATCAGGCATTCTAGGCTTTATACCCGTTGCTACCAACACCTCGTCAAAACCTTCATCGTTTAGAACCGAGGCATCTACGCGGGTATTGAGTGTTAAGGTAATATTATCGTGCAATTCTATTTGACGAGCGAAGTAGCGCAATGTCTCATAAAACTCTTCTTTACCAGGAATTTGTTTTGCAATATTAAACTGCCCGCCAATTTCACTGGCTGAGTCGTAAATAACCACGTCGTGGCCGCGCTGAGCCGAGGTTACCGCAGCAGCTAGTCCAGCAGGACCAGCGCCTACCACAGCAACACGCTTTTTCTTTTCTGCAGGCTTGATGTTCAATTCAAGTTCGTGACATGCCCTAGGGTTAACTAAGCAACTTGTCATCTTGCCACTAAACACATGGTCTAGGCAGGCTTGGTTACACCCAATACAGGTATTAATCTCATCAGCTTTATTTTGCTGAGCTTTGCGTACAAAATCAGGATCGGCCAAGAATGGACGAGCCATCGACACCATATCTGCATCACCGCGAGCTAACACGCTTTCAGCCACTTCGGGAGTGTTAATGCGGTTTGAAGTGATAATTGGAATAGATAATGCCGCGCGAAACTTGGCGGAAACCCACGTAAAGGCAGCTCGAGGAACCTTAGTGGCGATAGTCGGAATTCGCGCTTCATGCCAACCTATTCCTGTGTTAATTATGGTGGCACCGGCTTTTTCTATTTCTTTGCCGAGCTGAACAACTTCGTCGTAAGTAGAGCCGCCTTCAACTAAATCCAACATCGAAAGACGATAAATAATAATAAAGTTTTCGCCTACGGCTTCTCGCACGCGGCGAACTACTTCAATTGGCAAGCGAATACGATTTTCATACTCTCCGCCCCATTCATCGTCGCGGTGATTTGTTCTACGAGCAATAAACTGGTTTAAAAAATATCCTTCAGAGCCCATTATCTCAACACCATCGTAGCCAGCGCGCTGAGCTTGAGTTGCTGTAGTAATAAAATCGTTTATTTGTTTTTCTATTTCGTCAGGCTCAAGCGCTTTCGGCTTGTAGGGATTAATAGGCGCCTGCACCGCCGAGGGTGCTACTAATTTGGGGCCATAGGCGTAGCGGCCAGTATGCAATATTTGCATACAAATTTTACCACCTGCTATATGAACAGCATCTGTCACTTCCTTGTGATTTTTTACTGCCTCATCGGTATCAAGGCGAACCGTAGACGGGTGTGTTGAGCCCTCTTCATTTGGGCCAATACCGCCAGTAACAATAAGCCCTACTCCACCACGGGCGCGCTCGCTGTAAAATGCAGCCATACGCTTATGCCCATCGGGCAGCTCTTCTAGGCCAGTATGCATTGAGCCCATAATCACGCGGTTCTTTAATTGGGTGAATCCTAAATCGAGAGGACGAAATAGATGAGGATACACAGTGTGATCGGTAACGGTCTGATTCATTGCTCATTCCTAAAGTTTTGTCTAATGCCATTTATTACATGACATATGTGAACTAATAATTATTTGTGCCTGTCGACGCTACAATTTCATTTGTTTTATTGCGCTAGTTTTTACTGCGCTATTTTTTTAACAGCGCTGTGTAGCGGCGGAAATTCTGGTTGCTGCTGCTTTTTTTGTGCTTCCATGGCAGTGAACACATCTTCCATATGAAACATGCCTGCTTGCCAGGTGGCCATATAATCTAAACTCTCCGACACCGTATGCTCTGTGGCATAGTTGATCATTGTTTTTGTGCCAGACACCGCAAGCGGAGAGTTAGCGGCAATTTGTTGCGCAACTTTGGTTACCGCGCTAAGCATTTGCTCGTGGTCATCGAATATTTCATTGATAAAACCAAGCTGCTGGGCTTCTTGAGCCGCAAAATTACGCCCTGTGTAGGCAAGCTCTTTCACCATACCAATCGGTATCAACTTAGGCAGGCGCTGTAAGGTGCCCACATCGGCAGTCATACCAATCTGAGTTTCTTTAATTGAGAAAAAAGCATCTTGGGTGCAATAGCGCATGTCACAGGCACTAAGTAAATCTACTGCGCCACCAATTGCTCCACCTTGCACAGCGCCGATAACGGGCATACGTGCCTCTTCAATAGCGGTAAAGCTATCTTGCAGCATTTTTACCGTTCTTCTCATGCGCTCAGCTCGGCGCGATGGATCGCCTTTGAAGTCTTCTTTCATGTTAAGAAATACCGCAAGGTCCATACCGGCAGAAAAGTGTTTGCCCGTTGAAGATATAATAATGACTCGTGCTTTTGCTTCATCATCAATTGCTCGAACCGCAGCGGGAAGCTCTGTCCAAAACGCAGGGTTCATGCTGTTCATCGCCTCGGGTCGATTAAGCACAATGTGTGCGACAAACCCTTCGTATTTTATTTCTAGTGTAGAGTAATTCATGGTTTGCGGTGTCTCCATGGTGAAAATCCTATTAACATTTTTGCAAACTAGACAGTGTCAAGATAAAAGGCTATGTTGACACTGTCAAGATAAAACTGTATTCAAGGTCACTAAGACCTAATAACCTGAAAATTAAAAGCACGGAATTAAAAAATTTAATATGACGAGTGTGGCGCAAACCTATCATCATGGCGATCTTCGAACAGCCTTATTACATGCGGCAGCAAAGCGCCTAGCAGAGCATGGTGTAGACAGTTTGTCTTTGCGCAAACTTGCGGAAGATGCGGGCGTATCTCGCACTGCCCCGTATCACCATTTTAAAGATAAAAGCGCTTTATTAAGCGCAATAGCTGCGAAGGGATTTAGCGACTGGCATTCCGCCGCAAAGCGCATTTTTGAACAAGACGAGAAATCACCAAAAGAGCGCTTTAGAGAATTCGTTCGCGAATACGTCGGTTATGCCGTTGATAATCCTGAGATGTATGAGCTGATGTTCGGGCGCACTATTTGGCAAAATAATGCGGCCACCAGCGACTTAAAAGACGTCGCGTTTCCCTGTTTTCAATTTCAGGTCACTATGACCAAGTTTTGGCAAGAAAAGGGCTTATTGCCCAACAACCAGGACGCACTTAGATTAGCACAAGTTACGTGGGGTACGCTGCACGGAATAGCGCGGCTGTTGATAGACGGTATTTATGCCGACAGCAGCCACATTCAAGAAATGTGTGACTGCGCGGCAGACCTGTTTATGCAGCAGAAATAGGCACCGGCTGCCCTTCGTGCGCCGCTTTGATAAAATCGGCCGCGCGCTCTGCAATCATTACAGTAGGCGCGTTTGTATTGCCACCTATTAAGCTAGGCATTACCGAGGCATCCACAACCCTCAGCCCTTCTATACCTCGTACTTTTAATTGAGAATCGACCACCGCCATGGCGTCGTCATCGCTTCCCATTTTACACGTGCCGATAGGGTGATAGATGGTTTCGGCGCGCTCTCTCAGAAACTCGAGAATGTCTTCGTCACTTTGCGCCTCCTCACCAGGATAGAGCTCTTTGCCTTTAAACTTCTCAAAGTCTGGCGCAGCTAAAAGTTTTCTGGCTATTCTCACGCCGTCAATCATTACCTGCTGATCTTCAGGTGCACTGAGGTAGTTAGGATCTATGAGTGCGTGGTCTGCTGGGTGATTGCTTTGTAGCGAAATAGTGCCTCGACTTTTAGGGTACAAACAACAAACGTGAAGACCATAGCCATAGCCAAACGCCACTTGTCTGCCGTGGTCATTTAAAATGGCGGGTAGGAAGTGGAGCTGTATGTCTGGGTATTCCTCTGCTTGAGACGAGCGTAAAAATCCGCCGGCCTCCGCAATGTTAGATGAGAATATACCGTCCCTTTTCAGCGCGTATTCTGCTGTTGCTTTCACATATTTTGGCAGGGCTCCCGCGGCCACAGCGTAACCTTCACGAGCTTCACAGGTAAATTGCACAATAGCATCTAAGTGGTCTTGTAAGTTTTGACCCACACCAGGTAAATCCTGATGAACATAAATTCCTTTCTCTTCCAGTTCAACTCTAGGGCCAATACCCGAGAGCATTAGTAGCTGCGGTGAGTTAATTGCGCCTCCGCTTAAAACTACTTCGCTTTTGGCGTAATACCTTGCGACTGTGCCTTTTTCTCTTACCTGTACGCCTATGGCACGCTTGTCTTTCAATATCACTTTTTCAGCAGCCACCTTGGTAAGAACAGTGAGGTTATTGCGGTGTTTTGCCTGCGACAAATACCCCTTAGCCGTGGAACATCGCTGGCCATTAATTTGGGTGACGTGGTAATAACCCAACCCTTCTCTATCGTCTCGGTTGAAGTCGTCTAACTGCCTGTAACCACCAAACGACGCCGAGTTAACAAAGGCATCTGACAGTACATCGGTGTGACGTAACTTACTCACGTTTAAAGGCCCACCTGTACCGTGATATTCATCAGCACCGCCTTCGAAGTTTTCCGATCGCTTAAAATAAGGCAGGACGTCATTAAAAGACCATCCTGCAGCACCTTCTTGGGTGGCCCATCGGTCGTAATCTTCGGCCTGACCGCGTATGTAACACATGGCATTAACAGAGCTACTGCCACCCAGAGTTTTTCCTCGTGGCCAAAATAGTTCGCGGTCGTACATCTCTTTTTGAGGCGCGGTATGATAGCCCCAGCCTATACCCTCAAAGCGACTTAGCAAGGAGATGCCAAAGGGTACGTGGATCATAGGATTGGTGTCTTTCGTGCCCGCTTCAATGAGTAAAATATCAAGCGCAGGATTTTCAGACAGCCGCGTGGCTAACACAGCCCCCGCAGAGCCGCCACCTACAATGATGTAGTCATATTTGCCTTGCATTTCACTCATATTCACTGCTCCAAAAACGAAAATTCATAAGGCGATTAACGCGTTTATTTTTTCGCACTTGTTTAATTGTTAACAAAACGTTGTGGTAAGACCAGATTAGCAAATTAGTTATCATTCGGGAAAGTTTTATGTTGTAACTTTCACAAAACGTAATAGTCTTGTTGTGTTATCTACCTTTTGCCTGAGAGCCACGTCTTTGTTATGCCACTTTCACCGTCATCTTTAGAAAGTCAATCAGCCTCATTGTCAATTAAGGATAGCTGTAAGCTTTTGATTGCCAGAGTGCTCGTGAGGCTTGGCAAATTACGCTACGACGATTTTACTAAAGACGAACTGCACGAATTGATATCTGATTTCTTTCCCCACCGCTTTTCGCTAAACATTCCCATCGGTACAGGGACTGTCAATATTCATGAAGGAGAAATCAGCTTTAACAATGAAGCAAACCGAATAGCACTTCAGTGTCTTGCCACTATTAATATCGATGTCGCAAACACAACCTTGTATCGTGCTCACCTTGTCGTGGTGGTGAGCGCTAAGCCCGACTATGATGAAATATCTAAAACGGTGTTGTTAACCCATGTATGCGTAGACACCATTACATTGATTAACGACGATTATGCACTGCTGAAGGACTCTCGATATGTGTTAAACACGTTTTTCCCGCAGGGCATTAATAGCTTGGTCACGTCGTCATTACGCTCTGCGATGTCGCTATTTACTGTAGGCACATCCGATTTGGCTACTGAGTATCTTAAGCTTTATCTCTCAGATTCAAAGCAAGCTGTGCTGGACTACCATAAACCCAAAATAAACCAAGCTATTCAAGAAGAGCTAAAAGGCACAAATTTGACTCACACAATGCGTAAATCTCACTGGCGCGAAGCTCTTTTTGCCCAAGTGGGTAAAAGCGTAAGAGTAGAAAACGACCGCTTACGCTTTTACCTCACAAAGACTGAAAACACGCCCCAAGATTAAAGCGCATCTTCTACATTCAACACTTCTTTAGTTCAGATAAACCAGTACTAATGGTCGCTTACAATAGACAGGGGCACAGTATCGATATGCTCACCAATGTCGTCAATATTTAGCCTGGGGTTATCTACGCTGGCCTCCAGCATATCAAAAGCCTCTTTCACATATAGCGCAAGTGGCTGCAGCGATTCTATATTCTTGTTGCAACACACCAACCCAACATTGGCAGTATCTGCGTAGGTCATAAAGGTGATGTTTACCCCGCCACCTGGTGTCATTGTGGATATGGGGTAACAGGCCAAAAGCTTTGCATCTTTCAAATATCGAGTGTCTTTAGGGCCAGGAACATTAGAGATTAGTATGTTAGCAATGGGTTTAACCACATTGGATAACCTCAACCATTCGAATACTAACGCAAGAGATTGTATTGCAATGGTGTAACTACTAAACGCAGAAGGTCGTGCATGCTGGGCTGCGTGCTTTACTATACGATGATTCACTACTATTTGACGTAGTCGAAGATAAGGATCGTTTTCACCGTGGGCGAGCTTCACTGGCACAATGGCAATTTTGTTTCCTGTGGTTTTTTCACCCGGCTTTCTTAAATTAATCGGCATATTTGTGAACAATGCTTTCTTAAAGACTTGCCCGTGGTCTTTAAGCAGTTTGTGAACACCGATATCAAATGCACACAATAATACCTCATTCGCCGTAGAGCGAGTGCGTCTAGCCAGTGACTTTACCCGTTTAAAGTCTAAGTCTACTGTGGCTACTGCCCTACCCGCCTTTACCTGCCCAGTTAACATGGTTTTTGTACCCGTGAAGGGAACCGGCATGTAATGTGGGTTAACCCTGAGTATTTTCATGAAAATGCGCAAAAAGATAATAAACAAGTCGAATACGGTTTTTAGCGCATAACCTACGCCAACCAATCGCTTCACAAGACTCACTGGGTCTCGCTTTTTATTTCGAAGTCGTTTTACCGCCCAAATAGGAGTAAACTTACCCTCGCTAGAATGCGATACATACCCAGACTGAAACCATCGCACCAATGTCGTTCCGTCGCCGTACATGTGGTGTACTCTGGCATAAATGGCGAAGGTGTCGCTGGTTTCATCAAAAATAAAATGATACTGCCATAGGGGTTTATCCGGGTCTAGGCGCGAGGCGTGGAGGCGAGCAACAAACGCATCGAGAGCCTCTCTGTTTTGCACATTCGCGACCCGATGAATTTGCACATGATAATCCATGTTCAAGGTTTTCACTGGCTTGAAGCCTATAGGGTAGCCAAGAAAGGTTTTTACCGTGCAGCTGAAAGGCGAAGTAGCGCGGGTATAACTCTTAATTTCTTTGAATAAGTTTGGCACGTAACTTTTTTTGTCAGCCCCTTCCGGCAAGGCCAATAGCTGTAAGCAGGCTACGTGTTTTGGATTTTCATCAGATTCAGTAATCCAAAATGATTTATCTAAGAAACTGAGCGTTTTTGACATTATTTACTCCCGCTGTAGCTATCAAGTGGCGACTCACTTTTTATATCACTCGCAAAGTCGTGAGAGTGCAGTATATTCAACAAATGCGCTTTTTCTTTTTCATTCAATGCTAGTCGAGGAAAAATACTCACCATCATAAGCGATAGCGCGTGAAAGCGCTGAACCTCGTCGTCCATATGACTGTTTAATTCATCGAACTGGCAAGACTGTGTAATGATCAGCAAGATAAGTTCAACAAGCAACACCCTATCAGCTTCAGTAGTAACAAGAACCTTTCTCTCGCCTAACGAGGTAAATAGGAAACTAATTTGGCGCTTGAGGTTAGCCAGAATGTGCTGTCGACGTTTTACGATAGATGGGTATTTTTCGGCCAAATCTGCTGGGCTTTTATAAAGAAAGCGAAAAACATGAATGCTATCGACGAGGAGATACAGGTAATACATGATTTCTTCTGCATTTAGCGTATCAAGCTTTTCCCTCGTCAACAGAGTTTGCATTTGCTTCTCATGCATTTTCATCAGCGCTATTACAATGCTCTCTTTCCCTTTAAAATGGTAATAGAGGTTGCCTGGGCTAATGTCGAGCTCAATGGCAATGTCGACACTCGTTACCGAGTTTTCGCCATGCTCATTAAACATCGCTAAAGCAGTGAGCAAAATACGCTGTGCTGTTTTCATTTTTACCTACGCCAATGTTTGTCTCATAAAAACACTAAATAGAGCTGCATAAACCCCGCAGCCATTCCTAGCAGTGCACCGGTGACAATAAGCTTCCATTCGTCTTGCTGATAGGCGGGTCGCAGCACCCCCTCAAATTCTTCAGCACTGAGTGCTTGCATTCTTAAGCTTAAATCCTGACCTATCTGCATAGCCCCGTTGGCATAATCATAGGCATAAAGTAGATACTTTTCTGAGTTATCAAAAATTTGCTGTACCGCCAGCGCCTTCATCTTGTGATAATTTTCTGAGCCCACACCAAGTGCAAAATAAGGTTGGGCAATAGCCACGTAGCGCTCAATTGCATCGTTAACATGAAGTTCAATAAGCTCAAGTAGCTGCGCCGAGCCTGAACCATGAAGAATGACGTTGGTGATATTTTTAGGCGTAATAAGCTTGTCTTCAATAATAGAAGAATAAACCTCCGACACTTCTTTCTGACGCTTTAAAAACATTCCCTGAATGGTGAAAGGCCCTATCTTTCGCGGACGCTTTGGTTCAAATATGATTTTGATTGCAATCCAATTGGTGGCATATCCAACAAGCAAACCACCTAGTGGCAATATCCACCAGGCTTGGTAAAAGTGCCATAACAACATGGTGGGTAAACCGAATAAAAAGCCAAAGTACAGCCCTGAACGCACGATAAAGGGAAACTCTTTGCTGCCAGCGGTGAGAAAAATTTCGTTGATAAGTTCTGGAGAGTTAACCAGTTGCTCTACAACTAGCTCTTTAATATCGAGAATTTCGGAGACATTGTGTTGAAAGTCATCAACCATTTTGTGAACGACATTAGGGATATCGTTTTCGATACGTTGGTAAACTAAATCTTTCCCTTGAACCGGCAATGCGGCCCACATTTGCGGAGCAGATTCGGCCATAACGTTATTCACTACTTTGCGAATAACCTGACTCAGTCGACGCTCTATGGCTTTGGTAAGCTCGTCGGGATCTAACCGTTGAGCCAACTCTTCGACACTTAGTAATTTGCCAAGAACCAGTTCAACTTCAATTTCAGCCATTTGTCGACGCTTTGCGGGAATCAGCCCCTGCCAACCTAAAAAGGGCTTTATCCCAACAAATTCAATGGGATAAAACATCATCTTCACGGCTAAATAGTTCGTCACCCATCCAACTACCGCGCTAATCAGGGGTATAGATAGTAGACTTAAGGTTTGAAAATTCCAGTCCATACAGCGAACAAATGTTCCTATTTATTATTCTACTCATCAGGCTACTGAGTGCTTATGATTTGGTCAATGTAAAAAACGCAATTAAAGGTAATTGTTGATAGAAAACAAGTTTTCTATATTAAATATACCTTCTCAAACAGCGCTATTCTTAAATAACCCGCATCAAAGAATACATCTCGATAAAAAGTTTCGTCAAAACAGAAATCTACAGCCCTCCGTATACAACCTTAGGTAGTGAATTCTAATTTTGCTACCTAAACTGTATATTGCTAAAAGAGCGTCAGTAGATTTGTCACTTGAACGTCTGATCTTTGCATTTAATAGGTGGTTGTCATGACAGCATTCGATATACAGTTAAAAAAGCTAGAGCGTGATATTGAGCACGCAAGTTGCTATGAAGAATATGAAGCTGCCTGCATAGCCCACGATGCATTATCTGGTGCAGATGAATGGAAAGCACAAGACGAAAGCGAATACTATGATTACAAACTTATTCAAAAGCGTGTTCAGCGTCTGCAAATAGCCCGTGGTAAAGGCGATGTTCATGCATTAATGTCGATTTTGCATGAGGGACTTCACGGTAATTTAGGTAATATTGCTAACCCGGTATTACAGAGCTACTGCAAAATAGGAACAAAAAAACTCATTGAGCAGTTTATCAACGAGGTTTCGCTTACTTTAGAGCAAATTGTAAATGCGAATGAAGACGACGTTGATTTTTACGAAAAGCTTTCGTTTTTTGAAGAGACGGCCCATGCATTTGGCCGCAGTTGCCTAATGTTATCTGGCGGGGCTGGGCTCGGCTTTTTCCACGCCGGCGTGGTTAAATCGCTGAACGAAAAAAAATTACTCCCTACCGTCATTTCTGGCGCAAGTGCAGGCTCTATTATTGGCGCTATGCTTGCAACACGAAATCATGATGAATTAGTAGAATCTCTCGACTCAGAACGCATTTACGAAATGTTTAAACACTGGCGAACATTTGCGGGTTTAAAAAAAGGCAGTCTCTTCGATAGCTCTATGCTGGAAAATGCACTCATTGAATTATTTGATTTAACCACCTTCGAAGAAGCATTTAAAAAGACCGGCCGACACGTCACTATTACGGTGTCACCTGCCGACTTACATCAGCACTCGCGTTTGTTAAATGCCAAAACATCGCCAAATGCCATTATCAGTCAAGCAGTTCGCGCTTCTTGTGCCGTGCCTATTGTGTTTAGCCCAGTACAGCTTAAGGCGAAAACCCCCTCTGGTGACATTGTGCCCTATATACCCAACCGCCGGTTTGCGGATGGCTCGTTAATGGCTGATTTGCCGTTTAAACGGCTGGCACGTTTGTATGGTGTGAACCACAGTATAGTTAGTCAAACAAACCCGCTTGCAGTGCCCTTTATCTCGTCACGCAGAATTGATGCAAATTCACTTTGGGATATGACCACTCGCCACATTGGGCAGCTAGCGAAAACTAATAGCGTATTTGCCATTGATATGATTGAAAAAATGGTAGGCAATAAGAGTGCAAAACTTGCCATTCACAAAGTTCGATCCATAATTGACCAGCAGTACGTAGGAGACATCAACATATTGCCAAAACGTCAGCTTAGTAACCTTTCTAAAGTACTTGCAAACCCAACGTTAGAAAGTATGGATGAATTAATTACCAGCGGCGAACGAGCGTCTTGGCCTCAACTCCATGTAATAGAAAGAAATACCAAAATAAGCGAGAAATTGCGGTATCATCTGGCACAATTGAAGAAACGAGAAGCCCTTGAGTTACGGCACGTTGCGCAATAACTGCTACACGGCCCACACAACAACAGAGGCGAATGTAAAATTAAAGGACTACGGTGAGCGCACAAAGTCAAAACCCCGACAATATATACACTCAACAAGTAAAGCATCTGCTTTCCTTGGTATATCCTCAGGAGTCTGGTTTTGGCTCAATTTTCGAAGACGCTCGCCACTACTTTTCACTTTCCACAACGCTTGAGCAGCACACCGCTGATTTAAAAGCCCAACTTCTAAAACTAAAAGACAGAAAGGACAAAGAGGTTCTCGCGGGTCAGCTCACGCAACAGATAAAAAATAACACCCAAAAACTGGAAGAAGAGCGTTTAGCGCGCTTAGAGCGATTAGAGGCTGTTTGCTCAAAAATCATTTCTCTTTGCGAAGGAGAAACATGGGCAGAAACGCAGCAGCTTAGCGCCAAGTTTTTAGGCACGTTAATGCTTCTTACCCGCGGTGCAGACGGTAATTTTGCCCGTGTACATCAGCGTTACAAACCTATTTATAAAGCGGTGCTCACTTTGCGCTTGGCCGATCGGTTGCTTGCTCACGATACGATTGCGCACTCTTATTTATCTAAATATCGAGAGGCAATTGCCCGCTTTAGAAACGACCAGTATTGGAAAGATAAATGGAAAACAGAGCTTGGTATTCCATTAATTTCCGCCGCGCTTTTACAAGATATTGGATTACAAAGCTCAGCGGCCCTCACTATTTTGAAAGGCCCAGATGGTGATCTTGATGAATTTAGGCTTTTAGACGAATCTCAGCGAAAAGACTTATTAAAAATAAACTATCACTTCACTATGAAGTATTTAGCCGATGGACTTGGTATTCCTAAGTACACCGGTAATGTTAAAGATGAGAGAGACCGCTTTATCAAAGTTCACAGCGATGCATCATCGTTTTTACAGCAACTTGTTAAAGACGCATTTTTATCTAAGACAGGATTGGGTGAATTAGTTAAGATTCCTCAGATATATGTCTCTATCGTACTATCAACAAAATCTGACTATACCCGCCTTGATTTACCAAAAGGCTACCTGCTTATTGAACAACTTGCGAAAAAAGGCAGTTTAAATAAACACCTGGCCCAAGATTTCACAAATTTAGTGGGTTACTTTCCTCAGGGGTTTGGTATCACGTTTATACCCACCAATGAGAAAGGCCAAGAAAAGAATCAATATGAATATGCTATTGTTGTAGGCCTTAATCCGGCCAAGCCAGCAGAGCCCATTTGTAAAGTTGTCACCCGTAATCAGAAATTCGTCACTAGCGGGGCACAGGAAGTCATCGATAAAAGCCGCAACTTGTACTTCCCTGCGAATAGGAAAAAGTTGATGCGTTTAGGTGAGGCAAGATTAGGCGAGATAATGGCCCAGCTATCGAATAACTTTACGCAAAACTCTCTAGACGAGTTGGTGCCCAGCTTTTGGGAGCCACACGATTTCTTTGGATTTAAAAAGCATCAAAATTTGTGGACAAAAAATAACTAGCTGTTAAAAAGACAAGTGGTAGACAGCTAGGTGGTAGACAGCCAGGTGGTAGACAGCCAGGTGGCAAATAGCCAAGTGCTAAATAGATAGGCCCAGAGAGAAGCCGCCTTTAACTTTTAGTAAGCAATATTGGAAAGCAATCTTAGTTAGTGATATTTGCTAGTGATATTGGCTAAAGATATTAGTAAGAAGTTGTGCCTAAGTGTTATATCCCGCCTGTGGTTCAGTTACTCGTGATGGCCAACTGTTTCACAAACCGCATAAAAAAAGCAAACCTGATGGTTTGCTTTATACGTTAATCGCTTTTCTTAGCTGTACTCACAGTCGCCACAGTCGCTTTCGTTTCTGATGTTTTTGGCGCAGTAGCAGCTTTTGCATTTTTAGACGCCGTCGCTTTTGCAGTGCTAGTTGAAGAAGTCGACTTTGCCGTTGTTTTTCTAGCGGCTGGTCTTTTTGTCGCTGCCTTTTTAGCTTCTGTACCTGCTGATGCTTCAGAGCTTGTTTTAGCCGAAGCTGCTTTTGATGTGGTACTAGATGTAGCTTTTGCTGCTCTTGTGGCAGTCTTTGGTTTGGCGGTAGCTGTGGCTTTTTTCGATGCCTGCTCTGCGGCTTCTTTAGCTGCTAAAAGAGCAACCTGTTCTACCAACAAGTCAACTTTCGCAGAAAGCGCATCAAGTTGCTCGGTTTTGCGCTGATGCTTTTCACCACCGGTAAGCATTGTATATACCGTTGTTGATTTAACCAGATTTTGCGCAGCGTCAACAAACATAAAAGGATTAAAAGTTCGTCTTAAATCCGCCTCAACTTCAACACCTTTGGTTTGCATCTGTTGAAACACTTCCTGTGTTTTATCTATCTGTTTACTCACAATTCCAGCGGCTTGATCTAGCTCGGCAGTAATCATATCAGCGCCAGCAAAAAGCCAACCGAAAAGTGGAGACGATTTTAAAGGAGAGGGTGAAGGAGATTTCACGGGACGCTTTTGCGTCGATGACGGCGATTGTACTTCTGCTTTAACCACAGTGGTTTGCTTTGTATCAGTACTTCTATTACTCATAATGCCTCCTAGAACGGGAGATAAAGAAGATAGTTGCGGTATAGCCTAAAACAATACTGTTGCCTATACCGCAAATCTTTTAGAGAGGTTAGCACTTACCGTGCCCTTGCTGATTAATGCGCGCAAAAACCGGCAAGGGCAACAATGTAGTGTTAAGCGCAAATCGACGCCGGTTTACTTATTTGCTGCAAGCTTAGCAACAGCTTCGGTAAGTGCATCGATTTTTGCCGACAACTCATCAATACGCTGGTCTGCTGGCTCATCGTCTAAACCTAACTTTTTACGTACGTCGGCAACACGGTTTTCAACTTCGTTAGTCGTCGATTTAAACTTGCTGCGTGCATCGCCTTCTAAAGACTCGCCCTTTGAAACAAGCTCGTCGAACATCTTACTTGCTTCTTCACTTAGCTTGTCGTAACGACCCTGCGCTTCATCTACGCTTTTTCCATAAGCGCCAAGACCTGCTAACCAAATTTTACGCGCCATTTCTTCAGCGTCGTTGATTTTGCCTTTGATAGTATCTGTAGTAGTCATTTTGAGCTCCTATGAATGCTTAATGTGGGTGTGACTAAACACCATAACTAAACTTTACGCAGAACAATTAGAAACCGCATACTAAAAACAAAAAAAAACGCCTTTTAATCGTGTTGCCCATTAAACTAATTCAAAATTTGAATGGGAAACGCGATTAAAAGGCGCTTGTTGTTGGTCCAATGCTTTAGCGCTATACATCACTGACGCTACACATTATCGGCGCTACACATTATTGGCGCAATGCATCGACGCTTTAAATTGAAGTAACTAAACGGCGCTGACCGCGAAAGAGAGCAATAATTTCTTTCAACCTGCCTTAGTCTACGATGTCATTAGGCATGTCGTGGCGAATTTGCTGCCAAACCTTTCCACTCTCAATACCGTAGTTTCTTACTACATTGGGTACTCGGTCGTAGTCCCCACTTTCAGCCGCCTCTAGCAGATCGGCATAGTACTTCATAGCAATATCACGAGCCGGCTGGTAACTAAAGAAATAGCCACCAATGCGGGAATATAGACCGCGGAAACCATTCATCATGAGTACGAAGACATTGTTGTTTGAAGCCAGCGCCAAATCGTGAGTCATTTGATAGTCGAACTGAGCGAAGGCTAAACCTTCTTGTTCCACGTTTTTGTAGCGTGCAATAATATCAGCAGAGGCTTGAGAATTGTGGCGTATAGCGCCTCGAATAAAGACAGCACTTAGATTTGTTCTCGCCGCTAGTAAGTTATCTACTAGCTCAGGAATACCCTCTTGATCTAAGCGAGCGAGTGTTTCGAGGATATTTAAGCCGCAGGTTTCCCAGAAGTTATTAACCTTTGTGGGCTTACCATGCTGAATTGTCAGCCATCCATCTCTGGCAAGTCGCTGCAAAACTTCTCTCAACGTTGTTCGTGTGACACCAATTAGCTCAGATAACTCTCTTTCAGCAGGCAATATTGTACCTGGCGGAAAGCGGCCGCTCCAAATTGATTCAACAATGTATTCTTCGGCGAATCCAGCGGGACTCTGCGCCTTATATATCATAACTAAACGCCTGCATGTTCACATAAGCTCATAAAATTTAACAACTGATTGTACCAGATGGTTGCATAATTACACAACGAAATATGCACGGGCTCAACCACCTAGAGCAAGTATGTAGTGCACGAATGAGACACTGCACATATCTTTTGCGCAAACGCTGTGTTTGACGGTGTCTTAAAAAGCATCATAGACACAACCCACTTGCTCACAAAACAGTCAATCGAACTGATGTTTGCCTTCTATTTAACGGGAAGAGCCAAAAAATCGACAAGTTTTCAGTCACTTTAGTCTATAGACACCTGTGAATTGCTTTCTCAAGACGTTAATATCATGTACGCTTAAATTCCGACTATAATAACAGCCATAAAACTGTTTTTGAGCAAGAACCCAGTGTTCTACCCACAGTTTGATAACGCGATAAATCGCAAACATACAGTGTAAAGATGCGCACAAATGCGTGCTTTGTTGTAAAAGGAACAGGAACTCATGCAAACCTCAATGATCGCGGCGATCTATAAGAACTTCCTGGGTCACGCGCCCGATTGGTATAAGAAAACTATTATTGCCTTCCTCATTGCTAACCCCTTCATATTTATGGTGGACCCATACATTGCGGGCTGGTCACTGGTAATTCAGTTTATTTTTACCCTTGCTATGGCACTCAAGTGTTATCCACTGCAGCCCGGTGGCTTGTTGCTTATTGAAGCTATGTTCATAGGTATGACAACGCCGGGTCATATGATGCACGAAATTGAGGTTAACCTAGAAGTTCTGCTGCTGTTGGTCTTTATGGTGGCGGGCATCTATTTTATGAAAGACCTTTTGATGTATTTATTCACCAAACTTGTCATCAAGGTCCAAAATAAGCTCATTCTGTCTCTTTCATTCATTTTTGCGTCTGCGTTTTTATCCGCGTTTCTCGATGCCTTAACCGTTGTTGCCGTTATTATTAGCGTCGGTCTTGGTTTCTACTCTATCTATCACAAAGTCGCCTCTGGCAAGGAATTTCATTCTGACCACGACCACACCAGTGACGATGGAGTGCACGATTTAGGCAGCAACGATTTAGAAGACTTCAGAGCCTTTCTTCGCAACCTAATGATGCATTCTGCGGTAGGTACAGCGCTAGGCGGCGTAATGACCATGGTGGGTGAACCACAGAACCTAATAATTGCCGATAAAGCGGGCTGGAATTTCGTCGAATTCTTTATCCGAATGGCGCCAGTGTCTTTACCTGTTTTTGTGTTCGGCCTATTAACAACTGTGTTCTTAGAAAAAACCGGCTTGTTTAGCTATGGTGCAAAGTTACCTGTTGCGGTTCGACAGATCCTCGCAGACTACAATGATCATATGGACGAAGGACGCAGCAAGCGAGAAAAAGCCAAGCTTTTGGTGCAAGCGTTTATTGGTGTATGGCTTGTTGTGGGCCTAGCTACACATATGGCTTCTGTTGGTTTAATTGGTTTATCGGTTATTGTTCTTGCAACCTCAATGAGCGGCGTTATTGAAGAGCACGCCATTGGTAAAGCGTTTGAAGAGGCATTGCCTTTCACCGCCCTTCTTGCTGTGTTCTTTGGTGTAGTAGCCGTTATTATTGACCAAGGGCTTTTCCAGCCTGTTATCCATTGGGTGCTTTCTTTCGAGGGCGAAACTCAAATGGTGATGTTCTATCTCGCTAATGGTGCACTGTCGATGGTTAGCGACAACGTATTTGTTGGTTCTGTATACATCACGGAAGTAACAGCAGCCCTGGAAGCAGGACAAATAACTCGAGACCAGTACGATATGCTTGCAGTAGCTATTAACACTGGTACTAACTTGCCCAGTGTTGCCACACCAAACGGACAAGCTGCATTCTTATTCCTGCTAACCTCTGCCATAGCCCCGTTACTGCGCTTGTCGTACGGCAAAATGGTGATGATGGCCCTGCCGTACACCATAGTTCTTACAATTGTAGGCTTGTTAGCGACCTATATTGGCTTAGCTGACGCAACAACATGGTTATACGATATGCATTTGATAGAGCACCACAGCGCCACAGCTGTGGGCAGTGAAGCGGTAGGACATTAATATATGCGCACTGTGATTAGCGGAATAAGCCGGTGGGCAGAGCACAAGTCTTCTTGGCTTGTGCTGTTTGCTTCGTCTTTGGCGCTTGAAGTTGCCGCTCTGTACTTCCAATACGCCATGGGGTTAAAGCCCTGTATAATGTGTATATATCAGCGCACAGCAATGTATGGCATTGTGCTAGCGGCGCTTATTGTGCTTATCAGCAATAACGGCTTTACCAGAATGCTCGGCTTTGCTGGCTGGGCCGTTTCTGCGGTGTGGGGCTATTTAATTGCCACAGAACACGTAGAAATCTTAAATGCGTCAAATCCGTTTTTTGCCAGCTGCGAAATAGTACCGAACTTCCCTTCCTGGCTGCAGCTGCATGAGTGGATACCTGCAGTGTTCGCCGCCGAAGGCGATTGCTTAGAAAATACATGGCAGTTTTTATCCATGGGAATGGCTGAATGGATGCAAATTATCTTTGCTGTCTATGCCATAGCCTTTGTGATTGTATTTGCATGTCGGCTATTGGATAAAAAGCCCTTTTGATTGATTTATCCATTCTCCCCTCTCGCTTGCCGCCTATTCACACAGAGCAAGGCCCTGTCTCGATACAGCGTATTGCATTAAAGCATCGCGATATGCTGTACGAAGCTGGGCAGCAGTCTATTCAACATGTTAAGCCTTGGTTTGGCTCATCGGTGTGTCCAGTTACGCCTGCACTTTCGAAGCAGTGCATAAATGATATGGAAAAAGCAAGAGAGAGCGGTTATGGGCTTACGTACTTATTGGTCCACGAAGACCGCTGTTTGGGGATGGGGATCATTAACCACATTCACCACGCCCATCTCAGCGCCAACTTAGGCTATTGGCTGAGACCGGATGCCTGTGGAAAAGGCCTTGCTACAGCAATATGCAACGCACTTAAAAAGCTGGCGTTCTCGCAGATGAATTTACATCGCCTTGAATGTTTTGTAGAGCCTAACAACAAAGCCAGTTTGCGCGTAGCAGAGCGTATAGGCGCTATAAAAGAAGGCTTGTGCCGTAAGCGCGTATTTGGCAGAGATGCTTTGTTATACGCACTTGTAAACGACTAAACTGCACATTCCCACCTGAAGCTGTCATCCAAGCTCGTATCTCATTAAGGTGTTCCAAGTTCAGTGTTTTAATTTAAGCGCTTTTATATGAGCGCTCTAAAAAAGTATTGTTCAAAAAGTTATATTCTAAGCAGATAGTTAGTCGAGGTCTTCTAACGGCCAGATAGCAATGTAATTTTCAAACTCATTCAAATCTACATCTGTTTCGAATACGGTTTTATTGCGAACAGACATACCTTTGGCATGCATAACATGCTTCTTTCCCTTGTTAAGTAAAGGATGCCAAGAAGGCATTCCCCTTCCCTCGTGCAATCTTCTGTAAGTGCAACTTGTGGGCATAAAGAATATGTCTTTCAAATTCTCTTTAGTTAGTTTAACGCAATCGGGAACCAGCGTTGTGCGGTTTTCGTACTCAGTACATTCGCACTTTTTGGTGTTGAGGTACGAGCATACGATATTGGTGTAATGAATTTGCTCGTTGGCGTTAATGAAGTCTGTAGGCGCGTATTCCTGTGCGTCTTCATCATCAATAAATTTATGTAAACAGCACTTACCGCACCCGTCGCACAACGACTCCCATTCTGACTGGTTCATTTCTTCAAGTGATTTGGTTTCCCAAAATGGTGCCGACATTACGCAGTAACCTTTGTTTGAACAGAGAAATAAGCGCTAAGCGATGCTGTAACCGTATCGCCTTCATAAAGCGGTCCAACACCTTTTGGCGTGCCAGTTAAAATAACGTCGCCAGCGTCTAGCGTAAATACAGAAGACATATGCGCTATTAAAGGAATAACCTTGTGCAGCATTAAGGCTGTGTGTCCTTGCTGACGAACTTCACCATTAATTTCGAGGGTAAAGCGCAAGTCGTCAAGACCGTCAAATTGCTCAATAGGCACAAATGGTGACAAAGGTGCACTATTGTCGAAAGCCTTTGCTCGTTCCCACGGCTGGCCTTGCTTTTTGAGCGAGGCCTGAATGTCTCTTAACGTAAGATCTAAACCTAACCCAATACCCCATATAGCCTTTGCAACATCAGACTCAGTGGCGTTTTTTAAGGTATTTTTGAGCAACACCGCCACTTCAAGTTCGTTATGACAGGAACCATTATCAGAGGGTATTACGATAGGTGAAGACATATGACACATTGATGCCTTAGGCTTCATAAAAAGCAATGGCTGTTCGGAGACAACCGAATTCATTTCCTGGATATGGTCTAGGTAGTTTCTACCAATACACATCACTTTATTGACAGGAAGCGGTATAGCCTCACCAGACTCTTGTTTATGTTGATAAGCCATTAATAGCCTCTCTTTATTCGCTCAGATAAATACCCTACAGACACACCAAAATAAGAGGAACGATTCCATTTCATTAGCGTATGGAAGTTGTTGTACACCAGATAAATTCTTCCACTTTCGCCGTCAGGCATAATCAAAGACGCTTTAACATCTACCTTGGGTAAATCTGAGCCGTCGAATCGCCTCACGCCTTGCTCTTGCCAGTAAGACAGCGGTCGCATATTTGTTTTTGACAGGCCTGAAATGGGCACGTCTTGAGTAAGACGAACCTGCCGCCCCCACGTGCCCGAGTCATCCCACCCTTCTGAGGACAAGTAATTTGCTATCGAGGCAAATACATCTGCTGGAGTGCCCCAAATATCTTTTTTACCATCACCATCATAATCGACTGCATAGGTTAAAAAGGATAAAGGCATAAACTGCGTCTGGCCCATTGCTCCAGCCCAAGAACCCTTAAAAGAGTCTATCGGAATATGGCCCTGGTCTAAAATAGTAAGTGCAGCGAAAAAGTTCTTTTTAAACAGCGCTTCTCTTCGCCCTTCGTAAGCTAGCGACGCAAGAGCAGAAAGCACGCTATAAGAGCCCTGTATTTTACCAAAATTGGACTCATTGCCCCATAACGCAACGATAAACCGTGGCTGCACACCATACTCTTCGCCAATTTTATCGAGAAGTGCCTTATTAGACAGGTATTGTTGTACTGCTTGTTCAGCTTTCCAATCTGGCACACGAGATACAATGTAATCGTCTAAGGTAATTTTCTTTTCTGGCTGATTTTTGTCAGCTTTGACAGCTGTAGGGCGAAACGTAATATCGTTGAAAGCCCTATCCAGCAAAGTCGAACTGAAACCTTGTTCAAGAGCTTCATTTTTCAAACTCTTTACATAGGCGTTAAAGTCACTCTCACTCGCAGCAAAAGCAGAGGATGTCGCGGTGAACATCAGCGCAACCAAAAGTAATAATACGCGCATGTTAAAACTTTACATCCGGTGTAGATGACAAACCAAGGGCTTCGCGATGTGATGACAATAAATCATCTTCCTTAGGCGGCATTTGCAGGTAAAAACCGTTGCTGGTTAATTCTTCTTCTAGTTTTTTCTTATCAATGCCCGCTGCTTTATCCCGTTTATCTAATGACAATAACGTAACAAGTTCTGGGTGACCAAAGCGCTCTAATAAAGGCGCAGGCACGTCATCGAAATTGCCTTTCTTAACAACATACAGGTACATGCCCTGCTTCTTTCGAGTTTTGTAAACCGCACACAACATAAAAATACTCTTCTTTTCTAATCGAGCGTGAATGTTCTTAATTTATTATCTGTCTGGTAGCTCACCTAAAAGTGCTTTCACTTTAGGCAAAAACAGGGGCTCTCGCCATGTTGAAAGTACGTCGGGTTTAAGCCCTTGAACGCGAGTATCATCAACACTGAACCAATACCATTTTAATAATTGGTTTAACTGTTTCTTCGATGAAACCACTTCGTTATTAACGCCGTTTTCCCGAGCAATCTGCTCGCTAATTGCTTTGAGATCAGCCAACGTTTTCTTATATTGAGGAATATCGATAAGCCGCAAGACTTGTGGTAGTCGCAATTTTACCGGCGTTTGTGCAAACCGAGCCCGCGCCTCTTCAATCAATGAAATAATGGTTTCGCCATAGCGACGCACAGATTGGTAATTTACACCGTTGATTTTTGACAACTCAGACTTGCTCGACAGCAGGCGCTGAGCGGCTTCAAACATATGCCCTTCTTTAAACACAAAGTTTAGCGCGATATCTTTATTTCTAGCCGTAGTTAAACGCCAAGACGCTAGAGCTTGAAGCACGGTGAGCTGTTCGCTGTTGAGTCGCCAGTTGTTTTTTATACTCAAGTACGCAAAGTCTGCCGGCATCTCAGCACGCTTTTTGTTCGCCAGGAGGTCTATTTCTTGATAGACCCAATGCTCCTTGCCAATTGCTTTTATTTTCCCCACCAGCTCGTGATAGCAAGGTAGCAGATACAATACGTCATTGGCCGCGTAACTTAGCTGAGATTCTCTCAGAGGCCTGGCAATCCAGTCGGTCCGAGACTCTCCCTTGTCGAGGCTGACGTCACATATCATTTCGACAAGACGCGCATAGCCAAGACTAGGTCCCATATCCAACAAACTAGCAGCAAACTGAGTATCGAACACTGGCTCGGGAATGGTACTAAAGGCAACGAGAAACGTTTCAAGATCTTCTGAGCAAGAGTGCAACACTTTCACCACAGACTTATTTTCAAGTAAATCGATAAAAGGCTGCATGTTGTCTATGGCTAATGGATCGATTAGCAGAAGCTGCTCGCCATCGTAAAGCTGAATTAGCCCAAGGTGAGGTGTGAGTGTTCGAGTGCGAACAAACTCTGTATCTAGCGCCACTGCTTTTTGCTGCTGAGCTAAATTGCAGACCGCGACTAACTGTTCATACGTTGTAATTAATTGATATTGCATGTTTTCGCATAATAAATAAAAAAGCCGGCTAACGCCGGCTTTAAAAACAAAGGCTTTAGTCTCTAAGCTCTCGACGCAGTATTTTACCCACATTGGTCTTCGGCAAGTCGTCTTTAAAGACAACATGTTTAGGTACTTTGTAGCCAGTAAGCTGACTACGGCAATGTGCAATTACTTCTTTTTCGGTCAGTGTATCATTGTTGCGCACAACAAATAATTTAACTACTTCACCGCTCACTTCGTGAGGAACGCCTACGGCAGCTGCCTCTACAACATTTTCATGCATAGCGGCAACTTCTTCAATTTCATTTGGAAACACATTGAAACCAGATACTAGGATCATATCCTTTTTGCGGTCAACAATATAGAAATAACCTTCGTCGTCTACGGTTGCAATGTCACCAGTAGCTAACCAGCCGTCTTTTAAAATATCTTCAGTCGCTTCGGGTCTATTCAAGTACCCTTTCATTACTTGAGGACCTTTTACCCACATCTCGCCCGGCTCGCCTTTTTCCACAGGGTTGCCATCGTCGTCAAGTAGCTTGATATCGGTTGAAGGAACAGGCATACCAATAGCGCCTTTATAGGCGTCTATTTGAGGCGGGTTAACCGCAACAACCGGCGAGCATTCAGTTAAACCGTAACCTTCTAGCAATACAGTACCGGTGACCTTTTCCCACTTCTCTGCAACAGGGCGCTGTACTGCCATGCCGCCACCAAGCCCGAACTTAAAGTTAGAAAAATCTAATTCGTCGAACCCCGGAGTATTGAGAAGACCGTTAAACAGCGTGTTAACACCAGGTAAGATAGTAAACGGGTATTTACCCAACTCACTTACAAACGCAGGCATATCTCTTGGGTTAGTAATGAGTAAGTTGCGGCAGCCATATTTCACAAACATGAGGCAGTTAGCTAGCAGCGCAAATATGTGATAAAGCGGCAGCGCAGTTACTACGAAGTCCTTGCCTTCTTCAATCACAGTTTCAAGTATGCCAGACACCTGTTCTAAGTTAGCCACCATATTTCTATGAGTTAACATAGCGCCTTTCGAAACGCCGGTTGTTCCACCCGTGTATTGTAAAAAAGCTAAGTCTGAGCTTTCTATATTTGGGCGTTTGTACTCTAAAGACTGCCCTTTTTTCACCGCTGACATAAATGATGTTGTGTCAGACAGATTAAAAGACGGCACCATCTTTTTAACGTATTTTACCACGGCGTTAACTACCCAACGTTTTGGTGCAGGAAGCATATCGCCTAGCGCCGTTAGGAAAACCTCTTTCACTTTCGTGTCGCCAATAACTGCTTCAAGGGTACACGCAAAGTTTTCTACTATTACAATTGCTTTGGCATCGGCATCATTTAGCTGATGCTTAAGCTCTCTGGCTGTGTAAAGCGGGTTAACATTAACAACGACCATACCTGCTCGCAAAATACCGAACATGGCGACAGGATATTGAAGAAGATTTGGCATCATTATCGCCACGGCATCGCCGCGCTTTAATCCGCTTGCTTGCAGATAAGCGGCAAATTGGGCTGATAGTGTGTCTAGCTCGCCAAACGTAATTGAGTGCCCCATATTAATGAAGGCTTCTTTGTCTTTAAATTTTTTCACCGACTGTTCAAAAATGTCGACAACAGAATCGTAGCGGTCGGCATCAATTTCTGCGGATACGCGAGGGTCGTAATGTTTAAGCCAGGTTTTTTCCACCAAAACCTCCTTTACTTTATTCTTATACTAATATTTGAGCCCGAGAGACGCCGTGCCCATGTAACTGGTCTGATAACCTGTGAATAGTATAGGAAGTGTAAAAAAAAATAAACGCTGCAATTTACATTTGCTCAACAAATTGAACAATTCGACTCCCTACATCGTTAACTTTTTCCATATGAATATGATGACCGCCTACAAATTGCTCATACTGCGCAGATTTAAACCACCCCTTTCGTTTTTCAAAAACCTGAGGCAAATTCTTAAAGCTATCAGACGCACCAATGAACAGGATAGGACATGAGATGGATTCCATCAGATTTTTGGCCTGTGCCTCGGTCAATCGAAGTACGCTTTTGGTTCGCAACATAGGGTCGCTGCACCAAGATGTGGTTCCATCATCGGTTTTGGTCATATTGCGCGCAAGTATTTGGCGTGCATGCTCAGGCTGCATATCAGAAATTTTACAGCGAGCAGTGACTGCGTCTTCCAACTTCACCGCTGGTTTAACTTTTGCAGGCGCGCTGAGCATTTTGTTCTGAGTTTTATTAAAGCGGCTAAGCAGCGCATCGCGCATCTGCTGTTGTGAAGTTTCCTCACTCTGCGTTAGCGGACCACAGGCATCTATGCTAACTACAGCCTTCACATTCTCGGGAAATAAAGCAGCGTACATAGTAACCAGAATACCACCCAATGAATGCCCGATAAGAATAACGTCTTTAAACCCCTGATCCTCTATTAACGCATGTAGGTCTTGTAAATAATCAGCCTGATTATAATAGGCACCTATCGGACGGTGGGACGAATGTCCGTGCCCTGCCAAGTCGATGGCAATATAGCGATAAGACGTCAGATGAGGAGCCAGTGCCTGCATACTCGCCGCGTTGTCTAAGTAACCATGAAGACCAATGACTACCTGCCCAGCACCTTGATTATCTAATGCGGCAATTTTAACAGCACCTGCGTTAAACGATTTTTCTACCATGTTTTTCCTTATTACTGCGGTACTATTTCTATACAACTGCGCACTATTGCGGCGTAAATGCGGCGTAAATGCGGCAAATAGGTGCCGCCCATCTGCAAAGTCAAAAACTAATGAAATAAAAAAGCGGCAATTAAATGCCGCCTTTGTTTTCTATCTGTCTTTAGTGTTGCTGTGTTTTAGACTCTGTTATTGCAGAGCGTCGCGAACCACTTGTTGTAGACGGACGTGAGCGGTTCATGTTCACAACCTTAGCCCGCCTAGGCGCATTGCTGTAACGGATAACGCGGGTTCGATTGAAATGTGGGAACATAAAAGGACTGCCCCATACGCCACCGCCAATCCAAGGTCCGCCACCAATCCATGGGCCTCGAAGGCCATAGAAAGGTGAGTACCAACCTGTGTGGTAATTAAAAAAGAATGTATTTACATCATATACTTCACGGTCGCGCCACATGTGATAATCGTCTGCGGCGATAGTGGGGTAAATATACGGCTGCTCACCAACCATTCCCGTTGTGGGCGTTACTAACGTACCTAGGAACGTAGCGGTCCGGCCTTCCTCAAATACAATAGGATCGACAAAACCATCTATTTGCACTTTGAAACGGCCCGATGTTTCGCCCGAACTACGAGGCTTGCCATAGTGGTTTAATGGGAAGTGCGCAAGTTCGATAAACGTTTTATTAGGCTTGTTTTCAACACCTACAACAATACCGCCCCAACGTGCTTTTTGTCCCTGCGCGCTAGCGCCTGAGGTAACAGCGGTAGAGTATGAAACCAACTCAGTTCCCTCAGGGACTTCCAATGAGTCTGGCACCATTGCACATCCTGCAAACATGAACACTGTTAGTAAAAGTAAATATCGAGACATCACCGCGCTCCTTCATACAACACATAACAACAACCCCTGCTTGAAAGCCACAGGAAGTATATTCTAGGCAAACATAAATTACCGCTACGCCAAATGCTTACCCTAACTTTATGGTATCAACTTAGCATTATTACGATGCTTCCACCACTAGAGTTCTGTTACAAATTGCTAAACATTTAAAGGGAGAGAAAGCATGTAACGCGCGAAACTCATTCATCTGTTACTTGGGTCTGCAAAGAAGTAATTTCCTTTGCGGTGGTAAAGCTATGGACAGGTGATTGACAGAAATAGTTCAATCAAAAATCGAACATTAAATAAAACTTACGCATATATATCAACGCCAAACATATCTTGAATCGATTCGCGCTGTTGCTGCTTTTCGAAACTCTGATATGAGGCAATGGCCTGTTGAGAATAGGCATTTCTATCTTCTTTGGTAAAATCTTGATAGGCCTTGGCGTTGCTTGTGCCTTGTTCGTCAGGCGCAACAACGACCGCCTTAATTTGAGACGGTTCGCCTTGACCTTTACTGTCTTGTTGAGGGTCTTTTGAAAGCTTTGAAACCCTGCTTTGAGTGGCATCTGAAGATGCAATGCCAAAATTTGAATTAATGTTCATGACAGAGTAGGTGTTTGCAAAATTCGTTCCCATAATGCCGATTACTTTATTCTACTTATTCTGTCTGTATCTCCTGTCTGCTTATTCTCTGCCGGGAAGCTTCTTCCACGTTACCTTGTCTCGAAGGTAGACAGGTTCAACATTCGAGGCATGAGCGGTCAAATTTTTGTCAGCCGCGGCTTTTGCATCATCAAGCATATATTTGGCATTCGGCAGCGTCACGTCTGCGTTGGCCTTAACAGAACGACTTGATTCAGCCCATGCGTGTAAATCGTCATATGCAGACCATCCCGTACCCGCGATAAGCATCTCAGAATTAGTGCTTTGTATGGCTATTTCCAGTTGCTCTATAGCTTGCTTGGGAGGGCAAACGCGCTCTGATATCACTTCTTCTACCGTTGTGCCCATTTGCTTGTAAACAGAGAAGTAGACTTCTCCCATTCGAGCATCTGACGCTACAGCAATAAGTCTCTCTTCGACTTTTTCGTCAGCATGCTTCGCTACTTCAACCGCCATTGCTTTTAGCGTGCTCACACCGGCTACCTTTAGCCCTGTGCCAAGCGCGAGCCCCTGAATCATGCCTGTTGCGATCCTCACGCCTGTAAAGCTTCCAGGCCCTCTGCCAAACGCCAACATATCAAGTGAAGATAGCTCTACTTCCGACTCTTTTAAAATACTGTCAATCATAGGGAGTAGCCGTTGGCTATGCTGCTGCGGGCATACTTCAAAATGGGAAAATACGGTATTGTCGACGATAAGAGCGACTGAACACGCTTCTGTTGCTGTATCAATAGCAAGTATATTCATGGTAATTCTCAGTAATTATTCTTTATCAATGCCACTTAAGAATGCCTCTACTTCATCAAGGCTTCGAGTGCGTTTCATATCTGGTAAGCTGCCTAAAAACGTTTTTGCGTAGGGCTTGGTCACTAAACGGTTATCGCAAATAACAAGGACACCTTTATCGGTCGGGTCGCGAATAAGGCGCCCTGCCCCCTGTTTCAAGGTAATAACAGCCTGCGGTATTTGAATTACACCAAATGGATTAGCGCCACGTTTTTTAACATCCTCCATGCGAGCCTGCAGCAAAGGATCGTCTGGCGAGGCAAATGGCAACTTATCTATCATTACACAAACCAAATCATTCCCGCGAACATCCACCCCTTCCCAAAAAGCGCCAGTGCCCATTAACACCGCTTTTTCGTCTGCTAAATAGGCATCTAACAAGGCTTGCTTTGTGGTGGTGCCTTGCACCAGCAGTGGGTTATCAATTTCATCTTCCAACTTACCGGCGATTTCTCGTAACATAGCGTGGCTGGTGAATAATAAAAAGCACCGACCTCGGCTGGCTTTAATTAATCGCTTAGCCGTATTGAGTAAGGTTTCTCGCATGGAGTAACTGCTGGGCTCGGGCAAGTAGCGAGGTACACACAGCATGGCTTGCTCGGGGTAGTTAAACGGGCTGTCCAGCCCTAGCGTTTTAGCATTTTCTAACCCCATTCTGCGCTGAAAATGCTCAAAACCGCCGTTCACCATAAGCGTGGCCGAAGTGAAAACCCACCCACGCGGCACAGACTCAACGAAACGTCTGAATTTTGCGGCTATTGATAATGGCGTTAGGTGCATAACGATATGGCGCTGCGTTGTTTCATACCATAAGCTGACATTTTCTTGCTTGTTGTCGATAAGCGCGTCGAGCTGCTCGCGTGTCGATACGACCCGCTCGTACATATTATCTAGGTCTTTGTCTCGCCCAATGTGCAATTTACACACTTCGTAAAGCACACCAAGCGCCTCAGCGAGTTTACCCACCTGCAGGCGCACGTCATCTCGATTAAGCGCTTCTGCCCAGTTACCTCTTTCAGGATCGTGAGGAAACAGTAATCGCAAGTCAGATGCGATCATACGACATTTGTCGGCGGCCTTATCAAGCTGGCCTGCATCTTTTAGCACGGTTCTAAATAGAAGCGTAATGTCTTTGGCAATATCTTGTATTTGACGTGTAGATAGCGACTCACCAAAGTAATCACTGGCTATGTCCGGGATCTGATGGGCCTCATCAAAAACAATGGCATCCGCTTCGGGAATTAATTCGCCAAAACCAGTATCTTTAAGTGCCATATCGGCGAAAAAAAGGTGGTGATTAACCACAATAACGTCTGCTTCCAACGCTTTTCGTCGCGCTTTTACCAGGTAGCACTCTTCATAGTCTGGGCACTCTCGCCCCAAACAATTATCAACAGTCGATGTCACCATAGGCAACACCCTTGCATCTTCTGGCAGCGATTTAAGCTCTCCCATATCACCGCTTTTGGTGGTACTAGACCAGCGTTTTACCTCAGACAGCTGACCTAAAACGTCTTTCTCGACTAACGTAGAATTACCACCATGCTGGGATAGACGATGCAAACATAAATAGTTCGACCGCCCCTTTAACAATGCGGTCTTTCTCTTACTGCTGAGTGCTTTTTTTACAAGCGGCAAGTCTCGGTGAAACAGCTGTTCTTGAAGATTCTTAGTCCCCGTAGAGATTATGGCTTTACCACCGCTTAACAATACTGGCGCCAAGTAAGCAAACGTTTTTCCAGTTCCCGTGCCGGCCTCAACCACCAAACTGCCGGTTGTATCGATGGCGTGCTTTACCGCATTAGCCATGTCGGTTTGTGCCTCTCGTGGCACAAACCCCTTAATGGTTTTAGCGAGAAGACCATCGGATGAAAATACGTTTTTGATTGTCGGCATTATTTCACGTTTCAGATGCATTGCAGTGATAGGGAGCGCATTATGCCAAAGTTGGCATAGAAAGCCTATTGCGCAAAAGCAGTTACACCCAAGCAATTAAATTAGGTATGCCATATCTCAAATTGCCAAGGCTTTAGCGTTAACGATGTGTCGCTCGAAAATTCCATGCTTTCGTTTCTTTCCCAATGCTGCAAAGTGCCAACATGCAGACTTTCGATAAAGTTAACCGTTACAGGCCTATCAGAGAAATTAATAACCACAAATACTTTGTCGTCTTGGTTCATTCGAACAAAACTAAATACCTGTTCCATGCATGAATTAGGAACTTGGATCATGCGTTCACCAAACTCACCGTTGCCTAAATATGATTTAGACTTCTTCAGTTTTATAAGAGATTTATACAAATCGCCAATAGGGTGCTCTTTCCATTCAATAGGATCTTTTTCAAAAAACGCTAAGCGCTTCGACTCTCCGGCCTCCTGTCCATTGTGAATGAGCGGCATCCCTTCTCCAATTACAGACAGTACAATACAGGCTTCTAATGCCGCTCCGAATTGTTCTCGCTGCGTTCCGTCCCAGGCATTTTTGTCGTGGTTACTCACGAATGTCATTCTGTAGGCACTTTGAGGCCATGCTCTTTCATTCCAAGAATAATATTTTCGCAACCTATCAAGACTGCACCTACCATGAGCAAGTTCGTGAAGCGTTTCGTTCCAGCTCCACGCATAGGTCATGTTAAAGGCATTCTCGTGTAAATCTCTGTTCTCCCACTCAGCGAGCAAGAAAACAGGCTTAACTGAGTCTAGGGCGTGGCGGGCTTGCTGCCAAAAGTCGTTTGGTATGTAGCCTGCAACATCGCAACGAAACCCATCAAAATCGAATTCCTCTACCCAATAGCGCATAGCCTTTATCATGTAATTCCTGAGGTCAGGTTGCGCATAATCAAACTCAATAATGTCAGACCAATCCCACCATGGCGATGGGCGAAAATCGCCCTTGTAGTCTTTGGCATACCAATGAGGATGAGAGTCGACAAGGGGGTTATCCCACGCACTGTGATTAGGTACCCAGTCTAAAATGACTTTTAAATCTAGACTATGCGCTTTTGCAACCAGTTGCTTTAAGTCTTCTTTATTTCCAAATTCAGGATTAATCGCTAAAAAATCTCGAACCGCATATGGACTACCTAACTCTCCCTTTCTATTTTTCTGTCCAATGGGGTGAATAGGCATTAGCCAAATAATATCTGCACCCAGGGCTTTGATATGTTCGAGCCTTTCGGTTACTCCTACAAAGGTTCCCTTAGCGCTAAATTGGCGGGTGTTAACTTGATAGATAACAGCGTGAGAAGACCAACTCGGTTGCTTAACGCGGTAAAGAGAACGAGGTGTTACGTCAAATTCCATAGACTAACTCCCAAAAAAGCAAAGTGTAGAAAAGATAGAGATTTTAAAAAATGGGTAAGCTAGTAACGCCTAACAGAAGTACCCATACTCCAAAGAATAATTTTAAGGCTTGGTTAGAAAAGGCCAATACAAGATACTTTGCAACAACTCCGCCGATGATTGCGCCCATGCCTGCAAATAAAACCACAGGCCATACTATGGCATGACTAATAAAGACATGAAAGGGAACGGCCGACCACACTGTTAACGCCGACAATATTACCGCGACGGCGATTGACAGGGTTACATTAAACCCTCGCATAATGAGATAAACAGCAACAAGTTCACCAACGCCAATGGATAGCCAAACGGTTACGCATCCTCCCAGAAAACCGATAACCGGCAGCAATACAATATCTCGCCCCTCGATGTCTTCAGTAAAAACAGCGCGCTTCATCAACGGGATTGATGCGATTATTGCAATCGCCAAAATAATTGAGAAGATACCGAATACGTAATGCAAGTTGTCGGGACCTCCTAGGATATAAGAAAGGAGCTTAGGCCCGTGTTCAGAATATTGAGAAAAAACAACGCCACAAATAGCGGGAGGTACAGAGAGTATTAGCGCACTTGGTAATGCCGCCCACTGTCTGTCGTTTCTATGTTCTTTTCTGAAAAAACGCGTCCAAGTAATAGCACCAGCAGTCATGCCGCAGCATTGGATGGCAAAACTGGTGGCTACAATACTTTCTGGCGAAAAAGACAGATAGGCAAAAAAAGGAACGAAAACAACTCCACCACCAGCACCTGTGGAGTTCGCAAAAATAGCGCCGACAACACCAACTGCGCTAAAAAAGCCATAGTTTAGCCATAACGTTAACGCGTTATCTTGAGAAAAGACAAGCGCTATCCACGCGAAAAAAATCAAAATTACAACGCTGTGTTGATGTGTAAAACGAGAGAGATGAAAAGACCTTGGCAAATGTATACTTCCTGCGGTGAAGAACTCGAATTCAGTGAGCAATAAATGGTCACAAAACAGCGGCAAAGATTAATCGCCACAAACTCACTGAACAAATTTTGTTCTAGTTTTAAATCTAAACTCTAAAACTCAGACGTATAAGACATCACGTTTATTTTTTATCAGAGTATGTAGCACTGCTACATGAAACCCTGTGACGTGTGAAGCCTCGCTATGATAGTAGTATCGACACAAAATGACGACACCATTATACATGTAACGCCCAACCGTTCGGCAACTTGGAAGCAAACCAAGTTTCTTATGATGGTGTTTGCACTTTTTGTAAGCTCAATAGCCACTGCTTGGGCGGTGGTTGGCGCCTGGGTCATTCTTCCATTCGCCGGTGCTGAAGTATTCGCATTAGCTCTTGTCATGTATTTAACGTCTCGCGCTACTTACCGATGGGAGGATATCACAATAGGAGAAACCACGATTGAGGTAACCACCTCTCAGGGCACCCGCACGGTTATGGCAAAAGCGACGTCTTACCTCTACTTTATTCAAGACACCCATTTTGGGCGCTTACCACGGGTCATCATAAAAGATGATGATAAAGAATGTGAAGTAGGAAGCTTTTTGAACGAGACAGACAGAGACAAACTTTCTAAAGAGCTTGTGAACCTAGGATTACTGATGTGTAGAAACAAGTGGTGGTAACGACTCATTGATGAAGCATTATTAATGATCACTTTTCCGATTTTTCGACTAAACATTATGTAACGTTAAGGAGTAATTCTGCTATGAACTTGTACATCGAATCGTTAGAAGGCGGTAACTATCTGGTATCCACCGGTATTGGGGCATCACGTGCTTTGGTACGAGATAGAAGCGAACAACCAAAGACATTTCATTGCTTGAACGAAATTAAAGAGCATTTCGACACTCAAACCTTCGAACACGTATGGCTTAGACAAAATACACCTTACGAGGAAATGGTTGGACAAACTGATCATCCAGGCGCGTTAGAGTTAGAGATAGAATTATAGAGTAGCGAATTCGTCTAAGCTAACAACTCGCTTTAGAACCAAATTTTCAAATCGGCCCGCTTTTTGCTGCCCGTGTATTATAAAGAGGTGGATGGTACGAATAAGTGCTGCCTTATTTCTACCTCATTTATAAATATTAGCACCTTGTTCATAAATACGCGTGAAAGCGCCACGTACACGACGCTGGTAGCAGCCTATCGGTTTGGAGAAAAGACATGACCTATGACAAGTTATTAAAAAATCTGGTTTTAGCAAGTACGGTATTACTAGTGAGCGCCTGCGCCTCAATGGGTGATGGCACTGTAGCTGAAAAGAGACAGGCGATTCTCGATATGCAGCAGAATGCCCTTACTCGCCTTTACAGTGAAAAGCCAGACACCCGCTCTCAAATAAGAGATGCGGCAGGTTTTGCGGTTTTTACCAATGCAAATGTTAACGTTATCTTTTTTGCAGCAGGCACCGGCTATGGCGTTGTAAACAACAACGTTACAGGGAATAAGACGTACATGAATATGGCAGAAGGCGGCGTAGGATTTGGCCTTGGTGCAAAAGACTATCGAGTTGTGATGGTGTTCCATTCACAAAAAGCGATGTCGTACTTTATTGAAAACGGCTGGACAGTTGGCGGTAATGCAGATGCAGCAGCAAAAGCAGGTAACAAAGGCGCATCAGCTGAGGGTGAGGGCTATTTAGGTAATGTAACTGTTTATACCATGACTGAAAGCGGCCTGGCTTTACAAGCAACTGTAAAAGGCACCAAGTTTTGGGTGGATAAAGAGCTTAATTAAATAGATTAGCTAAATATATTAACTAACAACAAGGCAGAAAGAGCTTTGTTAAAAAGCCATGGAAGGCTTGGAAGGCTTGGAAGGCTTCTTAGACTACGCAAATTAAACATCTATGTCGATGTGCTTCAATCCTCCCTCATCATTATCTTTGTTACCTTTTTGTTTGCTCTCGTGACGATGTTTAGTGGCATACTCTAATGCCTCTGCACGATTAACTTCATCAAACTGATCGCCATCATCTTCAGCAAGATGCTGTGACTTTTTTGATTTCTCAACTTTTTTGACGCGCTTGTCTTCCTCTATAACAATCTTAGTATTGCGCGGCAAAATAGGAAAAAGTAGGTCGTTACTCATAATAGTTGTAGCTCCCATTGCAAATATTCGGCTAGTTTTGGGCCATTACGCTAACTGTTGCAAGCTGACGCAGTGGCGATAACTGGCTTGCAGAACATTAACTGTTTTTAACGGTAGACGCATTCAGAACTAAACGTTTTATTATATGTACATTAATTTAGACGCTATGTAAGCAAAGAGTTCACTTTAGCCTTGCAAAACTTACTTCAAACCGCTAATGTTTCACCCGCTCGAAATCAGGACATCAAAATTTTTATATGATCAATTGCGCTGCGAAACATCACCATCACCACATAGCATAACCTTTCAGGTTCGTGCTGGAAGGTCTATGTCTCCTTCCAGTGGCGCAGATAAGAATTCTCGGCCCTCGGAAGGAAACTTCCGGGGGTTTTTCGTTTTAGGTGCAATCACAAGTAAACACACAACGTGTAAGGAACGTTTTAATGAGTAACAGCAAAAGACTTCGAATTGCCGTACAGAAATCAGGCCGCTTAAGCGATGATAGCATTGCACTACTTAAGGCTATCGGCATAAAACTGAATATTCGTGATCGTCTGCTGATTGCGCATTCTACTAACGAACCCATCGATTTACTGCGCGTGCGAGATGACGATATTCCAGGCTTAGTGATGGACGGCGTAGTTGACTTAGGTTTTATCGGTGAAAATGAACTTGAAGAAAAGTCGCTGGAACGCAAAGCCGCTGGTAAACCTTTTGAATATGAAACACTTCGTCGCCTAGACTACGGTGGCTGCCGCCTTTCAATCGCTGTGCCTAACGAGATGGAATACAGCGGTGTTGAATCACTCAATGGCAAAGAAGTTGCCACAACATACCCGTATTTATTAGAGCGCTATTTTGCAGAGAAAGGCATCAACGCAAAAGCCGTCATGCTTACAGGCTCAGTTGAAGTTGCCCCTCGCGCTGGTGTTGCCGATGCTATTTGCGACCTTGTATCAACGGGCGCAACGCTAGAAGCAAATGGCTTAGTGGAAAAAGAAGAAATATTTCGTTCAAAAGCAGTATTAATTAAACGCGTTGGCGGCGAAATGAGCGAAGAAAAGCAAGCATTGATCAATCGTATGATGCCTCGCGTAGACGGTGTGTTGCTAGCCAAAGAAAGCAAATATATTATGCTGCACGCGCCTAAGGCGTATCTAGAGCAAGTGAAAAACTTGTTGCCAGGTGCTGAAAACCCAACTGTACTTCCTCTTGCTGGCAACGAAGAGCAAGTGGCTATCCATGTGGTATCTACAGAAACCTTGTTCTGGGAAACCATGGAAAAACTAAAAGCCCTTGGTTGTAGCTCTATTCTTGTAATGCCCATAGAAAAAATGATGGGCTAAAGGCAGACAATTATGATTACTTGGTCATCTCTTTCTAATAATGAGAAAAAACAGGCGCTAGCGCGCCCGGCTATGGCCAATAGCCAGCAGTTAAAACAAACCGTGGCCGAAATTATTGCCCGAGTTGAAGCAGAGGGCGATAAGGCTGTTCTTGATTACACTCGCAAGTTTGATTGCCCAGAGTTAACGGATCTTGTGCTTTCTCAAGAAAACATTGATGCTTTGGCGGCTCAGGTAACACCTGAGGTCGCAAACGCTATCGACACAGCGTTTAATAACATCAAAACGTTTCACGAAGCTCAAAAACCCAGTGATATCTCACTAACAACGACTCCAGGGGTGCATTGTGAATTGCGCTTTACCGCTTTAGACGCGGTTGGACTGTATATTCCAGGTGGCAGTGCTCCGCTACCCTCAACGGTACTCATGCTAGGAGTGCCAGCGTTAGTGGCGGGCTGTAAAAACAAACTGCTGTGTACACCACCAAACAAGCAGCAGTTAATAGCCCCTGAGATTGCGTATGCAGCCAGAAAATGTGGCATCGACAACGTATTTTTGTGTGGCGGAGCACAAGCGGTTGCAGCAATGGCACTGGGAACTGAATCTATTCCTCAGGTTGATAAAATATTTGGTCCCGGTAATAGTTTTGTTACTGAAGCCAAGCAACAGGTTAGTCAACGTGCAGACGGCGCGGCTATTGATATGCCAGCAGGTCCTTCTGAAGTGCTAGTGCTTGCCGATGAGTTTGCCAACCCTGAATTTGTGGCTTCAGACTTATTATCGCAAGCTGAGCACGGCCCAGACTCACAGGCAATTTTGGTATCAAACAGCGAAACCCTCATTGAGGAAGCGAAAGCGGCAGTTGAACGTCAGTTAGCCACGCTATCTCGTGCAGATATTGCTCGACCTGCAATGGAAAACGCGCGCTATATTTTAGCCGATACCATTGAGCAAGCCATTGAAGCGAGCAATGCTTATGCGGCTGAGCACCTCATTGTTCAAATTGAGAATGCACGAGATTATTTGCCGAAGATCAAACACGCTGGGTCAATCTTTTTAGGCCCATGGTCTCCTGAGTCTGCCGGTGACTACGCATCAGGTACCAACCATGTGTTGCCAACCTATGGATATGCTAAAAATTACTCAAGCCTTGGCCTATTAGATTTTATGCGTCGTTTTACTATTCAAGAGCTCAGTGCTGATGGCATGCGTAATTTGGGTCCAGCTATTATGGCATTAGCTGCCGCGGAGGGTTTAGACGCCCATGAACAGGCTGTTGCCTTACGTATGCAAGCACTCAAGCAAGGAGACGCCTAATGTCTGCGCTCATTGATAATTTGATAAATGAAAACTTGGTGCCGCTGAAGCCCTACGAATCGGCACGTCGTTTATTTTCTGGTGGTCAAGACTGGCTTAATGCTAATGAGTCGCCTTATGCCAATGAATACAGCGTAGACAGCAGCAACTTTAACCGATATCCGTCGTGCCAGCCTGACGCAGTTGTCAACGGCTATGCGAGCTACGCTAGTATCGATAAGTCGCAACTTATTGTGACTCGCGGTGCTGATGAAGGTATTGAGTTGCTTATTCGTACCTTTTGTACTCCAGGTAAAGACAACGTTCTTATCTGTCCGCCAACCTACGGCATGTATGCTATAAGCGCAGAAACCTGTGATGTAGGCATTAAAAAAGTACCGCTTAACGACGACTTCAGTCTAAATCTCGACGCGGTATGTGCTGAAGACGACGTGAACGTTATTTTCATTTGCGCACCCAATAACCCAACGGGCACGTCAGTAGCCCGCAAGGATATAAAAGCCGTGCTCAATCACTTTGCCGACAAAGCGTTAGTGGTTGTTGATGAAGCGTATATTGAATTTGATGCGGATAGCACTTGGGCAAATGAGATAAACAATTACCCTAATTTGGTAGTGCTACGAACCTTATCTAAGGCATTTGCGTTGGCGGGGCTTCGCTGTGGTTTCACCCTTGCTCAGGCACCTGTTATTCAGGCGCTATTAAAGGTGATTGCGCCCTATCCAATTCCTGAACCTGTAGCACAGATTGCAGCAAAAGCGCTGTCTCCTGAGTCGCTTACGTTACTAGAACTGCAAGTGGCTACCATTAATAGAGAAAAAGAAGCGTTAGCAGAGGCCCTTCAAGCCGTTGATGGCATTGAACTACTGGGCGACAGACGCGCTAATTTTATTCTGTTTCGCGATGAGAAAGCGCCCGCTTTAATGCAGTACTTAGTTAGCCAAGGTATGCTTATTCGCGACCAATCTAAACAGCTAAATTTACAAAATTGCTTACGCGTTAGCATAGGAACGGAAGAACAAAACCAGCGCTTAATGCAGTTAATTAACGACTTTAAAAATAATGAGGACGCGGCATGAGTCAGCAAGCCATACTATTTATAGACCGCGACGGTACGCTAGTTGAAGAGCCGCCCGTAGATAAGCAGTTAGACAGTTTAGAGAAACTCGTTTTCGAGCCCAACGTTATCCCTGTGTTGTTAAAACTTAAAGCAGCTGGTTTTAAGCTCGTTATGGTGTCAAACCAAGATGGATTAGGCACAGAGAGCTTCCCTCAACAAGATTTTGAGATTGCCCACAACGCCATGATGGGGATATTCGAAAGCCAAGGTGTGACTTTCGATGATGTGCTTATTTGCCCCCACTTTGAGGAAGATAACTGTACCTGCCGTAAGCCAAAGCTTGGCTTAGTGAAAGACTACCTGCAGCAAGGCCGTGTTGACTTCACTCGCTCGTATGTCATTGGCGATAGAATTACCGACGTACAGCTTGGTGAAAACATGGGCATCAAAAGCTTACAGTATAATCGCGAAACGCTTAACTGGAATGACGTTCAAAAGTCAATTTTAGCCTCATCGCGTATTGCGGAAGTGGTACGTACTACGTCTGAAACCGACATCAGAGTGCGAGTAGATTTAGATTCTCAGGAAAAATCTGCTATCCACACAGGTCTTGGTTTTTTTGACCATATGCTTGACCAAATCGCTGTTCACGGCGGGTTTGAGTTAAACGTGTCTGTTGATGGCGACCTTCATATTGACGATCACCACAGCGTTGAAGATACCGCGCTAGCTATTGGTGAAGCGCTTAAAAAAGCACTGGGTGATAAACGTGGCATTGGTCGCTTTGGGTTTGCATTACCTATGGATGAGTGTCGCGCCGAATGCATTATGGATATTTCTAACCGCCCTCACCTCAAGTTTGAAGCAGAGTTTAGCCGAGATCAGGTAGGTGAAATGGCTACAGAGATGGTGCCGCATTTCTTTTACTCTTTAGCACAAAGCATGGGATTATCGCTACACTTGTCTACCACAGAAGGCAATGCGCACCACCAGGTAGAAAGCTTATTTAAAGTATTTGGTCGCGCCCTTAGACAAGCTATTGCGCTTAAAGGCGATGCGTTGCCAAGTAGCAAGGGAGCGCTGTAATGTCAGTGGTAAACACAAACCAGCGGCAAAAAATTGTTATTGTAAACACGGGCTGCGCTAATATTTCGTCTGTGCGATTTGCCCTTGAACGTCTTGGTGTCGAAGTAGATGTATCTGACGATATCAATGTGATTAACAGCGCAGATAAAGTATTTTTGCCCGGTGTAGGAACTGCCAGCGCAGCTATGGCGAGCATAAAACAGAAAGGCTTGGTGAGCACTCTTCAATCGCTAACTCAACCCGTATTAGGGGTTTGCTTGGGCATGCAGCTTATGGTTGAAACCAGTGCTGAAGGTGGTTTCCAAGGCACCGAAGACATCGGCTGTTTATCCTTGATGCCTGGACATGTTGCTAGAATGGAGGCCAATGGTTTGCGCCTTCCTCACATGGGGTGGAATACGGTAACGCATAGCAACGAGAGCTTATTCAAAGGCATTCCGCAAGATACCTATTTCTATTTCGTGCACAGTTTTGCTGTACCTGAGTATGAGCATACGCTGGCGAGTTGTACGTATGGCAACGCTTTTTCTGCTGCCATCAATAAAAACAATTTTTATGGCGTGCAGTTTCACCCAGAGCGCTCCGGCGAGGCTGGCGCACAACTTCTTACCAACTTTGTGAACTTATAATGATAATTCCAGCAATTGATCTCATCGACGGACACGTAGTTCGTTTGTACCAAGGCGATTACGAGCAAAAAACCCAATATGAATTAGACCCCATCGACGTGGTACATGACTACGCTGACCAAGGCGCTACCTGGCTTCATATTGTGGATTTAACGGGTGCCAAAGATACTAGCAAGCGACAGTTGGCACTTATTAAAGTCATGGTTGATACAAAGCGCATGAACTTTCAAGCAGGTGGCGGCATTCGTTCTGAAGACGAGGTAGCACAACTTCTTGAAGCTGGTGTGAGTCGAGTGGTGATAGGCTCGCTTGCGGTAAAACAGCCAGAACTAGTAAAGTCTTGGGTGGAAAAATATGGCCCTGAACACATCGTGCTAGCACTAGATATTAATATCAGCGAAAGTGGTGAAAAACTTATTGCCACTCATGGCTGGCAAGAAAACTCGGGCGTCGCCTTAGAGGGCTTGCTAAACGACTTCGCTACTGTTGGCGCTAAACATGTTTTATGCACAGACATAAGCCGTGACGGCACCTTACAAGGCGCAAACAGAGAGTTGTATGAAGAAATGGCAGCGCAGTTTCCAAATGTTAAATGGCAGGCATCTGGCGGTATTGGCAGTCTAAATGACATTGAAGTGCTGAAGCCTACCAAGGTAGATGGCGTTATTTTAGGGCGCGCTCTACTTGAAGGTAAATTTACCGTGAAGGAGGCAATTGCATGCTGGCAAAACGCATAATCCCCTGCTTAGACGTTCGCGACGGCAAAGTTGTTAAAGGCGTTCAGTTTAGAAACCACGAAATTATTGGTGATATCGTTCCACTTGCAGAGCAATACGCTAAAGCCGGTGCCGACGAACTCGTTTTTTACGATATTACAGCAAGTTCTGATGCTCGCGTTGTTGATAAAAGCTGGGTAAGCCGTATTGCGCAAGTAATTGATATCCCATTTTGTGTAGCTGGTGGTATTAAAAGTATTGAAGATGCAGGCCGCATTCTTGAAATGGGCGCAGACAAAATATCTATCAACTCCCCCGCTTTAAACAACCCTGAGCTAATTAATGCACTGCACGACGTATACGGTCAACAATGTGTGGTAATTGGCATTGATAGCTTTTACAACCAAGATACCAATCAATACGAAGTGTATAAGTTTACCGGCGATGAAAGTCGTACTCAAAAAAGTCAGTGGCAGACGATTGACTGGATAAAGGAAGTGCAATCTCGCGGTGCAGGTGAAATAGTGCTTAACTGCATGAACCAAGATGGTGTGCGCAACGGTTACGATGTTAAGCAGTTAAAAGCCGTAAGAGAAGCCTGCAATGTGCCTTTAATAGCGTCAGGCGGAGCCGGTGAAATTTCACATTTTACTGATGTATTCCAACAAGCTGACGTTGACGGTGCGCTCGCGGCTTCGGTCTTTCACAAGAACATTATCAATATAGACGAGTTGAAAGCAGAGCTAACTGCCAACGGCGTCCCTATGCGCAAGCGTCATGGCTTAACAGCGCAGGCAGAAGGAATTAATCCATGATCATTACAAGTGAAAATACCAATACCTTGGCATGGGAGAAGATGGATAATCTTCTGCCAGCTATCGTGCAAGATGCATTATCTGGCAAGGTGTTAATGCAAGGCTATATGGACCAAGACGCCTTAGCCAAAACCCTCGAAAGCGGCAAAGTAACCTTCTTCAGCCGCTCCAAAAAGCGTTTGTGGATGAAAGGTGAAACATCGGGTAATACGCTCGACTTAGTGAGTGTAGCCTGTGATTGCGATAGCGATTCGCTGCTGGTTCTCGCAAATCCTAACGGCCCTACCTGCCACACAGGGAAGGAAAGTTGCTGGTTTGAAGGCAGTACCCCAGCGTTTACGTTTTTAGCCGACCTAGAGCGAGTATTAGCATCTCGTAAATCTGCTGACCCTAAAAGCAGCTACACTGCCAGCCTTTATAACAAAGGCATTAAGCGCATTGCGCAAAAAGTGGGTGAAGAAGGCGTTGAGACCGCGTTAGCCGCAACAGTGCACGACAAAGAAGAGCTTAAAAACGAAGCCGCTGACTTGTTATACCACCTAACTGTGCTGTTACAAGCGAGCGATATGTCGCTTAACGATGCGCTGAGCGTATTACAAGAGCGTCATAAATAGCTTTTAAGGCATGCAACGTCAAATGAATAACGTAAAAAAGCCCGCTTGCGGGCTTTTTTTTAGCGCTTTTCTAAGGCTTTTCTAGGGCTTTTAAACGCTACATTCCGAAATGGATGAGCGCTAAATTACCAACGGCGGTCACCAGCATTGCTAGGAAAGTAAGGATCATACCTGTAAAACGCTGCCAGCTAACGCCTGAGTGTCTTCCCAGTCCGTAAGCATGCAATACCCTACCAAACAAAATAGCGCTTCCTAATGCATGTACAGCCCACCCTTGACCGGTATTCGCTTCAAAACAAGCGATCATGATGAGGGTAATAGGAACATATTCGCTAAAGTTACCATGAGCTCGGGATAAACGCCCTAAATCTTCATGGCCACCGTCGCCTAAACTTACGTTGTGTCGACGTCTAGCTCCGATAACAAGAAACGATAAATACAGATAACATATACCGAGTAAACTGGCGTAAAAGGCTGTGATTGGTAAAACCATCTCAACTCCACTTTTTATAATTATTTTTACGAATACTGACGCTAAGGTAGCATAGGAATTTTAGCAACGTATAGCTGTTTATTAAGCATTTCTTAGGGGTGAGAAACCCTACTCAACTCGAAATGCTATCAAGCACGTACTTTGAATACGCAGGCTGTTAAAAAACGCGTATGAAAAAGGCCGCGTTGTGCGGCCTTCCTCAATTTTTAATCACTAACTAGCTTAAGCGCTCTTCAAGTTCTGCACTTACCACATCTACCGGACGGTTGCCGTCTAGCTTGTGGTACTCACAATTACCTGCGTCCGCCTCTGCTGAGTAATAGTTAACCAGCGGTTTTGTTTGTTCGTGGTAAATAGCAAGACGCTTACGAACTGTCTCTTCTTTGTCGTCTTCACGAACAATTAAATCTTCGCCAGTTGCGTCATCTTTACCTTCCACTTTTGGTGGATTGTATACAACGTGGTAAACCCTACCCGATGCTGGATGCACTCTGCGTCCACCCATTCGCTCAACTATAACATCGTCAGCAACGTCAAACTCGATGCAGTGGTCAACCTTTACACCTGCTTCTTTCATTGCATCTGCTTGCGGAATTGTGCGAGGAAAGCCATCTAGTAGAAAGCCGTCTTTGCAATCGTCCATTGCAATGCGCTCTTTCACCAAGCCGATAATAATATCGTCAGAAACCAGCTTACCTTCATCCATCACCTGCTTAGCTTTCAAACCAAGTTCGGTACCAGCTTTTATCGCTGCGCGAAGCATATCGCCTGTAGAGATTTGTGGAATACCGTATTTGCCCATTAGGAACTGAGCTTGTGTGCCCTTACCCGCGCCAGGAGCGCCGAGAAGAATGATTCGCATGAGTGCGTTCTCCGCTTATGATTTTTAAAATTTTTACTTCGGGCACTTTACACATTCAGCACAATAGTGACAAGTATAAGCAGTACCCTGAGGCTAATCTTACGACTAATGGCGAATATACGCTCAGCTTATAGTCAATTAATGACCAGAACATAAGCCGTGCGCAGCCACAAAGGCTGAGAAATATAGCACATTATTTTGCACGAGCTTTACCGAGGTAGTGACAAACACAAAAAAACGGGCGTAAAGCCCGTTTTTAACTGTAAACCTAAGTTTATATCGACTTATTTCGCCAGCTTCATCAGCAGCGCGTTCAAGTTCTGAACAAACGTAGACGGGTCTTTTAGACTACCTTGTTCAGATAGCGCGGCTTGGTCGAACAACACGCCTACCCACTCATTGAACAGTTCTTCGTCTTGCGTATCCGCTAACTTCTTCACTAAGCTATGCTCTGGGTTAAGCTCAAAGTGATACTTAACGTCTGGAACATTTTGACCAGCAGCTTGCATTAGCTTCATCATCTGCGTTGTCATGCCGTTATCGTCGGCAACAATACACGCCGGAGAGTCAGTTAAACGATGTGTAAACTTAACATCGACAACTTTGTCACCTAATGCGGCTTTTGCACGTTCTAGCACGTCTTTAATTTCGTTCTCTGCTTCTTCTTGCGCTTTCTTAGACTCTTCATCTTCCAAGTCGCCTAAGTCAAGGTCGCCTTTAGCAATAGAAACAAACTGCTTTTCGTTGAACTCAGTTAGGTGAGACATTAACCACTCGTCAATGCGCTCGCCCATTAGCAATACCTCAATGCCTTTCTTGCGGAATATCTCAAGATGCGGGCTAGTTTTTGCTGCCTGAAGGCTGTCTGCAGTCACGTAATAGATCTTGTCTTGACCTTCTTTCATACGCTCAATGTAATCGGCAAGCGATACTGTTTGCGCGTCTGAGTCGCCATGAGTCGATGAGAAGCGAAGTAGACCGGCAATTTTCTCGCGATTACTGAAATCTTCCGCAGGCCCCTCTTTAAGTGCGTTACCAAATTCATTCCAGAATGCTTGGTATTTCTCAGCATCGTTCTTCGCCATCTTTTCAAGCATCTGAAGTACGCGCTTAGTGCAGCCCTGACGCAACGCCTGAGTGACTTTGTTGTCTTGCAGGATCTCACGAGAAACGTTAAGCGGTAGGTCATTACTATCTAACAGACCTTTTACGAAGCGAAGATAGGTTGGCATGAACTGCTCGGCGTCATCCATAATGAATACGCGCTGCACATAAAGCTTCAAGCCGTGATTCTGCTCGCGATTCCACATATCAAACGGTGCTTTTGAAGGTATATATAGCAAGCTGGTGTACTCAGTTTTACCTTCAACTTTGTTGTGCACCCAAGATAGTGGGTCGGCAAAGTCGTGTGAAATGTGCTTATAAAACTCTTTATATTCGTCTTCAGTAATCTCTGACTTTTCGCGAGTCCATAGGGCTGTCGCTTTGTTGACAACTTCCCACTCACCTGGCTGAGCTTCAATTTTTTCGCCGTCAGGACCTTCGCTTTCAGGTACTTCGTCTTTCCACATTTGAACAGGAATGCTGATATGGTCAGAGTACTTACTAACAATTGAACGCAAACGCCAAGTATCCGCGAACTCTTTCTCATCTTCACGTAAATGCAGAGTAATTTCTGTACCGCGAGATGGCTTATTAATTTCTGCAATAGTGAATTCACCTTCACCATCAGAAATCCACTCAACACCTGTTGAGGCATCTGCACCAGCAGCACGCGAGCGTACGGTTACTTTATCAGCTACGATGAACGCAGAGTAAAAACCAACACCGAACTGGCCGATTAATTGAGAATCTTTCGCGTTATCACCAGACAGCTTGCTAAAGAAGTCTTTTGTGCCCGACTTAGCGATTGTACCTAAATTAGCAATCACTTCATCTCGGGTCATACCAATACCGTTATCGGTAATGGTTATCGTATTTGCTTCGCTGTCTACGCTAAGCTTTACGTTTAAGTCGCCATCGTTTTCATAGAGACTATCATTTTCCAATGCGCGAAAACGCAGCTTATCAGCGGCGTCAGCGGCATTCGACACTAGCTCGCGTAAGAAGATCTCTTTGTTTGAATACAAAGAATGAATCATCAGATGTAGAAGCTGTTTTACTTCCGTCTGAAAACCGTGGGTTTCTTTATGGGCTGCTTCAGCCATAATCCAGTATCTCCTCGTTGAATGGATCACGTTACTGATAGACAGGTAAGGACGCGGGGCGTGTTTTTCAACTACAAGAGCAAAAATTTATTGTGAATTTATCTCACTAAAGTTTACGGCGCCCGGAAAAAGCATGGGTAAGCGTATTATTATCGATATATTCCAGCTCGCCGCCAACAGGTACTCCATGAGCGATACGAGACGCTTCGATATCATTAGCGCTGCAAAGTTGGGCAATATAATGTGCCGTGGCCTCCCCTTCTACGGTAGGGTTGGTAGCTAAAATCACTTCCGAAATTCCGCCCTTGGAAAAGCGCTCTTCTAACTCGTTGAGACCAATTTCTTCCGGACCTACGCCGTCAATGGGTGAGAGATGACCCATTAAAACGAAGTACTGGCCTTTGAAGCTCAGTGTCTGCTCTATGGCTAACACATCTTGGGGGCTCTCTACCACGCATAGCAGGCCACTCGCTTCACGCTCAGGATGACGGCATATGTCACATAGTTCGTCTTCGGTGAACGTTCTACAGCGCTTACAATGATGAATGTGCTCCATAGCGTTGTGCAAAACATCACTTAACTCTACTGCGCCTTTGCGATTTCGCTCCAACAAATGAAATGCCATTCGCTGCGCGCTTTTATTACCAACGCCGGGTAAGCACGTTAAGGCCTGAATTAACTCTGCAAGTAACGGACTAAACTTCATAATGAGACTACTTCGCTGTTGTTTTTCTATCTTTTTGTTGAGCGTATTTAATCACGTTACGCTTCACTTGGTCGAGTTTAACTTCGTAAACATTTCCACCTACCAGCCCTTTAAATTCCTCATCGGTGAATACCAAGGTATTGTCGTCGTAAAATGTTACGGCCTCTTTTTGCGTAACGATACCTAGGTCAATACGAGACACATCACCGCTAAAAAACTTATCGCCCTCAAAGTTTTCAAACAGCCACAGACTTGTAGAGTCTAATAACACCAATTTTTTTCTATTGGGACTAATGGCGGCTGAGGTTATCCAACACAGTTTTTCTAGCGTTGTACATGTTTTAAACTCACCAATGAATTCGGCGTTAAAATTAGCGGCATGGTCACCCACTTTATAAAGTTTGGTGATCCCATCAAATGGCTTCGTTCTATTCTTGGTGAAAAGATAAAGATTACGTTTATATTCTACGAATGCTTCTAAATCGTAATTTTTATCTTCAGGCTTTATTTCCCCATCCCCCATTTGAGGGTAAGTAAACTTGATAATTTCAGCTTCTGTGGTGTCTGTTTTTATATCAATGGGATTTTCAATCTTGTAAATTGTTAACCAGCGTCTGTCATTATTGTTGTTCCCAAAATCCCCAAGGAAAAAATGGCCAAACTGATTTTGCGTCATGTCTTCCCAGTCGACATTTTTCGCATTGGATACCGTAACTTCACGGGCAATTGAACCATCTTTATTCAACATATAAAGAATAGGCCCATCGCCGCTGTCGTTAATAGCCCAAAGACGTTTCCTTTTATCAAATTCGATACCCGATATCTCCCTCAACTTCGGGTCTACAGTCACTGTTTTTATGCTGAATAAGGAATAGATACTAAAAACCGTCAATACGAAAGCAATAGCAATAAGAATGAGAGTGGAGGTGACCAAACCTTTTCTGATCAAGACGGGTTCCTTTTTATCTAGAGACAGCGTAAAAGCTGAGGAAGTTATATTTATAACGGCTTTTAAAGGGAGAATGCAAAATTGGCAATAATAAACTTGCAGGTTTAATTCACCACGTAAATAAGCGTTCAGTGAAGCCAATAGCTGCCATCGTCATTCATGTAAAGTGTGGGCGTCATTAGTTCGATAATTCCCAACGTTTAATCTTTTTCAATATCTATGAATGAGTTCCCTACTAATCAACTCATTAATACATATTAGCGAGTATCCGAGACATGCTATAAACACAAAAGCCTCGGAGTGTTCCAAGGCTTTTGAATGAATTGTCGAACTATAGAAACGGAGTGTCTACAATTTAAAATGGTAACTTCATACCTGGTGGAAGTGACATGCCACCCGTAACTTCTGCCATTTTTTCCTTGCTTGTTTCTTGTACTCTGCGCACGGCATCGTTGAATGCAGCAGCAACAAGATCTTCAATCATGTCTTTGTCGTCGTCCATTAGCGACTCATCAATATCCACACGACGAACGTTATGGTTACATGTCATAGTAACTTTCACCATACCGGCACCGGCTTCACCGGTAACTTCCAGCTTAGCCAGATCATCTTGCACTTTTTGCATGCGATCTTGCATTTGCTGCGCCTGTTTCATCATGTTGCCCATACCACCTTTAAACATATCGTTTTCTCACTTTATCTTGGTATTAAGTTTATCTGCTATCGAGCTTTAACCGAATCGGTTACTACTGAGGCGTCGAACGTCGACAGCAGCGCTTGAATTTTTTCGTCGGTTTGTACAACCGAATGTGCATGCGCTAGACGCATAGCCTGAATATTTTGCTGCAATGAAAATGGCGTAATTTCTGGCTCGCCTAGCGAAATATCAATTGTTACGTTTTCGCCTAATCCATGGTGCAAGGCATCCAGTAACTGCTGTTTTGCGCTGTCATTAAGTAAATGCGACTGACTGTTGTCAATTTCAAGTGATACCTGGCTCCCGTTTCGAGAAAAAGAGGCGTGAAGGAATAACTGCTTCAATAGCCCCGCAATAGGCATTTGCTCTACTAAGTTGCTCCATTGATCAATCTGGCTAGCATGGACAAGTTTACTTCCATCCTCCAAATACGCACTTAAACCGTTATATTCAGAATCAGTCAATACTGGCCTACTGCTATTCTGTGTAACTTCCTGTGCTTCATTAGGCTCATTTTGCTGTGCGCCATTGAACTCGCTCTGCTGAACCTGAACCTGGTTAATCTCGCTCTGCTGTGCTTTGTTACGTTCGCTCTGCTCTGGCTCGGCAAAGCCTCCAACTTCACTGCTTGGCTCTTGAGAAGCCCCGCTGTCCGGCTCTAATGTTTCCCAAGGAGGCAAATCTTGCGATGCGATTTGCTGCTGTGCGCGAGAAGTTGAAGCAGGCTCTTCATTAGCAAATGGCATATCGTTGTCAAATTCAGCGTCAAGGAAGTCGTCATCTTGCTGCTGAGGAGCAGCTTCAACATGACTATTTGGAAGCACAGCTTCCTGTGTTAGCCCCTGCTCAAGATTTGACCACCTTTGGGTGGAATGTTCTGAAATAGGCTGCTCTTGCAAGGCTTGGGCAGAATTGGACAGCTCTGAGATAGGCTTTGCGGAACTTGCTGCAACAGAGTCGCCAGAGTCGCTCTTTTCAAACCTCGAGCGCAGTGTATTTGACATACGCTGCTCGGCCATTGTGGCCTCACTGCCTGCTGCAGATTGCGCTTTTTCGTTCTCTTTATCTTGGGCTTTTCGCTGTTTAAGTTTCTGCCTAAGCGCAAGCATATCTGCGGTTGCACTTAACTGTTCCTCAGGGGACGGAGCTTTGTTCTCGCTCTGAGGTGCAAACTCACCTTCTACAGCTTCAAGATAGTGTTCGCTTCCATTTTGAAAGTCATTATCTGAAACTGGATAAAAATCGTCGCTTTCTGAGGGCGGAACGTCATCCATGTAAGCATCAAGAGGCGGTTCATCATTGCTGTAAGACGCTAAAGGCAATGATGAATCTAACGTGCTTGTATCGTTCGTCTCCTGTGCATTTTGTAATTCAGACTCTTGCGTGGTTGAGTACTGTTGCAAAGGCTGGGTAGGTAACGCAGGTTCTGACGTTTCGTGAAGCTGTTGCTTTGCCTCAGGCAGTGCTTCTGGCAGTTGCTCTGAATCTATTTCAGCATTATTTTCGGCTTGGCCTTCTGTATGACTTCCGGCATGACCTTCTGCGTGCTCTTCTGCATGGCCTTCTGCATGGCCTTCTGCGTGATCTTCTACATGGCCTTCTTCTAACGAAGACGCGTCATCATCAACATTTTGTTGTATTTGTGACGTTTGTTCTTCCCGAGTATTAGCGTGTAAAGGGGGGGTAGTTGATTGCTCAAGCTTACGCTCTGAAGTATTGACAGTTTCAGACTGATGAATATTTGTTGAAGTTGCAAGAGCGTCGCTTTCTGGCGCTTGCTCTTGCTTACCTACGTTTCCCGGATCACCAGTCTCTCTTTGATGGTGTCCTTCAACCTCTCGGTGAGAACTTACAGGTAATTCATTTTCACTGGCGCCGCTTTCTATTAACTCTTCACCACCACTGGGAGGAGGCGCGGGTGCAAATGACATCATTCTCATTAATGTCATTTCAAATGCGCTTCTACCGTCGGCTGCAAAAGGTAAATCCTTGCGTCCTTGAAGTGCAATTTGATAAAGCAACTGCACTTGCTCTGCAGGAATCGTTTTCGCTAATTGGAAAATTGCTTTTGCCGAGGTAGTTTCTAGCTTACACGCCTCTGGAACCCACTGAGTAAGCGCGACCTGGTGCAATAAGCTGGCAAGTTCACTATGTACATTGTCATAGTCTGGCGCTTGCTCTGCAATGTCGTTAACCAGGTTCATGACGTCACTGGGTGACTTATTCACTACAGCATGAACAACCTTTAACAGCTGATTTTTATCCATCAGCCCAAGCATGTCTGTTACCACCGAGGCAATAACCTGATTACCACCTTGCGCAATTGCTTGGTCGGTTAAGCTTAATGCATCTCGCATACTGCCCTGTGCCGCGCGCGCCAGAAGCGATAACGCTTGAGGTTCAAAGCTTAAACTCTCTTGTTCCAGAATATGGGTAAGCTGACCGACAATTTGCTCTCTAGACATTGCCTTAAGATTAAATTGAAGACAACGAGACAAAATAGTAATGGGTAATTTTTGTGGATCAGTAGTTGCCAGCAGGAATTTCACATGTGGCGGAGGCTCTTCCAGTGTTTTCAAAAGCGCATTAAAACTGTGCTTAGAAAGCATGTGTACTTCATCTATGAGGTACACTTTGTATCTGCCGCGCGTGGGCTTGTACTGAACGTTGTCTAAAAGCTCACGGGTGTCTTCTACTTTGGTTCTTGATGCCGCATCAATCTCGAGTAAGTCAACATAGTTACCGTGTTCTATCTCTTTGCAAGTATCACATTGACCACAAGGGTTAGCCCCCTGTCCTTCCTCGCAATTCAGGCTTTTAGAGAAAATACGCGCTATGGTAGTTTTACCCACACCTCGAGTGCCCGTAAAGAGGTAAGCGTGATGCAAACGGTCATTATCTAGGGCATTTGAAATGGCTGAAACAACATGTTCCTGACCCACAAGTTCACCGAACTTACCGGGACGCCATTTTCTTGCTAATACCTGATAACTCATCGCTGTACTCTTTGCCTCATCACGCCTCATCACGCCTCATCACACCTCATTGTGCTCTTCTGAATGACTGTTACTCGCCTTCAAATTCGCAAATTGAATAACTTTCAATGTTTAAGTCAGCCAGTTTCTCACAACCACCTAAATCTGGCAGATTGATAACAAACCCTGCGTGATTTATTTCTCCGCCCAGAGAGCGAATAAGTTTTGCAGACGCAGCAATTGTGCCGCCAGTGGCTAAGAGATCGTCAATAAGAAGCACTTTATCACCAGGGACAATGGCATCTCGGTGGATCTCAAGAGTGTCTGTGCCGTACTCAAGCTCGTAGCTTTCACTCACCACTTCTCGAGGTAACTTGTTGGGTTTTCGAACAGGTATAAAACCAATTCCCATCTCAATTGCCAATGGCGCACCGAACAAAAAGCCACGTGCTTCAGTGCCGGCGATTTTAGTAAACCCCATGCCCTGATATTTCTCAACTAGCAACGAAATGCAATTGCTGAACGCTTTGTGATCTTCCAAAACGCTAGTTACATCTCTAAATAAAATACCTGGCTTTGGATAGTCAGGAACGGTTTTCACTACTGATTTTATATATTCTGCAGTCACGATTATGCCTTGTATGTCTGCTTTATAACCAGAACGTGAACCAACCGGCGATGATATGCATCAACGGTAAAGCGAGTAAAGTTACTAAAGAACCTAAAAAATACCACTTGTTGTAGACTTCTTTGAAATCTTCATTGTTAGCCATTGCACTACCTAAACAATATTTGTGAACAAAAAAATGGTGGTAAATGTTAATCGAAAGCTCGCATGATTGACAGCGCTAATGTGGTTAAACGGTCACTTTAACAACAGTTGAATAGTAAAGTTTTAAATAATATAAAATTTTGACATTCAATTACCCTCACGGGGTTTGTGGAGGGGCGTTTAACAAACGTACCTGTAAATACTTATACAGCAATTAGTATTCCTTTTTTAAGCATATCGACAACAGTTTGTTGCGCTCCCTGAATTAGAGCGTGTTGTGGTATGTGAGGCACGTTCTCACTTACTTTTTGAGCTAATGAGTCAAGCCTAAGCCCTTGCTCTTCAAATTCTAGTGTGTGGACTAACAACGCAGTTACTGCATTGAGATGGGCGAAGTGAACATGGTGCTGAGCATCTCTATAGACAACATAATATTCTGGCTCTGGTGAGGGGGCCGTTGGCAAAAAGTCAGTGCCAATTAAGTGAACTGGAAACGAATAAGAGACTAGCGTTGCAAGTGGAGATACTCTTACCTTTTCTACGCTATCGTCCTGTTTATAAAAGTGCACCTCTTCGCTATTTTTTCGCGTTTGTACATCTAGTTCCAGCCATTCATAATGCGCTAACTCTGCCGAAAATTCGGGCAAGTCTAAGGCCAGGGCTGGATTAATGGACAAATACTCGACGAACTCTTTACTGATTTCATTGAAATAAGGAGAACGACATTCATGCTCACTAAAAAACTGCCTAACGACGAGCTGCCATCCTTCTATTCCATGAAGGTCGACAATTATTGATTTAAGAACTGGAAACGCACTGCTAACAAAACTATCAATGTTGCTGAAAAATAGGGCTTGATAAACCCCCACTCTTCTCGCCTCTTCATCATTTTTTGGCGTGAAGGTTTTCGGATTTTTGATAGCGTGCACGAACTCGTACTGAGTTTGCTCAAAAGATTTTTTCACAAAGCAATACCAGAAGTTGTAGCATCTCTCACAGAGATGCTTTGCGCCTGAATATCTTTTATCTTGCGAACTTCATTTAACAGTGTCGCCATTGATGGAATATTAAAGTCTCGTTCCAGTAAAGTAGGATAAACGCCATGTGTACTATAGGCAAAGCGCAGTAGATCCCAGACTGGTTCTATTACATCAGCACCGTGTGTATCAACTTTTAAATCAACTGCTTCATCAAAGTGCCCAGCAATGTGGCCATAAACAATTTTGTGAGATGGAAGACCTGCAATAAACTCTGTAGCGCAATAGCCGTGATTAATACTATTAACATACACATTATTCACATCGAGAAGCATTGAGCAGCCAGATTCTAAAAGTATGGCATTGGTGAATTCAAGCTCTGACATTTCTTGCCCAGGCGCTATGTAATAAGAAACATTCTCTAACACCAGAGGCCTTTCAAGAATATCCTGCACTTGTTTGATGCGTGAGACTACATGGCAAACTGCTTCTTCAGTAAAAGGAATAGGCATAAGATCGTACATATGACCTTGACCTGAACAGTAACTCAAATGTTCGCTATAAAGGGCTATATTATGTGAATCTAAAAACTGTTTGATCGTTTTAATGAACTCAACGTCGAGTTTGTCGCTACTACCAATGGAGAGCGAAAGACCATGGCTACTAAATGCAGCCTGTGTTGAAGCTTGTTTGAACTGTTCTTGATAAAGGCCACCAAGCGGTATCCAATTTTCAGGGGCTACTTCCCAAAAATCCACCTCACTGGGCATTTCTGGTAATATTTCATTTAGCATTTCTCGCCTGAAACCTAATCCAGCACCTGCAATTTTGTTCACTATTATCTCCGGAGATTAAGACAAAAATGGCCATCAATAGACGGCCATCTTGCGTAGACAAATAGTTATTAAGTTAGTTACATGCTACCGCACTTACCTTCACCACACTTACCTTCTTTTGCAGCCTTATGGCCGCCGCACTTACCTTCTTTTGCAGCCTTATGACCGCCGCATTTACCTTCCTTTGCAGCCTTATCGCCGCCGCATTTGCCTTCTTTGGCTGCTTTATCGCCGCCGCATTTTCCCTCTTTGGCTGCTTTATCGCCGCCGCATTTGCCTTCTTTGGCTGCTTTATCGCCGCCGCATTTACCTTCTTTGGAAGCTTTATCACCGCCGCACTTGCCTTCACCACACTTACCTTCGGCGGCAAATTGGCTGTATCCAGACTCTAAAGACTGAATTGCGAAAGGATTAGACTCCGCCATAGCTACACTTGATGTTAAAGAGCCGATAACTACCGCTCCTAAGGCTGTTGCTACTGATGACTTTTTAATTTGTTTCATTATTATTTCCTCAAAGTTCCACATCGCGTTGTAGACACACTGCACACGTTCAAAGTATTAGACCTGAAAAAGTAAAATATTATTTCACTTACTATTAACTTTTAAACGTTCTACTGTCAGCTTACACTCGCATGCTACTACAATATATTAACATCAGGCCGCAGATAGATAGGTCAACTCAACTGAGCTTGATACCTCACATAAAACATTGCGTCTTTAGTTTTTTGTATACTCAAGTATTGTGCTCTCGTTAAAAGACCGACTAAATTCTGTCAGCTTATTATAGAGGTCTTTCTTGTGAGGGCTATTTAAAGACACGGCAAAAAAAGTTGGGATATTTCTTTTTAGCGTTATTAACGCAGTATCACTGTCGGTTTTTCGGTCGCCCAAGAAATGATAAAACGGTCTTTCATAAGTAATCAAGTTTGCAGTTCTATCAAATAAAAATAGTCTTATAGAGTCTATACTCGACGGCATATCGAAAAATACATATCCCTGCTCTTCTAGGCGGTTACGTTCACCAATGTAATCGTATCCTCTTATACCAGCTATGGACTTTTCATCTAATCGTGTAGTGTTAGCAAGTCTGATTAATGTTAAGAAAGTAACCGGCTTTTCAATAAACATAGCGTTGTCATCAAGTGCCGCTGTGCCTTTCACGTTAACGGTAAGATCGATCTCTCCCTTACGAACTCTTTCATATAATCTAGCAGGGGGTATACATTCGATCTTCATGTCATAGCCTAACTGCTTTAGAAGCACATCAGACATCTCTACAACTTCACCAGAACATTTGCCGGTCTCGTTGTCCTTTATGACAAGCGGAGGAAAAACTACGATCCCAAGAGTCACTGATTTTACGTTTTTATTCATATCACCCTCACCCTTAACTATGGGTGAAAACAACACAATAAAGATTATTACAAAGTAGATGAGAGAACTGCTCATAGTTCGCATTAAAAGACCGCACACTAAAACTTTTTATCAGTAGTAATGTATATAACATTTATTTAATAAAAGACACATCCCAACTAATTTACTAATGTACCCACAGGTATCAAAAACTTTACGAAAAAACTATTCCGAAACAAACGGGGTCAGATCCGCATTAGCACGCTTACCTGTTAGGAGGTAGGCTCTAACTTGGGCTAGCATCACTTTAAATGTCTAAGGAAAGTATCTCTAGGCTGTGAAGGAGTGCTTAATGTGGTTCTGACCCCGTTTATTTTTTAACCTCTCTTATGCATACCATTTTTAGAATCGATAAAGAGGGTCAGATCCGCATTAGCACACTTACCTGTTAGGAGGTAGGCTCTAGCTTGGGCTAGCATCACTTTAAATCTCTAAGGAAAGTATCGCTAGGCTGTGAAGGAGTGCTTAATGTGGATCTGACCCCGTTTATGATTTTTGGGATGCTAGAAAGCAAAAAACCCGCCGTTAGGCGGGTTTTTCTTAATGGGACCTGGCAGTGTCCTACTCTCACATGGGGAGACCCCACACTACCATCGGCGCTAATACGTTTCACTTCTGAGTTCGAAATGGAGTCAGGTGGTACCGTATCGCTATGGCTGCCAGGAAAAAACTGGATAACAATTTAGGAAAGTTTGATATTAATTCAATCAGTGAGTAACTACTTTTCACTCTACTGTTTTTATGTCTTTAGCTTGTCTTTGCTTACAACGCCAACTTCTCACCGAAGCCTTTTAGGCGTTGTATGGTTAAGCCTCTCGGGCAATTAGTACAGGTTAGCTTAACGCCTTACAACGCTTCCACACCCTGCCTATCAACGTCATCGTCTATAACAACCCTTCCAGACCTT
>NZ_JAAAWP010000014.1 GCF_010500915.1 Alteromonas hispanica
TCATGGCGTTTAACCTTCATTTGTTTTTGGCGAAAGATCTGATCACCAAACGTCATGAATGTTCCCTTTATTTTTTATCTTACTGAATTTTAGTCATTATTTGTGGGGATACCTCAGGGTCAGAACCGGATTATGCTGCACTGCTAGACGCCTACGGTGTGAGGCGCACAAACCCAAAATTTTGGGAATACGCCGACAACATGCATGAGTACTTTAAACGCAACTACCCCGTCGAGTTTGGCTATCTAGACTTTAATAGGCTAGAAAACAGATAGTTAAAGAATATTCTCTCCCGCCTCTGGGTCTCTTGAGTTGCGTGCCTGTTCTCTAATCTCATGGGCTTCAGAGGTCACATCATCACCTTCAGAGGGGGTTATAGCAGCTGATGATTCTTCATATTCATCGCTGCTTGGCTGTTGAGCACTAATAGACTCTTTCGAGCCATTTAAATTATGTTGAGGTTGTACGTTTTTCACCTCCAAACCTTGAGGAAATATCCGCTCTCTTGCGTCATCTGGCATGCTAATATTGGCATCCATAAAGGCTTGAGTAATATTGCGCATCAGTACTGAGGCCATTTTAAGTACGCTCGTTTCTTCTACATTTACCCAGAAATAAACCTTCACGTTGTAGGCTGACGCCCCAAGTGTATCAATTAGGATTTGGGGCTCAGGATCTTTTAGTACGTTTTGATGTGCTGCAATAACGTGCTGAGCAATACTCTGGGCTTGCTGAATATCGGCATCGTAACCTACCCCTATAACGAATTTGCCACGCATAAGTGGGTTGGCCGTAAGATTTTTAATAACGCCTTTATAAATTGTGGCATTAGGAATTTGAATATGATTGCCATCGAAATCGACCAAGGTGGTTGCTCTTGCTGTGACCTTTTGAATAATGCCAGTAAACTCGTTTATCTGAACAATATCGCCAATGCGAAACGGGCGCTGTATTGTTAACAGCAAACTTGAAATAAAGTTTTCTGCAATATCCCTAAAGGCAAAGCCTAGAATAAGCCCTACAACCCCAGTACCACTGACTACAGCAATAGCGAAACCGGTAAGCCCAGCCAGAAATAATAAAAGATAAATACCAAGCAATATAAGAACAATACTAATACTTCGCTGAATAACCGAACGCAGAAGTGGTGATGTTGTTGTGCGTGTTACTGGCTTTATGAGCAGTTTTGCAGCATGAGGCGCGAGAACAATAAACACCGCCATAACAATAATCCCCAATCCTAACCCTGGCAGGCGAAACAAAAAACTCTCCCACAGTTGGGCAAGCAATGATTGAGCATTAGACAGACTGGTAATTGCTCCACTCCCGGGATGAGATTGAACCTGGGTAAACACAGTAAAAAACCATTTCATTTGTGACAGCGTTGCAAACATAACCTTAATCCTTGGTGTATTGCCTGCTAAAAAACAGCGGCATTGTGAAGAGTTAAGCGCTGCATCAGCTTTTTATGCAGCACCAGTGAAAAGTGACACGGCGAAATTGACGCAGCGAAATTGGCGTAGCCACATTCACAGAGCAACATTACCCCTACTTGTCGCTGCCCCCGGCTTTATCGGCAAACTTTCGCACCCAAAAGAATAAAAAGGGCGCAAAAAACACAACGCAAACCGTGGTCATAGAAATACCGCCAAGCACGCCTATGCTTATAGCATTTTGTGCGCCAGAACCTGGCCCTGAAGCAAATGCCAATGGCATCACCCCTAAGATAAAAGTCAACGATGTCATAATAATAGGGCGAAAGCGTTGTTTTGCGGCGTCAAGTGCGGCATCAAATGCGTTAGCGCCTTCTTTGTAATTGCGCTGTGCAAACTCCACAATCAATATTGCATTTTTGGCAGCTAGCCCCATGGTCATTAGCAAGCCTACCTGAAAGTAAACATCGTTTGACTGCCCCGTTAACCACGTCGCCAACACAGCTCCACAAATACCAAGGGGCACCACCAGTATGATAGCCAGCGGAATGGCCAAACTTTCATATAGCGCAGCCAATATCATAAACACAACAGCAACGGTAATACTGTAAAGCAGTAACGTTTGGTTACCACTTTCCTTTTCTTCATATGACAGACCAGTCCAAGCAATATCGAAACCATCGGGCAGTGACTGGGCAATACGCTCTAGCTCTGCCAGCGCTTGCCCCGAACTTACCCCAGGAGGTGTTGAGCCCTGTATTTCTCTAGACGCGATGCCATTAAAGCGAGTGAGCTTTGAAGGCCCGAAAGACCAATTACCAGCTGCTATTTGACTAAGCTTTACCATAGTTCCGGCACTGTTGCGTACATACCAATCATCTATGTCTTTTGGCAGCATGCGATATTGCTGCTCGGCCTGAACGTAAACCCGTTTTATCCGACCACTATCAATAAAGTCATTAACGTAACGACCTCCTAAAGCAACGCTTAGGGTTTGATTGACCGTTGAAATTGGCACTCCAAGTGCGAGGGCCTTCGGAGTATCTATATCTAAATTATATTGCGGATTATCAGCCAGACCATTAAAGCGCACTTGAGTTAGCATTGGGCTGCTATTCGCTTCTGATAATAGCTGCTGAGTAGCCTTTTTCATCGCCTCATGCCCTGCCCCTTCGCGATCTATTAGCTGAAGTTGAAACCCACTTGCATTCCCTAATGCACTAACAGGAGGCGGAACGAGAGGAATAATCATGGCATCTTTCACTGGCGCCAGCGCTTTCGCCGCTTTCTGCTTAATATTGAAAACACTGTTTGCTTCGCCACGCTGCTCCCAGTCTTTCATCTTAACAAACGCTATTCCCACGTTTTGCGCTTGGCCTGCAAAGCTAAAGCCCGCTGCCGTGAATAGCCCGTCTACAGCACCGTTGCTGCCGTCCAAATAAAAGTCTTCAACTTTAGCCATTTTTTCTCGTGTTTGTTGAAGAGTTGAACCAGGTGGACCGGTTACCAAAGTGAACATTCTACCTTGGTCTTCTTGCGGTAAAAATGATGTTGGTATGCGTAAAAAGATCCATGCACCTGCAGCAACAAGTAGAACGAACACCCCAGGCAATATCAGCTTATTGTTGATTAACTTTTCTAGTAGCTGGCCTTGCGCATTTTTGACACCATCGAACCCTTTGTTGAACTTATGTAGCAAGCCGCCCTGTTTCTTTTTATCACTAGACTGCAAGAACAGCCCGCATAGCGAGGGGGAAAGCGTAAGCGCAATAAACAAGGAAATCCCCATAGCGACAGATATTGTAATAGCGAACTGTCGATAAATAACGCCCACCGAGCCACTGAATAACGCCATGGGTAAAAATACCGCCCAAATAACAACGGTTGTGCCAACCAAAGCCGATGATATTTCAGCCATGGCTTTTTTCACGGCTTCTTTAGGGGTGAGTTCGCTGTCTTCCTCCAGCTTTCTTTCCGCATTTTCAGTAACCACAATGGCATCATCTACCAACATGCCTATAGCAAGCACCAACGCAAACATAGTAAGCACATTGATTGAGTAACCAAATAACAGCAGAAAACTTAGGGTGCCGAGCAAAACGATGGGAATGGCTACCGCAGGAATAAGAGTAGCCCGAAAGGTTTGCAAAAAGATATAAATCACCAGCACCACCAGCACTACGGCAATACCCAGGGTTTCTAATACGTTAAAAATTGAGGCTCGGATAAAAGGCGAGGTATCTACTGGGTAGGCTATTTCCAGGTCTTCAGGAATAATTGTTTTAAATTCATCAATTCGTGCTTTTAGCGCTTCTATAGTGGCAAGCGCATTGGCTGAAGGCGATAATTCTATGGCAATACCCGACGCAGGTTTTCGATTCCAACGCCCAAGTACGCGGTAGCTTTCTGCTCCCACCTCAACGCGAGCAACGTCACCTAAAGTTAAATTTGCCCCACTTGTGTTTGAACGAAGCAAAATTTGTTTAAACTCCTCAGGGGTAGTAAGTAACGATTGCGCCGTAATGGTAGCATTAAGTTGTTGCCCTTCAACGGAAGGTGCGCCACCTATTTCACCGGTCGCTAACTGCACGTTTTGCTGTTCTATGGCATCAATGACATCAAGCGCGGTGATGTTGTAATTATTCATGGCATTGGGATTAAGCCATATCCGCATGGCATGTTCTGGGCCAAAGGTTTGTATTTGCCCAACGCCATTAATTCGGCTTAGCGGTTCTTCAAGATTAGAAACCAAAAAATCTGAAATTTCATTGCGATTCATTTTTCCGCTTTTGGAAAAGAAACTTACTAGCAGTGCATAGCTGTTGCCCGCCTTCTCAACCGACACGCCCAATTGCTGCACAATAGGAGGTAAGGCAGACTGAGCCTGAGACACTTTATTTTGAGTTTGAACCTGTGCAATGTCTGGGTCTGTGCCGGGTTCGAAGGTAAGTGTAATTGACGCAGTTCCGGCTGATGAACTTTGCGACTGAATGTAGCGCAAGTTATCTATGCCAGTAAGACTTTTTTCAATAACCTGGGTAACGGTTACTTCCAGCGTTTCAGCCGAGGCCCTCGGATAGTTTGCTGAAATAGATACTTTGGGCGGTGCAATGTTCGGATATTGTTCAAGGGGTAAGCTGAGCATTGAAAATACTCCGCTACCCATAATCAATAGCGCGATAACACAGGTAAATATGGGGCGATTAATAAAGAAGCGTGAAAACATAATTAGTCCTGCTCCCCATTCGTTCCTTTTTTACCCTGCATTTCGGTTTTTTGGCCTTGCGTTTCTTCTTGCCTTTTTGCATTGAGACGTTCCGGTTTTACCGGCTGGCCCTCTTGAAGCATCATAGTGCCTTCAACAATAAGCCGATCCCCCTCATTCAACCCCTTTTTTACTATCCATTTGTTTTCAAATGCGCTACCAGTAGTAACTTCTCGCTTACGCGCTTTAGCATCGCTATCTATCAACCAAACGTGCTTAGCGCCTTTTGCGCTCATTTTTACGCTTTTTTGAGGAACAATAACAACCTTGTTAGCCCTGTCGTCTTGAATTGCACCACGGACAAAAAGCCCAGGGAGCAATACGTTATCGGGGTTTGGAAATACGGCACGCAGCCTAATAGTACCAGTTTGATTATCTACCGCTAAATCTGCTGCCTGAAGCTTTCCCTCATGTGCATAGGGCTCATCCGAGCCTAAAAATAATGTTACGGTTTCGTTGCCTTCATTTTCTCTGATTCCAGATTTAATAAGCTGTGTGTACATCTGTTGCTGATCGTTTGCCGACAAAGACAAGTCGACATAAACAGGATCTAGTTGTCGAATAGTGGCAAGTGGCTGTTCCTGCTGCTGCGAAACCAGTGCGCCCTTTGTTACGCTAGAGGGGCTGATAAAACCAGTTATGGGTGCGTACACTTTGGTGTAAGCTAAATTTATTCTGGCTGTTTTCAGTTGCGCCTGCGCTTGTGCAAGCGAGGCTTCGGCCTGAGTTAACTCTGTTTCTGCATCGTCAAACGCTTGCTGGCTGAGAACGTCTGAGGCCGCTAAACTATCGTAGCGATTCACCACCGATTGGGCGTTTTCCACCCTTGCCTGCGCATTGTTGTAACTTGCTTGCGCCGACTCAAAATCAGCTTGATACCGATTAGGCTCTATTTGATAGAGCTGCTCGCCCTCTTCTACTATGGAGCCTTCTGTGAACATGCGCTTTTGTACAATACCACTTACCTGCGGTCTTACTTCAGCCACTTGAAATGGAACAACTCGGCCTGGAATCTTATTAACAATGGGCGTTGATTGAAAAGAAACCTCAATATAGCCCACTGGAGCAGCAGGTGCGCTTTTAGAACTTTCACTCGATGAGGTATTGGATGAAGATGGCTTTGACGATTTTTTATCGTCACTACAACCCTGTACCAAAAACAGAAGAGAAAGCGATATTACTACCGCTACAACACTGACACGTTTATTCATTTTTCCATGCTCTTTATTTGATGATATCAAAAGGACGAAGACGTTTAATCCATTAGGTTGTTTATCGCGTCAGCGAAAATAATCTATCGCGATGTTTTGGGAATAATAGGCAGATAACAACCAAAACTCGCAAATTGCTACGAATTCCAAAGGCAATAAAGATCAAACTAAATATGCGGCACTCTGATCTTTTACCCATTCAGTAGTCTAACTATGGTTGTAAAAATAAATTCAAAAGCCTGCAATTTAGCAATCAGATTGTGAGGAAAATAAACCTGAATAGTGCAAATAAAAAAATTAATAACTCTGTATTTTCAAAGTCACCTACTGTGTTACTTGTGTATGGCTATTTATTTTTTCTGGTAATCGCATTTTTGCTTCTCAACCTGCCTTTCGCAAAAACGGCGCAGATAGATTGGCTAGACACACTGTTTATGGCCACCTCAGCGGTTTCCACTACAGGACTTATCACAGCTCAACCTGGCTCAGATTATTCCTTTTTTGGGCAGCTAGTAATATTGTTAATTATTCAGATAGGCGGTATTGGATATATGACATTTGGCTCGTTCATCCTCATTGCGTTAAAAGCGAAAATGTCGAAAGATTCCCTTAAAAAAGGCTTACAGGTAAACAAAAGAGAATTTGCGTTCCCAAAAGAATTTAAGCCAAGTGAATTTGTAAAAAAGGTAATTCTTTTTACTCTTATCGTAGAATTTACTGGCGCTTTATTTCTGTCTTATATATTTATTCAAAGCGGTGAGAATATGCCGATTTGGTCGGCTATTTTTCACAGCGTAAGCGCATTTTGCACTGCCGGATTTAGCCTTATGACAAATAGTTTTCAATACTATCGGGGTGATTTGGCAGTGAATGCCATTATCTCTACTCTGTCTTTACTCGGTGCCATAGGCTTTATCGTGATGGTAGATGTTTGGAACGTAGTTAAATCGCCCAAGCGCTCCCCTCAATTTTCCACAACAATTATTTTAAAAGTTACAATAGTACTGCTCATGTTAGGCACTGTTTTCATCGCCCTCACGGACCCCACATTAAACAACTTATCTTGGTCTGAGCGTTGGATGACCGCATTTTTTCAAACTATGACGGCTAGCACCACTGTAGGGTTTAATACCTACAATGTCGCCGAATTAAATATTGCCTCGGTTTTCTTGTTATATTTTTTGATGTTGTTCGGCGCGTCGCCCTCAGGAACTGGCGGTGGTTTGAAATCGACAACACTGGCTGCACTTTTCGCTATCGTGCGTAGCACGCTGAAAAGGCGAGAATGGATAAGTTTTGATGGTAAAAAACTGCCTATAGACAAGCTTCAGGTGGCGGCGAGCAGCTTTATTTTCGCTACAGGTATTCTTTTTATCGCCATTCTCATTTTACTCGTGACTGAGAGTGCACCAATGAGTTGGATCATATTTGAAGCTCTTTCTGCACTTGGTACCGTTGGCCTCAGTATGGGGCTAACCACGGAACTGAGTTCAACAGGTAAATTCGTTATTATGATTTTGATGTTTATGGGCAGAGTAGGTATTTTGACGTTTGGTATATTCTTGTCGCTCAAAGAAGATGATAAAGAGAGCGAGAACGAAGAAGAATTGATGCTATGACTGTGTTTGAACCAAAGCCAGTAAAGCAATTATTACCTAACTAATTTTTGCTTAATCCAACATAATCCAATACTTCATTGGCCAATTTGGTGAATACCGCTAACGCATTGTCCCAATTCACTGGGCTTTCTGCATAAACCATTGGACTCACGTAGCTGTTGTACCTTTCCTCAAACTTGGGATCATCAGTCAGTAGTTGTAACCCGAAACACAACTCTTCGATGGGAGATTCAACCATTTGTGGATGCTGATTACCGAAACGTTCAACATCTAATTCAATGGCGATTGTCACTACTTTGCTAAGCGATTCTATATTTGCTGGTTGAGCCTTTTGGATATGGTACGTGTCGTAGATATGCCTGATTAGTGTTTCGTCGTCATCACGTTCATGATTTCTGGCGACGCTTGCCGTTCTGCGCATCATTGATAACAGTTTTTCAGCTTGAGTCTCTAAGATTGCAGCGCATGCCATGTTTTTTATTTCGATATCAGATTTGAGGACTTCGGCATAGATAGATTGAATGCTTTTAGATTCAGCTTCATCTAAGAGAACTGATTCGATGAATTCCAACTTAATAAAAGGTCGCAGGCAAGGTGCTTGCTGGTATGCTTGAGGATAACGAATATCAAAACTGAAGTAGCGATATTCATCGCTTACAGTAGCTTGTTCTTCAATGGAAAAGGTGCTGCTCTCTGTTATCAAAAACTCAATATGCTGCTTAACCGCTTTACGAGCCTTTCGCCTAGCGTTTCGTGATGTTAGATTATTAAGTGCCTTTTTGGGAACCAGCTTAATATCGATATCTTCCGACATGCGATACGTTTTGAAGGCAGACTTAGCAAGTGCAGTGCCGCCCGTGAATACCAACTGGTGGTGTTCGAATTCGATTATCGATAGGTGCTTTAATAGTTGGACAACATAGTAGTCCTTTTCGACAATTGCCGGGTTGCCTAGCCCTATGGCGTCGGCAACATCGACAAATAGCGAGCTATCGAGCTTCGTTGACACGCTGCTTACCTACGGTAATTTTACGGGTAAAGCGTGGATCGGTTGGAACAATTTTAACACTAGCTGGAATTTGCGTACTCTGGCCTGAAAAGTTCATGTTCGACAAATCATCGAACTTGTAGTCTACATCTAATCTTTCCATAGCTTCTATTAGTACACCATCAGCACCCGCAGCATTATCCGGCATTAATTTACCTGTAATGCGATTGACTCTGGCACGGGCATAAAGCCCGTAACCTATCTTCATCAACAAGCCTTCACGAGCAAGATTTCTAAGGCCTCGACCTACTTGGTCGTAGTCAGCTATATCTTTAAAATCAGAGCGCAAAAAAACAGAACGCTTAGAACGCTTGACTCTTGTCTTTATTCTGTCTTGTATCGTCATCTGCCACCCCCTATGCATATTGACTATATAATAGGCAAAAATACGACATTTTTCAACCGCAAAAATACGACACTAAGATGACGCAAAAACACGACACAAAAATAAAATAATTAACAATTAAAATAAATAGTTATGTGATTCCAAATACAGAAAATATATCACAGCGCAGACGGATGAAATCGCATGTACGTCTCATTCAACTTGCTCTGCACAATATGCGTGTATAAGTGCGCAGTAGAAAGGGCTAGATATGCCTGAATCTGGCGAGGGTTAGCACCATTGCTAAGCATTTGTGTTGCGGCTCAATGACGCAACACTCTATAGTGAGGGACTAAAAGCCGTATGCATACAAAGTTACTAAGCTGAAATTTATCAATTATTGCGCTCCGACTTTTGGCGCTTTTTACTATTTTTCAATCAGCCCTTTGTGGAAGATTATTTAACACCAAAGATTTTATTAACATGGATCTGAATTAACAGGAGTTTTTAAGCGGGTAGATTGCAGTAAGTACACAAACTGAATTTTAGAACTTGGGGTATCGCTGAAAGCGAGGAAGAAGTTGGTCGGTGTGAGAGGATTTGAACCTCCGACCCCTGACACCCCATGACAGTGCGCTACCAAGCTGCGCCACACACCGACCGAAAGAGCGTGTAAGTCTACTCAAATAAATCAACAATGCAACGACATTTAGCAATTAAGGCACTCAAGCGCTTAATTGCTAACCAGTTCTTTGAAATTACCTATGCAAGGGTGACATAACAAACGCCTGTCACCACTATAGCAACAATGACGTTGAGTACTATTCCTTCTCTGGCCATGGTTTTTATATCAAACTTTTCTGTTGAATACGCAATCGCGTTTGGCGCAGTTGCCACAGGTAACATAAAAGCACAGCTTGCGCTAATAGCAGCGGGGATCATAAGTAGTTTTGGATCTACGCCAACGGCTATTCCAGCTGCGGCTAATATAGGCATGAGCAGAGTTGATGTGGCGGTGTTAGACGTTATTTCAGTCAAAAACGTAACGAATAAACATATGCCCAATATCAGCAGGATTACCGGCAAAGTTGAAAGGCCGGTTAACCACGTCCCCATTAACACGCTCAACCCAGATGCAGTGAAGGCTTTAGCAATACAGATACCTCCAGCAAATAGCAGTAACATTCCCCAAGGAATATCGTTTGCGGTTTTCCAGTTTAACAACTTATCTCGGTTGCCTTTTGCATCAGGCTTTCCATCATCATTACCGCTATTGGTTAAAAACATAGCGGCAACGCCTGCAACCGCAATTGTGCTGTCACTTATTGTGGTTACACCTAGCCATGCTGTCCAAAATGGGCGAAATATCCACGCCATGGCTACGGTACCAAATATGGCTAGCACGCGTTTCTCCGCTCTCGACCATGTGCCTGGAACGGGTAAATCTATATTGCCCACTACGCTTATTCCACGGGCTAGCCATAATGCCATGATAGGTACGGCCAAAATAACGATAGGGATACCGGTTTTCATCCAATCTAAAAAGCTGTATTCAATACCCTGAGTTTCTTCATAAACACTCATAAAGATGATGTTCGGTGGAGTTCCTATAGGCGTGCCTACCCCGCCCACGCTAGCAGCGTAGGCAATACCCAAAATTAGGGCAACACCAAAACGAGGATTATCTACCGCGTTGATAATGGCGATAGCCATGGGCAACATCATCAGTATGGTAGCAGTATTACTTATCCACATACTGAGAACCGCTGTGGTTAGCATAAAACCCAATATCAACTTTATCGGGCTGCCGCTACCCGTAAGACGAAGCATATAGATGGCAAAACGTTTGTGCAGATTTGCTCGCTCTAATGCTTTAGACAGCATAAATGCCGCCATCAGCAAAATAATAACGTGACTGCCTAGAGCAGAAGCGGCCTCACTATGAGAAAGCACACCAAACAGAGGAAATAGCGCAAAAGGCAATAAGGAGGTAGCTGGAATAGGAAGCGCTTCGGTAACCCATAAAATGGCAACAAACAAAGTGATAGCGGCAGTGAAAATTATTTCACTGGGCTGCCCTACAAACCACAATGCGAGTCCACTCGCACAAGCGACTAAGAACGCGATGCCTATTATCAAGTTTTTTGATGTGGACGTTGTTTGAGGTGAGTTATTTTTATTTGTTTGAGGCGTAGTGTCCATTGCGCTTCCCAGTTACTCGTCGTATTTATTATTGATTTTATTTACTTATATAAGTACTACCAGTAATTGAAGGGAAACGCACTACCTAATCACCGCTTTGAAGGTTGAAAGTATTTCTCTCGTGTTTTGTTGGTAATGCCTTTGCTGCTACTTGCGTTGCTCATCGGATGAAATACGGCTTGCAATAGCACCATCTTGGCCTTTGTATTTTGCGTCCACTCTGGCGTTATAAGGTTTCTCTGCCGGACTTGATAGCACTTCAAAACTGATAGCCCCAATCTTCATACCTGGGCGAAGTGCCAGTGGCAACTTTCCACTGTTATAAAATTCCAACACAATGTTCCCAGACCAACCTGGGTCGATTCTATGGGCAGTTACGTGCACCATTAAACCTAGGCGAGCTAGCGAAGAGCGACCATCTAACCAACCTACGATGTTGTCTGGCAGGGTTACCGACTCTAAAGTAACAGCAAGGGCTAACTCTTTAGGATGAAGGAAAAAGGCTTTACCCTCTTCAAGCTCAATTTCATCACTCATAACATGGTCGAGCGCTTCTTGAACTTCAACTTTCGGGCCGCTTAAATCAATGAAAGGTGCTTGATGCTCTTCAAACACCCTAAACTTGTTACCTAAACGAATATCTACCGTTACACCGCTTATCTGGTCGTAGCTTGGTGTGGGTTCTATTTTAATTTTGCCGTCTTGCAGGTATTGATTAATATCGCGGTCACACAAACGCATGATGGTTTCCTCATTTCATTTGGCGGCTATTATGCGTATGTCAGGCAGTCCAATCAACTGCTAGAAGGCTTGTTTTATGTGGTTTTAACAATCTTATTTTTTTAACTCTGAAATCAATTAGTCAGTTGCCATCTTTATTGCATTAGCTATCATTGCTTTTTATCTCTCCGTCATTTTTTATGTCAGCCATTAATCGACAATATCTTATCGCTGTAATCTGTGTGCTTGTTGCAATGATCACCATTCAATCAGGCGCATCACTGGCGAAGCAGCTTTTTCAGCAAGTAGGTGTATTAGGCACAATTACTTACAGAGTGGGCTTTGCTGCCATTATGCTCTGCTTGGTGTTTAAGCCTTGGCGCAATAAACCTGAACAGCTACCATCCATTGTTGTTTATGGCTTGTGTTTAGGGGGAATGAACACTGCATTTTATTTCGCCATCGAGCGTATTCCCATTGGCATAGCTGTTGCGCTTGAATTTGTCGGGCCTCTGATGGTTGCAATTTTTTCATCTAAAAATAGAGTAGATTTGTTGTGGGCATTTATGGCGATAATTGGTCTTGTATTGTTACTACCCGACTTGAGAGCCGCCGACGGGCTTGATCCACTGGGCTTTATTCTGGCACTAGGGGCCGGAGCCTGCTGGGCAGGTTATATTTTATTCGGTAAAAGAACAGGTGAAAGTGGTTCTTCGGGAGCAATCGTTGCTTTGGGCATGCTAGTGGCCGCCGTTGCAATAGTGCCATTTGGTATTGCTATTCACTTTGATGAATTAATGAATGTAGCACTTATTCCCACTGGAATAGGTATTGCTCTTTTATCAAGTGCTTTACCCTACAGTTTAGAAATGATTGCGCTTAGAAAAATGCCATCTCAAAGTTTTAGTATATTAATGAGTGTAGAGCCTGCCATTGCTGCACTAGCCGGCTTTATTATACTTGGCGAGCTATTAACCCTGTGGCACTGGCTCGCCATTGCATTGGTAATAAGTGCGTCTATTGGCACTGCAGCAACACCAAAAAGCTAAGTTAGCTACCCACAACCCCTATTGGGTCGCCTTTTATATGCTTATTACTGTTTTCTCTTGGTGATAGCGTAAATGCCAACTGCATAGAAATAGCCCTCGCAGCCTCTTGATAACTGGCCGCTATAGGGCTCTCAGGCGCGCCAATCAGCAATGGGGTTCCGGCATCGCCGTGCTCTCTAATGTGAATATCTAAGGGGAGCTGCCCTAACAGCGGTAAACCATGCCGCTCGGCAAGTTGTTCACCACCGTCTCTAGAAAACACATAGTCTTTGGTACCACATGCACGGCACTGGTAATAACTCATATTTTCCACTAACCCAAGCACAGGCACGTCGACTTTTTCAAACATACTAATGCCCTTTTGAGCATCGGCTAAGGCTAAATCTTGTGGCGTGGTAACGATCACCGCTGCCGTAAGCGGAACTTGCTGGGCCATAGTTAATTGAATGTCACCTGTGCCTGGTGGCATATCAACTATTAAATAATCCAATACAGGCCATAGGGTTTCGTTTAATAGTTGCGTAAGCGCTCTACTTGCCATAGGGCCCCGCCATACTGCGGCGTCGTCTTGAGGCACTAAATACCCGATAGAGTTAGCCACTAACCCGTGTGCCTCCAACGGCTGCATGTGCTTATTGTCCTCACTCTCTGGATGATCGTTGGTGTTACCTAACATAATAGGAATGGAAGGCCCGTAAATATCGGCATCTAAAATACCCACTCTGGCACCTTCTTTCATAAGTGCAAAGGCAAGATTGATACTGGTTGTCGACTTCCCTACCCCACCTTTGCCGCTAGCCACAGCGATAATATTCTTGATATTCGTAATGGGTGGCAGCTTGGTGTGTTGGCTAGTAATTTGTGTTGTAAATACAAGCTGAGCGCTGTGAAACTCGCTCTTTAATTGGCTCTTTAATTCACTAATCACTACGTCTTTGAGATGAGCTAGCTGGCTATTCATACAAAAAGGCAGTGTTACTTGCACTGTTTGACTTTTATCGCTGCTACCAGCATCGCGTGCACTGGCATTACTGCGGCTATCTTCTATAGTGCTACACCACAAAAGTGTCTCATCAGTGCTTACACTAAAATAGTTGGCTAAAATAGCAGCAACCTTTTGGGCAACTGGCTCGGCTTTACGAGAAAAGAACATAAATTGCCTTACAACCTGTAGAATTGTTTGAATTACGTAATGCAAAAAACGCGGTTTTCCGCTAGTATTTGCAGCCATTTTGAAACGCAAAGAATCAATAACGTCATTATGTCAGAAAAACGCCGAATTCTGGTAACCAGTGCGTTGCCATACGCAAATGGCTCTATTCATTTAGGGCACTTGCTTGAACACATTCAAACAGACATCTGGACTCGTTTTCAGCGCCTTCGCGGAAACGAATGTTACAGTGTTTGTGCCGATGATGCACATGGCACACCGGTTATGCTTAAAGCGCAAGAGCTAGGTATAACGCCAGAAGAAATGGTTGCCCGGACGCGTGCAGAACACCACCAAGACCTCATTGATTTTCACGTAGATTACGACAACTACTATGTAACCCATTCGCCAGAAAACAAGGCATTTTGTGAAGAAATCTATTCTCGCCTTGATAATGCCGGTTACATTAGCAAACGTGTTATCAACCAGCTTTTCGACCCTGAAAAAGAGATGTTTCTGCCAGATCGTTTTGTAAAGGGTACGTGCCCAAGCTGCGGTGCAGAAGACCAAAACGGTGATAGCTGTGATGTATGTGGTGCTACTTATAGCCCAACAGAAGTGAAAAACCCACGAAGCGTAGTATCTGGTGCTACACCAGTACTCAAAGAGTCTGAGCATTTCTTTTTCGACTTACCCAAGTTTGAAGACATGTTGAAAACGTGGATCCGATCTGGCGCGCTGCAAGAAGAAATGGCGAACAAACTACAAGAGTGGTTCACAGAAGGTCTTCAGCAGTGGGATATCAGCCGCGATGCTCCGTACTTTGGCTTTGAAATTCCAGGCGCTCCCAACAAGTTTTTCTACGTTTGGGTAGACGCTCCCGTTGGCTATATGGCCAGCTTTAAAAACTTCTGCGACCAAAACAGCCTAGAGTTTGATGATTTCTGGAAGGCTGACTCTACCGCTGAGCTTTACCACTTTATTGGTAAAGACATTACGTATTTCCACTGCCTGTTTTGGCCTGCCATGTTAGAAGGCGCCGGATATCGTAAGCCTACTGGGGTGAATATCCACGGGTTCGTTACGGTAAATGGTGCAAAAATGTCGAAGTCTCGCGGTACCTTTATAAAAGGTCGTACTTACTTAGACCACTTAAATCCAGAGTACCTGCGTTATTACTTCGCGTCTAAATTAGGCGATGGTGTGACGGATATCGATCTTAACTTCACTGACTTCGCTCAGAAAGTAAATTCAGACCTAGTGGGTAAGGTTGTTAACATTGCGAGCCGTTGTGCTAGCTTTATTACCAAGCGTTTCGACGGCAAACTATCAGACAACGTCATTGAGCCAGAGTTAATAGCCGAATTCCAAAATGCTGCAGATGGCATCGCTGACTTATTTGAAAAGCGTCGTTATCACCAAGCTATACGCGAGATTATGGCACTAGCAGACAAGGCGAATCAGTTTATTGATAACAACGCCCCTTGGGTAACGATAAAAGACGAGACCAAACAGCAATTTACCCATGACGTATGCTCATTGGGTATCAATATGTTCCGCTTGTTGGTGATTTACCTTAAGCCAGTTTTACCTGTTTTGGCTGAGAAAGCGGAAACCTTCTTAAATGATGAGTTTAACTGGGAGTCGCTTCAAACATTGCTTAAAGGGCACGCTATCAATAAATTTAAACCTATGATGCAACGGGTAGAAATGGAGAAAATAGACGCTATGGTTGACGATTCAAAAGAAAGTTTAGCTCCTCAGCAGCCTGCTGTTGCACCTGATAGCCCGCTAGCAAAAGATCCTATTAGCGAGACTATCTCGTTTGAAGATTTTGCAAAAGTCGACCTTCGTATTGCACGCATAGCCAATGCTGAACACGTTGAAAAAGCAGACAAACTACTGCGCTTAGAGCTAGATTTGGGCGGCGAAACCAAGCAGGTATTTGCTGGTATTAAATCAGCCTATGCGCCAGAAGCTTTGATAGGCAAACATACCGTTATGGTTGCCAACCTAGCGCCGCGCAAAATGCGCTTTGGATTAAGTGAAGGCATGGTACTTGCCGCCGGACCTGGTGGTGACGAGCTCTATATTCTAGAGCCTCATGAAGGCGCGAAACCCGGTATGCGTGTGAAATAGGCAAAAAAAGCGATTAGAAGAGAGTTTGCGTATCTAAAAACGCAAACCCAAGGCCATGTTTAGCTAGCTATTACACAGCTGCTAAACGTGGCCTTTTTGTTTTTGAGAGGTAGTGCGAGCACTGGCACCCATTGTTGAAAACTGAGGTTTAATAGCCCGTTTGGGCCTTATCGCGGTCATGGGAACCACCCGTTTTTTAGCCAGAATGACATAAACGGCGCTACACCAAGGCAAATAAGAAGATAAATAATGTTGAACCTTAGCGGCTCCCTCCCAGCGCTGCTGAAAGAAAAGCGTTGAAAACATAATTTGCCGTTGTTCTATTACTTCAAACCCTAAAAGGTGAAGCCAATCTTTTATGCGGTATGAAGAGAAAAAGCGGGCATCGTGTAAAATATTGTCACGTTTTACCGGTAAGTATTTAGCCACGCCGGCTAAGCTAAGTGGGTTGAAGCCACTAATAATAACATGACCGTCTTGCGTAATTACCCTATCCACCTCTCTTAATATTTCGTGTGGATCTTGTGCAAAATCTAATTCGTTAGCAAGCAGCAACCCATCAACACTGTTTTCTGAAAACGGTAGCTTATGGGCTTGCCCTATAACAAAGTTCTCATTACGCGGCTCATTGCGTATTGTATTAGGTTCATTGCCAGCACCATCATTGGGATCACTGCCTCGCTTTTCATGCTTTACACGTTCGCTGCTGGTAAAATCTGGCGTATGGTTAATTTGGTGATGAATGGGGCTTTCCAATAATTGGATCTGGGCACTTAAATTACCCACTTTTACAAAGTGATAGCCAAATATTCGCTGGGCATAATCGTTACACACGGTTTCAACTGCACGTTTTATATTATCGCCCGCGGGAAACTCGTCCCAGCTACCAGGATAGCGTGGTGGCTTTGCTCTAAACGCCGTCTTCATTATCACTGCACACGCTCTTTGGTTGCTCTGTTAACCACATGCCCCTATAGTAACGCATAATTATAGCTAAACAAGCAGGTGTATTATGCGCTCCGACACATTGCCTAAGGGTATAAGCATTCACCCTATTCCCGCTTTTAACGATAACTACATTTGGTGTATTCACGATGATAAGCATGCGGTAGTTGTCGATCCTGGCGACGCTACGCCAGTGTTGTCTTACTTGAGAGAAAACGCTTTAAAATTAGCTGCTGTATTAATAACCCACCATCACCACGACCATACCGGTGGTATTGCAAAGCTTGCGTCGGCAGTAAAAGAATTACCCATTATTGGGCCTCGAGGCGGTCACATAAAGGGCTTAACAAAAACAGTGGCCCAAGGTGATACCGTCGCCTTACCTGTTATTGATATGTCGCTTCAAGTATTGGAAGTGCCCGGACACACACTGGATCATATCGCCTTTTTCGGCCATGGTGCCCTGTTTTGTGGCGACACTTTGTTTTCAGCCGGATGCGGCCGACTTTTCGAAGGCTCGCCAGAGCAAATGCTGCATTCAATGAATAAACTTAAACGCCTACCCGACAGCACGAAGATTTACTGCGCACATGAATACACGCAAGCCAATGTGAACTTTGCGCTAGCGGTAGAGCCAGACAATAACGACCTTAAAAATTACGCCTTGTGGGTAAAGGAAAAGCGCGAACACAATGAGTGTACTTTGCCAGGTGTACTTGGTGAGCAAAAAAAGATAAACCCTTTTTTACGTTCCCATGAGCCTAGTGTAAAAGATGCGGCAGGAGCTTTCACAAACACATCGCTTGGCGATGATGTAGCCGTTTTCGCCGCGGTTAGGCGTTGGAAAGATGAGTTTTAGTGAAAATAGTTGCTGTTTCGCGTACTATGGCGCGTTTGCAGTGCTTAAAGAGGTTTCTTCATAATATGCAGTCGAAGTTGTTCCCGTTTGCGCCAATTATACTGGCGTTAGGGCTTTCAGGTTGTCAATTAACCGAAAGCGAAAAATTGGCCGTCGAGGAAAATGAGAAAGCCGCGCTTGAGGCCTGTTCCGAAACCTATTTAGGCGAAGAAGAGATTGCCGATTGTGAAATTGCTCGAGATGGCGTTATTGATGTTATCCACCCAAAGGACGACATTCTTGAAGAAACCGCTGAAATCACAGAGCCAGAAAATGTAGCAGTAGCCCCAGTGATCACTGATGTTTGGCAACGCGCTAGCAACAGCTTTTCACTTCACATTCCCGACGACAATCGCGTTACGGCTCAACGAGATTGGTACTTAAAACACCCAGAATACATGGCCCGCGTAGTGAAGCGCGCAAAGCCGTTCTTGTATTATATTGTTGAAGAAATTGAAAAGCGCAACATGCCTATGGAGTTGGTGCTGCTACCTATTGTGGAAAGCGCCTTCGACCCTTTCGCGTATTCTCATGGCCGCGCCGCAGGCATGTGGCAGTTTATTCCTAGTACAGGTAAACGCTTTGGCATGCCGCAGAATTGGTGGTACGACGGTAGGCGCGACGTAATAGCCTCTACTCAAGGTGCTCTTGATTACCTCACCTATTTAAACGAAATGTTTGATGGTGACTGGTTACACGCACTTGCCGCTTACAACAGTGGCGAAGGTCGAGTTATGCGATCAATTCGCGCCAATAAACGCGCAGGCAAGCCAACGGATTTTTGGCATTTAGGCCTGCCAAGAGAAACCCGAGCCTATGTACCGAAACTGCTGGCTCTTGCCGATATTTTGAAAAACAAAAAAACCTTCGACTTCTCCTGGCCAGAAGTTGAAAATGTTGCGGTTATTGAAGTGGTAGATATTGGCTCACAGGTAGACCTTGCATTTGCCGCTGAACTTGCGGATATGTCACTAAAAGAGCTTCATGGACTCAATCCAGGTTTCAATCGCTGGGCTACATCGCCAGATGGCCCCCATCGCTTAGTGTTACCCGTTGAAAAAGCAGCCTCTTTTTCACAGGCACTAGCAAAAATAGATAGAAAGGAGCGCCTTAACTGGGTTCGACATACAGTTAAAAGCGGAGATAGCCTTGGCAAAATTGCCAATCAATACCACACTACCATCAAGGTAATTCAGCAGGTTAATGAACTCGATTCATCGATGATCCGCATTGGTCAGGCTATCATGGTACCCGTTGCATTAAAGGCATTAGACGATTATGCCCTTTCGAAAGAACAGCGCCTTGCCAGCATACAAAGCAGCAACAAGTCGAAGCAAAAAGTACGTCATACGGTTCAATCTGGCGATACGCTTTGGGACATTGCACGTAAATTTAAAGTGTCAACCAGACAATTAGCAAAATGGAATGGCATGGCACCGGGCGATATGCTTAAACCGGGCAAGACCCTTGTTATTTGGCTTGAAGGCAAAAGTGATGCTGGCGTGACGAAAAAACTTACCTATACCGTAAGAAGTGGAGACTCGCTTTCTCGCATAGCAAGCAAATTCAATGTTAAAGTGAGTGACATTAGCAAATGGAATAGCCTTAACGCTAAACAGTATTTACAGCCTGGGCAAAAGCTTAAGCTATACGTTGACGTAACTAGGCTGACATCGACAGGATAGAGATATGTTAAAAATTAACCGGGAAAACCTGCGTAACAGCCACGAAACGCCTTGGTTAATTTTAGATTTAGTCATGCTGGGCTTGCTGTTTATAAACCTAGTATGGCTAATTTTTGATGCTCTTTATGCTACTAACTTTGTCTATCAGCAACTAGGTGTACATTTTCCTGCCGTCATAGACGCCTACGACCCCATACACAACAACTTTCTACTCGTCGACTTAGTCTTTATTGGAATATTCTTTACTGAGTTTTGTTTCCGCTGGGCAGTGGCCATAGTACGAAAAGAGCACCTTCGCTGGTACTTCTTTCCATTCTTACACTGGTACGATTTAGTGGGTCTTATCCCAACTGGCGGCACCAGACTATTTCGCTTTCTTCGTATTCTTTCTATTTTGCATCGCCTGCATAAATACGAAATTATCGACCTTAATCAAACGGCCATCTTCCGCTTCTTTGCCTTCTACTACGACGTTTTTGTAGAAGAGCTGAGCGACAGAATAGTAGTAAAGGTTTTAAGCGATGCACAAAAAGATATTTCAGCTGGCTCACCTCTTCTAGATGATATTACCAACCAAGTGCTTGCACCTCGACGCCCCGTTCTCACTCAATGGATGGCGGGAATTATCAATCATCTAGGCCAGTCGATTAGCAATGACGAACATGGCGACGTTATTCGTGAACACGTTCGAAAAAGCGTTGGCAAAGCCGTTCGGGGCAACGCCCAAGTGTCTACGCTCAATTACTTACCTGTTATCGGTAAAACCATTGAAAACACGTTAGAACAATCTGTTACCGACATTGTCACATCGTCGTTGGTGAATTTGTTGAGTGATTTAGATTCAGAGCGCATAGACCACTTTATATCGGTTGGTTTGCATGACTACACGCCTACTGCTGATGCCCTCGATGAAGAAGTGCTTAATGTGGTTAACGAGTGCCTAGAACTTGTTAAAGCGCACGTGTCGCAGCAGCGCTGGAAATCGCAGTTAATGGAAAAAGAGTCGAGTGTTCCGCCACCGGTTGACCCTAAATAGACTTTTATCTTATCGACGCGAGAAAGAACGCGCCTTGCAGACATCAAGTGTTAGACTATTAATAAAGCCACCTTAAAACATTTATTCAAAGAAAGAAGATTACTAATGAAGTTTATTATTTTAGCCATCGTTATTGGTTTAGCCATTTTCTTATTTACCCGCCACACAGCTAACAAGAAAGTAGCAACTGAAAACATTGAGGCAGGCAAAGTATTTCTAGCAGAAAATAAAGCGAATATTGCAGTAAAAGAGACCTCCTCTGGCCTTCAATACGAAGTGCTTCAAGAAGGGCAAGGTACAAAGCACCCTACCCCATCATCAACCGTAAAAGTGCATTATCACGGTACATTACTTGATGGCACTGTTTTCGACAGCTCGGTAGCCCGCGGTGAACCCATTAGCTTTCCACTAAACCGTGTAATCGCAGGCTGGACAGAAGGCCTTCAGCTTATGGTTGAAGGCGATAAATATAAATTCTTTATACCATCACACCTTGCCTATGGCGACAGCGCTGCCGGAAAAATTGCACCGGGTTCGACGCTGATATTCGAAGTGGAATTGCTTGAAGTAAAATAAATTAGCACCCATTAAAAAGCCTGCTTAAGCAGGCTTTTTAAGTATGTTTCGGTTTTATTTTTAAAGCTAACTTCTACGCCAAGTGGTGCCACCAGCGCCATCTTCTAGCACTACGCCCATTGCTGTTAATGCATCGCGCGCTGCGTCGGCAGCTGCCCAGTCTTTGGCGGCTCTTGCGTCATTACGTTGCTTTATCAGCGCCTCAATCTCAGCGGCCTCATCGTCGTTATCGTTACCGCCTTTTAAATACGCATCTGGGTCGCTTTGCAGCATACCTAAAATAGCGCCCAAGCCTTTTAGCACGAAGGCTAGCTTGCCGGCTTCAGTAGCATCATCTTTATTACGATTTATTTCGCGGGCAACATCAAACAGTACTGAGAATGCCTCTGGTACGTTAAGATCATCGTTCATAGCAGCTTCAAAACGCGCTAAATAACCACCGTGCCCTAGGTCTGCTGAATGATCAACTTCTACACCGCGAAGCGCGGTATACAAACGCTCTAGTGCTGCTTTAGCTTGAGTAATATTATCTTGCGAGTAGCTGAGCTGACTGCGGTAATGGGCAGACATCAAGAAAAAGCGTAAGGTTTCTGAGTCATGCTCTTTTAGCACATCGCGAAGAGTAAAAAAATTACCTAGCGACTTAGACATTTTCTCATCATCAACCTGCACCATCCCCGTATGCATCCATACGTTTACGTACGGGCTATCGTGGGCGCAGCACGACTGTGCAATTTCGTTTTCATGGTGAGGAAAGGTTAAATCTGAGCCACCACCATGAATGTCAAAATGTGCGCCTAGGTGCTTGTAGTTCATTGCAGAACATTCTATATGCCAACCAGGACGTCCCTCTCCCCATGGAGATGGCCACGCTGGTTCGCCGGGCTTGGTGGTTTTCCACAATACAAAGTCGAGGGGATCGTCTTTACCCTGCGCCACTTCAACACGGGCACCGGCTTTAAGTTGATCTAGGTCTTGCTTGCTTAGCTTGCCATAGTCTTCATATTTACTCACATCAAATAACACGTCGCCGCTTTGTGCTTGGTAGGCGTAGCCTTTTTCCACTAGGCGCTCAATGATATCGATTATTTCTGGCATATGCCCACTTACGGTAGGTTCCACATCGGGCTCTAGCAAATTAATTGCCGCAAAGTCTTCGTGCATCATGCCGATAGTGCGCTTGGTTAGCACTTCAAAGCTTTCATTATTTTCGTTTGCACGATTAATGATTTTGTCGTCAATATCTGTGATATTTCGTACATATTTCACATCATAGCCAAGGTGGCGCAAATAGCGAACTAGCACGTCGAAGCTTAGGTAAGTGCGCGCATGCCCCATGTGGCTGAGGTCGTATACAGTAATACCACACACATACAGACCCACTTTCCCTTCTTCAAGCGGCACAAACTTCGCTTTTTCACGGGTTCGGGTATTGTAAAGATGTAGCATAGCAAGTCTTCCTGTATATCAATTTGGGCGCAAAGTTTAGCACTGTATAAAAATAATGGTAGGGCTTTTACCCCCTATTTCGCCTGTCTAAAAAGCCAAAATAGAAGTACAAGAGTAATAACATGTTAAGACCGTCTATTTATGCGTCGGTATTTCCCCAAACTTCGCTTTTGCGCTACCATTAGCGCACTTTTTTAAAGAAAATACATAGGACCCCATAATGGTTACGTTAAAAACAAATTTTGGTGATATCACAATTGAACTGTTTGAAGATAAAGCGCCTAACACTGTCGCTAATTTTCTTTCTTATGTGCAAGACGGTTTCTTCGATAACACAATCTTTCACCGTGTAATTAATAACTTCATGGTGCAAGGCGGTGGTTTCACAGAAGATATGGAGCAAAAAGAAACCAAAGCACCAATTGAAAACGAAGCCAATAACGGTGTAGCAAACGAGGTAGGCACCATTGCTATGGCTCGTACTCAAGACCCACACTCTGCAACGTCACAATTTTTCATTAACGTAAACAATAACGACTTCCTAAACCACACTAGCGAAAGCGCTAATGGCTGGGGGTATTGTGCGTTTGGTAAAGTTACAGAAGGCATGGACGTAGTAGAGAAAATAAAAGCAGTTAAAACGGGCAACCATGGTTATCACCAAGATGTACCTGTAGAGCCTGTTATCATTGAGAAAGCGGTAGTTGTATAATTGCTATTGTGCCTTGGCGTTGTAACAGTCAAACTTATCTTCCAATAGGTACTCTATTACTTCGCCATACGCTTATTCGCTGGTTACGAAAAGATCAGCAATAAATGTTTTAGCCGTACCTAACCAGTACGGCTTTTCACTTTTAAATAAGATGTTTTATGCCTTTTACTTACTTCATTGCAGACCTTCACCTAAGTGCCGAGAGAGAGGACATTACTCAATGCCTGATGCGCTTTTTAAAGGAAGAAGCACCAAAAGCAGATGCCCTATATGTATTAGGCGATTTGTTTGAAGTTTGGATAGGCGACGACAACGTAACGCCTTTTAATACCTTTATTGCCGACGCTTTTAAGCGCGTTAGCCAACACTGCCCCATCTACTTTATCCACGGTAACCGTGACTTTGCAATAAGACAAACATGGCTAGATAAAGCGGGCATGACGCTGCTGAACGAGCAAGAGGTTGTAGACTTATACGGAACGCCTACACTACTTACCCATGGTGACGAGCTATGTACAAAAGATGTTGCCTATCAGAAGTTTCGTAAAAAATCACGAGGATGGTGGTGGCCGAGACTAATGCTTGCCCTTCCCTTGTGGTACAGACGCCGAGTCGCGGAAAACGGGCGCGCCGAAAGTAAAGCTAATCAACAAAACCTTAAACCCGAGATTATGGACGTTACCCCCGAAGAAGTGGTGAAAACCATGGAGAAATGGGGCGTTCAACGCATGATCCACGGGCATACCCACCGCCCTAATATTCATTCCCTTACAGCGAATAACAAGCCCGCAACCCGAATTGTGCTGGGCGATTGGTACGATCAAGGAAGTATACTGAAGGTCACGCCCTCAGAAGTAATGTTACAACATCACAATTTTTTGTAATCAATTCCGGCACTTATAATCTGGTCAGTCCACTTATTTGATAATTAATCTTTTTCTTTTTTTACCGCTCATCTTTAGGTAACCGACTCATTACTTTATAAAAAATCCTTCGCCAAGGTTAAATCTATCCTACGAAAACTCTTGAATATGACAAATGTGACAATCTTGCAATATATATGTCAAATAATTGTCACCAAGCATGCCTAACCTCCAGTCTGCGTTTCAGCACTAGCACAAAGGAAAAACCGCTTTTGCTTTGGGAACGCCCACACATACCCAAAAACCGATTTTAATAATACGTTTAGGAAACAATCATGAATCGTAACTGGAAAGCAGCATGCACTGCAGTGGCACTGGCGGTATCCGCTGGGCTACAAGCAGCAGTCTTGCCCGAGCATCAAACAAATAGCGCTTGGTTTACCGATGCGCAATCGAAATTGACTGAGAAACTAGCAACTAATAATAAATTCAAAGCCAAGAACGTCATTCTTTTTGTTGGTGACGGTATGGGTATTTCTACACTTACCTCTGCACGTATCCACAAGGGACAGTTAGCGGGTAACCCAGGCGAGGAAGGTTATTTAAGCTTTGAATCTTTCCCTCACACGGCGCTGGTTAAAACTTACAATGTAAATGCACAAACACCGGATTCAGCAGGAACAATGACTGCCATGATGTCTGGTCTTAAAACCGACGTAGGCGTTATTGGTGTCGATGAAGACATCGAACGTGGCGACTGCTCTACTGTAGCGGGCAACGAAGTGATTACTGCGCTTGAGCTTGCAGAAATTAAAGGTCTTTCTACTGGTGTCGTGTCCACTGCGCGTATTACTCACGCAACACCAGCAGCAACGTATTCAAAATCAGCCGATCGCAACTGGGAAGACAACTCAGACATGCCTGAAGACGCCATCGCTGCTGGATGTGTTGATATAGCCGATCAGCTTGTAAATTTCGAAACTTATCTTGAAAGCCGTTACAGCGGAATTGATGTTGACGGTATTGAAGTAGCAATGGGCGGTGGACGCCGTCATTTCCTGCCAAAAGACGCTGCGTTTAACAGCCCAGATGCGCAAAGCGACGTAGAAGGCGATCGCACTGACGAGCGCGACTTAACCGCAGAATGGCAGCAGAAATACGAAAACGGTGTTTATGTTTTCGACCAAACTGGTTTTGACGCGATTGATACAGAAACTACAGAGCGGGTTTTCGCTTTGTTTAACGAATCTCACATGCAGTACGAAGCAGACCGCAGCAACGATATTGCCGGCGAGCCTTCAGTTTCTGAAATGACAGAAGCAGCTATTAACATTCTTGATAATAACGAAAAAGGCTTTTTCCTAATGGTTGAGTCTGGTCGTATCGACCATGCTCACCACGCAGGTAACGCTGCTGGCGCACTTACCGATACCCTTGCGTTTGAAGAAGCAGTAATGACAGCGGTTGAAAATACTAACCCTGAAGAAACGCTTATTCTTGTGACTGCCGACCATGGTCATGTATTCACAATTGCGGGCTATCCTAAACGCGGCAACCCTATTTTAGGAAAAGTTGTGAACGTGGGCTCTGAAGAGCCAGCAACAGCATCTGACGGTACCCCTTACACTACGCTTGGGTATACAAACGGAAGAGGCTTTTATGACCTAGGCGATGAAACAAATTCAGATGTCTCTTACGGGTTAGATATTGCGGCAGGACGCGTAGACCTCACCAATATCGATACCACTACTCCAGGCTATCACCAAGAAGCACTTATCCCATTGAGCTCTGAAACGCACTCTGGGGAAGATATTTCTTTACATGCAACTGGTCCTGGAAGTCAACTCGCGCAAGGTGTGGTAGAGCAAAATGTTGTTTTCCACTTAATAAACCAAGCCCTTGGCCTTGTTAACGAATAAGTGGAGATAAGAAAATGAATTTATTTAAATTAAGTTTAATTGCAGTAGCAATAGCTGGGCTTTCAGCCTGCTCTTTAGAGGGTGATGATGGTCAAGACGGCGTAGATGGTGCAGACGGCGTTGCTGGCGTAGACGGTTCAAATGGTGCCGATGGCGCTAACGGTTCTAATAGCCTTACCGTGCAAACGCAGCTACCAGAAGGCGATGTAAACTGCCCTAACAGCGGCGTTCGTATCGACTCTGGCTTAGATACAGACAACGATGGCACATTGTCCGACAGCGAAATCACTTCAACAAGCTACGTATGTGTGCCCGGCGCAAGCTCAGTGGACAACAGCGAAATTCTAACTAGCTTAAACAACGAATGGTTCGTTGATGGGCAAACAGAAGTAGAAAATAATAAGCAGGTTTGGATGAATGCTACTTCAGGTAATGCTGCAGCATCTTCTAATGTGAGCGTTGCTACCGTAAGTTCACAAGAAGAACTTGATGCAATGGTTCAGAACCTGCGCGGCACGGTGAAAAACGTTATTTTATTCGTTGGTGACGGTATGGGTGTTTCAACCGTTACCGCGGCTCGTATTCTAGACGGTCAGATGAAAGGTTTGGAAGGTGAGGAAAATCAACTAAGCTTCGACCGTTTCCCATTCTCTGGCTTGTCAAAAACCTACAACGTTGACGCTCAAACGCCTGATTCTGCAGGCACCATGACTGCGATGATGAGCGGTATCAAAACTGATGTGGGCGTTATAGGCGTTGATGAAGATATTGAGCGCGGCGATTGCTCTACAGTAGCAGGTAATGAACTGGTTACTGCACTAGAGCTTGCTGAAATTGCAGGTAAATCTACCGGTATCATTTCAACAGCACGTATAACCCACGCTACACCAGCTGCCACTTATGCAAAATCTGCCGACCGCAACTGGGAAGATATCTCAGATATGCCAGAAGCAGCCGTTACTGCTGGCTGTACTGATATTGCAGACCAACTAATCAACTTTGAGAGCAATCTTGAAGCGAAATTTGATGGTGTAGACGTTGACGGTATTGAAGTGGTAATGGGTGGAGGTCGTCGTCACTTCCTTCCAAGAGATGCAGCGTTTAATAGCCCGGATGCTGCCAGCAGCACAGAAGGCGACCGTACAGATGGCCGCGACCTAACGGCAGAATGGCAAGATCTCTACACTAACGGTGTTTACGTGTTTGACCAGTCTGGTTTTGACGGTTTAGACACAGAAACCACCGAGCGTGTATTTGCGTTGTTTAACGAGTCACACATGCAATACGAAGCAGACCGTGCGAACGATATTGCCGGTGAGCCATCGGTTGCCGAAATGACCAGCGCTGCTATCAAAGTACTCGATAACAACAATGAAGGCTTTTTCTTAATGGTAGAGTCTGGCCGTATAGACCATGCTCACCACGCAGGAAACGCCTACGGCGCATTGCACGACACCATTGCATTTGCTGAAGCCGTAGCCGCGGCAGATGAGCTAACTAACGATGAAGATACACTTATCATTGTTACCGCTGACCACGGCCATGTATTTACTATTGCGGGCTATCCTAAGCGCGGTAACCCAATTCTGGGTAAAGTTGTTAATGTAGGCGCTGAAGACGCAGCAACGGCTGCCGACGGCACGCCCTACACAACGCTTGGTTACACTAACGGTCTTGGTTTTAGAAACTTAGGTGATGTGACTAACTCAGACGCGTCGTATCTTGCTGGCCCAGACACTGGCCGTGAAGATATTACCGATGTTGATACCACTACACCAGGCTATCACCAAGAAGCTTTGGTACCGCTTGGTTCTGAAACTCACTCGGGTGAAGACGTTGGCATTTACGCTAAAGGCCCAGGTGCCTTCTTAGTGAATGGTACTAACGAACAAAGCGTTATTTTCCATGTTATGGACTTTGCTGGTGATTTCGTATCACAAGCTGAGAGCGCAATAGAATAATTGTTAGGATATAAGTACAGTAACTCAGGTCTGCTGGTAAACACGGCAGGCCAGTTTAATATGCAAAGGGAGCTGGCTCACCAGCTTCCTTTGGTATTGGAGCAAAAATGAAAAAATCACTATTACTTTTTTGTGTACTAGGGCTAGCACCGGTATTAAATAGCGTACATGCAAATGAAGTATGCGACAAAAACAGCAAGCGCTTAAAAGCTGATTACTCAATAAGTATTACCAAACACACCACCATGGGTGACAGCACACGCACCACTAATTTGTCGCTTTGGCGCATGGATAATAAGGTAGCGCATCAGTACCCTGAAACAAACATCACCGAAGAATACACTTTGGTGCGCAACAAATTCATTAAGCCAGTACGGTATTTTGATGGCCACAAGCGAGCGATTGAGTATCAGCCTGGTGAAACCATTCACGGTAAAAAAGAAACTGACTTTTCTTATCGCTACCAACTTGTTAGTGACACCTTTCTCGATTCGATGACGCTGGTAAGTTCAACGGGAAGCGGATGTGAAAAAACAGAGACATACGAACTTAAAAACTCAGCCGGCTCATTTGCCTTAACATGGCTTGTGCACCAGCAATTAATTGCCAGCTTTGAAGTAGAGAGTGGAAAAACTCATCGAACTTGGACGTTAACGTCAACCAATTACAATGCAGACGTGAATTCGTTCTTTGCGAAGCGAGCAGACTATCAAGCCACCGATTACGCCGATATTGGAGACGACCACACCGATCCTTTTCTAACAAAGATGGTGACTCAAGGCTTCATAGAAGCTGGAGCAAGCGGCTTTTACAATGACAAAGGCCATGCTTTAGAGGGCGAACACAGCCATTAATAGTCGCTAACAAGTACTCACAATAAAGCATTTATAATGAGGTACTTATAATAAGTATTTAGTACAGAGTGCCCTGTCACTGCTAGAACGGTTAGCAAGTGTTTCACTACAACTTGCTAACCCAATCTTCTCAATTTATTTAGAACCAAGGGCTCCAAAGAAAAATCGGGCCTCTCTCCCCTTGAACTTTTGTTTGAATTTACAGCACTATCACCTCATACTAATTAGTAGTATATAAGGTAAATTCAATGGATAAGGCAAACCAAAATACTGCTCAATTCGAGTTACCTCCTGAGCCCGAGAAACCACTGCGTGACGATTGCTGCGGCGGAGGCTCGTGTTGCCCTTGCATTTGGGACGTCTATTTCGAGAAGCTAGATAAGTGGCGGGAGCAAGTTCGCGCAATAGAGCAAAAGCAAAATGAGTAAGATATTAGTTTACGCTCTCACTGTTATGCTCTCGACACAATATAATAGAAATACGATAGATAAGAAAAATACATTCTCGCCGTAGCGAATTACAGGCCCTAAATACAGAGACAGTAATGAAAAAATGGGGAAATATCGCCTTAGTTAAATTTGTATTGCATTGGACAAGGTACTTTACAAGGTGTCTTGTATCATGCCTCGCGTTTTGCACTCTCTTTGCAAACACCAGTGTCGCTGCCGAACAAGAGTTAATGCAACAGCAAATCTATCGAGTGGGTGTCGAAGACATAGATTATTACCCCATGTATTCGAATAAAAGCGCTCTTGATAACCCCGGCTTTTTAATTGACGTTCTCGAGATATTTGCCAAGCAGCACAACATCAAATTCGAATATATACATTTACCGACAACCCGATTTCACGAATGGTATCAAAAGGAAAATATCGACTTTCGCCTTCCCGACCACTCCCTTTGGAATAGCGGCAATGAGGGCTTAGTGTTTAGTGAGGATATAATTAACCTTCGCGCAGACACTGTTGTGTTAAAAGAAAACAGAAAGCTTCCAGAAAGTGAAATAAGAACGATTGGCACTTTATACGGTTTCATCCCGGGCCCACAGTGGGCCTCTCGCATCGAAGAAAACAATATCGAATTTGTTTATGAAGGCTCTACTCGCATTTTAATTCGCATGCTTAAAAAGGGCTTGATAGACGGGCTAGACCTTAACATTCATGTTGTAAAACACTATGCAACAGAGTTAGGTTATGATGCCAACGACTTTGCTCTAGCAACACACGCTCCAAGCACTCAATTCAGCTATCAACTCTCTACCACTTCTCACCCAGATATTATCCGTCAGTTCGATGCGTTTCTTGAAAATGCCAAGAACGAAGTCGCAGCACTTAAAAGAGCGAATAATATATACAATTAAGCTTATACATGGCGTAGGAATAATGACTGAACACGTTAATGCCTTTTTGCATTCCTTAGTGAGTTATTGCACCTACTGGATCATAGTACCGTGCCTGCATATAAAATAATCGGAAATACGAACCAGACTACGTTCTTTTGGAAAAGCAAGTGGTTCGCTTATGGAGAGAGCAATTCGTCCTTGGCTGCTTTTAAAAGATCATCCCATCCCTCGGGAGGATGACCTGTCTTTAACATTTTTTCGAATACTTTGTAAGCATCGGTCTTGCTACCGTATGCGCGTTTATTGTTTTCATCATTTACCCAAGCATAAACGATGACTTTTGACTCTAGGTGATAACGAAAAAACAAACGGTATTGCTGGAAAAACTTTGCCCGAAACCAATGCTTTTTATCATTACCTAATGTGCTTCCTTGGCGAAATTCAGCACTGATAGGGTCATGTGGTATTAATTCAAAGATTAGCCTTTGAATAGCGGCTAATCGTTTCGTGGCGTTCTTTTTAAGGTAACCTTTTGGATCTTTTTCACGTAAAGCCTCAACTTGTGATTTCAGATTAAGGTACTGCTCTTTAAACAATGGATGAGTGTAAAGTGTCCAGCCATTTACGACCATTGGTATCGTTTTTTGCAAACTTACTCGTCCTCATCCGATAACGGAGCATCTAAATCAATTTCAACACCTTCAACCAACGCATCAACGCTTTCACGCATACTTGCTGATAACGGCTCTAGTCTTTCAGGATGAGCCTTCATATCACGCGCTATGAATGATAAAAACTCGCTAAGTACAGGGTCACTTTCTTGCGCTGCTGCACGCGAGATAACAACGCTGCCATCAGACTGTATCGCGTATTTAATTTTGTCTTTCTTGCCTAACTGCAACGCCTGACGAACAGGACTAGGCACTGTGGTTTGAAAGCGGTCTGTCAATGTTGATTCAGTTTCTAAAGCAACCCGTGCCATAATAGCCTCTATCTTCTGCTAGTTTCATTAGCTTTGATTTTAGTATTAACCAAGAGGTAATGCAAATGCATTACCTCTTGACTAGCTAGGAATTGCTTAAGTTGCTTAACGCCGAGAGAAGGGACTTGCAGTAGATCTCAGTAAACTAAGTGTTGGCATTAGCGAATGAGGTTGAGTTCGATAGCCAATCTGGGAAATTAAGCCGTGACTTGCTAGCTCAGGGACAAACGCTTTATGAAAAATATGCTGAATCGACCAGACTTTCCAGACTACATCGAACGCATCATGCCTGATGGCAGAAAATCTCTCGGCCATTGGCGCAATGGTGAATTTCAGCAAATCATCAACCTGCTGTAAAAACAAAGCTCCGCGAATGCGAGGCTTTGGATTCAAAAGAATTTATAGGTCTTTGCCCATGAGCTAGTCGTGCTTTTTTAAAAAGTTTATGTTCAATTTACCGTTTTTCCTGAATATTTCGGAATCTGAAGTTTCTCCAGCCTCAATTCCTTTTTTAATTCCTGTATAAACAGTTAAAAAGCTAACAACCAGAGCAAGTAAGATAATCCCTGAAAAACCTAAAAGTACATTACTAATCTTCAATTCTGAGCTGTTGCTTATGCTTAACATAAAAAAGAACAAGACTGACAGTACAATAAATGAAAACGAAAACATGTATCTAAAACCTTTCAAAAAGGCAGTGTTTGCGTCAGGTTTACACATCTTAGTTATTCTCTTTCAACTCATAGTTAATCTTACCAGCCTCTACACCCTCTGCGGTTTTCACGAGTGCAGCCCTCGTTTCTGTTATTACTGAATCTAAAGATTTAACACCAGTGTTTACTGTTGGCGTTTTTGCTCCAACAATATTACTGATAACACCCAGCTTTCCTTTGCCAGCAGAAACCGTTGCTTTACCCGGCCCCACCGCAGCATTCAATCCCGTTTCAGCTGCTTTAGTAAATGATCCTTCTATATCTCCCGTTAAACCGTCAGAAATCAAACTCGCCGACGCTTGTGAAGTAGCGTCAATAGTAGTGTTACCGGCAACTGCCAGAGCCTTTTGACCAACCGATAATCCCTTAGTAGCAATACTCAAACCACCGGACAATGTACCCGCAACACCCATCGCACCAACTTTAGCCCAAGTAGTGACTTTGCCTTCGGTTGCGACTTGAGTTAACGCCTCTACAGCAGCGCCTACTAACCCACCGATCGCAAAGTTTAAGAATTCACCATTCGGATCATTCGAATAAAAACGCCCAATCACTGGATCATAGTATCGTGCCTGCATATACATTCAACGACACTATGAGTCATAGTAGGTAATCGAAAAGAAATAATTTATTCAGTGCTTTAGCAATATAGTTTACTTTTTAAGTCAGTTTGTATGCGAACAAAAAAAGCCCCGCGAGTACGAGGCTTTTACTTAAATTTGGCAATAAATAATCGCTACTAGGCCTAACCTTTATTATCTTTTAACATCAGTGCAACGGCTCCAACCGTCCCTGTCACAAAAGAAATTGCAACTGCCTGTAGCGCACCTGATATGGTTAGTTGACTTATAGTGCCATTAATCAGAGTTTTTAAGACTGCGAGAATTAAGATTAAGAATGACAAAATTAGAGAAATTTTTAATAACTTTTTTAGTTGGTGTTTCTTGATCATCTATTAACACTCATTATTTAACGCGCTACAAGCATCAGATACAGCTCGCTCGGCAACTTTACTCACTGCTTCTGAACCAAGATCAGTTGCACCATCTCCTGCACCTGCCTTATTAAGTAGAGAGCTTGTGATGTCACCAGCAATATTTCCAACCGCTTTTACTTGTGGGGCGACACTCTCAATTGCACTTTCGAGTGAGGCATCCATTATTTGACCTGAAGGTTTTCCTTCAATTGACGCATTGATTGCTCCAGCTCCACCATCTAGAACTGCTCCACCAGAAACAGTTAGAGATGTTGCTGCTAGTTTTTCTGCTCCAGTTGCTACAATTTTACCACCAACTGTAACCGATGATTTTGCTATTGATGCTAATCCGCCAGTCAATGCTCCAGAAACTCCCATAACTGTAGCCTTAGTTAAACTGTATCCTTCACCTGCAATAGCTTGTGAGGCCAATTCAACGCCGAAGCCTATTGCAAATCCGAGAAGGCCGAATTCTCCATTGGGATCTATATATTTATAAGGGTTATTATTTGCATAAGTATAACGACCAAATCCATGAACAGGATTTCCACGCTGCATATGCCCTAGGTAATCAACCGGATCATTACTATAAAACCGCCCAATCACTGGATCATAGTATCGTGCCTGCATATACATTTATCGACACTACGAGTCATAGCAATACATTAATAAAATACAACTAATTCATTGCATTAGCAGTATAGCTTAATTCTTGAAGTCAGTTGAATTGAGAACAAAAAATAAAGCCCCGCTAGTGCGAGGCGATTGGGTTGGATTCAATTTAAAGCAAATTTAACCTTTACCCTTTATAAACCTGTATAGAAGCTTCAGGCTCCCCAATTGATTTCAAGTCCATATTAATCTCAACATCCAATGGAATATCTGGCTTGCCGACAACTATTACAGTCTCCTTTGTACGGGCAGTATGTATATGTTCCTTTCCATTTTGGCTGAAACTGACTTTTACAAATTTAAAGTTAAAAATATTGTATCTAACTCGTACTAAGCAAGTGCCGTCATCGAGCTGATGCTTGTTCACATAAGTGATGCGATAAAACCATAAAATGGCCAAAAAAATGGCAACGAGCATGAGGAGTTCAAGGTAATAAAAACTTATTACTTTTGCAGCTATTCCCAATACTACCAAAACAGGAAATATGAAGAGTAGCTTTAGTACATTTAAGAACTTGTTAGTTTTTAATTTGAACGTTTTTTTCATCTTTTTCCTATTTTGCAAGTTCTTCTTTCTTGGCTGACGTTGCTGCGTTCGTGGTTTCTGTTATAACACCAGTTGCAGTATCAGAAAACTTCATAGTCTGGGCCAATTTTGCAGTACCTCCTCCAAGTGCGCCGAGAGCGCCATTTACACCTGCTTCTTTCAAATTGATATCACTAACTGCATCTCCAAGCTCGTCAACAGAGGACTCCAGCGCAGAAGATACAGAGCTTATGTCTACTGCATCTGCATCAAAGTTGGTTATCGTTTGGCTAGCTAAATCACTAGCAACACCCACGGCAGCGCCTGTCCCAACTGTTGCGACAAGTGAGGTCCCAAGAGTGAATCCAGCTAATGCACCTGTAGTCGCTCCGACTCCAGCACTAATAGCTATATCTTTTGCTGAACCACCATTTAGCGCAGCAGATACTCCGCCCCCAATACCACCTATGACAGCACCGATTCCGCCTGCAATTGCATTGAAGAACTCCCCGTTGGGATCAGTGTATTTTTATGGATTGTTGTTGACGTATGCATAACGATTAAATCCATGTACAGCACTATTTCCTCTTTGCATTTGCTTAAGTACATCAACCGGATCATTTGAGTAGAAACGCCCGATAACTGGATCATAATATCGTGCCTGCATATACACTGTAGTGCTATAACTCTGGTGAAAAGTAAACAGGCGTAAAAAACCCGGTTGCAGAACCGGGCTTTCAAATTACACTTTTAGGTGATGTCTAGGCTTATAAACATCAATTTATAACCCCCAACTCTGACTTACTGTGGGTTTAACGGCATGTTCGAGTTATAACGGAACTGCCCTTTTAAAGTTGGGTTGGTAAGTTCACAGCTCTGTTCAAAATCGACGGCTAAACTTTCGACTTCACCAGATTCATTGTATGACAATTCAAAAATTTCAAACCTACCACTGCTTTGGTTGCATCCTCTTCCCGACCCAGTAAAACTTAAACCTGGCGATGTAGGAGATTGAAAAGGATACCTTCTAGCCCCTTCATATACACCTACGCCAATAATCTCGTCAGATGGCGCTGCTAGGTCTAAATTCCACCAATCGTTTCCATTAAACGAAACGTCCAAATAGTTTGCACTTTCTTCGTAAGAGTTAACATTGAACACACCGTCCGCATCAGTAAAGAACCTGCTTTGTCCCCCGCCGATATAGTCTCCTTGAGGACTGTCAAAGCTCAGTATCGTGCTCATTGGCTCAACGTAACTGATAGTCATCCCTTCAATCACGCTGTAACCTGAGGGTGCTGTAATGACTACTTCAATAGAAAGGTCGTCAGTTGTTTCTTCTGGTACGTTAAAGCTCGTTTCTGCTCCAGTTGGGTTGTCAAAAACCACTCCCGCATTGCTAGCCTCGCGCCACTGAAAAGAGAGCTCTCCGTTTGAGTTATTGGTTGTTTCTGCCGCATTAAGTAACGGAGTATCATTAAAACGGTATAGTTTTGATTGGCTAGTTATAGCTGGAATAATTTCGTTGCTTGTTTGAATTGAGGACAAATATACATATTCATTTTGACCGTTCGTCGCTACTACCTCAATATCTACTAAGGTATAATTCTTATCAGCCTGAAGAGCTCGTTCAGGCGAAGCAATAACCATAGCCCCGTTAATTTCTATTGATGCAGGAACATCGACATATGGGTACTCGTTTGCACCAAAAGCAAATTCTCCATAGGGTGGGCTCACCGATTCTACTGGGCGAGAAAACACTAAGGTAACACTGTCACTTAAACCAAACTTATCTAGCGAGGGCTTGTTGGCAACGGTGACAAATGCAAAGTTATCTGAGCGAAACGGAACAATATAATCTGGCAATTGCGCGCTGACGCCCATCATCGCGCCCTCTATAGCATCATCCCACTGCATTAAATAGGTATCTGAACCGTAAGATACGTTGAAGAAGGTGGAGTTTTCCACAAAATTTGCGGTTACCGTTGCAACATCAGTTGAGGAAGTAGAAATAGAAAGCTCTCCCTCATTCGGATATTCATTCAAATAACCTGAAAAACCTTGCAGTTGGGAAATACGATATGTAGCGCCTAGCTCTTCGTCGTTAATACTTCCACTGACGCCAACTCGATACTTTGCTGTTTGATAATCGTCCTGCTTTACAATTTCAAAATTGCTGAAAGTCATAACCTTTTGGCTGTTAAAATTAAGCGGTACGTTGCCTACTGTATTTACAATAAGTGAACTTTCTGACGTCTCACCCTCATATTTAACACGTATTACGCCATCAAGATTTATGACGCCATCGATAATTAAATCGCTTATATCCACATTTGCTGTAAAACTCTCGTCCTCAGCAAATAACTCGATATCGTAGACAACACTCCCATCAGCAACATCGTCTAAGCTTGCAACATAGCATTCACGATAATTAATGGTTACCGTATCCCCATCTGAGAACTCGCCATTACTGTCATTATCAGCATGCACTTGCTCAAACAATCCACCATTACTACAGCTTAACTCCCCCGTTGAACCAGAGGTACTGTTAAGCACTAAGGTGTTTTGAGACATAAAGCCAATTTGTAGTAAGCTATCCATGGCTGAGAGGCTACTGAGTGCAGCTTGACTATCATAACCAGACAGCGTAACCGCAGGCGCAGCCGGTGGCGGGTTTGACCCACTTCCAATATTCGAATTACCACCACTATCGCTACCTCCACCTCCACCACATGCGGTGAGGATGAATAACGAGCTTAGCGACAAAATTGAGGTTTTATAGGCAAGATTACAGGCGATCATGGCCAGACTTCCTTTTCTATGTGATTGATATTGTTGTCCTAGTACCCAGAGTATATGCACAACAGCAATTGATGTTAATCTTTAAATGAAACCAAGTAGCGGATTCTTTTCTTTGGAAAAAATAACAATTTCACTAACAAAAGCGCTAACCCATTAAAATACTTAGCATTTTCAGACTCACCCTCACTATTTTTCTTTTTAAAACAAACATCTTGTAACAAATTACCGCTCTTTCTCACTTGCCTTGTACAAATAAACATCTCATTTACATTTGCGATAACTATTGCTACCATTTCTTAATCGATTAAGAAGCGATACTGTACTGGAGATGGAAAGCTTCCACATATCGCAGCGTATCTATACTTAAGCTAAGCCTCTACTATATTGAAAGTGACTTTAATAAAGCGGTCCATGCTTAATGGTATTTATCGTATACCAAGGCGCTTTTTTGCTCCTATCGTAAAAACCGTATTTTTGGAGAGTTTCAATGTCTATAAGCAACGGCGTTCAATTAATTACCTACGCAGACAGATTGGGTGATGGCAGTATCGAAAGCCTCAATAGCCTTCTCAATGGTCCGCTCGCTGGTTTGTTTAAGGGTGTGCACCTTCTGCCATTTTATTATCCTTACGATGGCGAAGATGCTGGATTCGACCCTATCGATCACACGAGTGTCGATAAGCGTTTGGGTGATTGGAGCCATGTTAAAAAAATGGGCGAATCTGTCGACATAATGGCTGATCTTATTGTTAATCACATGTCGGCGCAGAGTAGGCAGTTTCGCGACGTGCTTGAAAAAGGCCGAGAGTCAGCGTATTGGCCGCTATTTTTAACTAAGCAAGATGTGTTTACCGACACTGATGAGACAAAAACTAACGAGCAAATTGCCAACGTTTTTCGTCCAAGACCCACGCCATTTTTCAGCGACTATGAAGTTGCAGGCAGTGAAACTGTACCTTTTTGGACTACATTTACCTCGAACCAAATTGATATTGACGTTGAGTCTGACCTTGGAAAGGAATATTTATCGTCTATTCTCACATCGTTCACTGAAAGTAACGTCGACCTTATTCGCCTTGATGCGGCAGGCTATGCCATTAAACGGGCGGGTTCCAACTGTTTTATGCTTGAAGAGACTTTTGCCTTTATTGAAGAGCTTAGTAAACGAGCTCGCTCTATGGACATGCAGTGTCTGGTTGAAATTCACAGCCATTATCAAACTCAAATTGATATTGCAGAACGCTGTGACAGTGTGTACGACTTTGCTCTACCGCCATTAGTTCTGCATACTCTTTTCACGCAAGATGCCAGCGCGTTAGCACATTGGCTATCAATTTCACCACGTAACTGTTTTACGGTACTAGACACCCACGACGGCATTGGGATTGTTGATGTTGGCGCAAGCGGCGACAAGCCAGGCTTACTTGATAACGCATCAATTGATGCTCTTGTCGAGCAGATTCACGTTAACTCCAAAGAAGAGTCTAGAAAAGCGACGGGTGCAGCAGCCAACAATGTCGACCTTTATCAGGTGAACTGCACTTACTACGACGCACTAGGAAAAGATGATTTAAACTATCTCCTTGCTCGCGCCATTCAATTCTTTAGCCCAGGCATCCCTCAAGTTTACTACGGGGGCCTACTCGCAGCCGATAACGATATGGAGTTGTTAGCTAAAACAAATGTAGGGAGAGATATAAACCGGCCTTACCTTTCAACTGCCGACGTAGAAGCAGCCATTGAGAAACCTGTGGTTAAAGGGCTTATTGAGTTAATCAAGATAAGAAACGACAGCAATGCTTTTAATGGCGATTTTTCAGTGTCGTATAACGATAAACTGCTTGCTCTTAATTGGGCCCATCATTCGGACACAGCTTGCCTTGAAATCGACTTTAACACGATGAGTGCTGTTATCGATATCACTGATGCAGGCAAGTCGACGACGATAACAATAAGTGAATTGCTAGGATAAAAACTATAGCAGCCACCTGTTGTTTAGAAGTTCAAAAGATATTAAATAGCTAAGGCCCGGAATGGTAATTTCGGGCCATTTTTACATCTGGCGCTGGTATTACTAATACGCTGACAACAGCTCTTATAGAATAATCCAATCGATGATAAAACACGCATTGATAAACAATCGTTCACGGAGCCTTAAATTTATCTTTTCACAAAATACTAACTGTGTTGGTCACTAACGATGCTGGTCGTGGAAGTCTTTTCCCCAGTCGCATAGCTGTCGCAATGTAGGCTCTAACGTTCTGCCAAGGTCTGTTAACGAATACTCCACCCGAGGCGGCACTTCTGCGTAAACTTTACGATTGACAAGCTGATCTCGCTCCAGCTCTCTTAATTGTTGCGTTAGCATCTTTTGAGTAACTCCCTGCAAACGGCGTCTCAGTTGACTAAATCGTAACGTCTTGTGGCACAAATGCCATAAAATGACTCCCTTCCACTTACCACCAATAATCTCAAGGGAAACCGCTACGCCGCATATATAGTTCGGTGTCTGCTGCTCTAGCACGTCATTGCTGTCTTTTTTTACTGCCTCAGTCATGGCTGTTTTCTCATTTATCTGGTGTGTATTTATCTAGCGAGTATTCATCTAGCGTGCATTCATCTAACGATGGGCTCAGCTCGCTTTTAGCTTTTTCTCAACTCGAACTAAGCGAACGGTTGATTTAATTCCATATTAGCTAAACTTTCCCATTAGTATCATTTTGGGTGCTACCCTACTAAAAAGTGCATACTTGCACAAAATAAATATACGGTCAGAATGGAAGAAACTCAGATATTAATACGGAGAGTAGAATGACTACATTTAAAGCATTATTGGTAGAAAACGCCGAAGACAAAACGTTTACACGTTCTGTCGTTGAAAGAAATATAGATGAATTACCTGAAGGTAATCTCCTGATAAGAGTGAGCTACTCTTCGTTAAACTATAAAGATGCGCTGTCTGCTTCAGGAAATCCAGGAGTGAGTAGAAACTTTCCACATACCCCCGGCATTGATGCGGCGGGTACGGTTGTATCTTGCGACGACGACACATTTAGTCAAGGCGATGAAGTTATTGTTACAGGCTACGACCTCGGCATGAACACTGCTGGCGGATTTGCTCAATACATACGTATCCCTTCAAAGTGGGCGGTGGCAAAACCAGAAGGGCTCACTCTTAAAGAAGCCATGGTATTGGGCACGGCGGGATTTACTGCCGGGCTCTCTGTTCAAGCGATTGTTGAGAACAACGTGTCGCCAGAAGACGGAGAGATTTTGGTAACAGGAGCCACCGGCGGTGTAGGAAGCGTGGCGGTTACCCTGCTTACACAAGCAGGTTTTAATGTGGTTGCCTGCACCGGAAAAGATTCACAGGCTGATTTTCTTAAATCGTTGGGCGCTTCTCGTGTCATTACTCGAGACACTATGCTTGAAAATAAAGAACGTCCCATGCTTAAAGAGCAGTACGCCGGAGTAGTAGACACAGTGGGTGGAGAATTTTTGGCCCAAGCAATTAAGTCTACTCAGTATGGCGGCGTAGTTACCTGCTGTGGGCTTACCGCTTCTGCTCAGCTAGATGTGAGTGTATTTCCTTTCATCTTGCGTGGAGTTTCATTACTGGGGATCGATTCTGTTGAATGCCCCATGGCGCCACGTTTAAGACTATGGGATAAACTAGCAGGTGACTGGAAGCTGAATCTGCTTGATTCACTGACAACCGAAGTTGGTTTAGACGCATTAGATGAAAAAATAAATGACATATTAAAAGGTCAATTATTTGGTCGCACCATTGTAAATGTAAACCTTTAGCATTTCAGATACGGGCACAATAATTGTGTTGTGCCCTCATCAATTTAACACCAGTAAAGAGGTCTTTAGTGGCCGTATTGCTTTAACATGCCAAACAAATGATTCATGTCTATGGGCTTGCCTAGGTGACTGACAAAACCTTGTTGTAAATAGAACGCCACATCGTCGGGCATAACATTAGCCGTAAGCGCTATTATGGGTATATGCTTTTTCATCTGGCTAATTTGGCGCTGAGCTTCTACGCCATCCATTTCAGGCATATGAATGTCCATAAGAATAACGTCAAAGTCTTCTTTCTCTACCGCCTCAACTGCTTGTTTTCCGTTATCTACAATGGTTATCTCTGCCTTTGTATCTTCAAGCATGGTTTGAATAACAACTTGATTAATAGCGTTATCTTCTGCGATGAGGATTTTTTTATTCGACATCATTGGTGCTGCAAGCGACTTTTTCACACTTTTCTGTTTATCGAGCTTTGCAGGCGCAAGGGGCAATAAAACGGTGATTGTTGTTCCCTCACCTTCAACACTATCAACTTTAATATCACCCCGCATCATCTCAACTAAGCTGAGAGTTATGGCCATTCCTAAACCGGTGCCACCGTATTTTCGCGTAGTCGTTGCATCGGCTTGTGAAAAGCGTTCGAATAACCTGTTTTGGGCCTCTTCGCTCATGCCGATACCAGAGTCGATAACGCTTATAGCGATTGCGTTTTCTCCTTTGTACTCGTAGCAAGAAACATCAACTTTTACCATTCCTTTGATGGTAAACTTTACGGCGTTTGAAACGAGGTTTAGCAATATTTGTTTTACCCTAACTACATCACCAATCCAGCCATCTTCAAATTTGTCATCTATATCTACAGAGTAAACAATGCCCTTACTACTGAGCATTTCATCCATATCGTATTTAACAGCATTAAGTACTTCTATAAGTGAAAACGGAGCAAACTCCATACTGAGCTTATTCGACTCTATTTTTGAATAATCGAGAATATCGTTGATGATGGTTAACAAGCTCTGGGCTGAAAACGCTGAATTGTTAAGTATTGTACGTAAATTTCCCTTTATATCTGAATTTCTTAAAAGCTGAAGGCCGCCAAGGATGGCATTCATGGGAGTGCGTATTTCATGGCTCATATTGGCAAGAAAGTCACTTTTTGCTTTCGCTGCTGCCTCTGCTCTTTCTTTTTCCTGCTCAAGCACCGCCATTGTTTCTACTTTATCGGTAATATCGTAGTTTACACCTATAGCTTTCACAGCTTCACCAATGTCGTTACGGAGAATAACAGCGTTGGCTTTAAGGTGTTTTATCTTCCCACTGGGCATAACCACGCGAAATTCGGTGTCGTAATTTATGTTTTTTTCGATAGCTTCATCAAGCAACTGTTTAGCTCGTTCTAAGTCATCTGGATGAAGGCTTCGTTCCCAAGCTTCAAATGCACCGGTGAATTGTTCTTTCGATACGCCGTAGAGAGAATACATCCACTTGTCCCACAGCAACTCACCTGTGACCAAATCATATTCCCACACTCCCATGCCAAGCGCATCATTAGCTACCTGCAAGCGTATCGATTCGGCAACGGCTCGCTCGCGAATCTTTTGTTTTTGGGCTTCTACTTGCTTTTGAGGCGTTATATCTTGGAAAACGCCAAACAGGCCTACGCATTCACCGTTAACAAACTGAGCCTTACCCTGTGCGCGAACCCAAATATCCCGCCCTGTTGCAGTGACAAGTTCTAACTCCAGATTCCAAGGAGTGCCATTGGCTATACTCTCTGATACCGCTCTAGTAATAAGTTCTCGACTTTCACCTTCTTTATAAAAATTAATTCCCTGCTCAAGCGTTGGCTCGTAATTAAGTGGCACTTCGTGAATTCGTTTTGTTTGATCGCTCCAAACTACCTTGCTACTTATTAAGTCTACTTCCCAGGTACCAATATTGGCGGTTTTTTCAAGTTCATCTAAAAGAAAGGCTTGTTTCTTAAACGCCAGTTTTTGCTGTTTTTCTTGCTCTAGACGCGATAACTCTTGTAGTTTTAGCTCTGTTACATCTGTCTGTGCGCCCAGCATTCTTATCGGCTTTCCGCTACTATCTCGAATTGCTACACCACGGCAACGTACCCAAACAGTATGTCCATTTTTGTGAGTATATCGGATGATTTGATCGAACATTGATGATGGGGTTGCATAATGCTGTTCAAGATTATCTAAAGCATCTTTCACGTCTTCGCGGTTAACTAAATCTTGCCATTCAGAACGTAAATGACGCTTTGAATCGGGGTCGAAACCGAGTATTTTCCAGAACGTTGGGCTCATCCATCCATTTTCTGGCTCTTCTAAATCCCAAAACCAAACGCCATCGAGCGCAGAACTCTCAAGAAAATCAAATAAGCTTTCATCAGTATTCAGTAAGCTTTTTAACTCTGAAAACAGATAATGTTCGCCGTTGGTGTTGGATATAGTCAAACTGTACTCACTTTTTGAAAGACACTATTGACAGCACAAGAAAACTGCTATGGATAGAGCATAGCAGTATAAAGGTACTTGTGAAAACAACCGTTTAAAACCCCTCTAGCACCAGCTTACCAACGGCTGTGCCTGCTTCAAGCTCTTTATGAGCCGCAATAAGGTTTGCGGCATTTATTTTACCGAGGTGCCTGCCCACAGTGGTCTTAATCTTGTTCTCATCCACTAAGTCAGCAACGTGAGACAGTAATTTCTGCTGCTCAATCATATCGTCAGTTTTAAACATAGAGCGAGTAAACATAAACTCCCAGTGTAAAGACAAACTTTTTTGCTTTAATTTTGAAATATCCACATGCTCAGGATCGTCAATCAGCGCTAATTTACCTTTTGGCTTCATCACTTCAACAAACGTTTCAATGTTTTCACCTGTATTCGTTAAGCTAGCGACATGAGTTACGGGGCCGATATTAAGCGCCCTAATTTGCTCCGCCATGGGCTGACTGTGATCTATAACAAAATCTGCGCCTAGAGATGATACCCAGGCTTTTGTCTTGTCGCGGGATGCCGTAGCAATAACCGTTGCGCCGGTTAATACTTTAAGCAGCTGCAGCATAATAGAACCCACTCCACCGGCTGCACCAACAACAAGTATGACTTCGTCGCTTTTTTCGCTCTGCTGTTTAATCTCTAAATGATCAAACAACAGCTCGTAGGCAGTTATAGAGGTAAGCGGCAATGCAGCCGCCTCACTATCCGTTAATGAAGAAGGTGCTTTTGCTACAATACGTTCATCTACTGCTTGATATTGTGCATTAGTTCCTTGACGAGTTAGGTCTCCCGCGTAATAAACGCGGTCGCCTACGTTGAAAGCCGTAACGTCACTTCCTGTTTCAACCACTTCACCAACGGCATCCCAGCCTAAAATTTTTGGTTGACCTTCTGGTTCTACTCGTTGACGAATTTTGCAATCTACAGGGTTAACAGCGATAGCGCTTATTTTAATAAGTAAATCTCGCCCTGTAGCAGTTGGTTTATCTACTTCAATATCTTCTAGCGCATTCTCTTCGCTAATTGCTAACGAGCGTGTGTAACCTACGGCTTTCATGTTTTGCTTCCTTAATTAACGCTTGTACATGGCAGGTTGACCTTCAAGAGGCGTGCTGCCTTTGATAAATTCGCGTAAATCTTGATTAGACTGCTTTAGGTCATCACGACGTAGATACATCATGTGCCCGCTGCGATAACCTTTAAAACTCAAGCGATCTTTCATCGCTCCGCTTTGGTCTAGCTGCCACATCGTGTATTTGGCATCAAAGTAATTTGTTGCTCCATCATAATAACCAGCCTGAACCATTACATTTAAATAAGGATTTTGGGCCATAGCCAGGCGCAAATTACGGCCTGTATTGTTATTGCTTCTGTCCCATGGACGCACGGGCCCAAACATGTTGTATTTAATGTCAGTTTTATAATTTAGTTCTTCACGCAGGTAATAGTTTATCGCGGGCGTAAACGAATGTAGCCAAGATGTGAGTTCAGCCCAATAGTCTGGTCTATCACCGCTTTGTTTAGCATCGATACCCAGATAGCGACTGTCTAACCGCCCCAGGGTTTTGCCTTCATCTCGCAATAACTCTTTCCAGAAAAATGCCGTGGAAACATCTAAGTTGTTTTGAGCAACAGCCTCTTCACTTAAGCCAGAGTAGCGAGCCATTTTAGCAAGCACCTGGCGTTTCTCAGCCGGATCAATAAAACCGCCCTTTGCCAAAGCAGGAATGAGTTCGTTAATAGTGAAGTCTTCTACTTCAGGTAATAGTTCGGTTAAGTCTTTGCTTTGCAGGTCTGAATCAAGTTTATTGTGATACCAGGCAGCTGCTGCAAAGTAAGGCAGGCGATTCGCAGCTTTCACCGGACCATTGCGTTCAATACCTATGTCGGTAGGTGACACTAAGATTACACCGTTTAAGTACATCCACTGACTGTTCTGGAGTTCAAGTGCAAGACCTGAAACTCGAGTAGTACCGTAGCTCTCACCAATAAGGTATTTAGGAGAGCGCCAGCGATTATTTCTGGTCACAAACGTGTTCACCCATTCAGCTAGGTAGCTGATATCTGCATTTACACCGAAGAACATTTTTTTCTGCTCTTCCTGAGACGGCATTTTACCCTCGGCGTTTGTAAGCACTCGGCTATAGCCGGTGTTTACTGGGTTCACAAATACAATATCTGCGGTATCGAGTATTGAATACGGGTTAGTTTGAACACCGTATGGTTGAACGGGGTAACCTTCATCATCAATATTGAGTATACGAGGGCCGGTATACGCCACATGCATCCATACCGAGGCAGAACCTGGACCGCCGTTAAATGAGATTATAAGTGGTCTTTTCGTATCGTCTTTAACATCTGTGCGCTTATAGTATGTGTAAAAAAGCGTAGCAACGGCCTCGTCTTTGCTATTCCACACAGGCTGAGTGCCCGTAGTGGCGCTGTATTTAACGCGTTTGCCTAAAATTTTGGTCTCGTGTTCAGTAACGACTTTACTGTCTATTTCTATGGCACGGTCATGCTCTTGGGCCACTGAATTGAAAGTTAAAAGAGAAAGTAATAACAAAAAATGGGCGGCAGCCCATTTGCGGGGAGTTCTGTAGGAGTTCATCATTTTCATACCGAGTTCTTTTTGTTTAGATTATTGGCACATCCACTATAACCCCCTCGAAGCATTCTCTCTATACAGAACGACAAGTTAACCAAATTAGTCGATATATCTCTGTAAAGCTTCGCACTTTAATGAGACAGGATAAGTTTCCCAAACATAGCCTACTTGCTTGTGATATAAGGTTTTTATAAACTTACTGCACTCTTTAACGTCTGGTTTAGCGGGATCTTTCAAGCTTTTTTTACTGTCCTGCTATGTGCTCTGCTGAATACTATTCTGTGCGCTCTTCTATACCCCTTTCATGCACATGCGCTATTAGTTGAGGGAAAAACGATAAGAACAGGCTTTCCAACTCTTTTTTGTTGCAAACAATGTCATTAACGCTTTTGTGAAACTCGTTTTTAAAGCGAATTCGTTTCGCCACTACAGCAATTGCCTTTGCAATTCCCTCTTCTTTTGCATAATCATTAAACCAATTGTGAGTAATTAAGTGACCTACACTGTGCTGCATATTTCGAGGCATAACAGGCAACCGCCTTTCTAAAAGCGCAAATCGCTCGTCACAAAACAGCGAGAACGGGGTATCCGTAAAAGCGGACCAGTGTTTAATTAACAAATGATCGAAATAGATATCGATAGCAACGGGGGCAAACCTGCGGCGACTTGGGTGAAAAAGTAGCTTCGCCTGTCTCACTAACTCATGCTGATCGGTAAACTTATCGACAGTATGATGATTTTCAAGACCACGCTGTACGTTGAGAGAATATGAGGCCACATTTACACCGCGGCGAAAATCTCCCAGTAAGTTACCAAACTGAGAGTCTGCGGTAGGTTTTGCTAAAAAAAGATGCGCCAAATAATTCATGTTTTAGTTTTATAACTTATTTAAGTTGTTTCTACGGCGGCCCTTCGGGTAGTATTGCCGCCGTCAAAAACGTTGTCTTACACAGATAACGAATCGTATCAGTTTTTAAGCTATTTCATTAGGTAAGTATCACAATGTCTGCTATTTCATCTTCAGAAATTTCATCACTTCTCACGCCCGTTACTGCTTTTTTGCAATGCAGTACACCAGATGCATGGGTAGATGAAGCAACAAAAGAAGAGAATTTGAAGATACTGCTGACAGACCATCTTATCTGCGAGTTAAAAGCAGCACAAAGCGCCATGTATTTATTGCGACGCTATGTGGCAGATGAAAAGACAAGTAAAATATTACTTGGCTGGCTTAAACCTTACGAAGACTTTACATATAGACATGAAGGTGACTGGCAATCACTCAATACCAAACATTTATCGAAAAGCGTATTTAACGTAAGCGGATTAGATACTGTTAAAAAAGACATGTTAGATAAAATGGTAATGCTTATAAAAGAAGAGTTGCACCACTTTTATCAAGTGCTGGAGATAATGCATCGCTTGGGTTTTGAGTATAAATCGGTAACCTCTAGTCGCTATGCAAACGGATTACTTCGTCAAGTTCGCACTTACGAGCCAGAAAAGTTGGTGGACAAGCTTATTTGCGGTGCCTACATTGAAGCGCGCTCGTGTGAACGATTTGCAAAGCTAGCTCCCCATGTGTCTGACGAACTAGGCAAGTTTTATATGTCGCTACTGCGCTCCGAAGCCCGTCATTTCGAAGATTATCTTACGCTTGCGGCTAATATTTCCTCCACTGATATTACAGAGCGTGTAGCACTGTTTGGTGAAGTGGAAAAACAACTTATCGTCAGCGAGGATATCGAGTTTCGGTTCCATTCTGGAATACCAAGCGCAGCGTAAGGTAATCCATCTTTTCCTAAAAACCGCTTTTAATTCAAAGGCTCAATTTAGCCGTTTTAAATAGACGATTAATTAGACAATATTCATTGACGCAGGAGTGATCTTACTGCACACTGAAATTGTAAAAATATTGTTAACGGCAGTTAAACGCGCGCCCGAGTGGCGTGTAACAAACACTTTTACTTTGCTACAGCAAGCAACCAGCAGTGGTAAACGCGCTACTTAATCTCCACTGTGCCTAATTAGTATTTAGGGCCAATTTTTTAGAATCACACTGCCAATAAAACAATACTCTTTTATTTTTAATAACTTAACTCTAAAAACTAGAACGTTAGTTAAAAGGCAGGGACTATGATTTTAAATCACCTCGTTGGTATTTACACTCATCCGAAAGAAGAGTGGCAAACAATTGATACAAAGCATGAAAACTATTTTTATGCACTCACACATATAGCCTTTATCGCGCTTATTCCTTCTGTAGTAGCCTATTATTCAAGTGCACATACTGGGTGGAGTATTGGGGCGGGCGATATTATCCGCCTTAGCGAAAATAGTGCAATTATGATGGGCATGGGCATGTATTTCGGCTTAATAGCGGGTGTTATTGGACTAGCTATATTGATACACGAGCTAGCCAAAGCATTCGACGCCACACCTACCTACACACAATCGCTTGAGTTAGCTGCTTATACAGCTACACCACTATTTATGGTTGGATTTGCAGGTCTTTATCCAGAGCTGTGGGTTGTTATGACCGCCCTGTTGGTTGGTATCAGCTATTCGGTTTATCTTCTTTATTCTGGTGTCCCTATTCTTATGCACATGCATGAAGACAAAGGGTTTATCTACTCGAGTTCAGTTGTAACCTGCGGGTTGATACTTCTGGTTATTCTGATGACAGGCTCAGTGCTGGTTTGGGGCATGTTTGGCGGGCCAGTATTTATTCACTAACCTCTGGGTTTAAGTAAAGCTTTCTAGCAGAGCTAAGCTTACAAGCAGACAAAAGCCTCTATGATGCAGATACAGATACGGGTACAGATACATTAAAGGCCGCTTTGAGCGGCCTTTCATTTGGGTTAATATTTCATGTAGCTGCGATGCTATTTAGTTAGAACCCATGTTATGCACATCTAAATTACTCAATTCAGCCTGCATAGTAGGTGCTTGATTCGACTTTTCACCTCTAGACATATCTATGCGCTCTAAATACTCTTGGTCGATATCTGCCGTTATGTAGTTTCCATCAAACACAGAAGTTTCAAAGCGCTGAATACTGTCGTTTTCCTCACGAACAGCTTCAACAAGATCAGATATGTCTTGGAAAATAAGGCCGTCAGCTTGGATAAGATCGGCAATTTGATCAATTTCTCGGCCGTAGGCAATCAGTTCATTTGCCGATGGCATATCTATGCCATATACATTTGGAAAACGAATTTCAGGCGCAGCAGACGCAAAGTAAACTTTCTTAGCGCCAGACTCTCTTGCCATTTCAATAATTTGCCCTGACGTTGTACCTCGAACGATAGAATCGTCGACTAGTAGAACACTCTTACCTTTAAATTCAGAAGATATAGCGTTGAGCTTACGGCGTACTGATTTTTTACGCAGTGTTTGTCCCGGCATTATAAAGGTGCGACCAATATAGCGGTTTTTCACAAAGCCCTGACGGTAAGGCAGGTCTAGCGTTGTCGCAATTTGTAGTGCCACATCCATAGAGGTTTCAGGAATGGGGATAACGACATCAATATCTAAATCTGACCACTCCCGCTTAATTTTTTCACCGAGCTTTCTTCCCATGTTTACCCGTGAGGCGTAAACAGAAATACCATCGATAAAGCTATCTGGGCGCGCGAAATAAACAAACTCAAAAATACACGGAGACGTAATTGGATTCTCGGCACACTGGCGAGTATGCAGCTGACCTTCTTCAGTTATAAATACAGCTTCACCTGGCGCTACATCGCGCACAAACTGGAAGCCCACAGCATCGATAGCAACACTTTCTGAAGCTACCATCCACTCTTCCCCCAGCTCTGTCATTCGCTTACCTAAAGCAAGAGGACGAATACCATGAGGGTCGCGAAATGCAACAATACCTTGACCAATTATAGCGGCAACAACAGCGTAAGCACCGCGAATTTTTTTGTGTACTTTTGTTACTACTTCAAAAATATGCTCTGCGCTAACGCTAAGCCCAGCCACTTGCTGAAGCTCATGGGCCAGAATATTAAGCAGTAACTCAGAGTCTGAAGTGGTATTGATATGGCGACGAGCAATGCGGAACACTTCTTCTTGAAGGTCGTGAGCATTGGTTAAGTTACCATTGTGGGCAAAAGCAATACCGAAGGGAGAGTTAACGTAGAAAGGCTGTGCCTCTGCAGAACTCGACGTACCAGCGGTTGGGTATCTAACATGCCCTATGCCCATGTTACCGGTTAAACGCTTCATGTGGCGAGTGTGAAAAACATCTCTCACTAAGCCATTTGCTTTGCGCAGGTTAAACATATTTTGATCGATAGTCATTATACCCGCAGCGTCCTGCCCACGGTGTTGAATAACCGTTAGACCGTCGTAAAGAGACTGAGCTACGGGGGTTTTACCAACTATTCCGACAATACCACACATGTGCGTTACCTATTTTATACGGGATTTAAAAAACTGGAGGAGTCTTTAACATACGTAAAAAACCACTCAATAATGACACCAAACTCTGGTATGAGAATCGATGACTGCCACCATAATGCGGCGGCGGCACCTGTAAAGGTATCCATAAAAAAGAGTAAAGCGCTCACGATGAGTACACCGCGCAAAGCGCCGAATACGATACCAAGCGCACGGTCAGTGCCTGACAATCCTGTTGCTTGGACTAGTTGACCAAATACAAAGTTCACCATGCCGCCGAGTATAAGTGTAGATACAAATAATGCCGCAATTGCAGCGCCATTTTTAATGTAGGTATCGTCGATGGCGGTGAAGTAAATAGCAAGGTCTGCATAGAAATTGCTGGAAATAAAGAGTGCAGAAAACCAAACCACAAGCGAAATGGCTTCTTTAACAAACCCTCTTATAAGGCTTATTAAGGTTGATACCGCAATGATACCCAGTATGGAGAAGTCAACCCAGTTCATCGTCTCTTTATTGCGTTGATGTTGCCTAAACTCATGTTAGACAAGATGCCGTTGGCGAGATGGCGCGCATTCTAACAGAAGCCAAAAATATTACCAGTATGTAATAAAATAGCCTTTTGTATAACATCTAGAAAGCAGCCAAAATATTTACAGGTTAATTAACACTAAAGGTAGTAACTTTGCCTTTAAGCCCCGTAAGCTCTTTTAAGTGCGGGAGCGCCGAATCGAGTTTCTTTTTATCTAGATCTGGGCCAACAAACACTTTATTGAGCAAACCTGAACTAGTTTGGATTTTTCGACTAAAGGCTCTATACCCTGCTTTTTCTAACTTACCGAGTAATGTTTTGACATTCTTTTCGTGTCTGAAACTACCTAACTGAATCACCCAGCCTGCATCTTCCTCAACAAGTCGGTTGGTACTTTCAACAACTGTTTGGCTGGCAAGTTCATCGTCATCTTGTACGGCAGGCTGCGATACTTTCAATGCGGTATCAGATGCTCCCTCGCTCTCTGCGTTAATACTTGCGGCTTCCTGATTTTCAAAAACATCGTCAAGCGCTTCGGCTTCTTCTATGTCAACCGCAGGCACAGCGGCTCTAGCCACACGCTCTGAAGGAAATGGCTCTGGCTCTACAATGGGTTTAAGAGGTGGGTTTGCAGGCACCGAAACGAAAGGCTCACGGTTTTGCTGCTTTTTTCCATCGAGAAAGTCGGGAAGGAAAATAACGGCAAGCGCCACAACGATAATGGTTCCTACCAACCTATTCTTTAATGCCGATGTCACTGATATCTCCTGGCTGAATGCCTTCACGCTTGTACCTTGTCAGAAACAAGCGGATTGTTAGTTGGTTTTTACGAGTACGTCTGCCACGGTAACAAAAGACCCAAACACTAAAATGAGTTCATCGGGTTGATAATTTAACAGCGCACTCTCATACGCCAAGGTAACATTGTCGTATGTGCTGATATTCTCTATGGTTGTGCCTGCATTAACAAGTGCACTTTTAAGCACATCGGCATCACAACCTCTCGCGCCTTGCGTACTTGCCACATACCATGTCGCTGGTAACGACGCTAGCGGTGAAAGCGTTTCAGCAATTGACTTATCCTTTAGCATTCCTACCACAATACGGTATTTATCAACCTTGTAACGACTTAACCATTCACGCATAGAGGTCGTCGCTTGGGGATTATGGGCAACATCAACCACAACGAGGGGCGAATCGCTTATTTTTTGCTGCCGTCCTGGCATAGTAGTTTTACAAAGTATTTCTTTAAGTGCATTGTGTTGGGGCAATAAATTTAGCGCTTCTAGCGCAGCGAGTGCCGTGCTTGCATTTTGCAGAGGTATATTAGGGTAAGGAAGCTCACTGAAAGATATCGTCTTCCCTTTCCACTCCCATTCACTTTGGTCTGAATTGACAACACTCGTGAAATCTTTTGTCGCCCAGCATGCGTTTACATTTAGTTCGTTAACCACGTCGTATAGCGAAGAAGGCGGAAACAAGTCACCAATTACCGCATTACCGCCCAAGCGCATAATACCCGCTTTTTCCCGCGCTATTTTCTCACGCGTATTGCCTAACCAATCTTGATGATCTAAATCGATTGTGGTGATAACTGCCAAATCAGGGTCAACGATATTGGTTGCATCTAGTCTGCCACCCAGCCCAACCTCTAAAATAGCAATTTCGACCTGCCAATCTTGCATCATTTTCATTGCGGCAAGTGTACTAAACTCGAAATACGTAAGAGAGATATCTCCTCTTGCTCTCTCGATACATTCAAATGCGTCAACAAAAGTATCGGGCGCTGCAAGGTCGCCGTTGAAGCGAACCCGTTCACAGTAGTCGATGAGATGAGGAGAGCTATAAACCGCGACGGTTTTGCCTTGCGCAAGCAGCGACTGCTCTAGCAGGCGACAGGTCGTTCCCTTGCCGTTAGTGCCAGCCACGGTAATGACAATAGAGTCTGCTAAGCTCAGCGACATTGCATCGGCAACGCGCTTAACTCTCTCAAGGCCCATGTCTATGGCACTAGGATGGATAGATTCTAGGTAGGAAAGCCACTGGCTCAGGCTTTTTTTAACGGGTGAAGTCACCTGCCCTGAGCCACTGTTATTATTATTTTCGTTATTCACTAATTTTTATTATGCAACTTAACCAATAAGCCGTGTAATTTATCACGCATATCTCTGCGGTCAACAATCATATCAATAGCTCCCTTCTCTACCAGGAATTCGCTGCGCTGAAATCCTTCTGGAAGCTTCTCTCTAACCGTTTGTTCAATCACTCTTGGGCCTGCAAAACCAATCAAGGCTTTGGGCTCTGCCACATTAATGTCGCCAAGCATGGCCAAACTTGCAGATACCCCACCCATTGTTGGATCGGTGAGTACCGAAATATAAGGCAGTCCTTTTTTGCTCATTTTTGCTAGCGCCGCAGAGGTCTTTGCCATTTGCATTAACGACATTAACGCTTCTTGCATACGCGCACCGCCACTTGCAGAGAAGCAAATAAGCGGCGTGTTATTCTCAAGGCACGCATTAACGGCAGCAACAAAGCGCGCACCAACAACCGACGCCATTGAACCGCCCATAAAAGCAAACTCAAAACACGCTACCACTACAGGCATGCCTTTTACTTTACCCTGCATGACGACTAATGCATCTTTTTCATTCGTCGATTTTTGCGCAGCGGCAATGCGATCTTTGTAACGCTTAGAATCCTTAAATTTCAACAAGTCTTGTGGTTCGTGTTCGGCACCTAATTCAACGCGATCGCCTTCATCTAAAAATGCATCAATACGACGGCGCGCCGTAATACGCATATGGTGGTCGCATTTAGGACAAACTTCTTGTAGCTTTTCTAGCTCTGTTTTGTATAAAACGGCCTGACAAGAACCACACTTTGTCCAAATACCCTCTGGAACATTACCCTTAGAGGTCGTTTGAGTGCGTGGAAGTATTTTTTGAATCCAGCTCATGGAAATTGAATCCTTTGTTTTTTAGAGTGTCGGCATTTGTTTTTAATACGGTTCATATTGGTTACCAACAACACATGAATTATATGTCTTTGACAGCGTTACAAAGAAAACGTGCGCAACCTATCAAAGCGGCTATCTAATATAGCGCGCTATTAGACCACAATACAACGAAATGGAAAAAACAAAACTGGTCTAAGAAGTTACACTCCGACCAGTTTAAATTACGCTTGCATTAGTTTTTAATCAACGAGAGACGTTTTACCGCAGAAAATTAGGTTTCGGGTAAAAATAAGGGCCCAAGTGGTTTTTTAGGCAGATCGTGTTCTTCTGGGTAGGTAACATCTACCAGGTATAGTCCATTAGGCTTTGCAGTCGACGCCGCTTTACTTCTATCTTTCAGTGCAAGTAGCTGAGAAATCCACTCTATTGGTTGCTCCCCCGCCCCTATTTCAACAAGCGACCCTGTTATATTGCGCACCATGTGATGCAAGAATGCGTTGGCTTTAATATCAATAATGACATACTGCCCCTGTCTATAAACAGTCACATTAGTCACATTTCTAAACGGGGTTTTACTTTGGCACAGAGACGCTCTGAACGAGGTAAAGTCTTGTTCGCCCAGTAAGGCTTGAGCAGCCTCGTGCATTTTTGCTTCATTTAAAGGCCGGTGCACATGGGTAACACCATGGTGAAGTATAGCGGGTCGCATTTTGCTGTTGTGAATAATGTAGCGGTAGCGGCGATGCGTCGCAGAGAAACGCGCGTGAAAATCATCGCTTACATTTTTTACCCATGTTACTGCTACTGAATCTGGAAGGTTGGCGTTAACACCTAATGTCCAAGCACGATCTGGCCTGGGCTCGTCACAATCAAAATGAACCACTTGGCCTGTAGCATGAACGCCCGCGTCTGTGCGCCCGGCACATTGCACGTGAATAGGCTGATTAGCGACTTTCGATAACGCTTTTTCAAGATACTCTTGAACACTTGGCACTTCTTGTTGGCGCTGCCAACCGTAAACAGCAGCACCGTCGTACTCAATCCCTAAGGCAATTCGCCCCATGATTCTGCTACCTCTAAACTAAAAGCCGCTAAGTGTAGTCATATGCCAACTAACATGCAATTAGCCGATGGATTTCAATATCGTTTCAGCTTCTTGCCTTTGCTCTTCGCTTCCCTCGTTAAGCACTTCTTCAAGGAGTTCTTTGGCAGCGTCAACATCTTCCATTTCAAGGTAAGCACGGGCCAAGTCTAGGTTTGCATTTTGGCCTGCGTCTTTATCTATATCGATAACCGAATCGCTGTCATTTACACCAGTGAAGTCCGAGAGGCTTACATCTAAGTCTAGTGGCTGACTATCGGGGTCGTTCATGGTGTCATCGTCGCCGTCATCCATAAGCGCTTCTACATCTAAGAAGTCTTCACGCTCATTGGTTTCACCTCCCATCTCAACAGAAGGCATATCGCTGAGCAGAGCTTCTAGGTCAAGATCAGGGTTATCAAGTTTAAGATCGTCATCTTTGAGGTCGTTGCTCTTGGGCTCCTGATCTTTTTCTAAATCACCTTCCTTTAAATCACCTTCTTCTGAATCAGCTTTTTCTGATTCCTCTTCTGCCGCTGATGACTGTGAATGAGTGTCAGCGTTACTTTCGCTGTCGTCGTCCATGTCGACATCTGGTAATGATAAGTCGTCTAGCTCGCTATCATTGTCGTTGTCGCTTTCGTTGTCGCCATCGTTATCGAAAGTATCATCGAGCAAGTCATCGGCAAGGTCTTCATCGGCAAGGTCGTCAATGTCTTCTAGTTCAAAGGTATCATCCTCTAGCGAAAACTCATCATCCTCATCATTCGACTCTGCTCCTATTTCATCTTGAGCATCGTCCGCTGCGCTAACTTCATCTTCAATAGGTTGTTCTACTTCGGGCGAAGCTTCTTCGATTGGCTGAGGCTCCTCGTTTGCCTGGGCATCATCGGCGTCTTGATTCTCGCCATTGGCCTCTTCCAGTTCGCCATTTTCTCCGCTCGGGTCGCTATCTAGCAGTGAGTCTGCGTCAGATGGAGTCTCAGATTCTAGGCTTTCAAGAAGTTCATCGAATTCCGCGCTGTCGAGTTCATCCAAGATTTCCTCGTCTTGAATGTCATCGTCGCCATCGCTACTTAACCAATCATCGAGGCCGGGTACATCGCCAAGTTCATTTATATCTTCATCGTTAACAGCATTGTTTTCGCTAGTATTATCGACTTGTGACTGTTCTGGCTCTTGTTGAGGCTCTATTCCATCCACTTCTTGTTCTAGTGCGAAAGAGTCAACGTCATCAAAGGCATCATTGAGAATGCTGTCATCATAATCGTTTTCGTCTTGCTTAACATTCTCTTCAGAGTCGGACTCTGCAGCATCATCTTGTGTCACTTCATCAGTTGATTCAAAATCGCCAAAAGACGGGATATCATCCATCATGTCTTTTTCAAAGGCTTCGAGTGCATCATCTAACGGATCGTCTGATTCAGCTGCAGGCTCTTCCTCGACTACAGATTCATCCTCGGCAGTAGGCTCATCTTCGTCAGCAGGTTCTTCCTCAGCTACAGGCTCTTCGTCTGCGCTAATGTCTTCTTCGGCTGCAGGCTTCTCGTCCGCCGCAGGCTCTTCCTCGACTAAAGATTCATCCTCGGCAGTAGGCTCATCTTCGTCAGCAAGTTCTTCCTCGGCGCCAGGTTCTTCCTCGGCTACAGGCTCCTCGTCTGCTGCAGGCTCTTCCCCGACTAAAGATTCATCCTCGGCAGTAGGCTCATCTTCAGCAGTAGATTCCTCTTCAGCGGCAAGCTCATCTTCGGCTAGAGGCTCTTCCTCGGCTACGGGTTCTTCCTCGGCTACGGGTTCTTCCTCGGCTGTAGGCTCTTCTTCAGCTGCAGGCTCTTCTTCAGCTGCAGGCTCTTCTTCAGCTGCAGGCTCATCTTCAACTGCAGATTCTTCCTCAGCTGTAGGTTCCTCTTCGGCTGCAGTCTCTTCTTCGCTTGAATCAGATTCTAGCTCTGCCAATAATTCATCTGTTAGCGGGTCGCTTATTTCTTCTTCAAACGCTGATTCGTCGACGTCTGTTTCAGGCTTTTCACTTGCTGAAGGCTCTTCACCCGCTAAAGGCTCCTCACCAGCGTCACTGCTATCAACATCATCAGTGTCGTCTTCAAGCTCTGCTTCTAACTCGGCTAACAGGTCGTCAGAAAGAGAATCGTTAAAATCGTCAGAATCATCAGATGTGCTCTCTTCTATAGCTTGGGGTGCACTTGCAGTCTCATCGTCAGATGCTGCGTCTTCGTCATCTGGCATTTCGCTTTGTAGTTCGGCAATCAGTTCATCCGAAAGCGGGTCTGAAAAGTCGTCTTCAATTTCGTCGTTTAAAATTTCATCTAAGTCGTCGGTAATTGAGTCGAAATCTTGAATAGACTGAGGCGAACCTGAACCCGATATTATTTCGTCTTCTAGTTCTTCATCTGCGTCCTCTTCGTCATCGAGGCCGCCCATCATTTCAATCTGCTCAATTTCGTTTAGCAAATCGTCTGTAATTTTGTTGATTTCGTGATTTTGCTGATTTATTTCATCGTCTAGCTTTTCAAGCATCTCTTCATTAATGAGATCATCTTTGCTATCTAGTTCGTCAGTTAGCGCAGTATCAGGTGCATTTTCCTCTAACAGATCGTCTATGCTTATCTCTGGTTTTTCATCTTCATCATCAACACTCGGTAATGACGCGGTCTCAGTTGCACTATCGAGTAAATCATCAATGTCGTCCTGAGAGGGCTCTGCGGCATTGCTATCAAGCAATGCATCTATATCATCAACATCAACATTTTCTTCAGCAGACGACTCTTCTTGCTCGTCGTTGTCGTCTTGGTCTACACCAAACTCATCCAAAATGTCGTCTGGATCTACGTCTTCTGGAGCTTCGCTGTCCTTTGAGGCTTCTTGGCTTTGTACATCGTCTAACAGGTCGTCGATATCAAAGTCGTCATCTGACGCATCTGGCTGTTCCTCATCTTTCGATGACTCCTCGCTCATGCTGTCAACGCTTTCATCGAAAACATCATCATCTTCAGATAGGTCAATGCCGTCTAAATCTTCAGATTCATTCTCATTAAGTACCTTGTCAGACAAATCATCATCGTCAAATAAACTGTCTAATTCACTTTGGTCTAACTCATCTGCTCCGGCTTCAAATAAATCGTCTGAATCATCATCGGGTACCAACAAGTCGTCTTCTAAATCTGCAAAGCTTTCTAATTCGTCATCTAAGCTTTCTTCTAAATCTGACGTTAGTACATCATCGAGTAAGTCGTCGTCGTTAAATAGGTCATCGTCGGTCAGTTCGTCTTTTTCATCTAAATCTGGCGCAAGTGCGCTAGAGAGGTCGCCTAAGTCGCTTTCAGGAACAGGCACTTCTTCATCATTAGATGTGTTTGTAGCCGAGGGGCTTTCTTGAGGTTTGCTATTACGCTTGAGTAACCACGTAATTAAGCCGCCAACTAGCAGTAACGTTAATAGGCCCGAACCTATAAGCAGGCTCATAGGACTCATTAGCTTATTCAACAGAGAGTCTTGTTTTTCAGCAGCCCTTTCAGCCTGTTCGGCTCTTATCATATCCAGCAGCTCTTGCTGTAAGGCTACCTGCATATCAAGCTGTTCTTTTACATCGCCTTCCACCTGGCCTCTTAGCGACTCAAGCTCACCATTTACAGCTTCAACTCGCTCGTAGAGCTTTCTATTTTCATCGAGGATTTCTTGAACATTATTTAACGAGGCTGCGAACTGCCTGCGCAACTCGTCGAATTGACGGGTTTGCTCTGCATCTAAACGCGTTATTTTTTGCTCAATGTCGTTTTGGGTTTGCGACAGGTCTTGTTGATTTACTAAAGGAGACGATGGCTTGATGTTTTTTACACTGCTACCAGGCTTATTGAGCGCTTCAGCAAAAGCCCGCTCATCTCTTTCGGCACGCTGTTGTGCTTGTTCTTTGCTGATTCGAGCAATGTAGCGCTCGGAGGGTAATTTGAGAACTGCACCGTTAACGAGAAGATTGAGGTTTCCGTCTTCGAATGCGTTTGGATTGAGTTCGTAGATTGCGGTCATAACCTGATAAACGCTCAGGTTATTATTTTGTCTATATCGCTCTGCTATGCGCCATAAAGTATCATTTGAGTCGATGGGACCATACTCTAATCCAGAGTATTGATCGCTCGCATCTTTAGGTCCCTTTAGTAAGGTTTCCCTTTCCTGCGCATTCACTGAAGTGATGGGGGCATACACACATAAACTAAGTAATAGTAAGCCCGTCAAATGCAATTTCATAGCAGTCCTATATGCCCTCAAGCGTAAATACCACCTTTAAAGGTTGATGTATTTTAATGCCAACTGATATTTGGCCGACTAAACAAGTCGCCTGCGTTGGCTTTGTTTTTATTTTCTTACTCTTTGCCGTCATTTTGATAGCAAATTAAGCGCGCTTACCTGTGACTTAGCCTATACACCTCAAAAGTCTTTCCGCATATCTCGTGGGGATGCATGAAACTAAGCTAAGTGTCTGACCAAGTGTTACTTTTCGTATGTTTAAAAACAACATCCTCAAACTATAAACCACTTGTGGTAGGCAATCTAGTTAGCGAGTACGTTTTACGGCGCTTTTTAAACAAAAGCATTAGCAAGACCGTCACATCGTTCAAATGCACTTTGCCTTGCCAACTCACCTGATTTGCCCATTTAACCATTTAGCTAATCTGTTGGCTCATCTGCTCTTTTGATTCCCCTGCCAATAGATTCATATCGGCAAGAAACTAAAAATGTTTATCTTTTACTTATCGTTACAACAACCTAGCAGCCCTGTTACTCCATTAACAGGACAATATGAACAAATTGTGCGACCAATTTTTACATATAGTCGCGAATAAGTGTCTCTGCAATTTGAATGCTATTTGTGGCTGCGCCTTTTCGAATATTGTCTGATACAACCCACATATTGATCCCGCAAGGATGAGTAATATCATTTCTAACTCTTCCAACATGAACCATATCGTTCCCGCAAGCACTGCTTACTTGTGTAGGAAACTGTTCTGCGCCCTCGTATAACGTAACGCCAGGAGCATCTGAAAGTAACTGTTTAACCTGCTCTGCATCAATCGGAGAATGCGTTTCTAGGTGAATAGCTTCAGCATGACCATAAAATACCGGAACGCGCACCGCAGTTGCATTAACCAAAATCGAGTTGTCACCCATTATTTTCTGCGTTTCCCACACCATTTTCATTTCTTCTTTGGTGTAATCATTTTCTTGAAACGCATCAATTTGCGGAATTGCGTTAAAAGCAATTTGGCGACTAAACGCATCGGGTTTTACTTCTCTAGCGTTAAGCAAGCCAGCAGTTTGTTTCGCAAGCTCTTCCATGGCTTCTTTACCTGCGCCCGAGACAGACTGATAAGTACTTACATTAATCCGCGATATACCCACCGCATCTTGAATAGGTTTAAGCGCCACCATCATTTGAATAGTTGAGCAATTAGGGTTGGCAATAATATTGCGATTACGGAAATCGGCTAGGGCGTGGGCGTTTACTTCAGGAACCACTAATGGAATGTCAGGTTCGTAACGAAATTCCGATGTATTGTCGATAACTATGCAGCCCTCATCCGCTGCGAGCGGAGCATATTTGGCTGATATACTGCCACCCGCTGAGAAAAAACCGAACTGAACAAGAGACCAATCGAAGGCTTCTGCATCTTCTACTTCGATCTCTTCACCTTTAAAGGTAACGGTGCTGCCTGCAGAACGTTTACTTGCTAAAGGATATAGACGATTAATTGGAAAACCACGCTCTTCTAAAAGCTCAATCATAGTTTGCCCAACTAAACCTGTTGCGCCTAGAACTGCAACATCAAACGCTTGCGACATAATACTGTTTTCTCCTAAAAGTGAATGTGAAAGCCTAAAATAGGCTTATCGAAATTTATGAATTTTATACTCTACAAAAGGCTCGCTTAGTGCTTGTGCCTTTTAAATGTAAACTAAACCCTGTTGCTAAGTTTCTTAATGGGCTGTTCCACTGTCTCTTAATTAGCCTTCCTGAATTAGCCTGCCTGAATTAACTGAGCAGAGAAGCCTAAATCTTTAAAGGTTTTCTGAATTTCTTTGCTGGTGTTTGCTGGCAGTAATAAGGTGTGCGCACTGCACTCTCGCCTTTCTTGATCTTTTACTCGATAGTTTTTCCGTAATGAGGCAAAGTGAGCGCCCACATTTAAACCTGCATCGCCGGAATGAACACCGTCGTTATCGGCAATGGCCGTTCTCATCTCATTATCGTCTACAGCAACGTTATACACACGGTGAAAAACGTTAATAAGATCTTCAACTGATAGCCTAGTTGCTGTTGGATGTTGTAGCGCTGCGGCTAGAGGGGGAACACTATCTAGAAAATCTGACAGTTTTTTCGTGGCTGGCAGACCTGCTCGCTCGCAAATCTGTTCATAAATCATCTGAGTTCCGCGCACCTTCCCCTCTACGGAATGCCCAGCAATATGAGGCGTGACAAACCAACAATGGTCAAACAGTGCTGTATTAATGTTAGGCTCATTATCGAAAACATCTAATACTAAAACTGGCGGGCTAGGTTTATTAAACCGCGCAAGTAAGGCGGCCTCATTGATAACTTCGCCGCGGCAAGCATTAATAAGCAGCTGATGTGCGCCAAGCTTATCGAGAAACCCTTCATCTATCAGGTTTTCTGTTGGGTAAGGCCCTTCGCTAACAAAAGGTACATGGAGAGTAATAATATCGCACTGCGCTATATCGTTCATTTCAACAAAAGAGCGCTTATCCCCCGCCTCTTTTTTCAACGGATCGCACAGCATGTAATTAACGCTCAATGCGTCAAGTAACCTCGTCAATGCCGTTCCCACGTTTCCGGCACCAACAATGCCTACTGTAGAGTGATACAAATCGAGTTTTTTAGTTTTATGCGCGTGTAGCAATACGCTTAACACGTACTCAGCCACAGCAACTGCGTTGCAACCTGCTGCTGAACTATGCGCAATGGCACTACTGTCTAAGAAGCCCTTATCTAAATGATTTGTACCTGCTGTGGCGGTAGTCACAAACTGCAGTTTATTGGCATTTGTGAGTAATTCAGACGTTACCTTTGTGGTGCTGCGAAGGGCAAGTATATCAATGTCGATGAGATCGTTTGGCGTTATGTTTTGCCACGCATATGTGCGAACCTCACCCACGTCATCGAGATAATGCTGGCCAAAAGGTATAGTGTCTTCAAGAAGTATTTTCATGGCACTAAGTTTAACCCAAATTAGGCGGTTAGTAACCCAATTAAGCGGGCTAAACTTGTGCTCGTGTTGTGAGAGTGAAGATTTTTTAGTGGCTACTGGTCAAAACCAGGAAAACGTCTCTGCACACGACGCTTGATTCCGGGCCAAGCGAGTGCCCCACCGGCCTGCTTAGTTACCTGGGCAGCTTGTTCACGAATGCCTTGTAAAATTGCCGAGTGGATTGGAATAAGTTTTAGTCCGGTTGCCTGGGCTTTTAATTGTATTTCACAGGCGCGCTGTAAAATAAACATAAACAAAAAAGCGTCTGCAATATTGTCTGCGCAGGTTAACAGGCCGTGATTTCGCAAAATCATAAATTGGGTATCGCCTAAATCTCGCACCAAACGTACCTTTTCATCTGGATTAAGCGCTACGCCTTCATAAGAGTGGTAAGACAACGACGCTAAAGGAAATAGAGACTGCTGAGAATAAGGCTGAAGGCCATCTTCAAGCACAGACACAGCAACGCCTTCTGCGGTATGCAAATGAAGTACGCACTTCGCATCGTCGCGAGCTTCATGCACCGCGCTGTGAATGGTAAAGCCAGCAGGGTTTATATCGTACTCACTCTCCATTACCTTATTGCCATACAAGTCGACTTTCACCAAACTAGAGGCAGTCACCTCGTCAAACATCATGCCGTATGGGTTAATCAGAAAATGATGCTCTGGCCCTGGAACCCGAGCGGATATATGTGTAAAGATAAGGTCGTCCCAGCCATACATTGCAACAGCGCGATAGCAAGCTGCTAAATCGACCCGTGTCTGCCACTCTTCTTCGCTCACTTGAGACTTTACAGAATCACTCATTATTTACCCCTTACAAAAATATGAATTGGCTCTACCTTACCGTTGAAAACAAAGATAAACTGTCGCTTTAACGACATTGTAAGCATTTTGTTAAATGAATAATTTCAGGTCTGTTTTAGCAAGTTCATCGTGGTTTAGCTCCCTACCCGACCATTTAAAAGAAGCACTATTGAGCAAAGTACGAATTAAGCATTTAAAATCTGGTCAGCAGCTACATGCCAAAGGTGAAGAGGGTGTTGGTTTTTATGGTATCTGTGCAGGACGACTTAGAATTGTTACTGTAAACGTAGACGGCAGTGAGATGTTGCTGGCGCTGTTAGGCCCCGGCACCTGGTTTGGTGAAATATCTATGTTCGACAACCTCCCCCGAACTCATGATAGCGTTTGTGAAATAGACAGCACAGTTGCCATTATTCCTAAAAGCGCTTTCAATGAATTACTGCGAAAGTTTCCAGAGCTTTATCCTCATTTCACAGCGTTACTGTGTGCGCGAGTAAGAAGTGCATTTCAATTCATCGATTCAAGCGCTGGGCTCAGTTTGAAGCATCAATTAGTGAAAAGACTATTAATGCTTACCACCAGCTACGGGCAACACATTCCCAAAGACAGTGCTATCACGCTTACGCTGTCTCAAGAATCGCTGGCTCAAATGATAAATAGCTGTAGGCAAACAGTGAATAAACTTCTAGGCGAACTTCAGAATGAGGGATTAGTAAAACGACATTATGGAAAAATAACTATTCCACAGCCCAGTGAACTGTTCAAAAACTATTAACCTTCAATGCGACTAAACAAAAAGCCCCAGCGTTAATTGCAACGGCTGGGGCTTATAATCGTTTTTGTTTCGTTTTTAACTTGTAATGAAACTAACGTCTCATTTTAGTCTTGATAACGCTGCATCACTAAGGTTGCGTTTGTACCGCCAAACCCAAAGCTGTTAGACATCACCGTATTTAGCTGAGCGTCTCGCGCTTCGGTAACAATGTCTAAGCCTTGTGCTGCGTCGTCTAATGTATCTATATTGATTGACGGTGCGATGAAGTTATTTTGCATCATCAGTAAGCTGTAAATTGCTTCATTTACACCCGCCGCGCCCAGTGCATGCCCAGTAAGAGACTTTGTTGCACTTATGGGAACACCAGAGCTTCCAAACACTTCTTGAATTGCTGCTAGCTCTTTAACATCACCCACCGGCGTTGATGTTCCATGTGTGTTCAGGTAATCGATAGGACCGTTCACATTTTGCATGGCCATTTTCATGCATCGAATAGCACCTTCACCTGATGGAGCTACCATATCGAAACCATCTGAAGTTGCACCATAGCCTACAACTTCTCCATAAATGGTGGCACCGCGAGCAAGCGCATGCTCAAGTTCTTCAACGACAACCATACCGCCACCGCCAGAACTGACGAAACCATCACGAGCAGCATCGTAGGTACGCGACGCTACAGAAGGGTTATCATTATACTTTGAACTTAGTGCACCCATAGCATCAAACTGGCTTGAAAGAGACCAGTGCAATTCTTCACCGCCACCTGCAAATACAACATCTTGCTTACCAAGCTGTATAAGCTCTAATGCGTTTCCAATGCAGTGTGCGCTTGTTGCACACGCAGATGCGATTGAGTAGTTTACACCGCGTATTTTAAACGGCGTTGCTAAACAGGCTGAAACTGTAGAGGCCATGCACCGCGGTACCATGTAAGGCCCTACGCGCTTAACGCCTTTTTCGCGAAGAATATCGGCAGACAGAACTTGGTTTTCAGACGACGCACCGCCCGAGCCCGCAATAATGCCCGTGCGCTCATTTGAAATATCGCTCTCTTCAAGTCCAGAGTCGGCAATAGCTTGCTGCATTGCGACGTATGCATACGCCGCAGCATCGCCCATAAAACGCATGGCTTTGCGATCGATATGCTCTTTCAAATCAATGTCTAAATCGCCCCAAACCTGACTGCGAAGGCCCATTTCGGCGAACTGCTCTGAAAATGTAATTCCAGACTTACCTGCTTTTAACGATGCAAGTACGTCTTCTTTATTTACGCCGATGCTCGATACAATACCAAGACCGGTGATAACTGCTCTTCTCATAGTTTACCCTTTGCGTTGATGCGGCATATGTTAACGATTTTACGTCGTAAAGTGGTCTGCTTTGCACTTCAACACAAAACTGACTCTTTTTACACCCGTAAAGCGGTTCTCTTTATGTAACGTTTTTATAATTAGGCATTAACTTTTTGTCATTGATTCTTTGAGAACGCGCTTTTATTCGCCGCAACTCGTTATTAAGGTATCACGGATAGCAGAAGCATTAGTTCTATATGCGCAAGAGCGTTACAAATTAAAAAGTTTTACAGAAAAGTGATTATAGGCCTTGTAGAATATGCTGACAGTGAATAGCGTCAGTACTATTGCAATGCCCTAGTACGAAAAAAGTGAGTGGTCATAAGGGGCTTTAATAGACCAACGTTGAAACAATCACTGCAAAAAAACTCTCGATAATATAAATCCCCAAACGTCTGTTTAAAAAAGAGGTAAATGCGGTAGTGAAACCTAAACATGCACAAGTACATTTTAATGAAAACGGAACGCCCGTTGCCGATCATTTTGATGACGTTTATTTTTCTAATGACAGTGGCATTGATGAAACACAGCATGTATTTATCGAAGGAAACGATCTGCATCAACGTTGGACATCGTGGAACAAACCTAATTTCATAATTGCCGAGACAGGTTTTGGAACAGGTCTCAATTTCTTGGTAGTAATGAGAGAATTTAATGCCTTTCGACAAGCAAACCCGCAACATCCCTTAAAACACCTCTATTTCTTAACCACTGAAAAATTTCCATTGCCCAAAAAGGATATTGAACAAGCGCTATCAAGTTTTCCTTCCCTTGGGGCGCAAGCAAGTGCGCTTACAAAAGTCTATCCAATGGGTCTTGATGGCTGTCATAGATTACATTTTGAGGATTATGCCACAACGTTAGATTTGTGGATTGGCGACGTACATCAATTGCTTCCTCAATGGCATAGTCCTGAGGACGGGCTTGTGGATGCATGGTTCTTAGATGGCTTTGCCCCTAGTAAAAACCCGGACATGTGGACAGACACCCTCTTTTCGCAGATGGCAAGATTATCCAAAGACGGCACAAGCTTCGGTACGTTTACCGCAGCCGGCATAGTGAAACGCGGTTTAGCGAGCGTTGGGTTTACTATCAAAAAGCGCCCAGGCTTTGGCCGCAAACGAGATATGCTGACGGGAAGTTTTAATGCTAATGTAAACAATGACACCCCAACGACCGAAATGTCAGAGCACAATTCGATTGCTTCTGAGTCGCTGAAAACAATAAAGTCGAAGCTGCGAAAGCCGGAAGGCCCTTACTATCGCTATAACACTGCGCCGCTTTGCTCCTCTAGCAATGTGGTAGTGGTAGGCTCTGGTCTAGCCGCGGCAACTGTGTGCCTAGCGCTAACAAAGCGCGGTGTATCTGTTACCCTATGCTTTGATGGTGACACTCTTGCTCAGGGTGCATCAGGTAACCCTCAAGGCGGCTTTTACCCACAACTTCACAGTGAAGCCAGCATTGCTAGCCGACTTCAAGCCCATAGCTTTTTATACGCTAGACGCTACTACGACGGCATTTTTGCCGCCGTTGAAGATTCTGATACGGCAGCAAGCCGTAAAGATGCATCGAGTTCAAATACACATGATTTTTGCGGCGTTGTTCAATTAAGCTTTAACGACAAAGTGGAGACGCGCCAAACTAAATTGATCAACAACGATGTTTGGCCCCCAGAGCTAATAAGGCATATAAACAGCAAAGAACTCAGTGATATTGCAGGTTTAACACTGCCCTATGAAGGTTTATATATTCCAAGTGGTGGGTGGCTCTCTCCGCCAACGCTGGTAAACGACATTGTCGATTCGGCCTCGGCAACTGGCCTGTTAACGCTGAAACCTAACCATATTTTCGAGCGTTGCAATAAAACGTCAGAGGCTGGCGAGACGGAAGTTGTATTCAAAAGTGGTAAACGTATTTATGCAGATCATGTGGTGTTAGCACTAGGAGCTGGTGCAGTACATTCGGAAGCCTTCGAGGGTTTGCCACTAAGGCCCGTGCGCGGACAAGTTGAAGCCATCCCCACTCAATCGCCTATTGCATCACTCAAAACAGTACTGTGCCATAAAGGATATATGACTCCAGCTATGGACGGACGACATGCTCTTGGTTCTACCTACGTAAAAGATGACTTAAATGTAGAGCCTAGAGAAGAAGAAACTCAACAGAATCTTAGCACTCACGAACAAGCGCTTGCTCATACCGATATTGTCAGTCAGCTTAATCACGATAATGCAGCTAGAGCGGCAACAAGGCTTGGCTCTCCAGATCATCAGCCTGTTGTTGGTGCGCTGCATAACTTCACGGCACTGAAACCAGACTATGCCGATTTGGCTATAGGTAAGCCATTAAATCAGGTGAAAACACTGCCAAACGGCAACGTATCGACCTTAAGTTGCTTGGGTTCTAGAGGATTAACTACAGCCCCACTGATGGCCGAAGTGTTGGTAAGTTCGTTGCTTCAAGAGCCATTGCCATTGAACAACGATTTGCTAAATGCTGTAAATACATCGCGGTTTATGGTGAGAGAGGCTATTCGCGGCAATATGTAATGTTTGATGGGCTAAGCGCAACAAATGTAGGTTGCGCTTGTCAAAAAATTAGCAAGGTCGGAGAGTGCGCTAGTGAACGCTAATGAGCGATACTTGCTGTCTCTTGCATAATTCTTATTTAGATCTAGTCTTGAACCGTTGCAGGAGTGACGCGCGCCATTTTATTGAGATCCATAACGATAAAGGCCGGAATGTATACGTCTGCGCTAGCCACAATCTGTTTATTCTCAAGCGACACAATTCTAGCGTTAACACGAACGCCCCTGTCATCCTCTATTATGGTTCCAGTTACAACGTGGTCCATTTCAACACTTTTTGCCAGATATTGACTGCTGCGCGACATAACAAAATCGCCCTGAGGCGTGACCGTGATACCGCTTGAAAGCTTGAAGTCGACAACGGCAAGACCAAAGTCTTGTAACTCGGTAATCAGGTATTCAGATAGTTGGTTACCCAAAACTGTACTGTCGTTAAGACCCGCATTTAGGCGAACAAAACTAGCAATTCCAACTGCGTGTTGATGGGTTAAACGCGTGTTGTTGTCCATGAGTTCCATGGCCAATTGCGCTGCATAGTCATTTAACGCTTTGTGGGTTTTCGTTGGGAAAAAACCGCTTCTAATAGGATCTTTGTAGCCGGGATCGACTGCTATGTGCTGTTGATACTCTCTATCTCTAGAATCTGGTGTGTAAACAAGCCCTGAACGATTGGGCACAGCGACTGGTTTAGAGTCGTGCCTTATTTCGCCGTCTTCCCCTAACCAAAACGATCCTATCGAATCTGTGCTAGAGCAGCCCGATAACAAGGTAATGCTAACAAGTGCTGCTAATGAGTAAAGAATATTTCGGTTCATAATTAGCCCCGACTTAACTTCACGCCGTCACGCATTCCGCTTCGCTCACTTCCGTCACTGGGAATGAGTGCATCAACCACATAAAATGGCACTAACATCTGTGCGCTGGCAACCACTGCCCGCGACTCCATACCTAAAATGCGAGCATTAACCAGTACCCCACCCTGGTGCTTGGTCATGGTACCCGTGAGTACATATTCAATAGGCAAGCTACTGCTTAGCTCAAGATAATCTCGACTTAATACAAAGTCGCCTGCATCAGTAATGCGGATATACTCGGTAGCTTTAAAATCGATAACAGGTACACGAAACTTATGTAGTTCGTGAACAAATGATTCTGCCATTTGACGGCCTAACAAATCCGTTTGCTGAAGGTCGGTATCTAACAACGCAAAATGCGTTACGCCAATAGCGGTTTTTGTGTTCACGTATTCCATATTCGCAATGAGGTCTTGGGTCATGTTCTTTACATAATCACCAATGTGTTTGGTAAGCGGCCTACCTTTGTAGGCACCTTGAACACTTGAGTAAAGCGGCGGCTGGCCAATAGCACCATAAGCGTCCATCCCTTGATCTTCGCTTTCCTCATCATTTGATGCTCGCTTGGCGGGAGCACGATCTTGCGCGGTAATATCAATTACATTCATTGAGGGACGAACTGGCGTTTGCTCTGCAACCTCTTCGTCGTCCATCATCATGGAGCAACCGCTGAGGGTGAGGAACGATGCTGATAGCATAAGCGCTATTGTAGTCTTCATTTTTTTCATGGGCTTACCTTACACCTTCAGTTCTATACAACATGCCATTACGAGTAGTGACTTGCTCTTGCTGCCAAAAAATTTCCGCGGGAAAGAAACGGGTTGCAGCAGCAACTACATCTTTATTTCGGGCATCGATGATACGCGCGTTTACCATAGCTCCAGATTCCTGATAGACCATGGTACCTGTGATATAAAAATCGACACGCTCGATACTAGAGAGCTTTTCAATGTCTCGTGTCAGTATTCTGTCGCTTTCTTCACTTACAATTATATCGTTCGATAACTTAAATTCTTGAGTAGAAAAGCCTCTTTTCGTGGCCTCAGTCATCATGCCCTGCTCAAGTTGATGCCCTAACAACATAAGAGGATGCTGATGCTCTGGGCTATATTCCATTTTGTCCACGGGCACGAAGCCTACTACGGCATAACGAGATTGCCTTGCCGCACGCACATCTGCAAACAGCTCGTTTGCAAGCATATAGGTATAATATTCTACGTTGCCTAATGCAGAGATTGATGGGTCGGATTGAATTCTCTGCGCATTGTCTGTTGATGACGATGAGCACCCTGATAAGACCATAGATGTTGCAGCAACTAATGTGACAACGTTGCACGCCATAGATTTTAGCGGATTAAACATAATATATTTCCAAATGAAGCGCCGTATTGAAAAAGAAATCTTCCTGTTCTATGGAATCTGTCAAAAAAGCAGCATTAACAACCCAAAACAGTGCGCTAGGCCATACTATTTTTGCATTATTTACTCCATTCTAAGCAAGTTTTACACCAAGGCATTAAAAAGAGTATTAGTGCTAGGTTATTTATTAAAGTTAGAAACGCTTGTGCTTACGCACTCTCAAAGGGTAGAGAAAGCTATCACTATGCAGTTAAAAGTAACCTATTTGATAATTAAACGACGCAGAGCGACTAAAGCAGGTCTAAAAGCGGAAGATAGTTGCCGCCTTTTTATCTTGGCGTTCTACCCAACAGTGCCGCCGAGGCACCTAAGAAATACCGTAAACGAACTAAGGCTCAGCTCTTATTTTTAACTAATCTTTTTAAAGTAGACAGCGTTTAGACAATGTATTGGCATTGTGTGATCAACGTGTTTCTATAGTTTGATAAACGAGGTTATCGAATTTCAATTATTTGATAAGTAAAAAAGGACTAAACACATGCCGAAAACATCTGTTAATTGGGGAATACTGTCAACCGCGAGAATTGCTCACACATTTGCGAAAGACATTGTTCATTGTGCACAGGCCAACTTATATGCGGTTGGCTCGCGGCAGCTTGACAGTGCGCAAAAATTCGCTGCAACCTTCGACATTCCAAACGCTTACGGTAGCTACGAAGACCTGTTAAACGACTCAAATATTGATGCTATTTATATTGCCACGCCACATACCCTTCACGCCGACAATGCTATAGCAGCGCTAAAGGCAGGCAAACATGTATTATGTGAAAAACCTGTCACGACTTCACCTGAAGATTTAGAACGCATTATTAACGTAGCTCAAGTAGAAGAACGCTTTTTTATGGAAGCCATGTGGACTTATTTTTTACCCGCAATTAATAAGGCCGTTGAATGGGTTACTGCCGGTAGAATAGGTGAATTAATTCATACTAAAGCAAGCTTCGGGTTTACTATGCCCTACTCTGCAACCAGCCGAGAATATGCCCGAGAACTCGGTGGCGGTTGTCTATTAGACATGGGCATTTACCCAGCAGCATTTGATGCTTTATTCAATCACGCCGACACGCCTCCTATTTTGTTACACTGCGATGTAGCGCCAAATGGCGCCGATAATGACGTATTGTGGATGTACAAAAATAGTAAATCTGTGTCGTTGTTGCACAGCAGCTTTAAGAGCAATTTAGGTAATGATGCGTTACTTATTGGTACAAAGGGGACAATAAAAATACCTGACTTTTGGCGCGCAACAGAATGCACACTATTCAAAGGACTCGATAAAGAAGAGCATTTTGCAGATAACCGCAAAGGCAGTGGGTTTGAATTTGAAATAAGCCATGCATGCCAGAACATATTAAATAAAAAACACGAGTCTGATGTTGTGTCATTCGCAGTATCTCGAAGGTTTCAAGAACGCTTGCACAGCATTAGCAACAACATTAATCAATGGACTTAATTCGAAGCCTGGCACTTTTTCATTAAGGGTTTACGCTCTAAATCTTGATGAATTTAAGAGCCAATCTGCAACTGGCGAATTAGCCTTAAGATACTCACTTTGGAGTTTTTCTTTTACTATAAATAAGTACAACTTTTCAAATTTTTTAATCGACAAAAAATAAAAAGGAAACAATCCGTATTTCAGCACTTTGTTTTCAGGCGCTCAGTGTAAATTATTGATGAGCGTGTGTTTTCGTGCGACAGTAACGAAAACGTCGAGGGATATGCGGAACTTTTCCACCTTGCATAAAGGATTTTTTCCGTACACTAAGTTGTTAGGCGTCATTTACTTACAGCATAAAAATGTGGGTTCAGACGTGACATTACAGCATCAAGGTTGTTTCGCTAGGTTGTCTTTACGGCTTGCTTTTTCGGTAGTTTCAACGGCTTTAGCAACGCGCTTTTCTTCAACATCGCAACGCCAACATTTTGCATCACCAACTTTCTAAACTCGTTCTTTTATCCAGCAATGTCGTTAACATCTGGCTTTTCGCACAGGGTTGTTTTATCTTAAATTCAATAATTTAAATACGCGGTCTATTTGGCTAGTGGTGGCAGCAAAGCTGCG
>NZ_JAAAWP010000015.1 GCF_010500915.1 Alteromonas hispanica
GAAGCGAGAGCTGACGTATTCGATTACGTCGAGCGGTTCCATAATCCAAGAATGCGACGTAGACTAGCAAATCAAGACAGCAAGTTTACGTCTTTATCAAACCGTCCGTAAAAACGGGGTAGAACCCGTTTGTTGATTTTGAAGCGCAAGTCGAAAGTAGCGACGGAGATGAAGAATTGATTGTCAATGACAAGGGAGGAAACTCGAGTTCCTTTGCGACCACCATGATTCGCACCAAAGAGGGGAAATATTATGAGTGGTCGGCGACGGGTCGAATTGGCGTGTCACTGGCACAATTTTCGTCTGCCAATGACCTCGCCTTTTCCTTTAGACGAGCAGCATCTCGGTTAGTAGAAATGGGGGGAAAGGAATGGGGACGGCAATGACGACATAAGGTAAAGTGCCCCACCAACAAAAAAGTACCTCTAACCGGTTGCAGAGACATCATCCTAGTTTGCTAAAAGTTAGACTTCTTGTTCCTGAATCGCTATGACCAAAAACGTCTGCAATTGATTCAGGTTGTGTAAAAACTTCACCAACCCAATTAATTACGCAATGCTACGTAATATGTAAGTTTTCTTAGTTTTTAAACTTGGTCAAACTTTAATGTGAGTCACGCTCTCACATTTATTTTTTTCAGGTGAATAATAGATGCGTTTTCTTTGCTTCATTGCAATGTTTCTCCTTAAATAAGGACAGCGTTGTATTCACTAATTGAAATCAAGGTACTTTGAAGACCCACGAAAAGCACTGATTGGCATCAAGAGACAAGGAGCAGACGTCCGTCGTGGCTCCTAAGTGCATTGACGAATCATCATCCATTTTTTTGTCTGAAATGAATATCAGTATTACGCTAATGCGGTAGCGTTTCCCTTCAGTGTCTGGTTACAGCCACAGCAAACGCTGAGGCTGCAAGATTAGCAATCAGTTTCCCTGTTGCATTAACTGCCCTCTAATTGCACCAGCAGGAAAATCTGGATTATGCACATTAATATAATAGTCTTCGGGATGTGTAAGAATTTCTTGGACCACAGGACCTGCAGGGAATTTACTCGATTCAAGTCCTTCTGTCAGACAGTCTGCAGCATTTCCATCTTCAGGGCCCGCCAATACAGCGACTACTGGCCCGTTTGAACCCGCTTCTCCTTTATGGATATGTGCAGCCATGCCTTCACCTACAGGTACCAATTGTATTTTATCTACTGTGATCACATAACAAAGTGTACTGGGATCACCATCAATGCCAAATACATAGGCTTCCCCTCTTCCATTCGGATCGCCGGAGATCCGGTTATTTTTCGTATTACTGACCTCCTGACGACCATCAAGTGACGCTTCCAATACATTATTTGTATGACCAGCCAGCGCTGACCCAGACATTCCCAGAATTGCGATAGATATAGCAAGCTTTTTAAACATGGTGTTATCTCCAAAAATTATTCATATTGACACTTCATAAGCAGGACACTGCCAAGACTAGTGTGAAAGATTCGAAGGCACCTATAACTGCATATACTCGCCACCAGCACTGGATGTCGAAAGATCTCTTCGTCTCTTAACAAGCCAAACGAATGACACTGTATGGTGGATGCAGAATTTTACATTTTTTTTACGATTGTATTTTAATCTGCAACTTTAAAAAATTCGGAACTTAAGCAGAGGACGAAAACGTAAAATGTACGTTATTGCCCCGGTCTTGGCTTGCTTTTTCAAATATGCTGCTCGATGGATGACATGCATGATTTTGTTAAGTTCTTTGGGATATCTACAAAGTAGCAGCATCAAAGGCATGGGTAGACTCAACACCCAACTCACGTATTTATTAATAAACCTTTAATTTTCTCATCTCGAATACTACAAAAGTTAAAATGTAATACTTTCAATTGCTTAAATTTTTTCGATTTATGATTTAGTAAAATCAGATACAAACCAGCATACCTTTGTATCAAATGAAACCTTAGCGAATTGACCACAAAATATAATAGTTACTGTGATGCGGTACGGTTAAAACTTGAGGTTAATTGGGCAATGAAGAAAACAATTCAACGCAATGTAATGTCACTTATCGCCATAAGTGCGACAGTGAGCTCTATAACAATAGCGGCCGAAGAGGCAGCTATGCAACCGGGCACGATTCTTTTTAAAGTTAGTGATAGTGCGGCTCCTAATGAGCTTAAAGGCTTGAATGCTTTACTCAAAGCACAAGGGCTCATGAGTTCAACAACAATGAAGGGAAGCGCGCTGACCGTTGCAAAATTTAACGCACATGGTCGCGAAAAAGCGATAGCAACGCTACTTGAAAAAAGCGGTTATGTAGAGTTTGCACAACCTGACTACATGGTTGAACCCATCCTTCAACCCAACGATCCTAGCTTTTCAAACCAATGGCACCATAACAACATCAATAGTGAGCAAGCATGGGACGTAACTACCGGTAATAATGTAGTTGTTGCCGTATGCGATACTGGCTTTGATGTAAATCATCCTGACCTAGCGGCCAACCTGCGCACAGACTTGGCGTACAACGCACAAGATGGCAGCACCTATATATTTGATGCCAATGGACACGGCACTGGTACTGCCGGTTCACTGGGTGCTGTTGGTAACAACGCCACAGGCGTAGCGGGTGTAAATTGGAATGTCGATATTATCCCTGTGCGAATTGCCATTAGTGACTCGAACAGCTCTGCGTATATTTCGACCATGGCAAAGTGTATCGAATACGCTGCTGATAATGGTGCGCGCATTGTGAATTTAAGTTATGGCGGTATTCAATATGCGGCTATAGACTCAGCAGCGCAGTACCTTCGTAGTAAAGGCGGGCTTTTGTTCATGTCAGCAGGTAATGACGGGCAAGAATTTGCTAGCTACCCAGATTACAGCAGCTTTGTTGGCGTGGGCGCCACCGATCAAAATGATAACCGTGCCAGCTTTTCCAGCTATGGAAATTATGTTGATATAACAGCGCCTGGGGTAAGTATTCGTACCACCTATCCAGATAATCGCTATGTTAACTACAGCGGCACTTCTTTCTCTTCCCCTATCGCCGCGGGTGTTGGTGCTTTGATGATTGCTGCCAATCCCAGCATTACGGTTGAGCAAATTGAAGCCGGCATTTTTTCAACGGCCATTGATATAGGCGCAAGTGGTGATGACAATGTTTTTGGACACGGTTTGATTGATGCCGCAGCAGCAGTTAATTACGCAATAAATGTTGGCAGTGTAATAGCGCCAACCTCACAAATAACGGTAAGTGCTGCCAGTGTGCCTTTTGGCACAGATGTTTTCTTTAGTGGGCTTAACTCCTTTGACGACGATGGCGATATCGTAAACTACGCATGGAACTTAGGCGATGGCACCATTTCTGAACAAGCAGAACTGCCTCATACTTATGGTGCAACAGGTGCTTATCAAGCAAGCTTGACTGTAACCGACAACGACGGTTTGACGAACACGTCAAGTGTAACCATTACCGTTACCACCGAGCTTCCCAATGCCATTATAAGTGATATATCTACTGCGTATTCGTTAGGCGATACCATTGCCTTTGATGCAACTACATCTACTGATCCCGACGGCAGCATTGTTGACTACGCATGGTCGTTTGGCGATGGAGCAGAAGGTAACGGCTCTTTGGTTGAACATACCTACACCGCAACTGGAAGTTATCAGGTTGTACTTACTGTTACAGATAACGCAGGTGCGATAAATACAGATACGGTGATGATAAATGTTATTGATCCACTTTCTCTCAGTGCACCGTCAAACCTAACAGCTCAAACGAGTAGACTTTCAGTTGAGTTAAGTTGGCAAGATACCAATACCAGTGAAACACAATTTATTGTTGAGCGTGGAGAGAAGCTCAGAGGAAAAGTGAGATTCAGTACAATAGCAACCTTACCTGAAAACAGTGAAAGCTATACAGATGTTGTACCGAGTAGTGGCGATTATCACTATAGAGTTACCGCGGCAAATAGCAGTAACTCAGCAACCTCTTCGGTACTTCGGGTGAATGTTTCTGACACAGGTACTCCACCGCCCAGTGATTTAGCAGCACCGAGTAACTTAAGCGCCTCTTTGAATGGTAGCAATGTAACACTCTCGTGGACTGACAACGCCAGTAGCGAGCTTGGATTCTACATAGAGCGCGGAATTAAAGAAAAAGGCAAGATAAGCCATGAACGCATTGCCATCGTTGGCAAAAATTCAGTGCAGTACACTGATAGCGCTGCAGGCTTAGCAAGTGGCAACTACAGCTACCGCGTCAGTGCCTATAACGATGAAGGTACGTCTGCTTACAGCAACACATCTGAGGCTCGCGTAAAATAGCCTTTCAAAGGCGACGTTAAGATATGCACTCCCTCTTGCAATGAGGGAGCGCATATTTTATGAGTTAGCTGCTGTATATTCTATGCCTGCACTTCCGATATAGCGTAACTATAGTGTCACTATTTACAAATCGAGAAAAAATTTATCTATATCACGCTGAATAGGCCCGGCCTCCTCTAAATAGTTCGTAATGCGGTGTTGATGATATTGTCAATTACCCGTTCCATTCGGCTATGGCTTGCAGCTTTAACCCGATTGTTCAACCAATTGGTATAGCAATGTTTGCTCTGGCCGATTCACAGATCTGTTCATGTCGGGCTGGCTTCAAGTCTGGATAAGGTACAAGTATTTTGCTGGTTTACCCAGGTCAGGGCTTTGTGCCCCTCTATTTCTTCTAGCCACAGGTAAGGATCTTCCATTGACTTTGGCTTTACTTCTGTTGTTTCTAAATGTTTAGGATCGGCAATCGGGCTCTCTTCTCGGAGTGAACACCAACTATTCCGAGTATTACAATATACTTGAACAACTTACTGATAAATTCCATGGTAAGTTTTCTTTTCCTTAGTGTCGCCTGTTTCAATCCACTGTTTGGCGCTAACACACCACTATGCGAACGCGCTTGTGTTGTTGTTACGTTCCAAGTAAAACATACTACTAAAATGAATATTTCGCTTTATTCATACTCTAGGAATTAATCATGAACAAAGCCTTTTACTACCTCATGTCTGGTTTATTAAATATAGTATGTCTTTCATTGTTGGCATTCAGTGCATACGCTATATCCCTCGTGGTTAAACCAGATAAGGAACTCATGGTTCCCGTTGAAGGCGGGAACGTTTATATCAGGCTTAACGGCGTCACACACACAGATGCCATTCCAGTGGTGTTTATTCACGGAGGTCCTGGCGGTACACACAATGGCTTTGTAGGCATGACTGAACTGGCAGACGAGCGCATGGTGATTATGTATGACCAACTTGACAGCGGAAAATCAGATCAGCCAAACGACCCAGTAAACTGGCGAGTTACACGTTTTGTTGAATCATTGGATGCTATTCGAAAGCATTTAAAGGTTGAGCGATGGCATCTGGTGGGACATAGCTGGGGCTCAGCCATTGCCTTGGAGTACACAGCAAAATATCCACAGCACACGGTATCGACTGTGCTTGGCGGCACATTTATTTCCACGCCACACTGGATCATGGATGCAAACTTGTTGGTAAACGCAGCCCCTCAAAAAGTACAAGACACCCTTAAACAGTGTGAATCATCTCAACCACCGGAAGCACCAGTCTGCAATGCTGCATATATCAAGTTGTATTCTGCTTATTACACGCCAGGTAAGCCCGATGAAGCGATTATCGCTTATGAAGAAAACGTTGGGGGAAATGGATTCAACCCGGTGATTTACAATGCCATGTGGGGGCCAAGTGAATTTTCGTCTACGGGTGTATTGAAGCACTACGACGCGACCCATTTGTTGGCCGATATCGACCCTACGAGAACGTTGTTTATGATTGGTCAGTACGATTCAGCGCGCATTGATACCGTTCAAGATTATCTTGCGTTAGCGCCCGGCGCCGAACTGGCCGTGGTGCCGGGTGGGGCACATGGTTTTTACGACGACAGACCTTTAGTGACACTGGCGTTGCTGCGCAGTTGGTTAAGGCGCAAGGATGCAAATTAATGTGGTCGATATCTTTTGCTGAACCTTAATTACAGCATCTTAAATGTGCATGGTAGGAACACTACCTACCTTAAATTTCAACCTTCAATTTCTTCAACAAACTTTTCGATTAACTTTCTAAATATGAGCGCTCTGTGCGCCCTAGGGCAGGCCAACGACACTTACAGGTGATAGCAACCATATACAACGGGAAACCTTCGCTACTGGACTTGTTACCGAAATTTGGCACACCTCAAGTGACTGCAAGTGAACAGGCCTAGCTTCTTATCTGCCGCTCGCAACTAGTGCGCCAAGGCCAGCTTCACGTAAACAGAAGCCCTATAAGCCCAAGGCAAATTGAGACAAAAAGCGGAAGGTCAATATTTTTAGTGTAGAAGACCGCTGCGTGCCATTTTCGGAGCATCAAACGCAGTGTGTTGACTAAGATGGATAGAGAGTATTGTTATTAGTGTGCTTCTCGGCTGACAAACGAGGCTGCAAACTAGTTTCTTAGCAAATATGCGGGCGTAATCGCATAAGCATGCCCAAGGCAATTGACCCGACTCTCAATGCGAAAGTCTTTGTCCCAACAGTTAGTGCTTAAATCAACTATTTATATAGAAATCCCTGATGTTGAGCTCAAATCGCTCAACTGGAGGTTCTGTATGAAGCGGCGTGTATGCCTGTTTAGACGGTTTAGCAGAATGTCAAAGCTAAACTCTCTTCGAGCCACTTTTCACTTATAGCTACGTAATGTCTAATACAATCTACTTCACAAAAAACGGAATATTCGCGTGTGCCGCATTTCCATTTCCATCATACACATAGGCATAGAGACGGTAAGCTCCGGGTGTGTTGGGGGCCTTAAACTTAATTTTCTGAACTGAGGCATCTTCTATCAAGCCCTCCACCAGTTCAGGGATCTCTTCTTTATCACCTCCTACTTCGGTGGCGGTAGACTCTTTTCGTATTTCCCACTTAAAGCTTAATTTATCATTATCTGGGTCTACGGCGTTCAATGTTGCCTCATACTCGTCACCCATAAAAAGATAAATATTGTCGAAGGCAACTTTACCGTCTAAGCCTATTGGGCTGACGCGAGGGGTTCTGTTGGCCGGCCATTGTCCAGTCCAGATGTAGTGCATAACATCAACGGCTTCAGTGCGCTCCCCAGAATCTAAAAACATACCATACCAAGTACCTGTTCGCTCTTGCTTTTGACCCCACAAAAAAACGTAGTTACCTATAACTTGTTTTGCTTCTGGCTGAATGGCTTTCAGATAACTTTTAGCGTAATTGCTCGCTTTCTCAGAGCTTGTTGTTTCAACCGGTGCGTTCCATTTTGTTTTATATACCTCCCAGTGTCCTACCGCGCCCCACTCTGTAATCATGTAGGGTCCTTCATACCCATAAGACTTTACATATTTAGGCAAGTTAACCACGTCTGCATAAAGCTGAAAGCTGATGAAATCTAACGCGGGAGCACGTTGTGTGATGGCATCCATAGCATCTTCATCGAAACCTGCCAAGGTGGTGGTGGTTGGATGATGAGGATCTAACTGCTTTATCATTTCGGCAACTTGATTAACCGCGTCGTAAACCTTCGGATTGGTAAAATCAAAGTTGAGCTCGTTGCCAATAAACCAAGTGAGAAGTGCAGGGTGGTCTTTATGTTTAATTACCTGAGCTTTTACTTGCTCTAGTTGTTCAGCAACAGCGACGGGATCGTTGTAATCAAAACCATGTCGCTCACGCGCGAAGTCGATACCTAATGAGACCGTCATACCAAGCTCATGGGCTTTATCTAAGAGGACTGAGGCAGGGTAGACACCACCATCAACAGACCAGGTACGAATAGAATTTGCACCATGAGCAGCCAGTGTTTTTAAATCAGCGCCGTCTACGCCAGCACCTTTAACTGTGTAAGGCTTATCTCCGCGCATAAGCACAAAACCGTCGTCTTGAGTTTTAACTACTTCTACATGAATGGGTTTAGCAAATAGGACTGGTGAGAGGAAAAGTAAGCAGGCTAACAATAAAAACGATTTTTTCTTACGATGTGTTGCCACTACGTCACTCCTTGAAAATTTAAGTTTGTTGCAAAGGCGTCGAGCAGAAAAGTGCGATACCAGTTGCGATACCCTTTTAATAATATCTAAGGGTATCGCGCGGTGATCTTGTTATGGATACCTTTTAATAAGTATAGCGCATACGGACACCAAAAGTTCTTGGGCGCGTAAAGAAGCGAGTGTTATCAAACTGAGTAATGATAGTGGCCGCAGTGCGCACCTCATCAAACAGGTTATTAGCAAATGCTTCAAAACGCAGTGCACCATCGCCATGGGTATATCCAAGCCCGGCGTCGACTGTCCAATAAGCATCTACGCTATCGTCAAGTCGGCGACGAGGGTTATCAGGGTTTTGATAATCTATACTGTTAAAAATGGTTAAGAACTGCTCATCACGCCAGCCAGCGGATATCACGTAATCAATGGTGCCCGAGTTAATATCGAATATTTGACTTAAGCTTGCGTTAAGCTGGTAGCGAGGGGTACGAGGAAGTCTATTTCCATCAATAGATTGAAAAACGGCTTCATCTGGTGCCACGTCAGCTTGGAATCGTGAGTCTTGAATATCTTGGCTGTCTTCAATCTCAGCTTCAAGCCATAGGGCTGTCCAACTAAGATTAATGTCGTAAGGCAGTTCAAATTTGCCATCGAACTGCATGCCGTAAATGGCAGAGTCTGCAGCGTTAAAACTAAATGACACAACCAAAGCTCCAGGCGTAGCGTCGAGTGGGTCAACGGGCGCACCAGAGTTAAATTCAAGCGCTTGCTCTACAGACAGCAAGTTGGTGAATACTTGGTCTCGGTAGTCGTTGTAAAACGCAGAGAAATTGAATGTAGTGGGTACATCTCCCCAATCGAATTCATTTTTAGAGCCAAACTCAAACAACGTAACGCTTTCTTCCTGATAGGTGGGAGCTAGTGTCAGTCCTGTTGTTGGATCGCTGAACGTATCGTTAAAACCACCCGATTTATGACCGGTAGCAATAAGGCCATATACAAGCTGGTCATTGTTTAAATCGTGCTCTAAGCGCAAACGCCAGTCGACAAAGCTATTATCTATGCGGCCATCTTGCACAGTAATAGAGTTATTAGGCGAAATGGGAACGGCAAACGAATGGGTACCATCCTGATTACAAATCAAGTTGTCAGTGACATCGCTGTCTGAGCAGGCTGGACGTACATCTGCGCCACCTGGAGTGATGCCATTTGCGAAAATATCGTCTAGCGTATCGCGTTCACCAAACTGAGCAATACCATCAAAGTAAAAGCTTAAGAACTCGTCGTCAGAAACTGAACCATCACCATCTTGGTCGGGATCATAAATAGAACGTCCAAACCCTGCAAATGCGAATCCTTCAGTACCAACTCTGGCACCCATACAGCAGCCAAACGGATTGCCCGTGTTGACGTCAAAACCGCCTAGCGCAAATGCATAACGTGCATTCACGCCCTGACGGGTTTTGGTGTCCTCGGTGTATCGCAAGCCTATTGTGAAACGAGTATCTGCACTGAACTCGTACGTCGCATCGGCATAAACAGAGAAAGAGTCGGTATCTGTGTTAGGTTGGTTAAACTCTGCCCCTTGGAAAAAACCTCCTCTATCGCCAGCAGACGCTAAAAACGTTTGCTGACGTTCGTCGAACAAGAATACACCGGCAGTGTAGGTTAGACGGCTCGCGTCATCGTCAGATAACAAACGCAATTCGTGAATGATAGATTCAGAGTCAGTCAAAAACTGAAAGCGTGAGAAATCGTCTAATGCTTGTTCGAGAGGATCCAATGCCTCAAAAACGCCCGGAAAATCAGGAGAGAGTGGGGTAGCGGCTTGATAATCGTAAATTAAATCGCGATAGCTACCGTTGTATTCCAGTAACGCGTCTCCCAAGTCCCATGTGACTTCAATTTTAAAGCCGTCGTGAATGGTATCTTGCACTGGCGTAAAGCCCCTACCTACCACGTCACGAGGATCTTCAATATCGTCTGGATCTATACCTAACCCCAGAGGCAGAGCGTAATTAGTTCCGGTATAACCAGTGCCTTGTTCGCGAGCAAAGTCATAAGATAGATAAATACTCAAATCGTTAGTCGGTTCGTAGAGCGCTTGGAAGCGTAAGCCAAGATTATCAGCAGCTTCGGCAAGCTCTAAGTCTAACGGACCAACATCATTATAATACGAGTCATGATCGATTTTAGTGCCGGCAATACGGAACGCGAGCTTGTCAGTGGCCGGTATATTCAAAGCGCCAGTAATAGCACGTTGGTTGTAATTACCAAACTCTATCTCGGCGCTACCATTCCACTGACCAATAGCGGGCCGCCATGGAATAATATTCACCGAGCCCGCGGTTGCGTTTCGCCCGCGCAATGTACCCTGGGGGCCAACATTAACCTCTACCCTTGAGATATCAAAAAACGCCGAACCTATCCCAGATGGACGGGGAATGTACACCCCGTCTAAATGGGTTGCGGCTGCGGGGTCGCCAAGCTCTGTATTATTTGAACTACCAATGCCTCGGATCCAAACTTCCACGTTGCCTTGATTATTACCTATTTCCAGCCCAGGAATAGATTCGGAAATATCAGTAATATCCTGAATACCCTGAGACTTTAAGTCTTCTCCCGAAAACGCAAAGGCGGTACCCGCTAAGTCTTGTAAATCTTGAGTTCGACGTTCCACAGTTACCATTATACGTTCAACGTCGGCATCTTTTTCTTTCGTCTTATCGTCGGCCTCTTGCGCCGCTAACGAACCGCTTACCAAAGATGCGAACACCGTAATATACAGAAACTTGCACAAGGATTTAAAACTGGTCTTGGTTTGCAACATAGCGCCTTGCTCCGCATTGAATAAAGCTTTAGTAAATGATTTCATATTCATGTCCCTCTATTCAGCCCTTGCGAAAACTAGGTTGTCGTAGAAAATGCCGCTGGGGTTATAGTCCGTGGCCGAGTTAGAGAATCCAAACTGAAGTATTTGACCATCTAAGTTTTGCTCAAGCACCGCTTCAACAGTGTATCGAGACCACTCGCTGTTACTGACTTCGCTTAAATCAACGCGAATGTCGACGGTAGAGGCAAAACCATTATTAGGGTCGAGTACACGAATATAGGCATACGCCGTTGTAGGTGGTGCTATTCCGCCTTCAAAGGGCGCTTTGGCATCAAAAGAGAACGTATAGTTACCTGCATCAGCAGCAGAGAATATGCGCTCTTGAAAGCTTGCAGCCTCAATTGTAAGTCCGCCAGCATGGTCGCCGTTGTTATAGTCGCTAAATACATTTAGGTACTGAGAGCCTTGGCTTTCACCTGCCTCACCTGTGGCGTAACTGGTAAACCCACCGGTGTTGTTAGGCGCAGGGAACGGACCGTAGCTGTAGGCAAAGTTTCCATCTGCACCAAACACCGCAGCGAAGCTTAGCCAGTTATCACCGATGGCATCGGCACTTGCGTCGCCACTTTCAAAATCAGTGTTATAGCTAATTCCGCCTTCGGCTAGGTTGAAGTCGACGTTATCTACCACTATGGCAGAGGGGGCAAAACCTGTAGTGCGAGTGGTAAAGCCAAATTCTAGCAATTGTCCAGCCATAGCTTCGCCGTCGATATTGAAGTCAACAGAGTAGGTCTGCCATTCTGTGCTCGAAATCATCGATAAATCGATTTCAACTCTTGCCGTCGTGGCAAAGCCGTTTGAAGGGTCTAGAGTTTGCACATATGCAGTGGCTATTGTGGGTTCAGTAATCGCGCCTTCATCGGGAACTCGGGCATCAAAGCTAAACGTATAGATACCAGAGTCGTCAGCTGTAAGCGTTACTTGCTGGAAGGTTGCAGCCTCTATCAACAGACCGTTTCCGTGATCTTGATTGTTGTAGTCGTTAAATATAATGAGTTGCTGCGAGCCTTGTTCATCACCGCCTAACCCCGTGGCTATATTGGCAAAGCTATTGCTGTTAAGCGGTGTCGGGAAAGGTTGGCCGTAGTTATAAATGAAGCCGCCATTGGCATCGAACACCGTGCCAAAGCTTTGCCAATTTCCACCGAGTGCAGTGGCTGCCGGATTAACTCCTTCAAAGTCCGCAAAGAAACCAAGTGGCAGCACTTCCTCTTCCACAATCTCAGTCGTGGGCTCCCAGCGTATGTTATCTACCGTAAGCGAGGTTGTGGCATTAACGTCTGTTACTGCAAGCACAAGGCCAGAGCTAACATTAGCGGTGTTTAAGCCACTGCTTATCAGCTGACTTAAAGGAATTTCAATTTCCTGCCATTCACCGTCTGCAGGTCGCCCTAAATCTTGCGGACCACTTGTACAGGGGAATACACAGTCTACTTGCATAGTTACGGTATTTGTATCGCTGCCGAAGTCGGAAACGAAAAGGTCAAAAACCACGGCGCCGTTATTATAACCAGAAAGGTTAACGGGCTCGGTGGCGATAAACCATACACCACTTTCGCCGTCGCCGTTGAAGGTGATATCGATAACTTGGTCGCGAGCTGCGTCGTCAGACGTTACTACTTCCCATTCAATTTTATTAACGCCATCTGGATTACTGCCGTCAGTGTAGGTGGCAAAGCCTGAACCGCTGTCTGCCGCACCAATACCAAAGTCCCAAAGCGGGTCAACGCTATCGATAAACACATTTTGTGGAACGGTGGTAATACTCACTATGCCGCAAGGACGAGAGGCTGGAGCACCGCAAAGAAGGTTTATATTGTCGAACTGCATGCGGGCAGCACCGCCAACAGGTTCAAGTATTATAAGGTTGAGTACCTCTTCAATATTCAGAGGACCGCCACCAAAAGCACCAATATTGCTTTGAATAACATCACTGAGAGCAAGTGACACTGATGTCCACTCGTCTTGAGGTAAATCAGTCAGTGGTATTTGTATAAAGCCCACGTTAGGGAACCCGCTATCTACACCAACTTGCAGCATAGTTGCATTGGTGGATGCACTGTCAATAAACACATCAAACGTCAATTCACCGCCATAGAATTCATTGTTGTCTGCGCGACCAACGCCAAATAGCTCAAACGTGTTTCCCTCGGGGTCGTTAATTTGAATGTTTCCACCACCTGAAGTGTTGATTTCAATAACCGTGCCGCGCTCCGTGTCGCCAGAATCGACTTCAGCTACTGTTAACGCTCCATCATTGTCAAATACGCCAATACCCAGTGGACGTTCGCTATTGCTATCTGCAAATAGAACTCCCGGTCCATTGTTGTATAGGGTAAAGCTGTTTATCTCCACATTTTGCGGTGGTGGGGTACCGTCTCCGCCTTGTGTAATGATAAAAGGGTCGACTTGGTCAATACTGTTTTCGCAGCCCAAACCGTCGTTAACCGGAGCAAGTGGGCATTGATAAACCCGAACATAATCCACCAGCATTTGACCAGGGAATACATCGGTATCGTTAGGGTTTGGCATGCCCGCTGGGTCGCCGCCTACAGCAAGATTGAGGAGCAAATGCTGATTTTCGTTGAACGGTGCGTCTTCTTCCCCAACTACGAAGCCTTCACTTTGGTTTTTGAAATAATAGTTCCAGTAGGTATCGCGGCTCACCGTAAAATAATGAACCCCGTCTACAAACCAGCGAATTCGCTGAGAGTCCCACTCGACTGCGTAGTCGTGAAAGCCATCGGTTGGATCTATTTCATAAGTTTTGGTAGCGCTTTCATTTAGGGGGAAACGTTGACCATAATGCACGGTTCCTGCTATGAACGGAGTTGCCTGCCCGAAAGACTCCATGATGTCTATTTCGCCTTTAGCGGCCCACTCACCAAAAGGAGAAGGATCGCTTCCTAGTGTCCAAAACGCTGGCCATAAGCCTAACCCTTCTGGAACTTGAATACGGGCTTCAATTCGACCATACGTAAAATCTAATATTCCCTGTGTGCGCAGACGGCCTGAGGTGAAAGCAAAATTCGGGTCTGGCGAATCACCCACTCTAGCCTCAATAACCAAGAAACCATCTTCTACGCTTATATTATCTGCGGTGTAGTACTGCTGTTCATTGTTTCCCCAGCCAGGCGGCAGTCCCTCGGACGAGCCATCGCCCACTTGTACTTCCCATTTGGAGGTATCTAGCGTGCTGCCGTCGAATTCATCAGACCAAATTAGTTCATAATTCGCTGATGTTGGTGGAGGAGGATTTTCTAAGGTTCCGCCAATCGCTTCATCGTCGTTTTGGCATCCGCCTATTGCAACAGTTGCGCCCGCAGCGAGTGCTATGCTAAGCCAGTTTCGTTTTATGGTCATGCGGCATTACTCTCAATTAACGTAGTGTGTATTAGTTTTGAGTGTTTGCGCTGGTTTCGAAGTGCAAGTAGTGAATAGGTCGAGCACTTAAAAATACGCAGTTCAGCTCTTTCATTTTGGAAGTGAAAGAAGCCATTGAAAAACAACCAACGTGTGTACTTATCTTTATTTTTTTCTTTTCACTGATGCGTTTGTCAGGGCTTTTACAAAGTCGATACCAGATAGCAATGCAGTTTTCACTACACCAGTGTTGCTAAATTAATTACCGTGTTGCCTGACTGAAGGTCCTTTTCGCGACATCCTGAGTGCATTTACTCTCTTAGAAACACCTAGTACTGATTTTTAAATAAAAATACACTAACGAGTTTGTCTGGTTTTGATACTAGTGCAAAGTAGGAATTGTGCAAATTATCCTTTATTACATTTTGTTTACAAATTGAAGCTGCTTAAGTTAATGGCTTGGCACTTGCTAAATCCCCGAGTAAAGGGGATGTATTCGGGGGCTGCTATGAATTACAGAGATAAAATACAGATATCAAATACGGATGAATTTGTGGTTGGATGGTAACAGGTTGTTAACAGTTGGTAGGCTTTGTACTGCGTATGACTTACTTGGTCTCTTGTTTTTCCTTCCTCAGTCACTTATTTCTGAGACGTTATTTAACGCTCCCATCACTGTGCCAGCAAATTATTGGGGGAGAAAACTTCGACGTATGTGAGTTTACGTATACAGCTGATTGGCAAGCTGCACCGAAGGTTTTTACTATGAAAGTGTAAATACTAAATTATCTGCTTTTACCTTTTTCTTAAGTCCACCCTCTAAATCAGAGCGCTCAAGCAATGAGATAGCATAGTGCTCTTTATACATGTTCTCAACCATGCTTTGGCTAACGCAAAATGGAGGGCCCTGTAACTCGCTTTGTTGATAGTCGAATGTGATTAAAAGCTGAGGCGCGCAGCGAGTTAACGATACCATATGCTCAGCGTAACGCTCGCGAAGACCATCGGGTAGGGCGACGAGAGCAGCTCTGTCGTACACGCCAGTAACTTCACCAATATCTTCATGAGTTAACTTAAAAATATCACCAACAAAAATAGTGATGTGACTTGCTGAGTAAACCTTGCCTTTGGGAGATGACTCAATAGTTGGCGTTAAATTAAGGTCTTCGAAGAGTTGCGTAATAGCAATTTCGCTTAATTCAGCACCAACCACTTCGCAGCCTTTAGAGAGCAACCAAGCAATATCTTTTGTTTTTCCACATAAAGGAACAAAAATGCGTTTTTGCGTTTTCTCCGAAGAGGCGCTTTCGTTAACTAAAGCTTCGCTTTCAGCCGTATCGCTTTTTACATTAAGCAGGACATGGCTATATTTGACAAGAAGGGCGTTTCCTTCGGGTTCATGAAATCCGATTTCATTTTTATTCCACTTACTATGCCAGAAGCTATGCTCCATTTTTGTACTCCATTTCGAAAAGCGCGAGTAATCAATAATACTGCTTTGCTAAAAAACGTTGGCTAAATGCTTTTACAAATGCTCTAAGAGCCCAGTCTTTCAATAAGCGCAAACTTAGCGCAGACCATATACCTATGCTCAGACGTTCATTCTTTAACTGTACAACTTCATTATTCTCAATGACTAGCGAGATAACCTGTCTTTGAAACACACTGAAAAGCAGAATTGTGACTACAGGAAAGTCGATACCCAGCTTAATTATCTAGACTCTTTAAATTTACTCGTCTAGCGGGGTGTTAAAATCTTCTGAAAGCTCAAAGTCACCTTCAACAGATGCGACTTTGTTATCTTCAAATTTTATGATCATTTGACGTTGGAAATCGTCGCCGCGATCCTTCATTCCACGCTTCATATCATATACATAATACCAAGTGTCGTTATCGAAAGAGTCTTGAACAACAGGATTACCAAGAACATAAATTACTTGCTCTTTCGTCATATTAATACGCAACTTTTCTACGTCTCGCTGATCCAGAAAGTTACCTTGGGGAACGTCGATTCTAAAAATCCAGTTTGAGCAGGCCGTAGTCGTAAATGTAATGCCGAGAATAACTATAAGATGGTGCAACTTCATGCGTATATAAGTCCAGTATTGCCTTTGTTAGTGCCTAAAGGCTTCCAAAATTAGGAAGCCTCAGCTGTTTTATTGCAAGCGCGAAGGCATGCTACATTGACAACTATGACCAATCAACTGCATTTTAGTTCGATGTTGCGCTTTTAAGCAGCTCTTTTGCGTTCGCCAACGCAGACTTGGTTACTTTGTCGCCAGCCAGCAATCTTGCTAGTTCGTCAATACGGTCTTGTTTGGTAAGCGGAATCATTTGAGTTTCTGTGCTTTCGCCATCGGTGATCTTAGTCACAAACAGCTGATTATGTGCCTGCGCCGCTACTTGCGGTAAGTGGGTTACACACATAACTTGTGATTGCTTACCCAGTTTGCGAAGCAGTGCACCAACAATAGACGCTGTAGGGCCACTTATTCCCGTATCTACCTCATCGAAGATCATAGTAGGCGTGGCATGACTGTCACTTGCGATAACTTGAATTGCCAGGCCAATTCTCGACAATTCACCGCCAGACACTACTTTTTCTAGCAAGTCAGCATCTTGCCCCGGATTGGTAGATACTTTGAATTCAATAGTGTCTAACCCTGATGGCGCAGGTTTTTTTAGTTCATCGTAACGGATGTCAATGCACACCTTTGCATGGGGCATATTCATTTGTTGTATTTGCGATTCTATATCTCCCGCGAAGGCTTTAGCTGCTTTAGCACGGCTTTCTGATAAGCCTTTGGTGGTAGTAAGGTAGTGTTGTCTTGCATCTTCAACGTCTTGCTCTAGAGTTTCAAGCAAGCTTTCCTGCTCACCTAGTGAAGCATACTCTGCGGAAAGTGTTTGGTGATGCTGAGCTAACGCTTCAGGCATTACTGCGTGTTTGCGAGCTAACTCCATTGCTTTTGAATACCGCGCTTCCACTTGCTGCAAACGCAGTGGGTCAATTTCTAGCTGATCGCAATATCCACGCAGCTCGCTCGCTGCCTCCTCCACTTGAATAGAGGCTTCATTTAAAAGCGCTATAATTGGTGTCAAGCTGGCATCGTGGGCTTCAAGCTCCGCTAACTTTTCTATACTCCCTTGAATAACACTAAGTGCATTGCCTTCATCATTCTCGTACAGGTTGTAAACGCTTGTTTGAGCCTGCTCTAATAGGCTTTGACCATTGCTAAGTCTTTTATGCTCCACTTCTAGCTCTTCAAACTCACCATTTTCAATTGCAAATTCGTCAAGTTCTTGCACCTGGTAAGTTAAAAGTTGTAGACGGTCTTCACGCTGCTGTGCTTTCGCGCGCAACTCATCTAGTGTTCTTTGCTTGTTTTTCCACGTTGTGTAGGAGGTTTTTACATCATCGAGCGACTGATTATGGCTGGCGTAACTGTCTATAAGTTGGCGCTGATAATCTTCTTTTAACAATTGCAGGTGGGTATTTTGCCCATGAATTGAAAGTAGCGTTTGCCCAAGACCTTTAAGCTGCTGTAACGATACTGGAGTACCGTTGATAAATGCCTTAGAACGACCTTCCTTTGATATAACGCGGCGCACAAAACAACTGCTGTCATCCTCGTCTGAGGTGAGCTCGTGTTCATCTAAAAATGCCTTTGCACTGGCATTATCAACCAGTGAAAAATGTGCCACTATTTCGGCTTTAGCAGAACCTTTTCTAACTGCGTTTGCGTCTGCTCGTTCACCTAGGCATAAGCTTAATGCATCGATGGCAATAGACTTACCCGCCCCAGTCTCACCCGTCACAGCGGTAAGACCATTTTCAAAATGAACTGAAAGTTGTTTTACAACAGCAAAATTTGATATCGAAAGATTCGCTAACATAACCACACTCTAATAAAGTTGAACATGATGATATATACAGTACTTGTAAATATATACAGTATTTTTGAGATGTAAAGTACAGTCGAATGTAATCTGTCGATTTGCTGAATCAGATTGGAATAAATTTCGCTGGCAGCACTTTGTTTACGGTGCGTTGTTAATGAAAAAAGCTAACGAGAGTAATGGGTTGCTAAAAAAACGCATAAAGAAATAAATGGTTATGCGTTTTTTTAGGCGCGTGCCTAGCCATACTGGTAAGGCTATACAGCGGCTTTAGGGTTGGGTCCGTACTTATTATCTTCAGAGCTATCTTGTGCGAAAAAGATTATTAAAACAATTGTCCCAATGATCGGGATAAGGTTAAGTAACTGCCACCAACCAGTGCGCCCTGTGTCATGAAGTCGTCTAGCACCAACACTCAGCGAGGGTATAAGTAAAGCTAGTGAGAAAATTGCAGTGAGGGCTTCAAAACCAAGAGCATAGGAAATTGTTGCACAAACTACGTAAAAAATAATGTAGAACAAGAAAAACATCCAGTATTCGGTGCGCCTTGCGCGTCCTGTAAAGTCTGCATAATGTTTAAGCGCTTTAGTGAAATATTCCATAATGTAGAATTCCTTTGAAATGATTTGTAACTTCGATGGTTTTGCTCGAAATGACCAAGACCAATCGATGGTCTGTACTCGAGCACTTTTTTATTTTTGTTTTTGTACATCCTTATACCGGATGTAAACAACAATTACTTGTAGGTATTTTCGTGTCGAGGGAGGATTTTGATAACTAAATCATCGTCATCCATGACCATAACAACTACTTTCATAAGTAGCGTACTAGGTTTTTATGTTTCGGTCACTCTAAAGATTTTAAAATGCTCATAGGCTTCTTAAAGAGCACTAGAAATGGAGTGGAGTGAGAATCGAGAAGAAAATTGAAGTTATCTCTATAATGAGGAAAAAAAACGAACATAAAAAAAGAAGGCCGAGATGGCCTTCTTTCTAAATCGTTTGCAATAAACTTTTATTGCACTAGATCACCGCGCTAAAGATTACTGCGCTAGTTCGCCGCTGCCTGACTCAAGGTGGGCGCGCACAAACCACTGGAACTGCTCTAGCTCAGCGAGTTGACCGGTAATCATGTCCTCCGACACGGGGTCTAGGTCGCCGAGGGTTTCAATTGCGCTGCGATGGTCTCCATTTACGCCATCGTATACCTTATCAAGTGCTTTAAGGTGATCGGTTACCAAGCCCTTGCCTAAATCGTAATCATTCCATGAGCGGCCGTCTACTATGGCTTTTGGTGTACCTTTTGGTACTCCGCCTAGTGTGGCAATACGTTCAGCAATAGTATCTGTCATTTCGCGAACAGCATCCACCTGCGGATCTAGCATTTCATGCACACCAATAAAGTTTGGACCCACTACATTCCAATGAATATATTTCAGGGTTAACTGTAAATCTAGAAGCGCTACTAAACGCTGGTCCAACGTTTTAATTGTTGTTGCTGCAGACTCATTGTCCATACCTGGTGCAGTAAATTTAATATCGTTGTTACTCATAATAATAACTCCTTATTATCGCTTTAGTAATTAGGCCTCGGTCGACTTTGATTAATAACGCTTTACTGATGAAAGTGTTATTACTCAATGCTGTCGACACATCGAGAAATCCTAGCTTGCCTAAGGTGTTGCAACGGGTATGCCGTTATGTGCGAAAATTATAAGTTGCTAATATAATTGAGGATTTTGAGAAATGTTAATTTTTCTTTATTTTTCAATGTCATACATGTGGGAAAAAGATGCAGAAGTGTGTAAAAAATGCAGTATTCTTTACATTTCATGCATGATTACACACGTCTGGCTAAATGCTTGGAACAGAGATCGATGAGTTTGGAACACAGCAAAATGCTAGTACAGCTTGCTGCCCCATCCTAATTTCTGGCGTAACACATTAAAGTAGCTGTAGCCTTTAGGGTGGACTAAATGCAGTTTGTCTGCACTCTTATTTATTCTAATTTCGTCGCCGGGTAATACGGGTAGAACAATGTGGCTATCACAGCTTACTTGCAAAGAATCACTGTTAACTTTTGACACCTTCATTGAAACTTGACTGTCTGCATCAACCACTATAGGACGGCTGCTAAGTGTGTGAGGGAACATAGGTACTAATGTGAGCGCATCCAGTTTTGGCATAATAATGGGGCCGCCGGCAGAGAGTGAGTAGGCGGTAGAGCCAGTTGGCGTAGCTACAATAAGTCCGTCGCTTCGTTGGCTAAAAACAAACTGTTCGTCTATGTATATTTCAAATTCCATCATGTGTGCTACTTTGCCATGATGCAGCACAACCTCATTTACGGCCGCGCTGTTACTTTTGAGTTTTTCATGACGGTAAACGCCCACCTCTAAAAGAAAACGTTCTTCAACAAAACATTCACCGTTAAAGATATGGTCAAGCTGCTGAATAATATCGTCGGGATGAATATCGGTTAGAAAGCCTAAGTTGCCTCTATTAACACCCACTACATGAATATCGAATCGAGCCAGTACTCGCGCAGCGCCCAGCATGCTGCCGTCGCCACCAACAACAACTGCAAGGTCTGCCTCTTTGCCAATGACAACAAGATCGCAGCTTTTTAGGTCGTCTGTTTCGAGTTCATTAGCAATACTTTCCTCAACCAATAGTTTGCATCCTTTGGCGAGAAAGTATTCGGCAAGAAGGTTAAGACTATCGTGAGTGGCCTCGTGTTGAGGTTTTCCAATTAAAGCAACGGTTTGGTAGGGCATGGAACGCTAATGTCCTCTCATTTCCAATGTTTCGGACATTAGCACAAGTGTTTTGTAAAAGGGAAGTTTTACCTTGCCGTCCAGCCCCCATCTAAGGTAATTGCTTGACCCGTAATGTTCTTCGCACTGCCAGTCATTAAAAACGCAGCAGTATCGGCCAACTCCTGCACTTCTATAAATTGTTTTTTAGGCATGGGTTCAAGCATGATTTTTTTCACAACATCTTCTTCAGTCATGTTGTTCTCTCTGGCCTGTGCTGAAATTTGTTGTTCTACCAAGGGTGTCTTTACATAGGCAGGGCAGAGAGTGTTAATGGTGATATCAAACTCGCCGGTTTCAAGGGCAACTGTTTTTGCTAAACCCAACAGGCCATGTTTTGCGGCTACGTAAGCCGATTTAAAAGGCGAAGCAACAAGAGAGTGGATGGAACCAACATTGATAATTCGACCAAAGTTTTGCGCTTTCATTGCTGGCAAAAACGCTTGCGTTGTAAGCGCTGGGCCAACAAGCATAATGTTGATCAGTTGTTGCCATTTTTCTGCGGGAAAGTCTTCTAGCTTTGAGACATGCTGAATACCCGCGTTGTTAATAAGAACATCAACGGTTAACTTGCCTAAAACCTCAGGTAGCGATGCAACTTGGCTTGCATCGCAAACATCTACAGCTACAGCGCTGGCGTTGCCATCGTTCATACTGCCAAATTGACTTGCAAGCATGGCTGCAGTTTCCTGAGCAGAATTTTCGTTAATATCTGCCACAATAACGTGGTGTCCTTGTTTAACCAAGGACTCGGCAATCCCTAAACCAATACCGCTTGCTCCACCAGTTATAAATACCGTACGTTTATTCATTGCTGGCGTCCTTTGTTGTTAATTCTGCCTGATTCGAAGAGTGTAAAGACTTCAGCAAGTCACTAACTGCCTTAATTTGATCGCCATCGCGATTGGCATAATCTGGCGAAGCATATCCCCACCAATCCCAACAACCCTGTGGGTTAAGCGGCATAAACAAGGATTTTTTAGTTTGCGGGTACAAGACAACCATATTGTTATCGTCGGCCCAGCGGTTCAATCCTGTTTGGGTCGCGTAAGCATCGCCCACCGCATCTGCATATTGATTACACCCGTGAAAGCTAATGTGAGCGCGACAGGTTTCGCCACTCGCACAGTTCTCTGGCACGTAAACAAACCCCTCACTGGCCAAAGTTTTTGCATTGCTACCAGCAATGTCTTTCTGGCTTATTGTGTGCAATTCACCTGATAGTGTGTCATCAGGCGCTGCTAGGTCATCAACCAAATGATTTAGCATGTCGCCAGCCGCATCATAGTCGCAATTACCAATAAAGGGGCTTTCCGATGTAGTGCAATCGGTACCACTGCTTTTCGTCGGGAATAGGTGTGCAACCGACATATCATTGACATATTTGATATGTTGAGTGTCTGTCCACATTTTGTATTGTTCGAATAAGGCATCGCTTACTTCAGAGGCTATTCGAGTATCTATTGTTCCATGGAATAACCACACTTTGGCGTCTTTCATGTTGCTTAATGCGGCAATTTTTCCTTTCTTTGCATAATCTGTGGCTTGTTTAGTCAGCTCTTCTACATTGGGCAGCGTATCTGTTTTATTAACACACTGAGCTAAAGCGGTTGTTATATCGCCTTTTGCGCAGAAATAAGGCCCGGCTGCCAAAACGCCAACACCTTTCACCCAATCGCTATGCGCTAACTGAAACTGCGTGGCCATGTAGCCACCTGATGAAAGCCCGGATACAGTGACCTCGGTTAAATCTAAATTTAATACCGGCACTGCCTCTGTAGAGCTTTGCCCGTATACAGAAGCTGAAAAACACAGGCCACCTATAACAGCAGCTTTGATAAACATGTTTTTTTTCATAAGAATCCTTTACTCATTTTCCAAAAATTGGCGAATAGCGACTGCCTGTTTTGATATGTTTGCTACACCTTCTAAATGACCTAACGAGCCCTTGAGTTCTGTGTAATCACTGGACATTTCACGTGCTTCTAGCTTCTTGTGCACATCTTGAGCTAAATAGGGCATAAGTAATAAATCTGAATCTGCTGGAATAAATAACGTTTTTGCTTTTATTGCATCAACACCTGCTTCTAAATTGTGTTGATGCCCCGCGACAAACAGTTGGCATGCTCTTACAAGATAGAGTAAGTGGTTGGCATCCATTTTTGCACTGCGAGCCGCAGCGCGTTGCTGCAGCCAAGTGGTAATAGAATGATGATTGTTAATACTCGCCAATGGTTTAGACTCTAAGTTATTGAAGCCTAGCATGTTTCCCTGTGCGTTAAAAAATTCAGGGGTTAATGCATTTTGCGTTATCAACATCAAAGAAGCGGTTAACCCGTCAGAGGGGGGCTTGTCTGGCGAATAGTTACCGCTCTTCCAGTTACTATCAAGCCTTATCGGATTTGCCCAGTGTTCCAGTGCGGCAGTTGTCCAAGCATCGCTTTCACCTGCGCCGATGACCGACACCATTCTAGGTACCCAGTTAGGATAAGCACTTGCCCAGTCGATAGCCTGCATTGCGCCCATTGAAGGGCCTACAACGGCATGAAGTTTCGAAATGCCTAAACTTTCAAGCAGAGCTTTTTGCACGTTAACAAAGTCTCGAATGGTCACTACAGGAAAGTCGAGTCCGTAAGGTTTTCCGGTCGATGGATTTATTGAAGCAGGACCGGTCGTGACCACGTTGTCGTCGTAGGCATTCAAATTCACTAAAGTGTCAGCACTAATTACATAATAGTGGTTGGTATCAATCGCTTTTCCTGGCCCGATAATACTATCCCAATAGCCAGGCGCCGCGTCACTCTTACTGTATTTTCCGGCAGCGTGGGATGAGCCTGAGAAATAATGCGTTATAAGAATAACATTATCTTTGTTCTCACTAAGCGTGCCGTAGGCTTCCCAGCCTACTTTTACATCCTCAATGGTTTTTCCACCAAAGGTTGTAAAGCTGTCCATGCGAAAGATCTGTTTTTCAACAAGTAAGGTTTCGCTCTCTTGTTGGTTATGCACCTCAGCGTTTTCTGTTGCCAACGTTGGGCTTGAGAAAAGCAATACTGCGACTGAAACAAACGCGAGCCCAGGCAAAATAGCCGGCTTCACTGTCAACGTTCTTCCCGCTTTGCGATGTAGAAGCACAGTTCTACAACCAGACATAAGCTGTTGGAGTCTACAAGAGACATAATTCATCGTTAATATCCTTTTATCTCATTCAATTCTTTCGGCTGACATTTTTGGCATCTATTTTTGGTTCTTAGGGAGTTTTAACTAAAAAATACTAAATAGACCAATTGCGACCGCCAAACCAATTAGTGGCACTACTACCGTCAATGCCCCCACTGACCAGTAAGCAGCCTGATGGGTTTCGTGACATATTGCCCTAATGGTAGTGACCACGTACCCATTGTGTGGCAATGAATCTAACGCGCCTGAAGAAATAGAGACAATTCGGTGCAGCTGCTCTGGCTCAACACCTTGGTCTAAATAGTGAGGTGCAACAAGGGGGAGGGCAATGGCCTGTCCGCCAGATGCACTTCCTGTTAACCCCGCAATAACGCTAACAGCAATGGCCGCTCCAATTAACTCATTACCAGGGATTTGAGTCATTAGCGCCACGGTTTGCTGAAACGCGTCGGTATTTTTCGCAATCGAACCAAAGCCAACCACCGCGGCAGTATTGCCGATGGCAATAAGTGCACCTGTTGTACCGGCGTTTATAGCCATCGACAAACTATGGAAGTATTTAAAGTTAATCGCCAGTAAACACAATACGCCACCGCCAAGCGCTAAAATTAGTGCTAGCTGTGCTAGTTCTTCGTGAAATAAGAACGAGATAACTAACACCACGACTAACGGCAGAATTCCGGTAAAGGGGTGGGGTAAATCTCGTTCCCGAATTTCCGGATCGGTATCTCTTGCCACGAAAACCTCACCGTTGTTCACGGCTTTTCGAATCATTTTTGCCAGCCACCAGTAGCCAAAAATAGCCATTAAAATGGCAACAACTAAGCTCACTTCCCAAGCAGCAAAGGGAGACGTACCCAGATATTTAATCGGGATCCAATTTTGAATTTCCGGAGAACCAGCCGATGTCATGGTAAAAGTTACCGAGCCAAAGGCCATCGCTGCGGGAATAAACCGTCTCGGAAGGTTGGCATCTTTAAATAAGCTTACCGCCATGGGATAAACGGAAAATGCTACGACGAACACGCTCACACCGCCATAAGTCAAAATAGCGCATGCTAGCACTACGGCGAGTACTGCTTGTTTGTAGCCAATTTTCGAGATTATCCATCGAGATACCGAATCAGCGGCCCCTGTATCTTCCATGAATTTGCCAAAAAGCGCTCCCAGCAAAAACATAAAAAACCAAGACGCAATGAAACCTGAGAAACCACTCATGTAGGTTTCTACAAAGTTTACATCACCGGTAAAAACCGCGATGTTATTGGTTAGCGCAACCACAAGGGCACACAAAGGGGCGGCGATAAACAGGTTCATCCCACGAATTGTTAATACAATAAGTAGCAGAAGCCCGCCTACCAAGCCAATCATACTTAACATAGTTATTTTCCTTTAAAAATCTGTGACCGCAGATATTCCAAAGCAGTTAAGTCGATTGCAGATTCACTAACCGACTTGCTTTTGCGCAAGTTTATTGTCAACAAATCTAACGTGTTCAAATTACACATAAAGTTTGACGTTACTTTGGCAAAAAGCCCATAGTACGATGGTACTACATACTGTTAACAATTAATTAACTAAAGTAATTCGTGACCGTAGGCAATACATCAAGCAGTGAACAACACTTAAAACAATAAAGGACTTACTATGTCACTTACTACACACACCAAGCGTCATGCGCCAAGCGCAGTCACTCGTCACAGTCTTTGCGCGATTGCGGTTGCTGCAGGTTTATGCGCAGCTCCTGCTTGGGCGCAGCAAAACAATACAAACGAGAATGCAGAAAAAGAAAAAGGCAAGTTAGAGCGCATCGAAGTTACTGCGCGTAGAACCGTAGAGTCGCTTCAAGAAACTCCGGTGGCAATCACCTCGGTTGGCGCTGTAGAGCTTGGCGAGAAAGGCATCAGCGTTTTAACTGAACTTCAGCAATTTTCACCAAACACAACCTTGCAAACCAGCCGAGGAACCAACAATACGCTTACCGCTTTTATCCGCGGTTTAGGACAACAAGATCCGCTATGGGGCTATGAGCCTGGCGTAGGGATTTATGTAGACGATGTCTATATTGCGCGGCCACAAGGTGCCGTGCTTGACTTACTTAACGTGCAACGTATTGAAGTATTACGTGGGCCGCAAGGCACGCTCTACGGCAAGAACACCATTGGTGGTGCCGTGAAATACGTCACGAAAGAAATGAGTGGCGACACAGAGATGAATGTGGAGGCTACGGTCGGGAGTTACAATCAGCGTGATATTAGGTTAATTGGCCAAGTGCCTCTTGTTGAAGATACCGTATATTTAGGGGTGGGCTACGCTAACTTAAATCGCGACGGATTCGGCGAGTACTTACTCAGCGCTCTGCCTAATCAAGATAAAGAAAACTACAACAAAGATTTATGGGCCGCTAGATTGTCGCTGGAAGTTCACGCCAGCGAAGATTTGTTCTTCCGCTTTGGTTGGGACAAAACCGAAGATACGTCTAATGCCCGCGGTGGTTATCGCTTATTGCCTAGCTTGTTAACCGATGCGCCTGTTCCCGATTCAAAATTTGACTCATACACGAGCTTGCCAACATGGAACAAGGTTGAATTAGAAGGCTATAACTGGTTAGCACGCTACAACGTAAATGAGCATTTAGAGCTTAAATACATTGGCTCGTATCGCGAGAGTTATTCACCCACCAACATCGATTTCGATAATACACCACTGCCCATTTTCGATGTGCCTGCGGAGTATGATGACAATAATACGACCCATGAACTGCAAGCCAACTACATGGGCGCTGATTTCGATATAGTCTCAGGCCTTTATTTTTACGATGGCGAAAGCTGCGGTAATTTCGATGCCATTTTAGGCGTGCTGGGGCAGTCTCTGGGCGCACCCGGACTCACCCGTGAGGTAACTGGGTGCAACAATTCAGAGAGCTATGCAGCTTATGCTCAACTTAATTATAACGTGAGCGATAAACTCTCGCTCTCCTTTGGTGCGAGATACACAGACGAAGAAAAAACAGCCTTTGTAAATAATGGATTGGTGTTTGACAACGTATACCCTTACTCAGATTGGATTGACGGCTATGTGCGTCCAGAAGGACAACTGGTTCCTCAGGTGTTAGGTACTGATACCGATGGCGACGGCGTTTTAGATGCACCTGCAGTGCAAAGCTGGTCGAGATTTACGCCTAGGGTAGGCGTTGAATATCAAATGGACGAAAGCATGATGTTTTTCGCCAGTTACTCTCAGGGCTTTAAATCAGGCACGTTTAATCCTCGTGCACAAATTAACGAGCCAGGTGTAAACCCAGAGGTGGTTGATAGTTTCGAATTGGGGATGAAAAGCGACTTAAGTGATACATTGCGCCTAAATGTGACCTTGTTCTCATATGATCATAAAGACAGACAATATATTGGTGTAGAAGGTGATTTGTCAGACCCCACAGCGCTTGATCAGCGACTTCGCAATGCAGCGGAAACAGCTGCGAAAGGTGCTGAATTAGAGATGACCTGGATTGCGTCAGAAAACCTGCAGTTTGACGCAGCATATGGCTACATCGACTTTGAAATTAAAGAAAATAACGCTATTCCTCCGCTTATTGGTTTGGCAAGTACACCAGAGAATACCTTTAATTTTAACGCTAGCTACTTCTTAGAGACGAGCTTTGGCGACATTACGTTTAACGCAAATTACTACTTCCGTGATGACTATTTACTTTTCGAAACCAGCGACCTTATTCAACAAGACGCCTACGGCATGGTTAACCTAAGTGCGCGTTGGGAAAGTGTAGAAGGCGATTGGTACGGCGGTATACATGTGAAAAACCTCACCGACGAAGAGTATTTAACTGGGGGGTATGACTTTGTTACCCGCGACGATGACGGAAACTTCGGTCCCGGGCTAGGAGGCGACACGACGCTAATTGGTTATTATGGCGACCCGAGAACCGTTCATCTAACTCTTGGGTATCGTTTCTAACAAAAAATAAGTCGACGCCTTTACGATAAAAGCCACCCACTATTCGGGTGGTTTTTTGTGGTTATTAATTAAGTACATGGTGTCGTGTTTATGTCATGTTATTATGGTGTTAATGAAGCAGTAGCAAAGGGATGACTTGTGCCTACACGTATTTTGATTGCAGATGATCACCCATTATTTCGAGCAGCAATGTGCCATGCACTCTCCAGCGGCAGCGGCGCAGAGCTTGTTGAAGCGTCGACGTTTCCAGAGACAATGAATATGTTGGCGCAAGATACCACTATTGATGTGGTGTTTTTGGATTTAGGTATGCCTGGAAGTGAGGGCCTTAATGGGCTGTCTGAAGTTCGAGCCGAGTACCCAGACGTGCTGGTGGTGATAGTTACGGCGCAAGACTCGCCCGGTATTGTGCAACGTGCTCTTGCGCTAGGGGCAAGTGGTTTTATACCTAAGTCCGCTTCGGTAGATTGTATTGTAGACGCTGTAAATACGGTGCTTGAGGGTGAGACATGGCTGCCCGCCCATATTGATTTGTCAGCAGACGGTAACGACTCCCTGGATGACTTTGGCGCTCGATTGAGCCAGCTTACGCCCCATCAATTAAAAGTGTTGAGAATGGTGGCAGATGGCTTGTTGAATAAACAAATTGCTTACGAATTAGCTATTTCAGAATCGACCGTAAAACAGCACGTCTCTGCGGTGTTAAAAAAACTGGGTGTGATAAATAGAACCAAAGCGGGTATTGCGTTTAAAAACGCTATGCGAACAGAGTAATAAATCAATAGCGGCTAGCCCATAGCCATTCAGTATCACGTAGCTATGTCTCGGGAAACATGTCTCAGGAAATATGTCTCAGGAAATATATCTCAAGAAAACAGCTTAAAAAACGGTTTCCACGCAGTCTACTGGGCTAGTCTGCTAATGTTTATTCTAGTTGCAAAGTTTTACTTGCCGCTAAACGCTTTTTTCAAATAAGCATTAAATGCAGGGGCTGCTGCTCGTTTGTCTTTTTCGATTTGTTGGACTTCTGGCATTTCTTTAAGCTGCGCTATAAGTGCTTTACTTCCCGGAGCGTGCTCGTACAAATCAACATCAAACAATTTTTTTGCTACGGGCACGGCAAGGTCCATTGTATACAACAGCATGATGTCTGCTGCCGTTAAGCTATCGCCTGCTACATAGGGAGAAAACTCTGCGGCTCGAGCCAATGCTTGGGCACCATTAAACAACGCGCGCTTGACTTCTTTTTTCGTGAGGTCATCTACCGGAACGCCCCAAAAAGCTTCGGTATGACAGCGCCTTGCAGGTAATTCAATATACAATTCAATTAACTTCACGAGCTCTTTAACCTGTGCCCGCTCAAAGGGATTGGTTGGATACAGAGGTTTTTCAGGCGCAACTTCGTCGAGATACTCTAAAATAACGTTGGTCTCTACTAGCACCCCATGCTCAGTTTGTAACGCAGGCACTTTGCCTGTTGGACTGATAGCTAAATATTCTGGCGTTTGGTTGGGATATGTCATTACCGGTTCGTAATCTATCCCTTTTAATGCCAGTGCCAGTTTAATCATGTTGTAATAGTTACTTACATCAAAGCCGTACAGTTTAAGCATGTTTCACCCTCCCTAAAAAAGTGTCATTACACTCCTAGTTTATCCACTCATGTGCAACATATATTTATTGATAGTTGACTATCAAAAGTAGTGGTGAGGCGGGGCGTATTCACTTCAAAATATCAAAACACCTGGTTTACAGGCTTAAAACATCTCGATCTCAAGTTCGCTAAGTATTGTTGTGCCTTGTTTGTTTTTGGCAAAATAAAGGTCATATTTGAGGTTGTCGACATACACTTCCCAATAGTCACCCAATGCAAAAATGTTCTCTTCGCCAAAGATTTTTTTCACGTCTTCTTCACTCAGGCCGTAGCGTAAAAGCCCAAATTCCCAATCGATATTTAACGCTGCGTCTTTGAGAAACGATTCGCTAATAAGCACTTTTCTCAGCATTTTATTGGAATACACTATAGCTAGGCTTTTATCGTAAACATGCAGCGTTTTGCCCTCGTAACCTCTTGATGCAAGTATAGGTTTAAAGGGGATTTGCTCCATGGATATTGGGTCTAGCGTTTCAGAGGCCTTTGTTAAATCAGCGTAGGTTCTAGAATATATCTCTGGCGCCGACTGTATAATTTCAGGATCTATTTTGATTGCTTCATAGCCATAGCCATAGCCATAGCTAAAACTCTTTGCAACGTAGTGAGTGTCATTATTTTCAACGCGCAGTGTTAACCCTATATCAATAAAGACCATATTCTCTGATTTAATTTGATAGACATATTCGTCAATCAACTTGCCATTAAGTTGCTCCTCAATCGCCTTCAAGCTGTGGCCTCGGCTTATACTTCCATTAACTTGCCAAGACGAAAGTGGCCTATCATCAAATTCAAAATAGTTTATCAGCCCAGCAGATAACCATGTGTTTTCACTACTGATGGAAAAAACGCTATTGTTGCGCATTACCACCCACAGATTTCGTCCAAAAGCGTATAACGTATCCTGTTTATTCAGTATCAGTTCGGCAGTGGGAGTACCTAATTTTTCAAAAAGTACCGATAAATCGTCACCTACTTTTAAGCCAAAAACACCATTTTCAAAAGACACAGTGGTGTTAGCCAGAGCGGGAGCCTGTATCTGCTTTTTTCCACTTTGTGCTATTTCAGCAAAATCAAAAGTCATATCACGACCTTTAATAACCGTGTTGTACTCGTATGACATGCTGAGTTTTGTCGTGCCTAATAAACGATTTCTCTCAACTCCAATTTTTGCTAGCGGCTCTTTCTTACAGCCACTAATCAAAGCTGCGCCTGAAATTTTATCGCTATTCTCAGAAGGTTCAGACGGGGAAGTAGGGGATGATAGTTTTGAAAGCAGTACAATCTGACTCGCTCCCCGCTTTTTAGCAACGTCGCTGGCAGTCTTTTTTAAAGCAGATAATTCGTTTCTGCTATCGCTTAACGAAATCTCTTCAATCGTTTCAAAATCGCAGTCTGGAAAATCGTTTGAAATAGGAATGGCATTAGCAACCTCTTCACCATAACTGTACAAAGGAAGTGTTAAACTCATCAAAAGCGTGCTTAATGTTAACTTCGTCAATGCCTTCATCGTTGCTATCCCTATTGCTTAACCTTGTTACTATCGTTTGTTAACGATTACTATTTTGTGCTTCGCTAAAACCGGGCGCATTATTTCGATAGTTCTTTCTCAATATCCAACAAAGTTTGTTTGTATTTTCTCTGATATTCGTCGTCTGAGAGGACTCGTGTTAAATCGCTTTCTACATTAATAATATGCTTTCGCAGCGTGTAAAAGATATCGCCTTTCGCACCTCGCATAAAAATCTCGATATTTTTAAGATGGCTTAAGCAGCAACTTTCAAGTGAGCTATTAAATTGCTTGCCCATGTAATCAATCATAGAGCTACTGCCAAGCGATGCACCGCTGACTGGCGCCAAAGGCATATCGTATACACTTTTTTGAAAGTCTATTGTTGTTCGAAAGGCGGTACGTAACAGCGAGAGAGAAGTTTTTGCTGCTTCCAATTCATATTTTCTCAATTGTGCTTTGAGTTTTTCCGCTTCGGGTGAACTCATTCCAACTATTTTGGCTTTAACAAAAACAGATTCAGCGCTATTGAGTTTTTCCTTTGCATAAATCAGTGCATTAATGTCTGATAGAAAATCACCGGTTAGTTTTTCGTTTAGCAATATTCGCGCTTCTTGAACTTGCTCAGAGTGTTGTGCTGTTGCCCTATTGAATCTTCGTTCAGATTCACTTAGTTCTTTTGGGTCGCTGCATGCAAGTAGGGCACTGGCAAGTAATGCGATGAAGAGCAAGCGCAATGATTTAGTCCTTTGTCATATTTGAAATAATTATTAGGTATTAACCTTTTACTCGGTCCTCGAGTGGCTTCAATTGAGATACTAACCTTAGGTAGCAAAGATAACAATTCTTACTCCGCTATCGATTACGTACACCTTTGTTGACATCAAAGGGGGGAAAGTTAGCTGAAACTCTCTCAAGCGAGATTGGAGTAAAGAGTTAATCCGCTATGCCCAGCTTTGCGTAGATAAGATAATTAATATAAGCCAATACATAATGTGAAGTGTAAATTGTGTTATCCAATATAATAAAGCGCTTAAAGACTAGTTCGAATAAGCCTGCGCTTATAAAGCAGAAAGAAGAGCAGGCTGTGTCTATTTGGCAGGACACCGGCCAAGTATATTATTTAGAAAACACGGTGAAGCTTACCTACACTTCAAACAGCGGTGTAATGACGTTAGAAAAGCTTTCGCTTAACGAACTTCCCGATGTGATTAACGCTCTTGATGCCATGCCAGCAGGCTCACCGCTTGCGAGAGCGACGGTGGCAGAACAAGATGATGCTTATGTGGTAAGCGTTTGCGGCGTGACATGGCAAAAAAGCCAAGATAGTGTTCGAATTAAAGCTCTGCCCGAGGCTGCGCTTCTGCGCAGTAAAACGCATTGTTTTACAAAGTCGCAGGCAGTGTTTAAGCATGCTTTTTTATTGGAGCATGATGACCTGCTAACGCCTTCAGTGGGGAGTAAAAAAGAGGGGGTTTATACTTACAATCGCATATCCATAAAAGAGTTTACTCAACAGTTAGAAAGAGCAAACGAGCGTATTGCGCCGCCTATGCGAAAAGCTATTCCGGTTCATAGTGATAACTTTAAAACCGCATTCACTGAGCATGAGCAGAAAGCTATTGACGTGTTGCTTGGCGATAACATTGATAGTAGAAAAAGCGATAATGCTGAAGACAGAAGCAAGCTCGGTAACGACAACACTGGCAGCAGTACATTTAGTCAATAACAGCAGGCTTTCTTCAATAGAAAGCTAGATCGAAGCGTGTTATATCGCCGAGCGTGTGCTGACTTTCAATGCTTAAAATATCAAGCGCTCGCAATCTTCGACAGTAAATCTTGTTTCGTTAGGCGTTTATTTAGCGCCTCTACGTGCCTTCCATCCATATTGTTCCAAGCCGTTGGAATTGCATAGTGCTCGTTAAGAAAATGCAAAAATCCCTTGGTTATTTCTGGGTTCCCTTGGCAACGCTCAAGCTGATTGAGCGCTTCAAGTAGGCTGCCTTCAGAATGAATGGGCAGACTGACACCGTCCAATCCATAGCATGCATTGCCCATGGTCAAAACCGGCTTATTCAGTAACAATGATTCAATGCCTACCGTTGAATTAATGGTTAATACCGCTTGAGATTTTTCTATCAATTTTTGAGTTTCCCACTGATTCGCAAACACAATTCGTGGGTGTAAATCATCGTGTCGCTTTTTTTCTGATGGATGCTCTTTGATTACAATATGCAAATGTGGGTTATCAACCTTTTCGATTGCTGTAACAAGATACTCAAACAGCTGCCTCATAGTTTTTATCCACGGCGAGTTGGATATTATCTGGCTGCCTGTCTCTACCTGAAAAGGAACAAAAATAAACTGCTCGGGTAGCGAGTGTTCGCGTGCGCCACTGGCTTTTTTAGCGATGGGTTTTCTTGATATCAACTTATTAGGCAGAGGGGCCTCACTGTAGTATTTACGATAAAACTCCCCACTTTTGGGCAGAGAGTTTTTACAATTAACGCCAGACCAATCACATGTTGTTGAATTGGGCAGCAAACCGTTTTCAAAGTAAACGACTTCTCTGCTATCTGCTGTACCAGTTTGAGCAATTGCGGTTCTTTCGTTCTCAACGTCTATTTTTGCATAATTGTCTTTTTCAATGGCTGAACTTGGTGTCATAAATACGTCGCAGGTTGCATTGGATATGTATTTTATCGAAGCTCACCGAGAAAACCCCGTGATCAAAACGAAGTGATGTCGCGGGGATGAATCGGTGTCACAACCCCTGCTCTTGAATATATTTTCGTATTGTCTCTGCACTTGCATTTCCTACAGAACACACAAAGTATCCATCAGACCAAAATGTTTTCTCTTTCCAAAATTGGTTTTTGAGATAAGGAAATGATTTCCAGATTTTAATTGTTGTAACTTGTGCGTATCCTCCTTGCGTGCTGACCTACTGAATATCGAGTGCCGATTGTAATCAGCATATGAATGTGATCCTTGTCTATCTCAACCTCTTCGATCCTAAAGTCAGAAAATAGAGAAACATCGAAAACTGTTTTCTTAACAAACTCACCTAGTCTTCCATTTAGTAAAGGTTTTCTGTATTTAACTACCAGAATTAAATGAAGTGCTATTAGATATTTACAGTGAGATTCAGTCTCATATTCCATCTTGACAATCCGTTCTTATACAGTAGTCTATACAGTATATGGAAAAGACGCTCAGATACAATTACAGGCTAAATCCTACGCCAGTTCAAGAAGCTAAACTCATTGAGTTTGGCGCTACAGCGCGTGGCATTTGGAATCTGTTGTTGTCTGAAAATAGGCGTCGATATGAATACGATAAAACATTCCTGTTTTACAAAGACATGGCTTCTCTCCTTAAGGAAATAAAGCCACTCGAGGAATTTGAGTGGATTAAAGCGTTTGATTCAGCGGCAGGCCAGCAAGTCGCTCGTGACTTAGAAACGGCGATGAAGAATGCGTTTTCAAAAGGTCGTTTGCAGCGGTTTCCAAAGCATAAAATATCCTACAAGAAAAAGAAGCTTCACAATGACTCGTTCCGAGCTGTCAATAACTCCAATTGCATTCGAATCGAAGATGGTGCTATTAGCATCCCAAAAGTTGGCAAAGTGCCAATCGTTTTGCATCGTGAGTTGGTCAGTAATATTAAAACAGTGACTGTCCAGTATCGTCACGGAAAATGGGAGTGCAGTATCACTCAGGAAGTTGAGTGTAAAACCGCTAAACAAGTATTGGAAACGCTCACTGGCTTTGACATCAACTCAAAACAAACGGTGGTAGGTTCTAACGGTTTTATGGCCGACAACCCTAAATTTTTAAAACACTCAAAAGAGAAATTAAATCAATTGCAACGCCAGCTTGCTCGCCGAACCAAAGGTTCAAATCGCTGGCAAAAAACAAAACAACGCATCAATAAATTGCACGGCAAAATCTCAAGGCAAAGACTCGACTTTGCGCACAAAGTATCACGACAGATAATCAATGAAACTGATATAGCGTGTTTTGAAGATCTGAATGTAGCAGCGATGCAAAAGTTCAATGGCAGCATGGTTGTTGATAATGTGATGGGGTTAATCACTCAGCTTTCAAAATATAAGGCCGAGCTTGAGGGTAAGCTCTATCACGAAATTGGTCGCTTTGAAAAATCCACTGGGATTTGCTCAGAATGCGGTCAGCGTCATGTATTATCATTGAACGATAGATATTTCACCTGCTTGTCTTGCGGAACATATCAAAACCGCGACCTCTCAGCAGCTAAAAGTATAGCTCGAACAAGTGAATTAGATTTAATTGCGGCGGGAATCGTCGCAAAGGTTTTAAAGCCTACATCTCAGCAGAAATATTCCATTAAAATGAAAGTCTTCGAGCTATCGAAGTTGGATTGTGGATCTGAGAAAAGAGAAGCAGCTTAGCTCAAAGCTAGACTGTGGAAGCCCAGTGATCAGAGAAGCGATGTCGCTGGGTAGTTCACAAACGCTGAATGTTGCTAAAAATTGACAGATGAATAAAAGATCGCAGCTTAAAACAAAAAAGCAGTAAGCAGTATGGTTGAGGGTGATGTTTAAGAAGGTATTTTACAGCGGTAGCGTAGAGGTTTTTTTAGACATTCTTTAGCCTTTTGTTAGCCTAATTAAGCATTCAGATTTCAATTTATTTACATTATTATCACGCGAGCTATGAAATAAAATGGAATTCAAATGAGTTTGTCTACAAAAAACAAACGAGTCAAAAGTGATTCTCAAGCGCTTTTAAAACCTATCGCCTTTGCGTTTTTCTTTCTGTATCTATTGTTATCACTTAGTCACTTTTTTTTGTTGAGTGAAGACTTCAAATGGACGCTCATTTCACTTTCATCGCTAACCATGATTGTAAGTTTCGTCTTGATGCGAAAAGCCGGTAATATTTCTGCCGACCGTCAGAGCTTTTGGATTTTAATACTTCTCGCGTTCGGTACTATCAATAGTGTTCTGCATTTGTGGCTGTCTCAACTGCCAGAACAAACAACCAATATTTTCTTGGTAATTATCGCCTCTGGAATTGTGTTTTCAAATCGTGCCCACTGGGCCTTTTTGATAGTACTGAATTGGCTGGGGTGGATTGTCGTTAATCTCGCTGTCGATATGCCAATGATGATGCACTTTTTCTTCGCATTATTTATGGGAACAATGCTCAGTTGGTTTGCGCACCTAGCCCGGCGAACACTGGTAAGTAAACAGGCGGAATTACTCCAAGAGAGAGATATCGCTGTAGCCCATGAGCAAGAGGCCATAGCCGCGAACGAAGCGAAGAGTGCATTTCTAGCCAACATGAGCCATGAGATACGCACACCCATGAACGGCATCATTGGTATGATTGAAATTATCAGTCGCACAAATTTAAATGATGATCAGAAGCAGTTTATAGCCACAGCAAAACGCAGCGCAGATTCGTTGTTATTTGTTATTAACGACATCTTAGATTTTTCGAAAATTGAAGCGGGAGAGTTAAGGCTTGAAAATGTCGAGTTTGAGATAACGCATTTCATGAGGGATTTGGTGCAGGAGCAAAAGGTTTTAGCAGATAGCAAAGGGTTGAAGCTTGACTTGGTTACCAATAACACCAAACAGCTGAACGTAGTCGGCGACCCGTATCGTATGAAGCAAGTGTTCAATAACTTACTGTCTAATGCTGTTAAATTTACTGACCGCGGCGGCGTTACAATTAAATATGATGTGGTGAGTATTGATGACACGCTGCGTTTTAGCACTGAAATACATGATACCGGAATTGGAATTTGCGATTCTGCTATTCCCAGCCTTTTCGACTCATTCTCACAAGCCGATACGTCTACCACGCGAAAGTTTGGCGGTACAGGGCTAGGGCTTGCCATTACCAAGCAGCTTTGTGAACTCATGGGCGGGGACATCGCCATAGAGAGTACGTTGGGTAAAGGCTCTATATTTAAGTTTACTATTCCGTTTAAACCGGCGGACCAAACCGAACCGGGAGACTCAGACGAACATCCTGAGGCCTTGCAACCTGTAATGAACCTATCCGTGTTGTTAGTTGAAGACAATGATATAAACCAAGAAGTAATGCTGGCGATTTTGGAAAATATGGGAGTCAATGTCGGCGTTGCGAACGATGGCCTTGAGGCCATAGATATACTGGAGGCGTCTGACTCTACACACTACGACCTTATTTTCATGGACTGCCAAATGCCAAACCTCGATGGCTATGAAACTACTCGTAGAATACGTGCAGGTCATACTGGTGAAGCGCTTAGGCAAATTCCTATTGTAGCACTAACGGCTAATGCGATGGATAGTGAAAAACAGAAATGTTTCGATGCGGGCATGAATGACTATCTCACGAAACCGGTTGATATTGAGTCGTTAAAAAATACGTTGGCGTTATATCAGCGCAACTAATGTATGGAACAGCAACCATACCCGCCATATCAGTGAGCTAGTTGACTCTTTGCTTTATTAATCGCTTTAACGCGCTCGGTTTTATCGGCTTTGGTAAATAGGCAATATCCATGTCTGCAGCAATATCTCGTACTTCTGGGCTTCTATTTGCGGTAATTAATATGCGTAATGGCGCAACATAAGGTAAAGATTCAATGGCGTGTAATACGTCAGTACCGGTCTCTCCAAAGTTGAGATGATAGTCGGCAATAATAATATCGGGCTTCATTTCACAGGCTGCTAAAGCTTCGATTTTGTTTGTAGCTGTTATTACCTCGCCGCCCCAATCGCCCAACAGGGCCTGCATGGCCACTGTCACTTGTTCGTCGTTCTCTATAAGTAGAAGTCGTTTACCTTGAAGAAACTGTGACGCTTGGTTGCTATTAAAGGCGAGTTCATTTTGTGGCTGTGTTTCTTCTTTAAGAGCTTCTACAGTTTTTGAATAGGTAACGCTGCACTTGGGGATGGTGATAGCAAAACAGCTCCCTTTGTGAATTTCTGACTGTAAAGTAATGGTATGGCCAAGCAGTTTGCACATTCTATCTACAATAGTAAGACCTAAGCCAATTCCCTGAGAGTTACTTGAGTGTTCTAGCTGGTGGAATTCGCTAAAAATTTCTTCTTGTTGGTGCCGCGGAATACCTGGGCCGGTATCGTAAACGCAAACATTGAGTGACTGTCTACAGTTTGTAGCAAGTGACTGTCCAGAATTAGCCTCTGTAATAAGTGACTGTCCACAATCAGCATTAGAAGTCGATACGCCCGAGAATGAACCTTGAGATAATGGTGATACCGGCAGCTCTTGTTTTCTTCTCACACCAACTAAAACCGAGCCTGTTTGAGTGTAACGAATGGCATTAGAAAGCAAGTTTTGCACAACACGTCTAAACAGGTGTTTGTCGCTGTATGTCCAGCAACTTGTTTTCACGTACGTGAGGGTTATACCTCTTTCTTTTGCGATAAGGCTAAACTCTTTGCACAGTGAAGCTAAAACATCGTCGATGGCAAAAGTGACCTTATTTGGCTTTAAAACGCCAGAATCAAGCTTCGTCATATCTAACAACATCGACAACAGACTTTGAGCATTATTTAACGAGTCAACAACCCCTTCAGAAAGCCCAGACAACTCACTGTTTTTGGTTTTTTTCTGCAGCATAGAGGCAAATAGTGTGGCAGCGTTAAAAGGCTGCATAAGGTCGTGTCCCGCAGCAGCAAGAAATTTGGTTTTACTCTCGTTTGCTGCGTCGGCTTGTTGTTTGGCGTCTTGCAACTCCTGTGTACGGCGTTCTACCCGTTGCTCTAACTCAGACTTCGATTTTTCCAAAGCGCTTTGGATCGCAATATATTCGGTAATATCACTGTAAGTGGTAACGTATCCTCCACCGGGTAGTGGCGCGCCGTTTAATTCTATTACCTTGCCGTCATGCTGCTTTCTAATGTACTTATGGCGACTCCCCTCAAGCATATATTGAATGCGTTTTTCAATTTCGCTATCGATGTCATTATTGATATTAATTTGCTTGTCGCCACTGATTTCATTACCAAAACGACCAGTGCTGCCGTCAGTGTTGCCAAACAGCCCACGCTTGGCGTTGTACTTCAAGATATCGATTATTGGCATTCCTACTTTTAAAAATCCGCGCGGATAACGGAAAAGCTCAATATAGCGCTCGTTCCATGCCAATAACTGAAGCTTTTCATCGAGAACGCTTATTCCTTGCTCTATGTTTTGTACAGACGACTGTAAAACTTCGTGATTGAACTGGAACGACTGCGATGCTTCTTCCACCCAATCTACCAACTCGGGCAATGAGTCTGTGCCCTTATCAGCAATGGCGCCCAGCAGAATTCTAGCACTTGGTCCTCCAACCTGAGCGGCAAGAAGTTTTTCTACTCGTTGTAAAAGCGAATGGCTTGCTAACCCATTTACCTGAGGATGAGATACGTCAACAGAGAGTTGATTAACCAAAGTGTTATGGGTTTGCGAGTCTAAAACACGCTGGGTTAACGACACTAAGTCGCCTACTCGTATGGTCAGGTATGGGGTAGATGTGGCTAAATCTATGTTGCTGTCGACAACGCTCTTTTTATCTCCAAAAAAACTAATAAATGATACCAACATATAAATGGCGGCATTGGTGATAAGAGATATCAGAAAGCCAATGCCAAGCTGGGCATCGGTAGGCGGCGCATTAAAGTAATAGCTCGACATCACGCTTGGGTATAACAGCAGTGCGCACCAACACAGAAAGCCCGAAAAGAGCCCCGCCAACGCAGCGGCTTTTGAACGCTTTTCCCAGTAAAGCCCAAACATGAGCACCGGCAAGCACTGCCCTAAAAGCGCAATAGCAATAACGCCACTTTTTACAAGAGGAGCAGCTTGACTCACATTGAGGTGATACCAAAGCGCTACTGAAAGAACTACCAATACCGTTAATCGGCGTATGGCGAGTACCTTTGTTGTTTCAAGGGTATGGTTGGGCTCTGTTCTTAAACGCGCTTTTATCCACAGCGGTGTCACTAAGTTGTTGGCAATCATAATGCCCAGGGCCAGCGTGGCGACGATAACCATACTGGTGGTTGCCGACAATCCACCTAAAAAAGCAATGATAGAAAGCGCGGTGTTTTCGGCAAAAAGGGGGAGGGCCAGTACATAAGTATCTGAGTTAACCGACGGTGGCAGCAACATCTTTCCTGCCAACGCCAGAGGGATAAGAAATACTGTCATGCCCAATAAGTAAACCGGGAAAAACCACCTAGCGGTGCGAAGTTCGCCTTCTCCATTCAGTTCAACAAAGTTCATATGAAACTGTCGTGGCAAAACAAACATAGAGCACACACCAAGTAATACATGAGTAACGTAAACAAGAGGGGCGCTATTGGCGTAAATCAGTTCTCGCGCTTGCTCATGTTGAGAGGCTTTAGAAATAAGGTCTAGCACCCCATCGAACATAAAAAAGCAGACAAAAATGCCAACAGACCACAGCGCGACAAGTTTAAACACCGACTCAAAGGCAATAGTCATTAACAAGCCCGGGTGCTTGTCAGTGAGGTTGAGTGTTCGGGTACCAAAAATAATCGCGAATATCGCCATTAATAACGCCACATACATGCTTACGCTTTGGCTGGTTTCTGATGTATTTGGGGTAATAAGAGTAATGCTTTTGGTAATTGCGTCGAGTTGCAAGGCGATATAGGGAATAACACCAACAAAGCAAAGCACGGTAACGAATGCTGCCACAAGGTGAGAATGTTTGTACTTCATGCCAATCAGATCGGCAAGCGAGGTAATATTATGTTGCTGGCAAAGACGGCTTATATGCAATACCACAGGAAATGCAAATACCATAGTAAGGATAATACCCATATAGGTAGGAACGATAGCCCATCCATACTCAGCGGCTTGCGAGGTGGTGCCGAAAAAAGCCCAAGACGTACAGTGCACGCCCAATCCCAAGCTATATAAAATTGGGTGCTGGCGATTATCTTTTAGATATCTTTCTCCCCAAAAGCCAATCGCGAATAAAATGAAGAGATAAACAGCAACAATACTGCCAACCGACCAGATACTCAGCATCAATGATCCTCATGAAATACACGCACTTACGTTAACACGATTTTCACAACATGAAGCAGTGATTTTCACAAGATGGTAAGCGATTGCGTTAGGTCAAAATTATTTTTGAAAAAAAATTTAAATCAAACCACAAATTTTGTGTGGTTACCCTTGATCGCTTAGAAACTAGCCCCATAAATAAGCGCAACACAGTTATTCCCTTTAAGTAGGGTGTTGCCTAATTTAAAAAAGTTTGGAGGTAGGCATGAGCGAAAATCGCGACGTGCAGGCAGATAAAGAAAACGCAGTTGATGAAACAGTGCAAGCAACAGAAGAAGTGGAAGTTGAAGGCCAAGAAGTAGAAGGTTCTGATGCACCTCTAGATGAAGCTTGTCAGCGTATTTATGAGCTAGAGACTGCTTTATCTGAAGCCCAAGCTACGGTTAAAGAGCAACAAGACAGCGTACTTCGCGCCAGAGCTGACGCCGACAATGCACGTCGTCGCGCAGAGGGTGAAGTGGAAAAGGCACGTAAGTTTGCTCTTGAACGCTTTGCCGGTGAGCTTTTACCAGTAATTGATAACTTAGAACGCGCCATTGAATTGTCTGACAGCGACAGTGAGGCTGTAAAGCCTTTGCTTGAAGGCGTAGAAATGACGCACAAAACTTTTATCAGCACTATTGAGAAATTTGGATTAACCCCTATAGATCCGCAGGGCGAAACCTTTAACCCTGATTTGCATCAGGCGATGTCGATGCAAGAAAGTGCAGACCACGAGCCAAATACAGTTATGGCGGTTATGCAAAAAGGTTATCAAATTAACGGCCGTTTGCTTCGCCCTGCCATGGTAATGGTATCGCGCGCACCAAGCGGTGGTGTTGATACGCAAGCGTAAGCCAAGTATTGCGATAAAAGACACAAAAAGTCAGTTTTTTTACTGGCAACTATTGAAAAGAGCGGGAATAACCCCACTATTTTTACAGAATTAAGAAACTTTTCGGAGACACGAAAATGGGTAGAATCATAGGTATCGATTTAGGTACAACTAATTCATGTGTCGCAGTTCTAGACGGCGACAAACCACGCGTAATTGAAAACGCGGAAGGCGATCGTACAACACCTTCAATCATCGCTTACACAAACGATGGTGAAACATTGGTAGGTCAGTCTGCAAAGCGTCAGGCGGTCACTAACCCAGAAAACACATTATTCGCAATCAAGCGTTTAATCGGTCGTCGCTTCCAAGATAAAGAAGTACAGCGTGACATCGACATCATGCCTTTCAAAATTGTAGGTGCTGATAACGGTGATGCATGGGTAGAAGCGAAAGGTGAGAAGATGGCGCCTCCGCAGGTTTCTGCTGAAGTACTTAAGAAAATGAAAAAGACCGCTGAAGATTATCTTGGCGAAGAAGTAACTGGCGCAGTTATCACTGTTCCTGCTTACTTTAACGACTCTCAGCGTCAGGCAACGAAAGACGCCGGTCGTATCGCAGGTCTTGAAGTTAAGCGTATCATCAACGAGCCAACTGCTGCTGCTCTTGCTTATGGCATGGACAAAAAGCAAGGCGATAATGTTGTTGCAGTATACGATTTAGGTGGTGGTACATTCGATATCTCAATCATCGAAATCGACGAAGTAGACGGTGAGCACACGTTTGAAGTACTAGCGACTAACGGTGACACACACCTTGGTGGTGAAGATTTCGATAACCGTGTTATCAACTACCTCGTTGAAGAATTCAAGAAAGACCAAGGCATCGACCTTCGTAAAGATCCGCTAGCTATGCAGCGTCTTAAAGAAGCGGGTGAAAAAGCGAAAATCGAACTTTCTTCTTCACAGCAGACAGAAGTTAACTTGCCGTACATCACAGCAGATGGTTCAGGTCCTAAGCACTTAGCGATTAAACTTACGCGCGCTAAGCTTGAGTCACTGGTAGAAGAACTTGTTAAGAACTCACTAGAGCCACTTAAGCAAGCACTAGCTGATTCAGACCTATCTGTTGGCGACATCAACGACATCATCCTTGTTGGTGGTCAAACGCGTATGCCGCTAGTGCAGAAGTATGTAACTGAATTCTTTGGCAAAGAGCCACGTAAAGATGTTAACCCAGATGAAGCTGTTGCAGTAGGCGCGGCAATTCAAGGTGGAGTACTTTCTGGTGACGTTAAAGACGTACTACTGCTAGACGTTACGCCTCTGTCTCTAGGTATTGAGACAATGGGTGGCGTAATGACTGCGCTAATCGAGAAGAACACGACTATTCCAACGAAGAAGTCGCAAACGTTCTCGACAGCGGAAGATAATCAGTCTGCGGTAACTGTACACGTACTACAAGGTGAGCGTAAGCAGTCAAGCGGCAACAAGTCTCTTGGTCAGTTTAACCTTGAAGGTATTCGCCCAGCAGCGCGCGGTGTGCCGCAAATCGAAGTAACCTTCGACCTAGATGCTGACGGTATCCTACACGTGTCTGCGAAAGATAAAGACACAGGTAAAGAGCAGAAGATCACTATCAAAGCTTCTTCAGGCCTAAGCGATGAAGAAGTAGAAAAAATGGTAGCTGACGCGGAAGCGAACAAAGAAGCTGATAAGAAGTTTGAAGAACTGATTCAAGCGCGTAACCAAGCTGATGGTATGGTTCACGCCACACGTAAACAGCTTGAAGAAGTTGGCGATGCACTAAGTGCAGAAGACAAAGCGCCAATCGAAGAAGCACTTTCAGCACTTGAAACTGCAGTTAAAGGCGAAGATAAAGCTGAAATTGAAGCGAAAACGCAAGAGCTTATTCAGGCGTCTAGCAAGCTAATGGAAGCGGCGCAGGCTCAGCAAGGTGCGGCAGCTGGCGGTGCAGAAGGTGCTGAGCAGCAAGCTTCTGGTAAAGCTGACGATGATGTAGTCGACGCTGAGTTCGAAGAAGTGAAAGACGAAGACAAAAAGTAAGCTGTAGTAATTAGCCCGGTGCGCCGGGCTGTTTAACAGTTCAGGCGCATCAGGATTATCTTGCTGCGCCTTTGTTGTGTAAATGACTTGCCGCTTTTCTTAACTCGCGCAGGTGATTTTCACAACAGTCAGATGTAGATTCAATAGGCTGGGCAATCCCCCTGTTGACAATAAGTAGGGTAAGTAAACGATATGTCGAAACGTGACTACTACGAGGTGCTTGGTGTTGATAAAAGCGCTGGCGATCGCGAAATCAAAAAAGCGTATAAAAAGCTAGCGATGAAATATCACCCAGATCGCACACAAGGTGATAAAGATTTAGAAGTTAAGTTTAAAGAAATCCAAGAAGCTTACGAAATTCTGTCAGATTCACAAAAGCGTGCGGCTTATGATCAGTATGGTCACGCAGGCGTCGATCCAAATCGCGGTGGCGGTGGCTACGGTGGTGGTGCAGATTTCGGCGACATCTTTGGCGATGTATTTGGTGATATTTTTGGTGGCGGCGGTCGTGGCGGTCGTCAATCTCGAGCCCGTCAAGGTTCGGATTTACGCTATAACCTAGAGCTTTCACTTGAAGAAGCTGTGCGTGGTAAGAGTGTTGATATTCGCGTTCCGGCGCTTGCCGAATGTGAGGTGTGTGACGGCTCTGGCGCAAAAAGTGGGTCTTCTCCTAAGACGTGTCCAACGTGTCACGGCAACGGCCAAGTGCAAATGCGTCAAGGTTTCTTCGCGGTTCAGCAAACCTGTCCTACCTGTTCGGGTAAAGGCAAGATCATTGAAGATCCGTGTAACAGCTGTCACGGACATGGCCGTAAAGAGAAAACCAAAACTCTCAACGTTAAAATACCAGCTGGTGTAGATACTGGTGATAGAATTCGCTTATCGGGAGAGGGCGAAGCTGGAGAGAACGGTGCTCCGGCAGGCGACTTGTATGTGCAAGTCCATATTCGCGACCACGAGATATTCCAGCGCGATGGTAATAATCTTTACTGTGAAGTACCGCTTAGCTTTACCACAGCAGCGCTTGGCGGCGAGTTAGAAGTACCGACTCTAGACGGTAAAGTGAAGTTGAAGATAAGCGCAGAAACGCAAACTGGCCGTATGTTCCGGTTACGCGGTAAGGGCGTGAAGTCGGTTCGAACCGGCGCAATTGGCGACCTTATGTGTAAAGTGGTTGTAGAAACGCCAGTGAACTTGTCGTCTAAACAAAAAGAGCTGCTACGTGAACTTGAAGAGTCTATGGGCAAAGCATCGAGTAAGCATAGCCCTAAAGCACAAGGCTTCTTTGACGGCGTTAAAAAGTTTTTCGACGACTTAACTAACTAATTCACTTAAGAATTAATTGGTGAAGGGATAAAGCGCTAAGCAAAGTTTCTTCGTTAAAAACAACGTTTAACGCGTTTGATTCAATGCCAGTTAAAGTATTTAACTGGCATTTTTAACACCCGTTAGCTTTCACTTACCCCCCCAAAAAAAATACGTATACACATACATACTTTATTATTGTTCAACATGTTTTTGTTTTTAGTTAGATAGCGTTTAATAAGCGACATGCACTTACGCACTAACTTAAACCACAGGAATTTTAACCATGTTGAAAATAGTTAAAACCTCATTAGTAATAGCAGCGTCTTCGCTTGCTTTTTCAAACGCTGCACAGGCCGATGGCATCAGCGATGCACTAGCTAACATTTGCACTATCGTTCAAGCTGACGACAAAGGTGAGTTACGTAAAAAAATGCGTAGCGTGCAATCTGACTATCGCTTAAAACTTCGCGACTATTATTCCGGTATTTCTTGCGACGGACAAAGCCTAATTCGCACGGCTTTATTAAACAACGCTGTTGAAGTAGGTACTCTGCTAGTTAAAAAAATGCCGAGTAAAGATTTACAAGAGCCAGAATCCGATGGCAAAACGCTGCAAGCATGGGTAGCGGAACAAGGTCTTCAAGACTCTCCAATTTCTGCTGAGTTAAACGGTCGTATATAAAAACCGATTAAATCAGCAACATCACGCCATGTGATAATACGTTTCAACATGGTAGCGGCGCTACGCCGCACTAGAGGCCCCGTTTAGGGGCCTCGCCTTTTTTATCTCTCCTTTAAAAATATCCATTTTTTCTTACCTTTGTCTGGCTCTAACTATTTTTTGTCAATTAATGCTTGCGATTTATTGTTCTCTTCGTCACGATAAAATCAGGCTTACGCAAAAAGCAATCGTATTTATCTAAGACACATTAATGAATAAAAAACACACGGTGTTAAAAAGGGAACAGGCATGAAACTTATCAATAAAGCTATTATTGCGGCAGCAGTTGGCGTGGCACTTTCAAACGTCGCAATCTTGAACCAGGCAGTAGCCGCAGAGGTTAAGCCTGCAATGTCTGAAAAACACGCAAAGGCGGCAACCAAGTATCGCCAATCTGTTTTTCAGTTAGTAAGAAGTAACATGGGGCCACTGGGCGGGATGGCAAAAGGCGCTTTACCCTTCGACGAATCGGTGATGCAAACAAATGCTGTCAGACTAGAACAGCTTGCAACTATGATGGGCGATTACCTTTCAGTAGACACGCGAGAATACAATGTTGAAACTGGCGCAAAAGACGCTATTTGGGAAAATTTTTCAGACGTTGAAACTAAAGTTGCTGCGCTTAAAACTGCTGCACAGGGACTTCAAGCGGCACTAGACGCTGGTGATAAGAGCGCTTATCGCGGCGCTATAGGAAAAATTGGCGCTAGTTGTAAATCATGTCACGACGATTACAAAAAAGACTAAGTAACCTTGTTTTGTTGCAAAGTGAAAGCACAATTAAGGTTAGCAGTTTTTTCTGCTAACCTTTTTATTTTAAGCTTTATTATTTTAGTAAGTAAAACAAATGCTTATTAGGCATAAGCCTGAAGTCTTATAAGCATCCACAGTCATACTGAAGTAGTGTTGTCATGAACTCTACAACGGATTTGGTTATGAACTACAAACAAGAATATATTGCCTCTACAACCTCTCCAGAACAATTTTGGCTAGATAAAGCCCATAACATTGAATGGTTTTCAGCACCTGAAACAGCGATATCTAGCGCCGAGAACGGTTATCAATCGTGGTTTAAAGGCGGACAGCTTAATACCAGTTACCTCGCGCTTGACCATCATGTTAATGCGGGCCGCGGGGAAAAAGCTGCGCTTATATACGACTCTCCAGTAACGAATACAACGCGAACCTATACCTATAATGAATTGCTCAATGAAGTTGCTACTTTTGCGGGTGCACTTCAAGGCTTAGGTGTATCGAAAGGCGACCGCGTTATTATCTATATGCCTATGATCCCACAGGCTGCAATTGCCATGCTTGCCTGTGCTCGATTAGGTGCTATCCATTCTGTTGTATTCGGCGGTTTTGCAGCTAATGAATTGGCAGTGCGGATTGATGATGCTACTCCATCGTTTATTATTACCGCATCTTGCGGTATTGAGGGGGCCAAGCAAATTCCTTACAAGCCATTGGTTGACAAGGCTATTGAGAACGCGTCACATAAACCTAATGGCTGTGTTGTTTTTCAACGGCCACAGCTGCATGCCGAGCTCGATTCTTCTTTTGATCACGACTGGCATTCTTTAATGGAAAACAGCTCTCCGGTTAGTGCAGTTAAAGTAGACGCTACTGATCCGCTCTATATTCTTTATACCTCAGGCACAACGGGCAAGCCGAAGGGCGTGGTAAGAGACAATGGCGGCCATGCAGTAGCGCTTCATTATTCTATGGGTGCACTGTATGGAATTGATAAAAACGATATATTTTGGGCGGCTTCAGATGTTGGTTGGGTAGTAGGGCACTCTTATATTGTGTACGGTCCACTGATAAAAGGCGCAACATCAGTGATGTATGAAGGCAAACCTGTGGGCACACCAGACGCAGGGGCATTTTGGCGAATGATAGAGCGCCATAGCATCAATATCTTATTTGCCGCGCCTACTGCTTTTCGAGCCATACGTAAAGAAGACCCCGAGGGCGAATTTATAAAGCAGTACGACTTGTCTAGCTTGCGAACAATATTTATGGCGGGAGAGCGGTTAGATCCACCTACGTATTATTGGACTCTAGAGAAAACAAATAAGCCCGTAGTAGACCACTGGTGGCAAACCGAAACAGGTTGGCCAATTTGCTCAAATCCTATGGGTATTGAGTCTATGGCAACTAAGCCAGGCTCGTCTAGTGTTCCCACTCCAGGGTTCAATGTTAAGGTGCTTAAGGGACCAGACACCGAAGCTGAGCCGGGTGAAAAAGGCTCTATTGCTATACAGTTACCTCTACCTCCAGGCTGCTTGTCGACAATTTGGCAAGACCACTCTCGCTTGGTCAACGGTTATCTGAGAGAGTTTGAGGGCTATTACAGCACGGGAGACAACGGCTATATTGATGATGAGGGCTACGTATTTATTATGGGTCGCACCGACGACGTTATTAATGTGGCAGGGCATCGATTGTCCACAGGTGAAATGGAAGAGGTGCTTGCTGCTCATCCCGCTATCGCAGAGTGCAGCGTTATTGGCATTAACGACGCCCTAAAAGGTCAACTTCCTGTTGGTTTAGTGCTTTTGAAAGATGGAGCCAATATTGAAGAGTCGGAACTGGAAAAAGAACTCGTTGCCCAAGTTAGGCAGAGTATTGGCCCAGTAGCCTGTTTTAAGCGCGCTATTGTTGTTAAGCGTTTGCCAAAAACCAGGTCGGGCAAAATTCTTCGTAAACTACTGCGACAGATTGCGGCAGACGAGCCAATTTCAGTGCCCTCTACCATTGATGATCCAAGCAGTGTTGACGAAATAGCCGCATTAATGCGAGACAAAGGGTTGGTAGAAGCAGTTAACGTTTAGCTGCAATTTGGCACCTAGGTGCCAAATTATTAAAGCTCGGACAAAAAATTAACGTAATATGCGGATTGGTATCAGTAACTAGTAATAATACTGGCCTACCGAGGGCTCTGGAGGAATGACCTCTACCACCACGTAAACGATAGCCGCAGAAAGGATTGCAATTACTATGGCTCTGGCTAATTTTGAGTGCTCAATGCCTTGCGGCTCGCCATAGTACTGCTCCTCGTCTTCGGGCATCATTTTATTGCCGTTAATCATAGGCGGGATTAATTTCTGTCTCTTGAAAACCGTGTAAAAAACACTTGCGCCAATATGTAATGCAACAACATAAATAAGCGTATCAAATGCCAGGTGATGCAAACTACTCATTATCTCCAATATATCGCTATCTGCCATCCCTCTGAGAGGACCGTCCAGAAAAATATCGTCGGTCATAAATAGCCCTGAAATGGCCTGAATGAGCACCAGTGTTATCATGATTACTACAAACCAGCCTCCCAACGGATTGTGCCCCACCGATGGCAGGCTATCTCTATCAAACAGGCTTTTTGCATACTCCAATACTGCCACAGGACCTTTAACGAACCCGCTAAACTTGGCGTACTTAGGCCCCCAAATACCCCAAAGTACTCTGAACACAATAAGCCCTAACGTGAAGTACCCTATGTAAAAATGCCACTGAACAGCATCATCAAGCAATTCAGCGGTGACATATTGCCCAAGAATACTGGCAACCAGCAGCCAGTGAAAAAGGCGAGTAGGTAAATCCCAAATAAGCTTTTTTTTCATAATGTATGTTTTCTTTGAATCTTTATTCGATGAGGGAGAAGCATGCATCAACACTCTCTTGGTGTCGCCTGTCTATCGTGCTAGATAAACGTCTATGATATGCAAATTTTTAAGCAAACGTCATGGTTAAATATGAGAAAAGGATAATTAGTTTGAAGAAACGTTTAATTTAACCACTGAACGCAATGGCGAATGCTTGCCTTAAACTCACTTCTTTAATCAACACGCCTTAATAGTCAGCATAATTATTCTCATAATCACATTGCATTAGCGAGTGCATTTGGCAAAATGTGGGCAAGTTGAATATTGATGAATAAGATTGACCATGAAAGTTGGATTATTTGGCGCTAACGGGCGAATGGGTAGAGTGTTAATAGAGGCTCTCGACTTAAACGAAGATGCTGAGCTTAGCGTTGCAACAGTAAGAGATGATTCTCCATGGGTGGGAATGAACGTGGGAGAGTTGGCAGGCATAGGTAAAAAACCTATTAATTGTTCTGGCTTTTCTTCATTAACCGGCAGCGACGCAGATGTCATGATTGACTTCACCCTGCCATCTATCATAGAGACAAATCTGGCTTGGTGTGTAGATAATAAAACGCCTGTTGTCATTGGCACAACGGGGTTGAATAAACAGCAGCTCAATGCTCTTGATGAGGCCGCGAAACAAATTCCAATTGTTTTTGCTGCCAACTACAGTGTAGGCGTGAACCTTATGCTTTCACTAGTAAAACAAGCTGCCAGTGTTCTTGGCGAAACCGCCGATATCGAGATTACAGAGGCACATCACAGGTTCAAGCAAGATGCCCCGTCTGGCACTGCTATGGCTATTGGTGAAGCAATTGCTGAAGAGTTAGGAAGAGACTTAAGTACCTGTGCTGTATACGGCCGAGAAGGTAAAGAGCCTGAGCGAGATCAGGGTACCATTGGCTTCGCCACTGTCAGAGCGGGAGATATTGTGGGAGAACACACTGCGCTTTTTGCTGACATAGGCGAGCGACTCGAAATTACGCACAAGGCGTCGAGTAGGCTAACTTTTGCCAAAGGAGCCGTTCATGCGGCCAAATGGTTGTGCGGTCAGAAACCTGGACTATACTCCATGTCAGACGTACTAAATCTGAAACTATAAAAGCTTGAATGAAATCGGCGAGTGACGTGCGTAACTGTCTGTTTTGCATGGACTATGCGCACGAAAATGCAATAACAGTAAATTTATAGCAATAACACCGCTTGCCCTTATTGTACTACAGTTGCACTATATTTGAGCACTAAGCACTACTTTCGATGGTTTAGTGTAAAAAAGGTGTTATAAGGTTTATTTTATTAAATTATTACAAATAAATTAGACATTTTCGGTGAGTAATGTATACTCGCCGGAATTTGCCAGAATTTCGTATTCTTAGCTAATAAAACGTCTGTAGAGCGCGGTTTTATTAGCTGCAAAGATCGTGAAACGGGAAGTATTGTTATCATTACCTCCCGTTTTTTGTGGGGTTTGTGCAAAAAACTGCACAAACACATAGTTATCCTTAATCTGGAGGTTGACTTGGCTCATTCTGCCCTTTTGGTGTTAGAGGACGGTTCTGTTTTTAAAGGTACTGCTATTGGTGCCGCTGGCTGTTCTGTTGGAGAAGTAGTTTTCAATACTTCCATGACAGGCTACCAAGAAATTCTTACCGACCCATCTTACGCTGAACAAATCATCACCCTTACCTATCCACACATTGGCAACACCGGCACTAACTCAGAAGACGTCGAAGCAGACAAAATCTGGTCTAAAGGCCTTATCATTCGTGATTTACCACTTGTTGCCAGTAACTTTCGTCAACAGCAATCCTTGTCTGAATACCTCAAAGCGAAAGGCGTTGTAGGTATTGCAGATATTGATACTCGCCGTCTCACTCGCATACTTCGAGATAAAGGCGCGCAAAATGGATGTATCATTTGCACTGATGAATTAGACGAGTCTAGTGCTTTAGAGCAAGCGAAAGCATTTCCTGGGCTTAAAGGGATGGATCTGGCCAAAGTGGTCAGTATCACGGAGCCGAAAACTTGGACAGAAGGAAGCTGGGAACTTGGCAAAGGCTACGTAACGCCAAGTGAAAGTAAATATCACGTTGTGGCCTACGACTATGGCGTTAAGCATAATATTCTTCGCATGCTTGCTGACCGCGGTTGCAAAATAACCTTGGTACCTGCTCAAACGACAGCGGATGATGTACTTGCCATGAATCCAGACGGTGTATTTTTATCAAACGGACCTGGCGATCCAGAGCCGTGCGATTACGCCATCGAAGCTATTAAAACTATTGTTGAAACAGGCACGCCGGTATTCGGTATTTGTTTAGGACATCAGTTGCTTGCGTTAGCGAGTGGCGCGACTACCGCTAAAATGAAGTTTGGTCATCACGGTGCAAACCACCCAGTAAAAGACCTAAAACGTAACGTGGTAATGATAACCAGTCAAAACCACGGTTTTGCGGTTGATGAATCTAGTCTGCCAGATAACCTAGAAGTTACGCACGTTTCATTGTTCGATAAGTCGTTGCAGGGTATTCATCGTACCGATAAGCCCGCGTTTAGTTTTCAGGGGCACCCTGAAGCGAGCCCAGGTCCTCACGAAGCTGCGCCGTTATTCGACCACTTCATTGAACTTATTGAACAACACAAGCAGTAGGAACTAGCCGACATGCCAAAACGTACCGACATAAAAAGTATTCTTATTATAGGTGCTGGCCCTATTGTTATTGGCCAGGCCTGCGAATTTGATTATTCAGGCGCTCAAGCGTGTAAAGCACTGCGGGAAGAGGGATACCGCGTTATTCTGGTTAACTCTAATCCAGCAACCATAATGACCGACCCAGAAATGGCCGATGCTACCTACATTGAGCCTATTCACTGGGAAGTCGTTCGCAAAATTATTGAAAAAGAGCGCCCAGACGCGGTTTTGCCAACCATGGGTGGACAAACTGCACTGAACTGCGCGCTAGAACTAGACAAGCACGGTGTGCTTAAAGAGTTTGGTTGCGAGCTTATTGGCGCAACTGCAGACGCTATTGACAAAGCAGAAAACCGCGAGCGTTTCGACACGGCAATGAAAAACATTGGTCTTGAGTGTCCTCGCGCAGAAATTGCTCACACCATGGATGAAGCACACGATGTGCTAAGCCGTATCGGCTTTCCATGCATCATTCGTCCATCGTTTACAATGGGCGGAACAGGCGGCGGTATTGCCTACAACATTGATGAATTCAACGAAATTTGTACTCGAGGCCTCGACCTTTCGCCAACAAACGAGCTTCTAATCGATGAATCGTTACTTGGTTGGAAAGAGTACGAAATGGAAGTGGTTCGCGATAAAGCAGATAACTGCATTATTGTATGTACCATTGAAAACTTCGACCCTATGGGCGTTCACACCGGCGATTCAATTACCGTAGCGCCGGCACAGACACTCACCGACAAAGAATTTCAAATTATGCGAAATGCAGCCATGGCTGTACTTCGTGAAATTGGTGTTGAGACGGGTGGTTCAAACGTTCAGTTTGGTGTAGACCCCAAAACTGGGCGTATGGTAATCATCGAAATGAACCCTCGAGTTTCTCGCTCTTCGGCGTTAGCCTCTAAAGCAACAGGTTTCCCTATCGCTAAAGTAGCGGCGAAACTAGCAGTAGGTTATACCCTAGATGAGCTGGCCAACGACATCACAGGTGGTTTAACGCCTGCGTCATTCGAGCCGTCAATCGATTATGTAGTCACTAAAATTCCTCGCTTTAACTTCGAAAAATTTGCCGGTGCCAACGACCGTTTAACTACGCAAATGAAGTCTGTAGGCGAAGTGATGGCGATCGGGCGTAATCAGCAAGAATCTCTACAAAAAGCCCTTCGTGGTTTGGAAGTAGGCGCCAACGGCCTTAACTCTATGGTGGACCTTGAAGATCCAGAGTCGCGCAATAAGGTGATTTACGAGCTACGCCAGCCTGGTGCCGAGCGAATCTGGTACATTGGTGATGCATTCCGCATGGGCATGAGCGTAGATGAAGTGTTTGACCTTACAAACATCGATCGCTGGTACTTGGTGCAATTAGAAGACCTGATTAAAGACGAAGCAAAAGTTGCTGAACTAGGACTTCCTGGAATCGATGCTGACCTAATGCGCTTACTTAAACGCAAAGGTTTCTCTGATTCTCGACTTGCTGAACTTACCAAGGTTGCAGAAAGTGACGTTCGTGAGGCACGCAGAGGCTTTGGTATTTCGCCGGTGTACAAACGTGTAGATACCTGTGCCGCTGAATTCTCAACCAGCACCGCCTACATGTATTCAACTTACGATGAAGAGTGTGAAGCTGCGCCAACAGACCGTGAAAAAATCATGGTTATTGGTGGCGGTCCTAACCGAATTGGACAGGGTATTGAGTTCGATTACTGCTGTGTACACGCAGCTTTATCTATGCGTGAAGACGGTTACGAAACCATTATGGTTAACTGTAACCCCGAAACGGTCTCAACCGATTACGACACATCAGATCGACTTTATTTCGAGCCGGTAACCCTTGAAGACGTGTTGGAAATTGTTGATAAAGAAAAGCCGAAAGGCGTAATTGTGCAATACGGTGGCCAAACGCCGCTAAAATTAGCGCGTGCCCTTGAAGCTGCTGGTGTACCAATTATGGGGACATCGCCTGACGCAATAGACAGAGCGGAAGACCGTGAGCGTTTTCAGCAAATGGTTAACAAGCTTGACCTAAAGCAACCTGCTAACTCAACCGTTACCAATGTAGAGCAAGCACTAGCGATGGCTGAAGAAATCGGCTTCCCACTAGTAGTGCGTCCTTCTTATGTACTCGGCGGTCGTGCAATGGAAATTGTTTACGATCTTAAAGATCTTAAACGTTACTTAAACGAAGCCGTAAAGGTATCGAACGACGCCCCAGTGCTGCTAGACCGTTTCCTTGACGATGCAATAGAAGTTGATATTGACGCAATATGCGACGGAAAAGACGTTGTGATCGGCGGTATCATGGAGCATATCGAGCAGGCCGGTGTTCACTCAGGTGACTCTGCATGTTCACTTCCGCCACACTCGCTTTCTGCAGATATTCAAGACACAATGCGTGAGCAAGTTAAAGCCATGGCGCTAGAACTTGGTGTTGTAGGGTTAATGAATACTCAGTTCGCCATTAAAGATGGTGAAGTGTATCTTATCGAAGTTAACCCACGTGCCGCACGTACAGTGCCTTTCGTCTCAAAGGCTACGGGTGTGCCACTAGCGAAAGTTGCGGCTCGCGCTATGGCAGGGGTTAGTTTGGAAGAGCAGGGAGTGACTAAGGAAATTATCCCGCCGTTCTTCTCAGTAAAAGAAGTGGTGCTTCCTTTCGCTAAGTTCCAAGGTGTTGATCCACTATTAGGGCCAGAAATGCGCTCTACGGGTGAGGTAATGGGTGTGGGCGACACGTTTGAAGAAGCGTACGCTAAAGCCAACCTAGGTGCTGGTGCGCCACTGCCTAAAAGCGGTAAAGCACTAATCTCTGTTCGTGATACAGATAAAAACAAAATTATTGAACTTGCAAAAGCATTGGTTGAGGCTGGGTTTAGCATAGAAGCGACACGCGGTACCGCAACCACGCTTTATGATGCCGGTATTATGAGTTCAGTGGTGAATAAACTTTCTGAAGGTCGTCCAAACATTGTTGATGCTATTAAAAATGGCGAGTATGCCTATTTAATTAATACAACAGAAGGTCGCCAAGCAATTACTGATTCTGTCTACATTCGTCGCGAAGCATTACTTAATAAAGTAACTTACACCACGACAATGAATGCAGCGTTTGCAACTATACGTGCGAAGTCGGCTGACGATCGCAATAAAGTGGCATCAGTTCAAGAATTGCACGCTAGAATTAATCACTGATGACATAAACTAGGATACGAGGTATCCTAGTTATATTATACTTTTGTGAAACCATTAAAAGTGCGCCAATACGGCGCACTTTTCTGTTAAAAACACTTAGCTAGGCGAGACTGTATTCATGAGTCAGTATCCAATGACAGCGCACGGTGCTCAAATGCTCCGTGACGAATTAAACGAGCTTAAAACAAAAACACGTCCTCGTATTATCGAGTCTATTGCGGAAGCGCGTGAACATGGTGATTTGAAAGAAAACGCTGAGTATCATGCTGCCAGAGAGCAACAAAGTTTCTGTGAAGGCCGTATCCAAGACATTGAAGGTAAGCTATCTAATGCTCAAATTATCGATGTCACGAAAATGGAAAACACGGGTAAAGTTATCTTTGGTACCACGGTGACTATTTTAAATGTCGACACTGAAGAAGAGACAACTTATCGCATAGTGGGCGACGATGAAGCCGACATTAAGAACAACCTTATCTCGGTAAACTCGCCAATAGCCCGAGGCCTCATTGGTAAAGAGCTTGACGATACGGTTACTATTCAAACCCCGGCTGGTAGCGTTGAAGTTGAAATCATTGAAGTTGAGTACATCTAAAAGAGCGTCAAGTCGGTCTTTTGAAGCAATATGCACTCAAGCAAAGATTTGATGAAATGATGTGACACAGACTGTGACGCAACAAGTTGTGGACATTATATAAAACGCCGAGCACATGCTCGGCGTTTTTGTTAGCTCTTATAAGGATATGTATGAAAGACATTGAAACTCTAGACAGTAAAATTGTTTATCAGAATAAGTGGTTAACCGTAAGAGAAGATAAAATTTTACGAGCAAGCGGTAATGAAGGCATCTATGGTGTTGTCGAAAAACCTGATTTTGCCATTATCATTCCTATCGAAGATGACCATGTTTATTTGGTAGAGCAATATCGTTACACCATTGGCGAGCGGCAAATAGAATTTCCACAAGGGGCTTGGGAAGATAAGCCAGACTCGTCGCCGTTAGAGCTAGCAGCGGGGGAGTTAAGAGAAGAAACAGGTTTACGCGCTGGCAAAATGGAGTATGTAGGTTTTCAATATCTCGCTTATGGCTTCTGCAATCAGGGGTACCATATATTTGTGGCTTCCGACTTGAGCCAGGGAGAGCAAGATCTCGACCGTGAGGAAGAAGATCTTAAAGTGATAAAAATGTCGCTGACAGACTTTAAAAACAAAATCATTGCTGGAGACATTAAAGATGCTTCTAGCTGCAACGCATTTGGGCTTGCGAGCTTGAAGGGTTTTTTAGGCTAGAAGAACACACAAAAAACGGCGCCAAAGGGCGCCGTTAAAAACAGGGAAACTCACACAAATATTAGGTTGCTATTGAGAGCGTTCGTTCTCTAGCAATCGCGACCCTATTTCAATGGTGCGTGGTTTTTTAGCGTCTGGAATGACTCGCTCCATATCGATATGTAGAAGGCCATTTTCCATATCAGCAGCCAATACTTTTACATGGTCGCCTAGCTGGAATTTACGTTCAAAATTTCGCTCCGAAATACCTTTATGCAGGTATTTACGCTCAGCATTTTCTTTACCTTCAACTTTTTTATTGCCGGTAATGGTTAACGTATTTTCTTCAACTTGGATGGTGACATCATCCTTGCTAAAACCCGCTATTGCCATGGTTACGCGATATTTGTCATCGCTGAGTAACTCGATGTTGTATGGCGGATAGGTGCTTTGTTTCTCAGAGCGCGCGGCGGCGTCTACAAGAGAAGCAAGATGGTCTGAACCGATGAATGAACGGTAAAGTGGAGATAGATCGATAGTACGCATAGTCATATCCTCAAAATAAAGCAATATGTTTAAAAATGTTGCCCCGACGTGCGGCGGCAGTGTTGTCGACCTGACCTTTCAGCGCCGACAATTCATATATGGGATTAGCCAAAACCTTTTCAAGAAAAAAATGACATTTTTTCAAAAATATTTTTTTAATACATTCGTAATTCTTTCAAAGAATCAATCTCCTTTGTCAGGGGCTCCCACAAATATATTGGCGAAAAGGCGATTCGTCAGTTTATGAGCTCAAATTTACATACTTTATCGCTAGTAAATTTGTAGAGAGGCGGGGAGGTGAATCGTTAAGTTAAAATTTAAATAACTCAAACTGCTAACTTGCAGCTTTTGATTCAAGCAACTATGTTTAAGTTAAATAATTTTAATAAGTGTGCTTCCCATTAGCACCACTGTCCTTCGTGGCTCTAATGCTCTAAAAATCTTTGAATGCAGTAAAGGTTATGTCATGAAGTTAACTCCTTTTATTCATATTGTTTTGTTGGTAACAAGCGCCACTTTTGTAGCCGGTTGTGGTACGGACAGCAAGGAAGAACTGTCCCCCGTGGAAAGTTCACTCTCTACGCAACTCATGACAACATTAGATGAACAAGTAGATGGTGGTGCAGCAGGTCTCATATTGCCCCAGTCATCAGACTTCTCGAATATTCCTTCCGATCCAAACAATACTTTGACTCAAGAAAAAGTGCAGCTGGGAATGATGCTTTTCCATGAAACTGCTATTGCCACTGAAGGAGTGCATGCCGAACTGGCGAATACATGGTCTTGCGCCAGCTGTCACCATGTAGGTGCTGGTTTTAAATCTGGAATCGTTCAGGGCATTGGAGAAGGCGGTCTTGGGTTTGGAATTGCGGGTGAAATGCGTGTATTGGCAGAGGGGTTTGATAAATCAAGTGACAACCCCAGTTTCATTCCCGATGTTCAGCCCCTCGCATCACCAAGTATACTAAACACCGCTTTTCAAGAGGTGATGCTTTGGAATGGTCAGTTCGGTAATCAGGATGGTGGACTAATTAACGCAGATTTACCCGAAGACGTTTTGGCTACTGCAGATACGCCTAAATCTGAAAATACGCGTGGTCTTGCCGGTTTAGAAATTCAAGCAATAGCGGGTACAAAAGTACATAGGTTGAATACCTTTGATAACTCTTTTATTCAGCAAAATATGGAGTATCAACTTTTATATGAGGCTGCGTTCCCTGAAAGCGGTAATGATATTCTTGAAAATATGGGGAAAGCAATTGCTGCATACGAGAGAACCGTACTAGCAAATCAAGCGCCGTTTCAGCGCTGGTTGCAAGGAGAAGACGCGGCGCTAACTGACCAAGAGAAAAGAGGTGGCTTACTGTTTTTTGGTAAAGCCGGTTGTGCAAATTGTCATATTGGGCCCGCATTGAGTTCAAAAGTAGGCGCAACTAGCCAAGAAGTATTTATGGCAATCGGATTTGCTGATCTTGATACGTCAGACCCAAATATAACCGGTGTGGTAACAGAGAACGATGCAAAGGGAAGAGGCGGGTTTACTGGGCGCGCAGAAGATAATTATAAGTTTAAAGTGCCACAGCTTTACAATTTAAAAGATTCAAATGTATTCGGTCACGGAGGAAGTTTCACTAGTATTAGGCAGGTTGTATTGTATAAAAACGCTGGAGTCTCTCAAAAAAGGCTGGCGGATGGCTTACTTGATGAGCGTTTTGTTCCATTGATGCTTAATGACGAAGAAATTGATGATTTAGTAGCATTTTTGGAAGAAGGACTTTATGACCCTGACCTTGAACGATATACACCTGACGCTTTACCATCGGGCGCTTGCTTTCCAGTTGCAGATGCTCAATCAGTTGTCGATCTGAACTGTTAATTCTGCAAGTGCAAAAGCACAAAAAACGGCGCCAAATGGCGCCGTTGAAAACAGGGAAACTCACACAAATATTAGGTTGCTATTGAGAGCGTTCGTTCTCTAGCAATCGCGACCCTATTTCAATGGTGCGTGGTTTCTTAGCGTCTGGAATGACTCGCTCCATATCGATATGTAGAAGGCCATTTTCCATATCAGCAGCCAATACTTTTACATGGTCGCCTAGCTGGAATTTACGTTCAAAATTTCGCTCCGAAATACCTTTATGCAGGTATTTACGCTCAGCATTTTCTTTACCTTCAACTTTTTTATTGCCGGTAATGGTTAACGTATTTTCTTCAACTTGGATGGTGACATCATCCTTGCTAAAACCCGCTATTGCCATGGTTACGCGATATTTGTCATCGCTGAGTAACTCGATGTTGTATGGCGGATAGGTGCTTTGTTTCTCAGAGCGCGCGGCGGCGTCTACAAGAGAAGCAAGATGGTCTGAACCGATGAATGAACGGTAAAGTGGAGATAGATCGATAGTACGCATAGTCATATCCTCAAAATAAAGCAATATGTTTAAAAATGTTGCCCCGACGTGCGGCGGCAGTGTTGTCGACCTGACCTTTCAGCGCCGACAATTCATATATGGGATTAGCCAAAACCTTTTCAAGAAAAAAGACATCTTTTCAAAAATATTTTTCACTTGTGATTTAAGTGTATGAATTTTAGTATTTTTTAATTGATAAAATTTTTTGTGTTTTTCTGTGTGACACTTTTGCTAAAAACATTTAGCAATACATTAACCAACGTGCTTGTTTATAAATGCTACAATCCACGCAGATTAAATGCGTTGAGAAAAATACGAATAAGGTTATGAATAAAGACGTTGTTGTTTTAAATTGTGGAAGTTCATCTGTTAAGTTTGCCATTATTGATGCCGTTACCGGTAAGGCGGGTTTGTCTGGTTTGGCAGAAAGCTTAGGCAATGCGGATGCCAGCCTAACGTATAAATTAAACGGTGAAAAAACCTCATTTTCATTAACTGACAATGCTGGACACACCGAAGCACTGAATGCGATTTCAAAAATTATTGAAGATACTGGCGTAAAACCCATCGCAGTGGGGCACCGCGTTGTTCACGGCGGAGAAAAGTTTAAAGAGGCTGCGTTAGTTAATAACGAGGTACTCACGGCCGTAGAGGACTACGCCAGCATGGCGCCGCTGCATAACTTAGCCAACTTGAAAGGTATAGTGACCGCGCAGAAGGCATACCCAAATCTACCCCATGTATGCGTGTTCGACACATCGTTTTTCCAAAGCATGCCGCAAAAAGCGTATATCTATGCTTTACCCATGCGTTTATACAAAGAACATGGAATTCGTCGCTACGGTTTTCACGGGACAAGCCATAAATTCATTCTCGATAGTGCCGCTAAATTGCTCGATAAGCCGGTAGAAGAAACCAGTATTATTAGTGCTCACCTAGGAAATGGATGTAGCGTAACTGCCATTGAAAAAGGTAAAGCAGTAGACACCAGCTTAGGTTTCACGCCTCTTGAAGGTTTGGTGATGGGCACAAGATGTGGAGATATGGACCCTAGTTTACCCGGCACACTTCAAAAAAAGCTGGGTAAAACAGCCGATGAGATTAACGATTTACTCAACAAACAATCGGGGCTTTTGGGTATTTCAGAACTGAGTAACGACTGCAGAACGCTTGAAGAAGAGGCTGAAAAAGGCCACGAAGGTGCGCTACTTGCTATCGAAATTTTCTGCTACAGGTTGGCAAAATACATTGCTAGCTACCTTATCGCAACGCCTTCACTCGACGCCATTGTTTTCACTGGTGGCATAGGTGAAAACTCATCGCTAATACGTGAAACTACGATGAATTATTTTGCTCACCTAGGTGTCACCTTAGATGAGCAAAAGAACCTTGATGCGCGTTTCGGTAAAGGAGGCGAAATTACGTCTTCTTCATCGTCGAAAACCGTTTTTGTTGTGCCCACCAACGAAGAGTGGGTGATTGCTGCAGAAGCAGCCACATTCGCTTAGAAATTTGCCTTTAAAGCAGGAGAAATTATGTCTCGCAAAATAATGCTAATTCCCGTTGGCTCAAGCGTAGGGTTAACGACGGTTAGCATGGGCCTTGTTCGCGCTATAGAAGAGCAGGGTATAAAGCTTAACTTTTTTAAACCCGTTGCCCAGCCTCGTCGCGGAGACAACGGCGAAGAACGCTCAACGGCAATTATTGCTCACCATGCCAGTGTTACACCTATATCGCCGTTCAAACTTGAATATGTTGAGCGAATGATAGGCAATGACAATACCGACGAGTTGCTTGAAGAAATTATTGAACGCTTCGAGAACAATAGCGAGCGAGACGCAGTCACCGTTATTGAAGGGCTGGTTACTACCCGGCATCACCCCTACGCAGAGCGATTGAACTTAGAGATAAGTCGCGCATTAGATGCTGATATCGTTTTTGTGGCGGTTCCCGGTAACGACGACACTGTTGATATCAATCATAGATTAGAAATAGTGGTAGACACTTATGGCGGTCATAAGAGCCAAAAAGTGGTGGGATGTATTTTCAATAAAGTGAATGCGCCCTTTGATGAACACGGTAGATTGCGAGCCGATATTGGCGTAATCGATAAGCCTGAACACGACGAAGCGCGATCACTTGCACTGAAAGAACTGCCTATTTTCAACAAGGGTCTCAGTCTTTTAGGCATGATTGATTGGAGTGCTGAGCTTGTCTCTCCGCGAGCGATTGATGTGGCAAAGCATTTAAATGCCACGTTACTAAACGAAGGCGATATGGACAAACGCCGACTGAGTAGCGTGACCTTTTGTGCTCGAGAAATTCACAATATGGCGCACACGTTAAAGCCTGGTGCATTGCTGGTGCTATCAGGTGACAGAAGCGATGTGTTTGTATCTTGTTGTCTTGCCGCGCTAAACGGCACTAAGTTAGGAGCTTTGCTGCTTACTGGCGGCTACGAGCCGGATGAAAATATTATGGCGCTGTGCAGTCAGGCAATGGAGACAGGATTGCCTGTGATGTTAGTTAACACTAACACCTGGCAGACTGCGCAAAACCTGCACGCATTTAACCAAGAAGTGCCGGTAGACGATAGCCAGCGTATCGAAAAGGTGATGGTGCATACAGCAGAAAGCCTTGATGCCGCCTGGGTAACATCGCTAACTGATAAAGTCTCTCGTCAGCGCAAACTCTCGCCATCAGCATTCCGTTACTATTTGACTAATCGCGCGCGTCAGGTGAATAAGCGCATTGTGCTGCCCGAGGGGAATGAGCCTCGTACAGTTGTTGCAGCATCTATTTGTGCAAGTAGAGGGTTAGCAAGACCTGTTCTATTAGGTGATGAAAACGAAATTCGACGTATTGCCGAGCAGCAAGGTGTGGTGTTAAGCGAAGGCGTTGAAATTCTCTCACCAGATAATGTTCGCGGCGATTACGTTGAGGGGCTTGTTCAGCTAAGGGGGCACAAGGGCGTAACTGATGTAGTGGCCAATGAGTTACTGCAAGATAATGTCACCTTGGGCACTATGATGTTGCAGCAAGATCACGTAGACGGATTGGTATCTGGAGCGGTGAACACCACCGCAAATACTATTCGACCCGCGTTACAGTTGATTAAAACCGCAGAAAATGCGTCATTAGTCTCTTCTGTGTTTTTCATGCTGTTGCCCGATCAAGTATTGGTTTATGGTGATTGTGCTATCAACCCCGACCCGAATGCCCAGCAGTTGGCCGATATCGCCATTCAGTCTGCAACCTCAGCGCAGATGTTCGGTATTGAACCGAGAGTGGCCATGATCAGCTACAGCACCGGCACGTCAGGCGCAGGTAGCGATGTTGAAAAGGTACGAGAAGCAACTGAAATTGCCAAATCTATGCGCCCAGACTTACTTATTGACGGCCCATTGCAATACGATGCAGCCGCCATTGAAAGTGTAGGTAAAAGCAAAGCCCCCAACAGCCCAGTGGCGGGTAAAGCGAATGTATTTGTGTTCCCAGATTTAAATACGGGAAATACCACTTATAAAGCAGTTCAGCGTAGTTTCGACCTAGTGTGTATTGGTCCCATGTTGCAAGGCATGCGCAAGCCGGTTAACGATTTAAGTCGCGGTGCATTGGTCGACGACATTGTATTTACTATTGCCCTAACAGCTATTCAGGCCGAAGGCGGTAGCTGATTTTAAGGTGAGTAAGAGGCTTGAACTTAATAAGTTCAAGCCTCAAAATTAATAAGCGCTACGTCCGTTTGGTCTTTCCTTTTCGGTTATGGCGCTTTTTTGTCATTTATTATCAAGAATGAGCTAAATAAGTGATGACAATACCGCTTATCAGGCCGCACAAATAGCCGATGAGATGCGTATTCAATAGCAAGAATTTTCTATCCTGAACCGAAGAGGCATCTGTTTCTTCTGAAAACTCGATAATCTCTGCTCTTTCTACCTCAAATACTGAGGAAAGGCTGGCAACGGTTTCATTAGAAGCTTGGCCATAGCGCTCAACACGTTGTATGGTTCTTAAACTCACGCTACATGCATCGGCTAAGTGTTGCTGAGTCCAACCGTTTTTTGTTCTTTTTTGTTTAATAAATGCTGCATTAACTTCCATGTTTCACCTACAAAATAAAAAGCGTTGCAAGTGCATAGCCAGATACAGCGCCAACAAGTCCGCCCAATAATGATTCTTTTACAACACGGGCTAATCCTTTGTGCTCAACCTCAAACGTTCTAGGATTAAATCTCAGGGTTGCAAAATGCGCGCTGTCCTTAATAAGCGTGCAGCGTATTCGCCCTGATATAAAGCTTTCGACATAAAGTTCTACCTCAAAGTTACTATCTAAATAGCGAAATGTTTCGTTACTCGTTTTTTTTAAGGTTGAGAGACCCGACTGTCGCGCAATCTCATTACCATTGACAAAAAAGATACGCTCGTTGCTTAACGGCTTCACCTTTACCTGCACTGCTAAATTTTCATCACCAAAGTAAAAATTAAGACCGTCTTTTAGTGAGTAGTTAACTTTCTTATATTTTGAGTGTGCTTTTTCCATGTCCTAACCCTAATCCTGGTTTAAAGCTGAGTTTTAATTAAACGCTTTCGTACTGAGTTCGTACTGAGGAAACATAGCAATTAAAGCTGCTTAAGCTTGTTCCCTTAATACGTACAGCCATAGTAAGAAATGAGAAGAAAAAAGCATCCAAACGGTATGGCATTCATATGTCATTCGTATGCCACTTATATGACACTTAATTAAAAACAATGAGTTATAAGACTTTTTTAAGCCTTATACAAGGATAGCGTCTTGCCGAAGTCATCTTAGTTACAACGTATTAAAAGTTGAAAATATCAGTGATATTTCATATGACGAGACCGAAACCCCCTGTCGTTAAAAAAGAGAAACTGCGCTAGCTAAAGTGCATGCTTCAGATATAATGCCCTCCTTGTTAAAGCCACAATCATCAAACGTGAGTTAGCCATAGTGATCACCGTTATAAAAAACGCGAATGTGTTTGCTCCAAAGGCATTGGGTATAAATCACCTAGTGTGTGCGGGCAGCAAAATCATTTACATCGGTAAAACTTTGCCCGCCATGGACCTTCCGCATGAGGAAATAGACGCTGATGGTGGAATGCTAACGCCTGGTTTTATCGATGGTCACACGCACTTAACGGGTGGCGGCGGTGAGGCTGGCTTTTCAACACGAGTACCGCCAGTTCCGCTAAGCAAGTTTACTCGGGCAGGGGTAACCACGGCCGTTGGTTTGCTTGGTACCGATGATATTACCCGCAGCACAGAATCGCTGGTTGCTCAGGTTTATGCATTACGTGAAGAAGGTTTCTCAGCGTATTGTTATACGGGGGGGTATCATTTGCCTCCCACAACGCTTACCGGTTCTGTACAAACTGATATTGTGTTCATCGAACCTGTAGTGGGGGTAGGTGAGTTGGCAATTAGCGATCATCGTTCAAGCCAACCTACTCTTAATGAGCTGCTGAAAATAGCTTCTCAAGCCCACGTTGCTCGCTTAATGAGCGGGAAAGCGGGCATGCTTCATCTGCATTTAGGTGACGGAGAGCGAGGTTTAGGTCTAATACGCGAAGCGTTATCGCAAGCTGAAATACCTCCACGTACTTACAATCCAACCCATATCAATCGTCAAAAGTTTTTATTTGATGAAGCGTGCGATTTGGCTAAGCAGGGATGTTGGGTTGATGTGACGGCATTTGAATCAGGAGATGTGGGGTACGACCCTGCAGACGCCTTGCTGCGCTATATGCAGCAAGATTTACCGCAAGATAAATTGACTATCAGCTCAGACGGCGGTGGGTGCTTACCCGATTTTCATCCCGATGGTAGTTTAGCGAAAATGGATTTTGCTGATTCACAATCTATGACTAATGTTTTTTACGAGCTAATTGATAACGGAGAGGAGGTGACTCGCTTTTTGCCCTTCTTTACCCAAAATGTTGCTCAGCTAATGAATTTTCATAATAAGGGGCACATCAGCGTTGGCGCCGATGCCGACATCCTTATTTTTGATAAACAGAATAGAATTGAGCATGTTATCGCCCTTGGGCAATGTCATGTTAAGCATAAACAGCAAATTAAAAAAGGCACATTCGAGTAAATATTATGCCCTCTCCAACTATTGACGGCACCCAACGTGGATATGTTATCCCGATTGGTGGTGCAGAAGAAAAAATTGATAACCCAGAAATTTTATCCAAATTTGTGGAGCTTTGCGGCGGCAAAGATGCAGTAATCACTATTATACCCACGGCGTCACAGTTAGATGATACGGGAACTCGTTATCAGCAGATATTTGAAGAAATAGGCGTTAAAAAAGCCCACTCTTTGCCTATCTCTGAGCGTGTAGATGCGCAAAACGAAGAATACGTAAAAATTCTAGAGCAAAGTACGGGTATTTTTGTAACAGGTGGTAATCAGCTTAGGCTTTCTACCATATTAGGCGGCACGCCTATCGCAAAAACCATTCGTCAGCTCAATGCGCAAGGCGTTCATTATGCCGGCACTTCAGCGGGCGCTGCTATTGTGTCCCAGCATATGATCACTGGCGGCAGCACGGGTATTGTACCAACTGAAGATGGAGTCAATCTTGCGCCAGGCATGGGCCTTATCAATACCATAGTGCTAGATCAGCACTTTAATCAGCGTAATCGTTTGTCTCGATTGTTGTCAGCGGTATCCTACAACCCGTTTCTTATTGGTGTTGGTTTAGATGAAGACACTGCAGCATTTATCACCCCAGATAACGAATTTACCGTTGTAGGTAGTGGTGCGGTAACGGTAGTAGACCCAAGCAATATTGAATATTCTTCAATGGCGGAAGCCAGAACCGGCGACGCGCTAACCCTGCTCAACTTAAAAGTACACATCCTAGCGTCAGGCGCACGCTACAACATCACCGACAGAAAAGCCTTCACAGCATAAAGGGGGTCAGATCCTGAGGTATCCCCACAAATAATGACTAAAATTCAGTAAGATAAAAAATAAAGGGAACATTCATGACGTTTGGTGATCAGATCTTTCGCCAAAAACAAATGAAGGTTAAA
>NZ_JAAAWP010000016.1 GCF_010500915.1 Alteromonas hispanica
CTTGCCGAATAAGGTTTACCATGCGACAGTGGAAAGCTGCACTCAAATGGTACAGCTCCATAGTAGACAGTGCATGGGCCGGAAGCACATGGAATTAAATTCGTGGGGATCCCTCAGGGTCAGAACCACATTAAATTGATAGAGGGCACATGCACTCCAATATACTGAACTCTGCGACTTAAAATGCCGTGCTATACGTTTACTGTACGTTTACTGGGCCATGCCGCTGTCTCCTAACTTGCGTTACAAGCGTAGTTATAATTCGACCGTCTTTTTATACACAGGCTATATGACATAAGCGTGTCACTAGTGTGCAATGTTTTTATGGTAAATACTGTTATACTGTGCACCAAACGACCAAATGGTAAAGCAATAAGGCTAAGCCGTTTAATACAAACAAAAGGTAAATTACAAATACATGAGTGACGACCCGCATTATCAGCGCGAGAAAGAAAAGTACGAAAATCCGGTAGCAAGCCGGGAACATCTGATGAGCATTTTGAAGGAAGAAGACAAACCTATGTCATTCCTTGATATTTGCGCACAGGTAAACGCCGAAAGCGAAGATGCCCGAATTGGTATTCAGCGACGATTGCGCGCTATGGAGCGCGAGGGCCAAGTGCAGTTTACCCGTCAGAAAAAGTACATTCTTCAAAACCGTGATGAAATAATCAAAGGCCGGATTATAGGCCACCGCGACGGTTTTGGATTCTTGCGCCCAGAAGATAAGAGTGGCGACTTGTTCATTAGTGCAGGGCAAATGAATATGTTCTTGCACGACGACGTTGTAGAAGCTCGAATAAGCGGTACCGATCGCCGCGGTCGCAAAGAGGCGTTCATTACCCAAGTGATTGAGCCGAGAAGCGAGCCAATTGTGGGCCGCTATTTTCTTGAGCAAGGCTTTGGCATGGTAGTTCCAGACGATAGCCGTCTGCAACAAGAAATAGTTATACCTCCAGAGAGTACTAACGGCGCTCGAATGGGACAGGTAGTTGTGGTAGAACTGTCGCAACGACCACGCCGAAAAATGAGTCCGGTCGGGAAAGTGGTAGAAGTACTTGGCGAGCATATGGCGCCGGGAATGGAAATTGAGATGGCGTTACGCACATTCGATATTCCTCACCAATGGCCAAAAGGGGTAACTAAACAGGTTTCAAACCTTACCGACCAAGTGCCAGATGAAGCCAAAGCTGGTCGGGTCGATCTGCGACAATTGCCGTTAGTCACTATTGATGGTGAAGACGCTCGAGACTTTGACGATGCTGTATATTGCGAACCGCTGGACGACGGTGGATGGCAGCTTTGGGTGGCTATTGCCGATGTTAGTCATTACGTTCGCACGGGCACAGCTCTTGACGATGAAGCCCAGCAGCGCGGAAACTCGGTCTATTTTCCTGACCAAGTTATTCCTATGTTGCCGGAAGTGCTTTCAAACGGGCTGTGCTCACTTAACCCTGAGGTAGATCGCTTGTGCATGGTGTGCGAAATGACCATTAGCGCACAGGGCAAACTAGAAGAGTTTCAGTTTTACGAAGCAGTAATGAACTCCCACGCGCGACTGACCTACAATAAAGTGTGGAATATTCTTCAGGGTGATAAAGAGTTACACCAGCGCTACGAAGCTCATGTTCCGCATTTGCGTAATTTGCACGATTTATACCGCAGCCTGAAAAAGTCTCGCGCCAAGCGCGGTGCCATAGAGTTTGAAACGCAAGAAGTGAAGTTTGTGTTTAACGCTCAGCGAAAAATTGAAGATATTGTTCCACTGGTTCGCAACGATGCACATAAGCTTATTGAAGAATGCATGATAATGGCCAACGTGAGTGCTGCGCTTATGCTTGAAAAGCACGAAGCGCCGGCTTTATTCAGAGTTCACGACAAGCCAGATGCCGACAGGCTCACATCATTCACAAGTTATCTCAGCGAGATTGGTATTCCACACCGCATTGTTGATGATGCAGAGCCCTCTGCATTTACCGATGTGGTGTTAAAAACCAAAGGCCGCGTAGATGAAGAGTTGATTCAGACCATGCTTCTTCGCTCTATGAAACAAGCGGTGTACGACGGAGAGAATGTCGGTCACTTTGGTTTAGCACTAGAGGCCTACGCGCACTTTACCTCGCCCATACGTCGTTACCCTGATTTGGTGGTTCACAGAGCACTGAAAGGCATTATTGCAAAACAACAGGGCAAAAAATCGGTTAGCGGAAGCAAAACATACACGGTAGATGAAATAGAGCAATTAGGCGAGCAGTGCTCAATGACCGAGCGCAGAGCCGACGATGCAACTCGCGATGTAGCTGATTGGCTGAAATGTGAGTTTATGCTCGACCACGTAGGCGATAAGTTTGAAGGTGTTGTAAGCTCGGTAACCAATTTTGGTTTATTCGTTCGCCTTACTGAATACCATATTGATGGTCTTGTGCATATTACGTCGCTAGATGATGACTACTATCATTTCGACGAAGTGAAAATGGCATTAGTAGGTGAGTCTGGTCACAATCAATTTAGATTGGGCGATACCGTAGAAGTGCAAGTTGCTGCTGTAAATTTAGATGAGAGAAAGATTGATTTATTACTCGATAAGTCTATGCTGCGCAGCCCCGGTGGTAAGAAGGTTAAGGTAAAAACTGCCAAAAAAGCCACTACCAAAGGGAAGCGCGGACCTAAACCTGCAGCCGGTAAAGGCGGCGCTAAACGCGGTGGAAAAGGGCCTGCACAAGCAGCTAAATCAGACAATACTAGTAAAAAAGGAAAGCGTTAAATGGCGCAGCAAGAGTGGTTATACGGCTTACATGCTATGCAATCGGTGTTAGAAAATGAACCCGAGCGTGTTGTTGAAGTGATGGTGCTTAAGGGAAGAACCGATGAGCGTCTCGTCAATATTGTGAACCAAGCCCGCCGTTTTGGCATTTCCGTGCAGTTTTGTCAGCGCAAAGCATTAGATGACAAGGTTAACGGCGAGCAACACCAAGGCGTGGTGGCAAGAGCCAAGCCGGCTCGTGTACTCGACGAGGCTGACCTCGATCGTATTTTAGAACGCGAGTCTCAACCTTTGTTACTTGTGTTAGACGGTATTACCGACCCACATAATCTCGGGGCTTGCTTGCGAACCGCAGACGGCGCAGGCGTTCACGCGGTTATTGTGCCTAAAGATAAATCTGCAAGTCTAAACGGTACTGTGCGCAAAGTAGCGTGCGGTGCAGCCGAGGTTATCCCGCTTATTCAAGTTACCAACCTTGCCAGGAGCTTAAAGCACCTTCAAGACAAAGGACTTTGGATTGTGGGTACAGCCGGCGAAACTGATAAAACCTTGTTTGATGTGAATCTCAAAGGCCCTACTGCTTTGGTGATGGGCGCTGAAGGAAAAGGCATGCGTAGGCTGACTAAAGAGACCTGCGATGAGCTCGTTAAGCTTCCTATGGCTGGCAGCGTTTCAAGTTTAAACGTATCGGTTGCCACTGGCGTATGTTTATATGAGATTGTAAGGCAGCGCCTAAGTTAGAGATGTGAAAACTGATAGGGCTGAACTCTGTGCACCACCAAAAGAGTGCACTATCAAAAGGGCAACTATATTGCCCTTTTTTTGTACCCGCAAAAGTAACCACTAATGAGACAGGCATAAAAGAATAGCAACAAATAACAAATGAGACAGGCATAAAACAATTTTAAAACTGTACTTCAATACACTTTCTTTAGGTGGTGTAGCACCCCAAACTGTTAGCAGCACAATTAAACGTCAGAATAGCTCGATGCCTAAAGCCCGAAAGTCTCAAATTAGCTTATCAGATACACCGTATTATCATTGCGTATCTCGCTGTGTTCGCCGCGCATTCTTATGTGGAACAGAGCACGGAAAAAGCTTCGAACATCGCCGCAAGTGGGTTGAAGACCGCATTCATGCGTTAAGTGATGTATTTGCGATAGAAGTTTGTGCTTACGCGGTAATGAGTAACCATACCCATATCGTTCTGCATGTGAATAAAGAGAACGCGATAGCGCTCTCGACAGAAGAGGTTATTGAGCGCTGGCATTCGCTGTACAGAGGAACCTTGCTAACACAGCAATACGCCTCGCCCATGACACGAAAAGCGCTGAGTGAGGCGCAGCGAGACACTGTAGAGCGCACCGCAGGCGTGTGGCGAGCACGACTTTATGATATCAGTTGGTTTATGCGCGCACTCAATGAATACATTGCTCGCGCGGCCAATAAAGAGGATGAATGTACAGGACATTTTTGGGAGGGAAGATTTAAATCCCAAGCACTATTGGATGAGTCTGCACTAGCTGCCTGTATGGCCTACGTCGATTTAAACCCGGTACGCGCCAATGTGGCGAAAACGCCTGAAACCTCTAACCATACCAGCATTCAATACCGAATTCGTGCTGCAAGGGTGGGTAAAACACCGAAACGACTCATGCCTTTTGCTGGCAACCCACAGCGAGATAGGCCCCATGGCTTACCTTTCACTCTTAGCGATTACCTTCAGCTTGTGGATGCAACCAGTCGGTGTATTCATCCAACTAAACACGGCAAAGTAGAGAGCAATATGCCACACCTTCTAGTGCGTCTTGGCATTGACGATGAAAAATGGCTGACGTTAACTACCCAGTTTGAACACTGTTTCAAGCACGCTGCGGGGAAAGTGGTTCACCTTGAACAGTACGCCCACAATCAACATCAACAGCGAGTTCATGGACGAAAAAGCGCTATGCGCTTACTTGGATAATTTCACCCCAAATCAATCGATGACATCCTGGCACAGCCAACCTGACTCTACATATCTTTTTCACAACGAAATCTAATTCCTCGACTGCGTCTAATTAACTCAACAATGTTTTGCTGACCTTAATTTACTGTATCATTAATCAAGTTAAGAGAAATAACGACCTGTTTTCTAATATGCCTGTCTTAATAAGTAAATTGCCTGTCTAAATTTAATAAATCTACTCATTCCACCTAGCTAACTCACCAAACCAAGTGCTCACTTATCTCCCAAGCTATCTCTAGTTAATGCCAATAATTCTCAAAAAGGCATAGCTCACATTTTGTTACATTTGTATTTGTAAGATAATTATTAATTATTAAATTCTATTCCTAATATGAATTTGCCCAAGCGCTAGTGTTTACGTGGTTTATCCTTTTAAATTGCATTTTGATGATTTTTAAAAGGTATGAAAAAAGCTCATCAAGTTTTGAGTAATATACTTAACATGTTGATTCTGTGGCTAATATGGGATCTGTAGATGAAGTGCGACGCACGCTTATTTACGACAACTGACACGCGGGTAGGTCGTTACAACGCAGTTGCGTTGAAAGTCATGGATAGGCGTTTCGTATGAGGTAATGGTTGAACCTGTATGTCAAAACATAACTAAAGGTTTCAAAAGTACGAGATTAAAAGTGCTGAAACTAAAAAAAGACAGATAAACAGGAAATAAATTTTGAATTTAAAAAATAAGAAACACACATGTATGACGGCGGCTGCCGTCGCAGTGTCTTTAGCCTTTGCTGGTCAAAGTGCAGTAGCTGAAGAAAATGCTCCGGTAAAAGTAGAAGCAAAGAAACAGTCTTTCTCATCAAAATTAAACAAGGGCCTAAACAAACGTTTCACAAAAATCGGTTTTGGCTCACTTGAAGAACCTGGCGATCGTTACATCGTAAAATTTAAAGACGAAATGACATCTGACGTCCTGATGGGCACTAACGATGAGTCTTTAAAAGGCAAAGGGGCGTTAAAATTCGGTCAGCAGAAAAAAGCGTTTAACGTTCAAGCTGCAAAAAATGATGTTGTGCGAGCAGGGGGATTAGTTAAAAAGACCTTGAAAAAGCAACGTTTAATGGCAGCGAAGTTAGATCGTAAAGCGTTGAATGAATTACGTAAAAACCCAAATGTTGAGAGCATTGAAATAGATGCAAAACGCAAACTTATGGCGCAAACCACGCCATACGGCTATACCATGGTTCAGGCTAATCAATTCGGCCAAGCCGATACCACTGCACGTAAAGTGTGTGTTATCGACACAGGTTACAACTTGGGCCATCCCGACTTACCGGATACCAATAACGGTGTTACAGGTAATGCGAATAACGTTGCGGTGGGCAATTGGTACAATGACGGAAACGGACATGGAACGCACGTTGCTGGCACTATCGCTGCTTATGATAATAACGAAGGTGTTGTAGGTGTATACCCTGGCGTCGATCTTCATATCGTAAAAATATTCAACGACAACGGCCAATGGACTTACGCATCAGATCTTATCGACGCTATTTCTCAATGTCAGAATGCAGGCTCTAACGTGGTTAACATGAGCCTAGGTGGCGGCAGTGCATCGGCAACAGAGCGCGATGCCATGCAAAGCTTCACTGATGCGGGTATGTTGTTAGTGGCAGCAGCGGGTAACGATGGCAATAGTGGCAAATCTTATCCTGCTTCTTACGATGCGGTAATGTCTGTAGCTGCGGTAGATTCAAACGAAAACCGCGCCAGCTACAGCCAGTATAACGACCAAGTAGAAATTGCTGCACCTGGTAGCGCTGTACAGTCTACTTATCCAACAAACACCTACGCTGCGTTAAGCGGTACGTCAATGGCGACACCTCATGTAGCTGGTGGTGCAGCATTGATATGGAGTTACTTCCCGCAGTGTACAAATAACCAAATTAGAAATGCGCTTAATGTAAGTGCTGAAGATAAAGGCAGTGCAGGTCGCGATAACTTTTACGGTTTCGGTCTCATGCAATTAGCCAATGCTTACAACCAACTAAATACCAACGGTTGTGACGGTAACGGCGGCGGTACAGACAACGGCGGTAGTCCAACGGTTGAGCCGGTATCTGGTCAGGTTCCGGGCCTATCTGCTTCACGTAACGACTGGAATCGCTATACTTGGACTATTCCTGAAGGCGTGAGCCAAATGTCGGTGAGTATTGCAGGTGGTTCGGGTGATGCAGACTTATACATGAAGTTTGGCTCACAACCTGAGACCGGTGATTTCGATTGTCGTCCGTATCGCAACGGTAACAACGAAGTGTGTACGTTTGACGCACCAGCTGCGGGTACTTGGCATATCGGCGTACGTGCTTACTCCAGATACAGCAACGTTACGCTGTCTTACTCTTACGAGTAATTCTCTTGGGAGTAACTATTAGCGATTATCGTTAAACAAGCCTGATAGGCAATTATCAATCTAAGCCTGCATTTTTTGCAGGCTTTTTTTATCAGAAGCCGCCTTGGAATAAACCCTCTCACGAAAAACCTTCTACTTTATAGCCCAAACAACCCTTCTTGCTATTTTCCCAATTTGTTTAGTTTTACGCCGTTTTCTTCAGTTAAATGTCAGTTTTGTAAAGAAAGAGTAAAGCTCTGAACCTACGCCAGATTTTTATGCCATAACGGCGTTCGGCGCATGTTTTCCCGTCTGTGCTGCTATCTAATTAATCTATTTAAAAACAAATTTAAAGGAAACACCGTTTATGCAATTACTCTCTTCGCTTTATCGTGCCTGTCACTTTAGAAGCGGTGCCTGTCACATTAGTAATAGTGCCTGTCACTTTAGTAAAACTTTAGCGCTAGCCTTGGTTGCGCTGTTCGCCCTTGCGGCATGTGGTGGCTCAGATAGCGGCAGTTCAGATTTTGAATCTGCATATCTTCAGTTCTATAACGCATCACCAAACGGCGCAAACGTAGAAATGAGAGAAGTAGATGAGGACAGCTTTGGTTCAGCGCAATTTGGCGATGCTACGCCTATGTATTCAATGGAAAGCGGCGAAATTGTATTAGAGTTCATTCGTACGGATTCAGACGACCAAGAAATCTATATCGATGAGATAACGGTAAATCTAAGAGAAGGCGACAAAACAATAATCGTCATGAGTGGCGACTTCAATAACCCTACATTCACGGAATATAGTTATGAACGGGAGACGCTAGAAGACCATTTCCGATTATTAGCACTATCGGTGACAATGGAAGGTGATTCCTTCGATTTTTACATGAGTGATGCAGGTGATCCCTTTGAAGCAGCCAACTTTCTTGGAACAGTAACACCAAACGATTTAGGCGAATTAATCTATTGGGACGGTGATGACGACAGCGACGACTTCGATGAGGGTGAATACACAATATATCTAACAACACCCGGAAGCACCGGGGTGATCTTCGAGTCGCAAACTCTCGATTTTGTTTTTGAAACTGAATACGTAATGGCGCTTCGTGATGTCAGTGGCGCTATCCAAGAAGGATTAGTGGTCGATACCATTTTGAATTCATCTACTGTCTCAGCGCTAACCGATGTAGAGGCCGATGCTCAATATCGTATTTACAATTCAACAGACCTGACAACACCGCTTAACATTTCCTTTGGTGGCAACACAGACGAAGAAGACATTGAATTTGCATTGTCTGCTGGAGAGCTTTCGGAGTTTTCTGCTATTCGTTACGGTGACTATCGGGTGAGTGTAACCGACTCAACAGGTACATTAACGCCCCTAAGTAATAAGCTTGTAACGCTTAACCAAGGTGAAAGTAAGGCAATATTGATTTATCAAACAAACGATACGCTCAAAGCTTCTACCTTTGAAGAGAGCGGGCTGCCGCAGGCGTACGACAAAACGGTTAACTTCATCAATCTCGTTAGCGATTATGACGACGTTGAAGTTTACTTGGTACGCGTTGACGAGACCATAGACACAGCGGAATACAAAATTCGCAACCTGGAATTTGGTGAAAGCAATAGTACGGTGCTGCCGTCAGACTTTTATGAAGTCATCGCAGTCTACGAAGATGACAACGACGAACAAGTGCTACTAGACAGAACAGCACTGTTCGGCTTTACAGAAGAAGAAAACTATATTGTAACCATCGAGCCTGCAAACACACCTACAGGCTATCAAATTAATGTACTGTTTTAGTCGTTCACAAAAAAGAGATGTGATAGGAAATACGAAGGTTTTCACTCAACAACATGTCTAAAATTATTAGACTAAATGATGAATGAAAAACCTACCATTTTCTGAATTCTCTATTACTTTTAAAGTATGCCCGAATGTCATCTCGTGGTGCTCATGTCGACGTTCAGGTTTGGAAATAGTTCCTGCTTGATGACCTCCTCTGTGGTTATCTACCCCCCAGTTAGTCGCTGGGGGTTTTTTATTCGCCCCAGTCTAAAATTAATTCAATTTTCCGCTATCGCTTCGCTAATAATTCTGTTATAGTTTCGCGCCCTTTTTATGGGGGTATGTACATAAAAGCAGCGATATCCAGTTGCTTTTAGCAGCACAATAACGACTCGGGAGAGTCTTAATTTAGAGCGGAGCACTAACATGATCCAAATGCAAACTAACCTGGACGTTGCAGACAACAGCGGCGCTCGCAGGGTTCAGTGTATTAAGGTTCTTGGTGGCTCGCATCGCCGTTATGCAGGTATCGGTGACATCATCAAAGTTACTGTTAAGGAAGCAATTCCTCGCGGTAAAGTTAAAAAAGGTGACGTACTGAATGCAGTGGTGGTGCGTACTAGAAAAGGCGTTCGTCGTTCAGATGGTTCAACCATCCGTTTTGACGGTAACGCGGCTGTTTTGCTTAATGCAAACAAGCAACCAATTGGTACGCGTATCTTTGGCCCGGTAACCCGTGAGTTGAGAAGTTCAAACTTCATGAAAATCATCTCATTGGCCCCAGAGGTACTATAAGGAGTCACGATAATGGCTAATAAAATTCGTCGTGATGATGAAGTAGTCGTATTAGCGGGTAAAGACAAAGGCAAACAAGGCAAAGTCCTTAAAGTGCTTATGGCTGATGACCGTTTAATTGTAGAAGGCGTTAATCTCGTCAAGAAACACACTAAGCCTAACCCACAATTGGGTGTTGCTGGTGGTATTGTTGAGAAAGAAGCTTCTATTCACGTTTCTAATGTTGCGATTGTTAACCCGGCAACGGGCAAAGCAGATCGCGTTGGTTTCCGTTTTGAAGATGAGAAGAAAGTACGTTTCTTCAAGTCTAACGGCGAACTTGTTTAATTATATTGGAGAGTACGATGGCGAAACTGCATGATTTCTATAAAGAAACAGTAGTAGCTGAACTTGCTAAGCAGTTCGGGTACAAAAGCGTCATGCAAGTCCCTCGGATTGAAAAAATCACTCTAAACATGGGTTTAGGTGAAGCAGTTGCTGACAAGAAGGTGCTTGAAAATGCTCAAGCTGACATGACGGCTATCGCCGGTCAGAAGCCTGTTGTTACAGTTGCTAGAAAATCAGTAGCGGGCTTTAAAATCCGTGAAGGTTATCCGATTGGCTGTAAAGTAACCCTACGTGGCGAGCGTATGTGGGAATTCCTAGAGCGTTTGATTTCAATCGCTATCCCGCGTATCCGCGACTTCCGTGGTTTGAATCCTAAATCATTCGACGGACGTGGTAACTACAGCATGGGCGTGCGTGAGCAAATCATTTTCCCTGAAATCGATTTCGATAAAGTGGATAAGGTTCGCGGTATGGATATTACTATCACTACCAGTGCGAATACTAATGACGAAGCACGTGCTCTGCTGGACGCGTTTAACTTCCCATTCAAAAAGTAAGGGGTGTAGGGTTATGGCAAAAGAATCAATGAAAGCACGCGAAGCGAAGCGTACTAAGCTAGTAGCTAAGTATGCTGAAAAGCGCGCGGCACTTAAAGCGATTATCAGCGATGTTAACGCTTCTGAAGAAGAGCGTTGGGACGCTGTTCTGAAGCTACAACAACTACCACGTGACTCTAGTAAATCTCGTCAACGCAACCGTTGTCGTGTAACTGGTCGTCCACATGGTTACCTACGCAAATTCGGTCTTAGCCGTATTAAGCTTCGTGAAGCAGCGATGCGCGGTGAAGTCCCTGGCCTTAAGAAAGCCAGCTGGTAAGGAGTAGCTGATAATGAGTATGCAAGATCCTATCGCGGATATGTTTACCCGCATCCGTAACGGCCAGATGGCACAGAAAGTTTCTGTAACTATGCCGTCTTCTAAGCTTCGCGTTTCTATCTGCGAAGTATTGAAGTCAGAAGGTTACATCGTAGACTTCGCTGCATCTGGTGACGTTAAGCCTGTTTTAGAAGTTACGCTTAAGTACTTCGAAGGCAAGCAAGTAATTGACACTATCGAGCGCGTAAGTCGCCCCGGTCTGCGCATCTATAAGAAAAAAGATGAGCTTCCAAAGGTTATGGGTGGCTTGGGTATCGCTATCGTGTCGACTTCAAAAGGTGTGATGACTGACCGTGCAGCGCGCAACGCTGGCATGGGCGGTGAGATCATCGGTTATGTAGCATAACGGAGGAGTTGAAATGTCACGTATAGCAAAAGCCCCAGTAGACTTGGTATCAGGTGTAGAAGTTTCTATCTCTGGTCAAGAAGTTACTGTAAAAGGTAGTAAAGGCACATTGAGCCGCGTTTTTAACGACGCTGTTGAAGTTGTACAAGAAGAGAACCAGTTGAAAGCACTTCCTCGTGAAGGTTTCGCAAACAACTGGGCACAGGCTGGTACTGTTCGCTCACTTCTTAACGCAATGGTTCAAGGTGTTTCACAAGGTTTTGAGAAAAAGCTTCAGCTAAATGGTGTTGGTTACCGTGCACAAGCACAAGGTAGCAAGCTTAACCTTACGCTAGGTTTCTCTCATCCTGTAGTATACGAAATGCCTCAAGGCATTACCGTTGAAACTCCTAGCCAAACTGAAATCGTCGTCAAAGGCGCCGATAAGCAGGTGGTAGGACAGGTTGCGGCGAACATTCGTGGTTACCGTCCACCAGAGCCTTACAAAGGCAAAGGTGTTCGTTATGCTGACGAAAACGTACGTCGTAAAGAAGCTAAGAAAAAGTAGGTGGGTGATACGATGGATAAGAAAACAGCTCGCATTCGTCGCGCTACTCGCGCACGAGCAAAAATTCGTGAACTGGCCGCGCATCGCTTGGTAATTAACCGTACACCTCGCCACATATATGCTCAGCTAATCGCTCCTTGCGGTTCTGAAGTATTAGCGGCGGCTTCAACTGTTGAGAAAGATCTTGCGAAGGGTCTTAAGTCTACAGGTAACGCTGAAGCAGCGACGGTAGTCGGTAAAGCAATCGCAGAGCGCGCTATTGAGAAAGGCATTAAAGCAGTGGCTTTCGATCGTAGTGGCTTCCAATACCACGGTCGCGTTAAAGCATTAGCTGATGCAGCTCGCGAAGCTGGTCTTCAGTTCTAGGAGTTTATAATGGCTAAACAAGACGTTCAAAATGGTGAATTTCTAGAGAAATTGATTGCCGTAAACCGCGTATCTAAAGTGGTTAAAGGTGGTCGTATCTTTAGTTTCACTGCATTGACAGTAGTGGGTGACGGTAACGGTCGCGTAGGTTTCGGTTACGGTAAGGCACGTGAAGTTCCTGCTGCAATCCAGAAAGCTATGGAAAAGGCACGTCGCAACATGGTTGACGTAGACCTTAACGGCAATACGTTACAGCACCCTATTAAAGGTCGTCACTCTGGCTCTAAAGTTTACATGCAGCCTGCATCAGAAGGTACCGGTATCATCGCCGGCGGTGCAATGCGTGCAGTACTTGAAGTAGCTGGCGTACAAAACGTACTTTCAAAATGTTACGGCTCTACAAACCCAATCAACGTTGTTCGTGCAACAATCAACGCGCTGACAGAGATGAATTCTCCAGCGAAAGTTGCTGCGAAACGTGGATTGTCTGTAGATGAAATTTTGGGGTAATCAGACATGGCAACGATTAAAGTAAAGCAAACTAAAAGTGCTATCGGCAGACTGCCTAAGCACAAAGCTACGCTTAAAGGCTTAGGTCTTCGTAAGATCAACCATGTTCGTGAACTGGAAGATACCCCAGCCGTACGTGGCATGGTCCACCGTGTACATTACATGGTCGAGATAGTGGAGGAGTAAGAACATGCGTTTAAATACTATTGCTCCTGCACCAGGGGCTCATAAATCTGGTAAGCGTACTGGTCGAGGCATCGGCTCAGGTCTTGGTAAAACGAGTGGCGTAGGTCACAAAGGTCAAAAAAGCCGTTCAGGTGGCCGCGTTAAGCCAGGATTCGAAGGTGGTCAGATGCCTTTACAGCGTCGTCTTCCGAAGTTCGGTTTCACTTCACGCAAGAGCTTTGTTACTGATCAAGTAACGCTTGCAGAAATTGCGAAAGTTGACGGTGATACAGTGTCTCTTGAAACACTTAAAGCAGCAGGTCTTGTTAAGAAAGAAATGCAGTTTGTAAAAGTAGTTAAGAGCGGTGAAGTATCACGAGCTGTAACAGTAAGCGGTTTAAAGGTTACTAAAGGCGCTAAAGAAGCGATTGAAGCTGCTGGCGGTAAAGTAGAGGAATAAGCTAGATGGCTAAACCAGGATTGGATTCAGGCGCTAAAAGCGGCTTGAGTGAGCTTAAAGCAAGATTGTTGTTCGTACTAGGTGCGATTGTTGTTTTCAGACTAGGTTCTTATGTTCCTATCCCTGGCATCGATCCAGCTGTACTTGCTGACTTGTTCGAGCAACAGAAAGGCACCATTGTAGAAATGTTTAACATGTTCTCTGGTGGTGCGCTTGAGCGTGCATCCGTTCTGGCTTTGGGCATTATGCCATACATTACTGCATCCATTATTATGCAGTTGCTCTCGGTGGTTCATCCACCGATGGTAGAGCTTAAAAAAGAAGGTGAAGCAGGCCGTCGTAAAATCAGTCAGTACACGCGTTATTTAACGCTTGTACTTGCGATTTTCCAGTCAATTGGTATCTCGACTGGTCTGCCCAACCTAATTAATGGATTGGTATTGAACCCTGGCTTCGGATTCTACTTTACAGCGGTAGTGAGTCTAGTCACGGGAACTATGTTCCTAATGTGGTTAGGTGAGCAAATTACTGAAAGAGGTATCGGTAACGGTATTTCAATCTTGATTTTTGCTGGTATTGTTGCGGGTTTACCTACAGCAATAGGCCAAACGGCAGAGCAAGCAAGACAGGGCGACATTAATCTGTTGTTCCTATTATTGATTGCTGTGATTGTTATTGCGCTTACATACCTAGTGGTATTTGTTGAGCGCGGACAGCGCAGAATTGTGGTAAACTACGCGAAGCGTCAGCAGGGCCGTCAGGTTTTTGCAGCGCAGAGCACGCATTTACCATTGAAGGTCAATATTGCTGGTGTAATTCCACCAATCTTTGCTTCCAGTATTATTCTGTTCCCAGGAACTATCGCAGGATGGTTCGGTCAGAATGAATCAACAGCTTGGTTGCAGGATGTAGCATTAATGCTATCTCCAGGTCAGCCGCTATATGTAATGCTTTATGCAGCAGCTATTATCTTCTTCTGCTTTTTTTACACGGCGTTGGTTTTCAACCCGCGTGATACAGCAGATAACTTGAAGAAGTCTGGTGCGTTCATTCCTGGTATTCGTCCGGGTGAACAAACATCGCGTTACATAGATAAGGTAATGACTCGCCTCACATTGGCTGGCGCACTGTACATAACCTTTATTTGTTTAGTGCCTGAATTTATGCTAATTGCCTGGAATGTGCCGTTCTACTTCGGTGGTACGTCGCTTCTCATAATCGTGGTGGTTATCATGGACTTTATGGCACAGGTGCAGACGCATTTGATGAGTAGTCAATATGAGTCTGTTCTGAAGAAAGCTAATCTTAAAGGCTACGGCCGTTAAGTTAGCCCCTTAATAGTAAAGATAGGGGAGTGATGTAATGAAAGTTCGTGCATCAGTTAAAAAGATTTGCCGTAACTGTAAAGTTATCAAGCGCAACGGCGTTGTGCGTGTAATTTGTACAGAGCCAAAGCACAAGCAAAGGCAAGGTTAATCTAAGCGGTAAAGAATACTTGCAAGGCTACTAAGCAGAATCCGAATTATACTTATCGGGTTCTGCTAGCTTTGTTTATGGGTATTTTGAACCTAAATTTGCAATTTGGTCGACGGATGAGTATCCTATCGGGCTTTTTAGGTCGTCGACAATTAAACAAGAGGAGTGCTGTTAATGGCCCGTATCGCTGGCATTAACATTCCTGAGCACAAGCATGCTGTTATCGCTATCCAAGCGATCTACGGCGTTGGCCCCACACGTGCGAAAAGCATTTGTGCGGGTGCTGGTGTTGCAGAAAATACAAAAATCAAAGAGCTAGACGAAGCTACTATCGATAAGCTTCGTGACGAAGTGGCGAAATTCACTGTTGAAGGTGATTTACGTCGTGAAGTCTCTATGAGCATCAAACGTTTGATGGACCTGGGTTGCTTCCGTGGTATTCGCCACCGTCGTAGCTTGCCTCTACGTGGTCAGCGCACTAAAACTAATGCGCGTACCCGTAAAGGTCCTCGTAAGCCAATTAAGAAGTAAGCGGGGAGTAAGTTATGGCAAAAGCACCAGCTCGTAGTACGCGTAAGCGCGCTAAACGTCAGGTTGCAGACGGTATGGCTCATATCCATGCGTCTTTCAACAACACAATTGTGACTATTACAGACCGTCAAGGCAATGCACTAGCATGGGCGACATCTGGTGGTTCAGGTTTCCGTGGTTCACGTAAATCTACCCCATTTGCTGCACAGGTTGCTGCTGAGCGTGCAGGTGTAGCTGCACAAGAATACGGTCTTAAGAACCTAGAAGTGTTCGTAAAAGGTCCAGGTCCAGGCCGTGAGTCTGCGATCCGTGCTCTTAACGCTACTGGTTATAAGATCACAAATATTACCGATGTGACACCTATTCCTCACAACGGTTGTCGTCCACCGAAAAAACGTCGCGTTTAATCGACGGACAGTTGGAGAAAGATCATGGCAAGATATTTGGGTCCAAAACTCAAACTTAGCCGTCGCGAAGGAACTGACTTGTTCCTTAAAAGCGGCGTTCGCGCAATCGATTCTAAATGTAAAATCGATACAGCGCCTGGTCAGCATGGTGCCCGTCGTGGCCGTTTGTCTGACTACGGTGTTCAGCTGCGTGAGAAACAAAAAGTTCGTCGTATGTTCGGCGTACTGGAAAAGCAATTCCGCAACTACTATAAAGAAGCTGCGCGTCTAAAAGGCAACACAGGTGAAAACTTGCTACAGCTTTTAGAGCAGCGTCTAGACAACGTGGTTTATCGCATGGGATTTGCTAGTACACGTGCTGAAGCACGTCAGCTAGTAAGCCACAAGGCGATCATGGTAAATGGTCAAGTTGTGAACATTCCATCGTTTAACGTTTCTGCCGAAGACGTGGTTTCTGTTCGTGAAAAAGCGAAAAAGCAAGCGCGTATCGTTGCTGCTTTAGAACTGGCTGACCAACGTGAGAAGCCAACCTGGATTGAAGTAGACAGCACTAAAATGGAAGGCACTTTTAAGCGCGTTCCAGAAAGAACTGATTTGTCTGCTGAAATTAACGAACAGTTGATCGTCGAACTTTACTCTAAGTAAAGCCAACTAAAGAGGAAGCATTGTGGGTTCTGTGACTGAATTCCTAAAACCGAGATTAGTAGAGATCGAAAACGTTTCTCCTACTCGTGCCAAAGTAACTTTGGAACCACTAGAGCGCGGCTTTGGCCACACTCTAGGTAACGCCCTACGTCGTATATTACTGTCATCTATGCCAGGATGTGCAGTGACCGAGGTAGAAATAGATGGCGTTCTTCACGAGTACAGCACCAAAGAAGGTGTGCAAGAAGACGTGATCGAAATCTTGCTCAATCTTAAAGGTTTAGCGGTTCGCCTTGAAGGTAAAACTGAGGCAACTCTAACTCTAGTGAAATCTGGCGCTGGCCCTGTTGTTGCTGGTGATATTCAGCATGATGGCGACGTAGAAATTGTTAACCCCGACCATGTTATTTGTACTCTAACTGGCGAAGCTGAAATCAGCATGCGCGTTAAAGTAGAAATGGGTCGCGGTTATGTACCAGCTTCTACCCGTCGCTCCTCTGAAGAAGATGATCGTCCAATTGGTCGTTTGTTAGTTGATGCTTCATACAGCCCAGTAGAGCGCATTGCATACACTGTTGAGTCTGCTCGTGTTGAACAGCGCACAGACTTAGACAAACTAATCATCGATATGGAAACAAACGGTACTTTAGATCCTGAAGAAGCGATCCGCCGTTCTGCAACCATTCTAGCTGAACAGCTTGATGCATTCGTAGACCTACGTGATGTATCTGAGCCAGAAGCGAAAGAAGAAAAACCGGAATTCGATCCGATTCTACTTCGCCCAGTTGATGACTTAGAGTTAACAGTACGTTCTGCTAACTGCTTAAAAGCAGAAGCTATCCAGTACATTGGTGACCTGGTACAGCGCACTGAGGTTGAGCTACTTAAAACGCCTAACCTTGGTAAGAAATCGCTAACTGAAATCAAAGATGTTCTAGCATCTCGTGGTTTGTCTCTAGGCATGCGCCTAGAAAACTGGCCGCCAGAGAGCATCGCTGAAAAAGATTAATCAGGTTTTTATCAAACTGATTTGTAGAGAAGGATAAAACTATGCGCCATCGTAAGAGTGGTCGTCAGTTGAATCGCAACAGCAGCCATCGTCAAGCTATGTTCAAAAACATGGCCGGTTCTTTGGTCAAGCACGAAGTGATCAAAACTACGTTACCAAAAGCGAAAGAATTACGTCGCGTAATCGAGCCACTAATCACTATGGCGAAAGAAGACAGCGTTGCAAACCGCCGTCTAGCTTTTGCTCGCACAGGTGATAAAGAGGTTGTAGGTAAACTGTTTAACGAGCTTGGTCCTCGTTACGAAGCACGCCCAGGCGGTTACACTCGCATTCTTAAATGCGGTTTCCGTGCAGGCGACAATGCCCCAATGGCATATGTTGAGCTAGTTGACCGTCCAGTTGTTGAAGCTGAAGAAGAAGTAGTAGAAGCAACTGAAGAGTAATTAATACTCGAAAAGAAAAAGGGGTCAGAACGAAAGTTCTGACCCCTTTTTTTATCCAAAATAAACGGGGTCAGATCCACCTTTCCTGCGCTAATACTCCACGCTCTACTTCGCCTGTTCTGATTAAAAAACCTTGGCCAGTATAAGAGCAGTCACTAGTCTCATTGTACCTTCATTGGTTTTGAGCATCTCAACCGATCACTTCCAGAATTATTGGCAAGTAGTTTGCTGTACAAAAACTAACTATAGGTTTATCGGCATGCAAAATATGCCGTGCAAATACAGCGCACTGCCAACATTCATCAAGGAAGCACATGTTATCAGTATCCGGTAAGTTTCAATCTCTTGGATTATCAACCTTCAGAAGTAATGTGGTTGCCACCTCGTTAGAACGCTTAAGTTCTGGGCTTCGCATTAATAGTGCGGCCGACGATAGCGCAGGGCTGCAAATATCAAACCGACTTTCTTCCGAGCGAAATGCCTACACTCAGCTAAACAGAAACCTTAATGACGGTATTAGCTATGCGCAGGTAGCTGAAGGCGGGCTGCAGGAATCTGCCGCTATACTACAGCGAATGCGGCAACTATCTATCCAATCTCAAAATGGTATTAACAGTAAAAACGACAGAGCAGCACTTGATAAAGAATTCCAAGCGCTAAAGCTTGAACTAAATGCCATTGCCTATGGCACTGAAGTGTTCAACCGTTTGCCCTTAGTGGGTGATGCGAATTTGCTGAGTGATAATGTACCGTCTATTGGCGATAAGTTTTCTCAAGGAGTATCGCAGTCGCTACGCAGTGGCCTGCGCTCTATTGCCTATATTCCCGCAGGCTCTAGCAACGTTCAGGTAAATTTAAACGACAACGGTGCTAATGACGATATACAAGTCTTTACCACAAGCGGAAAGCATCTTGTTGGTACACCGATTACTAACACAACATGGAGCGGCAACCCGAATAATATTTCGTCAGCCGCCGATCTTGAAAACCGGTTTTTCCTTACAGAAAACGGCTACAACGGGAATGCGGCATACGATGATAGCGACTTGCTTACGAGTGGCAGTGCGACCATCGACGGCACAGCAATAACCTTCAGTGGCGATCAAAACCCAAGTAATCTCAATGAGACGCTGACAATAACGAGCAACTCACAACCGCTGATTATTTCCGTTATCGGAAATGGTTCGTTTACTGTTTCCGCAACATGGGATTCGTTGGGCGATGAAGGTGAACTCGCCTACGGTTTAGGCCCTGTAAACATAACCGCGACCAACCAACTAGGCGAGGGTACACAGTTTATTGATGTAGAGAAAACCCCAGCATCTTTAGACGACTTGGGTTTAGAAAATACGTCGATAAGTAGTGCTCAGTCTGCGGAAGAAGCGCTCAGTCATTTGGATAGCGCTATCGATTCTGTAAGCGCAGGTCGTGCTTTCTATGGCGCCAAAATAAATCAGATGACATCGGCGCTAAGTGTAAACGCCATTGCCAGCGAAAATACCAGCGCTGCACGCTCACGAATTGCAGATACCGACTTTGCAAAAGAAACCGCATTACTAACTCAAAGCCAAATTGTAGAGCAAGCGAGTATCAGCATAAGGGCGCAAGCGCAATCAAACAAAAGTCAGGTACTGGGTTTGCTAAATGGAGTTACTGAACAAAGATGATAAGCAAGTTCAGAGCTACTTCTGTGTTGTAACTGGGTTAAGCCCCTCAACTTTGAAAGAGCACTAAAGTGACAGGCATAATAAACCACCGGCAAAACAACCATAGGAATAGGCAATGTTTACAATAAAAGAAGCCACGCTATGCAAGCGAATAATCAGTAAAAAATTAAAAAAATTGCGGAAAAAGCACGACGAAAAAAACAGTACAAATGAGCCGGAAAGCGGCTCTGAACTCATGGTTCTAGTATCCATATATAACAAGTTGAACGATCATATTGAAAGTCAAAACGACTCAATTTCTACTCTAGTGGATACCAAGATATTGGTTGTAGAGGATATCCAAGAAATAAGAGACACCGTTACCGACATGCTGGCTAAAATGGGCTTTGAAAAAGTGGATGGTGTTAATAGCGCAGAAAAAGCATGGCGATTGCTTAACGATGCTGCAGATTCTGATAAACCGTATAAGCTTGTGCTCACCGATTCGGAGATGAGTGGCAAGAGCGGTATAACGTTGTTAAAGGAAATCCGGCAAAGTGAAAAGCTGTCATCAGCCGATGTGTTCATAATGAGTGCAAACAGCGAACACGACGAAATAGTTAATGCTATGGAAGCTGGAGTAACCGGTTATATCCTCAAACCATTAAGCTTTAATACATTGCAAGAAAAGTTAGAGAAATACCTACCTGGCGAAGAGTAGCATAGTAATAGCTTGGTGATAGCAAGTACAAGTTTGTCTATTGGTGAATATGATTAGCCTTGAGAGCTAAAATATTCCACATAGCAATATCACCTCCTAAATGATTTAATATAAAAAGGCGTAATTGGCGAATATAGCCAGTCACTAAACACGGCATGCAGCACATAACGCTACCCAGTTAATTTATCTCCACCACAATAAAGGATTAAAGACCCAGCAATGGCCAACCCAATTACCTGTTTTAAAGCTTACGACATTCGTGGCGAACTTAACTCTCAATTAACTGAAGAAGTAGCCTATCGTATAGGCTATGCCTTTGCAGCAGAACTTGATGCCAAAACGGTAGTAGTGGGCAGCGATGTGCGCTTAACGTCTACACCGCTGAAGTTAGCATTAAGTGCAGGGCTTATCGATGCTGGCGCAAAGGTTACCGATATTGGCATGGCAGGTACCGAAGAAATTTATTTTGCTACCAAGCATTTAGGCGTAGATGGAGGGATAGAAGTAACAGCGAGCCATAATCCCATTAACTACAACGGCATGAAGTTAGTAAAAGCGGGCTCTATTCCTATTAGCGGCGATACTGGGCTTAATGCAATTAAAGAGCGCGCAGAAGAGTTGAGCGATAAATTCGTTAATGGTCGTTCGGCCCACTACTTCAACAATGAAACCGTAGATGCCGATGCGTTCTTCAATGGCAAAGCGCATACCCGTAAAGACCTGCTATCGAACTCAGGGCAGTATGAAGAAAGCTCCTGTATGAACGAATACGTAGAACATATGCTTTCTTACGTGAACTTAAATAACTTTACCCCGCTTAAGATAGTGGTTAATGCGGGTAATGGTTCTGCGGGCCCGGCGCTAGATGCAATAGAAAAGGCTATGCACGATAAAAACGTACCTATCGAATTTATTAAGGTGCATCACAATGCAGACGGTACCTTCCCTAACGGTATTCCTAACCCGCTGCTACCAGAAAATCGTGCTGATACCGCCGATGCAGTGAAAGCGTCAGGCGCTGATTTTGGTATTGCGTGGGATGGCGATTTCGACCGCTGCTTTTTATTCGATGCAGACGGTGAATTTATAGAGGGCTACTACATAGTAGGTCTACTTGCCGAAGCGTTTATTGAAAAAAGCACCGATAGCAAAATTATTTATGACCCACGCGTTTATTGGAACACCGAAGACATAGTGGCTAACGCTGGCGGCAAACCTATAAAATCGAAAACCGGCCATGCCTTCATTAAAGAACGTATGCGTAAAGAAGATGCCGTATACGGCGGTGAAATGAGCGCTCACCATTATTTCCGCGACTTCGCCTACTGCGATTCGGGCATGATCCCCTGGCTTTTAATTGCCGAACTTGTGTGCGTGAAAAAGCAAACTCTTGCCAGCATGGTAAAAGAGCGTATAAAAGCGTTTCCGTCATCAGGTGAAATTAACAGCAAGCTTAAAGATGCCGATGCTGCACTAGAGCGTGTAACCAGCAAATATCAACCGCTTGCCAGCGTTATCGATACTACGGACGGCTTGGGGCTAGAGTTCGGCACATGGCGCTTTAACTTACGCAAGTCGAACACCGAACCGGTAATTCGCTTAAATGTTGAAAGTAAGGGTGATATTCCGTTAATGGAAGAAAAAACCAAAGAGGTGCTTGCGCTTATTCGTGCTGAGTAATTGTGCATCCCACAACTAAACTCAAATAAAAATGGGGTCAGAACTTTCGTTCTGACCCCATTTTTATTAATCCCAACTATTTGCCATTTCATCGCAATACAAACCTTTGTATACTTCTTAAATACGTTCAAGTTTCAGGAAGCGGGCACAACACCCACACATCAAGGATATTACAATGAAACCAGTAGTATTAGCTGGCGGCTCTGGTAGCCGTTTATGGCCAAAGTCTCGTGCAGCACTTCCAAAGCAGTTTTTGTCGTTAACATCAGACAGCACCATGCTGCAAGACACCATAACCCGCTTAAATGGCACCAAAGCTCAAAGCCCAATTTTCATTTGTAACGATGCACACCGCTTTTTAGTGGCCGAACAGCTGCGCCAAAAAGATATTCACCATGGCGGCATACTACTAGAGCCAGTAGGCCGAAATACAGCGCCAGCTATCGCATTAGCAGCTTTGCACGCAACTATTGACGGCGAAGACCCAGTGCTGCTTGTACTAGCAGCAGATCATCTTATTCAAAATAACCAAGCTTTCCACAACGCTATCGAAAAAGCTGAAAAGTTAGCCGAAGAAGGTAAGCTTGTTACTTTCGGTATAGTGCCAGATAAGCCGCACACAGGCTATGGTTACATTAAGGCGGGCAGCGAATTAGGTGATGGGTTCGAAGTAGCCGAATTCGTTGAAAAGCCAGCATTAGAAACAGCCAAAGAATATGTCGATTCTGGCAGTTACTTTTGGAATAGCGGCATGTTTATGTTCAAGGCCAGCCGTTACTTAGAAGAGCTGGCCAAATACAACCCTGAAATGCTAGACGTATGTAAGCGCGCTATCGACACTAAAACACCAGACTTAGACTTTATCCGCGTAGACCACGATATTTTTGCAACCTGCCCAGACGATTCTATCGACTATACGGTAATGGAAAAAACCGATAGCGCCGCTATGGTACCGCTAGATGCAGGCTGGAGCGACGTAGGCAGTTGGACATCCCTATGGGAAACCGCTGAAAAAGATGAAAACGGCAACGCTACCGTTGGCGATACAATTTTAGAAAACACGAAAAATAGTTATGTGAACGCAGAACAGCGTTTAGTTTCTGTAATCGGGCTAGAAGACGTGATAGTTGTAGAAACGAAAGATGCCGTAATGGTAGCCCACAAAGACGACGCACAAAGCATTAAAATAGTAGTAAACAAACTAAAAGCCGAAAAGCGCCCAGAGTTTGAATTTCATCGCGAAGTATTTCGCCCGTGGGGAAGCTATGACTCTATAGACAGCGGTTCACGCTTCCAAGTAAAACGCATTACAGTTAAACCAGGCGAAAAACTCTCAGTTCAAATGCATCATCACCGCGCTGAGCATTGGATTGTAGTATCCGGCAGCGCCAATGTAACCATAGATGAAAAAACTACTTTAGTAACTGAAAATCAGTCGGTTTACATCCCTATCGGCGCAGTTCACGCGCTAGAAAACCCTGGTAAAATTCCACTAGAGCTAATTGAAGTCCAGTCGGGCGCTTATTTAGGCGAAGACGATATTGTTCGTTTTTCTGATAGATATGGGCGGGTAGCCAAATAGCCATTGAGCTAAATCATTAAAAACTACTATCATTAAAAACTACTATAAAGGTAAGCATAATTATAAATCCTATGCTTACCTGAATTTCTTCTTACAAAACTTCCTACTTCACAAGTTTGTTCGTAATCTGAAAAAATGGTGATCCACTTGAATTTTAATTATTAACGGTTGGAAATTTCAGGTTTAAATAGGTAGAATGCGGCCTCCGAAAACATACGGTCGGCACACGGTCGATTTGCTCGGGAAGCTCGTTGTGGTAATTCCGCAAAAGATAAAGGGAATAAATGTGAAAAAAGTGTGTTTACTCATTGCATCGCTAATGGCTACTGTAGCGTTGCAAGTCTCTGCAGCCACTCCTACGCCAGAACAAATTGAAATGTTTTCAAAATTGCCCAGAGCGCAGCAAGAAGCGCTTGCTCGGCAATACGGCGTAGATCTAGATGCGCTAACTCAGCAATCTGGTGCAAACTCACAGCCTTCTCCTACGCTTAACGAGCTTGTAGGCGAAAGAGGTACTACTCGCAGGAACGATGCAGAGTTAGATAACTCTATTATGACATCGCAAACCGGCGCAGAAATTGAAAACAGAAACGCACAGCCTAACGAAACTGAAGAAAGCACAAATAGCGAAAAAGTAACAAACGACTTCTTCAAACAGCAAAAATCAGATGAGCTTAAACCATTTGGCTACCAACTGTTTGCTGGCGAGCCAAGCACATTTGCTCCTGTTTCAGACGTGCCGGTACCCAGCGAATATGTTCTGGGCCCGGGCGATACGCTGCGCATTCAAATATACGGCAAAGAATCACAAGACTATTCACTTACGGTAAATCGCCAAGGCGATATTGAAATACCCAAATTAGGCCCTTACTCAGTAGTTGGACAAACTTTTGCAAACGTTCGTGAAGAGCTAAGCGCTGAAATAAGTAACCGTATTATTGGTGTTCGCAGTAACATAACAATGGGCGAATTACGCTCGATACGCGTTTTTGTGTTGGGTGAAGCTTATAAGCCCGCCTCTTATACAATTAGCTCTTTATCTACCGTTACCCAAGCCATTTTTGCGGCAGGTGGGGTGAACGATATTGGCTCGCTGCGCGATATAGAAGTGAAACGCAACGGCAACGTGGTAGCAAATCTCGACTTGTACGACCTGCTTCTTAAAGGCGATACCAGCGGTGATGTAAGCTTAATGGCGGGCGACGTAGTATTTATTCCTACAAAGGGTAAAAGTGTATCAGTAAAAGGTGCAGTGCCTCGCCCTGCTATTTACGAGTTAGATGGTGAGGAAACGGTACGCGATGTTGTAAAGCTTGCAGGCGGCCTGCTACCTAATGCATACAGCAGCATTGTTAAACTGCAGCGAATAACAGCAAAAGGCTTAAGCCAAGTTATTAACGTTAACCTTAACAATAACAAAGAAAATAAAATACAAAACGGTGATATTGTTGCCGTAAGTTCAACATTAGATGCATTAGAAAATAGCGTAACCCTGTTAGGGCATGTTGCTCGCCCTGGCGTTTACGGTTGGCAAGAGGGCATGCGTTTAAGCTCGTTACTGCGCGATATACACGATTTTAAAACACAGCCCGATTTAAACTACGTTCTTGTTACCCGTGAAGACCCTTTAACGGGTGCTATAACAGCCTACGATGTTAATTATTCACAATACCTCACGCAGCAAGATTCCTCGCAAGACTTAACGCTCAGTGCAAAAGACACTGTGTATGTATTCAGCCGCAAGCCGGAACGTGCTGAGCGCCTGCAGCCAGTTATAAACCAGTTAAAAGAGCAGACTAGCTTAGCAGAGCCACCAAAAGTAGTTACAGTAAAAGGCGCCGTAAGAAACCCGGGTACTTACCCTTTAAGCGAAAACTCTACGGCAAGTAACGCACTTCGTGCAGCAATGGGTTACACCCAAGATGCAGAATTAAACTTTGTATTAGTGGCTCGACTTAATCAAGAAACGTTTAAAACCGAACTTAAATATATTGATATAAGCACTACTAACAGCGAAAAGCTGCATCCACTAGACCGCTTATATGTATTTGATAAAGATAATCCGCGTGATGAGTTAATTGAAGACCTAGTAGATGAACTTGCACAGCAGTCAGCTAAAGGCTTCACGCAGCAGTTAATTACAATTAGTGGCGATGTTCGCTTTCCTGGTATTTACCCCTTTGTTGAGGGCATGACTCAACAAACCCTCATATCGCTTGCTGGGGGCCTTAACGATTCAAGTTATATGCTTGATGCAGAGCTAACGCGCTTTGAAACTAACGACACATCTACAGCAGCATTAACGCATCAGCGAGTATCGCTAAGCGATGAGGTTAAATTACAGCCTTTAGACTCATTATTGATAAAACGCATTCCAGAATGGCGAGAGCGCCGAACAATCAAATTAGCTGGTGAAGTAAAATTCCCGGGCACTTACGTGCTGCAAGAGGGCGAAACACTAAGTTCAGTGATACATCGTGCTGGCGGCTTAACAGAACTTGCTTTTGCAGATGGTGCAATTTTTACTCGCGAATCACTTAGGATACGTGAACAAGAACAAATTGAACGTCTATCAAAGGAACTTGAAAACGAAATAGCTTCGCTAAGTGTTGATAAAAGCGACGATGTGCAAAACCTCTCTGCCGATGAAGCAAATCGCTTAAAAGATAGGTTAGACACAACAGATGCTGTAGGCCGTTTGGTAATCGACCTTCCTGCATTAATAGCAGGCGAAGAATCGCTAGACCTTGCGCTAAATGCAGGCGACGCGCTTTATGTGCCCAAAATATCGCAAAGCGTGACTGTATTGGGTGAGGTGCAGTACCCAACTTCTCACATATACGACCCTAACGTAGATGTAAGTGACTATCTCTCACGTTCTGGCGGTTTGAAGGCGCGTGCAGACGACTCTCGAATTTATGTAGTACGAGCAAACGGTTCAGTATACCAGCCAAGTATGTTCAACTGGTATTCGTTAGAAAGCCGATTAGCCCCTGGCGATACTATTGTTGTGCCGCTAGATACAGAGTATAGAGATACGTTGAGCCTATGGAGCACTGCAACTGGAATTCTGTATAATACAGCGATTGCTGTTGCAGCGCTTAATGGAATAAACAGTTTTTAGTAGGAAGCTTAAATTTTGAATAAAACATCCAGTGACGTACATCGCAAAGATAATAGTGAATTTAAAAGTGGGGTCGACCTACTAGAAGCAATAAATGCCATTTGGGACAAAAAGTACTCCATAATATTTATTACTATATTCAGCACTCTGCTAGTCCTTCTTTATTCGCTGAGTCTACCTAAGGTTTATAAAAGTGAAGTGCTACTATCCCCAGTTACTGACTCAGAAGGGAATGGTCTCAATTTGCTTGCTGGCCAATTAGGTGGGTTGGCAACACTTGCTGGGGTTAATTTAGGGACAACTTCTGGAAACAAGGCGACAATTGCACTTGAAATATTGCAAAGTCGATCATTCATTAGCGAGTTTATAAATTCGAATAATTTAAAGCCTCAAATAATGGCTGCTGAGGGGTGGGATAGCGAAAGAGATGAATTATTATTTGATAATTCAGTTTATATAGCAGAAAAACAAAGATGGGTACGAAAATCGCAGTCGCTTAAAACTGAAGAGCCCAGCGACTTTGAAGTGTATGATAAGTTCATTGAGCAGCATCTTTCCGTGTTACAGGAAAAAGACACTGGATTAGTGAAAGTGGCGGTAACACATTTTTCTCCCTTTTTTGCTCGTTCAACTGTAAAAAAAATTGTGGAGGCACTGAACGATAGAATTCGAACGAATGATGTACAGGATGCCGAAAATAGCATTACTTACTTAAAAGATGCATTGGATTCAACAGGCTTAGCAGATATGAAGAATGTTTTTTATCAATTAATTGAAAAACAAGTGCAAACGATGATGCTAGCAAAGATACGTCATGAATATGCGTTTAAAGTCATCGATCCTGCTGTTATACCCGAAAAAGAGGAGGGTCCAAAGATCTTGTTGATATGCACAGTGATGGGACTCTTGACATTTCTGCTGGTGGTTAGCTACATAGTTGTCAAACAAAGCTTATCAAAAATATTGAAACATTAACTTCAATTGAATAGTCACAAATTAACCTCAGTATCACTAAAATGAGTAGCTCTTCCATGAAAAGACTGTTTGACATAACCTTAGCACTATTTTGCCTCGCGGTATTGTCCCCCATTTTCCTTATAATTGCGATTAAAATACGTTATCACGTTGGATCGCCGGTAATTTTTCGACAAAAGCGACCAGGCAAAGGTGGAAAAATTTTTGAAATGATAAAATTTAGAAGCATGAACGATTCCAGAGACGAGAATGGGGTCTTGTTACCTGACGGTCAACGCCTGACAAAGTTTGGATCGAAGTTGCGAAATTCCAGTTTAGATGAATTACCTGAACTTTGGAATGTGGTAAAAGGTGATATGAGTCTTGTAGGTCCAAGGCCTTTACTGGTGCAATATCTCCCTCTCTATAGTAACGAGCAGAAGCGCCGCCACGAGGTTCGACCAGGTGTTACGGGGTGGGCACAAGTAAATGGCAGAAACTCATTGAGTTGGGAAGAAAAATTTAAGCTTGACGTTTGGTATGTAGACAATCGTTCTCTTTGGCTTGATATCAAAATTCTATTTCTTACTATTAAAAAAGTTTTCGTTAAAGAGGGGATCTCAGCAGAAGGCCACGTAACTATCGAGCCGTTTAAAGGTAATAATGAGGATGCGTAAGCTCGCAATTCTTGGCGCAAGTGGTCATGGCAAGGTAGTCGCAGATATTGCAGAACTAAACGGTTACGATGTAATTTTTTTTGACGATGCTTTCCCGACAAAAGAGAAAGTCGAGCATTGGCAAATTATTGGTTGCTCAACTGATTTATTGAACAGTGCACATGATTATGAAATATGTATCGCAATAGGCAACAATCTTATACGGCAACAGAAGCAAGTTCAGCTTAAGCAGGCTGGGGGCAGATTCCCAGTTATAGCCCATCCAAACGCTGCAATCAGTCGTTATGCTATGATAGCTGAGGGAGCTGTCGTAATGGCTGGCGCTACCATAAACGCGTTTGCTCAAGTAAAATGCGGCGTCATCGTAAACACATGTGCAGTGGTCGAGCATGATTGTATGTTGAATGAGTTCTGCCATATTTCTCCGAATGCGACGCTGGCTGGGGGAGTCGAAGTGGGCAAATGTGCCTGGGTTGGAGCGGGCGCAGTGGTCAAACAACTCGTATCTGTCAATGGATATTCAGTGATTGGCGCTGGGAGTGTGGTTATCAACGATATACCTGAACGAGCGACTGCAGTTGGCGTTCCAGCCAAAATTAAGGAAGTATAAAATGTTACATTCACAGTTTTCTCCATGGCCATTATTTTCTCAAGAAGAGGCCGACGCGGTAAGCCGAGTGCTTTTATCAAATAAAGTAAATTATTGGACGGGCACTGAGGGAAGAGAATTTGAAAAAGAGTTCGCCTCTTGGGCAAATGCCGAATATGCGGTTGCTCTGGGTAATGGAACATTAGCGTTAGATGTTGCTTTAAAAGCAGCTGGCGTATGTGTGGGCCACGAGGTAATAACGACCCCCCGAACTTTTCTTGCCTCTGCGAGCAGCATAGTAACTGCAGGCGCTTCTCCTGTTTTCGCCGACGTCGATTTAAATAGTCAGAATATTACAGCCGAGAGCATTGAAGCAGTGCTTACAGAGAATACTAAAGCGGTTATTGTCGTCCACCTTGCAGGAATGCCAGCTGAAATGGATGCAATAATGGCTTTGAGTAAGAAACATGGTTTTTACGTTATTGAAGACTGTGCACAGGCTCATGGCGCAAAATACAAAGGCCGCTCTGTTGGTAGTATTGGGCATATTGGTGCATGGAGTTTCTGCCAAGACAAAATAATGACAACAGGCGGCGAAGGCGGAATGGTTACCACTAACTCCAAGGAATTGTGGAGTCGCATGTGGAGTTACAAAGACCATGGTAAGAGTTACGATGCTGTATACAATACACAGCACCCTCCTGGTTTTAGGTGGCTTCATGAAAGTTTTGGCACCAACTGGCGAATGACGGAAATGCAAGCAGCAATAGGCCGAATTCAACTAAAAAGAATGACCAAGTGGACCGAGATTAGACAATCTCACGGTCGTATGCTGGAGCGTGTTTTGAGTCGATTTCCATGTATTAGGCGAGTGGATGTGCCGGAACATTGTGAACATGCCGAATATAAGCATTATTTTTTCGTACGACCTGAAAAACTGGCCCATGGATGGAGTCGTGATAAAATTGTAGAAGCGATGACTGAAGCGGGAGTTCCTTGTATGCAAGGCAGTTGTTCAGAGGTCTATTTGGAAAAAGCGTTCGACAATACCCCCTGGAGACCAAAAAAAAGGCTTGCCAATGCCAAAGAGTTGGGAGAAACATCTTTGATGATGCTAGTACACCCTTCCTTAACAAAAGAAGAAATGGTAACAATGTGTAATAAGCTTAGCGCTGTATTGGCGCAGGCTACTCTATAAGGTTACTTACTAAACGTTCGGTCCTTTTAAGTAAGTAAATTGCCTTGGTGGCCGAAGTAGTTTATGAGGTTGATGGCTTACTCAGCAAAACATTGTTTTTGATTTTGTACGCCTTAACGATTATATCTTGAATATTATTCCTGAATCCGAATGAAGTGGAAGTTAAAAAGAAAGGAAATACTGTTATGAAAAAAGTTTTAGTTACCGGTGGAGCAGGCTTCGTAGGTAGCCACTTGTGTGAGCAACTTACTCACAGTTACGAAGTTTACAGTTTAGACAATTATTTCACCGGAAGCGAAAGGAATCACGTGGACAAGGTAAATTACATCAAGGGTGACACTGCTGAGATTAGTGAGCTTATATCTTTCGTGCCCGATTTGGTATTTCATCTTGGTGAATACTCAAGAGTAGAGCAAAGTTTTGAAGATATTGAATTGGTGTGGGAGTACAATAAACGAGGAACGTTTTCAGTGCTACAATTTTGCAGAAAGCATGAAGTAAAGCTTGTTTATGCTGGAAGCAGTACTAAATTCGGAGATGGTGGATTAGGCAAGTTTCAAAGTCCTTATGGTTGGTCAAAAGCTTCTAACACAGAATTGGTCGAATGTTACAGCGAGTGGTTTGGTTTAGATTATGCGATAGTATATTTCTATAATGTCTACGGCAGGCGAGAAATCTCCCAAGGAAAATACGCTACACTGATAGCGCTCTTTACCGAAAAAATGAGGAGTAACCTCCCTTTAACAGTGGTTAGCCCTGGTACGCAGGTGCGTAATTTTACTCATGTCGATGACATCGTAAATGGCTTAGTGCTGGTTGGTGAAAAGGGGCATGGTGATGGCTTTGGGATAGGGAGCAATGAGGCGTTTACGGTTAAAGAAGTTGCAGAGTTGTTTGGGGGGGAAATTGAGATGTTGCCTGAAAGAAAAGGCAATCGTATGTCTGCTGAAGTTATCACAGAAAAAACTAGAGCTCTCGGTTGGGAACCAACTCATAGTCTTAACGACTATATAAGTGATATGAAAGACAGGAATTGGTCTTAACATGCAATCTGTTATAGAAATGTTGTATCAAAGGCTTAGATTTCTAGCTTTTGGTAGAAACTTACTTTCCAAATTATTCGTTTCAGATAATTCTTTGATACAAGCCGATATTCTGCATGTACGTCATCGTATCAAAAGTCTCTCAAAGGCAATTACACTAAGCGGGCCTGCGGTATTTGAATGTGCGGCTGGCATTAAGTGTGAGTATGGATACAGAGATAGTTATGCACATAATGCTAAAGATGCTTACCTACTGAAAAACCTTGAATGCAACTCCATAACAGGTTTGGCTTATTTAGTTGATGATAAAGTGATCGCGACTGAGGCAATACTCAACAGAAAAAGACCAATTGGATTTGTGAGGCTGCCTCTGCGAAAATCTCAGTTAGTCGAAGGTATAAGTTATCTAGCAAATGAGAGAAACTTTTACCACTTTATTACTGAGGACTTAGCGAATATTCTTTTGTTGCTTAGGAACAACGTTCCTAAATTAAGGATTGTCTTGCCTGGAGACGTCACGTGGAAAGCGCAACTGATTAAACAGTTTATTGACGAGGATAGGTTTGAATTAGTAAGAGTGCCAAAATATTGTGTGGTTCGACAAGAGTACGCTTTCTTAGTCACTAAGGAACCGTTCGATTCTTATATTCATCCCTTTAGCATCGAAGTACTTAGGTCTAATTATGTCAGCAGGAAAGATGAAGGCCAACCGAGTAAAAAGCTATTTATCAGTAGGAGGAGAGCTCCAAGTAGAGACATAAAGAATTCTATAGAAGTTGAGGCTTTTTTTGAGGACTTAGGATTTATGGTAGTGTGCTGTGAGGAGCTAACAGTCGCTAGTCAGATTGAGCTATTTACTAATGCTCACATTGTTGCGGGAGCGCATGGAGCAGGGTTCACTAATATGTTGTGGGCAGGTGAGAATTGTAGAATTATTGAAATTTTTGAAAAAGGGCATATGAACTTCTGCTACATGTCAATGGCCAGTAAATTGGGATTTAGTTATGAATATCTTACTCTTAAAGATGATGGTTCATTGTCACTAGAAGATATTAAGATATGAATTCAGAAACATTGACAATTGCTGTCTGGGCACTGGCTATATTTTTGTTTATTGCACAGTCTTTAGAACACTATCAAATTTACATCAAATCAAGCTTGTCAATTAAGGGAACTATAGCGAAGGGTTATAATAGCGCGATGAAAATAATGGTGGTGAATAGACTTTTCATTGTTAGCTACTATTTCATATTTGGTTTTTTGATCGATTATGGCGTTGCGTTTAGAGAGTTTGTAGTTCCGCTAATTTTTTCGCTGTTTTTTCTCTGTATTGCGAATTTACTCATGGCTAGAAGATATCGAAGCACAGCAATTATAGATGCGAGTGAGCGAGTTGGAAATGTTTGGAACACCCTGAGTATAAGTAATGCAGTAGCCACCTACTTTAATTTATTGGGTATAATAATTCCGTTATTAATTGCCTCAATATTACCTGAATACCGACTTACGCTATCAAACAGTAGTTTTCTATTCAACACTGCATTTGTATTGATTAATGTATTTGTCATAGAGAGTAGGCTGGCAAAGCTTTACGACACAAGAGGAGATGTAGTAGGTGCTACATACTCGATCATGGTAGTGAGAACACTGTCATCAGTTTGTGCGATTCTTACCGTTGGAACTCTCTATGTATTTATTGTCTTTTGATTACATAAAGAATACCCTGATTTTTGGCTTTTTGATTGTATTGGCATTTAGCGGTAATTCGACGCTGTTCGGGCTTCCTCTTTTTTTTTCAAGCTTTATCATATTCTTAATTGTGGCGCCGTATTTCCTGAAAGTGATAAGGTACCCTAAAATTAGTTTTATATTGCCTAGTTTCATCGTACTCAGCTTGTTTATTTATGCAATAATTAAAAATACTCAGCTTGAAATAAACTACACACCTTCCTACTGGTTATGGCCTTTTTTTGCTGCGTCTGCTACATGTATTTATACAGTAATCTATATTTTTGGTTACTCGCTAAAAAAAGAAAGTTTTTCACCGACGATTCTAATTTTTATAGTGTTTAGCATAGCTGTGTTGTTGTTCGGTGAAAAAGTAAATGGCAGACTCTCTTTTCTTTTTGGCCCAAATAATTTATATCGTATAGTTTTAACACTATACATTTTAGCGTTTGTCAGTGTTGAAAATCTATACTCAAACACTACCTTACGAAAAGAGATAGTAATGAAATTTCTTATGACTACGCTAGTACTTTATATACTCTTCGAAATAGGTAGTCGGGGGGGAGTTGTTATTTTTGCGACGTTTCTTATGGTCTTTTATTTTTCCTTTGGTTTTTTATGTATCTTAGGAATCTGCGGAGTGGGAAGTGGGCTTTTATTGCTTAATTTAGATGTATCAAGCAGGCTTTTAGACTTTTCGCTCGAAAATAATACGCGGTACTTGTTTGTAAAAGATTTTTTGAATATAACCAATCCGCTCACGGGGAGCGCGTACTCAGACTTTAGTCATGTGTGGTATTTATACTACTTATATCCGCATAATATTCTCTTAGAGCTTTACATGTATTACGGTGCTATCGGTATAATAGCTATAATTCTCCTTTTATTCGCTTTCTCATTGTCTGTAGTCAATATCAGAAGGTTTAAATCACAGTTGAATATAAATTATGTTTTTAGTGTCATGTTTTTTGTGATTTTTATTGGGTCACTTTTTTCTGGTGACCTTTCCGATAATTTCGTTTTGCTAGCGTTGTCACCAATGTTAATTGGCACCAATTACTTAAAAAATTAAGCAAGGTTAGATAATTTTGAAAATTTTATATCTCCATCAATACTTTGCCACTCCCGATTCTAACGCGGGTACGAGGTCGTATGAAATAGCTAAAAGGCTAGTCGCTCGTGGGCATACGGTTGAATTTGTTACGTCCTCAGCCTTTTATTCAAATGCAGAAAACCTTAGAAAAGGGTGGAATTTTGTAGAATTAGAAGGGTTCAAACTACATATCCTCAAACAGGATTATTCGAACAAACTTAGTTATCCTAAACGAGTATATCGATTTCTATCTTTTTGTTTGCGTGCTACTTTAAAGTCGCTTCAGATTAGCAGCGATGTTGTTTTCGCCACAAGCACTCCGCTTACTATTGCCATACCCGGTATTATTTACAAAAAGTTCAGAAAAAAGCCTTTGGTTTTTGAGGTACGAGACCTTTGGCCAGAGTTACCGATCGCCATTGGTGCTCTCAAAAGTCCATTATTGATTAAGTTGGCTCAGTTGTTAGAAAGAACTGCATACAGTAATAGTAGTCGTATTGTTGGACTTTCGCCTGGCATGTGCAGAGGTGTTCTTGATAAGGGAATAGATGAGGACAAAATTGTACTAGCCCCTAATAGTTGCGACACTGATTTATTCAGTGTTGACCCAAGTGTTGGTCATCGTTATCTAGAGTCTAACTTTGGATTCGTAGCTGGTCGCAAGTTAGTCGTTTATGCAGGAACTTTCGGAGCAATTAATAATGTCGGCTATTTAGTCAATTTGGCCAAAGAGTTAAAAAAGGTTGATAAGTCGATTTGTATTGTAGCTATCGGTGATGGTATGGAAAAAGATACTATCGAAGATAATGCAATGGCCTCCGGGGTATTAAACGATAATTTGTATTTGCTACCACCGGTTGCAAAGACAGAAATAGTAAAAGTTTTGTCTGGTGCGGATATGGCACTGTCACTTTTTGGACCAATTAAAGAAATGTGGCATAACTCAGCTAATAAGCTTTTCGATGCATTGGCTTCCGGTACGCCAGTAGCCATAAATTACGGAGGGTGGCAATCGGAATTTATCAAACAACATAAGTGCGGTCTTGTGTTAAGCCAAAATGATTTCAAAGATGCAGCGCTTGCTATTTCTCAGTTCCTCTCAAGCGAGGAAGAGTTGTGTAGAGCGAAGGATGCTTGTGCCTACTTAGCAAATCATAAATTTTCAAGAGTCGCAACAGTTGATAGTGTAGAAAGCGCTTTGTTAGAGGCTGTAAATGAGTCAGTAGTTACTAATTAAGTTGACAGTTGTTAGTATGAAAGGTAGGCAATGGTTGTGGAGTTGCTTAATTAGTCCCCAATCTCTGGTTATTAAAAAATAAAACGTAAATCTCTTTTACAATTGACGATTAAGAAATAAATAAGGTTAGAATGCAAAAATATAAAATCACAGTCGCGGGAACAGGATATGTGGGCTTATCAAATGCCGTTTTGTTAGCTCAACATAATGAAGTGAAGGCTATTGACTTAGTACCTGAAAAAGTTGAGATGCTAAACAACCGAAAATCTCCTATTGAAGATAAAGAGCTATCGGAATACTTAAGCACCAAAGAGCTTGATTTAGAAGCTACTCTAGACGCCGAAGTAGCTTACCGCGATGCGGATTACGTTATTATTGCCACGCCTACCGACTACGATACGCAAACAAATTACTTCAACACCAGCAGCGTCGATGCGGTTATTCAAAGCGTGTTGGCGGTTAACCCAAAAGCAGTGATGGTAATTAAATCTACTGTACCCGTTGGGTTTACCCGAGAGGCTAAAGCGCGTCACGGCAGCGATAATATTATCTTCTCGCCTGAATTCCTTCGCGAAGGTAAAGCCCTTTATGACAACCTACACCCTAGCCGCATTATTGTGGGCGAGCGTACCGAGCGAGCTGAAATATTTGCTAAGTTGCTAGAGCAGGGTGCAATCAAAGAAGGCATAGATGTACTGTTTACCGACAGCACTGAAGCAGAAGCGATTAAGCTTTTTGCTAATACTTATTTAGCTATGCGCGTTGCGTACTTCAACGAGCTAGACAGCTATGCAGAACGTGCTGGTTTAGATACTAAACAGATAATTGAAGGCGTGAGTTTAGACCCTCGCATTGGCGGGCACTACAACAACCCAAGTTTTGGTTACGGTGGTTACTGCTTACCGAAAGATACAAAGCAGCTGTTAGCTAACTACAGCGAAGTGCCAAACAACATGATTCAAGCTATTGTAGATGCTAACCGTACCCGCAAAGATTTTATCGCCGACTCTATCGTAAGCCGCAATCCAAAAATTGTTGGTATTTACCGCCTTATCATGAAGTCGGGTTCTGATAACTTCCGTGCTAGTGCCATTCAGGGCATTATGAAGCGTATTAAAGCTAAAGGCATTGAAGTTATAGTTTACGAACCTGTACTCACTGAAGATGAGTTCTTCCGTTCTCGCGTAGTAAACGATCTAGAAGCGTTTAAGAAAGAGGCTGATGTGATAGTTGCTAACCGCGTAACCACAGATATTGAAGACGTGCTAGAAAAAGTATACAGCCGCGACTCATTTCGCATAAATTAGTATTATGTCCTATTAAATGAAGCACTTAATATATGGAACTTAATAAAAAAGAGATCATGGTAAACGGTCTCTTTTTATTGTTCGTTCTTAGACACGCTTCAAATTTTTTATAGATCTTATTGTGTTTAACCCTATGTTACGCACTAGTAATCGTTAAAAACCAAAGATACTATATTTAAGACGTATCCGTTTAAGTGGGCATGTTTTTAAGCAGGAATATATTTTGCATACTATCGTAAAGACCATATTATCTCTTCCGCGCCCTCAAAAGCGGATAATAACGCTCGTTATCGACTCGCTATTTTTATTGTTTGCTTTCTGGGCAGCGATGATAATTAGAATGGACTCCTTCGAACCACTACAGGAAAATAAAACTTGGTTGGTAATATGTAGTCTTATCCCGATAAGTGTTTTTGTATTTGTAAAGCTAGGCCTTTACAGAGCTGTTTTACGCTATGTTGGTCTCAATGCAATCAATGCAATCATATTAGGCGTTGCGACTTCTAGTTTGGGTCTTGTAGGTATTTCGTTCCTAATGCGTGTGGATATCCCTCGCACGGTCCCTTTCATCTTTGCTTCATTTTCCCTCCTCCTAGTTGGAGGAAGTAGAATTGTGGTACGCGCCTTGGTAGGAAAAGTGAGCTCATCAAAACGAAAGCCAGTTATTATTTATGGCTCGGGTTCTGCTGGGAGACAGCTGGCTTTAGCGCTTCGCCATGGTGCTGAGTATAGGGTTGTCGCTTTTATCGATGATGATAAAAACAAACAAGGCTCCACGATAGAAGGGCATTTGGTACACCCTGTCGATGAACTAAAACTGCTCATTGATCAAGAGCATGTTCAAAAAGTGCTTTTGGCGCTTCCAAGTACATCTCGATCAGTTCGAAAAAACATCCTCCAAAAGTTAGAAAAGTATTCGGTTAAGGTACAAACCATTCCAGGTATGTCCGATGTGGTTGCAGGTGCGGTAGAGGTAGACCAAGTAAAAGACGTGGAGGTAGAAGATCTTTTGGGGAGAGATCCGGTTTCACCAAAAACAGCGCTTATGCATGCTGATATTAAAGATAAGGTGGTAATGGTTACAGGTGCTGGTGGTTCAATTGGTTCTGAGCTTTGCCGTCAAATTGTAAAAAATGAACCAAAAAAAGTTGTATTGTTCGAGCTTTCCGAGTTTGCTTTGTACTCAATAGAGCGCGAGCTCAGCCAATATGTAGAAAGACGCTCTTTAAGAGTAGAAATTTTGCCTATTATGGGGTCTGTGCAACGCCAAAATAGGTTAGAAGCAGTAATGGGCGCATTCGGCGTACAAACTGTTTATCATGCGGCTGCATACAAACATGTGCCTTTGGTTGAGCATAATGTGGTGGAAGGTGTAAGAAATAATATCTTCGGTACGCTTTACACAGCTAAAGCGGCAATAAAAAATAATGTGGAAACGTTTGTGCTTGTGTCTACCGACAAAGCAGTTAGGCCAACTAATGTAATGGGCACTACAAAGCGTATGTCTGAATTGGTGTTGCAGGCATTAGCAGAAGAGCAGTCTAACACTCGGTTCTGCATGGTGCGCTTTGGCAATGTGTTAGGCTCTTCTGGGTCGGTTGTGCCATTATTCAGAAAGCAAATTAAACAGGGCGGGCCGGTAACACTAACCCACCAAGATATTACCCGTTACTTTATGACCATACCAGAGGCCGCACAGTTAGTTATTCAAGCGGGTGCCATGGGTATGGGGGGCGATGTCTTCGTACTCGATATGGGAGACCCAGTTAAGATAAAAGACTTAGCCACTAAAATGATTCACTTATCTGGCTTTACCGTAAAAGATGATAAAACGCCAGATGGCGACATTGAAATACAATGCACAGGCCTGCGCCCAGGAGAGAAACTGTACGAGGAGCTATTGATTGGTGATAATGTGGAAGGCACTACCCATGAACGCATTATGACAGCCCATGAAAATAAACTTACTTGGTCTGAATTAGAAATTATTTTAAATAATTTAGATGAAGCATGCCATAACTTCGAACATGAGCGAATTCGAGATATTTTATTGAAGGCGCCAACAGGCTTTGCCCCAACCGATGAAATATGTGATTTAGTGTGGTTAGAGCGGCAGTTAGCTAATACTAAAAAAGCCGAAGAGCTAAAACTTACTCACTAATAACTGTTTCACATTTTAACAGACTGGATGTTGTTCATGCGCCCTAGTAATTCGAGTTTACTGATAGCAGTTTGCGTTGTTATCAGTCTTTCATATTCTCAAGTTGTATACAGTGCCGGGGTGTCGCCATACTTACCCTTAAATTTACCTAATCACATTGCACAAAAGATAGAAAGGTTGGGTGCTATTGCTGGCGAAGCGTCGCTAAATAAGCCCTATAAAATAGCGCAAGTTACTGCTTTGGCGCGTAAAATTCAAACCACGCACCCACTGCTTTATCGAGATCTTGCCCCCTATTTGCGCAATCACAAAGAGCGAACTAGCACTAGCTTAATGCAAGTGTCGCTGGCATCCAGTAACAACAGCATTAGCAACCCATATCATTTTGGTGCAGACGGAGAAAGCAGATTACTTTTAGAAACTGCTGGTTATGCAATGTACTCCGATAATATAGGCGTAAGCGCCAGCGCAGTTATCAGTGAATACAACGTGAATAAAGCCCAGGGTATGGTGCATGTTGGCGTTGATATTTTACAACTTGATATAGGGTATAAGTCTCGCTGGTGGTCGGTGGGGCGAATTAACTCGTTGCTACTCTCAAATGAATCAGAAGCTTTCGCTAGTGTGTCGGCTAGCAATGTTGTGCCAATAAGTGCATTCGATATTAATTATGAAGTGTTTGCAGGAAGGTTAAATAATGAAGTGGGCATATATTCTGGCGACATATTTGAACAAGACAAGCCATATATAACGGGCGCAACTTTTAACTTTTCGCCCATTAGGCAGATAACGCTTGGTTTTGCCCACACTACCGTATTTGGTGGCGGTGTGAGAGATGCTGGGGGTAGTGAATTTTTTGAGGCCCTTACCGCTAATAACTTAGGAAGTGCTGAAAACTCCTCTTTCAGCGAGGCGCAAGCCGACAGGCGTTATGCACTTCGAGCTAGGTATAACCATGAGGTTTTGGGGTTCCACTATTCGATTTATGGTGAGCATGTTACTAGAAAGGTACTAGGTGATAACGGTGAGCAGCCAAATGCAGCTACTATCGGTATTTATTTCCCGGTTATTAACGATAGCTCTTTTAGAATAGAAGCAACTCGCTACGACCAGGGCTTTTACAACAGTGACATTTACAACAACGGCTATCAAGATAACAAAACTTCGCTTGCACATTTTATTGCAACCAAGGCGCAAAATAGCGCTGCAAAGAGCTTAACGGCACAATGGTTTTGGTTGATGAATGCTGATGAAAGCTTAACTACCTCGCTAGGCTGGTCTCAGGTGGCATTGTTGGCAGAAAACTCGAACGAGCTTGTTAATTCAGGCTTAAATTTTAGCGCTGATTATCGCTCTAGCTTTAGAAGCGTATATTGGGGCGTAGAGACCTCCTACGGTTTAGATGCGATGGGCGAGCACGTATATAGACTGGGTGTTTATTTAGGCTTTTAGGAAACTCTTCTCTTTTTGCTTTTTTCCGTTTAATTTTCTCGAATGGGTGTGCTTATTTGTGAGCGAGCTTGTGCCTCCATTTTTATACACGAAAGTTGCTATACGCTTTTAATCGATTAGAATACACGTCCTAAAAATTTGAAAATTATTTTACGAAGTATGGAGTAAAAGGGATGTGTGGAATTGTAGGCGCAGTAGCCGAACGGAATGTAGTTGAAATACTGCTCGAGGGCCTAAAAAGGCTTGAGTATAGAGGGTATGATTCTGCAGGTGTAGCGCTACTAGACAAGGATGGTAACCTGCATCGAATTCGAAAAGTTGGCAAAGTAAATAACTTAGCCACTGCCGTTGAGAACGAAACTGCACTAGGCACAACAGGCATTGCCCACACACGCTGGGCTACCCACGGTGGCGTTACAGAATACAACGCTCATCCTCACTTTTCTTCTAGCCGCGTGGCGGTAGTTCATAATGGTATTATTGAGAACTACGTTGCCCTTCGTAAACAGCTAAGTGAACAAGGCTACAACTTCACCAGCGATACCGACACCGAGACCATTGCTCACGTTGTGCACAATATGCTCGACGAGGGGCTATCGTTGTTACAGGCAGTTCAAAAAGCGGTAAATCATTTTACCGGGGCCTACGGTACCGTTGTCATTGATAAAGAAGACCCTGAAAAAATGGTAGTAGCACGCTCGGGAAGCCCCCTTGTTATTGGTTTAGGGCTTGGTGAAAATTTTATTGCATCTGATCAACTTGCGCTATTACCAGTTACTCGTCGTTTTATTTTCTTGGAAGAGGGCGACGTAGCCGAAGTTACACGCCGCGAAGTGACTATCTTTGACGAAAGCGGAAAGCAGGTAGAGCGAGAAATTGTCGAGTCTACCGTAGAGCATGACGCGGGTGATAAGGCCGGTTATAGACATTACATGCTTAAAGAGATACACGAGCAGCCGGCAGTAATCAGAAATACCCTTAAAGATAGAATTGAGCATATTCACAGTACAGACGCATTGTTTGGCGAAGGTGCTGAAAGTATTTTAAAACAAGTTAAACATGTTCAAATTATCGCCTGTGGTACCAGTTACCATGCGGGCATGACAGCTCGTTACTGGCTAGAAGAGTACGCCAATGTATCTTGTTCGGTAGAAATTGCTTCTGAGTTTCGTTATAGAAAATCGGCAGTTCACGAAAACAGCCTGTTAGTAACTATATCGCAGAGTGGTGAAACGGCAGATACGCTGGCTGCTCTTCGCTTGGCAAAAGAGCTTGGCTATATGTCAGCACTTACTATTTGTAATGTGCCAGGCTCATCACTGGTGAGAGAGTCAGACCTAGCGTTTATGACATTAGCAGGGGCAGAAATTGGCGTTGCCTCTACCAAAGCATTTACCACGCAGTTAACGGCATTTTTAATGCTCACTCTTGCTATTGGTAAATTTAATGGATTGCAGGAAAGCACCGAACAAAAGATTATTTCGGCAATAAAAACACTTCCGGGTAAAATTGAGGAGGCGTTAAATACTGCTGATGTCATTGAAGAACTTGCCGAAGAGTTTGCCGACAAAAACCATAGTTTGTTTTTAGGTCGTGGAGCGCAATACCCTATTGCCATGGAAGGAGCGCTGAAACTTAAAGAAATCTCTTACATTCATGCAGAAGCATATGCATCGGGTGAATTAAAGCACGGGCCCTTAGCACTTATCGATGATGAGATGCCGGTTATTGTGGTTGCCCCCAATGACGAATTGCTTGAAAAGCTTAAGTCTAACGTGGAAGAAGTACGTGCTCGCGGCGGAATTATGTATGTGTTTGCCGATGTAGACGCACACTTTGAAAGCGACGATACCATGCGCGTGATTAATATTCCGCATTGCGAGGATATCATAGCTCCTATCGTGTATACGGTGCCCCTTCAATTGCTATCTTATTATGTTGCCCTAATTAAAGGTACAGATGTTGATCAGCCGCGTAATTTAGCAAAATCGGTAACTGTTGAATAATCAAGTAATTTACGTTTTTAAGGCCATAACTTGTGAAGTTGTGGCCTTTTGTGTTTATAGGAATTAGTAATGTCTCAGAAATATTTTGGAACCGATGGAATTCGTGGGAAGGTGGGAGACTTTCCAATGACCCCAGATTTTGTAATGAAATTGGGTTGGGCAGCAGGAACCGTGCTTGCAGCAGATGGCACAAAAGCAGTACTAGTGGGCAAAGATACTCGTGCTAGTGGTTACATGATTGAATCTGCCTTAGAAGCAGGCTTGTCAGCTGCCGGTGTTGATATTGCCCTTGCTGGGCCTATCCCTACGCCTGCTGTGGCTTATCTAGCATCAACATTTCGTGCCGACGCAGGAGTGGTGATCAGTGCATCACATAATCCTTATTACGATAACGGCATTAAGTTTTTTGGTAGAAACGGTGCCAAACTAGGTGAGGCTCAACAAAAAGCAATAGAAGAGCAGCTTCAATATGCCATTGAAAATGGCATTAAGTGTGTAGATTCCGGCATGCTAGGAAAAGCCCGTAGGGTAGAAGATGCAGCCGGTCGCTACATTGAATTTTGTAAGGGAACATTTTCTTCCGAGCTTAGCCTCGAGGGATTAAAAATTGTAGTAGACAGTGCTAATGGCGCTGCATACAAAGTTGCGCCTAGTGTTTTTGAAGAGCTGGGCGCTAATGTAATTAACATTGCTAATACTCCCAATGGCGTAAATATTAATAACGAGTGCGGTGCCACGTCATTGGCCTCATTAAGTGACGCAGTGAAAACGCACAAGGCCAACTTGGGTATTGCCGTAGATGGCGACGCAGATCGTATTATGTTTGTTGATGAAAACGGCGAAACAATCGATGGCGACGAAATTCTTTACCTTATTGCTCGTGATGCCAAGCAAACAGGTTATAAAGGCGGTGTAGTAGGTACTTTAATGAGTAACCTTGGGCTAGAAATTGCGCTAAAAGAGTTAGGCATTCCTTTTGTTCGCACGAAAGTGGGCGATAGGTATGTAGTTGAAAAGCTCAACGAAACTGGGTGGCGCATAGGTGGCGAAACATCAGGGCACATACTCAATCTAGACTATACGTTCACCGGCGATGCCATAATTGCTGCGCTCCAGGTACTCTCCATTGTAGTGAAAAGCGGCTATTCCTTAGCTCAAATAAAGTTAGGTATGACCAAGCTACCACAATGCATGGTAAATGTTAGACACGAGAATTTGAGTTCTGTGTTGCTGCATGATTCGGTAAAAGAGGCCGTTGCAGCAGTAGAAGAACAGCTAGGTGAGGATGGAAGACTCGTGCTGAGAAAATCTGGCACAGAACCTTTGATTCGTGTGATGGTTGAAGCCAAAGACAACGAAACAGCTAACTTGCTTGCCAATAAATTAGCAGATGTAATTAGAGCGAATTGAGATAATCGCGCAAGTTAAGAATGTAAAACGTCACGGGGCAAAAAACTTACGCATTCAAAAAGGTTCTGATACGCTAGAACTAATTTCAAATTGAACAACTTGTCCCAGTGGGTTAAGTAAGAATTTATATTAAATGGGATAGAATTTAATGGAAGGTACAATGAAAAAGTACAAGATAGCTGTGGCAGGTACAGGATATGTGGGCTTATCAAATGCCGTTTTGTTAGCCCAGCACAATGAAGTGAAGGCTATTGACTTAGTATCTGAAAAAGTTGAGATGCTAAACAACCGAAAATCTCCTATTGAAGATAAAGAGCTATCGGAATACTTAAGCACCAAAGAGCTTGATTTAGAAGCTACTCTAGACGCCGAAGTAGCTTACCGCGATGCGGATTACGTTATTATTGCTACGCCTACCGACTACGATACGCAAACAAATTACTTCAACACCAGCAGCGTTGATGCAGTAATTAAAAGCGTGTTGGCGGTTAACCCAAAAGCAGTGATGGTAATTAAATCTACTGTACCCGTTGGGTTTACCCGAGAGGCTAAAGCGCGTCACGGCAGCGATAATATTATCTTCTCGCCTGAATTCCTTCGCGAAGGTAAAGCCCTTTATGACAACCTACACCCTAGCCGCATTATTGTGGGCGAGCGCACCGAGCGAGCTGAAATATTCGCTAAGTTGCTAGAGCAGGGCGCAATCAAAGAAGGGATAGATATTCTTTTTACCGATAGCACTGAAGCAGAAGCGATTAAGCTTTTTGCTAATACGTACTTGGCAATGCGCGTCGCTTACTTTAACGAGCTAGACAGCTATGCAGAGCGTGCTGGTCTAGATACTAAACAGATAATCGAGGGCGTGAGTTTAGATCCTCGCATTGGCGGGCACTACAACAACCCCAGTTTTGGTTACGGTGGCTACTGCTTACCGAAAGATACAAAGCAGCTGTTAGCTAACTACAGCGAAGTGCCAAACAATATGATTCAAGCTATTGTAGATGCTAACCGCACGCGCAAAGATTTTATCGCCGACTCTATCGTAAGCCGCAATCCAAAAATTGTGGGCATCTACCGCCTCATCATGAAGTCGGGTTCTGATAACTTCCGTGCTAGTGCCATTCAGGGCATTATGAAGCGTATTAAAGCTAAAGGCATTGAAGTTATAGTTTACGAACCTGTACTCACTGAAGATGAGTTCTTCCGTTCTCGCGTAGTAAACGATCTAGAAGCGTTTAAGAAAGAGTCTGATGTGATAGTTGCTAACCGCGTAACTACAGATATCGAAGACGTGCTAGAAAAAGTATACAGCCGCGACCTCTTCAACGCCGACTAAAAATAAAATGGGGTCAGAACCAGATTAATGCGTTAATTCGGTTCTGACCCCCTTTTTATCACTTACTGGCGTCGATTAACCTTACACTGTAATCAGGGAAATATTCGTCTTTCGTTAATATTTGCAATCCCTCTGCCTGGGCTAGAGCGATTAACATACGGTCAAACGGAGCTCTGTGATACATGGGTAATTTGCCTGCTTGTTGACCGTGAAATAAACTGATAGGAAGTGCATTAAAACCTAACTCTTCGATAAGCGACTCTATATCGTCTGGTACTTTAAGTTTGCCCATTTGTTGTTTAATCGACATTTCCCAAACGGTGGCAGCGCTAATATAAATAGCGTTTTCAGGGGGGCAATTCGCTATATCGTCATTAACCTCTTTTGAGTCAAAGTCGTCAGATGCAATAACTTGCCCTTTGAATTGTCCAAACACCCGTTCTTTTTGGTCTTTGAAAGGCACTAGTTTTACCGCTGGTTTGCCAGCTCTAGAGATAACTACCTCTTCACCAGATAACGCTAACTCAACAAGTTGGAATAGTTTGCTTTTTGCTTCGTGCATGTTCGTTTGCATACGTTAACTCTATATAACTTAGCTAAAAGGTAGTTTAAAAAAGGGGCGGTAGCAATTGCTTATTCAAAAACAATAGAGGTTAGCTCAAATCTGCTTTTACTTAAAAAGGGGATTAATGAACTGAGTTAAAGGTGGCCGCCCCCCTTTTATTTCTTTAGCTGTTCGCTCAAAGCCTTGATATGCAAAGGGCTGATTTCACAACATCCCCCGATTGAATTTCATTAAGCGATACGATGCAGGCGGCTTTGGCTTCCTTTAGTGTCAATTAAATTTACAGTATGCCTTTGCACAAGACATTGCTCGGTATTAGCCATTGTATTTTAATAATAAAAAATATGGCATCTAAATTGCTATCCTTTAGTAAAAACGTCCTGTGATAATTAAAAGAGGTAGTGGCACATGGGTAACACAATTAGAACAACCAAGATGATGTTTATAGCCATATTGGCGTGTCTCAGTATGGGCGCTAATGCGTCATTAATTACAATCGGTACCTTTACCGGAGGTGATAGCGGTGATGGCCTAGATTTTGTTGGTAACTTTACTTATGCAGTTAATGTATTTGGTGCTGGGGGCTTTTCTATTGATGACGCATCATTTACCGACGATTCAGTATCTGGCGTTTCGATAAGTGCTGTTAATGCTATTTCTAATTGGCACACTGCGAATTACGGTAACACCCAGAATGACAACAACTTAGAAACGGTAATGCGCTCTATAAGATGGAGCCCTCGTGCAAATAATGGATCACAAGTGCGTGACGACGTAGTAACGATTGATTTAGGGAATCTAACAGTAGGTTCAACGTATTCGCTTCAGCTATTGTTTGCAGAGACATGCTGTACACGTGGTTTTGATTTGTCTTTTGAGGGTGTAAAAACAGTAGATGATTTTTCTCCGTACATTACGCAAGGTCAAGATCTCAATACATCAGAAACTTATATACCCACAGTTGGAGCATTTATTCGCTATGACTTTACTGCACAAGACTCCACGTTAAATATTTCATTTGGCGGGGCTGCACCTTTTAGTGACAACAATCCAATAATTAATGGGTTTACATTAGAATCAACAAAGGTGTCTGCTCCGTCAACGCTCGCTATTTTTGCGTTATGCTTATTTATGTTGGCCAGAATGCGTAGAGCGTAAATTTAAATAACTTATATTAGAGTTAATTTCTTGGGCGGCCGTAACTATTACGGCCGTTTTTATATAATAAATTGCTTTTAAATGTGGTTTTACCATTTTAATTTATCTTTCTCTTAAGGGCTTCACTCACCGCCCTAATATGCAAAGGGCTGATTTCACAACATCCACCAATAACACTTGCGCCTTTTTGTGCCCATGCTAAAGCATATTCAGCATATTTCTCTGACGACAAATCTTTTCTCTGCGCTAAGTTCTCTACTGTGTCTCCGGGGTACAGTTCATCAACGGCTTTAAACCCGTTAGCGTAAACGCCGAAGGCAATTTCACGCTCTACTAACAACGAGTGAATTTCATTAAGCGCAGCGTTGATGGCTTCAGGCCGACTGCAGTTAAGCAAAATCATTTGCGGCTCTAATAGGCTTAACTCTTTAACTGCATCAGCTATGCGTTCGCCGCCGCGCAGAAGTGCAGGCTCAGTATCGCTTACTGAAAATGCTATCCATATCGGCTTCCCCGCTTCTTTTGCGGCGGTACAGGCGGCTTTTGCTTCTTTTATTGACGACATTGTTTCGCATAAAAATATGTCCGCAGCATCGCTTTGTAACTCTACCAGCTGCTGATATGAGCGCAGCGCTTCCTCAAAGGGCATGGAGTCATCAGGGTGATAACTCGCCACAAGTGGAGGCAAGCACGCAGCAATTTTTGTGTGAGGCTTACCCGATTGTGCGATGGCTTCTCGTGCTGCTTTTATCGCAGCTGAGTGCAGGGGCGCAATTAATTCGATTGAGCCATCGCGAGTTAGCCGCTGTGGAGTAGCGGTGTAAGTATTTAAGGTTATAACCTCAGCGCCATTATTTATAAATTCCGCGTGCACATCACGCACTAGGTTTGGCTCGTGCAGCATGACATCGGCAGACCACAAAGGCGTTAGCTTTCGAGAAGTGCGCTTAATCAATTCTTGGCCCATGCCACCGTCTAAAATCGTCACCTTTTTCACTGTTATGCCCTAAAGAAAATTTGGACGCAGAATAACCTGATAAACGGGGTCAGGTCCACATTAGCTGAGAGATTGGCGCAATATTGGGAGGTAAGAACGAATAATGTTGCTCTTACCCCCTTTATGTCAAAGCGTGTGTAGAAAGTCGACTAACGCGCTTATTTCGGATTTTGTTAAACCAAGAGGCTGGATGAGCGCGGTGGTTTCAGGAAAGTGTGGATTGTGCTTAAATTTGCCTCGGGGTTTTGGCCGAAAGCCGCCCGCATTGTATTGCATTATCATGGGCGTAAATTCAACAAATAAGCCGTTGTGCATCCATGGCTTAGTATGAGTTACGCCAAGAAGAGAAGGTGTTCTGAATTTACCGATATCTTCGTTATTGCTGGTAGCGTTAACGCGGCCTAAATCTTCAAATCGTCTCCCGTAAAGATGAAACCCTGTAACATGAAATTCATTATCGCTTAGCAATGCCCCCTCATGACATGTCATACACTTCGCTTTAGTACGAAATAAATGCAGACCTAAAAGCTCGTTGTCGGTAAAGAGCGTGTGTGCGTTTGTGGGGTCACTCGCAACTTCGCGAATAAAGCGTTGATATCGTGTGCTGGGAGCAGGAATAGACCGTTCAAACTCTACCAGCGCAGTTGCAAGCATATCTGCGGTGATGGGCAGCGTACCAAAGGCTTCGTTGAATTTAGCTTGGTATGCTCGGCTATTGTTTAAACGCTTGAGCGCCTCGGGTATGGGCAAATTCATTTCTATTGGGTTGACAATAGGCATAAGTGCTTGTTGCGATGCCGTGGAGGCACGTCCATCCCAAAAAAAGCTTTCCCAATGGTCGATACCCAAAATAGCCGGTGCGTTTCGCTCGCCTTTTTGCTCATCAACCCCTATCGATTGTCCGCGTCCGTCTTGAAATAGGGTATTTGCGTTATGACAAGAAGCGCACGATATGGTTTTATCGCTAGAGAGAATGGGATCGTGAAATAACGTTTTGCCTAATTTTATCAGCGTGGCTGAGCCAAGTGGCGCTTTTGGTGTGAGCGGCGCAAGTGGTTCGGCTTTTTCGTTATCAGCAGTGATTACTGAGGGCCAGCTTGACTGGGGTTGACTATATTGTTGTCGTAACGCGTCTACGTTTAGCTTTATGGTCATCGCTGTGTCACTCGCTACACTATTGTCTTTTTGTAGTGCGGTGTTGGCTGAAAAAGCATTAGCGCTAAAAAATAGCGTACACAGCACAATATAAAAAAGAATGTGGCTCAATGAGAGCCTAAATATGACAGTCACTTTACTTAATATGACAGGCATCATTTGTATTCTCTTAATGAGACAGGCACTTTTTGTTTTAAACACACTATTGCCATTGGTAACCCACCTCAAACCAAATAGAGCGCCCAAGTTCTATACCTGATATGCCGGGCGCGACAGCATAAGTGCGCTGATCAAAAATATTTTGCATGTCTACGCGAAACTGTAGTTTGTGGTCATCAACAACCTGGGGTGTGTAATTTATTGATGCATTGAACAATACGCGATTTGGAAATTCAACCCGCTGATACACTGGTATATTAAAACTTTCTTCTACCGAAATTTGCGATGCAAAACGCCCTAGCTGAGAGGTAGGGGCAACATCTTCGGTAAGCACATAATCTTCATAGGTGGTTCTAAAGGTGCCTGTTACGCTGGTGGTAATTTGCTCTGACCAATTGGCGGCCCACACAAAATTAATAGAAAGAGGGCGAGAAAACTCAGACTGAATAATGGTTAAGTTGTCTCGAGTGGTTTCTGTAAATAAGGCGTCGCCGTTTGCATTTGTTTCACGAATGAATATGAGGTCGTTTAATAGCGCATCTTCTATGTCTTGCTCAGTGTTGCTGCTGAAGCTTTCTGAAAGAATGTAGCTTGTATTCAGCGATAGGCTGTGAACATCAAACAGTGCTGCCCACGAGAAAGATACGCGGCTATTTTGGCCTTTGCCGTCGTTCGTTTGCCCCTGATAGAAAAAACCATCTTGTGCATTATAAACTGGAGCACCATCGCGAATAAGCTGATCCCGCTGCCAACGCTTAGTATATTCCAATGAAAAATTACCTAACCAGGTTGACTGCTTCCAGCCCATGGTGAATTCATCGTTAAACGGAGTAGCGAGGTCGTTGAAGATAAATCGAGAATCGGAAGCCGCAGCTAAGTTTTGCCATCCTTGTACCACCCCGTTTGGTGAAACAGCGCGCCTTTGAAAAATAAACGGCGTTTGCTGCTCTCTGACTTTGTAGGTAAGCAGGTTTGCGTCGTAATATCGGTTGACGCCAAATGTGATGAGTTTATCGCCGCTGCCAAAAAGTTGGTAACCACCGCTCACTCGCGGGCCAATGTTGGTATTTTTTAAGAAATTATCATGATCTACCCGAACACCAACATTAATGTTGAGGTTGCCAAGCTCTATGGAATCGGTGAAATGCATTGATGCCACACCTACCCCTACATCTAAATACTCTTCAGGGTAAACCGCGCGAATCGAAAAATACTGCGGGGATGTGGTGACAATATTTGAATAAGCTAAAATGTGCTCTGGGTTTGCGAAGTCGAGCGGAGCGCCAAGCTGTGTTTCTAGTTCAGCAATACTGATTGAGGTGCCCAGTTCAACACAATCGAAAAGATTGCCACTGCAGTCTAAATTAGCAATGCCGGTAACGGGCGAGTTGTAAATGTAGCTATCGTAAAAACGCCTGCGAGTGAGGTTTTCATGCTGCAGCTGTATACCCCATTCAATGTTATGCTCTACGCCTAGGCCAGAGAAGGTGTTAAAACGCAGGGTAGTGTCGAAAAGTAGATTCTCTTGCTGCTTGTCTAAATCACCGTAACCACCCTGGCGAGAAATACTGACTTCTTCAGTAGGATCGCCAACGCCCCATGCTTTTCCTTTCGCTTTTGCCCATTGATAAAAGTGAGGGTTTGCTCGTCTGGAATTATCGCTTAACGTATAGCTCATTCGCGTGTCCAACGTGAAAAGCTCGAACGCATGCTGTAGTTGAAACGTTGAATTTATGCCGCCGCCTTGGTTTTCAAAATCACTGTTTTTGGCATTGGTGATGAGGTCTCTGCTCTCATAGGGAGAATAATTCAGCGTAAGCTGAAGTTTATCTAACCATAAATTTCGCTGAGTAAGACTTACCAGCAGGTTCATATTCTCTCTTTCAGTGAGTACAGGCTGGTTGAGCGATAGACGTGTTATTTCACTATTAATATAGTTTCCCGATACGAGTAGCCCGTGGTGATCTGAAAGCGGGATTTCCGCATTCATATTTAAGCTTTGTTTTCTAAAAGAGGGTTCCGTTGGCGCGGTGGCATTGCCCTGTGTGACGTCTTCTTCTAAAAACACATGGTAGTTATTCCAGTCACTCTGCGTACCACGGTAAGATAGGCTAAATGTGGGGGTTGTGGCGCGTGCCTCTCGCGTTTCCACATCTACCACACCGCCACTAAAGCTGCCGTAGCGTGCGGGAATGTTATTGGTGTATACCGTAATAGAATCGAGAATTTGCTGGTTAATATTAAAGGCTTGGGTAGAGCCTTCAACATCGTTAATGAGGACTTCACCTTCGCGATACGTCTCGGGATCTTGTCTGCTGTTAAAATTTACCCCATTGATAAAAAAGCCTGTTTGCCATGGCTGGGCACCCATTATCGACACCCGCTGCGCGCTAATTTCGCCTTGCTCGTTAGCATCGTAGCGCTCGCCACCCAGTTCGATACCTGGCAGCAGCTCTAGCAGTTCTGTAAAGTCACCACCATTGCGCGGTGCTGCATTGATAAGGTTTCTGTCGAGCACGAATCGACCAACCACTTCGGGTACCTGTAAACCAACGTATTGTCCTATGACTTCAATTTTTTCAATTTTTTTGTTTTCAGCGCTGTTTTTGGTTTCGTCAATACACTGCGCAATGCTTTGCTTATCTTTGCGTGATAACGCGTCTTTGCTTATACAGTGTTGATGTTGCTTTTGAGGCTGCTCTTTGGCGTTAACAGTGGTATTTATTGCTAACGAAAGAAGCAGCCCGTAAAGGGCTGCGTTGTAACTCATTACTGATTATTTACCTTATTTTACTCTTTCACTAGCGGGTTAAGATCTTCACTGTCAGGGATACCATCGTTATCTGCATCGTCGTCAGCGATGAGTCCTGATGCTTGAATAGCGGCGTCACTGACACCGTCGAGGAAAAAGTTGGGTAGACCATCTAAATCGGTATCAACGTTCGCAATACTAAACGCGGGAAAGTCGTCTCGTTGCGCAGCCTGAGTAGCAATAACAGCAAAAAGGCTATTCCTATCTGCATCAGTATAAATACTGCTTCGCGCTAGTTCAGTGGCGTTTTCATAAAAACCAAGCCAACTAAACTGTTCAATAAATACCTCATAAAGATCTAGATTTTCGTTGTCGGCGAAATCGCTGCTGGCGTTAAGAAGCGTTTGTTGAACGCTCATGGCTTTTGAATTTAACGCGGCAATAGTCGATGCGTAATCACTATGAATGCCTGCCTGTCGCTTGACGGCTTCAAACAGTTGATAGGTGCCAGTGAAGCTATTTTCACTATCTGGCTCATAGGCGAACTCGAGTTCATCGACAATAGTATTCACCATATCAACGCGTTCGGTTAAATCCACAAGGGTATCTAGCGTGGCAAGTACGTCATCGGTTGATTCGGTAAAGTAAGCTAGCGCATCGTTAAGATATCCTAGTGAAGCCACCGTATTAGTTACCTCTATACGATGTTCAAGCCGTGTTTCAGTATCTTCAAGACTAGACGCCAACGCCCACGCGTTATCAAGTGTGGCCTTTTCTTGTGCTTTATTGTCGGCAAGTTGGTAAATCGATGCACCCACAAGCAGCGCCGATACTCGATTAGCGTCTGATACGTAGGTGTTGTCGCTGTAATAGGTAGTTAAAAGTGCGGTACAGCCTTCAATGCTTGACGGGTTTAACGTATTGTCGGCGCTAAACTGCTGTTCAAGTTTTACTAGTCTTAAGCAACCTTGGTCGTCTAATACATTATTGGCGTTATATCGAACGTCTTCTAAATAAGGCGTTGTGCCCATTATACGAAGGGCTTCATTGAGTACTTTTTGTGCCTGACTAGTAAAGCCACCATAATAAAGCAACCATGCTGCGCGCTTGTCTAAAATATCATTGGCATCTTGTTCTACTAACGCTTCTACAGCGTACTCGGTGTCATCATAAGTAGTGGTGAAAAGCGTCTCTAAATCTAAAATTGTGCTATCGAGCGCACGTCCACTGCGTGCATCGTTGAATAACTGAAAAGCGTAGTGATCGCGATAAGCACGTTTGGTGTCAAAATCATTTTCGCCTTCTTCTTCAAAAACCAATTTCAGTGGGAGATTACCAAGAAAGCCATCGTTGCTGTTACTTTGCACAACCTCAGGGTACAGGGCGTTGAAGATACCTGCTAACAGACCTACGCCAGTGGGATAGCGTCGCAAGGTCGCTTCAGCAAATTCATCTGCTTGGGCTGTATAATTGATGTCGTAATCAACGTTAGTGTAAAGACTAAGTGTTTGCGCGAGCAACTCTTTCGCTTTTTCTTCTGCTTCAGCGGTATCGGTTACACTGCCAGTAAGACTAAGGTAAAAAGCTGAGCGCGTGGCATCAACAAGATAAAAGGCGCGACGCTGATAATATTGTTCACCTGAGCGTTCTTGATAGCTTGCTTGAAGTGCTAAAGACTGTTGAAAATTTAAGCCAACAAATGCGGCGTCGTAGTTGGCCTGTGTGGGTGAGTTTAAGTAAGCATCAACTTGCTCTTCCACGTAAGTTTTTACGGCCTGTAGGAAAAATCCATAGGCAGAACTCATTGGTTCATTGTCGTTGTGATTCGCATCGGCATAAATGCGGATAACTGACAATAAATCACTGGCTTGTTCTAGTTGGCCGGCGTTGACATAACTACGTACCACGCTTAAATAGAAACTGGCATCGCCTGGACGAATATTCGATATCCCTATTTCTGCAATATAGGCATTGTATTGACGGATGGCTTTATTGCGAAATTCATTGGCTAATGTAATGTTACCTTGAGCATCAAGCTTTTCAGCGCTCACGAGGTAGGCGCTTGCGCGTGTGGGTCTGTCGATAATATTGCCAATAGCATTACTCTCTGCTAAATCTGCAAACCCAGCTTCTGTATAACCTGCGGCCAGCTCGGCGTAGATATCTGCTGTAATATCGGCGTCTGTTATCGCTACTTTATCTTGATCGTTTTCGCGGGTAATAAACGCTTCTGCTTGCGCAAGATGCGACAGATCAGAAGCATAATAATAAGCAATTTTGTCACTATTTGACGCATAAGAGGGGGTGAGGGAAATAGTCGCTAAAACCGCGTCGCCAATGCCATCGATAACACTTACTTCAAAGGAAGCATCTACATTTTCTAATTCATTTTGTTCGAAAGTGAATGCACCTGTTGAGCTATCTAACGTTACCACACCTACACTAGGCTGGGTTACAACAGCAAACGTGAGAGCGTCACCGTCCGCATCAATTGCTTCAATTTGCCCTGTGGTTTCTCCCGCACTTGATACTGCCACTTGCGATGTCACTATTTCAGGTAAATCGTTTACATTTTCGACGGTAAAAGAAAGGGTTACTGACACCGTCTCAATACTGTCTGACACTGATATTTGTGCGGTGTCGTTGCCAAAAAAATCTTGATTGGGCGTGTAGGTGAACGAGCCATCTTGTTGTACTTGCAGTGTACCATTTTGAGGAGACTCACTTACACCGAAAGCTAAATCGTCATTATCGTTATCGGTTGCATTAATGCTTTCGGTAACTGAAGTGTCTTCATTCAACGTTATAGTAAATTCACTTTGCGATACTGAAGGCCCTGTGTTACCGCCATCACTGCCACCGCCACAGGCCATTAAGGTCGACGCGATGAAAACTGATAATGTACTTCGAATGAATCGTTTACGCATACATACTCTCCGCTAATAAAAATCGGCGAAGATGGTATAGGTAAATACATACTATTGCAAATGGTAATTACTCGCATTTGTATTTACATGAGGCGTGCTAAATAGTGCTCACTGAATATGGTTTACAATAATGAGTGGAAACGACGATGTACTTTTAGGCTGCCAACTGTCTGAAGGTGGCAGGTTTGAAATACCAAAAAACGCCATGGCATCTACAGAATAAGTCCATCCTCTGGCCTTGTTTGCTAACACTGCATCTTTAACATTTCCTTTCAACCCTAATCGCATTATGTCTGGGTTAACGCGCCATTTTTTATACAGTGCGGTCTCTCGTTCTTTTGCTTGTTCGATAACCTGGTCGTAGTGAGCTCTCAGTGCCAACCACTTTGCCTGTTTTTCTTTACCCGTGAGCGAACTTACCATCGCATCAATATCAGCATCTCGCCAGCGCGCAGAAGCGGCATCACCATGCCAGCCTATTACCGCATTAGTACCGAATGTTTTATTACTCGCTGCTGGAATGAGATAATTAGCACATGATGAAAAACAAAACGTTGGGATAATAATATCGAGTTGGTTTTTGAAAATAAGCTCAGCTAGATCCATTCCTGCATTAATGTTACCACCGCCACTAGTTATACTTATGCTTGTAATGCGTTCAATATTTGAGTCGAGTAGATCTTTGAAACGCGTATTTTGCGCATCAGTAATGTCCCCTGTGTATTCGATAGTGTTTCCATTAAGTAACACGGCAGCCATAATCTGCGATGGTAGGCACAAAAGAAAAATAACAATGAAAATTTTCATGAAAAAGACTCCGCATGTACGCATATAACAAGGCGCGCAGAGTAAAAGCGAATAATGTTTTTTTCAATGATAAATAGCAAAGACAAAACGCTTTCACCGTGGCTGTTTGACTATTCTAGTCAGATATTAAAAGGCAGGGCTGAATAGAAGCATACTCGCCGCTGGCTGGCGCATCATACAATCTTTCACAGATTATAAAGCACTAAGGCCGGGCAAAGCGGTTTTCTACATATACCCTAGCTTCCAAAGTCTTTTGCTCTGCCCGCATCGCGCATGGCTTGAACGGTTTGTTTATCGCAGTTAGCCAGTTTGGGGGCAGATAAAATGCCGGCTTCGTTTATGCGTATTAATACAGGGTTCGATGTGAGTGACTTATATAAAACAGCGCCGTCTTTTTGCGTACCGCTGATGTAAAACACTAAATCTTGCCATGTTGCGTCTCTCACGTCTTCACCTACCGAACAGACTAAAATGTCGGGAAACTTATTGATAATGCTGGCGTTAACAGCCGCACTTAGTAAAACACTACTCAACAGGACGGTGCTTAATGCGGCTACATTTCTTGATATTAATTTATTCATGGCGTTGAAGTCTCAATGTTCTTGTAACAAAAGTTGGAGGTACCTTACAGCTAAGCGTGTTCTTATTATTGCCAATGTTAAGTTTAAATAAATATTCCCTAGGCTAAAAAACTGACATAAAATCTGGCTAATTCAACCCCTGCTTCAAGCGTCACGCTTACTCTTACCTACAGCGGGGAAGAAGCATACTTTGTTTACTTTTTTAAACTGCCTTTATGATTGCCAGTGGCCTAGCGTATAACTGGTATCTAAGGGCGCTGTGTAGTTTGCTTTTAGCGGAGTCATTATGAATAGGCTGCGTGAACTTTCCAATCAAGTAATGGATGTTTACCAAGAGTTATCATTAGAGTTCGGTACCTACCAACACTCTCAAGGGTTAAGCTGTATTGAAAAGTGCGGTGCTTGTTGTAATAAGCCTGATATTGAGGTGTCACCATTGGAGATGCTTCCATATGCATTGCATTTATTCGATACAGGTCAGGCTGAAGATGTTTACCATGATTTGGAGTATTACAACGGGTTTGCTTGTAAACAATATCAGCGTACGAGTTTAGATGGCAAAGAGGGCTTCTGTAGCATTTATGAATACCGCCCCGGAATTTGCCGTATGTTCGGTGCGGCGGGATACACGACCAAGCATGGCGAAGCAACCTTATCAGTATGTAAGCCTATTAAAAATGCAGTACCAGATAAATACGCTAATGCACTGATTGCGATAAATACATTGAGTCATGATGGCCAGAATAAAAACGTCGCGAAGGTAAGGCCTCCCATGATTGCATTAGGGAGACAACGACTATCGCAGTTAGATTATGAACTTGGCGAGAGGCTCATGCCTATCAATGCGGCATTGCGCTACATTTTGGAAAAAATACTCACAACAAGCTATTACGCTAATAGCGATGATGATGGTGTAGCGGCTTAGATATTAGGGGGTCAGATCCAGATTAGCTTAGGAATTGAAGAGATATTGGCAAGCAAAAGGCTAATGCGGTTCTGACCCTGAGGGATCCCCACGAATTTAATTCCATGTGCTTCCGGCCCATGCACTGTCTACTATGGAGCTGTACCATTTGAGTGCAGCTTTCCACTGTCGCATGGTAAACCTTATTCGGCAAG
>NZ_JAAAWP010000017.1 GCF_010500915.1 Alteromonas hispanica
TCATGGCGTTTAACCTTCATTTGTTTTTGGCGAAAGATCTGATCACCAAACGTCATGAATGTTCCCTTTATTTTTTATCTTACTGAATTTTAGTCATTATTTGTGGGGATACCTCAGGATCTGACCCTCTTTATCACTGTCCCTCTTTATCAATTCTAAAAATGGTATGCGTAAGAGAGGTTAAGAAAGTCTAGACCTGGATTGTCACTGTTTAACCCGCCATTTGAAAAGTGCATGTATCTGAGTGCAACGTCTTGGCTTTCATCTAGTTCCATGAGAAGTCCTAGCCTGTCTTCAAATTGGTAATTTGATCCAATATCTTTACCGGCGACTTCTTGATCGCCAATATAGCTAGCGCCAATACCTGCTTCTAGGTAAAGAGGATACTTATCAGCAATGTCCGTTATTTGTTTCATTAAAACTGGGGTAATAGATACTGCATAGCTGGTGCTTCTTGTATTGGTCTCACCGTACTCCCACACTACAGCACTGGCTTCCCAATATAATTTGATGTCGCCAAACCATGATGTGGCGATATCTTGAGTGATAGGGCGATAAGCAAATCTAACACCGTCAATGCCGTCGAAGCCATGCATGTAGTCAGCACTAACTGTTTGTTTTGCACAAAGTGGCGCAGCGTTTAATAGTAGAGTAGAGAAAAGCGAAAAATAGAATAACGGTGAATGACGTTTCATAGGAACTCCTTAATTATAAGAAGTGTAAGCAAGATAGCTTCCAAAATTAAAGCCTCTGAAAATCAGAGGTTTAGGCTATTTTGAGTTGAAATCTAAATATGCAGTGAAGTGTAATTTACTGATCAATATGCAGTTTTTACACGTGGTAACGTGAAGTTTTTGAGTGTAGGTTTTAAACAGCTAATTGTTGGCAGGAGCCTCTTTTGACCATACCTCATCAGGCGCTAAGCCTTGCTCATGCATCAAAATAGGATATAGCTCGGAGAGGTAAGCGATTTCGTACTTTTCAATAATGCTCGCAATCAGCGTTGGGTTAGTTGCAATAAAAGTATTTAATTCATCAATGACTTTCTTGTTATTAAGAGTGGATAGAGAAAAAGGAATTTCGTTATGTGGAAGTGTGAGATCTAAAGTGATGTCATCATATCGAGACAGGCGACTAATAGAGTGGCGAGCCACGTTGTATTCTAAATCTAGCGCATCAACTCTTTCTTGTTGCAGTAAAGCTAACCCTTGTGGAATATCCTGAACAGCGGTTAGTTGCGTATCACCGTTATTAATTCTCTGCTGCCAGTTAACAGGAGTAAACCCAAGGGGCATGGCAAGTTGCTTAATAGAATCTATCCCTTTACCGGCCTTGTCTTTTTTTACCATAGTACCTGTTACGGTATAAGTTAACGGCAACGAAAAAGTTTTATCGTCGGTGTTGGTGATACTGTTATACCACCTTGGGTTGTCTGGGTAGACAAAATCGATATTGCCTTTGGCTAGTTCCATCTGAAGCCGTCTTATGGGCAAGTTTACATAAATAAATTCATGGTCTGATGCTTCAGAAAAAGCCTCTAAAATTGCCCAGCCAACGCCTTTATCAACATCAGACTCAAAATCATAATGAGGAAAATAAGTTAAGTTTTGTGCTCCAACAATAAAGCGCTCGGCTAGTGCGTAAGATGAGCATAATAAACCGCATATGATAAAAAGGCTTGCTGCTATCCGTTGCTTCATTTAACACTCCAGAATGAAAATACTTGTATGGTAGGTCAGCATATCTATAACTAAAATAACCCATCTTAATGAAAATCTCGAGATGGAATAGCGATTGTTTCCAGCCAAGCTGTTCTATCAATAAGCTTACCGGCAATAACATGTATAACGCCCTCTTTAGAATGCTCAACAATACCGTTAACTTGTAGAAGCTTCGCTTTTAAAAACACCTGTTGCTGAGCTCTGGCTGTTGCTTGCCACACTACTACGTTTATATTGCCAGTGTCATCTTCAAGGGTAAGAAAGGTAACACCTGAAGCTGTGCCAGGCGCTTGTCTTCCAGTAACGGCACCAAGAATACTTACTACCGATCTGTTGTGTTTGCCTGCAAGAGTGTTAGCCCAACTGATACGGCTAAGATCTTTCTCCTGCCTCAGTAAGGATATAGGGTGTCTGCTAACCGATAATCCCGTTGAGGCATAATCTTCAAGTAGGTTCTGCGCTTCTGAGGGAGCATGACCCAGCAGCGGCTTTTCAACTTTGCTGTTATCATAAACGCTATCAATTTCTTGATAACAAGTGTCGCCATCAAAAAGTGGTAGGCTACCTTGGCTGTCCATCATTTGCCAACGAGTTTCGTATCTATTGCCAGATATCAAACGAAATGCATCAGCGCTTGCTAGCGCCTCAAGCTCATTACTGCGTAAGTTTAACTGCCGAACTTGGTTTACCGTAGAAAACCCCTTTTTAGGCCGCTGCTGCACTACGATTTCTGCGCTTTCTTTACTTAATCCTTTAACGAGTATGAGTCCAAGTTGTAACTGCTTTTGGCCGTTTTCTACTACCATAAGATGCTCTACAGCAGAGTTATTAATACAAGGAGGGTAAACGGTAATACCGTGGCGCTTTGCGTCTTGTACTAACTGAGATGGAGTGTAAAACCCCATGGGCCAACTATTGAGAAGTGCAGTATAGAACTCTACTGGGAAATAAAATTTTAACCAACAAGAAACATACGCAAGCACAGCAAATGAAGCTGAGTGAGATTCTGGAAACCCATAACCAGCAAAGCCTTTAATCTGCTCAAAAAGGTTATGTGCAAAGCCGCTATCGTAGCCTTTATCCGTCATACCTTTGATTAATTTATCTCTGAACTCAAAAATACGACCATCTTTTTTCCAGCTTGCCATCGCTCTTCGCAATTGGTCTGCTTCTCCACCGCTAAACCCAGCGGCTACCATAGCAAGCTGAATAACCTGCTCCTGAAAAATAGGAACGCCCATGGTTCGCGATAATACTTTCTCAACGTCCTTTGATGGGTAACTAACAACTTCGTTGCCATGGCGCCTAATGAGGTAAGGGTGCACCATATCGCCTTGAATGGGACCTGGCCTGACAATGGCTATTTGCACAACAAGATCGTAATACTTACGTGGCTTTAGTCGCGGTAGCATCGACATTTGAGCACGAGACTCGATTTGAAATACGCCTACCGTATCGGCTTGGCAAATCATATCAAAAACCTGTTTGTCATCGCCTAATTTAGTAATAAAAGGAATATTCACTTCCACAGGGAATTGCTTATTAATGAGTTCAAATGTGCGTCGTATTGCGCTGAGCATTCCCAGCGCGAGTACATCTACTTTAAGCAAGCCAAGGGCTTCTATATCGTCCTTGTCCCATTGAATAATTGTTCGCTCTGGCATAGCCGCATTTTCAACGGGAACAAGTTCATAGAGAGGGCCGGCGCTAATAACAAAGCCTCCCACGTGTTGTGATAGGTGCCTAGGTGTACCTAGTAGTTGTTCAGTTAAATTTATAAGATGGCTAACCCGTTTGTTGCTTGGGTCTAGACCGAGATCGCTGAGTTGCGATTTCCATGGAATAACTCGGTCACGACGATTTATTTGTTTAATAACGAAGTCGAGCTGTGACTCACTAAATCCCAACGCTTTGCCGACATCTTTAAATGCCGACTTAAAGCGATAACAAATAACAGTTGCGGCAATCGCGGTACGTTCTCTACCGTACTTACGAAAGATGTACTGAATGATTTCTTCTCGTCGTTGATGTTCAAAGTCCACGTCAATGTCAGGCGGTTCGTTACGTTCTTTAGAGATAAATCGCTCGAACAAAACGTTAATTTGGCGTGGGTCTACGGCGGTAATTTCAAGGCAATAACACACGACAGAGTTAGCAGCAGAGCCTCGACCTTGATATAAGATACCCTGTTGCTTAGCAAACTGAACAATATCGTAGATGGTTAAGAAAAAGTATTCATACTCTTGCTCTTTAATTAATACCAGCTCTTTTTCTATGATGGCGCTTATTTCAGGAGGTAAACCATCGGGAAAGCGTCGTTTAATGCCTTTTTCAACACACACTCGTAGGTACGATGTTGGTGTGTAACCGGAAGGTACAAGTTCTGCTGGATATTGATAACACAACTCACTGAGGCAAAAACTACATTGCGACGCCAAGTTATTAGTATTAAGGAGCCACTTTTCTGGATACAGCTTTTTAATTTTTTGTGTTGTGCGCAAGCTTCGCTCGGCATTACTTAATGCAGCACGGCCTATATCATCAATGCGAGTATGCACTCGTGTTGCATGTAAAACGTGCTGTAATGGTAAGCACTCACTGTGGTGCATGAGTACACCAGTACAGGCTATAACTGGGAGTTCGTAGGTAGTTTGCAGGTAGTTGCAATTTTCAAATCTGTGGTGATCACTACCATCAAGAAGTCGCTGAGCGCCAATATACACATTAATCGCCGACTGTTTAGCCAGCCATGTTGCCCAGCGGTCGTCGTATTCTTTTTTTCCTGAAGGAAGCCAAATAAACTGACAGTGCTTTATTGTTCGCAAGTCCCACTCTGCCAGCTGATATTCGCCTTTTTCGGAACGCCTACGTGCATTGGTAATTATTCGACATAACTCGCTGTAAGCTTCTTTATTTGGGCATAGCAAGACAAAAGAAAGTGAATCGTCGAATACAAAGTAGCTTCCGATAATTAGTTTAATAGATAAGCGCTGATGATTTATTTCATCAAATGCGCGTACCACACCTGCCACCGAGCACTCATCAGTAATAGCAATGGCTTGATATCCTAGGAATGAAGCAGTCGTTACTAGCTCTGCAGGAGAAGAGGCCCCAGTGAGAAAACTGTAGTGACTTTGACAAAAAAGTTCGCTGTAGTTCATAGGAGTATTAGCTAAATAAGCCTTGTGCCCACCACTTGCTTGCTTCATCTTTAAAGATAAGCATGCGTACGCCTTGCCGGGTTTGTGCGATAAAGTAATCGCGTTTATGCGGCGCATCGTGCCACCATTCACTGTGAAGCCTTACAGGGCCAAAACAAACCTGCGTAGACTGAGTAAGTGGTTTAGGTGCCTCGAAAAGAAAAGTAGGAACAATGTCTGATGAAAATACCGTCTCTTTTGTTAAACGAGGCCCGTTAGACATATATTCAAATTGATGCGTGTTTGAAATACTTGGTTTAAACGTGCACTTTTCACCGAGCTTTGCATTTAAACGCCCAATAAGTTGTTTTTGTGCCACATCATTAAAGCGGTTACTAAAGAAGTCCCCATTGTTATCGTCAATGGCTTCAAAGTTATCGCAACGCAGTGTCAGTGATACCGCGGGTTCGGGTAAAACTAGGTTTTCAATACGAAGTTTAAGTAAGGAAAGCCAGCTGTCGCTAGTACTCTGTGGTAATGCAGACTTTATTTCTAGGTGATTCGACGGCTGATCTCTAAAAGCTATATGAAAACTAAGCGTAGATGTTTGTAAATTTCTAGCGCGTAAATAGTGTGCAAGATACTCCAGTAGCTTTTCCATAAAGGGAATAAGGTGTTGAGTGTTCTCAACATCGAAGGGGAGTAAGGCAAAGTGCTCAAAATGTTCCGCAGGACGAAAGAGTTTTACTCGGGGAAATACTTCTCCGCGTAAGGCAGTAAGATAAGTGATGGTATTGTTATCAAATCGCCTGCCTAACTCATGCACAGGCATAGCAAGTAACTGATGAACGCGGTGAATACCTACTCGGGTGAGCGCTTCTTTTGTTTTTTTATTTAACGCCGTTAAAGACAGCGGGCAGTGCGAGAGCGATTGCCTTATATCATCGTGATTATCGTAATATCTATCAATGCCCTTTAAAGCAAGTACTTTAGCTGCCTCAATAGACCAGGCCGTAGCGAAATGGTAATGCACATTTGACTGCGAAAGTTCATGGGTTAGAGTGCTCCACAGTGCTTTGTGTCCACCATAATAGTGCACCAAGTTATCAAGGCGAACAGCAAGCGTATTATGAGTATCTAACACAATGTCTGACGCTAAAGGGTACAATCGGTGTGCTAACTGCGTCAGTGTGAGGTGCTCGTTGTCTACATTGAAAGGAATGATACATACGTGCGGGCACAAAGCTGCTGCCTGAGCTAGCCCGTGACCTATTTCAATACCTTGTTGTAAAGCGGCATGATTGCGTTGAACAATATGATTCGTTTTTTCGCAATAAACAATTACAGGTGAGGAAGGTATTTCTAGGTGAGCGCTATCAACAGGGCTAAGACCGCTCTCTTGGTGCGTATCTAGAGTAATTTGATAAAAATAAAGATATGCCCACAACATAGCTAGCTCACAGAGTGCAGAACGTGACGCTTCACTTTGTTATGTTCTAAAGCCCATTTGATTGCACGGTTATCCACCGTCCACTTGTTATGTATAACAATGTTATTTTTTGGCCAGCCTTGCCGCTGTTTTAACACATTAATTTCAAGGGCGTGCTCGCGGTAATGAAGGCATAAATCTAATGAAATGGGCAGAGTCTGCGTTACGTCGTCGCTATTTTTATTCGGCGCAGTAAATAGTAAGCAGAGTGCATCATTATGTGTTGCGGCTACTTGCAGACGTCGGGCTTCTTTTGCCGTTACCGCGTTATTCCATACCACAACACAATGGCAAGCCGTACTTTTTAAGCATTGTTCTGTAGCCCATAGCGACTCTTTTTCGGTATGCGGCTTAACAATTAATACTTGCTCAGCATTTATTCCAAATGCTTCTAACCACGGAGTTTGGACTCTTCCTGGCGGATTGATAAAAACAATCATCTTGTGGCTGCGGTGCTGACTTAATACTTGTTTAAACAGTGACAGTTCGCCAATACCTGTAAGCGTGCGTATGCGTACAACGCCAGATGGCGATACGCCGCCATTGAGTGCCTGATCGAGTTGATCATAGCCAAGTGAAAAACGTTCTTCACATTGGCTTTGCTCTCTTGCCCTCCATATGTGGGGATGGTTTTCTAATGCAGATACTGACTTATTCATAACACCAACAAATACTGTATATATGTACAGTATTATAGAGAGAGGTATTGTCTTTTCAAGATAAACCGACGCTTCTGCGCATAACTTCACGCTAACATACTGATTATTTTGAAAAGAGAATGTATTAAATTTCTTTTTGAATTAGGTGTGATAAGCAAAAGGGCAAAACAAAAGGCAAAGCAGAATAAAAAACAAAAAAGCTGCCTAAACAGCAGCTTTCAATGAATAAGAATAGCAAATTACAGTGTTGAGGCAGTTACGATGCTTTCTGAGCTGGAACACTGTTCTCTGAAGCGTCGCCGCTTTTTATTGTTGTAACAGCCTGACAAAAAGCAATAAAGCTATCCGCCGTATTTTTCGACCACAGCATTCTTAGGTTACTTGGTAACTCTTTTACTACCAACTGTATTCCCTCAAGCGATGGATCTTCGTCGGTTAACACTTTCTTGAGCGATTCTTCTAGCGTGTCACCTTTTTCACAGCAGTTCATTACAATGCTGGCGAAACATGTCATTAAGGGCAATAAGCTATTGTGCTGTTCTTGCGTAATAAGCCGACTTTTATATAGAGACTGTAACCGCTGCGTAAGGTTTTTTTCTAAAGCCTCGGTTACTAAAACTAAGTTTCGATAAGCGTAGTTGGCCTTGCTATTACTTTGCTTATTAGAATGACGAGAAAGCGTTAGTTCTTTTTGCAAATTCTGTGTGCGAAGCACAAAGAAAATCAAAAGCAGCAGAAGTAAGCCAATAATACCAAAAGCAATAATCATATTTCCTTCGCCTTTTGTTCCTCAATAAACGCATCAATATTCTGTTCTAAAATGAAAAGAGGTACAGAGCCGTTCTCTAAAACAGCACGATGGAATTTTCGTACGTCGAAGTGCTCGCCCAATGCAGACTCTGCTTTTTGTCTTAAGGCTTTTATCTTTATCTCGCCTATTTTGTAAGACAAAGCTTGGGCTGGCCAGGAAATATAGCGGTCTATTTCGGTGTTAACGTTGTGCTCTGACAAAGCAGTATTTTCCATCATGTAATCTACCGCTTTCTGACGACTCCACCCCATGGTGTGCATACCTGTGTCGACAACTAAGCGACAGGCTCTCCACATTTCATAGCTCAAGCGACCAAAGTTATCATAAGGGTCTTCGTAAATACCTGCTTCTATACCCAGAAACTCAGAATATAAGCCCCAGCCTTCACCAAATGCAGAAATGTATGTGTTACGGCGTACCATAGGAAGGTTTTCAAGCTCTGCTGCCAACGAAATTTGTAAGTGATGACCAGGTACGGCTTCGTGCAGCGTTAATGCAGGTAACGCATATAGTGGACGCTTATCAAGCGCATAAGTATTTACCCAATAATAGCCAGGCTCATCATCTCTGCTAGGATGAATGTATCTGCCAGTGGTGTATTTAGGAGCGATAGCATCTGGAACCGGTGCCACGCCATAAGGTGTTCTAGGCAGATACTCAAATAAAGACGGCAGTTTAGCGTCCATTTTCTTTGCAATGAACGAGGCTTCTTTTAATAACTCTTCTGCGCTGGTGGCGTAAAACTGCGGATCTTCACGTAAAAATGTGATGAATGCGTTTATTGAACCGTCAAACTCTAAATCATCAACAATCTGCTGCATCTGGGCGCGAATTCTCGCTACCTCAGACAAACCAAGCTCATGGATCTCTTGAGGTGTCATATCGGTTGTTGTGTAGTGTTTCGCTCGGTTGGCATAGTACTCAACCCCGTTAGGCCATTTTTCCGCGGCTATAGTAGTACGTGACCCTGGAATGTATTCGTTAACCATAAAGTCATAAAATGCCTGATAAGCAGGCAGTACAAACTGACGTATTGCCTGCTGACCTTGTTTTTCTAAAGATGCTTTCTCAGTGTCACTAAAGTAATCGGGGAACTGCATGAACGGAGAGTAGAAGCCACTGTCTTTTACATCATCAACTAAGTATGTCGAGATAGAGTTTTCAAAACCCTCAAGTACAACGCGTGGTTGAGTGTAGCCCTCTGACAGCGCTTGTTCCATATAGGCAATTTGCTGTTCGAAATAAGGCTTTAACCCTTGTAAGCGACTAATGTATGCCTTGTAATCTGTTACTCGCTTAAAAGTCGATAAGTTAGGCAGAGAGGCCATTGCACTATGGAATCCGTACTCTGAATTTATAGGAACAAGGTAATCGCGATACTTGTATTGGTCGATATAATTAGCCAAACGATATTGCTGCATCAGCAAAGCAATATAGGCTTCTTGAGTTAGGTTGTTCTCATTGTAATTAGCTAACTCGCTCTGATAATCCAGCCAATGCTTGTTTTGCTCTTCAAGTCCTTTGATGGATATATCTGGAAGGGCATGAGCAAGCTCAGTATTACCCTGACGAGAGGCAAGGAGTGGAGATACCGACAGTTCGTACTGCCAGATATCATCAAGTAAGGCATACAGGCTTTTGTCATCGTATGTTTTTGCCGAAATACCTAGGCTGAAAATAACAAGTGTCGCGGCTATTAAAAAGCGATACATAAGGGTCTCCGGTAACCTTAACCGGAAACCCCGGCGCGTTACTCTTTAGTTGGTGTATAAATTGGGCTAGGAAAGACAGTTACTTTATCAGATTTATTTTCCAATTGAGTAATTTTGGCCGAACCTTTTTTATTTACGGCGTCAATGCGAAGTACATTGTGCATCGGAATATAAGTTTTTGTTACTCCTGAAAATTCAGATTTTAATTTCTCGTGGCTAGGATCAAGCACAACACTGGTATGCGTGTCCCAAACAAAATCACCAATTTCAACAAAGCCGAATAAACTGCCTTGCATAAGGGTTTTTACGTAAAGCTCGTAACGTTCGCCGTTACTAATAAATTGAATGCGGTATAACAACTCTTCGTTAGCCATGTGCTGCTCTTGTCATTTAAAAACCATACTTACCATTACGCCTTGTTTATGAAGCGCAATATTCGAGTATTTGACCACTTATTTATTTTTAAATTTTATAACGACTCTCATATGCGAGCAATGGCAGAAAACCTGTGTTAAACGAAATACGTCGCATAGCATTCCCGCTATAAACTGCGTTAACATATTGCTTACAGCGTTACACTTGAATAAAAGCTTGGTGTAAACAAAACACGGTGGAACAAAATGATAAAAAAACTACTCCTAGGCAGTGTAATGACAGCAATGACTTTTGCTGTGGGTGCACATGGCCATTCGTCTGCAAAGCATGCAGCGACAGAAAATGTATTTAGCCCTGATACTCAGCGCATCAAATCTCATCTCTTTTTCTTAGCCGATGACTTGTTGGAGGGCCGCGATACTGGCTCTCGTGGACACGATATTGCTGCGCTTTATATTGCAACAGAGTTTGCAAAGTATGGCTTAACGCCAGCGGGTACCGATGGATTCATCCAAAATGTCTCTTTTCGCAAGGCAAACTTAGTTCAAGAATCTCCTCAGTTTACGTTAACGAAAAACGGTAATACCGTAGATTTTGCTTATCCCAAACAATATCTCGCTGGTCCTAGCTTATTGAGTGAAGAGGCAAAACTAGAGGGTGAAATGGTATTTGTGGGGTATGGCATTATTGCTGACGAACTATCGCACAACGATTATGAAGGCTTAGATGTAGACGGCAAAATAGTGGTTACGTTAGCTGGTAAACCCAGCGAATTTCCATCTGAAGAAGGGGCACATTTTGCTTCAGGTTATCAAAAGCAAAAGTATGCCGTAGATAATGGCGCCATTGGCATGATTACCATTACTACACCTAAAAACGAAAAGGTTCGTCCGTATCAAAGCCGTTTAAGTTACATCCATACACCGCGTATGGCATGGCTGAATGATAACAATGAACCTGCTAACAGCTTTCCTCAGCTTAAAGGCGGCGCCTACATGAGCGAAGGCGCAGCTAGAACGTTATTTGAAGGCGCTGAGCGCAGCTTAGATGAGATATATGCTGATCTTGAAGCGGATAAAGTTCCTAAGGGGTTCGCGTTAGAAGGTGTAGTAGATATCAGCAAAACAAGCACGCATGACACCATCACAAGTCCTAATGTTGTCGGTATGCTCGAAGGTTCAGATCCTGAGTTGAAAAACGAGTACGTAGTGTTTTCTGCTCACTCCGACCATATTGGTTTTGCGAAAACAGTTAAGAAAGACAACATTAATAACGGTGCTATGGATAATGCTTCGGGCACATCTGTAATGCTAGAAACAGCGCGACTGTTCAGTGAAATGGAAGAAAAGCCCAAGCGCTCAATTTTGTTTGTATCTGTTACGGGCGAAGAAAAGGGGCTACTGGGAGCTGATTATTTTGCTCGCAATCCAACAGTGCCGGTAACGTCTATGGTGGCTAACGTAAACCTTGATATGCCTATTTTAACCTATGAGTTTGCAGATGTGATTGCATTTGGTGCTAACCATAGTGATTTACAGAAGTCTGTAGAAAAAGCAGCGGCCAACGCTGATATTGAGTTAAGCCCCGATCCATGGCCAGAACAGGCTTTATTTACTCGTTCAGACCATTATGCATTTGTAAAACAGGGCGTTCCTGCTGTTTTCATGGTACCAGGTCTTAAATCAAAAGATCCAAGCGTAGATGGCAGCAAAGTGTTTGGGCAGTTTTTGTCGACTCACTATCACAAGCCTAGCGATGACATTAACCAGCCATTTAATTGGAAAGCAGCTGAAACCTTTACCAAGGTGAATGCTCAAATAGGTTGGACGTTAGCCAATCAAGAAGCTAAGCCTCAGTGGAATGAAGGTGATTTCTTTGGGGAAACGTTTAGTAAATAAATAGTTTTAACAATGAAACACAAACTAATCGGTGTTATCTAGGTGACACCGATTGTATTTTTATCCTTACAAGCTGGTAATTCTCGTCAAATCTGCTGAGAGCTTTTTACGTTCAAAATACATTTTTACACGAAATTTTAGGTTTCTCCAAAAGGTGCTGTGATTCGAGTGCCGCCCACTGTTTACCGCTTCGATTTCACTATTAAAAGCGTTGTTTTGAGTAAATGGATAAGGTCGAATACCTGCAACACTGATCCCTATTTCGCTATGGATTTGCATGTCTATATCAACAGCTCTAAAAAACAGCTTGCGTTTAAGAAGCTTTTTAGCGCCTGATAAATTCAATGCATATGCCGCGGCGCAGTTTGGTACCTTTAAAAAATTGCCAAGAGTAGTGCTTTCATCTAATGACTTTGAATCGATAAAACGATTGTTACGATTATCAAACAGCTTGATCATTTCCCAGCCATGGAGCTGTTCAATATGTTGCAGAGTAAAAGGAAGTGTCTTGTCGATGCATAAATCGTCTTCTAAGATTAAGCAGTATGGTATTTCATCTTCCACCATTTTTTGCCAAAGCCGCTTATGGCTTATATAGCAGCCTATTTCTCCGATAGTAAGGTTTCTATGGTGGTGCTTTCGATTTGCAGCAGGGTCGTACCATTGCTTTATTTCATCCTCACTGAGTTCACATCCAACTGTAGCATCAAATCGGGTTACGCTGAGTCCAAGTGCTTTGAGTCTTGATGATGTCGACTCCCAACGATCGATCGAACTTTTCATGTTTATTATAAAAATAGGGAAGCTATTCATACGCCTATCCATAAGTAAAAATAGTGGCTTTTCAATGCTGATTATTTCAGGATTTGCTACACAAACATTTGTTTGAAGGCTGCCCACTGCTCGTTAAACTGCTCGGTAGGTTTACGTGTAAATCCGCTTCTGATAAACAAGTTTATGCGTCCATCAGTATAACAAATGAGCATGTTAGCAATAATGGCTTCATCGGCGGAAAGGGTTTTGCCTTCTCTCAGCTTTCGCTCTCTTAGCACTTGTTTAAGTTGAGTCTCTAGGCGCTCGTATAGTTTTGCTATACGTGCACGCAAGCGCTCTTGCTCACCCATTAACGCATCGCCGTTAAGAATACGCGTAATACCGGGGTTTTTTTCTGCAAACCCTAAAATAAGGTGCAAAATCATCTGGCAGCGAGTTAAAGAATCTTTTTCTTCATTCACTATTTTATTTATGCGAGTGAATAAGGTTTCTTCGATGAATTCTATTAACCCCTCAAACATGCGGGCTTTACTTGGAAAGTGACGATAAAGTGCGGCTTCGGAAACCCCTACTTTTTCGGCTAACTTTGCTGTTGTTATGCGCTGTCCTGGATTAGTTTCCAACATTCCAGCAAGTGCTTGCAGAATCTGCGCTCTGCGATTGGTTTTTTTGACTGCAGGCATGACGAAATGACTTCCTCCGCAACCGAGTAAGTTACACTCGGGTTCCTTGTTAAGTTGGCTATTGCCAAAAGTTATTGTTTTTATATTCTTATTATTGAAACTAACGCACTGCTAAAGCTAACGCGTTATGTAAGCCAGTTCATGACTGGCCAAAAGCGAAGCAAACTGCATGTTTATTTATCTGCCTCGCTCTTATCTCCTAGCCTAATTAACACTAAGCAGTATCATTACTGAAGAGTACTACTAAAACGTGTTGCTATCAGCGAAATCAGTTGATGCGCTAACTCACGCTTGCTGGTGGCCGGTAACTTTTTATCACCCCCGTTCCATATCACGTGAAGTGCATTTTTATCACTATTAAAGCCTAGACCATCTGCAGTAATGTTGTTAGCCGCAATCATATCAAGATTTTTCTTTGCTAACTTCGAACGAGCGTAGTCTTCTACATTTTGGCTTTCAGCTGCAAAGCCTACACAGAATGGTCTGTCTTTTCTTTGTGAAATTGTAGCTAGAATATCAGGGTTTTTTATAAAAGTAAGCGTTAACTCATCATCTGATTTTTTGATTTTATTATCAGCCACATTTACCGCTTTATAATCGGCTACTGCTGCGGTACTTATAAAAATATCCGCTTTGGATGCACTTTGCGTACAGGCGGTCAACATTTCATCTGCTGTGACTACGTCTATACGTTTACAGCCTTTGGGCGTAGCAAGAGAAACTGGGCCTGCTACAAGGGTAACTTCAGCGCCTGCATTAACTGCCGCTTCAGCTACAGCAAACCCCATTTTTCCTGAGCTATGGTTTGATATATAGCGAACAGGGTCGAGAGGTTCTTGGGTGGGACCTGCAGTAATTAACACGTGTTTTCCTGTCAGTACCTCGCCGCAATTGATAGGTACTGAAGATTGTTTGTTATTTATTGTATGGATGTCATATAGGGCTTCACATACTCTATGTGCAATATCTATAGGCTCAACCATTCTACCCGCCCCTAAATCACCACAAGCTTGTTCGCCGCTTGCTGGGCCGATAAATTCAACACCGTAGTTGGTCAATATGTTTACGTTAGCCAAGGTCGCTGGCGCCTTCCACATTTGCTGGTTCATAGCTGGTGCAATAAATACCTTGGCCGTAGTAGCAAGATAAACTGTAGTTAATAAGTCATCGGCCATACCGTAGGCTAATTTCGCTAGCGTATTCGCTGTGGCGGGAGCGATTAAAAGTACGTCTGCCCATTTTGCAAGCTCAATATGGCCCATAGCTGCTTCTGCAGCAGGGTCGAGTAAATGTTGATGTACCGTATTCCCAGACACCGCCTGTAAAGATAGCGGGCTAACAAATTCTGCCGCAGAACTTGTTAATACAACGCGCACATTAGCGCCCAATGCAGTGAGTTTGCGCACAAGATCTGGTGACTTATAGGCTGCGATACCGCCAGTTACGCCAAGTAAAACATTTTTATTTGCAAGGGATAGAGTCATAAGAAGCACAGATAGCAAATGATTGTTAAACAGCATATTAAACTATCACGAAGCTAAAATCTGGGATAGGTAAACAAAAGTTGATATCGGTTAATCGCTGGTTTACCCGCTTTAAGCAAACCCGCCTAGAATACAGTCGTTGAGGTAGTGGTTTTCCGCTATAACATGGCTACAGAATAAACAGAGCAATATAATGACAATAAAAGCATGGCCATCCAGTGAAAGGCCAAGAGAAAAATTACTCTCTTTTGGCGCTCATAGTCTCAGTGATGCTGAGTTAATAGCAATATTATTTGGGAAGGGAACAAGAGGAAAATCTGCCGTTGAACTTGCGCATGATATGCTTAACGAACTCGGTACACTAAGAGAGGTTGTTACTGCATCAGAGGAGCGCTTTACGTCGCTAAAAGGTATTGGCCGCTGCCGTTATGCGCAGTTTCATGCAGCCTTTGAAATTTTTCGTCGCAATTTAGAAATACAGCTTACTCGTCAAGATGCTTTCAACAATGTAGAGGATACCAAGCGATATTTGCAAGCTAAGCTAAGAGATTGCGAACAAGAAAAGTTTGCGCTGTTAATGCTCAATAGTCAGCATCAGCTTATTGCATTCAGAGTTATGTTTACAGGCACGATAAATAGTGCGGCTGTTTATCCACGGGAATTAATTAAGCAAGTGATGAGAGATAATGCGGCGGCGGTTATTTTGGTTCACAATCATCCTTCTGGCGTGGCAGAGCCTAGCCATGCAGACATTCGTTTAACCAGCGAGATCAAAGCCGCAATGAGCACGATCGATGTGCCTGTGCTAGATCATTTTGTCGTGGGAGACAAAGAAACTATTTCTTTTGCTCAAAGAGGGTTGTTATCATAGCTGCCTAGGTCATTTTTTTGATTATATTCTAGTCAAAGCGTCAAAAATGATTTAGCATAGGATATTAGTGGGTATTTTTATTAAAGGACTGTTATGAAAAAGTCGATTATTGCATTATTTGCAGCTGCTACTATGGTAGCTGGCGTTAACGCGCAAGAAGTAGAAGGTGGTTCAGGCGCAGGCGGTGCGGGTGTTGTCACCGGTGGCGTTGTTGCATCGGCTGCTGTTGGTCTTGGTGTTCTTGTTGCTGTTTCAAACAACAACTCTGCAGACGCTCCTACGGTAGTTGATCCGGATCCAGATCCAGCAACTCCTACTTGTGAGGGTGACGATCCTTTGGTAGATGGCGTATGCGTGGGCACAACTAACACTGTAACGGTAACTACTTCTGGCACAACTACAGCAACTACTACAGTTACTGTTCCTGTGACATTTACTTACGCTCCGACAGTACAGTAAATACAACAGATTTTTTGAAAGCCGCTTTAATTAGCGGCTTTTTTATTAGTAACAAGAAACTTTTCTACCCTAATTTTCCTCTCGTCGGCGCATTTACATGAAACCATACTTTTCTTTTGCGATCGTTGGAATTCTTATCCTTGCGATCTCAGGTTGTTCAACTACAACACTAGCCTATTACAACACCCTTAAGCTTGCCCTAAAAGATCGCACAGTCAGTTACACGGTCGAAGAAATCACAGCTAGTAAGGCCGATTTGATGCAGATAAAAGCAGGCGATCGTGATACAGCCTCTCTGGCGCTAGCCTATATTGACGGCGATCGTTATCGCTGGGTGTCGGCAGATAAAGTTATTTTTACTATGCATCACGGTGTTATTGTAAAAACAGAAGGCTTGGATAACGATATTTTTTATACCAGTAACCTTCAACATAACCCGCTTGGTGGTGCCGATGTTCTAGCATATAACTGGAAGCGGAAAATTGATGTGTCGGATATAGGTTTCGGTGTTGCTGTAAACTCGGCGTGGCAAATAGAGGGCGAAGTAACTCGTAACTATCTCGAGTATTCAGTCCCCTTAATAAAAGTTGTGGAAACCGTTTTTTTTCCTGACTACACACCCTTTATTGACACAGGGTTATCATGGGAAAATGTTTATTACCTACATAAAACAACAAAAGAGCTTTTCGCGTCAACGCAAAAGTTCAGTCCTACTGGTGATACATACGAAATGGTGTATTTGAGCCGCATCGTGCGCGAAATGAATAAGCAAGGAGTGCGAGGACAGTGAGAACACTAATTCATACTTTGCTAATAGCAGCTTTTCTTTTTACCGGTATCGCGACAGCTCAGCGCGACCTCGTTACTGTTATGATAAATAAGCAGACATATCAATTTGATAGACCCATAAGACTGTCAAGCGCATTATCTATTGTTGCAGACAGCGGTCAGTGGTATTGGCCTACCGCTGCAGCATTCGACTTATCTAACGATTCTGCGGAACACGATAAAGAAGTTGTGTTATCTAATATCAGGGAGTTACTCAGTAATTTTGATTCTAATAGCGATACACATAAAGCGTTAAGCAGCCTTTATCAGCAGGTGGGGGCATGGACGGTTTCTACCCGCTTAAAAATGCCAATATCTTATAACAGAGCGCGACTTTTTTATGAAGAAAATCCAATGTTTCAGCCTGGCAAATACTGGATAAGACTCGATGGACGGCCTAATGTTATTCATTTTTCTGGAGCTGTCGCTAAACCCGGTGCATATCAACATCAAAGTGACACCTCGGTTTATACGGCATCTCATAACGTAGCTAAACTCAGAGATGCTGATAAAAGCCATGTTTACGTTATTCTTCCCTCAGGAGAGATTGAGCGTAAGGGCGTGGCGCTCTGGAATTTAGACTTTTCTCAGTTAATGCCGGGCAGTCAGGTTTATGTACCTATCTCATCTGAGTTATTCAGCAACGAAATTAGTCTTCTTAATGAGCGCGTTGCCGCTTTAGCAGTAAATAGGATCCTTCCTCAATGAGTGCGTATTTTCCTTCAAAAAAAACAACATTAGCGCTGGTTGTGGGCAGTGTATTATCGTCTGTTTCTCATGCAGACACGCAAATAAAAGTAACGCCTTCGCAAATGGTGCAAGGGGGTAACGGGCTTATTCAAACGCCTACTGCTCGCATGCGAGAGCAAGGCGGTATGGCTATTAATTATACTGATAATGGCGAATATCGCTTCTGGTCTGTAAATATCCAGCTGTATGATTGGATGGAAGCAACCGCGCGTTACACCGACGTACGTACACAGCTCTATAGTCAAGTGGAGTCTTTTAGCGGAGATCAAACGCTCAAAGACAAAGGTTTAGATGTAAAATTCAGACTTTGGAAAGAGAGCTATTATCTCCCTGATATCAGTGTTGGATTTAGAGACTTCGGTGGCACGGGTTTTTTCGAAAGTGAATATATCAATGCGAGCAAATCTGTAGGACCGTTTGATTTCCACTTGGGCTTAGGCTGGGGATATTTAGGAACTGCTGATGATATCACCAACCCTTTTTGTGAGCTAAGAGAGAGCTTTTGCGAACGTCCAGGTGGCTTTTCGGGGCGAGGGGGCAAAGTTGATTATGACCAGTTTTTCAAAGGCACTGCGTCATTTTTTGGTGGTGTAGAATACCAAACCCCATGGGAGCCGCTCACATTAAAACTTGAATTTGAGGGTAATGATTATTCTCGAGATAGAGCGGGTGAATTAGAGCAAGACTCACGCTGGAATATTGGTGCGGTTTATCGCTATAAAGACCTTGATTTAAGTCTAAACTATCAGCGAGGCAATACAATTGGCTTTGGGGTTACTTACCGCTTCAATATGAACACGGTATCACAGTTGAAATTCGATGAAGAGCCTCGGTCTTTAATGACTAGGCGCCCCCCTAAAAAGATAGAAGACGTCAATAAGTCAGCTTTGTATAACGATATGTTTCGCAGTGCTGGTTTTGTGCTGTCGGATGCTGAGTTAGAAGAAAACAAGGCTACATTCTACGGTACACAAGTTAGTTATCGTGACCAAGATGAAGCAATAGAGCGAATTGGCCGTGTTGCCGCTTCTGAGTTACCGGATTCAGTAGAGACATACCACATTGTAGACAACCGTGGTGGCCAGCCAATGGTAGATACACAAGTAGACGCGGAGGCATTTATTGCCGCCGCGCGATATGAATCTGTCGACGCTGACATAAAGCAAACTTATGTAAGAACGGAACCGTCGCAAGAAGTCTTAGATGCTTACGATCCAGAGAACACGAAAGGGATGTTTTATAGCGCAGATTTCTTTTTCACTCAGTCTATTGGGAACCCTGAAGACTTTTTCTTGTACCAAACAGGGTTCTTACTAGGGGGAGGTTATGCCTTCGATGAGAAGTTCTCAGTAAGGGGCAGCGCTCGCGTAACATTATTAGATAACTTTGATAAATTTAATTACCTAGTTGATAACGAAGAAGTATCTCTTCCAAGAGTAAGAACGCGGGTAAGAGAGTACGTGTCTGACAATAATATTTGGTTAGACACTGCAATATTGCATTATAAAGACAGACTGGCAGAAAATGTATTTGGCCAAGTTTACGCCGGTTATTTAGAAACTATGTTTGCAGGCGTGGGCGGTGAGGTAATGTATCGTCCTGTCGATAGTAACCTAGCTTACGGTGTCGATATCAACTATGTAAAACAGCGTGATCCGTTTAGACAGTTAGCAACTGAAGATTATGAAGCCATTACCGGCCATGCCAGCGTTTATTGGAAACCGGAGTTTCTAGATGACACGCAAATCACGGTGAGTGCAGGGCAGTTTTTGGCAAAAGACAGAGGTGTTAACATTGATTACGCGAAGCGGTTTGACAGTGGCATTATTGTCGGAGCTTTTGCGGCCTTTACCAATGTATCATCTGAAGAGTATGGTGAGGGTAGTTTCACTAAAGGCTTTTATATCTCTATACCCACTGATTTATTCTTGCTTCAACCGTCTAAGGGGCGTGGATTCTTCCCATGGATTCCAATTTCCAGAGATGGTGGACAGATGCTTCAGCGTCCTGCTCGCTTAATTAATCAAACTGAAATAAGGTCGCCGTTCTACGATTAAACTGCGTCGCTCTGAATATGAAAGTAAATATTTAAATAAGCTTATTTCAGAGCCCAGTAGCCGAGTCGCTTGCGCAGTTTCAAATTGCGAAACCAATTTTTTGGTTTCGCTACATTTTCTTTGCGCGGGTAATTATTAATTTCATCTATAGTCGCTTCTAGCACTCGCTTTGCTGATAATCCATCAGTGTAAGGGTGCATATTTTGACCATAGCTTTTTATACTATTAGCCAGCATTTCATCCATCTCCAGTGCTTTTTCAACAGCGTTTTCTAGCTTGTTGGCATTATCTATATTGATAAGTACTGGTTCTGGCTGAGCATTATTAAATGTTACGACAGGCTTACCGAGAAGCAGAAACTCAGTAATTGCTGAAGAGGTGTCTGACACCATCACATCAGCTTGTTGCAGTAAAGGTATAATGCTAGGAGCCTCAACGACTTCAAAGTGCTCATGCTGAGCCTGTTTAAATGTGTTAATAGAATTCTTATTCATTTTGGGGTGGAATTTCACCTTCCACTTCCACGCCCGCTTTTTACTAAGCTCTGACATTTGTAGAAACAGTGCGTCGGCAGAACTAAAACTTGGTGAGAACGTGGGAGCGTAAAGAATAGTGGGGACGGAGTCTTTCTCGCGTTTTGAGCTGTGTGTCTTAAACAGTTCGTCTAGCTTTGTCCATCCAGTTTCTTTTACCGTAAAATGAGGATGAACGTTTCTCAGCTCGTTAAATTTCTTAGTAAAAAATGGACCTTGTGTGCAATAGAGGTCGAAGCATTCTCTAATTTTGAAATGACCTTTCTTTTTCCACTCAAAGCCGTGAAATAGCTGAACTTTTAAACCTGGGATGAAAGATGGGGCAACATTACCAGGGAGAAAACAAGCATCGGGTTTAAATATGATAACTTCCGAAATCGTTGGCAAAACAACATCTTCGCTTTGAAAATGGCTTTTGTTTACTTCGCTACCTTCCACAAACCAACGCACATCATGACCTTGTTCTAACATCAGGTTAGACAATGGCCGCATAATTTCAAAAGAGTAGTTTTGTGAAAGATAGAGTAAAAACTTCATCCGTTAACGTCTTTTATTATTTCAATGATTTCTGTAGTGGATATTGATGGTGTCCTAGGAAGATAAACTACTTCACAAACATCACTAAATTCATCAAATTTACCTTCCCAATCGTTGCCCATCACTAACACGTCTGCTTCATGTTGAAGAATATAATCTCGCTTTTTCTCAAGCGACTCTTCCATAAATACGTCATCAACAAAGCGCATAGAACTAAGTAACTCAGAGCGATTTGAAAACGGATAGATAGGGTTTCGCCCCTTCTTACTGAAATTTAGTTCATCAGAGGAAAGGCCTACAGTAAGGTGATCTCCGTGGGCTCTGGCGCGTTGTAGAATTCTGACGTGACCGATGTGAAGCACATCAAATGTACCGAATGTAATTACTCTTCGCAATGTTGCACCTTATTTATTGTATGAGATATTGAGCAATACGTTGACTACACTGCCCATCCTTTTTGCCAACCATTTTATTTGTAATAGTTTGGCGGGTTTCGCTTTTTTTCTGTGGTGACTGAACGCACTGCGCAATGAGCTTATTAGCACAGTTAGGAGATGTAGCTCTATGGGCAATATCATTAAATAGAGACAGATCTGAGTCGAGTCGCTTCTTTAATCTGAACTTAAAAAGGCCAGAATAGCTCCATCGTGTTTGCGAAAAATCGCACCACACAACGGGTTTATCTATCGCTGCGAATTCGAATATAGCAGATGATGCGTCTGACAGCATTACATCGGCAATTTGCATAAATGAAACCAGACAAAATTCGTGTTTGTTCGCCACGTATACATTATCAAAAGACGCCCATCGCTCTATTTTTTCTTTTTGGTTGCGGTACTTCTTTTTCGTCATACTAAAAAAGTGTGGCATTATAATAAGGTTATACATTTGAAGCGTTTGCGGCCAATCTTTTTTAAATTTCTCTATGCTGCTTGGGAAAAACGTTGGAGCGTAAAGTATCGTTGGCTTATCGCTATCGAGCCCTAATTGGTCAATCGTTTTTGGTGGTGGAGTTCCTGCGAAAATAGGGTCTAATTTAGCGTATCCCGTGTCGACAAATTTTTTGGTAGGAAAAAGTGCTTTGAGGCGGGTAAGTCGGCTCTCTCCCTTAACAAAGCGAACATCGAAGGGATATTCAGACACGCTGTAATAGCAGGCTTTAGGCCCAATTCCATGCTGCATAAGCGCCAATTTAGCATGAAGCGTAGACTTATCAGCCGCTGAAAAAGGCGGAACATTGCCAAATATTATCCAATCTACCCTTCTTGTCTGATAAAACGACAGTGTGGTGCATTCATCAGGAATAAAATGGTACTGAAAACCATCAGCATCTAACTTTTGTGTTTTTACTTCGTCGTAGCCCGGTTCTGGATGTAAAACAAACTCTACCTCTACACCCGATTCTTTGAGTGCATTTGCGACAGGAAAATACTGAGGGAGGTAGTAAAGATGCTGAACATCAAAAATGACGGACTTTGTCATATGATACGTGACCTATTTTTCGCATAGTTGCTTTTTATTTTAGTGACGCGCTTGAGCACCCGTGGTATGTTTGCGCCCACTTTATTTGTGGCTTTCTAATGAGCCTATTGTTCACCGTAAGTTACCACAAAAATAATCGGGTGTGGGTTGCGGTTATTAATTAAAGTACAGTAATTAGTAGTAGATATACCAAGATCGTGGAAAAAACAGCTAAAAAGTGACCTTTTTTTACTTTCTTATTGAAATGATCCTGCCTTTGCTGTATAAAATGCGCCCTCTAATTTATAGTAATACGTCATTTGACCCAACGACTGTTTGAGCGGTGGGATTGACTGGCGCGACAGTTATCGTTGTTCTGGAGACAAATACAATGTCAAGAGTATGTCAAGTAACAGGTAAGCGTCCAACGGTTGGTAATAACCGTTCACACGCAAGAAATGCGACCCGTCGTCGCTTTTTGCCAAACCTTCAAACACACCGTTTTTGGGTTGAGAGCGAAAGCCGTTTTGTTAAACTACGTTTGTCTGCTAAAGGCATGCGTATCATCGATAAGAAAGGTATCGACTCAGTATTAGCTGATGTTCGTGCCCGTGGTGAGAAAATCTAAGGAAGCCGACAATGCGCGATAAAATTAAACTAGTTTCTTCAGCAGGTACAGGTTTTTTCTACACCACTGATAAGAACAAACGTAACATGCCAGGCAAAATGGAGATCAAAAAGTTTGATCCTGTTGTGCGTAAGCACGTTATGTTCAAAGAGGCAAAAATCAAGTAAAGCCCTTTTAGAAAGAGCACTTGCTTTTGTCTCCACGAAAACCCGGCCTTTGCCGGGTTTTTTGCGTTTTGAAATACTCAGATCATCCTGCGATCTTTGTGATGACACAAGTTTAAGTATCTATTTGAACATCGTCTGCTTTGATCTATCCACGCCTTTTAGTTTTTAATTATAGTAGTGATAGGGGATTGAATTGGTATCTCTAACGTTCAACCTTTATGATATGAGCACTTTTATGATAGCAGGTCGATATAGTGGCAAGACTTTCACAACGTGCAATGAACAATGTGGTCATCGTTGCCATGTTGATCATGATTGCTTTGTTTAATATAGACAGTTTTCTTCCTAAGAAGGGAGCGTCCGAGTTTCGCAGTTTATTGCCACAAAACGCCTATCTGTTGAAGATAGAGCATGATGGGAACCAGCTAATACGACAGGGGCAGCAGTGGCTTCAGCGTACCGTTGAGCACACGCCGTCAATAAGCCCAGAAGCGCAACTGCTAGGTTGGCAGAATGGCATATTACAACGTGCTCCGTCGGTGGCAAGTGAGGTAGCTGGAGAAGAGCCTCTAGTTGTTGTTGTTTGGCTGGCCGGTGAAGAAAATGGCCGCGTTTACGGCTTTTATCCACGCTCTTCATCTACTCTCGTCGAAGTCGATAATGCCTGGTATACATTACAAGAGGTTAGTTTAGATACACTACTGCCATGGAAAAAGTAAATGCCTGAGTTACCGGAAGTTGAAGTTAGCCGTTTAGGTGTATCACCGCATCTCATCAACAATACAATCGACAATATTATTGTTCGAGAACGGCGCATGCGATGGCCTATACCTGACGACGTCTCGTTAGTGGTAGGGCATAAAATCAATGATGTTAAACGAAGAGCCAAGTATCTGCTAATTGAAACCGATGTGGGCAGCTTGGTACTGCATCTGGGCATGTCTGGCAAGCTAAGGGTTATTGACGCGTCTACTCCGCTGATAAAACACGATCATGTCGATATTGTATTAAACACAGGCCTATGTTTACGTTTAAATGACCCTAGGCGCTTTGGCGCAGTGTTATTCCAAGCCCCCAATGCAGCATTGACGCTTTTTAATAACTTAGGCCCAGAGCCGCTTACTGACGCGTTTGACGATAATCGTCTCTTTGCATTGTCGCGAGGTAAAAAAAGCCCGGTAAAAAGCTTTATTATGGATAACGCCGTAGTGGTAGGTGTGGGGAATATTTATGCCAACGAGGCTTTGTTTTTAGCCGGTATCGACCCTCGAAGACAGGCAGGGCGAATTAGCGCTGAGCGATATAAGCGCTTAACTGAAAACATTAAGCTCGTGCTTGCAAAGGCAATCACGCAAGGTGGAACTACACTTAAAGACTTTGCTCAGACTGATGGTAACCCGGGTTACTTTGCTCAGCACCTTAACGTTTATGGTAAAAAAGGCGAAAACTGTGAAGTGTGTGGAAACATGATCCAAAGCAAAGTGATTGGGCAGCGAAACACTTTTTTCTGTCTTCATTGTCAGCGCTAACTTATAAAGCTGAGCTTTAAAGATTATTTCTTTCCCAATCGCTCTCGCAGTGCGGCTTCTACTACGGGATGACAAAATCCGTCTACGGCACCTCTATGAAGCGCAACTTCTTTTACCAGTGTTGAAGAAATAAATGAGTTTTCTTCTGCTGGGGTGAGGAAAATACTCTCTAGCTTCGGGTTCAGTCGTCTATTCATATTGGCGAGTTGAAATTCATACTCGAAATCTGATACTGCACGTAGCCCGCGAATAAGTATGGTGGCGTTTTGTTCATCGGCAAAGTCTGCAAGCAAGCCTGTAAAACCAACTACTTCTACATTCGCTAAATCTGCTGTGACTTGCTTAATCATCTCTACCCGCTCTTCTAATGTGAAAAGAGGCTTTTTACTAGGGTTAGAAGCAATGGCAATAATAACGTGAGAAAACAATTTAGAAGCGCGTTCGATTAAGTCGGCATGACCGTTTGTTATTGGATCAAACGTTCCCGGGTAGAGTGCTCGTGTATGCATATTGTTAAATCTTTTAGTTGTGTAGTCAGAGTGATTTACGGCACTAATGTATCACAGTTAATGCCTGAACAAACCAGGCCAAGCATGACACCCTTTGCATTCAACTTATTACTTTCACCTCATAGCATTGAGTGATAGCCATCGAGGCAATACTGCCAATCATCAAAAGACCAATGAAATATAGGGTTTTTGTTTTTCTCTTTTTGTAGTGAGCGCAATAGTCTGTCTAAGTTACTCGTTTTCCAGTGATGTCCTTTGCGTTTGCGACAACGGTCAAAATCAATCAGCCATATTTGTTGGTCATCATCCATCATGATATTACGAATATTTGCATCGTGATGGTGAACCTGACACTTGTGCATAGCTGCCATGGCTTCGCCAACGCTGCGCCATAGGTCTTTTCCTAATGGCTTTTGGCATAAAACGCGATGCAAATCTTGGCTGTTGGGAATTTTTTCGGTAATAAGGTCACCTCGGTAAATTACCCCTCGGCGATGGATGCGAGCCGCAACCGGAAGGGGGACCTTTAGACCTTCTTTTCGCATAGCAGCCAGCAGCCTAAACTCTTCGAATGGCCGTGAGTGCTCTACACCAGTGAACAGATACTGATCGCTTAGCACTTTGCCAATCATTCCGCCGCGTTGGTAGTGCCTTAATACCCACTGATGATGGTTGTGTTCAATAAACAGGGTAGTGCCGCGGCCTTTTGCTTTACCGGTAATTTTATTTTGAAACTGCCAATATTCGGGCGTGAAAGTGTCGATGCCAAGTTCTTCATCGAGGGCATCACTAATGGCGTCATCGTATAGAAAGTGGTGTCCGGCACCTAGGTCTCGTCGTATTATCGCCATGTTTTTCACAACTTATGGTAAATTTAACATTCTAACGATTTATTTAAGTTTTTCAGCAATGAGAGAGCGCTAAGTGGGAAAAAAGATTTGTTTAATGCGTTTATCAGCCATTGGCGACGTGTGTCATGCCGTGGCGATGGTCAATCGAATCCAAACAGCGTGGCCTGATACTGAAATTACATGGGTTATCGGTAAAGTTGAATACCAGTTAGTTAGGCTTATGCCCAATATTCGTTTCATTATTTTTGACAAAAAACGTGGAAAGGCGGCTGTAGACGATCTTAAACATGCGGTTAAAGACGAGGTATTTGATGCGCTACTGATGATGCAAGTGGCGCTTAGAGCTAACTTAGCGTCTCGGGTAATCAATGCAAAGCTGCGCATTGGCTTCGATTGGACACGCAGTAAAGAACTTCATTGGTTATTTGCGAATAAGCGTGTAGCAAGTAGGAAGCATGCCCATGTTTTAGACGGTTTCATGGATTTTGCAGATGCACTCGGCGTGCCCAGTGTAGAGAAGCTGAAATGGGACATTCCAGTGTCTGACGAAGATAAATTATGGGCGCGTCAACAAGCTCAAAAATTAGGTAAGTATATCGTTATTGCCCCAGCTGCTAGCAAAGCCGAACGCAATTGGTTGCCAGAACGATACGCGAGTATTGCTGATTATATTCAACAACAAAATGTAAATGTAATACTCTGCGGCGGCCCAGGAAAGCTCGATAGAGAGACTGCTGACGCCATTAAGCACCATGCAGCCACGGAGTTACAGGATTTCACGGGAAAAACGTCGCTTCATCAGTTGCTTATGTTACTTAAACACGCAGATTTAGTTATCGCACCAGATACTGGCCCTGCACATATGGCGACCACCGTTGGCACCCCTGTTATTGGGCTTTATGCGCATTCAAACCCTCTTAGAACAGGCCCATATAATAATCTTGATGATGTTGTGTCCGTTTATAATGAATGCATAGAAGAGCAAAAAGGCAAGTCATGGCGCAAGCTACCGTGGGGGATAAGAGCAAAAGGCAGCCACCTAATGGAAAGAATTTCCATCGAACAAGTAAAAGAAAAAGTTAGTGGCTATATGGTTTAGCTTGCTTTTTTCTGGGTAAATTGTTCAGCTTGTAACTACACTGTGTTTAGCAACCTTAATTGCTCTATTTCTCTAAAATAAAGTTGAATATTTCAACAAGCACAGTGCTTTTTATTTCATTAAAGACTGTTGCTCAACAACAGGGAGCTGTTACCAAATGAAAACGCCCTTGATAAGGCGGCTCGTAGAGTCTTTTTCTCTTATTTCTTATCGTACTTTTCTTGTTGTTATGACAATAATTATGACTTCGTCTTTTTTACATGCGGCGGAGTTAAAAGTAATGGCTCATGACAGTGTCACCGTGTCTCAGCTTAATCGTTCTGAGCTGCGACAAATATTCACAGGTCATCGCCAATACTGGCAAGACGGAACAAAAATCACCGTATTTGTATTGCAAGACAGCGACGAACTACATCAGCAATTTTGTAGAGACATCTTACAGATGTTTCCTTATCAGCTATCTCGGTTATGGGATCAATTAACCTACTCGGGGCAAGGCGTTACACCTGTACGGGTATCAACATATAACGCTTTAATAAAAGCGCTCGAGTCAACAGAGGGAGCTATTGGTTATGGCGACAAAAACGACATTGTTAAACTTCGTCGCATAGAGGTAGAAGAAAAATGAAAGTATTGGTTTGTTTTTCGCTGCTTGTAAGCAGTTTTACTGCTCTCTCTGCTCAGTCAGATTTTTCTTGGCATGGATATGTTTCTCAAGGGCTAACGCAGTCTAGAGACAGCAGTTTTATCACCGACAATAACGCTGTTACTGCAGAACTCACTGAAATTGGCATTAACGGCTTATATCGACTGTCTGAAAATTTATCTATTGCTGGGCAAATAAACTATCTAGATGGCGGCAACCGGTTTGAGCAAGGCACACGTCTTGACTATCTTTTTGTCGACTGGAAAATTCCTGATTTGGGCGCAGGGTGGCAAGCCCACATTCATGCAGGACGCTTTAAAAACAGACACTGGCTTTACTCTGTAACCCGGGATGTACCGCAAACCCGTTACACCGCTGTGCTTCCTCAGTCGGTGTATTTCGATGGCTTTCGCGATATTGCGTTAGGCAGTAACGGTGTATTAACCAGTTTTACCCATTTTGGGGAAAACAATATATGGGAAATAAATTGGAGCTATGGTCGTTCTCATATAAACGATGCGCAGCGGAATTTTTTGTTAGGTGAGGAAGCAAACGGTAAGGCGAAGCAAGATTTTGTGCATCAGGCGAGCGTGTTTTGGCAGCCATCATCCATGACATGGAAGGTGGGAGTGAGTTGGCTCAATTCTGATTTTAGCTATACACCTGCAGCGCAAGATAATCGTCTTGCGGGTAATGCAAACATAGAGAGGTTCATGCTATCTGCACAATATTTTGCAGAGCAGTGGGAATTCTCCATGGAGCTTCTCTCTGAAACTCAACATAGCAAAGGGCTTTTTGCACCAGACTTTGATCAAAAGCGCCGAGGGCAAGGCGGTTTTGTCCAGCTCAGATATCTATTTAACAGTGAGTTAAGCGGATTAGTTGGTTACGACACCTATGATAATGATCGAAACGATAGAGATGGAAAGTTGTTAGAGCAGTCTACTGGCGGTGCTGTCCCTGCTTACTTTGGTTATCAAGACACAACGACTATAGGGCTGCGCTGGGATATTGCTCCAAAATGGAGGCTGCAGGGAGAATATCACTGGGTTGAAGGCGCTACGCGCGTCGTCAGTCTTCTCAACCTGAATGTTGCAGAGCAGGCTGATAAAAACTGGGATATGTGGTCTCTGCAACTGATGTATTGGTGGTAGAGATACCATGAAGGTTCAAGTATCTTTCACGACTAAGACCATCACCATACTGTTGGCGATGGTCTTAACCGTGACTATTGTTGTCTCCGCACTACTAATTAAAGAGTCGGAAGCTAGCTTATTGCTTCAGCAGCGAGAAAGCCAAGTCAGCCATCAACGTCGAATTCAACTTTTTGAAGAAGTGCTGCACAACCGCATGATTAACCTTATTGATGTGGTGAGTCAGCAAAGAGAGCTTCAATATAAAAGTCTTGATGAACTAAAACGCACGCTGGACAATCTGTCTGACTATTTTACCCTCAATTTTCAGGTCGAAGAGCTAATACTTTTCGATGAGGCAGGTCCTGTTGGACAAAGTGTCAATCAATCACGCCAGGCTGTGGAGCAACTTGTCAGAGCAACCCGAAATAACATAGAAAGCCGCTCTACTATTTTTTGCGCCAAGGTGTGCACGCACTACATGTCTATTCCACTAATGAGTAGCAATGACACTATCCCGGTTGTGGTGGTTTCGACATCTTTACGCGAACTACTTTATTTATTTAACCGAGCCGCCGGTGTGCACAAGGTGGCAATCGTGAAGCAAGGCACTGATAAAAGCAGCCAAGCTGCATTATCTATTGCTAGCCAGCTTTCTGCGGCAAATCGTCAATATATAACGCAGGTGTTCGATAGCTTACCGCCTGACTGGTCTATTAATCGCCTAACCAGCAGAGGGGTTAATATCACTCTTGGCGAGCAACAGTTGCTGATAAGTTTGCTGCCGTTTTCGAAAAGTAATGCAAACCGCCCGTACCTTTTGTTGGTGCAAGATGTGACGGCTGTTGTTCAGCAAACTAAACAATATCAGGCGGTAGTTGTTGGTTCGGCTATCGTTTTATTCCTCATTTTTACCATTCTGCTCTACCTCTTTTTGAACGGTTATAAAAAGCGGTTGCTTTCTATTAGTGAGCGGCTCCCCTTGTTAGCCGATCACAAGTTTTATGAATTCCATGCCGTGGCCGCTAAGCAGAAACGCTTATCAAACGTAACCTTTGTCGATGAATTAGATGTGGTAGAGAACGCTGCCAATAATTTAGCGAAACAGCTCGAAGATTTTGACGGTCAAATGGCTATCAACACAGCAAAGCTAGAAAAAATGGCCATGTTCGATGCGCTTACGGGGCTTCCCAACCGAAACATGCTTACGTTTCAGATTGAAAAGCAACTTGCCCGTTCTTTTCGTGATGAAAAGCTAGTGGCACTCATGTTCATGGATTTGGATGATTTTAAAAAAGTAAACGATAGCCACGGTCACGATGTAGGCGACGCGCTGCTCAAAGCTGCGGCAATGCGAATATCCCGCCCCATTCGAGAGAGTGATATCGCATCGCGATTTGGTGGAGACGAGTTTGTGGTGTTGCTTTCTGATATTGAGGAGCGCACCCAGGTCGATGATATTGCCAACAAGCTAATCAATGAATTCGCTACCCCTATTATTATCGAAGGGTACAAGTTTTATATTTCAGTAAGCATTGGAATTGCTATAACGAGCCATTCTCAAGCTAGCCCTGTTGAATTATTGAGGCATGCAGATATTGCCATGTACGCGGCAAAATCTAAGCAAGGTGCAGCTTACAGAGTGTATGAAGCTAAAATGAACCTGGCCGTAATGCAAAAGGTCGAGCTAGAGTCTGAAGCTCGAGAAGCGCTGAGAGAAAACCAGTTTAGTCTGGCGCTACAGCCTCAAGTAGCCATGAAATCAGGTAAAGTGATAGGCTTTGAAGCCTTACTGCGTTGGTACCACCCGACCAAAGGTGCTATTTCGCCAGCAGACTTCATTCCGCTTTTAGAAAATACCACCTTTATGCTTGAACTAGACTATTGGGTAATAGCGAGAGCCTGCTCACTGATTCAGGAGCTGGGTCACAGTGGTTTCCCTGACATTAAGGTAGCAATAAATGTATCGGCCGGTCAGTTTATCGACCCCAGCTTACCTGACTATTTACAGCAACAGATCGAACGTAACGAAATAGCGCCCGAGCAAGTGTGTCTAGAACTGACAGAGACGGTGTTAGTGTCGGATATAAAGCGAGCGAGAGATATTATGCAAACCATTCGCAATATGGGGTGCATGTTGGCCATAGATGATTTTGGGACAGGATATTCGTCATTGAGCTATCTTAAGTCTCTGCCTGCAGACTATATAAAAATTGACCGCTCCTTTGTGTCAAATATTACCAATGATACCGACGACCGCAATATCGTTAATTCCACTGTGTCTATGGTACGTAACATGGGTATGCAGGTGGTTGCCGAAGGTATCGAGACACAAGCTCAATATGACTTACTGTGTGATTTTGAATGCGATTATGGTCAGGGTTACATGATTAGCAAGCCAATTCCAGAGCATCAGGTTTGGAGTGTATTAAATAAGTATGTTGAAGGTGGATATTGGAAACTTTCAAAGTCGACCGGCACTACTAGCTAACTTTCATCCAAAACTCGAGTCTGGCCATCGTGATTACTACCATCTTGATTACTATAAGTGTGCTAAATAATTTACACACTTCATCGGCTTTCCTATGAAATAGAACGTATCACTGTATACCCCTCACTAGGCTTTTACTAAAATACACTTTTATTTATTTCGGAGAACGGCATGTCAGCGGCATTTATTTCGCATTTGCAATCGCAAATTGAAGCCACCAAGCAAGATGGTTTATATAAAAAAGAACGCGTGATCACTTCTCAGCAGCAAGCTGATATTGATGTTGCTAACGGAGACCATGTCGTTAACTTCTGTGCCAATAATTACCTTGGCCTCGCAAATAACGAACAATTAATTGAAGCGGCCAAGCAAGGCTTAGATACGCACGGTTTTGGCGTTGCATCGGTAAGGTTTATCTGCGGCACGCAAGACATTCACAAGCAGCTAGAGTCATCTATAAGTGAGTTCTTAGGTACCGAAGATACTATTCTTTACCCATCATGCTTTGACGCTAACGGCGGCCTGTTTGAAACTATTCTAGGCCCCGAAGATGCTATTATTTCAGATGCGCTCAACCACGCAAGTATCATTGATGGCGTCCGTTTGAGTAAAGCAAGACGCTACCGCTATGCAAATAACGACATGGTTGCATTGGAAGAGCAGCTAATTAAGGCAAACGAAGAAGGCGCCCGTTTTAAGGTTATTGCAACTGACGGTGTGTTTTCTATGGACGGTGTGATTGCCGACCTTGCCTCTATTTGTGACTTGGCAGGCAAGTACGATGCTATGGTAATGGTAGATGACTGCCACGCTACAGGTTTTCTCGGGGAAAATGGGCGAGGTAGCCACGAATACTGCGGTGTACTTGACCGCGTAGATATCATAACCGGTACACTTGGCAAAGCATTAGGCGGTGCTTCAGGCGGTTACACGTCGGGCAAAAAAGAAGTGGTTGAATGGTTGCGCCAGCGCTCTCGCCCTTATCTTTTCTCTAACTCAGTTGCGCCACCTATTGTTGCCGCATCGCTTAAAGTGTTTGAAATGATGAAAGATGGCGATGAACTGCGAGCAAAACTGTGGCGCAATGCAGAGCATTTCCGCAATCGTATGGAAGAGGCTGGTTTTACGTTAGCAGGCAAAGATCACGCTATTATCCCAGTCATGCTAGGTGATGCTCGCTTAGCGAGCGAAATGGCCGACAAGCTGCTTGAAAAAGGCGTGTACGTTATTGGCTTTTCTTACCCAGTAGTGCCAAAAGGACAGGCTCGTATTCGTACGCAAATGTCAGCTGGCCACTCTCTTGAACACGTCGATAGAGCGATAGACGCGTTTATTGAAGTGGGCAAAGAAATGGGAGTCATAGCATGAAATCATTAGTAAAAGCGAAGGCTGAGCGGGGCATTTGGTTAGAAGACACGCCAAAGCCAGAAGTAGGCCATAACGACTTACTGATCAAAATTCGCAAGACCGCCATTTGCGGAACCGATATGCATATCTACAACTGGGATGAATGGTCTCAACAGACTATTCCTGTACCTATGGTCGTTGGTCACGAGTACGTGGGCGAAGTGGTAGGCATGGGACAGGAAGTCAAAGGCTTTGACATTGGCGACCGAGTATCTGGAGAAGGTCATATTACCTGCGGCCATTGCCGAAACTGTAGAGCTGGGCGCAGACATTTGTGCCGCAATACAGAGGGCGTTGGCGTAAACCGTCCTGGTGCGTTTGCTGAATTTTTGGTTATTCCTGCGTTCAACGCGTTTAAAATTCCTCATAACATTAGCGACGAACTGGCATCTATCTTTGACCCGTTTGGCAATGCAGTGCATACCGCACTCAGCTTCGACCTTGTAGGCGAAGACGTGCTTATAACAGGTGCTGGCCCTATAGGCATTATGGCTGCAGCAGTGGCTAAGCATGTTGGCGCCCGACACGTGGTTATAACAGACATCAACCCATACCGTTTAGCGTTAGCTGAAAAAATGGGCGCCAGCCGTGCTGTCGATGTATCTAAAGAGAATTTGCAAGATGTCATGGACAGTCTGGGCATGACCGAAGGCTTCGACGTGGGTTTAGAGATGTCTGGTGTACCAGTAGCTCTGCGCGATATGCTCAATAAAATGAACCACGGCGGTAAGGTGGCAATGCTTGGTATACCACCAAGCGATGTGGCCATTGATTGGAACCAAGTTATTTTTAAAGGCTTAGTGATTAAGGGTATCTACGGACGAGAAATGTTCGAAACCTGGTATAAAATGGCAAGTTTGCTGCAAAGCGGGCTAGATTTGTCGCCCATAATCACTCATACCTACAGCGTTGATGACTTTCAGAAAGGTTTTGATACCATGGGCTCTGGGCAATCTGGAAAAGTTATTTTGGACTGGCAATCATGACCACGTTTTCACACATTAGTGTACAAGATGTCGCTGACTTTAAAGGCGATGTATCTATAGTCGATATTCGCGACCCGCAGTCTTATGCCAATGGGCACATACCTAATGCAAAGCCGTTAAATAACGATAATTTTTCTGAGTTTGTAGAGCAGACTCCGAAAGACAAACCCGTGGTAGTGGTGTGTTATCACGGTGTGAGCAGTCAACAAGCCGCCCAAGTTATTGCTCAGCAAGGTTTTGAGACTGTCTATAGTATGGATGGCGGTTTCGAAGCGTGGCGTTTAGCCAATCCTGTCGACACAGAATAGTTCCAGTAAAAAGGTGCCTTGTGCACCTTTTCTTCTCTTCCTCCTATTTACTAATGACGTAATACCTATATGGTGTTTACAGTATTCCTTTGTGTTTTGGAGTTATTCTTAGATGGACCATCCGCTCATTGCCTTTAATCAGCAAAGCGCTGCGCATTTACTCGCTAATTACCTTAATAGCCAAGGTATCCACTCTTCCGTCTCCGAGTCTGGCTCATCGCAAAAATCATCGTCTGAATTTATAGTTGTGCTCAAAGATGCTGAGCAAACCGCTCAAGCTGAACTCATTGCTAAAGACTTTCTTGCCAACCCAACACACCCTAAATATCAGCAAGCCGCATGGGATAGCGGCCAAAACGTAAAGCTGGCATCCTCTGGTAGCAGTTTTTCTGTTGGTGAGCTTTTCGCAAATGCTGTTTCAACCCCGTTTACGTCGCTTATTTTTATGTTGTGCGTATGTGTCTATGGAATTTTTAAGTTAGGGTTATTCGCTCCTTTTCCCCAACAGCTGCTCATGCAGCCCTTTGGTTTGTTGGCTGAAAATAACCAATGGTGGCGTTTGTTAGGCCCTGCGTTTATTCATTTCAGCATACTGCATATTGTGTTTAATCTTTTGTGGTGGAGCATGCTCGGCGCCAAAATTGAGCGTACGTTTGGCGTATCAATGCTGTGCATTGTGTTCGTTGTATCGGCAGTTGTATCAAACGCAGCACAAGCCTTATTTAGCGAGCCTGTTTCGTCCAACATATTTTTATTTGGTGGTTTATCTGGTGTGGTATACGCCGTAATGGGCTTTGTGTGGTGGTTAGGGTGGTTGCGACCGCAATGGGGGCTATCGTTGCCTAATTCCATTGTTGGTTTTATGTTGGTGTGGTTGGTATTGGGCTACGCAGATATTTTATGGGTCAATATGGCTAATGCAGCCCATACAGCTGGTTTGATAACAGGGTGCTTGTTAGCCGGCGTATTAAGCTTAGGGTCTGGAAAATCTAAATAAAGCCGGCAGCGTCAGTCTCTTAATCGCCCTGATAAAGATACTTTGTGAAGATCACGTTCTTTACTACTTCACCGCCAGTTTCTTGCTTCATGTGCTCTTTAAGCGCTTTTAAAAGTGCTAGGCGAATGTCTTCGCGCCCTTTTAACGACTTCACTTTTTCGGCGGGTTGTTGACCAAAAATTTCGATTGCCGTAGAGCGCAGAAGAGGCATGTGATGTTCAGCAATTTCCAGCTGGTCTACATCGTATATCATCAATTCAACTTGAACGCGCACATAGCCTAACTTGCTAGAACTATCGCTTATATAGTTTGTTACAATCTCGGGTTCTAGGCCAATGTAGGCAAACTGTGATTTTTCTTGAGCCTGAGCAGAAAACGATACGCTTAATAATAACGTGCTTAACGCTAAACAATGTAAAATGAAAGACTTGGGCATGGTGAAAACCGAAAAGTGATAAAATTTTGATCAGCCTTATTGTAGCAAAGCTGCGCCTAAACGCACTACTGCAAAAGTAGTACACCACTACAAAGGTGCGAATAGCACAAAGCCCTTTGTTTATGTTCTACAACATCTTACGCTTATTAACTATGTAAAGTTTAGCGTTGAAGGCAATTACAGTGCATAAATAAATGTTATCATGCAAAAAGACTAAGAAAGAGAGTGTGTTGAAGTGAGCTTTACCGCTACATTCCCTGTTGGCCTTACTGTTGAATGGATGCCTCCAGAAGACGCAAATATACCCAATGTAACCTTAAAAGATTGGCTGTTAGATACGGGCTCGTTAACAGATAGAGTACAGTCGCTTTGTAATAGCTTCTCGTTGCGCTTGTTAGGTCAAGAAGTGTTAACCCCTCACAAAAATGAGCTATCTCTACTGCAAGGGAACAAAGAGACCCATCATCAGGCCACTTCTTACCAAGTACGAGAAATCCTTTTGTGCGATAACGACAGTCCTTGGGTGTTTGCCCGCTCTGTTATCCCCCAAGCCATTATAGACGCCGAGTTATCAAATCTAGGCCGTGAACCTTTAGGAAAGCGGTTATTTAATGATAAACGTTTTTTACGGTCGGAATTTCAGGTGTGTAAGCTGTCGTCGGCACAAGCTACCCAGTTAGGAGGCGATACTAGCCATAGCTTGTGGGGTAGACGTTCTGTATTTACTTTTGAAGCTCACCACCTAATAGTGGCTGAAGTTTTCCTGCCCCCGTCGCCAGTTTATGCCTCAAATGGCGTATATTTGTAGGTCATTAATGAGTGAGAAGTGGACATGAAACAGTATAACTGGAGCGCATATGCTCGCTTAATGCGCTTAGACAAGCCCATTGGCTTTTACCTTTTACTCTGGCCAACTCTATGGGCATTAATTATTGCTTCACAGGGGTTACCATCGCTCGGTATTACCGCTATTTTTATCGCGGGAGTGATTGTTATGCGCTGTGCAGGGTGTGTTATTAATGACTATGCCGATAGAAAGGTTGATGGAAGTGTAAAGCGTACCGCTGCTCGGCCCCTAGCTACAGGTGAGGTGACGTCAAAACAAGCGTTGCAGCTTTTCGCTTTGCTCATTGCCATTGCGTTTGTCCTGGTTCTGTTTTTAAATTGGCAAACCATAGCGCTATCTGTGGTGGCACTGTTACTTGCTGCTTCATATCCCTTCATGAAACGCTACACGCATTTGCCACAGGCTGTTTTGGGTGCCGCATTTGGGTGGGCTATCCCCATGGCATTTATGGCGGTATTAGAAACTGTACCTGCCTATGGCTGGTGGTTGTTTATAGCCAACCTCACTTGGACAGTTGCTTACGATACTATGTACGCCATGGTAGACAGAGACGACGACCTTAAAATTGGAGTGAAGTCTTCTGCAATATTATTTGGCAAGCACGATGTCACTATAGTTATGCTTTTAGAGGCAGTTACTCTTACTATTCTGTGGGGCGTTGGTTTAGCGATAGGGGCCGCATGGCCATACTTTGTGTCTGTTTTAGCAGCTGGTTTATTATGTGTAAGGCATTACCAACTAATAAAACGCAGACAGCGCGAGGGCTGTTTTACTGCGTTTTTGGAAAGTCATAAAGTCGGTCTTTGTATAACCATCGGACTAGCGGCGAATTATTTATTTTTCGTTTAACTGGCTTTCAAGCTCGGTAATACGCGCTTCCATCATATCCAGTTTTTCACGTGTTCTAATGAGCACCTGGCTTTGAATATCAAATTCTTCGCGTGTGACTAAATCGAGTTTCGACAGCTGCGACTGAAGTACTGTTTTTACACGTGATTCTGCGCCTTCGGCCATATTTTTTACGCCTGGCGGTACAGCATCTGCAATCTGTTTTGCTAACTCTTCTAGTTTTTTCGGATCCAGCATGGAATTCCCTTATAATACACAGCTCAAAATAGTCATTCTATTCTATCGGTATCGACACGACATGCAATGAAAACCGTGAACCGCAAAATTAGCTAGCCGGTCTAGGCCGTTTATTACGCGTATCTTTTTACAGGTATCTTTGCACTACGTTTGACTGATGACAAAATCAACGTGATTTATTCGTCACCGACGACTATTAACTCTGCTTTAGGAACACAATGAAACTCAATGATGCTCAAGAATCTGCTGTTACCTACGTATCTGGCCCGTGTTTAGTATTAGCAGGGGCTGGCAGCGGTAAAACACGAGTCATTACAAATAAAATCGCCCATTTAGTTCGCAACTGCGATATGCCGGCACGCTATATCGCGGCGGTAACGTTTACTAACAAAGCTGCTCGTGAAATGAAAGAGCGGGTGGCTCAAACCTTAGGAAAGCCCGAGGCAAGAGGGTTAAAAGTATCTACATTTCACACGTTAGGTTTAAACATAATTAAATCGCATGTGAAAGATTTGGGCCTTAAGCCGGGGTTCTCGCTCTTTGATGATAAAGACTCCATTTCTCTGCTTACTGACCTTACAGCCGACACGCTTGACGGCGACAAAGACCAATTAAAACTGCTGCAAAGTTGTATTTCTAATTGGAAGAACGATCTTATTTTGCCCGATATGCTGCTTAAACAAGCCACAAGCACGGGAGAAAAAGAGTTTGCAGAAGCCTACCGGCGCTATCAAGATAACCTTAAAGCTTACAACGCATTAGACTTCGACGACCTTATATTGCTGCCCACTTTATTGCTGAAAACAAGCGAAGAAATAAGGACAAAGTGGCAAAATAAAATACGCTATCTACTGGTTGATGAATATCAAGATACAAACACCAGTCAGTATGAGTTAGTGAAGCTGTTGGTAGGCGAGCGCTCTCGATTTACCGTGGTGGGAGACGACGACCAATCTATTTATTCATGGCGCGGTGCGAAGCCTCAAAATCTAAACCTATTGCAAAAAGATTTTCCGCGCCTAAACGTTATTAAACTTCAGCAGAACTATCGTTCGTCTGGACGCATATTGCACTGTGCAAATATTCTCATTCAAAACAATCCGCATTTATTCGATAAAACCCTATTTTCTGAGCTTCATTACGGCGAACCTTTAAAAGTGATTGAAGCAAAAAACGAAGAGCACGAAGCGGAGAGGGTTGTTGCCGAGCTGCTGGCGCACAAGTTTATGAACCGTACAAAGTTTAAAGATTACGCCATTCTTTATCGCGGTAATCACCAAAGTCGTTTGTTCGAAAAGTTACTCATGAGTAACCGTATTCCCTACAAAATAAGTGGGGGCATGTCATTCTTCGGTCGCACTGAAGTGAAAGACATCATGGCTTACCTACGGCTTCTGGTAAACCAAGACGATGACAATGCGTTGCTGCGGGTAATTAATACGCCGGGGCGGGGTATTGGTAGAGCTACCTTAGAAAAGCTGGGTAACTTTGCAAATAGCCTGGGGGTTTCGATGTTCGAAGCTGCTACGCACAATAACTTAAATAGTGTGCTGCCGGATAAAGCATTTCATTCGGTGTCAGGCTTTGCGCGCTGGATTGTTGAATTGTCTGATAACGCTGAGCGTGGAAATACGGTAGAGGCAGTGAGAAGTATGATCCGTACCATGGGGTACGAAGAGTGGTTATACGAAACTAGCGCAAGTCCTAAAGCTGCGGAAATGGCGATGGCTAACGTAAGTACACTGTTTGGTTGGGTGAACGATATGTTAGAGGGGAACGATCTCGACAGCCCCATGACGCTAAATGAAGTGGTAAATCGCTTAATACTTCGCGACATGATGGAGCGGGGAGAAGAAGACGGTGAAAGCGACCAAGTTCAACTCATGACGCTACACGCGTCTAAGGGCCTTGAGTTCCCCATTGTATTTTTAGTGGGTATGGAAGAGGGCTTACTACCTCACCAAAGCAGTGTCGATGAAGATAATGTAGAGGAAGAGCGCCGTTTAGCTTACGTAGGAATAACCCGAGCGCAACGAGAGCTTATCTTTAGTTTGGCAAAAGAGCGCAGGCAGTTTGGTGAAGTTATTCAGCCCGAGCCAAGTCGATTCTTATTTGAATTGCCCCCAGACGATATCCAGTGGGAAAATCAAAAACCAAAAGCGACAAAAGAAGAGCGCCAACAAAAAGCGCAGGTAGGAATTGCAAATTTACGGGATATATTAGGTAAAAAATAAAAAAGTAAATGTTTACTAACTACGAAGCGCAGAGCGCAGAGAAGTGTACAGTTACTCGGTGACCTTAGACATATCCAGTACAGTTGCGCGTTCAAGCGCTTTGCCCTGTCCGTAAACACAATCAATGTCGTTAAGAGCATCAAGCTGAGATTTAGCGTCTACACCCTCAGCGATTACACTGAATTTTAAATGCTCAGAAATCAACATGACAGACTGAATAAGTTTTAGGTTACGTTGTGATCGTGGTAGGGATTTAACAAATCGATGATCAATTTTAATGAAGTCGAAAGGGTAGGCAAATAAATAGCTAAGAGAGGCTAAGCCGCTACCAAAGTTATCTAATACCAAGGTGACACCAGCGCGCTTAAGCTTTTTAATGGCTGGGAGTATAAACTGCGAGCGACGATTTAAATCATTTTCATCGAACTCAAACACCAATTGCTTGGCTTTAACGCCTTGCTCTGCAATAACTTCGGTCATTCGATTGACCATAGAGGGCTGTAATAGATGATTTATTGAAACGTTTACAGCAATACGCTCTATAGGAGTATCGGTAGACTCATAACGCTTAATTAATTCGCACGCTTTTGTCAGCTGAAAGAGATCCAAATCAATCGTTAGCCCGCTGTGTTCTGCAACTTGCCTAAATTGCTCTCGCGCAATTTTCCCGTAAGTGGGATGAGACCAGCGAATATACATTTCTCTATACAGAGTGGTTTTATCACCAAGATTGACTACCGGCTGTAAAAAGTAATCAAACTCTTCATCTCTTAGTGCTCGTCTAAACTCATTCTCTAGCTCAAGCTCTTCAATTAACCTTTCACGCATGCTCTTATCGAACATTACAAAGCGCCCACGGCCCAGTGTTTTTGCTTGATACATGGCGGCATCTGCATCGCGCAACACTTCATCAGCGGCATTGTAGTAACTTTGAATGTGAGCAATACCAATACTTGCTCCAGAGTACATTTCTCGACCATCCAGTAAAAACGGCTCTGAAATAGACGAAATAATGCGACGAGCTACTTCTTCTACATCGCTACTGTCTTCAAAGTTATCCAATAAGACAACGAACTCATCACCGCCTAAGCGGGCCAATAAATCATGGCCGCGAATGCAAAGCGCAATGCGTTTCGACACTTCAATTAAAAATTCATCGCCAGCGTGGTGACCTAATGTATCGTTAATTACTTTAAAGCGGTCTAAATCGATAAATAGTACCGCAAACATGTTTTCGCTATAACGCTGCTTGCTAGCAACGGCTAATTCTAAGCGGCTAGTAAACATGGCTCGGTTGGGTAAGTCGGTAAGAGAGTCGTGATGAGCGTCGTGAATAAGCTTTAATTCAATTTCTTTACGTTCATCAATTTGCTGCTGTAAAAAGCTGTTAGCGCGGTTTAATTCAGCAGTGCGCTCTTTTACTCGCTCTTCTAACTGAAGATTATACTTTTGAATTGCCTCGGTGTTGCTCTTGCGCTCCATAGCCACAGCAATATGGTGCGAAACAAAGCGCAAAAGTTCTTGGTCTCTCGCAGTATATTTGGCGTGCTTACCATAAGTTTGTACTGCGATCACACCGGCAATATCGCCATCTACAACTAGCGGTGAGCCCAGCCAAGAGTTAGCACTCTTAAGCATTTTCTGAGCAACGGTAACGTCTAGTTCACCGCTTTCAGCCAATTGTAAAACGCGAGGCGGGTTTATTAATTCCGCTTGACCAGTGCGAAGCACAAACTCAGTTAAACCACGACTCATTGGCCTTGAATTTATACTGGCCTGATTAGTATCACTGAAGTAAGGAAACTCTAGTTTGTTCTGCTCTTTATCTACAATAGCGATGTAACAGTTTGGCGCACTAATAAGCCTGGCGAGAATTTCATGCAGACTTGAATAGAAGACGTTCATATCGCCTTCAAGGTTGGCCGCTAACTCTGATATTTCAAATAACGCCTGCTGCAGCGATTCTACTTTTTGGCGTTCAAGAATTTCTTCTTGTAAATCGTCGTTAGTTCGTCTCAACTGTCGCGTGCGATCACGAATAGTGCGTTCAGTAAGCTCTCTGTTTTTAACTCTATCAACAGTGGTTACAATGTGTTGAGACACGAACAACAGAACCTCAAGGTCTTCTTGCGTGTAGTGAACACCTTCATCGTAGGTTTGAACTACCATAGCCCCTATAACTTGGCTTCCACGTTTAAGTGGTACGCCGAGCAGTTCAAAAGGCGGAGAGCCAACAAGTTTAAACCCTAATTCCTTGGAAAGAGATTGCTCTTCGTCACGCTTGTAAAAAAGGTGGTTACCCGACTTAAGAATATAGCCGGTCATGCCGTCCATTAACGATTCCGCGGGAAGCTGGTGAACCGTTTGTTCGTCAAATTCATCAACGAAATAAGAAAAGTCGACAACATTGCTTTCGGGGTCGTAAAAGGCTACAAAGAAATTGTCTGCGTTCATAAAATCGCCAATGATTTCATGAATAGACGTGTAGAGGTGGTTTAGGTTACTAACTGAACTGGCGAGTTCGGAAATATCAAAAAGCGCTTTCTGAACACGTTCAGCGCGCTTGTACTTATCTGTAAGCTGTTGAAGCTGCGGTATAAGTTCCCGCAGTTCTTCTTCAGACAGCTCAGATTGTGTCGAATTTGATGACATTCCACTCGCCAATATAAAACTAACATTTTATGTAGCGGAATAACTTACCTCATCCACTGAAAAAACGCTAATTTTTCAAACAACTTAAACTAAAGCAGACTAGTTTAAATTCCTTCGATCATATACTCGATAGCGGCTTTAATATCGTCTTCTGAACAGTTGCCACAAGTACCCATTGGAGGCATAGCGTTGATGCCGTTGATAGCATTTTGCCAAACGCCGTCTAAGCCGCGCTCATCAAGGCGTGGTTGCCAATCTGCTGCTACCTGTAATTTGGGTGCGCCAAGAACGCCTGCGCTGTGACACGCAACGCAAGCAGAATTGTAAATGTCTTCACCAGATTTTGCTCCGCCTGCCGCAGCAGCGTCGCCTTGTGCTGCTGCGCCTGCAACATGCACTTTACCTAGTGGTTTAATACGATCTGCAATTTCATCGTTACTCATTTCTTGTGCTTGTGCTGCAAAAACAGTAAGCGCTGTAGCAGCAACAGTTAACCAAGTCTTTAATTTCACATCTGTCTCCAGGCAATGATGAATTTGTTTAAAATATAACTCGCCAGATTATAACGGTAATTGGCGGTTGAACAACTATTAGAATCCAATTACCTATAAAAAGTAAGGATTTTTAACAATTGGGCTTTGGTAAAATAAAAAGAAAAGAACAAATTAGTTGATGCTCGCCGTAGCCCTAAGTATCATACGCCCCGTTTGCAACGTGTGATTATTAACATACATTAATATCTGCAAACGTCTTTAATGCACCTGTAGCTCAGCTGGATAGAGTGTCGGCCTCCGAAGCCGAAGGTCGCGCGTTCGAATCGCGCCAGGTGCGCCATTTCTTCTGTTTAGTTCAAACAAATCATCGTTTTCACTTTTCAACTGCCACTACCTAAACTTCGTTCACCAGCCACTTAATCACGTTGCCTATGGCGAAGGTAGAATGATAGTTAGAACAAATGGTATAGCCACGGCCTGGCGATGTTAAGCTTGGGCCGAGTGGAACAAGCTTTCCTTCTTCAATGAATGAGGTAATTAAACCTTTCCAGCCAAGACATAATCCTTGCCCAGCTACAGCGGCTTCAACAATTAATGGAAAATTGTTATAGCGAAACCCAATAGGATTATTTGAAGGTTTAATGCCCACGCCCTTCGACCAGCTTTTCCAGTTTGGCCAGCGCGGATCATCAACATCCTTATGTAGCAAAGGAAAGTCACTTAAATTGTTAAGCGCTTGGCCAGGCTTTAAACCTAGTTTTTTGGCAAGGTCGGGTGAGCACACAGGAAACACCTCTTCCTTAATCATCATATGCTCATATTCATACTTACCCGCTAAGCTTGAATAGTGAAAAACAATGTCGGCTTGGGAAGCTATTAAATCAGATAAGCTATTTGTCGGCTGTATTTCAAATAAATAGTCGGGAAAGGCTTGCTGTAAACGCTGCAATCTTGGCATTAACCAATGAAAAGCGAATCCAAAATAAGCACTTATAGATATCTTGGTTCTGAAATCGTTGAAATCATGTTTTGCACTATCTGTTGCCCGCAAGATGGTCGCCAGAGAGCGTTCTATTTCATTATGGTACTTTGTGCCAGCCATAGTAGGTGTTGTTGGCTTGTTTTCCCGGTTTATCAGTACACCGCCCAATACTTCTTCTAACGCTCTAATTCTTTGTGATACAAGCGGTTGGCTTATGCCTAGTTCTTCGGCTGCAAGTGTCATAGAGCCATGTTTAACAGTGGCGTCAAAGGCAATAAGGCTGTGTAGTGTTGGTGACTCTTTGCGCTGCTTCATAATGAATTTGCATGTTTTCCATAAGCCTTAGCTACTGTTGTGCTAAAGCGAATTGCTTGATACTCGCAGCCTGACATTTCACAGAGGAAAAATCAAAAATGCAACAGGTGCAAACACTCAATTACCACATAGATGAGCAGCAAGTTCGCGTTCTGGCCTCCATCGATGGCAAAGAAATTTCATTACCCGCGCTGTGGCTAAGAGAGCGTTGTCAGGATACGGAAAACGTGGATAAGACAACTAAGCATCGCCTGTTCGATCCGCATCAACTCGATACAGATTTAGCGCTTACGCGGGTGGAAAAGAAAAGTGAACTACGCGCTAGCTTAACTTTTAGCGACGGTTACAGCGGTGAGTATGATCTCAGCGAATTTAATGCCGATTTTGACCACCTTGATGGCGCTCCAGCCCCTCGCCCCTGGAAAAGCGATATCGATAAGTCTGTTTTTCATGTGGATTATCATTCGTTGCATTCAGATAAAGGGCTTATTGCAGGTATTGAAAAGTTTCTTACCTACGGAGTAATAATAGTTGATAACGTACCCCAAAATCTTGATGCCACTATTGAGGTTGCGGAGATTTTTGGCCACGTAAGAGAAACCAACTTTGGTAAGTCTTTTGAAGTATATTCACGCCCTAATTCAAGCGACTTAGCCTATCGCTCGGTGCCACTTGGGCCGCACACCGATAACCCTTATCGCGACCCAATGCCGGGTATTCAGCTATTGCATTGCCTACAAAACCAAGCGGGCGAAGGCTTATCTACACTGGTTGATAGTTTGTCTGTTTTAGAGCAACTAAAGAAAGAGCAGCCCGAGGGCTACAAAATGTTAAGTGAAGTGCCGGTTCGCTTTCGTCATTTCGATAGCGAAGTCGATTTAGTGGAGCGACGCACCATTATTGAGTCGGACGCTACCGGAAAAGTAACCGGCATTGCCTATAGCCCGCGTTTAGATAATTTGCCTTTGCTGAACGATGGCGATCTTATTACCTTTCACAATGCGCGAAAACGTTTAGGGCAACTATTAAGCTCGCCAGAGTTTGAATGGAAGTTCTGCTTACAGCCAGGTCAGCTGCAGATGTTTCACAATACCCGCGTGTTACACGGTAGAACAGGTTTCGATCCGAATAAAGGATTGAGACACTTGCACGGTGCTTACATCGATTACGATGCACCAAAAGGTCGTTATAAATTGTTGAAGCAAAAAATGAGTGGTCAGTAATAGGAGGTTATATGGAAACCGTATCTTTTAAACAAATGAAAGAGGGTACCAAAGAAGAGTATCTATTTCTGAACAAGCACGAAGATGACTTTGCTAAAGGCCTGCCCGATAGGATCTTAAATGCCCTGCAGCAGTTAGAAAATACGCTCTCTGGTTATCAGGTGTCGCGTCTGGAGCATTCGTTGCAATCGGCCACTCGGGCTGAAGAAGATGGTGCTGATGATGAAATGATAGTGGCTGCGCTAGTTCATGATTTGGGCGACGATTTAGCACCTCATAATCATGCACAATTTGCAGCGGCTATTTTACGTCCCTACGTGCGCCCCGAAGTGACATGGGTGATTAATCAGCACGGCTTGTTTCAAAATTTCTATTACGCCCACCATCTTGGCGGCGATCCGAACGAGCGTGAATATTTAAAAGACCACCCTTGGTATCAGTCGTGCGTGGATTTTTGTGAGAAATGGGACCAGGCATCATTCGACCCTGATTATCCTACTAAGCCCCTGTCTCACTTCGAGCCAGTCGTGCGCCGCATTTTTACTCGCCCCGCGTTCGACCCACAATACGTGGGCAATCAAACCATGGGGAAAAGCGCGGTAGATATAGCAATGTCTGGAAAAAGCAGCGCTTAGTTTAACTGCAGCCCCTTAAAAATTCAGTAGAGCCCGTGATTAAACGCGTTAATAACGGGCTCTAATCAAGGGTATCAGCAGCAGGTAGCGTGATGATAAAGCAAGTGCCTTTACCTACCTCACTGTCAATGGTTATTTCACCGTTATGGCTTTCAATAATGCCATGACTTATGGCTAAACCAAGCCCTGTACCTGCGCCAATTTCTTTTGTTGTGAAAAACGGTTGAAACAGTTTGTCGATATTTTTAGCGGGAATTCCGCAGCCGTTGTCTCTAACTCTTACCTGTACAGTGTTATCCGTTTCTTCTATATCAATATCAATCACACCGTTTTTTTCAATGGCCTGCACTGCGTTTACGAGTAGATTTACAAATACCTGACTTAGCTCTGTTAAGTTACCATTTACATAGCAATCGTCACCGGGTTCATAATGTAAGGCAGCATTATGTTTTAATTCGTTATTAACCAAAGAAATAGCTAAGTTAATGGCAGATTGAACAGACATTCTATCTTGTGTTGAATCTGAAGGATGAGCAAAGCTGCGTAACCCTGCTACGGTTTTGCTTACTCGCCTAGCACCATCAACACTTTCATGAATAAGCGGCGGAATGTCTTCTGACATAAACGCTAAATCATCCCAATTAATACTGGATTGCGTTAAATTTTCTATCTGATTTTTATCTTCAGGTGATAGTTTTGACAATGCGGTTACTAGCGGAATGATGCTTTGCATGTAGGCATCGAGGCTAGACAAGTTACTGAGTAAAAAGCCAATGGGGTTATTAATTTCATGGGCTACACCAGCAGCAAGGGTACCAATAGAGGCCATTTTTTCCGATTGAAGCAACTCTTTGGTGCGTTGGTCTACCAAAGATTCAAGGTGCTCTGCACTGGCCTTAAGGTCTTTATTTAGTTTCCTGACATCCTCGTACATGCTTTCTTTTAGCTGAAGTGTACCGATGTAGAAATTAATGGGGTCGTGATTAACAAAATCAGTGAGCGACAATCCCATTTCTGCCAGCTTACCCATCTCAGTAAGCTGTGGGTAACCTATAAAGTAATACCCGGTAGGAATTTGGTAAAACGCTCCTCCAAACACAAAGTTGGTATTGCCGGTCGGGCAAATAGTGACTAATTGACCGTTAAACATGGTGAGGAATTGCTTGCTTACGGGAATTTTGGGCGTAAGCAATGTAAAAGCTTCTAGCAGCGGCTTGTTTTCGCAAAGTTGACTGCATATTTTTGCAAACGCTGGAGAGAAGCTCTTAATATTAAGCTGTTGGTCTAGCTCAAATTGGAATGTTTGAATTTGCAAAACTCTTCCTACATGAAATTAATCCGGAACGTACTAAATGGTGTGTCTTCATCTTTTGTTTTAACCTGAGTAACTGCAGCAGGCTCTTCAAAGTAATTACACACGCCTATTAGCAAACCTTCAACAAAGGGCTCCAAGCCCTCTCTACTAGAATAATAGTGAATGGTAATACTTCCGTCATCGTTTTTTTCGCATAAAAAAGAAGGTGGGACCAGCTCTTTAAGTTGTGCAGAAATGACTTGGTGCATACTGTTCAGATTTGATAGGAATTCAAATGCTCCCCCCGATACCAGAGAATACATAGAATGGTAACTGCCTTGAGAGGTTTCTTTTACCCAGTCTTCTCCCATTTGACGTAAAAAAGTGGCTAGATCGACACCCAAGTAAGTTATGGAGGCACCCACAAGCCCAAAAGTTACGTCATCGCTGTAGGGCTGCATTTCAATAAAAGAGGACTCATAGTCGTCGAGCGACTGTTTGATCTCGTTCCACGCCTGCTCGCCATAACGGTTTATTACCGTAGTTGAAATAAACTTGTTTACCATGCCGTACATAAAAATACTCCCTACTTAAACTTTATAAAACATAGCACAGCGCTAAAAAAAAGAATGTAATTCAAAAGTAGCGGGCTTAATTGTCAGGCTTTTTTACAAAGCAATCATCAGAATAAGTGAGCTTATCTAATTGCTTGAAATTTATTGCTTTTTTTGTTGGCGTGTTTATTGCTAAAAATTTTTCTAAACATTTACATAATAAAAAATTTATTTACAACAAGGAACAATGGAATGAAGTTGAGATATTCACTAGCATCGCTGTGCTTTTTAACTCTTTCAATGCAAGTGTCCACTTCCCCATTAATGACACAGTTCTAAACTAGAGTTTTCCAGTTTTTCTCGGTAAGCTGCCGGAGGCAGGTTACCGAGACTTTCATGTGTTCTTTCTTCGTTATAATCCAGTCGCCAGAACC
>NZ_JAAAWP010000018.1 GCF_010500915.1 Alteromonas hispanica
AGCGAGAGCTGACGTATTCGATTACGTCGAGCGGTTCCATAATCCAAGAATGCGACGTAGACTAGCAAATCAAGACAGCAAGTTTACGTCTTTATCAAACCGTCCGTAAAAACGGGGTAGAACCCCTGTTCGTCCTCGAACTTCTGTACCAATCCACGTTTCTTTATCTGTAATATTAAAAATACCGTAGTTCACATTGAGCGCTTCAGCCAATCTCACGTGTCCTAACAAATCAAAGGTGACATAACCGGGCGCCTCAAAAAAGCGAGGGACTTCTTCATTTGAGGGTTGCTGCTGACTATCAAAACGCTCTACTGCCGTCGCAACGAACTCTACAGACCATGGATCTTCTGGCATACCATATCCAATGCCCAGTACCGCTTGCGGTGGAAGAATAGACTCTAATTCTTCGCCGGTAGCCTCATTTTCACTGGTAAGCCATGTGATTGCCGTATTTATTCGTACGCCTTCTAGCGCATCAATCGTTACCTCAGATAAGTTTTTCGCTTGGAATTCTACTAACCCAGTAGACGGATTAAATCCAACCATTGAGAGCGACTCGATAAAATTGTCATAGTCGTTATGATAGTAACTGACGCTCCAATCTACTTCGGCATTTACTCCACGAAGCCCCACTTCGTAACTTTTAACTTGCTCGGGTTCAAGGTCGGGATTGGCCAGCGAGGTGTAACCGCCCGCGAAGTTTGTAAAGCCAACATTAATGTCATCAAATGGCGGTATTCTGAACCCTTCTGCGTACTGTAACCACATGGTCAATCCGTCGGTAAGCTTGTACAAAGCTCCCAATTTTGCAGACACTTCACTGTCGTCAAAAGATGCCGTTTCCACTCCTGGATTCGCCGCCGCAAACAGCGCATCCTCCCTTGGACTTAGTGTAAACTCATCATATCTGACGCCGGGTGAAACCGTTAGTTTACCGTCTAAAAACCTTATTTCATCTTGCACAAAAAACGATAATTCTTTGGCTTCAGACTCTGGAAAATCGCGGGCTGGAAACGCCGTAAACTCAGGTACCTGAACGCCGGTTTCTGTTACAAATGTGGCGCCCTCTCTAAGTGAGGTGCTTTCAGTAAATTGCAATTCACTACCGTAAATTAAATAGTGCTCTCCCCATCCGCTAAACGATTTGTCAAATTGAAGAATTCCGCCGCGAATCCGCTGCTCAAATCGGCTTGAGCGTGTCCGGTCTAATGCGATAGGAGTGGGATCAGTTCGACTAACGGCACCAAATCGTTCTTCTTTAGTCTTTTGCAATGTATCGGTTTCTTGCACAAAACCACGTAGTAAAAATTTATCAAACAACGTGTGCTCATTGTCGTATTCATAGTTTAATTGAAACCGCGAACGCTCTCTTTCATCATCACCTAAACTCTCGGTAATAAGCACGCCCCTTACCAAGGTATCCACGCTAGATTGAACATCTGTTTGGGTGCTTCCATTTAGCATATCTGCTATGAGCATTAGCCTGTGATGTTCACTTGGCGTGTAAATCAACTTTATCTGGCCACTAGTACTGGTGTTTTTCTGAGGGTCTGCAGCCACTCGTTCACTGCCCGTTTCAGGGCCTTTTGTATAGAAGCTCTCAATTTCATGACCTTGGCGTTCTGTTCCCGAAAGAAGCCACTGCCAATCGCCTGCGTAGCCGGCCAACTGCCCAGTTACCCACCATTCGTCAGAAGCGCTAACGTATCCAGTCTTTAATCGCCCACCAAAACGCTCCCCCTCTGCCACCAAATGTTTAGGATCTTTACTGATAAAAGCAACTACGCCACCAATAGCATCGCTTCCATACAATGTAGAAGCGGGGCCGCGAATAATCTCTGCTTGTTGAAGCATATCAATATCAACAAAATCTCGACGCGCTGAAAGCGCTGGTCCAAAACTAAACTCGTCGGCAATGGGCACACCATCAAGCAGCATAAGCACTCTGTCGCCGTTAATACCGCGAATATTAAAACCGGCCAACCCAAAGCGCCCGCCGCCTTCCACAGACACACCGGGCTCGTAACGCACGAGGTCACGAATATCTGTCATTACCTGTGCGTCAATCTGCTCACTATCAATAACGCTCACATGTGACGTAATTTCATTAATATCACGTTCACTTCGCGTAGCAGATATGGTGATGGTTTCAAACGCAGCATCCTCTGGTATTGCTTCGGCAACACTGAGTGAAGACACCAATGCGCTTGCTATACAAAGCGCTAAACGTTTGGGAGAGACAGCACAAATAGACATTAGATTTCCTCTTGTAAAGATTAACACAATCTGAGAAACTTGATCCTAATGATAACCATTCGTATTTGCAATAGTTAATTTTTAGAGGCTTTTATGAAAAACTTTCAAATATATTTCAAAGGGTTACTTATTTCTCTTTGCTGTTCCATTGGTTTTGCAACCTTTAGTACTCACGCAGAAAAGCTTGGAAATGAACGTATTGTGAGTGCAGGAGGCAGCGTAACAGAGATACTTTTTGCTCTTGACCTTGGTGCCCAGATCGTTGCTGTCGACACGTCGAGTTTGTATCCCGTTGAAGCCACTACCCTGCCTAAAATAGGATATTACCGTCAGCTTAGCCCGGAAGGCGTTTTAGCCCAAAAGCCAGATATTTTAGTGGGTCACAGCAGCATGGGGCCCGAGGATGTGTTATCACAAATTTCAACAACCGATGTAGAAGTACTTCATGTAGAACACGATTATTCTGTGGAAAGCTTGTATGGTTTAATCGACACCCTTGCAAAGCGTTTTAAGCAAGAGGAAGCAGGAAAAAAACTGATTGCGCATATTTCAAATGAGCTAAATACAGTAAGTTCTGACATCTCTTCACAACCCAATCATTCCAATACAAGTACTCTCGCCTTTTTTGCTTCTGTGGGCAGTCGCGGTCTTGTTGCCGCGGGCACCAAGACCATGCCTAGCACACTGTTTAAACTTGCCGGCGCCAATAATGCATTTGCCGATTTAGAAGGCTATAAACCCATATCACCAGAGTCATTGCTGGTGGCAAAGCCCAGCCGCCTGTTTATCCCCTCACACGCTGCGGCAGGACAATCTGTAGAAAAGTTGTGTCAGTTACCCGCATTACGCATGTGGGCCGAACTCACAGGATGCAATATAACCGTGGTTGACCCGCTAGTGTTTATGGGTCTTAGCCCACGATTAGCTGACGGTGTTGCACTAATAAAAGATATGAAAACCTCAAAATAGAGAGTTGCTTATGTCGGAACATACTTCAGCCATACCAATGCAACCACCCGCGGCCAGAGTCAGCGAAACTCAAAGACTCCTTACACGAGATCACTCGCGCTTTATGACTCTTTGCGCCGGTTTACTAATTGTCGCTCCTCTTCTAGTCATGTGGGCCGCCTCGCAGGGTGCTATGTCACTCTCTCTCGAAGCACTATGGCAAAGTGTAACGGGTACTGATAACACAGACGCCAATTTACAAATGAAGGTGATGTGGGAAATACGTTTGCCAAGAGTATTGATGAGCCTTATTACTGGCGCAGGGTTAGCAATATGCGGTGCAGTTATGCAGGGTATTTGTCGAAACCCATTGGCAGATCCTGGCTTAATTGGCGTGTCTTCCGGCGCGGCTCTCTTTGCTGCGGTAGTAATGGTATTTGGTGGTGCGATGGGATTGCCGGCAGTATTGCAGCCATTGTTGCTACCTATCGCTGCATTCACTGGCGCACTTGTAGTAAGCATGTTGGTGTTCAGGCTGGCTCGCACCACCTCAGGTATTAACACTTTATTACTCATATTGGCCGGTGTAGCGATAAACGCACTCGTGGGCACATTAATGGGGCTACTCGCCTATGTTGCTGACGATGGAACCTTGCGCCTAATAACCTTTTGGAGCATGGGAAGCTACGCAGGCGCCAATTGGCAGCAAGTAGGTTTGGTCGCATTGGGCGTGGGCTTTCCTGCAACACTTATGTGGCGATACAAAACCGAACTGACGCTTATGCTAAGTGGAGAGCAAGAGGCGAAATACCTCGGCGTTCCCGTTCAAAAAGTAAAGAGCTGCAGCCTTTTTGCCGTTGCCTTGCTAACAGCGTGCTGCGTGTGTTTTACCGGCATTGTGGGTTTTGTAGGATTAGTAACACCTCATATATGCCGCATGGTTGTAGGCCCTGACTTGCGCAAGCTACTTCCCCTATCGGCTCTAACAGGAGCGTTCTTAGTTGGCAGTGCCGATACATTAGCAAGAATCCTTATTATTCCCTCTGAACTGCCTGTGGGGATAGTTACCTCTTGCCTTGGCGTGCCCTTTTTCTTGTACTTACTGCTAAGAGAACGCAAAGGACAATACCATGTTTGAAACAAATAACTTGAGCGTTAGAGTAGGTAACACAACTTTGCTCAACAATATAACTGTGCATTTTCACTCTAACCAGTTAAGTGCAATTCTGGGGGCCAACGGTGCAGGTAAAAGTACACTGCTTAAAGTACTGTCCGGTGATTTAGCACCGTCTTCGGGAACAGTAAACTTATGCGGCCAAAAGCTTCATGAATGGCCCGCGGGTGAACTTGCAACCACTCGGGCGATAATGGCGCAGCAGCGACGTCCGCAATTTGCGTTTACAGTATTGGAATACCTCATGTTAGCTCGTCATGCGTGGGTAGAGTCTAAGCAGCAAAGCATTGAATTTACCGACACCATTGTGCAGCGCCTAGAGCTTCAATCTTTTTTACAACGCCCTATTACTCAGCTATCTGGTGGCGAGTGGCAACGCGTGCAATTTGCTCGAGCTTGGTTGCAAGTACTATCCCATGAGGGAGTTAAAAATAAGGTACTGCTGCTTGATGAGCCCACTGCAGCATTAGATATATATCAGCAGGGTCGTTTTTTCTCGCTATTAAAAGAATTTATGACAGAAGGCGGTACCGTTCTTATTGTGTTGCACGATATTAATCAAGCAGCACGTATTGCAGATGCTATGCTTTTATTAAATCAAGGGCATGTTGTTGCATCCGGTCGCACTCAAGACGTTTTCTCAGAATCTCATCTAAATCGCTGTTTTAATGTATCCGGCTCGGTTCAGCATCACGGCGATAATCATGCTTACTTTCACTATTTGTAATAAGGAATAAAAATGGACAATCAGCCAGCGCCTGACCATATTTTTAACGCCCGCTGTTTAATGCGAACGCAGCATACCGGAGTGCTATCTACTGTTAGCCTCTCGCTAAAAGGGTATCCTTTTGGCTCTGTTACTCCATATTGGATGACCGATAATGGCGATCTCATTTTGTATGCTTCGGACATTGCTCAGCACAGCCGAAATATGAAAGCGGATTCTAAAGTAAGTTTGTGTGTGTTTGATAGTGATAAAGACGATAGCCAAGCTAACGCCCGCGTTACCGTGATTGGCGATGCCAGCGTAATAGGCAGCGACTGTGAAGAGTCTGAAAGCTACTTTACGCTGTACCCTCAGGCCCGAGCTTATGTTGATGCACACGATTTTCAGTTTTATCGCATTACCCCAACTCGCATTCGTTATATTGGCGGTTTTGGCGAAATACACTGGTTTAAGCCCGAAGATTGGCACTATGTTACACCCGAATGGGTTGAGCATAAGCAAGGGATGATAGACCACATGCATGAAGACCATAAAGATGCGTTGGCTCTTATGTTAGAACATCAATACGGCGTAAAAGCCAATGAAGACCACATTGAAATGCTAAACGCATGCATTGAAGGTTTTCATATTAACGCTGCAGGCAACGTATATTTCATCAAATATGACTCTCCTTGCCTAGCACCGCAATCGGTTCGTCCTGCTATGGTGAAGCTAACGCACGCAGCCCGCTCAGCCATTAACAAAAAGAGTGATAGAAAGTCTCCGTCTGTTGCCTAACTTTTATCTTAAATAGGGTACGCTTCGAAAGAAACGTACCAAGCAATTACGGACAGTATTTGGCCTATCAATTCATTTAACCATTCATTTATAGAGGGCTGGCAGAGAGAATTAGCAGCCCTTGCCTATTTCTTAATAATATTTCATATTCCCCCCCTATTGTTGCAGCGCCAATAAGAACCTGTATGGTTTCAAAGCGTAAACGTTCTAAAATAACAAAAAGAGCATGGTGAGGTTGTGGTCTTAGCATAATAAAATCCATTCTAATAAAAGAGGTAACATCCAATGCCAAATACCAAATTTATAATTGCCATTGTAGCGGTGCTAATTTTAAGCGTTGTTGCTTGGTTCGCGTTTTTTGCCAAAGAGACACCTCCTGACTTTAAAGCATTTCCAGCCGGCCCCGAGCGTAAAACCGCATTCTTTAGTTACTTTAGCCCCATTGTTATAGAGCTAAATAAACAAATAAGTACCGATAGAAGCAATATTAAAAAAGCCTGTGAAAAAGACAGTGAAAACTTGGCTGATTTGGATGAATACTTAGTTAAATATGGCGTTGAGCAAGCTGAGCTAAAAGCTGAACCAGCATGCGACGTGCTGCTGCGTCGTGCTGATATTGTTCCGGTATCATTAGCGCTTGCGCAAGCTGCTAATGAAAGCGCCTGGGGCACATCTCGATTTGCCCTGCAGGGCAACAACTTTTTTGGTCAATGGTGTTTCAAAAAGGGTTGCGGGATAGTGCCAAAATCGCGAGATACTGGAAAAGTCCATGAGGTTGCTGATTTTCGTTCTCCAGCGGAGTCGGTAGAAAGTTACATGATGAATTTAAATCGTCATGATGCCTACAAACCGCTTCGCACTATTCGCCAATCACTTAGAGAAAAAGGGTTTGTTATTTCTGGGTTACCGCTTACCCACGGTTTAAACAAATATTCTGAACGTGGTGAGGAGTATGGAAAAGAATTGCGTGACATGATTACCTTCAACGATCTAACACGCTTTGATAGGGCATCAGATTAAACAACGCCTTTGGTTAGATGGCGGGCCAATGAGGTTCGCCGTCGCTTTCCTATTCGCCTTAGCTTCCCTATGAAAACGTAAAAAATCCTGCAAAGCACTAGCTGAAAAAGCGCCTTGCAACATTAAGACCATAAACGAAAACTATGCGTATATACCGTAAATTAAATTAATGCTCGCCACTATGAAAACAGATTCGACAACAAAGCCCTACGCTGTCATCGATAGAAGTTGCAAACCGCTTATCTATGTCACCTTCACAGGGCAACGTGAAACCCCTGAAAATTTCGAAAACTATCTTAACGAGTTATATCGAAATTATGATGATAAGGCGCCCATAGGCCTAATTTTTGACGCAGAAAATGCCCCTACTCCAAACATTGCGTATCAAAAACTTCAGGCGCAATGGATGCAAACACACTTCAACTTAATCCAGCGATATTGTCAGGGAGTGGCTTACATCATGCCAAATCCATTTTTACGGCCAGTGCTTAAAATGATTTTTGCGATTCAAAGAAGCCCAGCCCCGTTTAGGGTATTTTCGAATAAAGAAGCGGGTGTGAAGTGGCTGAAGAGTAGATGCCAATAGTGTATTGCTATAGGCAAGGTTAGTATAAATAGGCATGAAATGAGTCAGGTGAATATTAATTGTGATCTGACCCTGAGGGATCCCCACGAATTTAATTCCATGTGCTTCCGGCCCATGCACTGTCTACTATGGAGCTGTACCATTTGAGTGCAGCTTTCCACTGTCGCATGGTAAACCTTATTCGGCAAGCAA
>NZ_JAAAWP010000019.1 GCF_010500915.1 Alteromonas hispanica
CCGCCAGCGTTCAATCTGAGCCATGATCAAACTCTTCAATTAAATATATCGAATTATGAATCGTCGTATAGACACTCTTAACGAGTGCCCACACAGATTGTCTTGTCTAAATTGTTAAAGAACATAGTGCAGAATCATGACGCTTTTTGTCGTGACTTCTGCGCAAGGAGGACCAACATTACTCTCAGTTGATTCGTATTCCTTGCCAACCGCGAAGCGCGTTGCTTCTTGGTGACTCACCCTGTTCGAGTGAGATGCGCATTATACGCTGGAAGTTTTTGCTGTCAACACTTTTTGAAAATTTATTTTCTGAAGCGCTTCTTCGAAACTCCCGTCTTTACTGCCTTACAAAGGTAGTAGAGACTAACTTCGCGGTGTCTGCCGTTTGGCTTTTCCCCCGAAGCGGATGCGCATTTTAGGGATCTGAGCGCTCACGTCAACAAGTATTTTAATAATTATCTGACAAAGTGAACCAACCGTCTAATTTTTAGTCAGATGTGATATTAAGTAGACAATGTGGACTAATTACTAATAGGATGAAGGTTAAGATCCTATATGGTAGTAGCCACTAAGTGGTTAACGTATGTTGCCGATAACAACATTATTGTTTTTATTATTGTTGTTCATTGGGCAGATTTTTGTGCAGCAACACAAAGAAGTCGAACACTCAGCATCGTTATAACGCTACACAATAATTATAAAAGGTGGATTTATGTCAAGAACGGTAATTATTCTGTCGGCATCACTGTTATCAGCAAGCCTACTTAGCCTTAATGATGTTGAAGCGTCCGTTGCGCAAAATGCAGTAGAAACTGTTTCGTCAGAAATAGAGACTGAAGCGGGCGCGCAAAACGAAGTTGTTCCAGAAGAGGAAGCTAGCAAAGCTACGCGTTTTCAAAAGGCATTTTTGAAACGCCAGGTTGACGAAGCGATGTCTGTTGGCCGTGCGATCCGTTCAATTTCAAGCCACTATCCTCAAGACGTAGTATCTGTAGTGGATATTGCACTAGACACCTACCCTGAAAAATACCGCGAAATTATCTTTGCCGCTATCTCAGCACAGCCATCATCCACAGAAGAAATTGTTAAATTGGCGATTGAGAAAGAGGTAAGCAGCTGCCCTAACATTGTTAAGTTGGCTATTACCGCAGAACCCACGTATGTGGATTTTGTAGTACACGCTGCTGCAATGGCAACGCCAGAGGAACTCGATGAAATAGTGCGGGTAGCCGTGCTAACTCAACCAGATTCTGCCGATAGTATTGTACAAACACTATCTCAAGAGCACCCAAACAAAATTGTTGAAATAATGACAAGTGCACTTAATGCTGTGCCATTCGTTGGCGAATATGTGGTAGACGCGTTATTAGCGGTGTTTCCTAATAAAGCAGAAAAAGTAGTAGAAACTGCAGTTCGCGAGTCTTCGCAGCAACGGGAACACGTTATGCGTATTTTAAATACAGCTAACAATTCGGGAGTCTCGAAAGTAAAGCTTAAAGAGTATGCCCTATCTGCGGGATTGAGCGAGAGTGACTTCGCGAGTGCTGTTAAGTAGTAAGATAATTAACTGATTAGATGGTGGTGTGGACTAACTCAATTAGTGAGAGAAGTTAGTGCTCAAGAAAACCGAAAAGCCTAGTAGAAGATTTTTACTAGGCTTTTTTAGTTGTAGGTCGTAAGGTATTACTTCAACATCAATCATCGCATGTCATAAAGCATGGCGGCTTCTTTATAAAGCATTAACTCAGCCTTCAATAAATCTACCTTTGCTTTAATCTCTTTAATTTGAGCTTTTATTTCATTTTGTACCCGCGCATTCAATACAAACATGTCGCTGTCCCCGGCATCAAAGCGGGTTCTCTCTACCTGTGATAAACGTCTAGCCAGCGATGCGTTTTGACTTTGCAGCTCTGCAATGTCTTTCGCCTGTGTCCAAAATACATAGGCTTGCTCAAAGCGTTGGGTTATCGACTGCTGTATTGAGGTAAACTTGTGTCCCAGCTCTCTTTGTTTTGATAGCAATTGAGAACGTTCTGCCTTCGCCTTTCTGTTACCCAATGGGTAGGAAAAAGAAAGGCCAAGTTTCGTTTCTGTTCCCTCTAGCGTTTCTGAACCTGCCCCCACATCACGAGCAATAGACGCCTGCAGATCTAGCTTTGGCAGTAACGCATTATTTGCCAATGCAGTTTTATTTTGTACCACCCGCTGCTCTAACTGTAATACATCGAGCTCGGGGTGTTGCTTTAAAGCCTTTCGCAATGCAATAAGCTGTGCATCGCCCACCCAAAACGGCCATTCAATGTTATTCGGAGGAGTATCAGCATTGAACGACAGCATGTCGCCTTGCGGTGAGCGCCAATAAAAAGACAGCATTTGTGCGTGAGAGTCTCGCTTTTGAGTGAGCTCAGCAAGCAGCAATCGCTGCTGCATCAGGTTTGCCTGAAACTCTACCAATACAATATCTGCTAAGTCGCCCTTTTCCACCCGCGTACTTAATGCTTTTTCTCGCTCTTGCGCTGTTTCCAATAAGTTTTGTACCGCTTTTATTTGCAGCGCGCTTTCATACCACGATATGTATTCGTTCACGCCTTTATAAATAAAGCTGTTGATCATACTCGTAGCTTGAGCTTCCCACTGGGCGGTGGCTAACCCCGCGTTGCGAAGCTCTGTTCTACGCTTATCTATTTCGCGATTTTGCAACAACGACATGGCAACGCCAATACTAGCTTCGCCGGCAGACAATGTATCGTAATCACCTTCATAGGCCGGAAAGTCGCCACCGGCAATACGGTATTCTGTAAACACATTGGCGTTATAATCTTCAACCGGATTGGTAAAGCGCTGCGTTAAATTTGTGCCGTCGTAATAACCGCTTACTCTGCTTTTGGTTTTTTGCTCAATGAAGGGATCGAAGTTGCTGCGCGCAATCTCTAGCTCTGCAGCAGCCTGATAATTCCCTTCATTAATAGCAAGTACATAAGGATGATAGCGGGTCATGCTTTCAATAAAGTCATTGATGCTGGGCGCAGGCACTTTACTCGAGCTATTCTCCATTGCATTTACGCATGTACTAGCTATACCGCTAAACATGAATGCGTAAACAGCAGCTTTAACCACCTTTTTCACAAAAAACCTTTTCGTATTTATCATAACCGACCGCTTCCTTTATCACTTGCGGTAGTTTTTGGCTGCGTTGTGGGCTTAGGAGGGAAATTATTGAGCTGACGCCACAGTTCATAACCCAATCGCACTTCTTCTAATAAAATCCATGCTCTTACCTGACTCCCCAATCGGGCTGAGCTTTCGGCGGGCCAAGCAATATCATCCTCATCGGGCTTTATCCATACCTGAAAATCGCCGGTTGTACTCGCTACTGGCTCTACGTAAACAACCTCACCACCGAAGGTGCCTATAGCTGCACCCGGCCAGCCACTAAACTGAAAGACCGGCCAGCCATCAAATTGAATACGCGCTTTAGCCCCGGGCGTTACTAAGGGGGCATCTAGCCCTCTTACCGTGACACGCACACTTCGCTTGGCATCTGCGGGAATAAACTGCCCTAAAATGTCGCCCGACTTTACAAAGGTAGAAACCCCACCTGACAACAGCCTAACAACCGTACCATCAACCGGAGCCACTTTTGTCTGCGTTGACTGTCTTGATAAGGTCATACTTACATCGTTGATTTCTGTTATCGATGCCGCTGCTTTTGCTCTAAGCTCTTCCACTTTTATCTGAGCGTTCTCTACCTCTTTTCGTGATACCAGCCCCTGCTTTTCAAGGCTGATTTGCCGTCTTAAATTATTTTCTGCATTTCTAACCGCAGTCTCATTCGCTTGATTTTTCAAGTTTGCGGCGGCTAATTGCGACTCTAATTTTTCTAAGCGCTGAGCGTCTATGTCGATAAGCGTCACAATAGGTTCGCCAGCTTTTACCTGCTGCCCTTCTCTCACATGCCATTTTTTCACTTGGCCATCAACCAAGGCATTGATAGGCTGCATGCGATCTTCGGGGTCGAGAGAATCTACCATTCCAGTGCCATACGCCGTTTGGATCCAAGGCGTAAAGTACAAAATAAAACAAGAGGCGATGATCAAAAAGCCTATAATACCGCACACCACTTTGTGCAGCTTAGGTACACGCATAGCGGGCAGCGACTTCATGTTGTCTAAAAAACGGCTTTCAGTATTGTTCATTTAGCTGCCCTCCTTGTCTTTACTTTCCGACATCTGACTATCTGCAGCGCCTTGGTCGCTCTGCTCGTACATTGTTACCTCTACATCATCATGTAAGTGCAGCAAACCTGTTGCGCACTGAGACAAAGGCGTATTAGTAAAATACAGTACCGTAAAATCGTGGCTTTTCAGTCTTTCGAGCAAACGTATTCTCAAATCTGGCGGAATGGCATCAAAGTGCTGGTTCAAAATAAGAATTTGAGGTTTGGCAATAATAGCGGCAGCTAGCTTTAATAATAAAAACTCTAGTGGTTGCAGCGGCGCACCAAGCACCGATACTTGAGTTTGTAAGCCCTCTGGCAATGCATCAATTACCGTGGTTAGCTCAACTTCTTCTAAAGCCTTGCGAATATCAGCTTGGGTTGCTTTTGGCTGAGCGAGTTTCAAGTAACGCTCAATTGAAACTTCAATAATAAGCGAGCGATCGAGAATAGTGACGGCCTGCCTAAGCTCGTGAATATCGTAATCATTCAAACTCAGGTTATCTATTGTAATCTCACCCGTGCGCACTGGTTCGTAACGCTTTAATAGACCAAGAAGCTCTCGCTGCACCCAGCTTTTGTCTGTAGTAACAAAGTATTGTGAGCCAGGCTCCAAAGTAACGTCTATATTGCAATGATCATTACCATATTTGAGTTGGAGCTTGTTAAACACCAGCTTCGAAGACTCTGGAATATGTTCTGCATCTGAATGCATCGACTCTTGGGGAATAGACAAAGCATTGCCCAGCTTTTCAGCCGCACCGTATAGCTCGTAATACAACTTCAGATACTGAGTGAAACGAGATAGCCCTAAGAAAACCGACGACATAACTAGCTCTGCAGCCACCAGCTGGCCAATGGACAACTGCCCTTGCACAACCAACACGCCGCCAATACCTAGCAAAGACGCACTCGCTACCGCATAAAGTAGTAAGAACATCACCACTTGAGAAAAGGTGTAATGAAAGTGATTTTTGTGCTTTTGAATATAGTTGCTGATCAAGGCTTCAGTGCTCTTGCCAGCATATTCGACATGGTCTGCCGATTTGAAAAACTCATGGGCACTGGCGATATCGTGAAGCCATTTCGCAGAGTTATATTTGGCTGTAGAAAGCTCGATAGCCGTGCGCTTTGCTCCGCGCCCCCAAATTTTCCACACCGCATACATGACAAGAATAAGAATAACGTTAAACGCCAATAAGGTAGGGTGATAAAACGAGACCAACGTAAAGCCCACCAGCATTTGTAGCACTAGCGCAAAACCATCGACCATGAGTGAGGGAATGTTTTTCTGCAGGATCATGATGTCGAAATAGCGCTGCGTAATGCTGATATTTTGACGGCCTTCGAAATAGCTATGCGGCGCCATTATTGTGCGAAGGCCTAAATCTGAGGTTAAACGGGCATACACTTTTCGCTCATAATATTCCATTATTCGGGTGCGCAAGGCACTGAACACCCCAGAGGTAAATAAGGTAAGAAACAATACTATGGCCAATATCACCACGGCTCGCGTAGAGCCAATGTTTGCGATGCTGTTTATTAGTGTTTGAACCGCAATAGGTACTGCTAGTGTTAACAAACCAATTGCAATGCCGTAGGCAATAGCCACAGAAAAGAAGCTAGCTTCAGGCTTTAACAACGAAAACAGCGTTTTACGCGTTTGACGCAGATTAATTACTTTTCCCATAATAGTATCTTCAATATACCCGCAAGCTCATTTTTTACAGTGTAATTTAATATTTAATAAGATTAAATCTGTTATATTCTTCTAACTTCATCGACAAAACCTTAGTTGTATAACTAATTATTACAACTAACGCTTAGCGTTCCCCAAAAAGCGGTTTATATGCACCATTTAAATTATCATCATCTTTACTATTTCTATCTAGTCGCGCGGGAAGGCAGTATTGCGAAAGCAGCAAAACTTCTCCATGTCACCCCTCAAACAGTAAGTGGGCAGCTAAGTACGTTCGAGAACCAGTTAGGCTATTCCCTATTCGATAGAATAAACAAGCGCCTGTATCTGAACGCTAAGGGAAAATTGAGCTATCAGTATGCCAGTGAAATATTTCACAAAGGCAACCAACTCGCTGAAATTCTCAATACAAACGACGAAGTCAATACGAAGGAGTTCGTCATAGGTATTACTAATGGCGTTCCTAAGGTGCTCTTTTTTGACTTTGTACACCATACCATGCGCCAGTTTGCGAATGTAAAGTATGTGATAAAAGAAGATAGCTTTGATGGATTATTAAAAGAATTAGCGATTAATGCGGTAGATTTTATAATGGCGGATAGAGGTATAGCGCCGGGAACACAGGTAAATGCAAACAGCTATTTCCTTGGAGAAAGTTCGTTAAGCTTTTTTGCTAAACAGCCACTTGGTAATGATCAGCGTTTCCCAGAATGCTTAAACCACATGCCGCTATTAATGCAAGGTAACACTTCAGGTATAAGGCATGCGCTAACCAGCTGGCTTGAAGCAGAGCAACTTTATCCAAAAATTGTGGCCGAATTCGATGACAGTGCACTATTAAAGCTATTTGGCAGTGAAAATTTTGGCGTATTTTGTGCGCCTTCAGCAATAGCTGATCATGTAGAAGCGCAATACAACGTACACTGCATTGGTAAAGCAGATAGTTTGAGCGAGCGCTACTATGCGATAACAGGCAAAAGCCGAGCAGAGTACACACTAAGCGAGCATATTGTAGAAACGGCAAGAGGCCTGTTCACACGCTAATGTGGTTTACTTAAGCACGCGGTGTTAGGCCGTGAATTTAGCTTTTAGCCTTTGCACTTTTCAATGCAGAGCTCTACTTGCGCTTCACCATAGCGGTCATCGAGTGATTTGTGCGCTTCTTCCCTTACTTTTGCCCAGTCGAAACGCCCACGCCCAATATACGCATGCTCAGCAAGTGCCTCAACAGCCTCGAAACACCCACCTTCCACCATTTGTTCTACTATCATTGAAGTTATCCTGCTCTTCAAACCGGCTTTTTAAATCATAAACAAATAATATCCTATTCACCGTATAACAGCCTTTGAACTTGGGTATCGCGCTATCACAATTTGTATGTTGGCTGATAACATTGCCTACAACGACCTGCTGATAAATGGGGTCAGAACCTGAGGTATCCCCACAAATAATGACTAAAATTCAGTAAGATAAAAAATAAAGGGAACATTCATGACGTTTGGTGATCAGATCTTTCGCCAAAAACAAATGAAGGTTAAAC
>NZ_JAAAWP010000002.1:0-546448 GCF_010500915.1 Alteromonas hispanica
GAGCTATTGCTTGCCGAATAAGGTTTACCATGCGACAGTGGAAAGCTGCACTCAAATGGTACAGCTCCATAGTAGACAGTGCATGGGCCGGAAGCACATGGAATTAAATTCGTGGGGATCCCTCAGGTTCTGACCCCCTTTCTATTAGGTTTTCTATTAGGGCTTTAACGAACTGTTGGCAGCCTTTTGCTGTCGATGGGTCGTAGTGGCCTTCGTTGGTAAGGTTATTCGATAGCACTCTAACGCCTAGGAAGGGAACACCGTAGCCATGAGCTATCTGCGCCGCTGCTGCGGTTTCCATTTCTTCTGTACTAGTACCAAATTGCTCGTGCAGCCATGCAATTCTATCTAGTTCATTATTCCAAAAGTTACCGCTTGCTATAGTGCCTTCTACTACTTTGCCTCGCTTGTATTCTGGCTTTACTTCTCGTGCAGCATCAAGCAAGGCTTTGTGTCCCATATAATAGCGAATTCGTTCGGCATCTTTCGCTGAGTCGCCTTCACCTGCGCTACCTTGTGAAGCCAGCAAATCCATAGGTAACCATTGCAATGGCGCAGAGCCTTCACCTCTTTTTCTAAACGGGGTTTTAAAGTTACTAGCATTTACTGCGCGCTTACCCAGCACAATATCGCCCACATTGAGAGTAGGATCATGACCACCGCTTGTGCCTTGATTGATAATGGCTACAGGGTGGTAACGCTCTATACCTACTGCTGTAGCGGCAGCAGTGTTTTCTAACCCTTTTCCCGTTTGCGCAACAACGATTGGATATCCATTGAGATTTCCAAGGTAAAAAGTAGCGTGGCCTGCTTTTTCAATGCGCACATCTGTTAATAAGCCAGCAAAATATTCTGCCTCTATTGGCATTGGACCTTGAATCATGAAAGGCGCGGGGTTAGCCACAGAAGTATCGATTTCTATCTTTTTAAAGCGATGTTGTGCGACATCATCATTACTCCCAGTTACGGAATTTGCTGACAATGCAGCAACACTTAGCGCGCAGAACAACCAGCTTGCTAGCGTAATCAATACTGTGAGTGTTTTTGTAGCCTTTGATTTTGAAACCCTCATTTAAACCCCAAATAGATAAATGAATATGAAAAGGAATGTTTTGCGCTGCTACACCGAAAACACCGCCTAAATCGAAGTGTTAAGTACGCAGCGCTCTATTGCTTTTAACGCTTACTGGTTTTATTGCAAACCTGCGGGTCGTAGCTGCAAATAAACGGAAAATGGTTTTCAATATTGGGTAGCGGTGTATTGTTCAACCGCTCGTTTATAAAGTCTTCGGTTTGTTGCTCTAGCTTTAACAACAATGCCTGACGCTTTTCTTCACCAATAAAGCTGTGTTTAATTGCATTACTATTAAGCGCGACCAATTCCTCCCACGACAGGTTGAAGTGCTTTACAGCAAGGTAATACTCATCGGTTAAGTTGCTGCTCCACATGCCTCTGTCATCGGTTGAAAGAGTAACAGGTACGCCTGTTCGTAGGTACTCTGGAAAGGGATGCGTGTCTAAGGAGTTTGTATACTCTAATAAAAGGTTTGATATAAGATTTATCTCAACGAGGTACGGTCCATTACGCATCATCAATAGCGTGTCAGGGTCTTCAATAAGGTTAAATCCATGACCAATTCTGTCGGCACCTAGCAATAAGGTATCTTTAATATGTGTATTGGGCTCATCCGACTCACCTGCGTGAATACTAAGCGGAATTGCCTCAGATTTAGCTCGAAGCTTGCGCAGCGTGGGCAAAAAACGAAGAGGATATCCCTTGTCATTGTCTTCCCTTCCCACCAGGTTTATGCCAACAAATAACTCTCTGTGCGCATTTACAGTCGCCCAGGTTTTTTCTAATTGCTGTTCAGCATCAGGTAGAAAGCGTACCAGGGCGAGCTGAAAGCGAACCGTAACATTGGTTTTTTTTGCAGCATCACTTTTTAACGTGTCACTTAGTATTTGAACTACTTCATCTGACGTGTATGGAGTGCCATCAGGATAGCGCATTTGCGATATTTGTAGCTGAGTCTCCAGATACAACACGTTTTCGCGCTGATAAGCCTGCATATTTTTAAGCAGCAAATGGCCATAAATATATGGGTTTTGCAGCATGTCTCCCATGCGTTGCCAGTGCGCCTGAAAGAATTCATCTCTGCCTTCATGGGGTTTATCTAACTTTATGCTGTTTAAAAATGCCTGTTTTTGTTTTTGGTTTAGCTCGCTAAGCGCTGTGTAATTATCTTGTTCACACGTTGAAAGCTTTTCATAACTCAACGTTGAAACAGTATGGAACAGCAATAATTGTGGGTTAGTGCCAAATTCGTTAGTACCGTATCCTCGACACAGAGAAAGGTCTGTTTTGGTGTAGTAAGTGTAGCCGCCATTTTTGTTTAAATTAGTGGCAATATCCCACCACCAATCTCCCATACCAGAACCGGAAAGATGATGATGAATGTCGCCGCCTTTTGGCATAGCGTGCAGAAAATCGTATAGCTGTGCTGGCGTGGCTTGCTGCTTAAAATCACGAAACCAATCGGACATTACCAATGAAGTATTCGATGCTCCAGCGGGCATACTCGAAACCAGCAGGTATAAAAAAAGGCACACAAACACCTTTATACGATTTATCAAAAGCTATCTCCTATGAGACTGATAATTGAGTTTAATGTTGTAATTTAGTGATTGGGGTCATAATTCTGTAAGCAATTCACAACTGTTTTTCTTGGGTATTTGTGCTTTGCTGTGCAGCTTCAGCCGCCTATGTGCCATATTATATGTTACTTCGGCAAAGCTATAATCTTAGTTGGAGGTTGTTGCAATTATCTATGCAATTCTCTGACCACTCAGTCTATTTTAAAGACTAGTGGTAAAACACTGTTTTGTATATTAATAAAAACTGATTAAAGCAAATAGCTGACAGCTAAATTATGCTAACTGCACCTAAAGTAATAGTGTGGTGAAAAATGGTGCGCAGTAATAAGTGATAAGAAATATTTTTGGTCTGAAGCCTTAGAGCGATTCCCATGGCCGTCTGCAAATCATGCCCCAAAAATAAGCTTTTGGGGCATGACATAGCAACTTCAGCGAAAGCTAAAATTTAACCATTGTTTGGATAGAAATTTATTTGGCTTTCTAAACCCTAACTTTTCTCATTGAGTGCTTTTTTGAAATAGGTATACACACCATTCGTCCAGCCAAAGCCTAATTGAACATCGTATTCACCACCGCCAGCCGTTTCATTCGGCGTGCAGACGTTGTATTTCTCCAACAAGGCTCCGGTAGCTGCAAAGCGGTCTTCTACAGTATTACAAAAGCGTTGCATAATATCGTTTGCTTCTTTCGTGAACCCATATGATTCTAGCCCCAGGGCAGAAAAAAACTGCAGTGGGGCCCAACCATTTGGTGAATCCCATTGTTGAGAGGTTGTATTCTCTGTTGTGACTATACCGCCTTTTTTGAGCAGTTTTTGCATAAGCACGCTTTGAACTACGCTTGCTTGTTCAGTACTGGCAATACCCACATACAAAGGAACGCTCATAGCAGCTGACACTACACTCGTGTTTTTCATAGAGGGAAAGTGAAAGTCAAAATATCCCTGTTTGATATCACTATACAAATAGTTATTTATCGCATCTACACGCTGTTTCGCTGCACCACTGTAAAAGGCCTGCTCTTTGCCATCTGTAACCATTGCTAGAGTTTGCTCTAATGAGACCAAAAGGGCATTCAAATCGACGGGAAGGAGCTCTGTAGTGCGAATGCTTTCTAGTTGTTGTGAATTTTTAAGCCAACGAGAACTAAAATCCCAACCCGATTCACAGGCTGCACGAATATGCTGATAAAACGTCGCACTATCGGTAGTAATATGACTAGCAGTCTCTATATCCTCTCGAAAAGACTCAGGACGAGGCGTGGCTTCAGAATCGAAATAGCGATTCAATATTGCCCCGCAGGGCATACGAACTACACGGAGCACGGCGTGCGCACTTGCACTGCCTGTAACTGTTAGGGTTTTATCTGCTCCCTTCATCCAAAACGCATATTCTTTTTTCAAACCATCAATGACATATTGCTTTTGTTCAGAGGAGAGTTGCTTTTCAAGCAGCTGATAAAATAATGCCAAAATAGGAGGCTGACTTCTCGAATAATAATAAGCACGGTTGCCATTGGGTATACAGCCAACTTCATTGAGAATATCAACGAAGTTCTCAAGCATGTTTACCGCCATTTCTGTACGCCCAGCATCTACAAGACCTTGTGCTGTGAAGAAGCTATCCCAATAATAAATTTCACGAAAACGGCCACCTGGCACAATATAAGGTCTCGACAGTGCTATTAAACTGTCTTTGTCTTGAACATCGGGAGTGCGCGTGAGTACATCCCACATGCTCGCGATATAACTTGTAATGTCATGACTGTGCAGCTGTAAATTAGCATTTTGACCGTCGGGTAGAATGAAGTGCGTATTGACAAATTCACGCAAGTTGACCTGAGTACTATTGTCTTTTGCCTCTAACATCGCCTGTTTATATTGCTCCAAAACAAAGCTCAGGTCCGTTTTGACTATCGCATCGGCAAAGGTTTTACTATCGGGAAAAAGCGATGCCATTTGCACGTGTTTGAACAGATCGCTTGAAAAAAATGCCAAACTGTCGCGCCAATTGTGTAAAGACGAGGTCATTATGATTGTGCACCTTGTTGGTAAATTGAAGATGATGCTTTTTTGAAGAAAAAGAGCGTTGCCATAAGAGCGGCAATGGGGACTAGCGATAAATAAAATGCGTTTTGTCCGCCAATGGCATCGAAGACAAACCCAGTGATAATAGATCCTGTTGTTCCCCCTAATGCCGAAAATACCACGATTAAACCTGTCATGGGGGCATGCTGCGCTAGCGGCAGTGTGCTCAACATTACCGAGTTAATAACTGGGTAAATTGGAGCCATCATTAAGCCAATCATGGGGATAAGAAAAGCAGCCAAGGGGGCATCACTCCAACTTGCCACATCAGTTTGTATGTCGTTGGTTTCGGCCAATGGTAAGCTAATAAGCATTACAACAGCCATGCCTGCTAAGCATATATTTAAAAAAGGATACCAATTCATTTTTCTAAGAACTGCGCCTGCAGTTAATCGCCCAACTGCCAGCGCGATTGCGAATATACTCGTTATTTGAATGCTGACTTGTGTAGGAAGGCCTAGTACCTCATTATTGAAGGTGGGTAACCACGAACCAATGCCTTGCTCAATGAGCACATAGAGAAAAATTGAAAAAATAAATACGAGTACCAGCGGCTTATAGGCAAGCTTGAGCATACTTGTGAATTCACTAGCGATTGTTGATTCGTTTGCCAACTGCACTGGCGCAATAGGAGCGAACATTACAATCAGGAAAGTGAATGCCACCATTGTGGCGAGAAGGTAGTAGACATTCAGCCAAGCAAGTGAAGCGTCGTTATTGGGGTCAATAAAACCAGCGAATATCCAATAGCCAGATAACACGCCCAGCATAAATATGCCTTCAATAGTATTCATTAATGATGAATGCGCTTTTGTGTACGAGGAAAGCTGTCCAATAACGGCGTACACAGATACTTTTACAAGCGCAAACGCTGTTCCTATGCACGCGAAGAGTATTTTAATAAACAAAAAATTAGCTATCGATGGCGCGAGTGAGCAAGCAACAGCCACAAGCGCAAGCCCAAACAACATGGCAAGCTTATATCCAACACGGGGAATAACGCTTGCAATCAGGAAGGACACAATAGCAATAGAAAGATCCTTAAACCCCTCCAAGGTACTAGCCTGAGGTTTACTGATATCGAAGCTATTAATTGACTGGAGAATGACGGTGCCCACACTGTTTAGCAGTATGGCAAACACATAATAGCTCACTGCAATGGCAGCAATAATCATAAAACGAGACATGTGTAAACACTCTGTTAACTTAATTAAGCTGGAGTGTAATGCGAAGAAAATAAAAATGCAAACGTTTGCAAAAGGCGGTTGCTCGAAAATAAAATGCCTCAATAAGTTCGCAGTAGACAAGCAGACTGAGGATGCCTCTTGCCGCTATAGCCTCTATTTACGTGCGCCGGCTTTTATTTAGTTGAGCGCCTTACAATGAGAGATGTTTCCACAACTTGGTTATTTACGGGCTTTCCCTCAAATTGACATAATAATTGATCAACCATGAGTTCGGCCGCTTGCTGCGTGTTCTGTCTTATTGTTGTTAGGGAAGGGTGGATAAGTTCGGCGAGTGGTATGTCATCATATCCGACAATTCCTACGTCACTAGGAATACCAACATAGCGCTCTTTCAAGGCTTTTATTGCGCCAAGCGCTACCATGTCACTCACACAAACAATACCGTCGAAGTCTAGCCCGTTAGCTTTTATACGCTGGTTCATATACTGATAGGCGGTTTTTGATGTAATATCAATAGCGCCCACATGAGATACGCCTGGTTCAATATTGAACTCAGCGTGAGCCTTTTGATACCCCCTTAACCTCTCTCGCATTTCAGCGTGTTCTGAGTCACCGAGAAACAAAATTTGTTCTGCTCCCTGTTCTAGCAAGTATTTGGTTGCCTCATAGCCGCCTAAAAAATTGTTACCACCAACTATTGGATAGCTCGCCTTAGTTTTTGTATCTCCCCACACAACAATGGGTATACCGCTTTTGGCTGCAAGGTCGATCTTTTCGGTTGTTTTTCCCTGTCCGATAACCAAAATGCCATCTGCTCTCTGGCTACGAATGAAGTAATTTGCCCAATCATCGGAGGCCATAAATGAGTTAGAAAGAAGTAACTCATACCCTTTAGCGTTAAGTGCTTGGTTCAATTCACCCACTAACTTGAGAAGAAACGGATCGGTTGTACTTTGTTCAGTGTTATCGATTAAGTTAAGTATGACAGCAATAACATGGGTTTTTTGAGTGCGAAGTCGGCTAGCTGCAGCATTGATACTGAAATTATGCTCGATTGCTAATGCCTGTATCCTTTCACGAGTTTCTTTTCTAATAAGCGGGTTATCTTTGAGTGCTCTTGAGGCAGTAGAGGTAGAAACCCCAGCTAATTCGGCAAGTCTAGCAAGCGTTAGTTTTGTTTCAGCTGTCAATGTAACGATTCTCTGTTGTTGGGTTTTTAGTTTGCAAAGCATTTTGCATGTTTTCTATCAATAAAACAGTTTGATAGCCAAACGGTAACGCGTGGTGCGTCATGCTAAACACAATATAGCGCACTAATACGCCGAAGAAAATCAAAGTGAGATTTGATTATTAAAAAATTGCAAACGATTGCATTTTATTCTTGCAATCGTTTGCAAACAGATCTATTTTGTTATCAATTCGTGATGCAGGTAACAATTTTGAAACGTGTTACCCGCATTCAGTTAACAACGCAATATAACATTTTCGGGAGCACACACCATGAAAACGTTGTTTACAAAAGCTTCGCTAGCCAGCGCAGTTGCAGTGGCGCTGGCACAACCTGCTATCGCACAACAAGAATCAGAGCAAACTACTAAAGAACTCGCAAAAGAAAACGCTGAAGTGATTGTAGTAAGTGGTACGCCGGGCGGTGCTGGAATAAGAAAAATAGACGCGAGCTTTGCCGTTACAAATATCGACGCGAGCGATATAGAAAAATTAGCGCCTAAGTCTACCGCTGATTTGTTTAAGGCCATTCCTGGTGTTTGGGTTGAAAGTTCTGGCGGTGAGTCTGGAGCCAATGTTTTTGTGCGTGGTTTTCCAGGTGGTGGCGATGCTCCGTTCCTTACTATTGCCCTTGATGGGTCGCCTATTTATCCAGCGCCAACCCTTTCATTTTTAGAGAACTCTCAGCTTTTCCGTATCGATGAAACCATCGAAATGGTAGAAGGTTTGCGCGGTGGTCCTAACCCTGTTGTGAGTAACGGCCAACCTGGATTAACAACTAACTTCAGAATGAAGCGCGGCGGCGAGTCTAGTGAGGCAATGGCTAAATATACGGTTTCAGACTACGGGTTAAATCGTGTTGACGTAGTTGCAAGTGGTGCACTCGCTGATGACCTCTACTATATGGTAGGTGGTTATATCAAAAGTTCTGAAGGGATCAGAGACGCTGGCTTTAACTCAGAGCAAGGCAATCAGTTTACTGTAAACATTACGAAAGTGTTCGATAAAGGTGAGCTTAATCTATATACCCGTCAAACTGACGACCGTGGTACTTGGTATTTACCTACGCCGCTTAATGTAGATGGTATTGATGCAAATTATACCCAGATAGGTCCACTTAACAGACAAGCCACCATTACCTATGGGCCAGACGATACTACCGAAGCGTTTGATTTTGGTGATGGGCGAGGCTGGGACGGTCACGTAAGTGGAGGTAGCCTAAAATTAGATCTAGGTAATGACTGGTTTCTTATCGACCGCTTTAACCTAACCAAAGGTAAAGCGAACACGTTTGGTCTTGTACCTAATGGCGCTGCGGTAACTGTCGCCGATGTAGCAGATAATGGTGAGTCGGCCATTGGAGCTGTGACTGGCACTACCTATGCTGGAGATACACCCATTCAGCAAATAGGTCGCTGGGTTGTGCTTAAAGACATTGAAGCCTTTACCAACGATTTGGCTGTGTCGAAAAGCTGGGATGATTTCGATGCATCATTTGGTATTTACAGTGCTTCAACTAAATCTGAAGACTGGTGGAGCATAGGTAACACGGCTTATCACGTATTAGTACCAGGTGGCGAATTGTTAGACGGTATTGAGTGTAATAGTGACGCTGAAGGCTGCGGATTTAACTACGACATAAATTCTGTAGGCGACGCAAGCACTATGGCGTTTTATGCAACGGGTAAATGGTACGCTACCACAGACCTAAGCATCGACTTAGGCTTGCGCCGTGAAAATCACGAAGTCAATTATTCGGTAGACGAAGGCCTCGACGGCACTATTACTAAAGCCCTTGAGTACGATGAGACGAAAACGTCTTGGACACTTGGTGCGAACTACGCTTTAAATGACAATAGTGGTGTTTTCATTCGCACTAACCGTGGGTACAAAATGCCTTACTTTGATGACTTCCGTGACAACTGGGGTGCATACACTGGCGGAAATGATCTTATCCAAGAAATTACGCAAGCAGAATTGGGTTATAAGTTCATGAATGATAGCGTCCAGTTTTTTGCTACTGCTTTTGCTAACGAAGTTGAAGGTGATACTTTTGTACGCAGACCTGGCGCACCAGCCGAAATTCTTACTAATGAAGCTTATGGTGTTGAGCTAGATGGTAGATATAGCCATGATTCTGGTTTCTCACTAAGTGTAAATGCCACCTTGCAAGAAACTGAAATTACAGCAAGCGCGACTAATGAAGGTAATGAGGCCCAGCGTCAGCCGGGTTGGCAAGTGCGAGTAACGCCAAGCTACGATTTTGACATTGGTGACATGTACGCAACAGTTTATGGAACCCTGTCAGCAGTAGATGACCGCTTTGGCAATAACGAAAATACGGTTGTGCTAGAAGGATACGAAAAAATTGATGTGGGTATGACATTAGACCCAACAGAATCACTTCGCCTTCAACTATCGGTTGATAACTTGACCGATGAGCAGGGCATTACCGAAGGCGACCCGCGTAATCCTGATGCGCCAAATGGCCGTTTTATTATGCCGCGCAGCGTACGATTTAGTGTTTCTTACCTCTTTTTCTAAATGTTTGTAGAAAGAAGAATGGTAGATAAAAAGAAACGTGAATCATAAGTAACACAATAAAATTGAAGAGGCTGGCGCCAAATACGCCGGCCTTTTTTATTTGCACTCCCCACTAATATCTCTCGTCAGTATTCATCTTGCCAGCAGAAAGCGAAAAAATGCACAGTTGGTCATAGAGCTCCATTGCCTTGCAAATTCATATGCACCATTGTTATAAAAGTAGAATATCTCTATAGTTCGAAGAAATTTTTGTTTCTGTAAATAAGTGCTTGTATTTAATAGCTTGGCAATTGGGTTTATGAGTTTTTGGCTAGTCTGTTTATAAGTACTTTGCGAGTTCAATATACGCCACTTTATTCATTCCAAACGCATTCTGGTTCCTCAATTATATGAAAATATTGCATACGTCCGACTGGCATTTAGGGCAAAGCTTTTTTACAAAAAGCCGAAAAAATGAACATGACGCATTTCTCAAATGGCTGCTCAACGAAGTTGAAAAACATGCAATAGACGCAGTTATTGTGGCGGGCGATGTGTTTGATACCGGCACACCTCCTAGCTATGCCAGAGAGCTTTATCATGGGTTTATCGGTGCATTGCAGGGCACACAATGTACCTTGATAGTGCTTGGCGGAAATCATGACTCGGTTTCAGTACTTAACGAGAGTAAATCACTGCTTAAGCACCTCAATAGCCACGTTATTGCTAGCACATTTGGTAACAGCAGCGAGCAGGTTATAGCTTTGAATAATAGAGCGGGCAATGTAGGTGCAATACTGTGTGCCGTTCCGTTCATTCGCCCTAAAGATGCAGTAACAAGTGCTGCAGGACAAAGTGGGGTAGATAAACGCCATGCATTGGGTGAGGCAATAAAACAGCACTACGCAATGCTCTATCAGCAAGCCATCGAGCTTCGAAATTCAATTGCCGCAGAAACGCAGCAGCTGGCCGAGACTATTCCTATTGTTGCCACGGGGCATTTAACCGCACTTGGCGTGAGTCAATCGGAAAGCGTACGCGATATTTATATTGGCACGTTAGAAGGGTTTGATGCGGGTGGTTTTCCACCGGCTGATTACATTGCCCTTGGGCATATCCATAGGCCACAAAAAGTGGCCAAAACCGAGCATATACGTTATTGCGGCTCGCCAATTCCCCTTAGCTTCGACGAACTAAATACCCAAAAGCAGGTTGTTATGGTTGAGTTTGCTGCATGTCAAACCGCTATCACACCTCTACCCGTACCGCGCTTTCAAGCCATGGAAGTCATCAAGGGTGATTTACAACACATAGAAGCTGAAATTAACAGCAGCAGTGTTATTGCTGATGCCACCGAACTCTCACCCGTCTGGTTGTGCATTGAGGTAGAAACTCAAGACTATTTAACTGATTTACAGCAGCGTATTCAGAGCTTACTTGAAGGAAAAAATGCTGAAATTCTGCAGCTGAAGCGGGTGAAAAAGAGCCGTTTTAAAAGTTTAGCTGAGGGTGAAAATAGGCAATTAAGTGAGCTGTCTGTTGAAGAGGTTTTTGAAGCAAGATTGGCTTTAGAAAATATCGACGAGTGCGATGAGAATAACGAGGGTGAGGGAGATGAATCTGCAGGCACCTCTCGAAAACACCGAATGAAGCAACTATTTTCTGAGGCGTTAGAGCGAGTGCATGGCAACGATGAGGATAATATGGACACCTCTGTTGAGACTAGTGTTGATGATCGTGCTGATAATAGTGGCGCGAATAAGGAGCAAGCAAAGTGAAAATACTCACGCTGCGACTTAAAAACCTAAATGCATTAAAAGGCGAGTGGAAGATAGATTTCACTCAATCGCCCTTTGTTGATAATGGATTATTTGCCATTACTGGGCCAACGGGAGCCGGTAAAACCACGTTGCTCGATGCCATTTGTCTAGCGCTTTACCACCAAACCCCGCGCTTGGGCACTATATCTTCTACCTCTAACGACATTATGACTCGCGGTACTGCAGAGTGCCTAGCAGAGGTAGAGTTTGATATTAAAGGTAAAGCCTACCGTGCGTTTTGGAGCATGCGACGTGCGCGTGGAAAGCCTGACGGTAATTTACAAAGCGCCGATGTTGAATTGGCCGAGGCAGACACTGGCAAAGTATTAGCCACTCAGGTTCGCCCTAAAAGCGACGAAATAGAACGACTCACCGGGCTTAATTTTGCTCGTTTCACAAAGTCTATGATGTTATCTCAGGGCGACTTCGCGGCGTTTTTAAATGCCAATGAAAACGACCGAGCTGAGTTATTAGAAGAGCTTACGGGAACGGAAATATATGGCCGTATTTCTCAAGAGGTTCACGCACAGTTTTCTGAAGCTAAGCAAAAAAAGAAAGAGTATGCACTGCGGCTAGAAGGTGTAACGCTACTCAATGAGTCTGAGCACAAAGGGTTAACCGATGAACTTGAGCACACCAAAAAGCAGGTGGTTGCTTTAACCGAGGAATTAACTGCGCTACACCAGCAAAAGCAGTGGCAAGAGGCACTTGAAGAAAATGGGAATGCGTTACAAGAAGCTCAGCATTTAAAAACAGCTGCTCAAAAGGCGCATGAAGAGGCAAAAGACAAGCTTGATAAGCTTACGCGCAGTGAACCTGCCGAAACATTGCGTACGCCACATCTTCGGTGTGTATCGTTTCAACAGGATATTGCTTCTTATCAAACCCAATTAGACGAAAAGAAACAACAGCTTCCTCTAACGCAATCCAATAAACAAGAAGCGCAAAAAGCCCTTGCTAGCGAAGAGCAAGCGCTCAAAGAGGTAAAAGATAAAAGCGCACAGTTAGAACACCGGATCAGCAACGATGTATTGCCCATCGACGCAAAAATAGCGCAGGTTTCAGAGTTGCTAGCTGTGTCAAACAACAGTATTGCTGCGTTAACGGCGTCTATTAACCAGCATCAGCAGAGAAAAGCGTCTTTAGAAGAAGAGTTTGCAGAGAAGAAAAATCTGCAAAATGTGTTGAGCAGCTATCTTATAGAAAATAAATCAATAGGGGATATGGCCGAGCACATTAGTGGTTGGAGTGAGTCAGCGCAAACTATTGCTTCAGAAAAGAAGCTGCTTGGCCAGTTAGTAGCTAAACAAGAAAGCAATGCTCGCCAATACGATGAGCTTTCAGTGCAGGCCAACAAGCAGGCTGTTAAAATTGAAGTGCTGAATAAAGAAAATCATGTGCTGAAGGAAAACGTCGAACAATGCCAGCAAGCCTTAAATACACTCTCGGAAAAGGGCAGTAAAGCGCAGTTAAACGATGAAGTATCGGTAAAGCTTAAGCACTGGGACAGCATGGTTCAGTGTCAGCATTTGCAAAAGCAACATGATGAACTCTCACAAAACTATAATAAACTCGTTGCTCAAGAAGCAGAGCTTAACAGCACCAAAGAAGCGCAGCAGGCCGCACGCAAAAACTTGGTGGCGCAGTATCAAGTTACTAAGGCCCGCCTAAAAGATGCAGAGCAGTTAATATCGCTGAATAACGAAGTAGCCCACTTGCGCGCCCAACTTAAAAAAGGCGAGCCTTGCCCTGTCTGCGGGGCAAGGGATCACAACGAAGACTCAGTAATTATTGACGTGCCCGAAACCGTACAAAAGCGTGATGCACTTCAGCGGCAGTTGGACAGTATTGAGCTCGATGGAGCCAAAGCGAGAGATGCATTAGCTAATACTGAGCTTGCTTTAGTGCAAACCACAAAACTAAAAGAAACTACCTCTGAGGAGTTAGAAAACGCAAAGCAAGAGTGGCAAAAGCAGCAGGGTGTAGTGAGTTCTGCAGTAGATGCTGGTTTTAGCGAAATAGCAATAGAAGACAAAGGCGCTTTTTCGGCTTTTGATGCAACCTATAAAAAGCGTATTGAATGGCTACAGCGTCAGATAAAAGCCATAGAGCACACAGAGAAAAATTTTGCTGACGCGCAGCATCTCTATAACCAAGCAATGGCGACGGTGTCGCAAGCGAAAAATGAGTATGAGCTCTTAAATCAGCAGCAGAATACTTTTATTACAACAGCGAATGAGCTTGGCGAAGAAATAAAACATAAGCAATCTGCGTTAGTGAAAAAAGAGCAAAAGCTAGCTGCCGCAATTACTGAGCTTGGACATGCAATTCCAGAGCAAGCTAGCCTCTCTACCTGGCTATCTGAGCAAGCAAACGCACTAAAAACATTTAAAGAAAAACAGCAAGAGTTAGAGCGGTTAACGCCAAGTGTTGATGTGTTTAAAGATGACGTTGCCACCATCGCGCGCGCCATTGAAAGTTTTCAAGAGCGGCTGAATGAAGCAAAAGAAAGCGCAAAACAACACGAAGACGCACTGGCTTTACTTAGGGCAAAAAGACAAGAGGTGTTCCCAGAGCAAGATATTGACACAGTACGCTCAGCCGTTGCCGAACAAATAGCTCAACGAGAACAACAGCTTGAAGCATTAAGGCTCAGGCAAGAGAGTGCTAATAGTGCGTTGTCCCGTTTAGAGGCGGCAATGGAACAGCTCAGTGAGCAGCTAGATAAAAAGCAGCAGCAATACCAAGAGGCTGATAGCGATTTTAGGTCTTTATTAGCCAAAAGCCCTTTTAAAAACGAGGCAGCATTTACCCGTGCTCTACTTGATGAAAATGAGCGAGAACAATTGGTGGCGCTTAAACAAACAATATCTCATCAACAGCAGCACGCAGATTTGCTGTTATCAAATGCTCAGGCACAAGCCGAAAAACTCAACGCAAACGACAATGCCGAGCAGTGGCAACATTACCTAGAGCAGTTCGGCGCGCAGCAAGTAGAAAACGATATTGCAGATAAAACAGAGCGTAAAGATGCTCTGTTATCTGCGCAAGGGCAGATAGCCCAGCAACTGAATGCCAATGAGCAGGCGCAAAGCAAACAGCGCCAGCTGCTCGATGAAATGTCGACGTTTGATGCCTATTACGACGATATTACGTATTTGCATTCCTTAATCGGCTCAGCCAGTGGTGACAAGTTTAGGCGCTTTGCTCAAGGTCTTACTTTAGATAACTTGGTGGTATTGGCTAATCAGCAGCTCGATAAGCTACACGGTCGCTATCAGTTAATTCGCAAAGAAAATGAAGGGTTGGGTTTAAGCGTAGTGGATACATGGCAGGGCGATGTTTTACGAGATACTAAAACCCTATCTGGGGGAGAGAGCTTTTTGGTGAGTTTAGCGTTGGCGCTGTCTCTATCTGATTTAGTGAGTTATAAAACAAGTATCGACTCCTTGTTCTTAGACGAGGGCTTTGGCACCTTGGACGCTGAAACCCTAGACGTCGCCTTAGACGCTCTGGATAACCTAAATGCTAGCGGCAAAATGATAGGTGTTATTAGCCATATAGAAGCTATGAAAGAGCGCATTCCTACTCAGTTGAAAGTCATCAAGCGAAACGGCGTAGGGTTAAGTGCATTGGAAAAACAGTACTCGATGGACTGATGAAACCTAAAAAAGACGCTGGTTGCAGCAACCAGCGCCTTTTTAAGTATACCTATTCTTTGGGGTTATTTGATGAACGGGTCGTCAAAAATATTCACGAATGACGTTTGTGTGTGTTTTTTCGTTACCATTTTGACAGTTGGGGCTAATGTACCGGCAAATTCACCTTGAACGTTGTCTAAGAAAGCCTCAACAAAACCTCCGGGCATAACATACCAAGAGTAAGCCTGCTCATTGTTCTGAGGAGGATTCGCAAGCACCAATCCACTGCCATTTAGTGGAAGGTAGTCACTTCTAATTGACGGGCCGACAAATCCGTAAAGACCATCTACGCCATTGTCTTGTAGCGCAGGCGAGAAGGTGAACTTATGACTTATTGTCCATAAATAAACCAAGCCACCAGAAAAGGTTGCATGAGGTCTTTCAAGCTGTTGGTTAGTGCAGTTAGCATGAAGAATGGGGGGAAGCAGTTCAAAGTCTTCCATACTGTCTTGTTTTGCAGCAGCAAGACCAATGTTGCCGTTATAGTATTTTGCCTGAGGGCTTACTGGCAGAGTGTTGTTCGCCTCGTTACTATTGTTTGCCCTATTATACGGACTAGGAACAACCGGAGCAGGGCCTGAGCCATCATCTACACCACATGATACTTCTTCACCAGGACTATTTCCTTCAAACAGCATATAAACTTGGCCGTCTTGCGGATTTCTGAAAACAAAGGGGTCGCGAAAACCGTATATAATTGGGCCTGCTTTTGATTGCTCTAGCGTTTGATACATGTCGCCATCAGCTTTCGCGATCACTTTATGTTCGCTCCAATCGCTGAAAGATATTCCGTCTGAATCTGCAGAAATAGTGGCACTTGCTACAACTAATTCTTGCGTAAAATATTCCGCATCTGTTGGGCCTGCACCTTCACTACCTGAGGCTGTGTAATAAAAGTAAACCGTGTCGCCCACTAAAATTGTTGAACCTGCCCATTCGCGAAGCCCAGGAGTATCGACTTCTTCCGGGAACACGTCACCTTGGTAATCCCAAGATTTTCCGTCCCTAGAAATAGAATAGCCAATTTCAGCACTCCAGTGTCGTTGGGGAAATTCTAAGTCTCTGTCTGCGGTGAGCGAGAAAATAACTTTATAGCCTTTGTAATTAACTGTGCGAGTATCAAGGTTAGTCATTGGCCACGTATCCCAGATCCACACCTCGTCAGTAACAATATCTACAGGCATTTCATCTAGTAAAGGCAATGTATTATCTTCATTTAATGCAATTTTTGATGCTTCTTCTCGAGACCAAGCGTCGGTATAGTCTGCCCAAACTGGATAGCTCATTTGTTTTCTGGGGTTCTCAGATGGCTCTGCATGCACAACATTAAACGCACTAAATCCTAATGCCACGATAGCAGAGGCTGAAATACTCGTAAGAGGTTTTTTCAGAATCATAATTAAGCTTCCTATTTTTCAATGAAAGAGGCAGCCGCTCCTCGGCATACCTTCAAAGTGTTATCAGCATTCGATATGCCAATTTCCATTTTTATGTGAATTTAAGTTTGCAAGATATTGAAGTTAATTGGTTTTTTGTTTTTTTTAGGCGTGACTAGAAAAAAGGAAAAGTTTTTTTATTCTATAATATGAATCTTTTTTGCAACATCTGGCCCATATGATGATAAATACATTAAAAGTAATTAACTTAAACGATTAAGTTTGGCTTTTTTATAGGTTTAATTGATTTTAATGGTGAGTTTAGACGTTGAATATAAAGGGCTGTAGCGCTTTTTTTTGTAATTGTTGATGGTTTTAGGGGGAACTTTGCTGTGTCGCTAAGTGAAGATACTCTTTTTTATTCGCTCTTGCTCCGCTTCATGAGCCAGCCGCTTGTGATCTCTTGTCTAGCTGAGTAAGTTACAATTACAACACAAAGATAAAAAAGTTAGTTGCTTTACTGTATCGTAAGCTAAACTCACTCGTAATAAGCGATTTGTTTAAGGGCTTTACACTCAAGGCTTGGGTTAGCGACATTGTGATAAAAGAATAGCGGCTGAGGTAATTATCCCCCACTATTTTTGGAAATATCGGCAGGATAAGTATGTACTTGGAAACAGACATTAAGAAGCGAAACAATGTGCGTGTGGTTGGCGACGGTGAGAATACACTGGTTTTAGGTCATGGTTTTGGCTGCGACCAGCGCATGTGGGACTATCTTGTTCCTTATTTTAATAAAGACTACAAGATCGTTTTATTTGATTATGTTGGGTGTGGGCAGTCTGACCTTAGTGCATTCGATAAAGAGAGATATTCTCAGCTTAGCGGTTATGCGAAAGACGTGGAAGAAATCTTTGATGCGCTTGAGCTAAGTAACGCAATTTTTATTGGGCACTCTGTGAGCAGTACCATTGGCATGCACGTAGCCATCGAACGTCCAGACTTAATTAGTAAGCTGATTATGGTTTGTCCTTCTCCATGCTTTTTAAATTTGCCGCCCGACTACATGGGAGGGTTTGAGAAAGAAGACTTGGAAGAGCTCATCAACTTAATGGACAAAAATTATCTTGGGTGGGCTAGCTACTTTGCCCCCTTGGTTGTTGGGGAAGGGCATGATGAGTCGGTTAGACAGGAACTGGAAGATAGTTTTTGCTCAACAGACCCCAGTTACGCCAAGCCTTTTGCAAAAGCCACGTTCTTTGCTGACGATAGGCATTTATTACCAAAGTTAACCGTACCCACCCTTATACTTCAAAGCCAAGACGATAGTCTTGCATCTATTGAGGTTGGCCGGTACATGCATAAAGCAATAAAGCATTCTATATTTACTGTTTTAGAAGCTAAAGGGCACTGCTTACACATGACAACACCAGAACAAGTGGCACATGCTATCGAGGAGTTTCTCGATTGAGCAAAGTCGATATTGATAATTTTCCCTGCTTGCTACTAGTTACTCATATTGATAACACACAGGTATTATCTGGTAATAGTTTCGCAAAACAATTTTTAAATGTTTGCTTTGAGGAGAGCTCGTTAACGCTCACCGACATTCTTTCGAAAGCCTCACTCATTTTTTATGAAAGCTATCTAAAACCTATTCTTATTAGTAATGGTAGTTGTAAAGAGGTGCAACTAACTGTTATTGCAAATGGAGGCTCAAGAATTCCGGCAGTAGCGAATATATGCCTGGTTGATGAAAAACTATTTTGGGCAGTTTACCCCGCCGAAGAGCGCGATAAGCTTTATCAGGAACTGGTCTCGGCTCGAGAAAACTTAGAACAAAAAACCGAAGAGCTCACTCGCTTAACGCGTTTAGATCCGCTTACTTCTTTGCTTAATCGCAGAGCATTAACTACTGATCTCACCAAAATAATCACATTCATAAGGCGTAAATACGTGCCTGTGTGCTTAGTACTCATCGACATCGATTACTTTAAACCTATTAACGATAATTTTGGTCATGAATACGGCGATGAAGTGCTGTCAAAACTAGCGTCTACGTTAACTAATGTTGTCAGGGAAAGTGATCTTGTTTCCCGTTGGGGAGGCGAGGAATTTCTCGTTGCGCTTTACAACACGGACATTCAAGATGCTCAATATTACTGTAATCGAATCCACGAAGCTGTTCAAAAAATTACCCTACCAAACAGCAAAAAACTAACAGTGAGTATTGGTTTAGCCGCACTAGAGCCTCAAGACCTAAGAGATGAAGACGTTATTGCAAAGAAGATTAATAAAGCAGATAACGCGTTATATAAAGCAAAAAACAATGGTAGAAACCAAACACAGTTGGGCTGAACAATTGTGGATAGCTTTTCATGCGCTTACGGGAGTTTTTGGTTTAAAAGTAGCGGTAGAGATCAGCGAAATAGAAGAACGCAATCGAACCAAAGTGGAATGCAAATGAGGATGGAAATGAAAAGATTGATGTTACAGGGTAGTGCTCAAACTAAATTTAGCAAGGTTCTGCGTGGAGCAATTTTCTTAGCTATTGTGGGCACAGCAGGGTGCAGTGATAGTGAAGTAGGCGATGTTTCTCTTGGCGTTTTCACAACCAAAGACATTAAAATTGATGCGTTGGTTGACCCCATTGTTACGGGCGTGACATGTCACATATCGAGTATTGAAGCCGATTTAGACTTTTCCGATCCATCAGATAGTGCAATAGCGTGCAGACAAACTGGGCCTATAACAGCAGAAATGCTAGAGAATATTGATAAATCACCCTCTGGTGACGTTATTTTTAGAAAATCTAAGAGTATATTTTTTAAAAATATGAAACTTCGTAGAATTTATGACGAAGAGTCTAAGACACTCATGTACCTGTCTTATAGCACAAAAGAAACATCAGGTAGTTACAAGCATAGTTTATCCACAGTACCACTGTGGGAAACAGCGGCTTTTAATAATTAAGCGAGTGCTGCGAAAAAGCCTGTGGTGAAAGCTCACTTTTAATAGCGCACGATAAAAACGATTTTTTGTCGTGCGTTATCATAACCAATGTAATTAAAGTCGAGTTTGGTTTTAAATAGCTATTTAGAACATACGCGAGTAGACCAGTGTAGCGCTCAGTGCGGTGTCGTCATCGGTGAGTGGGCTGTCACTTATACTGCTATCGAAAAATGTAGCACCTACGTCAACTCGCGTCATGCCGCCTAAAAACTTACCCGTAGACACTGCTACTCTTACTTCGGTATTTGTCGCGCTGCTGCCTTCATACAAACCTCTAAATGCAGTGACTTCTTCAGGACGCACGCCGTAGTAATAATCTACATAGTTACTGTCTTGAAAGCTAAGACCAACTGAGGGTTCAATCAAAAAGCCATTTACTCTGAACTGTTTGCCTATTCTTGCAGTTGCTTGAAAGCCGTCGTACTTTCCTAGCATATCGGCGTTTGTTGATAGGGAATATGTCCAGCTTTGGGTGTTGTAAGTTGCACTTATTCCAGCGGCAAAGCTGAAGTCTCTGTCTTCCATTCCTTCAAAAATGAAACTGTCAGATTCTTCATAACCTGCAAAGACAGGAACTAATTGAGCATCTATTGTTAAACCCTCACGCTGAAACATTTGATAACTCACGAAGGGCCCATAAACCCGCAGCTTCTCGCCGGCGTAGCCTATAATTGGAATAGGCACAATACGATTGTCGAAGCCTGCATAAACATCTTGAGATGCGCTAACACCAAAACCCCACATCCAACCTTGAGGTTGCTGGGGAGCTTGCGCACTTGCTGAAATAGACGCGGTAAGCGCTGCTAGTGTAAGGCCTATTTTGATACAAGATTGTATTTTCATGGTTTTGGTTTCCTTGTTTACATAGCATTACGATACATTTAAATCATGACAATTGATCAGCAATTCCAATATTTTGTGTGTAACGAAGTATTGCGAAATCTTTTTCATTTCAACTCACTTTCTCTCGGCCATGTTAAAACGCAAACAAATGAAGATTTGAGAGATAAGAGCAGCAAGGTTCTTTTTTGAATAAAAAGCCTGTTAGTTGACGGCGAACCTTGTGATAAAGTGAAGAAATATAAAGTAAATGTTTCGAGATTCGGGTGATACACAATTATATAATTGGCATTGATGGAGGCGGCTCACACTGTCGCGCTATTCTACAAAATAGTGATGGAAAACATATCGGAGAAGGAGTCTCAGGCGCATCAAATATTATGAGCGACCCGCATAAAGCGCTAAGCTCTATAATAAGTGCTTCAGAAACTGCTATTGCAGATGCCAATCTGTCTGTCTCACTTTCCGATGTTGTCGTAATGGCAGGGCTAGCGGGAGCAAACATACCTAAGGCAAAGGATTATTTTCTATCCCTGCCTTTGCCGTTCAAACAAACCCATATAATGAGCGACCTTCACGCAGCGTGTATTGGCGCACACCGGGGCGCTAACGGCGCGTTAATAATTTGCGGCACAGGTTCTGCGGCGACAAATTATATAAACGGTGAGTTTACTGATTTAGGCGGCTATGGACTCAACTTGGGGGATAATGCCAGTGCCGCTTGGCTGGGGCTGCATGCTGTTAAAAGTACGCTACTTACCATGGACGGCGTAGAAAAAGAAAATAAGTTAGCCAGTGATGTCATTGCGCATCTTGGTATTAATAGCGCACAAGAGCTTGTGGCTATATTGTCTGCTTATCAGCCTAGTGAATTTGGCGCTCTCGCTCCTTTAGTTACCAAAAATTATAAACTTGGCTGCAACATGGCGAACGAGCTTATTCAAGCCGGTGCCGACTATATCTCTTCGTTAATCTTTGCTCTTTTAGAACAAAGAAACACGGCTAAAGATGATGAAAAAGATATGTCGGTTTGCTTTGTTGGTGGGTTAGCGAATATATACATACCTCTGTTATCTTCATCAGCAAGAAAGCTGTTAAGCTCGCCAAAGGCTAACGCACAAGAAGGTGCAATCCACTATTTTACGGCTTTCAGCGGTTAAAACTGCAGTAAGCTTAGCTTTCTGAGCACTTCTTTTATCCTCATTCGCGTTGCATTTTGCAACGCGAAATCGAATATTCCCGGTAATTCTTTTTAAAGTTATGTGAGTGAAAAGCATAAGTAGCTGAAAAATATCATTTTCATATTTCCTCCAAGTTGGTATCTATTTTGAAACAGAATAATGTCTAGGAGGCTATCATGCTAAATATAATCGATGTTGTTCGGTGCTTTATTCATCATCAGGGGTACTCACAACGAGGAATATCTTTCATACACAATCGCACGGGCTTTGCACAATGTTTGGTTTCTGAAGAACGTATTAACGCTGTATCGCCTGTTATTGACCAAGCAATAAAAGCGGCGCTGCAAGAGCCCGTTCTATTGCCAATTATTTTTATAAAAGAGCGTTCTGGATTAAAGATATGGTTTAACGACAGTTGTCTTGCCAACTTTGCCGGTGAGGTTTCCTATTTGTCCCCCTGCTTAGCGAAAACAGAGCTTTTACGGTTTGGGCGGCCTCTACACTCCATCGAAGATGTCCAAGCCTATAGCGAATATCGAATGGGGGACGCGCGGTGGCAATGGCGCTGGTCTAGAGACTGTGCAACATCGAACTCGACGAACTCAACAGTCATGGTTTATCCCATTGACGAGATTGAGAGCAGCTTAGATTCAAATCCGCATAGCAAAAAAGTGTTTTTCCCGTTTTTAAGTAGCGAGATAGATGCGGTGCTCAATTCATTAAGAAAAGACCAAGTTTCAGTGCTAATTGCCGATGATAGCCCTTCGAGCCTTGGCGTAACTGCAGCCATTTTGCAAAGCTTGGGGGCTAATGTCTGCACAGCAAAAGATGGCCTGGAAGCGTTATCTTACGCTATGACCAAACATTTCGATGTACTCATTTTAGACGAGAAGATGCCACAACTTTACGGTAGTGATGTGTTTGAGCAAATAAAAGTCTCTGGTCCCAACATCAACTCTGCACGGCTAATTTTGTCGGGTGTAACCTCGCCAAATGCGGCAACTAAAATGGCGAAGAAAGGCGTTGACGGTCTACTTTGCAAACCGGTAACCAAAACAATGCTAAAAAGCACCATGGGCTCGTTAATGTTAAAGCGTAAATCATTTCAATTAACGCCGCTTTGATGCACATTGAGATAAAAGAATGTCCGATACTAGCAATAACTATATGCTGGACATATTGGCACTATCTGGGCAGCACACTGTAATCTGTGATTATTCGCTTTTTGTAAAGCAGTGCAGTTTTGCCAGTGGTGAACAATCGAGCCTGTCTTCATCCCTGTTGATTGGTCTTAATGCTGCCAGTTTTATTGAGGTTGAAGGTGTTGAACTGGGGGCAGTATGTAATTCTATTCGTGTAAATACGAATAAGAGTATCGTCGTTCAGGTCACAAAAATGATTTCGCTTTCAACGCGGTATAACGCGAATATTGTTAAAGCAAAAAACACTATCGTCTTTTTTCTCACCCCAATTAAATCGGCTTGTTCAAACGAAGCAGAGCCAATAAAAAACAAGTTACAGCCAGATACAACTTCATCTCCATCCTCAACCCCATCCTCAACTACTATGCTTAATTCAATGTCAGCATTGTGGTCTCAAGTTGGGCACGAGCTGAGAACGCCACTAAACGCAGTACTGGGTGCGTCGGAATTGTTAAAAGACACGCAGCTTACACCACATCAAACCGAATTGAATAACTTACTGTTCGTTAATGGCAAAATACTATCGCACACAATCAATAATGCGTTGTGCCTTTTAAGCGAGCAGTCTAGTACGGATAAGGAGCAGAGCGTAACTAACGCAAACGCGCCGTTTAGTGTGGCCAGCTTAGTTGACTCCGTGTTGCTTAAAACCGCTGAGTTAGCGCCTGATAAAAAACATCAATTGGTGTGCGATATAGAGCCACGTTGCCCGTTAAGCGTAATTGCTGACAAAGCGTTAATAACTAAGGCTTTGGTCAATGCTGTATTGGAGACGGCGAAATTGGCCTCTACACATTATGTAGTTTTGAAGCTCGTCTACGAAAAACCTGTAGTAAAAAATAAGCCCATTCACCGCCTTCTCTTTCAAATACAATTGCTGGGAGAAGAGCTTGAAACAGTCGACTCTTTAAAAGTTCCTGCAATAGGTGTTCTAGAGAGCATAGCGCCGCAAGGTGCTTATAACTATTTTAATGACTTAAACTTGGGGCTAACGGTATGCCAACACATTATTCATGGTCTTCAAGGTGAAATGATTGCTAATAGCAACACAGAAGGGCACTACTACCATCAAATAACACTTCCTGTTGAGTTGCACGAGCAAGATAAAAAGGCAATAGGCAGCGTTTACCGCTATGTGGTTTTTAGTGCCAACAATATTGTATCTAATGCGCTTAAAAATACGATTGAATGGTTTGGGCAGCAGTGCCATCTGGCCTCATCGCTAGACGAATGCCGAGCTTTTATATCTAAAAATACACGGTTTGTGCTGCACGGAAATACCCCTTCATTTATTGACTTTATTGATGGTGAGCTTCAAGGCGGGCTTGCTTTAATCATCAATAATAAAGACCTAAGAACGGAAACACTCTGCAATATTCAACAGGCTGCGTTTGTCGAAGGGGGCGTTTCACCCTTGCTATTTAAGCATGCCAAACAAGTATTTCATCAGCGCCATTTAGATTTTGGCTTGAAGCACGATGATGAGCTTGATACTTGCAGCCCAATAAACCACTTGGTTAGAGATTATCAGTTAGCTTCTATTCTTGTTGTTGATGACAACATGAATAATCAACGTGTAGCTAAACATCTTCTTGAAAAGTTTAATTGCGAAGTGACGTTGGCTAACAGCGGATATGAAGCTATTAATGCTTATGCCAATCAATCTTTCCGTCTTGTATTTATGGATCTGCGAATGCCAGGAATGGATGGCATTGAAACCACAAAAAACATAAGGGCAATGCTAAGTAAAGAGCGAGCGATTGTGGTGGCGATGACCGCAGAAGATGAAGAAAAGGCAAAACAGCTTTCTTTTAACGCTCAAATGGACGGCTACATACTTAAACCAATCAATACTGAAAATGTGATTGAGACCCTAGATAAGTTTCTAAACCCTACATTTGGTAATGATTCGACGTTGGAAGGTATTGCGAGAGCAAATACTTGGGTGCATAGGATGCTTTCTCCTTAATTGCTTTGCATTTTGCAAATCACTAATGAAAATCTATTAGGTAATTACCTTGTGTGGCTGTTTTTTAATTAAATATCAGCTAATTAGAATAGTTCTAAGTGTGGTCAGTTCCTTGCAGTATCTTTTTTATGAACCTGGGGAGGTAATCATGAAAACGATAATAAAATTCATGCTTTGCATGATGAGTATGCAGGTAATTGCACAAAGCAATTTAAGCTATATCGAAATGGCAGACGGCAATAAGGTAAAAAAAGTTGAGCACTTGGTTAAGTGGACCCATACAAGGTTTGTTTTTAAAAAAGAGGTGAAGCGTGTTGCCGTGGGCCGCGAGACCACGCTTGATGTGCAAGTTGTAGGGGGGAGAGAGTTACTGATATTAGCCAAGAAGCTTGGCAGAACATCAATGATGGTATGGTATCAAGACAATAGCTCCGAAACTTTCTTACTCAGTGTAACTGAAGATTACAGTGTTCTTGAAAACGCGCTTAAAGATATTTATCCCGATTTAAGGCTAACCATCGCTCCAGATCGACACGCAATAGTGCTTCGTGGAACGGTTCCAACCGCCAACTACCGGCAGTCTGCCTATACCGCCGCGAGAAACTATTTGTATGCGAGCAGTTCCCAACAGTCACAGCCCGTATTAAATCCTCAAGCCGACCAGAATTTACTTAACACACTGCAGCAGCGGCTACAGGGCACAGGAAACTTATCCTCTATGATGCAGCAAGCTAACAAGGTTGCCATCATAAACTTAATAAAAGTAACGCAGAAACCGAAGAAGAAAGAAGAGAGGATCGCCGCTTTGCTGCGAGATCTCGGCGCGCCTGATGTAACGGTAGAAAGAATTCGAGTTAGTGAAATTGATACCGACGATCAGGACGTGTTTATGCTTTCTGGCAGTGTAGCGAATCAAATAGAGCTGGTAAGAATACTGAGTGCTGTGAGCAAACTTTTTATTCCCGCCGGACTTGGTATGGCTCAGCAACCTGCACTTAATTTGCCAGGCGGTGGTCAGCAAGCTGCGATAGCTGGCGATCAAGCCATGATAGAAGTACTGGCAAACGAGTCTGGTGCACTAGCATCAGCAGATACCAGCCAACTCAAGTTGAGCAATGTTAATTCAAATGTAGGTAGGGCAACCTTGCTTTCTATTGCGGGTGGTCGTGTGCTTTCAAGTATTGAGGTTAAGGATCTTCCGCAAATTCGAGTGTCAGTGCAGCTATATGAAGTTAATCAGCGACAGCTCGAGCAGTGGCGGCCTGATATAAGTGTACTGACTAACGGATACTCACAAGGCGACGGGCTTTTCGGTTTAGGTGGGCTGTCAGAAAGGCAAAACGGTAGTGCTAGTGTAGAAAATGCGCTTCAGCTTATTAGCGGTCAATTAACGAATAATATTCAGCTCAGTACTTCGCAATTTGCTATCGATATGTTGTTTTCACTACTGGAACAGGAAGGGATATCGCGTACCCTCTCGCGTCCTACATTAACAGTGTTGGCAGGTGAAAGCGCGGTATTTAAAGTGGGTGGGGAAATTCCTGTACCCACAACTTATAGCCCCTCTGGAATACAAGGGCAAGACCAAGGGATAGGGGGCTCTGTATTCAGTGGTACAGAGTTTAAGTCATTTGGTGTTGAGCTAAGTGTGAGGGCCTTGGTAGACGAAAAAGATAGAATAACCCTGGATATAAATCCTGTCATTTCTCTTCCAGACACCACCCTAACAGCGCAAATAGCGCAAAGCAGTGGCTCAGATTTAAACAGCAGTGCGTTTAATACTCGCAGCATGGAAACATCGGCCCGACTGCGCGATGGTCAGCCATTAGTTGTGGGTGGTTTATTAAGCTCAGACAGTAATACAAGCCACGACTTTGTGCCCAACTCCAGCGGCAGAAGTCTTTTTGGGAAATTGAGTGAGTCAACCAGCAACAGCTCAAACAGTAGGGAGCTTATTATTGTTGTAACGCCAACACTGGTGCGGGAGCCCATTAATGACAGTACCCACTGGATGACGCTTTCTTATTCCGACGACATGATGGCATATTTAAAGGAGCTTGTGCTATGAGGCAATACAGCACTGTACTTAGCCGTGCCCTTGCATATGCAAAGCGCCTGTTTATTTTTTCTTTTGCATTTCTGTTGTCAGCTTGCGCAACTGTTGATTTTATCCCTATTTTAAATCCCGATGCGGCGTTAGAAAGTTTAATCATTAATTATGAAATTGAACAAAAAGGCATTACCTGTCGCGGGCCAAATAAAATAGATTGCTCAAGTGCGGCGAGAGAAATTCAGAAGCTCTTGTTAGCTAACCCAGATCACACAGCCACTCAAGTTTTAGCTGCTTCTTTATTTATTAACACAGGGCGCAGAATACAAGCGCAGGTTGAGCTAGATAAAGTGGTGAGGAATTACATGCCGCCTTTAGTTGCGTTAATCATGCGCACCGATTTAGCCCTTGGAGAGGGGAACGTTAAGTTGGCTAAACGGCTCAGCGATTACTCTATTTCACTTTATGCCGGAGAGGCAAAACCCTATCTACAACGCGCTTCAATAGAATATATAAAAGGTGAGTACGACAAGTCGTTAGCGTACTTGAGCACATCCCTTCGCTTCGGGCTCGATGAAAGTATTTATTACTATCACTTGGGCTTGATTAATCAGGCAAAGCACCAAGTTATGCAGGCCTGCCAGTATTACAAGCGCTCATTGTCGCTTATGCCACCAAACAGTGCTTTAGTTACCTCCCGTTTAGCATCATTACAACACCTCCCCAATTGTTAAATTGATGCGCAAAGGCCTTCGGGCCTTTTTTTATTTTAAGTACGAAAATTGTGATTTGCATTTTGCAAAGCAAAATAAGTAAACATGAAGACATTTAGCTCTATTTTTAGGTATGCATTTGAATTATATGGCATTAGTTTTGTGGCACGCTTATAGCAACAAAGCTAACGGGAATAGTCCTTAAAATTTTGATGCACTAAGGTGATAGAGATGAGAAAAGTTAAATCAGGAAACACGGTTAAAAAGCAAAAAGGTTTTGTTCTTACATCTGAGCTAATCATTCTTTCTACTTCTATGGTAGCAGCGTTGGTGATTGGCTTAGCCACATTAAGAGATTCAGTAACCGCAGAGCTCGAAGATGTTGCAGAAGCGATTGGTTCTCTTGACCAAAGCTATGCATTCGACGGAATCATCAGCGGCGGCGCAACTGCAGAGATCAGTGGCTCTGGCTTTATTGACGGTGTAGATACCAACGCAGGTGACCAAGTTGGATTTAGCTTTGTTGATTCTGACTTCAGTGAAACCGCTTCATCACTCGGCGCTACTGCAAGCACAGCAGCAGATGGCCCTGCCGCGAATGGTTCGTTTGACGACTAAGCTGGCTCTGCAATTGTCGTTACGCGTAAAGCGCGTAGCGACACTTTTGGCAGGTAGGGGGTGTGATGAAAGATAGAAATAGTAAGGGTGCAACAACGGTTGGTATTACTCTGCTAATGACTTCGGGTCTCATGGCTTCTGCATTAGGCGTTCGTCAAATAAACAGTGAAGATACACAGGCAATTTGGGTACTTAACAAAAACATACCCGCAGGACATGTGATAACCACTAAAGATATTACGCAAAGCGAGTTTTCTGGTGAGGATTTGAATACAGTTTCCCTCAGTGTCCAAAACCCCAGAGCAATAATTGGAAAGAAAGTTTCCAATGCGAAATATAAAAATGAAATGTTGTTTTCCTCCGACTTTGCGAGAGCGAAAACGAAGGCTTTGTCTGAAGCAATACCTGCAGGAAGAGTGTTATATACGCTTCAACTGCCGAATTTAGATATACCAATTTCTCGCCTTCACAAAGGCGATAGGCTGGACATTGTTGCAAAGACAGGTCGTACCGTAAGAACAGTTGCAAGAGATGTTCAGTTAATCGGTGTCTCCAAACAACCGAGTGGGAGCGGCAAAAGCAAAGGGGCTATTGACTCGGCTTCGTCGCAAAAAAATGGCGGAAATTTAGTCACGTCTCTCGTTCTGGCAGTGCTACCAACTAACGTGTATTCACTTGCAGGTATTGACTCCACCGACAATGTTTCTGTGGTTGTTCACAGTGCGTTTGATATTGAACAAGGCAAGCTACAAGATTTTTCGAGACTTCAAACCACTAGGCCTGTGGAAGTGGTGAAGGGTGTAAAAAAAGAGTTTGTTTATGTTGCGAGGTAATTACCATGTTCAGACGTTCAATAAGCCAAGCTGCACCTCTTGAAATCTCGTTATCAGAACTCAAAAATGAACTGCACCAGGCCATAATAGAAGAGTTTGAGAAAGACCCATCTCAGCTATTCACAGCGAATTTAATGGAAGTGCTCAATGGGCTATGCGACGAACTACCTCGTTTTGTTGATGCTGAGCTATCTTCCTTCCAAAAAAATCAAATTGTTCAGTCTGTAAACGATGAGGTTCAGGGCTTAGGTCCGATAGCCGAGTTGATGTTAGACGACGAAATATCCGACATTCTTATCAATAACTTTGATGAAGTTTGGGTAGAGCAAAGAGGGCAGTTAGTAAGAACCTCTACTCGTTTTGATGACGCTGCCCATTTACGCAGATTTACAGACAGGCTCTTAGAGGGCTGCGGCCGACAGGCAAGCACCGTTAAGCCTATCATTGATGGTAAGTTACCAGACGGCAGCCGTCTGCATGTGCTAGTACCTCCGGCATGTGTTCAGGCGGCTGTAGTCTCTATTAGAAAGTTCAGTCATAAAGTTATTAGCGAACAGTTTCTGGTAGACACTGGGTACGTTGAACGACCGCTAATGAATTTTCTAAAGCGCGCTGTTGAAACAGGCGTAAATATGGTGATATGCGGCAATGCTGGGGCGGGCAAAACATCGTTAATGAATGTTTTGGCCAGTAATATTAAGCCCCACGAGCGTGTTGTTACTATTGAGGAAAGTATTGAGCTTAAATTACACCACCAGCATGTGGTACAGCTTGAAACTCACAATGCTAACAGCGAAGGACACGGAGCACTTACTCTACGAGATCTCGTAAGAGCGTCGCTTCGAATGCGAGCAGATAGAATAATTGTGGGCGAGGTAAGAGGCGGCGAAGCAGTAGACATGCTGCAAGCGATGAGTTGTGGCCACCAAGGTTCCATCACTACAATTCACGCGAATAGCAGTTTTGATGCTGTGACTCGCTTGAGTACACTCATTCAATTAGATAATCAGCAGCTTACCGATAATCATGTTAACGCCATTATTGGCGGCAGTATCCAGCTTATTGTTCATGTCGCTAGAGATGTGAATGGCAAAAGAGAATTAAAAAGTGTCGGTGAAATTTGTCGCGTAGGAAGTGGGTTCGAACACAACACGCTTTACAGCGCAGACGGCAGCGAGCCAACGGTAGACTTTAATCATTATGACTCGCCGGTGCTAAAGTTGATTGGCCATCACGGACATGACATCAATAGTTTTCTCCACTTTTTTGAATTAGAAGGGGAGTATGATCAAAACGGAGATACAAGATTTAAGAGGGCGATAAATGGATAGCACGGACTTTTTGCTAACCGGCGGCGCTCTTGTGGCAAGCGGCATTGCGCTTTCTCTATTGCGTGACCCTGACACGCCTTCGCCGGTTAAACCGGTAACGCTAGATACCTTAAATGAGCGTGACGTGTTAACAACGTCGCTATCGGTTTTGGGTATCAAAGTTCCACCTGCTATTGTCATTCTTAGCTTTCTGATAATCAGCGGCGCGGCTTGGACCGCGACAACATTACTTTATCCTTCAGCCACAACCAGTGCTTTTATTATTGCCCTAGTTATCTTTGTAAGCCTGTTCATCTTAGTGGTTGATGTTGCAAGAATAATTTTGGCAAAGTTTGAGCACGAGTTCTTATCATTCATAGAGTCTGTTCAAGCCTGTTTAAGTACAGGTATGTCTTTGCACATGGCAATAAAATTTGCTCGAGATCACAGTGAAGGCAGGGTGAAACGGGAGAGCACTGCTCTACTAAATAGGTTGTCGCTTACCTCCAATATTGACGCCTGTTTTACACCTTTGGTTCAACGCTATAACTGTGAAACCGTTAGGCTGTTTAGTCACAGCGTAATTACGTACAGTCAAAGTCATTGCGATTTACATGACATGCTCAAGGGCGTGTGCACAATGATGTCCTCAAGAGAGATGGACCGCCAGCAACTAAGGGCCAAATTATCTGGTACTAAATATGCCGCGTTGTTCAGTGGTCTGTTGCCTTACTCTCTTATTCCTCTGTTTAGTCATAAAGACCCTACATGGTTCGATCCTCTTCTTAATCACCCAAGCGGCAGCGCATTCTTAACAGCAGCAATTTTATGTCAGCTGTTTGGGCTGCTGTGGCTTAGGTTATCAGTAAGGATTCCTCTGTGATTGATTTACTGTTACTCATTGGTTTTATTATCAGTGCTGGTCTGTTGATTCGAATTGAAACCAGCGACAGCAATAAGCTTTTTGAGGCTAAGCCTGCGGTAGTAAAGAAACCTTCGTGGAACCCACTTATGGTGATATCAAACAAGCATCTTCGCCAAGCTGGGGTATATGTTAAAACTGATATTGTGCTGATTTATTGTTTAAAAGGATCTGCGTTATTTACAACTTATATTGCGCTTCAGCTTTTTCCGTTGGAATTAGATTTTAGCTCCATTCTTATCATTAGTGGTTTAGCGTTTTTTCTACCTGATATGTGGTTTTACGCTAAACGAAGCTCTCGACAAGCCGCTATAGAAAACACGCTAGAATTCTTTTTGCGGGTTCTTTTGGTTTATATGCGGGCAGGGTTTAACTTTGAGCGGGCCTTCGCTTTAGCCGCAAATCATGGTTTAAGTAAAAAACACCCTCTAGCGGTGGAGCTGAAATTATTTATTTACGAAATAGAAGCAGGTTCACCTCGTAATGATGCATTTAAAGCGCTATACGAAAGAACGGGAGTTAAAGGGGTAAAGCGCTTGGCAAACCTCATGTCAATCGGGGTGGAGCTAGGAACCTCTCTTACCCAAGCCGTTGAAGCTCAACTACAGACTTTCACACTTCAGCGTGGTGCCACGCTAGCTAAAAAAGTAAATAAGAAGGCCTTACATACTACGTTCCCTATCATATTAATTAGTTTTCCAATGTTTTTGGTTCTTGTCTTTTTCCCTGCAGCGCTTCAAGTACTAACGGTACTAAAACTGCTGGTATCTAACTTATGAAGGGCAAGCAATGAAAAAGCGCGAGCGAGGTTTTGTCCTTACCATTGAGTTGATACTGATAATAACCATTCTGGTTATTGGCTCGTTTGCCGGTATCGTAATGGTGAGAGATGCCCTGTTTAAGCGCTATATGTCGAAGGTAGATACTCAGGCTACCGTGGTAGATGCAAATAATACCCCCCTTGGAATAGCCGTTGGTTTTGATGAGCATCAGGCTCCACTTATTTTTTATTTCGACCGCGAGGGTGAGCAAGCGTATCGCACCTTGATTGGTATTAGAGATGATAGGTTTACAAGCCGGGAGGCGGTTTATTACAACGCGCCTAACTGCCAAGGTGACCCGTGTATTAAAGGGTTGAGTGACGAAACGTCAGACTCTAGAGGCACAGGTCAACTAACCGCCACCGGTAACGTGAGCTATCTGAATGCATTACAGGGCGGTCCTAACTATGCAATAGGCTTTAGTGGCGATGTGAAAGGGCAACTATTACGCAGCACTGCACTAGCATGCCCTGCTGAGGATGAAGATATTCAATCTCGTTACGTATCTCAAAAAGTGGTGGCCGGTACGCCATGTGAGCCATTTTCTCTAGAATTGGTGCCAGCAGATTCGAGTTGCTTGGTGGGTTTAACCGCACTTGGTGATTCGCTTCTTGGTACGGCTGATGTTGAGTTGAGTGCCGCGTGCTCTGATTGCCCTTCAGGGTATGAATCGCAAAACGACATAATGGATAATTATCTCCCGGCGGTAGAACTTTTGTTATCAACTGCTTTGGACTCTCTGCAACTCGTTGGGGTAATTGGGGCTGTTGATGTCACGCTTGGAGAAATTTGCTGCCCTGTTGGCACAAAGCTGGAAGAAGATGAAAATATTGTCGAAACACTGGTGTTTACAATATTAGAGGTGATTTTTGACTTGCTCGGTATCGATTTAATTGGCAATCAATTGGTGATCGATACGCTTGCTTTGCTTGGCATTGAACCTGGAATTACTAACTGTCAAACACCCCTCACGCTTTTCGCCGCAGAGACTGTGAATACGCCTGGTACAACAACCCCAGCTTTCTCATTATTGCAACCGCCATTCAGAGTTACCTTGCCACAAGCGGTGGCGAGTTTTTCTGACAACGGCTGGCAATCTGTGTCTCCAACTGGAGAAGGAAGTCGTCTATGATGCCAATTCAGCAAGAGCACGAGATAACTATTGCTAAAGCGACGCCGCAAGAAACTAATGACATTGATAAATCGCTTTGGTTAGTGAAGCAATACTTCGATGTGGCAGTTGTTGACTTTTTTTGTAACAACAAAAGGTTTTCCCGGCGAATTTCTTCTCGGGCTGGAGGCATTGATTTAGATAGAGAGTTACGTCTCTTTCGCTCATTGTTCAAAGACAATAGTTTACACGTTATAGAAAATGCGAATGAAAGCCAATTTGTCGACTCGAGAGTGTTGGGTAACTTACACTTTTACGCCCAATATCCTGTATTTGGCCGTTTCAATGAGCTAATCGGGGTGCTAAGTATCGGTGATCCTAATCCTAGAACACTGTCTAAAATTCACAGGAATCAGTTAATGGGGTTCGCTGCGATGCTGTCGCACCATATTAATGTAGGTGAGGCGGAGCCTCAATCATCCTCTGATGAGATGCCTAAACGTATTAATATACCGCTCATTGGCCTAACTAATTTAACTCAAGCATTTAGTCAGAAGTTAGTGGCGGCGGCAGTGTCATTATTGATTGGTTGGGCGATCGCCACTTTGGTGTTTAATTCAGATAAAGCTGAACACATAAGTGCGCTTCAGCGCCAAGACGTTACAATGAAAAGTGCCCTTTTTGAATCGTTAGAGCGCCTCGATAGGCAGGGAGAAGTACTTAGTACAAGTAGTCTCTTATTGCAGGGCTACCTATCTGCTGAATCCACGTTAACAGATGCTGGCTTAGGTCAAATAATGGCTATTCAATATTCGCGTACGCGTTTTCTAAAAGGCTACGCTGTATTTAATACTCGCTACGAAAAACTCGCAGTGTGGGCCAAGCCCTCTTTTGATATGCAAGCGTATGGGTTGAGCAATTGGCTGCGTCAAAGCTCGGTTGCAGTATCAAAAAATTTGAGTGTGAAAATGGTGGCCGATACAGCATTCATATTTACGTCTGTGGATGTGCCAAATAAAGAACGCTATTTTATTGTAAAAGCGCTTAATTTAACCGGGCTGTTGTCTACTATCACGTCGCAAATGAATACGCCGGGCTATCAGGTATACCTTGATACTCCGGGTCTTTTGCTATCGCAAAATGGCGCCGTTCAAAAACGCAAGCCTGTCAATGGCATCAGTGCAGCAAGCAATGTATTTCCCTCGTCTTGGAAAGTGTTAGTTGTACCGTCGACCCCTGTCATTCCAACGGCACTTCCTCAGCTATTGTTGATTAAAAATATTGCCATTTTTATCGCTGTCATTGGCTTTGTGTATTATTTTTTGAGGCTGCCCAGGCGTTTACACCACAACATCAGACAGGCGCATCAAACTATACTGAGTCGCGAGGAGCTTTACACAGATGCCTTAGACGCGCTGCCTAACGCGTTTGCCGTATTCAATGCCTCTGGCTCCCCGCTTTTATCAAACCAGGCTTTTATCCATTTGTTTGATTGTGGTGAAGAGTATGTTGCAAGCGGGACCACATTCGATGCCTTAGTGGCAGATGCTCAGCGTCGCGGTGTTATAACCCATTTTGAGGAAAGCGAAGACGTTAAGAATAACGGTGATAAAGTAATAGAGATTGGTTTACAAGACGGCCGTTGGCTTAGTGTTTTGAAAAGACAAATGCAAGACAAAGCGGTTGTTTATTACTTTCATGATATTACTGAAAATTATCATCGAGAGAAGAAGCTTTCCGAGTTGTCTCAACAGGTGCAGAGCGAAGCCCTGATAAAAGAAAAGTTTGTGTCTCAGTTTAACGACCAAATTAAAGCACCATTATTGATGCTGCATGAGCTTGTGGAGCATCTTCAAAACTCTCACGATGCATTAAAATCAGATATGTGTTTAATGCAACTTAGGGAGGTTAATCACCAAATACGCTGTGTGACCGAGCAACTCGCAGGAATAGGTAAGGCGCAGTCACAAAAGCTAAAACTCAAGCTTTCCGATTTTGACGTAAATAATGTTATCGACAGGGGTATCGATATTCTGTCTACTAAAGCCCAAAACAGTACTATTGAGTTAGGTGCTGAAACGGAAGGCGATCTTACTGTTAACACGGATGAGAAGTTGCTTTCTCAAGTCCATCTTTATCTTTTGTCGAATCTTCTTGAGGTGGTTAGGGGAGGAAGGCTAATAACGGAAGCGAGAATAAGAAACAAAAATGACAGCCACACTCTTGAAATCATTTATAAAATATATGGGAACATCAAGCCTACAGATTTTTATAACAATGTAATGCGCATGTCGGCAGATACGTTTGACGAAGAGTCACTCTCACAAGCAAGCCTTGAAGTTCGCTACTTCAGGTCGATGCTGCATGCATTATCTATCAAGAATATTCTGTTAAGAGAGAAAAGTGGTTTCACAAGAATAGTGGTTTCTGTGCCGGTTAGTCGACCCTATATCGACCAGTCGACAGAATCTGCAATCAGTATCATTCAAAGCACAGAGGGTAGAGGAGTAAATGATGAAAAACGTCTTTCTATTTTACTCGTAGACGATGACCCAATTAACGAGGTGATCACCCGAAGTATGCTTGAAGCAGAAGGTTATGAAATACAATGTGCTGCTACCGCAGTTGAAGCACTACTAATGGCTTCGCAAAAAGAGTTCGATGTCATTTTAATGGATATCATGCTTCCTGATATATCTGGTGTGCAGGTGATGCGTAAAATTCGTCGCAGTAACACTAATATTGATACAAAAATTATTGCCTACACCGCCAACGAGGATACCGACCAGCAGTATGAAAAACTGGGCTTCGATGATTATATTTCTAAGCCTGTTGATAAAGTGAAGTTGCGGGAAAAGCTCGCTCGATAGCGCGTTAAATCCAAATGCTTTTATCTCATCGCAGCCAGGCAGTCTCGGCAGACTTCCTTTAGTTATACTAAATGTCTATCTTCATTATTTGCAAAATGCGAATGGCTACTCATACTTACTCTTAAATTCTCTACAAATTTTTCTTGATAAAAGATGTTTAATACCGAAGTTCTTGTTTCACTTGGCGGTGATGTTGGCGAAGATGTTTTAGAGCATTTACTTGTTCTATTCGAAGCGGAATTGCGGCAGCAGAGTAGTCAACTCTACTCAAACTCCGACCCCTTAATGGTGGATGAGATCCTAGAAATTCTTCATATTTTAAAAAACACGTCGAGATTATACGGTGTTGAAATGCTTCAAGAGCGCGTTGATGTGCTTTACGAGCGCGCCCAGTTTACGCAAGAGGACATAGCTGAGCTACGCAGCATTATTGATAAAACTGTTGCTCATGTTCCCCTCATTAAGGAATCACTATGAAATCATTACGCGTCTATATTGTTGAAGATAGCGTATCGGCCGGAAATTTATATAAGGCTGTGTTAACTAAGCAAGGTTACCAGTGCTCTCTTTTCTTAGATGGTTACTCTGCGATGGCGGCTATTCAGGCTGACACCCCCGATATTATTTTACAAGATGTCAATTTACCTGATGTGTCTGGCATTGAGGTTATGAAGTTTGCTAAAAAGCAGAACCCGGCAACGCAAGTTATTGCAATAACGTCAAACAGCACGATTGAAGTTGCTGTAGGGGCTATACGAGAGGGCGCTTTCGACTTTTTAGAGAAACCTTTCGACAACGCAATGCTTATTCAGGCTGTTCAAAATGCAGGGCTTGAACTGGATTCTAAAAATAGCGCGGAGCCTGTTTCCGCAGTGACGGGGTTAGAAAAGAAAGCAGGATTTATTGGGCAGTGCCAAAAGATGATTAGCATAAAGCACCAGCTGAAAAGTGCTGCTAGGTCTAAGGCGAGTGTGCTTATAACAGGGGAAAGCGGCTCTGGAAAAGAAGTCTGTGCAGACTTTCTCCACAACTCGAGTAGCAGAGCATTAGGGCCTTTAATTGCGATTAACTGTGCAGCTATTCCCGCTGAACTGTTCGAGTCTGAGTTTTTTGGGCACGTGAAGGGAGCTTTTAGCGGAGCACTGGCAAACCGCGAAGGGGCGGTAGAAGCTGCCAATGGTGGCACTTTGTTCTTAGACGAGCTTTGCGAAATGGCGTTGCCCTTACAAGCAAAGTTACTTCGATTCATCCAAACGGGTACTTATCACAGAGTAGGCAGTTCCGAGCTTCGAAAAAGTGATGTCAGGATTGTTTGTGCAACCAACCGAGCCCCTGAGCTAGAAGTAAAAGACGGCAGGTTTAGAGAAGACTTGTTTTACCGGTTAAGCGTAATTCCTATTACCATTCCACCTCTTCGAGAGCGCGCTGATGATATTCCCGAGTTGTGTCGGCATTTCCTACAGGTAAAGTCTAGAGAAGAGCGAAAGGTGTTTGAGGGGTTCACCGCTGACGCACTAGAAATACTTAAACAGCACTCTTGGCCTGGCAACGTTAGAGAGTTACAGAATATTGTCGAAAAGTGCGTGGTTATGAACGATGGCGGCTGGGTTGACCGCGATATGGTGGAGCAACTGAACACCCATTTCTCGAAGGCAAATTCATCGTCAAATATTGTTAAGCATGCAAGCCAAAACCCAGCAAGTCGGACACAAGCCTCTAGCTTTGCCGATAAAATTGAGCCACTTTGGGTTGTTGAAAAAAGAGCAATAGAAGAGGCTATAGCTGTGTGTAACGGCAATATTCCTGTTGCGGCAGTGCATCTTGGGGTAAGTGCGTCTACTCTGTATCGCAAAATGAAAAACTGGGAGCAACTAGCGGTTTCTTAACAAGCTGCATGTATTCTGTTCAAAGTTACAAAAAAGGGTGGCAATTGCCACCCCTTGTACCTACGAACGTATGTGAAAACGCGTATAAAATCGCACGTAAAGCCGACTTTAATTCAATTACAGCTGCTAGTTACGCAATTTCTTTGTGCGCTAAAAACTCATCGTAGTTACCGTCAAAGTGGTTTAGCTGTTGGTCTTTAATTTCAATTACCTGGGTGGCTAGCGATGAAACAAATTCTCTATCGTGGCTAACAAAAATAACAGTGCCATCAAATTTGTAAATAGCGTTATTAAGCGCCTCGATAGACTCCATGTCCATGTGGTTGGTAGGCTCATCTAGCACAAGTACATTGATATCTTGAAGCATTAGCTTGCCGAATAAGAGGCGGTTTTTCTCACCACCTGAGCACACCTGCACTTTCTTATTGAAGTCGTCAGAGGTAAACAGCAAGCGCCCCAGCATGCCTTTGATGTGCAGGTCGTCGTGCTTCGGGCTGCGCCATTGACTCATCCAGTCAAACAAGGTCATATCCTTTGCGAAGTATTTAGCGTTATCTTGCGGGATGTAACCAATAGCTGCGTTTTCCGCCCACTTTATGGTGCCGCTGGTGGGTTCTAAATCATCCACTAAGGTTTTAAGTAGCGTTGTTTTGCCCGCACCATTTTCACCGATAATCGCTAGGCGCTGACCCGCTTCTAGCAGCAAGTTAACATTGCTAAAAAGCGGAAGGTCAGGATAACTGTGCCCCAGGTCTTCAAGAGTTATTGCTAAGCGATGCAGTTTTTTATGTTGCTTGTAAACAATATAAGGTTTGCGGCGACTAGACGCTTTAACTTCTGACAATTCTATTTTTTCTAAGCGGCGAGCGCGAGAAGTGGCCTGCTTGGCTTTAGAAGCGTTTGCTGAGAAGCGTGCCACAAAGCTTTGAAGTTCTTCAATTTCCGCTGATTTTTTAGCGTTTTCGTTATGCAACTGCTCTTGCACTAGCATAGCGGCTTGAACGTAGTCGTCGTAGTTACCCGGATAAGTACGAAGTTCACCGTAGTCAATATCCGACATATGAGTACACACAGAGTTTAAGAAGTGTCTATCATGGGAAATGATGATCATGGTAGATTTACGCTTGTTTAGCTCTTCCGCTAACCAGCTAATGGTGTAAATATCCAAGTTGTTGGTTGGCTCATCTAAAAGCAGAATGTCTGGCTCGGCGAACAGTGCCTGTGCGAGTAAAACACGCACTTTCTTTCCCGGTGCAACTTCTTTCATTAAGCCAAAGTGATAGCTTTCTTCTATACCGGCTGAGCTTAGGATATCGCCAGCGCGTGCTTCTGCAGTATATCCGTCCATTTCAGCAAACTGGGTTTCGAGATCGGCAACGCGCATGCCGTCTTCTTCACTCATATCAGGTTTACTGTAAATGGCGTCGCGCTCTTGTTTTACTTCCCACAATTCGCGGTCGCCCATTATAACGGTATCAACTACGCTGAATTCTTCAAAAGCAAACTGGTTCTGACTTAAAATACCAAGCTTGGTACCCGGCGCCATAGAAACGTTACCAGACGTAGGTGTAAGCTCACCACTTAAAATTTTCATAAATGTAGATTTGCCGCAGCCGTTCGCGCCTATAAGGCCATAACGGTTGCCGTTGCCGAATTTGGCAGAAATGTTTTCAAACAGCGGCTTAGAGCCAAACTGCATCGTAATATTTGCGGTGGTTATCAAAACAGGTATCCAGGGGAGTAAATCAGAAGATAAAGCTGAGCGTGTTAATACGCCGAGGCAGCTTGCATTGCGCGCGCACTATAAGGAAATAAGCGCCTTATGTCGAGGGAAAATTGAGCAGTGCGTAAAAAAGACGTCCCTGTCAACACACTTACACACAAACTCGTTTACTATTCAATTTATCGCTTTGGGATAGCACCTACTCCAGATGACTGTCCAAATGCTTCTTTCACATAGAAAGACCGTGAGACTTGTACCACTTGCCTTTGTAAAGCCGCTCTATAACCGCCTGTTTTTCCCAGCTAAACAGATACAGCCAATCGTTATTGATAAGCTCTTGCAACATGGTGTGTTTATTTACTATCTCGAGAATTTTATGATTAGGAGCCACAATATAGACACTCAGTCGCTGTGGTTGATGCACCCATCGCGTGCCGTTGTGTAATGATTGTTTTGAGAGGCCTATTCTCAAATCTCCGGAATTACCCTCAAAAACACCAATATTGTTTCCTACCGCGTTGTGAAGAACTTTGTTTCCACTACCCAGTTTTTCGTTGTCGGTGACCGAAGCATTATATTGTGCGTTAATCCAATTTGTGACAATCATGGGAGCAGTCATCAGGGTTTCTAAAACCGATGAGTCTAGGTCGGTTTGCCAAGTATAATCGTGTAGGAAGGTTTTGCCTTCCAAGTCGACACCGCGCGTGCGTTGGCGCGGGCCAATAATAAACGATGAGTTTCCTGCAAGCCCCCATTCTGGCTGCACTTGAGACCAGTCGCTAGCACGCTGCTGAAAACGCTGATCACGCTTTTTGTCCGATTCAAACTGTAAATTGGTACTGTAATGTTTAGCTCGTTCCTTTTGCGCCTGATGCTTGGCTTTTAACAACCAGTTTTTCACTTTCTCTGGCACCGAGTTGTCGAAACACTCAACATCATCGGTGGTGGTATTGTGAAGCGCAGGAATGAATCGCGTATTACCCGCTATTTTGTACCCCATGCTTTGCAGTACATCGCGCACTTTTTCGTCATTAAGTAACTGCGCAAGCACGCGTACATTCACTTCGCCTGACTGGCCGCCACATGCGCCGCAATCAAGGCCCGCGGCATGCAGGTTGTTTCTCGATTTGCTGCCATGACCCACTAGCAATACGGTGGGTGAGAATTTAGACATTCCCATCATTTTTAGTGCACCAGCGGCTAACGCCACTTTGTCATCCAAACTAATAGGGCCATGCTCATTACTAATTTCCCACTCAGCTTCATGACTTAATGAATTCACTGGATTTTCTTTCATAGAGGGAAGCCACGAATTCTTGAGTAACTTGAAGGCATACCACCAGCCGGCAGATTCCACCATAGAAAAGCTTCCAAGTGGAGATTTACTCCACTTGTGCCATGTAGAGCGCTGCTGAATAAACTCTGCGCGATAGGGTTCTGTGCCTTTTTCTGATACAGAGAGTTGCGGGGCAAGTAAGCCAGGTAACTGCGGCCGTTGTGCATCGGTATTGGCGGGAGCGTAAGCTATAGGCATACCAAAAAAGCCCGCAAAACCCATGGTTTTCACGGTTGGACTTTGTAGCTCTAGAACCCGTCGAATAACCTCTGAACGTACATCAATACAGAAAACCGCTTGCACGTCTGCCTGCATTTGTTGCGCGGGCGAGCAGCTTACCAACTTAGCTTGCATTCGCTGCTGTTGCTCGTATTCGTAGGCATACATCATTACCCAAAGGCTGCGCTCTTCGCGTTTGAATTGTTCTATTTTGGCAGACAGATGATTTAGCAAGTAAGACCAACGGGTTTTTACTTGATTTGCCTCCTCACTGTGGTGTTTATTGTAATAGCGATAAACAATAAGCTCCCAAGCTAAACGAATAGCAAGAAGTCCCTGCAGTTCGTTCTCATCCTTTAACCACATCCGATAAGCAATAAACGATGACCAGCCGTTAATACTCATTAAAAGCGCATAAAAATAATCTTGTGCTTTGCTGCTATCCAACTCCAAGCTTTCACTGGCTTCAAGCAGTAGCGCATCGACAGTGGTTGGAAGGGTCTCGAAAATCTTCTTAAGTCCTATCGTATTCATTAACACGTTAATACCAGCATCGTGCTTAAGCCCGTTCAACCAGCTTTTATAAAGCGTGTCGGCAGGCGAATTACCCTCAATGTGAACAAGAGGTGATTCGTGTTGAAAGTAGGCGGCACAAAACTGACTTATTTGAAATAAACACTCTTCTCGCCAAGTCATCTCGCTGGCAGAGCGAAAACCGTCAAAGTGCTCTGTAATAAGAGGAAGCTGAACTTTCACGTTCGAATCGCTTAAGGTCGACAAGAAGCTTTTACTATCTTGATTAACTTCATACTGCACTAAACTATGCGCTATTGCGCTATCTGAGATCTCGCCTTCTTTGTATAAATCTAGCCAGTGCGATGCGGGCATAACGGCTGTGATACCAGCAAGAGCGTGTGCCTTTGCAGACACGTCTTGTTGTGAGTTGCTGATCAACTTCCAAAACGGATTTACCGCAATCAGCTTATCTAAAGGGAAGTTAGGCGCAATACCATCACACGCCTGTGCAGCACTGCGTTTTATTCTTTTCTCATCAATACGAGTAGTGTTGAGTGATATGACCGTCATTATTTACTCCCTATTTTAGATACAGAGGCAACGTGATTAGGCTTCGGTTCTGTGCTTCGTAAAGTGATTGGGTGTATTTTTAGCGTGATTTTGGTGAACCATTCGTCTAGATAAAACCCAGCAAAGAGTAATTGTTTAAAACGCTTTACTAGTCGATGTTGTGCAAATGTTTGCATTGCAACATGAAGACCGAAGAGGGTAACCAGAAGTCCCGAAATCCAGAGATCCATAATAGAAAACATGTCTATTGGCGGCGGGTATGCGCTAGTTATGTAATGCTGCGTTAAGCCCTTTACAAAACCGTAGACACTTATTAGCGCAATACTGATAGCAATTAACATATACATTTGTGTTTGATCTGAATTTGCCGTGCGCATGGCTAGAAACGCTGTAAACGCTAAAGCCATTAGAATCCAAGGGCTGGCAGGGCCTTGGTATTCTGACAAGGAATAACAGACCGCTATAATGAGCGAAGTAATAAATGTCGCATTCAGCCAATCGGCAAACAATGGCGCTCTGTGTGCGCTTATATCGTGTTCTAAGGTTTCGTATACGGCTGAGCCGGTGTTTAAAAATGCGTAGGCTTTATAGAAAGAGTGGGCAACAAGGTGTATAAGGGCCAGAGAGTAAAGTCCCATAGCGCACTCGATTAACATCAGACCCATTTGCGATGACGTAGACCATGCTAGACGCACCTTGATGGTAACGCGTGTGGTCATAATAAGCGCGCTAAAGAAAACACTTAGCCCTGCTACAACCAGCAGTAACCATTGAGCCTGACTGCTTGCTGCTACAAGTGGCGCAAAAGCGAGCAATAAATACCCACCCAAATTGATTACGCCTGCATGCAACAGGGCGCTCACTGGCGTAGGCGCCTCTACAATGTTGATAAGCCAACCATGGGCAGGAAGTTGTGCACATTTTAAAAGTGCAGCACCAGCAATCAGACACGCTGCATAGTTAATATAGTCGGCTTGTTTACTTGTGAGTAGCGTGTAGTTATTAAGCTGATAAGTGATTTCATCGATATACAGTGTATCGAAGGTGAGAAATAACAAAACAAAAGCGGCAGCCATAAGCAACTCTGAAGAGCGTGCTAAAATAAATTTTTTATGTGCGGCTACAATGGCCCTTGAGCGTTCTGGGTAAAGCAGTAATAATTTATGAAGTGATAGGCTTACAGCAAGCCAGCCTGCCCAGAAGATCACTAAATGGTTGGCTAAAATAGTAATAACGACCGAGGAAAGCGTTAGCTGCATCCATCGTAGAAAGCGCGGATAACAAGCCTCTCCAACTAAGTAATTACGAGAGAAGCGCATAAGAATAGTGCCTATGGCAACCACGGTGAATATAACCATGGCTTTCATGGGAGAGATGGATACGAGCATCACACCTGCGTCGGTATTTACAGGCGTTGAAAACCCGGCAAACAAAGACACCACAAGCAAAAATACACTTCCCAAGATAGCGATTTTTTCAATGCTGAACGTTGAAAAAAAATGCCGTTTGGGGCTAATGAACCAAGATAATATGGTCCAAAAAAGAGGCAGCGAAATTAGCAACAGTGCGCTGGTATAAGATGACATGCTTTACTCCTTATGTGTTTGCTTGAGTAAAGCATGGTTTTAAACATCTAAAAAATAGATATATTTTTTTTATTAGTTCTATTTTTTATGTTTGTTAAAAAATTAAATTCCTTATTGCGTTGAATTTTATAGTTTATATTTAATTTCAGGTTTTAATGGTTCTATTTTATTAATGTTTAAGTTTTAAAAATTGAATTTTATTTTACTTTTTGCGGGGTAGATCATACTCACCAATAGCCAACTAAAAACGTATACCACTTATTAAGTACTCAGCAGTATGCAAACAAACACCTCTATTCTTACGTTTCCAAATGATTTACCGCGGGCGGTGAGCCTTATTCAAAGTGGCGAATGCGTTGCCGTAAAAACCGAGACTGTATATGGTTTGGCCGCCGATGCGTCGAATGAAAATGCGGTAAAAGCAATATTTAAAGCCAAAGGACGCCCAGCAAGTAACCCTCTCATTGTTCATATTGCCAGTATTGACGATATGGAGAAGTGGGCCCGAGACATTCCTGAGCGAGCATATCTTTTGGCAAAGCATTATTGGCCTGGCCCTTTGTCATTGTTACTAAAAAAGCAGCCTTGGGTGAGTGATACGGTAACTGGCGGGCAAGATACTGTTGTGCTACGTATACCCTCAAGTGATGACTTTTTAGCTCTAATAGCATCATCTGGGCGCGGACTAGCTGCGCCTTCGGCAAATAAGTATAAATTTATTAGCCCTACTAATGCCGAGCATGTTTTAGCGTCACTCAATGGAAGAATTTCTGCTGTAGTGGACGGCGGAAAGGCTGAAGTAGGGATTGAATCGACAATAATTGATGTGACAACAGACACGCCATTAATACTTAGGCCAGGACCTATCGACCATCACAGTTTGTCAGTAGTGTTAGGGTGCGATGTTAAGTACAAAAATGATGGCGGCGTTACTGTGCCAGGAAGTGTTTTGCAGCATTACCAGCCAAATACGCCGGTAAAATTACTGTCACGTACAGAACTTGAAAGTAAAACATTCTCTTTTGAAGAAGGGGTGATATCTTTTTCGCCCATGTCGCTTTCTGTAATGCAAGATAACCATATTCAGCTACCTTCAACACCAGCCGAGTTTAGTCAAAGTTTTTATGACGCGCTGCATCAAATAGATAAAAAAAGGCTGACTTGTGTTTTTATTGAAGCGTTACCCAACACAGATGCTTGGTTGGCGTTAAATAACCGGGTGAGTAGAGTGGCTGCGAGCTAAAGCATCAACGCTTAGCTTTTTGTCTGTTCAATAAGCTGTTGAACATGAGGAGAGACCTTCTTTTTAGCCAATGTAACGGCATAAAAATGTTCATAAGCATCAGGCAGGCTTTGTTGAATATGTAAAAGCCCGTTGGCAATTTCATCTCGCACGACTACTTCGGGCATAACAGAGAATGCACCACTATCACGAGCTAGCAGTCGCAGCATTGCCATGTCGTTTGTTTCTGCCTTTATCTTGGGAGTGTATTGAAATTTTGCACAGGCAATACTGAATGCCGAACGAATTTCACTGTTTTGAGAGGGCAGAACCCAAGTAGCATCGCCGTAACTATTTGGGAACTTACGGGTGCGCTGAGGTTTTGATGGGCCAATAATTTCAATGGCCTGCCGAGAAACCAGCTCACTATGCCAAATAGCGTTTTGTTGACCTAATTCGACATTATGGTTGGTGAGAATAATGTCGAATTTAAAGCTTGATAATCCATCGAGCAAGTTTTCTAAACTGCCAGTTTGTAACGAGAATGTGGCGAACTTGTCGTTGATAAGCGGCAGCGTAAAACTCTCAACAAAATTTCGAGACAAATTCGATAATACCCCAATAGAAACATGCCTTAGCTGAGTGGGTAACCCCTTGTTGATAAGGCTTTCTAATTCTTCACCCTTAGAAAATATTTCATCTGCATAGGAGAGTACTTGTTTCCCTTCAGGGGTTAAAATTAACGAACGTCCCTTGCGTGTAAGCAACTCAATGCCAAGATGTTGTTGAAACTGCTTTAGCTGAGCAGAAATAGCCGATTGAGAAAGGTGAATTTCGTTTGCAACCTGGGTTAGATTACCCGTATTCGCGACGCGCCAAAAATAGTACAAATGATGATAGTTCATTCTCGACACGAGGTTATCTCCGCTACTTAATTCATTGTAAATAGTACCTTAATTTACATTAGCTGCACATGCTCTTGTGAGCAGCAGTTCAATAGCATAAAAAATTAGAAAAATATTATATGAACTAATGTTTGAAGGAGGCAAAAGAATAACCTGCACTCTCATTAACTCTGGTGCAGGTTTTGCAGCCTCTTTGTTAGTAATCCGTTGAATTACCCGTATTTGCTTGGCAAAAGTCAGGCTTCTGCGTTTAAAGCAGCCAGGGTTTATAACGGCTTAAAGCATGAAGAGGAATACAGTTACGTGGATATCTCAGCGGGTTTAGATCAAAAACAGCTAGTGGCCGTTGGCGGCTTGCTGTTGGCTGTTGTGGTTCTTTTTTTGATAAAACGCCTTGTTTTGGTGCGCTTGAAAGAAAAAGCACGTTCTGAAACTAGCAGTATGTCGGGCATGTATCGCGTGCTCGTTTTATCGTTAAACGCCCCCCTAAGCCTAACTATTTGGGTGATATTTTTATTGCTCGTAAAAAGCGTTGTATCTGTTTTTCAGTTAGACGACGAACGAACACTTACCATACTCAACGTGGTTATTGAGTCGAGTATTATCATTACGCTGTTCCTTTTCCTAGAACGTTTTTCTACTTATTCCCTTCGCCGCTACAAAGACCAATCATCTCTAGTAAAAAATACCAGCGCTATTGCCGGTGGCGCGCTTCGGGCACTATTAGCTGTGCTAGCTATCCTCATTATTTTAAGCGCTATGGGCGTTTCTATAACGCCCATTGTGGCATCACTAGGAATTACTTCTCTGGCGGTGGCGCTAGCGCTGCAGCCTACCCTTGAAAACTTCTTTTCGGGTATTCAACTGGTTATGGATAAACCCATACGAATTGGCGACTTTATAGAGCTCGACTCGAAAGAGCAGGGTTTTGTAGAAAAAATTGGCTGGCGCTCGACATGGGTAAGAATGCTGCCCAACAATATCGTTATTGTGCCAAACAGCAAGCTGTCTAATTCAAAGCTGATTAATTATTACTATCCCGAGCGGGAATTATCGGTACCTGTAGAAGTGGGCGTGCATTATAGTTCTGACTTAGAGCACGTAGAAAAAGTATGTTTAGAAGTAGCCAAACATACCTTGCGTACTCATGAGTACGGAGTAGATACTTACGAGCCGTTTGTGCTTTTTCATACCTTCGATAGTTCGAGTATTAACTTAACCGTAATGCTGCGCACTCGTGAATACTTTAACCGCTTCTTTATTAAAAGTGCATTTATTAAATTGCTTAAAAAGCGTTTTGACGAAGAAGGTATTGTTATTCCGTTTCCTATTGCTGCAATTAACTTTCAGCAAGAGCAGCATCAAGAGCAGAAACATGAGCAGAAATAAAGTGCTTATCGAGACAGGCGCACTTATAGTGAAGTACAAAGCGGTTAGGTTGCCAACATTTCGCTAATGTTTGCTATATCTACAAAGAGACGTATTTTGACGATTAGACTAAATCAGTATGTGAAGAAAAGAACCGGTGTAGGGCTAGGTGATTCTGACTCTTTGCAAAATATGCTTTCACGCTCGTTAGGGGCCAGCACCTTTGGCAATTTTTGGCGATATTGGAACCCGATATGGAGCTACTACTTATCGCTTTATGTCATGCGACCGTTATCAAAGTGGTTACCGCAGTGGCTAGCTATTTTAATGACATTCGCCGTAAGCGGGGCACTTCACGACCTAGCCGTTACATTGATTAAATGGCACCTTGTATTCTTTTTTACACCGTGGTTTTCAGTAATGGGGGTAGCGGTTTTAGTCACAAGTAAGCTGCGTTTCAATTACGCTGGATTTTCATGGGCGATTCGCGCAACTTTTAATTTAGCAATAATAGTCGCGTGTTATTTGCTGACTACGCTAATTGATGAAGTGTTCGTTCAGGCTTATAGATGACGGCGTTTACTGAGGTTTGAAACAAAAAATGGTGGCCCCACCCTGACTTGAACAGGGGACCTGCCGATTATGAGTCGGATGCTCTAACCAACTGAGCTATGGGGCCATTTTGAACGGATTGTCTTGCGCTGCGTTGTTATTGCGGTTATTGACTTAGACTTAATAGCTAATCTCTGCGTCCGCAATTCCAAGCGACCGCAAGTATAAGCAGTTTTATTTGGCTTGTCACGCCTTGGCGATAGCTTTATGAATTGTTTGCTTTATTTTTGTTCACCTTAATAAGGGAGGGCATAAAAATATCCTAAATTTAAGCCAAGGCACTTAAGCCAAGGCACTTAAGTCTAGGTACTTAAGTCTAGGTACTTAGGGTTAATCTTGAGAGTTGCTAACTAAACTGCCGCTTTAGTTTTTCTTTTATATCCGGTCTTTCTTGACTGCCTCCTGTTAAAGGTGCACAAAGGGAGTACTATTGAAATATTTCGCAGGCTTTTTAAACTTTACCCCATCAATACCGTCTACTCATTGTTACGCTCTCATTTACAGGAACAACAGACTCGCATGAACACATACCTTCGCTCTAGCAATGCACTTGCACTTTTTCTAACTACTATGTTGGCATTAAGCGGCTGTGATATAAGCAAATTCAAAGGGCGAGAGGCTGGCGAAATTCCCTTTAACTTGGTTGGGGTTGAGAGCGACGCTTGTCCAATTATACTGAGCGCGGCCAATAATAGGTGGAATATCGACTACTTTGGCTTTTATCTTAGCAACCCTGAAGTGCGAGTAGATGGAAAGTGGCAGCGAGTAAAATTCAAGCAAAACCACTGGCAAACACCGCAAACAGCGCTGTTGAAATTTCACTCTGCATGTAGCGAGCCTAGCGACGCAAATAGCAAAATTGTGCTCGATGTTTCTGAGGAGTTATTAAAGCTATCAACAAACCTGCGGTTTACCATGGGCCTTCCATTTGAACAAAATCATGCAGACGTTAGTGTTCAACCAGTACCTTTGAGTGATGAGTCTATGTTCGCAGACGCACTTAATGGGCATATGTTTTTGAAGTTAGACCTCTCAAAAGTCAATGATGAAAAAGCAACTTGGTCCTATCATTTAGGTAATGCAGGGTGTGAGTTTTCCAACGACGATGGCAACAAGGTCGAAAAGTGTGCTTTTACCAATAGGGTGGAATTTATTTTGCCTATGACACAGCTTGATACCGATTTAGATATTGATATTTCTGTGTCGAATATATTTGCTCAAATAGACATTAATGAATCGCCGGATTGCAAGTTTGCATCTCCTGAATCAGCCCCGTGCGACAAACTAATATACAACCTAGTGAATCGCCCGTGGATTAAGTGGCAGTAAATCGCGTTAATGCTCAATTGATATTAATGTGATAGCAGCTGAATATAATATTTTATGAATGGTGATAATTTCGCAATAATTTGCCTGTTTTATTGCTTTTATGTTTATACTTTAGTCAAAAGTATGAAATTACTGCTTATGTGCTACGCGTGTAAACAGTGGTAAACTTATAATAATTATTTAACATTGCATTGCCTTATACAGCAGGTGCGCTGTCGCGGAGACAAAAATGACAGAAAAAGCCTTTATCACAAGTGGCCGAAACACCATCATTCACAAAATTAGAAAGCTAGATTTACTAGTGACAAATGGTGATGACAATCCACCAATACTCGTTACTTATAAAGGTATAAAGCAATTCGAAGGAAAAGTACCTGATAACAAGCGTGAAGCCAAAATGATGGACATGGAGCTTGTCGATGTAACTACGAGTGACGTTTTTGGCGATGAAAAAACATTGGTATTCATCCAAACGCTAAACGGAAAAGAATACAAAATAGACTATTCGAAAATTGGTACGAGTATGTTTATTAAAATCCACCAAGACAGTTTCTTTTGATCTCCAAAGACTGATTGAAAGTGGCAGGCTGGTGAATCCAGCCTTTTTTTTGCCTGATATCAAGCTAGGTATCCAAGTAGCCATAAAAACAAGTAAACACTAGGGGAACAGGGTGCAAGTAAAAAGTAGGATGATTGGCGGCGTTATGATTTTACTGTCGTACTATTGCGGCATGTTTTTATCTCATCAGCTGAGCTTGCCCATTCCCGGTCCCTTGCTTGGCTTGGTAATTTTGTTAGCCGTGTTATTTTTTGTTCCCAACCTCGAAAAATCCACCACACTAGTTGCTTTGCCTTTTCTCAAGCATATGTCGGTATTATTTGTACCTGCAGTGCTTGGCGTGAGTCTTTACTGGAATGATATTGCATCAAATAGCGTGGCCTTGTTCGTTGCTATTGTGGGCACTACGGCATTGTGTCTTGGGCTAACGGGCTGGTTTGCCGGTAAATTGATGGGGGAAGGTAATGTTATACGCTCTGACTCGAAAAACCGGCGATAGCTTAAAATGATAGATGCGTTAGCGAATACTTTTACATTAAGTGGCTTGTTTTGGGTGTCGGTAACGCTACTTTGCTATTTTGTTAGTCTTAAAGTAAATGTTTATTTTAGTGGGCATCCTGCGTTACATCCCCTTGTGGTCACTGCGGCATTAGTGGCACTTCTTCTATTGCTTACGCAGGTGAACGTTCCTCGTTACCAGCAATCCGTTTCCTTTTTGCATTGGCTGTTAGGCCCGGTAACGGTGGCATTGGCAATACCTATATTCAAGCAATGGCAAAGTTTAAAAAAATACGGGTGGAGGCTGGTTATCAGCATAGCGATTGGCGGCATTATTGCGCCTCTCACGGCTTGGATTACCCTTTATATTTTAAACACCCCTATAGCGTTACAACTTACTATGTTAGCTAAATCTATTACCACGCCACTTGCCATGGAGGCGAGTGCGCAAATAGGTGGCATAGCTCCACTTGCAGCTGTGTTTGTGATAGTAACGGGTATTGTCGGCGCTGTGCTGTCTAACACAATGTTTACGTTGTTCAATGTGATAAGCCCAGTAGCTCAAGGGATTGCATTAGGAACGGTTGCCCATGCGGTGGGTACCGCCAAAGCTATTCATATGGGAGAGGACGTTGCCGCAATGGCCACGCTTGGTCTATGCATAAACGGTATTTTTACTGCCTTTGTGTTACCACTAATTTTCAGTATTATGATGTAAACTGGTTGATAAGATTTTTTAGCGTTATCTTTGGCAATATTGTCCAAAAGTGCTATTTCTTAGTGAAGCATTTCGTATCATTCTGTGGATAGGCAAAAGGAATGGACGATGATGTAAGCGCGGACGAAAGTACGTTTCAGTTTGCTGCTGTCCTGCCGATAATTACCTAATAGGGTAAATAAGTTAACTAAGTCGGTGAAAACTGGTTTCCAAAATTAGGTGGTATTAAAGCTTAATGTTTTCCGTACTCGTTTGTGATGACTCTTTAGTTGCACGAAAGCAAGTGGCAAAGTGCCTCCCGCAAGATTGGGACGTTGCCGTACACTTTGCAAAGAATGGTCAAGAGGGGCTGGCTTCTCTTGCCGCTGGTAAAGGCGATCTTCTCCTTCTCGATTTAAACATGCCTGTGTTAGACGGGTATGGAACGTTAGAAGCCATTCAGCAACAGGGTTTAAAAACAAAGGTTATCGTGGTGTCGGGCGATATTCAGCCTGAAGCGAAAGATAGGGTGTTATCTCTCGGCGCATTAGACTTTATTCGCAAACCTGTCGAGCCTCAAGCCTTGGCAGATGTTTTGGATAAACACAATATACTGCATGTCGACAGTGAACCCGTTCGTGAAGTTACTCCTTTAGACCCAGATATTCGCGACTGCTATCAAGAAATTACCAACATTGCTATGGGGCAGGCTGGCGATCACCTAGCCCGAACAATGGATGTGTTTGTAGAACTGCCCATACCTAATGTTAACCTTATTGAGGTGTCTGAACTTCACATGATGCTGTCTGATATAGAGAGTCATGAAGAGGTGACCGCTGTTTGCCAAGGCTTTTTGGGGCCGGGTATAAGTGGTGAGGCGCTGTGCATTTTAAGTGATTCAAGCTTCGATGACGTTGCTAAAATCCTTAATGTAGAAGGTGAGGTAGACGATCAGCTCCAGTTAGAATTATTGATGGATGCAGCAAGTATCTTAATTGGTACTTGTCTTACTGGCTTGGCAAATCAAATGGATGTGAACTTCAGTCAAGGTCACCCAATTGTTCTTGGCCAGCATCGAGCAATTACAGAAATCATCAGTATGAATCAAATTAAGTGGAAGCGTACATTGGCCATAGAGCTAAGTTACGGACTTGAAGGGTACGACGTACAATGCGACCTCATTTTGCTGTTTACTGAAGAATCGATGAAAATGATGAATTCTAAACTTGCCCATCTATTGGAGGATTTTTAATGAGTCAGAATTTAGATGATTTATTAGAATTCCACTGGATGATGGACATGCTGCAAACTGTGGATGTTGGTATTGTAGTATTAGACAAAAACTTTTCTGTGCAAGTGTGGAATGGTTTTATGGAAAGCCACAGCGGACTGTTGCCAAGTGAGGTAAGAGAAAAATCGCTGTTTGATTTATTTCCCGCAATTAAGAAAGACTGGTTTATGAAAAAAGCTAAGCCAGTATTTGAATTGAAAACCCGTGCTTTCATGACATGGGAACAACGCCCATATTTGTTTAAGTTTCCTAACTACCGGCCGATTACAGGTAGTGAGTCATATATGTATCAAAATATCACGCTGTCGCCGTTAACTTCGGCAACGGGGAACGTGGATTACATCAGTATGATGATTTACGACATGACCGATGTGGCAGTAGGGAAAAAGCAATTAGAAGCGTTACAGGTATCGGTGTCAGAAGCGCAGGAGTTAAAACGAACTCTTTAGTGCTTTTCCGCCATAGCCACCTTTCTTATTCTCCCTCGGTTTTAACATACATACTGTTTTTTTTGCGCACGGTACTCTTGCTACCGTGCGGTTGGAGTTGATATGCAAGTAACGCCTTTTACTTTTTTCAATCGTTTGTCTTCGCGAGCTAGCAGCGCTTCGCAGTTTCTCGCCATGTGCACTGCTATTTTTATTTTAAGTGGTTGTGGAGGCGGTGGAGATTCCGATAGTCCTCCAAATAGCAGTGGGCTTGCCGTCAATGCAGGCCCCGATGCCACAGTTACAGAGGGCGTAACTTACTCATTAAGCGGCGAAGTAACCGGCGGTGACGGTACTTACACTTATAACTGGTCTTCTTCACCTACTTTGGATATTACGCATGAAGACAACACGGTTTCTACGGCAAGTTTTGTCGCTCCGTCAGTCAGTGAGGACACCAACTACACGCTAACTCTATCTGTGAATGACACCAGCGGTAATACAAGAAGCGACTCGACTATTATTACTGTTGCCCCAGTTAATATAGCTCCAGTGGCGAGTATTTTTGTTCCGCAATGGGAAGGTTTAGCAGAAAACCAATTTCCAGGTGGTGTCGATATTGTGCTTGATGGCTCGGGCAGTAGTGATGCCGACGCTCCATCACAAGGGGATGAAATTGCCAGCTTTAGATGGTCGCAAACCGCAGGAATCAATGTAATCACCGGCGTTGATACTCACTCCCCTACGCTTAGCATTAGCACGCCTGTTGCCAACGATCCTCAAGTAATAGAGTTTCAGCTTGAGGTAACCGATAGCGAAGGCGCAAGCAACACAACGTCAGTCTCACTATCTATTCAATCTGAAACCCAAACCCTGCCTGTAGCCGATGCCGGATTTTCGCAAGGGGTATTCAGCGGTGAGGTCATTATTCTTAATGGGCAGGCAAGCACCAGCATCGCCAGCGACGATACATTAACCTACCAGTGGGAGCGATTTGGCAGCGTACTCTCTTCTGCCGGTAATTCCTCTTTTACCAACGAGGCCTCGTCTTCAAACGCAGATGTAAGCATAAGTGCGGTAGATGATAGTGATGCACTATCTACTTTTGCTATTGCGCCTTTAGTATCGAGCCCTACAGTACTGACTTATACGCTTACAGTAACCGATGCTAACAACAATAGCGTGGAAGACAGTATTTCTGTTCGAGTGCAGCCTATGCCAACAGCCCTTATAAACGACACGGGATTTGTGGATCAGGCCACGAATAATGCAATTACCAAGGTACAGCAAAACGAATTTCCAGGCCAAGATGGTCAGCGAGGGGCCGATATTGTTGGTAAAAATGGTTTGATAGAAAAAGCAGGGCGAGGGCTAGCCGGTTTCGACTTCACGCGCTTGAACGCAAACGGCGATGAGCAGGACGCTGATGCGCAGACATGGTCTTGCGTTAGAGACAACGTAACTGGCCTTGTATGGGAAGTTAAAACAGACGACGGATTATTGCGAGATCAGAATTTTACCTACACATGGTATAGCCAAGATGATAACGGCGGCTTTGAGGGTGATGAAGCCGGTTTGGCAGCATCTTGCACTTTGGCAAACTGTAATACAGAAGCTTATGTGGCAGCGGTGAATGCTCAAGGGTTGTGCGGCTTTTTTGACTGGCGAATGCCAACTCATGAAGAGCTTTTCTCTTTGCTGCATTTAGGCTTAAAAGACGTGGTAGCTGTTGATGCAGACTATTTCCCCAACACCGGCGCACTTAGCAATCAGCCTCTGTGGTATTGGACTTCTGTGCCAAGTGCTGACGGGGTAAATAGTGATGATGCGCAGAACGCATGGGCATTAGACTTTGATTCGGGTGTTGATAATTTTTTGAATAAATCAACTGCAGCAAGAGTACGCTTAGTAAGGGCAGGAAGATAATATGGCACTTCATCGAATAACCAATAAAAAAACAGCGGTTGGTGCTGCGCTAGCCACACTATTAACTTCGGCGTTTATTTTTCCTAGTGCTGCCTTTGCCCAAGAATGCCTTTCAAGCGGTTTGGAAACCACTCCGAGTGATAGATTTACCGCGGTGACTACTTCATCCTTACTCGACACTGCGACAGATTTGGTTTGGCGACGTTGCTCGGAAGGACAAACATGGAATGGTTCAACGTGTGAAGGCGAAGCGACAAAGTACACATGGCAACAAGCCCTTCAGCTTGCTCATGAAGCCAGTGATAACGATTTATTAGGTTGGCGGTTGCCGAATGTGAAAGAGCTTGCTTCTATCACCGAGCGAAACTGCGTTAGGCCAGCTGTTAATAGTGGGCTTTTTCCAGAAACTCCCGCCGATGACTTTTGGACATCCACACCTTCTGCAGATGATCCTGATAGAGCCTGGGTTGTGGCGTTCTTTAACGCAAGCCACTCTATTAAAGAGAAAGACCGGTTTATTTATGTTCGTTTGGTAAGAACCTCTACCGGAGAAAATGAGTGAACATTGGGTTTTAAGACAAACACGCCCTAGTTAATTTGCAAAAGAAGCACGTATTCAGCACATATCCTGTTACGTGCTTTCTTTTTATGAGAGCTAGTTCAAGTTCAACCTGATTTTTAGCACGTTAGACTCAACACGGCTTTTTATTTTTCCTTAAGCTAGCCACAATAGAGGTATGAAATTTTTTCCGCGTTTTCACAAATTTTCAGTCTTGTTCTGCTTGTTAGCGGGGCTGCCTTTTTCTACTCAGGCTGAATATACCTGTAATATCGATTTTGCCTATGGGATCGCAGTAAATAGCGATCAGCTGCGAGTTATGGACAAAACTCGAACGGTTGTGCAAATAAACGATCAATCTCAACTTTTTATCGGCGGACGCTGGCAAACCCTTGATAAACAGCAAAGAGAGTGGTTAAAAGAATACGCTAGTGGTTTACATTACGTGGTGCCCAAAATGATTGTGCTGGCCACAGAAGGGGTTGACCTGGCTATCGACACCATTGAGCATGTGTATTTAGGTTTGGTGGGAAGCGATCACGATAGCTACGAGCGTTTGAATTCTGCCATGTCTAGGGTTCAAAGCAGAGTACGCGATAAGTTTAGACATGCCAGTAATCATTATTTTATTGGCCCGGGCTCCCTTGAAAGCGTTGACGAATTTGTTGATAGCGAAATTGAAGCGCAGCTAGAAGAGGCGATCTCGACGTCTGTAGGCGGTATTTTATCTGCAATCAGTGGAATAAATACCGAAAACGGCGAAGTAAACGAAGATAGAGTGGCTGAAATAACCCGTCAGTTGAATACCGTTGGCGAACGTTTGGATGTTGGCGATAAAGCAACAACCTTGCGTAAAAAAGCCGAGTGGTTTTGCGAAAAGCTCAAGCGTTTAGATGTTGCAGAAGAAAATTTGAGAGCAAGCTTACCCGCTTTTGAACCCTACAATATTATTACGTCTCAAGACGAAGAAAGTAATTAGGACCTCTGTTTCATTTACTCATTTGTTTTATTAAACCTTGGCGCATCAAGCCTTGGCGTATTATACAAAGCAAGAGAGTAAGGTGTTTAAGTAGCGACGTCCCATAGATGTTACTTGCCAATGCTGAGACGAAATATCAAGCAGCCCCTTTTGGGCAGCATCTTCGAGCGCGAACTTTACCTCATCAGAAATATCTAGCCCAGTTAGCGCTCTATAGTCGTCAATTGGACAAGGCTCTAGCAAACGAAACCTGTTCATAAAAAATTCGAAGGGAAGGTCGCCTGCTTCCACGGTGTTTTTCTTATCAATGTAGGGTCTGCTCATTTCCATGTAACCCCTAGGGTGTTTTACCTTCACTAACCTTTGAATAGAGCCGGTGTCAACATCCGTTATTTTGCCATGGGCACCGCAGCCAATACCTAAGTAATCACCAAAACGCCAGTAGTTGAGGTTGTGTCTACATTGGTGCCCTTCTTTTGAATAGGCTGATATTTCATACTGCTTGTAGCCGGCGGCCTCTAATACCCTGTGCCCCTGTTCCTGTATTTCCCATAATATGTCATCGTCGGGAAGCTCTGGAGGGCGCGAGTAAAAGGGGGTGTTTGGCTCAATAGTTAATTGGTACCAAGACAAGTGATAAGGATTTAGGTCAATACCCCGATTTAAATCCGACATGGCGTTATCGACGCTTTGCTGAGGTAAGCCGTGCATTAAGTCAAGATTAAAGGTAGGAAGCCCAGCGCTGTGTGCCTGCGCTACCGCATTTACCGCTTGGCTCTCACTATGAATGCGCCCTAATATAGACAAATGTTGAGGCTGAAAACTTTGAATACCAACAGAAATACGGTTAACTCCGGCTTGATAAAAGCCTTCAAATTTTCCAGCTTCAACCGTGCCCGGGTTAGCTTCCATGGTAATTTCAGCATCGCATGCCAAATTAACTCTGCTTTTTATGCCTTCAATAATATCTGCCATGGCTTGTGCCGAGAACAGGCTAGGCGTGCCACCACCGATAAAAACAGTGTCTACAGGTCTATCGCCTACGGCCTTGGCATCTATTGCCAGGTCGTCTAGAAGGTGTGCAACGTATTCCTTTTCCGGTAGGGCCGCCTTTAACCCGTGTGAATTAAAATCGCAGTAGGGGCATTTTTGAACACACCACGGAATATGAACATATAAACTGAGAGGAGGATTACGCAAAGGCCGCTCTCATGTTATCAAGCAAGATAGCCAGCGCTTTGCCGCGATGACTGATGCGGTTCTTTTCACTGTTTTCAAGTTCTGCAGCGGTGCGCCCATGAGACGATACATTGAAAATAGGGTCGTAACCAAAACCGCCATTACCTTGTCGAGCCTGCAATATTTCACCTTGCCATTTACCTTGGCTTACTAAGGGAACCGGATCGCCAGCATGTTGCATAAATACTAGCGTGCAGAAAAAGTGCGCCTTTCGGTTTGCTTCGCCGTCTAATGCGGCGAGTAGCTTGTCGATGTTATCACCGTCGCTCGCATTTTCGCCTGCGTAGCGAGACGAATAAATGCCTGGTGCACCACCTAGGGCATCTACCACTAAGCCTGAATCGTCGGCTATTGCCGGTAAACCAGTGACTTCAGCTGCATGGCGAGCTTTAATAATAGCGTTTTCTACAAAGGTAGTGCCTGTTTCAGGGACATCTTCTACGCCAAGTTCCTTTTGCGCCACTACATCAACGCCATAATCAGCGAAAAGCGCAGTGAACTCACGAACCTTTCCTTGGTTACCCGATGCCAACACAATTTTTTGGGGAAATGACATAGTAATTCCTCAGTCGATTTTGTACCAAAGCTCAAGGCTTTTAGACCTTACAAAGCAGAGCGCTTTAAGTGTAATTACTTAATTCAGCGCTCATGAGACCTTCTGCTATGAAGGTTTATCGCTTGATGGTGCTTTCTTCGCTTTTGACTTAGTTTTAGGCTTTGTTTTTCTCTTCGCCTTAGTCTTGCCTGCTACTTTTTTCTTTTTGGCACCAATTTTTGGCGTTTTGTTCTTGGGTCTCAACTCAGATATAACGCGCCCCTTCATTGGCTCATCCATATAGCGAACCACTTTTGGGATCATGGCAAAGTCGTGAGCTTCAACAAGAGAAATTGCAGTCCCTTTCGCGCCAGCTCTACCTGTTCGACCAATTCGGTGTACGTATATATCGGCTTTTCGAGGCATGTCGAAGTTAATCACATGGCTAACATCTGGTACGTCAATTCCCCGTGCCGCAACATCGGTGGCTAGCAAAATAGGTACTTCACCACTTTTAAAGCGTGCCATTGCGGCATTGCGTTTATCTTGAGGCATTTCGCCTTGAAGCCAGCACACGTTGATATCTTTTGATGCAAGAAAGTCTTTCAGCATTTGCAGGCGTTCTCGTGTTTTAACGAAAACCACGGCAGAAGTAACTTGTTCTTTAAGGATATGCACAAGTAGCGCCTGTTTGTGCGCAAGATCATCAGCTAAATGATACCACTGATGTATTTTGTTCTTTTCTTTACGGGAAGGGTTTGCTTCAACTACTTCTGGGTTATTTAAAATGTCTTTAGCGAAAGCTTTAACTCCAGCACCCTCAAGGGTGGCAGAAAATAAGAGGTTTTGTTTACGCCAGCGCGCTTCTGTGGCTATTTGATTGACGACAGATGAAAAGCCCATATCAAGCATACGATCAGCTTCATCAAGAATTAAGCACTCGATATCACGGCAGTCGGCGGTTTCTTTTTCAATATGCTCTAATAAACGGCCAGGTGTAGCAACCAAGATGTCTAAGTTCTGACTGAGGGTTTCTTTATCGGTGCCGTAATTAATGCCGCCAGTAATAACGCCGCACACCAATTGAGTATGTTTGGTGATGCTTTTGGCTTGCTCATAAACCTGCAGTGCGAGTTCACGTGTTGGCGTAAGTATTAAAATACGGGTTGCGCCAGGCTGTTTTCGGGGGTAATCAAGCAAGAACTGGCAGGCGGGTAAAAGAAACGCCGCAGTTTTGCCCGTACCTGTGGGAGCAGAGGCTAAAATGTCTCTCCCGTCCATAGCGTGGGGGATAACCAATTCTTGGATGCTGGTAGGGGTTTCGTACCCCATTTCTGCCACTGCATGGCATAGAGTTTCGTCTAATTCGAGTTCTTCGAAAGTCATAGTAAAAATACGCTCATATTGAATGCGCGTATTGTAGCATTGATGGGTGAAAACGCAGAAAAAAACTCTGCAAGAATTGCGAATAACTGGGCCACTTTTTAATCGGGCTCTTAATGGTAACGCCATCGGACGTTTTATTGGCTAATGCAGCTTACTCGACAAGCTTAACCGTAAATTTAAGCAACGAGAAAATAGAAGCTTGAAAACCGCGAATAGAATATGAACGTAATAGCATTAGTGAACTCGCACTATGTTATAGCCTCGTAAGTAATGTGCAGTCTTTAAATGGCCTAAATAAAAGAGTAAATAGATAATTTTATGAAAAATATATTAGCGATAGTAATAACCTGTGCAGCACTGCTTACCGTTCCATTCACTATGGCAAAAAACACTGAGCAGGCCATACTAGCTGGCGGATGTTTTTGGTGCATGGAGAAAGATTTTGAAACGCTTGAGGGGGTTACCGATGTAATTTCTGGCTTTACGGGCGGTAAGTTAAAGAACCCAACCTACAATGGTAACCATAAAGGCCACTACGAAGCGGTATTGATAACGTATGATACCAGTGTACTGAGCTATCAAGATATTCTCGACCACTACTGGGTGAATATTGACCCATTTGACGACAAAGGGCAGTTTTGTGACAAAGGGCCTAGTTATCGAAGTGCGATTTTCGTTGCCAACGATAAAGAGCGCAAGTTAGCAGAGCAGTCTAAAAAAGCTGTTATGGATATGTTTCCTAATCAAACGGTTGTCACTCCCATTCTAAATACATCTAAGTTTTATCCCATCAAAGGCGATGAAAGCTATCACCAAGATTTTTATAAAAAGAGCCCTATTCGTTACACAACATATCGTTGGGGCTGCGGTCGCGATAGCCGTTTAGAAGATATATGGGGTGACAAAGCAGGGGGAGCTTAAAAATAGAGCGTTTGCCTATGCGCGTTCATGCCCTCGGAAAAACGCGCTGTAAAAGCGAGCAGGAAGTATTTGTTTACACTTGCTAACAAATCTCTTCTCACCATTGTGTTTATCTTTTGCAACAATGCTAAATTGATTTTACCCGCTAAATAAGCTCTGTTGCGTGTTAAACGGCGGCATCTTGAACGCAGTCTACTGACGATAATAAGGACTATCTAATGTCAAAAATAAAAATGTTATGTGTTTACTCCGCGTTGCTGGGCACCGCTTTGCAGGTAAACGCAAAGGAGGGCATGTTCACGCCAGAGCAGCTTCCATCAATTGCAGGCGATTTAAAACAAACCGGTCTTGCGATCCCCGCTGACAGTATTAACGACTTAACGTCTTTTCCTATGGGAGCGATTGTGTCACTTGGCGGCTGCTCGGCGTCTTTTGTTTCTGAAAAAGGCTTAGCGGTTACCAACCACCACTGCGCAAGAGGCTCCGTTCAATACAACAGCACGCCAGAGAACAATTATTTAGAAGATGGCTTTTTAGCAAAGCAAATTGGTGATGAACTACCAGCGGCTCCTGGCACGCGTATGTTCGTTACGGTCGACTTCTCAGATGTTACCAATAAGGTTTTGGGTGACCTAGACGATGATGTGCAAGGTCGGGAACGCTACGATTTAATTGAAGCGAACCGTAAAGCGTTAATTGCAGAATGTGAATCTGAGCCGGGTTTTCGCTGTTCAGTACCTTCGTTTTTTCAAGGACTGGAATACAAACTGATTAAACAAATGGAAATTCGCGATGTTCGTATCGCCTACGCGCCAGCTGACTCTATTGGTAAATACGGCGGCGATATCGATAATTGGATGTGGCCTCGTCATACCGGCGACTTTTCATTTTACCGTGCTTATGTTGGCAAAGACGGTAAGCCTGCAGACTTTAGCGAAGATAATGTACCTTACGAGCCAGACCATTTCTTAAAAGTATCTGCAGCGGGTCTTAGCGACGGCGATTTTGTTATGGCTGCGGGCTATCCGGGGTCTACCAATCGCTATGCTCGTCTATCCCGTGTTTCGTATACATTCGAGTGGTTGTATCCAACCTATTTAGATTTAGTTGGTGAGTGGATTGACACTATAGAAAATGCATCGGAAGAGGGTAGTGATGCACGCATCAAGTACGAATCAACCTTAGCGGGGCTAAATAACTTTCATAAGAATACCCAAGGGCAGCTCTCGGGCGCGAAGCGTGTAGGTTTAGTTCCTCGCAGGGCTGAGCGCGAAGAGCAGCTTGCAGCATGGCTAGATAAGAACGATAAAAGTGAACTTAAACAAGCATTAGCTGAACTTGATGAAGTAAGCGCACAGCAAATGCAAATGAACAAGCAGAACTTCTGGTACAACAATCTAAGCCGGGCACAGTTGTTGTCGTCAGCCCAGAGGCTTTACCGCAATGCTATAGAAAGAAAAAAACCAGATGCCGAGCGCGAATCTGGCTTTCAAGAGCGAGATCAAATTCGAATTAAAGAGGCCATTGAGAGAATAGAGCGTCGTTTTGACCCTGTTGTCGACCAAGCAGTGTGGCAAAAAATGATTAGCATGTATCTAGAGCAGCCGGAGGAAAATCGTGTAGCCGCTTTCGATAATGCCGTTGGTATTGATAGCGCTACAACTAAGGAGCAACTCGAAAGTAAGCTTAAAGCCTTTTACGAAGACACCTTACTGACAGACACCGAAAGTCGCGCAAAATGGCTAACGGCAAGTCCAGAGGAATTTGAGAAAAGCAGCGACCCCTTTATTCGCCTTGCTGTGGCGCTTTTCGATACTGAAATGAGTATAGAAGATAAGAGTAAAGCATTGAGTGGTAAAGCTGCAGCGCTTCGCCCTAAGTACATGAAAGCGATTATCGAATGGCAAAAATCAATGGGTAGCCTTGCTTATCCAGATGCCAACAGTACGCTGCGTGTTACTTACGGTAACGTTACAGGCGGCTCACCAAAAGATGGTTTAATATACGAACCTTTTACCCGTCTTGAAGGCATCACTGAAAAAGACACGGGTGAAGCACCGTTTAATTCACCTGAAAAACAGCTTAGTTTGATTAACGAGTCTCAGTATGGTCCTTACAAGCTTGATGACATCAATAGTGTGCCGGTTAACTTTTTAACCGACTTAGATTCCACTGGCGGTAACTCGGGTTCAGCTACCTTAAATGCTAAGGCAGAGCTAATAGGGCTTCTGTTCGACGGCACCTTTGAAAGTGTTAATTCAGATTGGGATTTTGACCCTAAAACAACCCGTACTATTCATGTGGACAGTCGTTACATGCTTTGGGTGATGGAGTATGTTGACGGCGCTACAAATCTTATTGAAGAGATGACTATTGTTAAATAGACCGTTTGTTTGGTATTTCAAAGCAATATAGCGCTTTGTCTGTAAAAAACAGTGGCGATAATAAAGGCCGAGTTCAACACTCGGCTTTTTGCTATTCCGCTTTTTATTGTTAGGCTTGTCGTTATGTAACGCAGCAATGCGCGCAATCTGTGCTCGCGCTTTATTGCCTTGTGTGGTTTTCAATGGCGTTGCAAATTGCCACTCGCTTTTCTTGATTCAACGCTTCCTTGATAGCCGCCCCTTTATGCCCTCTGGCAATAATATCTTTAACATTTACATTATTAGCAGCGGAAAGTGCTTGAGATATCAGCGCTTGCCTGTTGGTCCAGTCTATTCCTTTTTCTTGGGCAGACGGTGACATGGCCGCAAGTAACATTGCAAAGCGCTCTGGTCGTCGCCATGCATCAACACCATTAAAAATCGAGAGCAGTTCTTCTGCCTCTTGTGTAGCGGTGTCAGTATTTCCAGCTTCGATATTATTGGTCAACAATCGGTTTTTATACTTACAGGCAAGTTCAACAATTTCAGAGACCTGATTTTGTACTTTTAAGCGTTTACACAATGCAGTGGCTTGTTGCTCATCTAGTGGAATACATAGTGAAGTAAATCGAGTAATAAGAGCATTGTCATCTTTTATTTCTAGCGCTTTAGCCAGTAACGGTAATGCTTCGTCAATTAAATCCGTTAACTCGCAGAACCAGCTATTTAACGCACCGACTTTCACTAAAACTGAAAAATACACTTCGGGTGAGCGTTCTAAAAGACTTCGTTTGGTTTCTTGCCATACTCGCTCTGCGCTGAGCGCTGTTAATTCGCCGCTTTTCGACATTGATGACATTAGCGCCAATGTTTCATCGGCAATATGAAAGCCAAGGTATGCATATCGGGCGGCGAAGCGGGCGCCTCGAAATACCCTAAGGGGGTCTTCACTAAACGCTTCTGATACGTGGCGTAGACATCTTTTTTCTAAATCAACTTTGCCATGGTAGGGGTCTATAATGTGGCCTAAGTTGTCCTGCGCCATGGCGTTAACAGTGAAGTCTCGACGGCGTAGGTCGTCTTCAAGCGTCACGTCTTTGGAGGCGTCGCAGACAAACCCTGTATATCCGGCGCCGGATTTTCTCTCAGTGCGCGCAAGAGCGTACTCTTCGCCTGTTTTTGGGTGCAAAAATACAGGAAAATCTTTTCCTACTTGAGTAAAGCCTTTAGCTAGCATGTCCTCAACAGTGGCCCCAACCACAACATAATCTCGTTCGGTAACGGTCCGTCCTAAAAGTGCGTCTCTTACGGCACCGCCAACCAAATATACTTGCATGTACTTGCGCTCTTCTAAATCAAGGGAAACAGTGGATAGTATACCAATGTTACAAATAAATTTGTTGCTGCACATAATGACGCTTTTACTTACTGCCTTGCTCTGGTAGTTTAATCATCGTTTTTTGATTAATTAGCGAATACCATGTATTTGAATTACTTCGGGTTAAATGACAACCCGTTTTCGATAGCGCCCAACCCCCATTACCTGTACATGAGCCCTCGGCACAAAGAGGCGCTTGCGCACCTAACCTTTGGACTGCGTGAAAGCGGAGGGTTTGTTATGCTTACTGGCGAAGTGGGCACAGGTAAAACAACGGTATCGCGAAAGCTATTACAGCAGCTACCCGACAATACTCAGGTAGCGATGATTTTAAATCCCACGCTGTCAGCGTTAGAGTTGTTGGCAACGGTTTGCGACGAGTTAGGGCTATCGTATTCCTCTGACAAGGCTAGTCTTAAATACTTCACCGACCTTATTTTATCTAAGCTAGCCGAGAACCATCAGTCTGGCATGAATACTGTACTGATGGTAGATGAAGCGCAGCACCTTTTGCCCGAAGTCTTAGAGCAACTTAGACTGCTAACCAACTTAGAGACTAATAGAGAAAAATTACTTAAAGTTGTATTGATTGGTCAGCCGGAATTACAACAACTTCTCAAACGCAATGAGTTGCGTCAGTTAGCGCAGCGTATAACCGCTCGGTATCATTTATTGCCTCTTACCGCACCAGAAGTTAGTTCATATATTGCCCACCGTTTAAGCGTGGCAGATGGTGATATTAGTATATTCAGTAAGGGCACGTTGCGTGCAGTACATCAAATAACTGGAGGGATCCCTCGGGTTATAAATTTGCTGTGCGATAGGGCGCTAACGCTCTCATTTACAAAACAGCACGCTGTGGTTAAAAAGCCCATCTTTCTTGCCGCTGCCGAGCAAATCTTGGGAGAAGATGTTGTAAGCCAGAGGGTACGAGGGCAAAACAGATGGTATCTTGCTTGTGCGTTTGTACTAGCGCTTGTGTGCGGGTATGGCATTGGGAGTTTGTATGTCTAGCATTATTGCCATAGAGAACGTAAAGCCGGGCATGGTAATAATTCAAATTACCAAGCAAAACGGCCCTGTAAAAATTCGTAAGTCGGGGCTGGTCTCAAGCGACGCCATGGTACAAGGTTTGTCTGAAATGGGCGTGCAAGAGGTAGAGATTGACCCAGAGCAGACGGTTGAGGTTGCTACACCTACTCACCATCGAACCCAGACACAGGCATTGTTACGCGGACAGCACGACACGTCTGCGCGGTTCGATAAATCATTGAATGATCAATTTAATCGCAGCTTGTTTCTACCTACTGTTGAAAGTCTCCCATCGTCGTTTTCGCTATATGCAAAGCAAGCTTTAACCTTTGCTGTGGTCATTGTGGGAGGATTAGCTTTAGGGTTCACTGCTGCAACGAAAAGCCACTGGTGGCCAGCACTGTCGGCATCGTTTTCAGAGCCTTCAACATCGCCTGTTACTAACGTGAATAATGCTCAGAAAAGCGATGATTTGAAAGAGGCGTCAGCTAACTCAACTGAAGAAGACAGTGCTTCAAACGGTGCTATTGATAATAGTGTTCAAATGCCAGGGCAGGGCACTGAGCGAATTTCAGAGCCAACTACAGATAAAAGTACATATAACAGCATAGAGCAAGCTTCTGAATCAACTCCTGCGGGAACACAAGTTGCCGCTTCAAATGCTAATAGAAACTCCAGTAACCCCAACTCCAGTAATACGATCCCTAGCAATTCTAACACCCCAGAAGTGAACGATGAGCTTCTCACTCAAGCTCCGTTGCCAGACAATGGCACTAGCATAGATGTTACTAATGAATATGAAGGCAAGGTATTAAACGAATCAGAAGACTCGGGAAAGATAGAAGTTTCACCCGAACTTATGGCGAGGTTCAACGCAGCTGTTGAAGCGCTAGACGATAAAACATCGAGCGCAAATGCTGAACCTGAAACAAAGGTAACAGTTCGTGATGACACACTACGCGTAGATCAGTTACCGGTTAGGTTGTTAACTCGCTTACCTACTATGAACTTTAGCGCGCACATGTATGCGTCTAATCCTCGCGATCGCTGGGTAAGAGTAAATGGTCGTCAACTTTCTGAGGGTGACTGGATTGCTGATAAAGTACAAATAATCAATATTGAGGCGCAGCGCGTAGTGCTAGCTTTCGAAGATGAGATATTCACCATGGCAGCGCTAACTGACTGGTAAGGACGCGATAGTAGGGTTTAAATGGGAGCGTTGACTGCATGAAAGGCTAGGGATGCAGTCAACAGGTCTCTCTTAATTTGGGGCTTGATGGACAAAAACTTCTTTGAAAAACTTTGGGAGATTAATTCTAAACTCTTCAGGTTTTACGCCCGACACCACTTCATCATCGTAATGGCTTAAATCGATTTTTTTGATTTCGTTGAAATGGTTGCCCTTTACACTGTAGAACGTCATTACATGCGGGCTTATCGGGTCTGCTGGATTAACCTTGCTTACAATGCCCAATTTGCCACTCTTAAGCTTTACTAATGAGCCAACGGGATGGACCCCTATGCACTTAATAAATTGTTTAACAAGTTCTTGGTCGAGACCGTCAGAGCTTGAAAGGCGTTTTAGCGCCTGAATTGGCGTTAGACTGGGCTGAGCATTGTTGTTTGATGTCATTTCATCGTAGTTATCGATGATAGCAGCAATGCGGGCAAACTCCGTTATTTCATCTCCTCGTAGACCTCTTGGGTAGCCGCTGCCGTCTATACGTTCTTGGTGCTGTTCGATAATCTGCAATGATAAATCTGAGATGTCTCCGCATTGTTCAACTAACGATGTGCCTATTTCAACGTGGGTTTTTAACACGGCAAAATCGTCGTCTGATAACGGAAGTTGGGCATTTCGCACGTCGGCTGGTATCGAAGACATACCAATATCCATGAGCAGAGCACCTAAGCTTGCTTGTTCGATAATATCTCTATCGTAGCCGAGGAATTTGCAAAAAATACCGGTGAGTATTGAGCAGTTAATAGAGTGCTCTAGTAAATAGTTGTCAGCATCTTTTATAAGAGTTAGGCAGCTAAGTGCATCGCCGTTATCAAATACGCTTTCAATAAGACTGTGAGATAAGGACGACATTGGCGACAAGTCTGTTACTGCACCTTTATTTAACGCGGTTATAAACTTACTTTGAATAGAAAGCGCATTTTCGTACAGATCGCTCGCTTCATTGATGGAGTCTTTGCCTACAGGTTTGGGCTTTGACGCGCTTACGCTTTCTGAAGTCTCAGCTTGCTCGACTGTATTGGCGTTTATATCGCCGGCACTATTATCATTGAGGTGTTTTGACTTTGTTAAGTCGACCTCCAGCAATAAAATGCCCTTGTTTTTCAATGTTTGTATGATGCTTTGCGATTTTACAACGCCTTTAGAGCGTATTTGCAAGTTACCAGACTGCTCGAGAACTTGAGTCACATACATTCCTGGCTTCAGTTCATCGATAGGCACTTGTTCTAGCATTTGTTTTTCCATTTACTGCAATTTTTGAATTCGATAGTTTCAAGCGTAGTTAAAGTAGCATAGGGTGCTTTGATTTAATATGCCAAATAATGCTTCATGTATTTGAATGTTTTCTTGTGTCATTCATATCTAAATAGCGAGTTTGGCACTTTTGCAATTTGGCTTAGCAAATTTGTAGCCACTCGTTCATATAACATGTTCCCGATCTGTTCTGTAAAACCTGACGTAACAAATAGACTAAAGTCTAAAGTGGTTAGCTTTTTTGTAAGAGGTGATTTTAGTACGCCCTTGATTCAACATTTAAGGAATTAGCATGAAAGATGAACAACAGGTTACGCCTGGTTTATTACTAGCACTAACGCCCGTTGTATTAACACTTTTCATTTTGGGAACTCAGATATTTTATTTTGGGGTGTTTGAGCCTCATATCCCGCTTGCTATAGGGTTGGCTTTGGCTAGCTTTGTTGGTATTTATCTCGGCCTTAGCTGGGAGGATATACGCGCGGGCATTTTCAAAGTTATTCACGTGGCACTGCCTTCGGTCAGTGTACTTATTACCGTGGGTATGATTATTGGTATTTGGATTGCCAGCGGAACGGTTCCAACCATTATCTACTATGGGTTAAAAACACTTTCTCCCGAGATTTTCTTGGCAGCGGGTATGATCATATGTGCGGTTGTATCTGTGTCTTTAGGAACGAGTTGGGGGAGTGTGGGCACTGTTGGGTTAGCGCTAATGGGTATAGGCGAGGGCTTTGACATACCTATGTATTGGACAGCTGGTGCCGTGGTATCCGGTGCGTTTTTTGGGGACAAAGTGTCGCCTCTTTCCGATACAACTAATCTCGCCCCTGCTGTTACCGGCACTGATGTGTTCTCCCACATTAAAAATATGATGGCCACCACTATCCCTGCGATGGTTATAGCTCTTCTTATTTATATTGCCGTTGGTTTTTTTGTGATCGATGCTCAAAGTGTGTCTTTTGAAAAAATTGAGGGCATAACTAACGCACTGGAAGATAACTTTTATATATCTGCATGGGCATTGCTACCTGCTTTGGTGGTAATGGGCTTAGCATTAAAGAAATTTCCGCCGCTGCCTTCTTTGTTTGCGGGTGTTGTAGTAGGTGCCGCTTTTGCCATGATTACTCAAGGTGAAAGCTTACAAGCTGTTTTTGATTATGCGAACAACGGATATTCAATTCAAACAAACATTAGCGAAATAGATAGTTTGCTGAATCGCGGCGGTATACAGTCGATGATGTGGACAATTTCATTGGTGCTAATTGCGCTAGGGTTTGGAGGGGCGTTAGAGACGACAGGCTGTTTGAGAAGCATTATTAATGCGATAAAAAGTAAAGCAAAAACGTTCGCAGGTACTCAAGTTGCAGCGGTAGGAACTGCGTTTGCAACTAATCTCGTTGCCGGCGACCCCTACTTGTCTGTTGCTCTACCAGGACGTATGTATTCTCCTGTTTATCGCGGCATGGGGTATTCAACGCTTAATCTTTCTCGTGGCATCGAAGAGGGCGGAACACTTATGTCGCCACTGATCCCTTGGAACGCTGGTGGTGCTTTTGTTATCTCGGCGCTAGGGCTAGGAATTTCTGGCGATAATTTGCAAAACCTATTGTACATTCCCCTGGCTTTCGCATGCTGGACAGCGCCGCTTATTGGAATATTTTACGCTTACGTTGGCTGGTTCTCGCCGAAAGCAACTGACGAAGAGCGAAAAGAGTGGGAGTCATCCGGTGCTGATATTGCTAAATTCAACGATGACGGCACACCAGTGACAAGTTAGGAGTGTCCGTCCGGTAATCCCCATGTTCAATTCATAAGTTAACTGCGGCATGATGTTCTCTTTTTGCTAAAGAGAATACCCATGCAGCAATATCAACGAAGAGAAGTGCAAGACTGGCTCAATTTATTTGAGCAACAAAAACAAAGCGGTCTCACTGCGGTGGCGTTTTGTCGCCAGCAGCTGATTAACGTTCAAACATATTACACCAGGCGCCGTGATATTCGGCTACAGCGAACAATCAGCAAGTTCGTTCAGGTGAAGCGTGAAGTCACGAAGGTTAAGTCATACACTGAAGAAATGGGTGGCCTCTTCCTGAAATTGGTAAACGCTCAACTTAGGGTGCCAACAAATATTCCCCCCGCTGGGTTGTATCAATGAGGCCAATGCCAGATAAACAGAGATAATTCAGCAGAGATACTCTCAGGCGCCAGAAAAAAGCAATCAATATGTTGCGAGCCGAGACAAATAAAAAAATTTAGCATTCCGCGTAAACAATAACGTGCCCATGGCAGCACCGGCTATTTGTAACAGGTATTAACAGTTGGCTTGGCCGAGCTGAGTAAAAATCAAGCACTCATGCTCTCGCCCTGCAAACAGCCGGAAGTCGTCTTTACTAAATTACGCAGAGCGGCCTAATTTAGTAAGTGGTGCACTTCGAACTTGATTTCGCAGCAAACTGAATTAGATAACAGCTATTTCTTATCTAGCTCAAGTCGCTCTTGGTAAAGATTGCGTGCTTCAACCAGTTTGTTGTATCTCTCAAGTAATTTGGGATTGGTTTTTAAATGTTCAATGATGTTATTAAGCTGTTGTTCGCTATAGTCATCAATCGCACCTTTTAGGCGAGAACGTTGTACGGATAAAAATAAAGAATTATCACCCAAATATTCGCTCGGAGCTCGTAGAGAGTTCATGAGGTCCATTTGCTCAAACATAGCGATATCAGCAAATGCCGGAATACATTTTCTTTCCTTTATTCTTGAAAACGAATGGCGAGCCACCTGCTTGCATTCGACCTTAAATTTTCGATTTGTCGTTATGTCATTGTAGAGTTCGTAAAAATTTAGTTCAGCGCTGTTGACCAGCTTCTTAAAAAAGGAAACCGGTCGTTTTCCTGTAACCTCTATTACTTCGATCTTTTTAGAGTCGGTTGTGCTACCAAAACTCATGGTAGAAAACACTGTTGTCAACACCAAAACAGACCATGGTACTAATTGTCTTATATTAGTCATCACTTGTTTAATTCCTTTTATTTCGCGACTTAGATAAAGTATCGGGTTGTGAGTACAAAAACTACCCTTTACCCATATTTATTTCAACTTAGCTAGCAGAAAGCAGGGCCATCGCCACCAAAACCTGGCGTAGTAGTCGGTTCTCTACCCCAGCCGAAATCAACTAATGTGCAACCACCACATCCGTTTTGACCATTGCCACCACCAGGAAGTGGATTCGGATTACCGCAAGCATCTGCATCTTTTCTATTACTCGTCCACTTCTGTGAGTCACTTTGTTTTGCCACATTAAACACAAACGATTTTGTTTTTATCATAAGTTTTTTACTCTTCAAATTAGGTTGAATTATGTAATCTTAATTGCATCGTCGACGAGCTAACTGCTACTAAAGCGTATAAAATAATTCGAGAAATGAAACATTAAATCGAAAAAATGATTTTTATTTGATTATTAATTCATTTTTTACAGTTCCCATTGACGCTAAGTAAATTGCCACTGATTGAACGTTAAAGCGAGAGCGTCCTTCGGAGGCGACCGAAAAACATATTAACTAATGGCAGTTACACAGAATCTGTTACAGGCTCCTTTAAACATTCGCAATTTCCCTAAAACGCCATTTATTGTATTGCTACTTTAATAAGTATCTAAATCAACTTTTTCATCACTTTCAGATGCCATTTTTTCGTAGGTTTCTAGTGATTCCATCAATGCGCGATATTTTTTTTGTAAAACTTCTGAATTAAGAATCGCTTGTTCAAGAACTTCTCCGTGCTTCTCTAGCATTTTTCTATATTGTTCTTGTTGCTTGCTGCCTGACGCTAGTTGTAAACCATCTAAACTACCACCGCGGCTTAGTGCTAAATTTTGTTGCAGCGTAGACGATTTAATTTTAGACAGATAATTTGGATGGCACTGTCTGGTTTTGATTCTCGTAAACGACTTCCTGGGCCTTGATTTACACCTTACTTTAAACAAATCGTCAGAGGTTATTGAATTAAAAACATCATAGAAGTCGAAAACAGTTTTTTGGTACTGCTTTTTATAGAAATTGACAGGCTTCCGCCCTACGACTTCAATTACTTCAACTTCTTTTTCTTTACCCTCTGTATCAGCAGCGTGGACAGCTAGTGGACAAAGAAAAAGTGTGATAGTTATGATAGTCCTATTCATATCCCCTCCTGACACACTTTAATTTCGAGTAAAGGCCGACAGAGTGTCAGCCCTTACTAATAGAATTAGCGGAATTAACAGAACATATTTCCATCACCACCGATGCCAGATTTAAACATCGGTTCAGTACCCCATCCCAAATCTACCATCGTGCAGCCACCTCCAGGACCACAAGTCTTGCTTTTTGGGACACAAATCGCACCCGCGTCTTTGCTATTACCCACCCACTTCTGTGAGTCACTTTGCTTTGCCACATTAAACACAAACGATTTTGTATTTGTCATAAGTTTTTTACTCTTCAAATTAGGTTGAATTATGTAATCTAGATTGCATCGTCGACGAACTAACTGCTACTAAAGCGTATAAAATAATTCGAGAAATGAAACATTAAATCGAAAAAATGATTTTCATTTGATTATTAATTCATTTTTACAGTTCCCATTGGCGCTAAGTAAGTTGCCACTGATTGAACCTTAAAGCCCAGATACTGTTCGTTAACTTTCAGTAATTTTTGATTTAATAATCATATGAAAATCAAATAAAAATCATTTCTTATCCTTCACTCTCGCTGAATGTATGAAATTGCTTATAGTAATTACGCTTTGCCCAAGTCCAAGATAATTATTTTGAGTGCCACTCAACTACCCATTTGGAGAATAAACCAGAACTGCAGTTTCAACAAAAAAAAGGAGTTTTATTTTGAACCAGCAACTCGTGGTGATTACCCATCAAAATGACATTCATGCAGATAAGTTGTTAGCACGTTTTGAAGGAAAAGTGTTTCGTTTAAATATTGATATGTTTCCCGCTGACTATTCGTTCAGTTTCAAAACATATGACAAGCAAGCCTTCCCCTTAGGAAGTATAAGGTGTTTAAAAACGGATGAGGAAATTGATATCTCTTCAATTAGTGCCATCTGGACACGTAAACCAGCAGAATATAGCTTCTCAGAAACGTCATTACATGCGCAAGAGCTTGCATACGCAAAACAGGAAACCGAATACGCATTTAAAGGTCTTCTGCACTGCCTTGAGTGTTTCTGGGTAAGTCACCCCCTTGCCAACCGTTCAGCATATTGGAAACAAGAGCAGCAGATAAGAGCGCATCGCATGGGCTTTAAGGTGCTGGATTTACTCATCACTAACTCACCAGAAACAGTTAAAGATTTTTATAACGATGCAAAAGATGGCATCGTTCTCAAATCCCTGTCATCACCGTTCCTAGCTGCAGACAAAGTTGGTTCAGAAGATATTATTCATCGAAGCGGTCTACCTACCACCAAAATTACTACAGAGCATCTCGACAAAATTGAGACAGTGCGGCTATTTCCTACAAGCTTTCAGGCTTTCCTCGATAAGGTTTTTGACCTTCGCGTTACTGTTATTGGCAGCAAAGTATTTGCCGCAAAGATTTGTTCACAAGATGATGAGCGTACGCGTATTGATTTCAGAAATTACGAAGCCGATATTCGCTACGAACACTATATATTACCTCATGTGATTGAAAAGCGCTGTCTCGACTTCGTTCACAGTTACGGTCTTGAATACGGAGCCATAGATTTACTTGTTGATGTGAATGGCGATTATTACTTCCTTGAAAATAACCCTGCCGGTGAGTTTTGGTTTATTGAGGAACGTGTTCCCACCTTAACATGATGGAAGCGCTTGCAAAAACTTTGCTAGCAGGAGCACGCTTATGACAACACCCACTTCACCTTTCAACGCACTTAAATTGCTTGAACAACACGTTGAACATACCTTGTTTTTACTTGCCATCGACAAGATGGATATGTCGTTTATGCCTACAATTTATGACGCACTTATCAAGTTGCTTATACCAGAGTGCGAAGCCCGTTTTATCCCAATAGAGTATTTTGAGCTTATCGCGCTTTTTATTGCAAAACACAAACAGTGCATCGCGAAACGGATTCAGGTTCATATCCTGCTCAACGACGACAATTAAGCCGTTAATCGATTTGCGGAAGTCGACGATATCCGTGCATAAATAAATGTCGGTAGGCTCAACAAACATCTTCATTCGCCCAATGCCTTCATCACAGCAGCAACCCAGTGAGGGTTAATATCGGTTGGCAAGCTAAGTTGAGCGTTTCCCAATTTCAGGAGGAGGTCGCCAGCCATTTCTTCGGTGTAGGATTCAACCTTCGTGACTTCACGCTTCACCTGAACGAACTTGCTGCTTGTTCGCTGTAGCCGAATATCACGACGTCGGGTGTAGTAAGTTTGAACATTAATCTGCTGTTGGCGACAAAACTCCACCGCAGTGAGTACACTTTGTTTTTGTTGCTCAAATAGGTTGAGCCAGTCTTGTATGTCTCTTCGTTGAAGACGCTGCATGGTCATTCTCCTTAGCAAAAAAGAACATCATGCTGTAGCTAACTTATGAATTGAATGTGGGGATTTCCGGACGCTCACAGTTAGGACGGATCAGTCACCATAAAAAAAGCGAGCGTAATAAAATTACGCTCGCTTTTCTTTTATCAGTTTGTTGCGTCTAAGGCCAGGCTGGCCAGTTTAGTCTTCAGCAACAGGGCAGGTAATGCTAAACGTCTATAACCAACTAGGTTGCTTTGCCTCAAATGCATCAATAGCATCAGCTAATTCTAGTGTTTGACCTATGGCATCAAGACCTTTTATTAGGTTAGTTTTGTGGTGAGGGGCAATATCGAAGCTAAATGATACATCGCCAAAACTAACGGTTTGTGCAGGTAAATCAACAGTAATGGTAATAGCAGCATCTGCTTTTACCGCATCGAATAGCGCATCCATTTGTTCGCTCGTTAAAGCGACTGGAACCAACTGGTTGTTGATGCAGTTACCATAAAAAATGTCAGCGAAGCTTGTTGCGATTACAGCTTTGAAGCCAAAATCTGCAAGCGCCCACGGGGCATGCTCTCTACTAGAGCCGCAACCAAAGTTTTCCCTGGCGAGTAAAATGCTAGCGCCTTTATGTTCAGGCTTATTGAGAGAGAAGTCTGGGTTTGGCTCTTGCTCTTTTAAATCTAAATAGCGCCAATCGTGAAATAAATGCTTTCCATAGCCAATACGGGTAACCCCGGTTAAAAATTGCTTTGGAATAATTTGGTCGGTGTCCACGTTAGCTTGATCTAGCGGAGCCGCTATGCCGGTATGTTGTGTAAAGCCTTGTTCTGACATGTGTTACTCCTGATAATCTCTAACGTCGGCGAAACGACCATTAATAGCCGCCGCTGCAGCCATTGCCGGACTCACTAGGTGGGTGCGCGCTCCACGGCCCTGACGACCTTCGAAATTCCTGTTGCTGGTAGATGCACAGCGATCGCCAGAAACAAGTTTGTCATCGTTCATACCTAAACACATTGAACAGCCAGGTAAGCGCCACTCAAAGCCAGCCTCTTCGAAAATCTTATCTAAACCTTCAGCTTCAGCTTGGCGTTTTACTGCCCCAGAGCCTGGTACTACGATGGCGGTAACGGATGATGATACTTTGCCTTTTTTGGCAACGTGAGCAGCAGCTCGCAAGTCTTCTATACGGCCATTGGTACACGAGCCAATGAAAACATGATTCACTGCTACGTCAGCGAGTTTTTCGCCAGCTTTTAAGCCCATGTAGCTCAGCGCTTTTTTCGCGCTCTCTATTTCAATTGGGTCGGTAAAGTCTTCAGGTGCAGGAACAGGCGTATTAACCCCAATTACTTGGCCTGGGTTGGTTCCCCATGTAACCTGTGGTGCTATATCGGCAGCTTCTAATTCAACAACAGTGTCGAAGCTTGCGCCTTCTTCGGTATATAAGGTTTTCCAATAGGCTAGGGCTTCATCCCATGCTTGGTCTTTCGGCGCATATTCACGATTTTTTAGGTAATTAAAAGTAACGTCATCTGGCGCAATTAAACCTGCTTTTGCACCTGCTTCAATACTCATATTACACACAGTCATACGCTCTTCCATTGTAAGACTGCGTATAGCTTCACCAGCGTATTCAATGACATGCCCTGTTGCGCCGGCATGGCCAATTTTGCCGATGATGGCCAAAATAATATCTTTCGCTGTAATTCCTACAGGAAGCTTGCCATTAACATTAATAAGCATGCTTTTTGCGCGGCTTTGTTTGAGGGTTTGCGTTGCTAAAACATGCTCTACTTGAGATGTGCCGATTCCAAAAGCAAGAGCGCCAAAAGCTCCGTGTGTAGCGGTGTGAGAGTCTCCGCATACTACCGTCATACCAGGCTGAATGAGTCCTAACTCCGGCCCCATTACATGCACAATACCCTGCTTTTGATGGCCGACAGGGTAAAGCTGAATTCCGTGCTCTTCACAGTTTTTTGCAAGAGTGTGAAGTTGTAGCGCGTTATCTGGGCCGCAGGCATCAATCGCAAGTGAACGGGTTGAAATGCTGTGATCCATAGTACCAACAGTCTTTTCTGGGCGTCGCACTTTACGGCCTTTTTCGTTAAGGCCAGCAAAAGCTTGCGGAGAAGTTACTTCGTGAATTAGGTGACGATCGATATAAATTAGGCTGTCATCGCCTAGTTGGTCAACAATATGTGCTTGCCATACTTTGTCATATAAGGTCTTGGCCATGTGGAATTTCTACTCCTGCGCCATTAATTGTTTAACAATTTCATCGCCTACTTGCGATGTACTTGAAGCTTGATCTCTTTTATCTTCAGGCAGCAACTCGCCGGTAAGTACGCCTTTTTCAAGAGTCGCTACCACTGCTTTTTCTATTGCATCTGCGGCGTCATTTAGGTTCATACTGAACCGCAACATCATAGCTGCTGATAAAATTTGAGCGATGGGATTTGCAATACCTTGTCCCGCGATATCTGGCGCTGAACCGCCTGCAGGCTCGTATAAGCCAAATCCTTCTTCATTCATGCTAGCTGAAGGTAAAAGCCCCATAGAGCCGGTCATCATTGCGCACTCATCAGATACGATGTCGCCAAACAAGTTTGAACACAGCATGACGTCAAATTGCGCGGGGTTCTTCATTATTTGCATGGTCGCATTGTCGATGTAGATATGATCTAGCTCTACATCCGGAAAGTCTTTTGCTACTTCTTCTGCTACTTCTCGCCACAATCTACTAGTAACCAGTACATTGGCTTTATCTACTGAGGTCACTTTTCCGCGGCGCTTTTGCGCAGCTTCAAACGCTGCCACTGCGATGCGGCGAATTTCTCGTTTGCTGTAGCGCATGGTATCGTAGGCAAACTCTTCTTCGCCTTCACCTTCGCGACCTTTGGGTTGGCCAAAATATATTCCGCTAGTAAGTTCACGCACTACCAATACGTCTACGCCAGACTTAGCGATGTCTTCACGAAGTGGAGATAAACCTTCAAGGCCAGGATAGATACGGGTAGGTCGCAGGTTACTGAATAAATCGAAGTGGCTTCTTAAAGTAAGCAGCGCGGCGCGTTCAGGACGCTGTTCAAGTGGCAGTGTGTCCCACTTAGGCCCGCCTATACTGCCAAACAAAATCGCGTCTGCTTGTTCACAACCTAGTAGCGTTTTCGCTGGAAGCGCTTCGCCTTCGGTATCAATAGCGTAACCACCCACGGGAAACTCAGTGCGCTTCAATGTAATGCTAAACTTCTTTTCTACAGCATCTAAGACCTTGTTGGCCTCTTGCATAACTTCTGGACCGATACCGTCACCGGCTAATACGGCAATTGAAAACTGGCTCATTTATTCTCCTACAACGCGTTCTTGTTGATTCTTTTGCTGATCAATCTGGTCGGCCAGATAAGTATTGTTCAGTACGAATATCAATGCTTTTACACCGGCTTCTACGATATCTGTGGCTAAGCCGATACCGTGGAACCGACGTTCTTTATATGTGGCAATAACACTGACTTGCGCTAATGCATCTGCACCTTCGCCCTTCGAGTCTAGTTTAAAGTCGACAATTTCTAAGTCTTCATGACCCAAAATAGAGATTATGGCTTTAAATGCGGCATCTACTGGTCCATTACCTGTACATGCTTGCGTAATCTCTTGCTCACCTACTTTCATCTTTACGGTAGCACTAGGGATAATTTCTCTGCCTGAATTAGCTTGAAGGTAAAGAAGCTGATAGTGCGCTTGGTCGTGCTTTTGTTTATCGAAAAACAACAGTGCCTCAAGGTCATAGTCGTAGACCTGTCCTTTCTTATCAGCCAGTTTCAAAAATGCGTCGTAAACGGCCTCTAAATCAAACTCTTCAGGCTTGTAACCTAACTCGGTTAGCCTGTGTTTTATTACATGGCGACCCGAACGAGAGGTTAGGTTAAGGTTGTTCTTGTTAATACCGACACTCTCAGGTGTCATAATTTCATAGGTATTTTGCGCTTTTAAGACACCGTCTTGATGTATGCCTGACGAGTGACTAAAGGCGTTGGCCCCAACAATAGCCTTGTTAGATTGAACTGGCATATTGCATAATTGGCTGACGAGTTTCGAGGTACGTGAGATTTCTGTTGAGTTAATATTGGTATCAATACCAAGCAAGCCTTTTCGGGTTTGCAAGATCATTGCAATCTCTTCAAGCGACGCGTTACCCGCACGCTCACCAATGCCATTAATAGTGCACTCCACCTGACGAGCACCTTGCTCTACTGCGGCGAGTGAATTAGCAACAGCTAGGCCCAAATCGTTGTGGCAATGCACAGAGATAATGGCTTTATCGATATTAGGAACTCGATTAAACAGCTGCTGAATAATACCGCCGAACTCAGTGGGCGTTGTGTAGCCAACAGTATCAGGAATATTTACTGTGGCGGCGCCGGCTGTAATAGCGGCTTCTACCATACGGCACAGGTAGTCGATATGCGTTCTGCCTGCGTCTTCACATGAAAACTCCACGTCATCGGTGTATTTACGGGCATGCTTTACCGCAGCTACGGCCATGTCTACCACATCATCATGGGATTTGCGTAATTTCGCACCAACGTGTATTTCCGATGTGGCAATAAAGGTATGTATTCTAAACTGCTCAGCTACGCTAAGGGCTTGGCCGCATGCATCAATGTCACCGGGAAGGGCGCGTGACAGACCGCAGATAACAGAATTTTTAATCTCTTTCGCAATCATTTGTACTGATTGGAAATCGCCAGGTGAAGACACAGGAAAACCTGCTTCTATGATGTCTACGCCCAATCGCTCGAGCGCCAGCGCAATCTGTAACTTCTCTTTGGCACTTAGACTTGCTGGCAAGGCCTGCTCACCGTCTCGCAATGTGGTATCAAAGATTTTCACTTGATTTGTCATGACGCTCTCTCAATAGAATAGTTAAAAAAAAACCCGTGCTGTGCACGGGTTTTGTGTAATTAATCGCTGGTCGCAATCTACCCGTGCAGTCTAGCTGCCATCAGGAGTAGTGTAAGAAGAAAACGGATACGCATTTTTCAGTTATCTTTGCAGACCAAAATTTATAGCGACAATTTAACCATGTGAGCCTTAAACGTCAACCATTGTTTACCATAATGATTATATTTTTATGAAATAGTTGATCTTGATGCCTATATTAGGATGCCTGTCCTAATTGGTGGTGGAGACTCTCTGGTTTCATGTCTTAAACGTCTGTTTGAATGCTGCTAATGCAGATAAGGAGTCTGACTTTTGACATGGTTAGTATGTTTGTACTCTTTTTGACTAGTATGAGGAAGTTTCTAAATGAATTGATAGTTATTATTTTTGTATTTTTATTCATATTTTTGTTCGTGGGCGCATTGCTACTGTCGCTTTGGTAGAAAGAAGCAGCGTCGACAAGTCCTTTATTTTAATAAGGTAAAGTTCTTCCAGTTTATTTGAGTAGACAGCCGCATTTCTCTAATAGACAGTGCACGCGGTGATACTCGAGATTTGAAGTTCCAAGCATGACCTGAGCAGGCGCTCGCCATGATAGTTTTCGTTGGTTTAAGAAGAACTTTGCTATCAAAAGAGCCGCGGTTTTCAAGTCCCTTTTGTTGTGACTCTCTATAGGAGTCTTCATCGTGAGAACTCGCCCGCTTCTCGCTTTGCTTAGCTTCCTGACTGTTTCCCCGATTGATTCCTTCAACTGTAAACCAACCGTGTTTGTTCAAATGAACGACATCATCTACCAACATCGTTTTGTCGATAGCATCTAATTCAAGGTGAATACCTTCGATGGTTTTTATCAATACAGGAACAATTAATCCATAATCTGCGTGTTTTCTAAACCACTGAGCAGTTGCGTCGGTGTCTTGAGGTAAACGAGGTGCTGCTTTAGGCTGCTTGGCATACCAGCTTCCGTTGTATGTGTCGGTAGATAGAGGCGTTGGGTTAGTGACAAAATATCGAGCGACGCTTCTAATGTGATGAGGTAATCCGCCGATTCGGCGTTTAAGAATAGACGCATTAGTGATCCCGCTGTGTGCAATAAACAAAAGCTCCCTTTCGTACAGCGCCGTACACACTTCAGAAAACTGTGCGTGATTACCACCCAGTTCGCCTAAGTCGTTAAAAAAACCTGATTGTGTTTTTGGCGGATGACTGTTTGTGCTCACGTTAACATCGCGTTTTAACTATCTCTGCGCTAACCGTATCAAGAATATGAGAAGCTAGCCACTTCTAGAAACAAGAATTAGTCTTTGTTTGAGAATAACCATCCCTCAGCGCCCAATTAAAATTTGCCCTCAGTTGCACTAAAAACAAAAAAGGCGTTAGTACATGTAGCACTAACGCCTTCTCAAAGGTAGAGCCTGTCTACTCTCGTTGAGCTATATTAGGCAACGCTTTACTGACCTTTAATTTCAGAAAGACCATTATAGGTTGCTGCACTACCAAGCGCTTCTTCGATACGTAGAAGTTGGTTGTACTTAGCTACACGGTCAGAACGGCAAAGAGAGCCAGTTTTGATTTGACCTGCAGCAGTACCTACCGCTAAATCAGCAATGGTCGCGTCTTCAGTTTCGCCAGAACGGTGAGAGATAACAGCAGTGAAGCCAGCGTCTTTCGCCATCTTAATTGCATTAAGCGTTTCTGTTAGCGAGCCAATTTGGTTGAACTTGATAAGGATTGAGTTACCAATACCGTTATCGATACCGCGCTTAAGAATTTTGGTATTAGTGACGAACAAGTCATCGCCAACAAGCTGTACTTTGTCACCAATCTTCTTCGTTAAGCTCGCCCAGCCATCCCAGTCGCTTTCATCTAAGCCATCTTCGATAGATACAATAGGGTATTGTGAAGAAAGGTCGGCTAAATAGTCGCCAAACGCTTCAGAATCGAAGCTCTTGTCTTCACCAGACAACACATACTTACCGTCTTTGTAGAATTCAGACGCGGCACAATCTAGCGCAAGAGTAATGTCTTCATTCATTTTGTAGCCAGCGTTTTCAACTGCTTGCACGATAACAGCAAGTGCCTCTGCATTTGAGCTAAGGTTAGGTGCAAAACCACCTTCATCTCCTACTGCTGTGTTAAGGCCTTTCGCTGAAAGCACTTTCTTAAGCGCGTGGAAGATTTCAGCACCCATACGCAGTGCTTCTTTAAAGCTTTTCGCGCCAACTGGCTGAACCATGAATTCTTGAATATCAACGTTGTTGTCTGCGTGCTCGCCACCATTGATGATGTTCATCATAGGCACCGGCATTGAGTATTGGCCAGACGTACCATTTAGGTCAGCGATGTGCTCATAAAGTGCAACGCCTTTTTCAAGCGCGGCTGCCTTTGCAACTGCAAGAGACACAGCCAAAATAGCATTAGCGCCAAGAGTCTCTTTGTTTTCGGTGCCGTCTAAGTCAATCATCACCTGATCGATATCAGACTGTGCAAGTGCGTCTTTGCCTAGCAGCGCTGGAGCAATTGCGTCGTTAATAGCCGCTACTGCTTTAGTTACACCTTTACCAAGGTAACGAGACTTGTCGCCGTCGCGCAGTTCTAATGCTTCGCGGCTACCAGTAGACGCGCCAGATGGTGCAGCCGCACGACCCATTACGCCAGACTCTAAGTAAACGTCTGCTTCTACAGTTGGATTACCGCGTGAATCTAAGATTTCACGTCCGATTATGCGACTAATTTTCGCCATGTTATTTCCTCAACATTTGATGTGGGAACGCAACGGGAAAGCGTTCCCTTTATTAGAAACTAGTGATTTTCTTTTTGATATTTACCCGCGGCTTCAACAAACCCCTTAAACAATGGGTGACCATCGCGAGGTGTTGAAGTAAATTCAGGGTGGAACTGACCAGCGATAAACCAAGGATGGTCAGGTATTTCTATAACTTCTACAAGTCGTTTGTCAGTGGACAAACCACTTACCTTAAGGCCTGCAGCTTCGATTTCATCGCGTAAGTTGTTGTTCACTTCGTAGCGGTGACGGTGACGCTCGTAAATTTCAACGTTCCCATATATCTCATGAACTTTGGTGCCTTCAATTAAATGGCACAGCTGGCTGCCCAATCGCATTGTACCGCCAAGATCTGATGTTTCAGTGCGTGTCTCGGTAGTTCCAGCAGCGTCTAACCACTCCGTTATTAAACCTACTACAGGATATGCAGTTTCAGGGTCGAATTCAGTACTGTTGGCATTGGCCATGCCTGCAACGTTTCGAGCAAACTCAATAAGTGCAACCTGCATCCCAAGGCAAATACCTAAATATGGAACTTTATTTTCTCGGGCGTAGCGAGCTGCTGCAATTTTACCTTCGATGCCGCGTTCACCAAAACCGCCGGGCACTAGGATAGCGTCTAGCTTTTCAAGTATTTGCGTTCCTTTACTCTCCACATCTTGAGAGTCGATATGGTGAATGTTGACTGTCAGTCTATTTTTAAGGCCTGCATGTTTTAATGCTTCGTTTACCGACTTATAAGCATCGGGTAATTCAACATATTTACCAATCATGCCTATATTCACTTCGGCAGTTGGGTTGGACTCTGCGTAAAGTACTTGTTCCCACTCAACTAAATCGGCTTCTGGGCAATCAAACCCAAAGCGGTCGACAACAAGCTGGTCCATGCCTTGTGCTTTAAGCGCAGCTGGAATGCGGTAAATACTATCCACATCTTTTAACGAGATAACCGCTTTGTCTGCTACGTTGGTGAAAAGCGCAATTTTAGAGCGTTCGCTGGTAGGTAGTGCACCTACAGAACGACACACAAGAATATCTGGTTGAATACCAATAGAGCGCAATTCTTTAACCGAGTGCTGAGTGGGTTTTGTTTTCACTTCACCTGACGCAGGCATATAAGGCACAAGTGTTAAGTGCATGTACATAGCACGCTCGCGACCCACCTCAGTGCCTAGTTGACGAATGGCTTCTAAGAAAGGTTGTGACTCAATGTCACCCACGGTACCGCCCACTTCTACGATGGCAACGTCATGACCTTCAGCACCTTCAATAACGCGACGCTTAATTTCGTTAGTAATGTGCGGAATAACCTGAATGGTCGCCCCTAAGTAATCGCCACGACGCTCACGTTTTAGTACTTCTTCGTAAACACGGCCGGTAGTGAAGTTGTTGCGTTTTGTCATACGGGTGCGAATAAATCGCTCGTAGTGACCAAGATCAAGGTCTGTCTCTGCACCGTCATCGGTAACAAATACTTCACCATGCTGTATAGGGCTCATTGTGCCCGGGTCGACGTTGATGTAAGGATCGAGTTTTAACATGGTAACGGTGAGACCGCGAGCTTCAAGAATTGCGGCCAGAGATGCTGCTGCAATACCTTTTCCAAGCGATGAAACTACACCACCAGTGACGAAAATATAATGTGTCATGCGAAACCTAGAACGTTAGGGTTGTATGGTAAATATAGGCCGATTTCAGAAAGAAACCATCTACACTTTGGACGGGGCGATAGTATACGCAAAACCATGTAAACAGACAATCTATTTGCCTACATGATGTGCAAATTTACGCCAGATTTACGCCAAGTTTAGGCTAGTTGTGACCTAAACTTGGCCTTGCGGCTAAGACTGACTTAAGCGCTTTAAGGTGTATATAAGGTCGAGCGCTTGCCGCGGAGAGAGTTCATCGGGAGATATGTTCGCTAGAGCATCGACAGCAGGGTTGGGTTTATCTGGAAACAGCAGTTCTGCTTGGCCTTTTGGCTTTGCCTTTGATGCAGGCTCAGATGTAGCTTTAGATGTGCCTGCTGCCTTATCGGGCGCACTCTCTTCCCCTTGAGTCATAATATGAGAAGACTCTAATGCCGCTAGCTTAAGTTGAGCCGCTTGAATAACCGCTTTTGGTACACCAGCTAACTGGGCTACCTGTAGCCCGAAACTCTTACTTGCTGCTCCTTCTGATACCGTGTGCATAAAGCGAATAGTATCTTCAAACTCAACAGCATCCAAATGCACGTTGACCACACCTTGCTGTGTGTCTGGCAGCTCGGTTAGTTCAAAGTAATGGGTAGCAAAAAGGGTGTAGGCATTAAGCTGCTTGGCAAGGTAACTTGCACATGCCCACGCCAGTGACAGTCCATCGTAAGTACTCGTACCGCGACCAATTTCGTCCATTAACACCAAGGAGTTTTCTGTAGCGTTGTTTAAAATATTGGCCGTTTCTGTCATCTCTACCATGAAGGTTGAGCGCCCTGAAGCAAGATCATCAGATGCACCAATACGGGTGAAGATACGATCTAATTTCCCTATATGCGCTTGCTGAGCTGGAACGAAACTACCTATGCACGCTAGCAGAGCAATAAGCGCTGTTTGACGCATGTAAGTAGATTTACCACCCATGTTCGGGCCAGTAATTATCAGCATTCGTCGAGCGGTATCTAGTTGCAGTGGATTGGCGATGAATGGTGTTTTCATTACATTTTCGACAACAGGATGACGCCCTTCCTCGTAAGTAAGTGCACACTCGTTACTGAGCTTTGGCCTGTGCCAATCCAAAGCAATTGCCCGTTCGGCGAAACAACACAAAACATCGAGTTTTGCCAGTGCAGCGGCACTGTCTATTAGGTTATTTAAGTGCGGCGTAAACGCATCAAATAGTGCTTCGTACAGCTTTTTCTCAAGTGCAAGCGCCGCGCCTTGACTGCTAAGCACCTTGTCTTCGTGCTCTTTTAATTCTGGGGTAATAAAGCGTTCGGTATTTTTAAGCGTTTGGCGACGGATATACTCCGCCGGTGCATTTGCGCTGTTGGCGCGGCTTATTTCTATAAAAAAGCCATGTACTCGGTTATAGCCTACCTTTAGGGTGGAAATGCCAGTGCGCTCTCTTTCTCGGCGTTCCATTGCATCAAGATAGTCGGTAGCACCCTGAGAGAGGGCTCGCAATTCGTCTAATTCTTCGTTGTAGCCAGGTGCTATTACGCCACCTTCTCGGATGATAACAGGCGGGTTATCAATAATGGCGTGATTAAGCAGCGTTTGCAGCTCGGGATAAGTACCGACAGTTTGGCTGATTTGCCTTATTTGCCCCGTTTCATAGCGCGATAATGCGTCGTGTAAGTCAGGCAATGCGTTAAACGCGTTTTTTAATCTGGCAAAATCTCTAGGCCGTGCAGACCGGAGAGCTAAGCGCGCCATAATACGCTCAATGTCACCAATGTGCTTAAGGGCGCTGCGAATATCATCAGGGTTATCTTCAATAAAGGCTTCTACGGCGTCTAATCGACTCTCAAGTTCATGTTGGTCGGTAAGCGGCGAGTGGATAACCCGTTGCAACATACGGCTACCCATGGCCGTTGTGGTGGTGTCCATCACACTAAAAAGCGTGTTTTCTTGACCGCCAGATAAGTTATGGGTGAGCTCTAAATTGCGCCTTGTCGCTGCGTCTAGCTGAACGCGGCTGTCCTGCTGTTCGGTTTGTATTTGTCTAATATGGGGTAGGGCGGTTCGCTGGGTGTCTTTTACATATTGTAATACGCAACCCGCTGCGCCTAAGCCTTTGGTGATACCTTTAAGTCCGAAACCATCGAGGGTTTTAGTTCCAAACTGTAGATTAAGCTGCTCATCTGCGGTATCAATATCAAATTCCCATTCAGGACGTCTTCTTAATCCTTTTCGGTTCTCAATGAGTGAGAGTTGCTCGAAACCTTCTGGATAGAGCAGTTCGGCTGGATTAACTCGCTGTATTTCCGCTAACAAATTTTCATCGTTATCGCATTCAAATACTACAAAACGTCCGCTAGTAACGTCCAGCGTGGCTAAGCCATAATGCATAGAGTGGCCACACACTGCGGCTAATATATTATCTCGCCGCTCTTCTAAAAGCGCTTCGTCGGTAACCGTACCTGGTGTGACAATACGCTGGACCTGTCGCTCTACTGGCCCTTTGCTGGTAGCCGGATCGCCAACCTGCTCACATATCGCTACCGACTCCCCCATTTTAACCAAGCGAGACAGGTAACTTTCTACCGCATGATAGGGTACCCCAGCCATTGGGATGGGGTCGCCGCCAGATTTACCTCTGGCAGTTAACGAAATGTCGAGGAGTTCTGCGGCTTTTTTGGCATCATCAAAAAACAATTCATAAAAATCGCCCATGCGATAAAACAAGAGAATATTCGGATGCTGCGCCTTAATCGTAAGGTATTGGCGCATCATAGGAGTATGTGATTCCAAAAAACGACCTCAATAGATTTGTTAACGGTGTTAATGCGTATGGTAACAAATAAATGATAAACTCTCCGCTACCAAACACGCTGATGATAAATTGACATGACTACGCCATTTTCAACCGATTCCGACACAAAAACCATACCTTTAACGATTGATAGCGCGTTAACTACTCAAGTGATGGCTATTGGCGATGTATTGCGTGTTAAAAAGTGGACGGCATCGACTGCAGAGTCGTGTACAGGTGGAGGAATTGCGTTTGCTTTTACCAGTGTTGCAGGCAGTTCAGACTGGTTTAATCAGTCTTGGGTTACTTATTCGAACGCGGCTAAAAACTGTGAGTTATCGGTAAAAAGCGAAACGTTGGAAAAATATGGCGCTGTCTCCGAACAGACCGTAACTGAAATGGCGGCGGGTGTTCAAAAGCGAAGCGGTGCAGAACTAGTGATTACGGTTAGCGGCATCGCTGGGCCCGGCGGCGGTAGTGAAAGTAAGCCTGTTGGCACTGTGTGGTTCGGTTTTATATGCGGTACTCATGCACAGCAAGTAAAACAAGTATTCAGTGGCAATAGAGATGATGTTCGCGGTCAAGCGGTGAAGTTTGCTCTCAATTATGCATTGAAAATGCTTAGCGAAGTGTAACTGTTGAGCAGCCGCAAACATGAATATTGAGCTTATTTGTAAAAGTTTTAGTATCAGCTAGACAGCGGTTAAATGTCTTTTTGTGTTGTACCGTTTTGCAAGACAAAATAATTAAAACACTGGTTGAAACTGTATGCTTGTACAGTATAGAATGTGTGTAGAAGTTGTTAGGGTATGATTATAGAAGTTCTTGTTTAAAAATTCGTATTTAAAAGTGCGTTCATAAAAGCAAGTAGCAACCCATTGGGAATAAATAAAGCGCGTAAAGTAATCGCTAAACAGCATAACAAATTACAGGCGAGTAAGAACAAGCAGCAGCGGTCTCACTCCCACCCGTGTCCATACAATCAAAGATGTGACGCACCAAAGATCAAGCATAGGCATAGTTAAGATGACAGATCAGAATAGAAGCAAAGCATTAGATGCAGCGTTATCCCAAATTGAAAAGCAATTTGGTAAAGGCTCAATTATGAAGTTGGGCGAAAACAAGACAATGGATGTAGAAACTATTTCTACGGGCTCGCTTGGGCTAGACGTTGCGCTTGGTGCTGGTGGATTGCCCCTAGGCCGTATTGTTGAGATTTACGGTCCTGAGTCATCGGGTAAAACAACGCTTACACTTGAAGTTATTGCTGAAGCTCAGCGTCAGGGCAAAACTTGTGCGTTCGTTGATGCAGAACACGCACTTGACCCAATTTACGCAGAAAAGCTTGGTGTTAATATTGATGAGCTACTGGTTTCTCAGCCAGACACCGGTGAACAAGCGCTAGAGATTTGTGACATGCTGACACGCTCTGGTGCTGTAGACGTTATTGTTGTCGACTCAGTAGCAGCGTTAACACCACGTGCAGAGATTGAAGGCGATATCGGTGATTCACACGTTGGTCTTGCGGCGAGAATGATGTCGCAAAGCATGCGTAAAATTACAGGTAACTTGAAGCGCTCGAATACAATGATGATTTTCATCAACCAAATTCGTATGAAGATTGGCGTTATGTTCGGAAGCCCTGAAACAACGACAGGTGGTAATGCACTTAAGTTCTATGCGTCGGTACGTTTGGATATCAGAAGAATTGGTTCTGTTAAAGAGGGCGATGAAGTTGTTGGTAACGAGACTCGCGTAAAAGTTGTTAAAAATAAGATTGCTCCTCCTTTCAAGCAAGCCGAGTTTATCATCAAGTACGGTGAAGGTATTTCTAAGCATGGCGAATTGATTGATTTAGGTGTTAAGCATAAGCTCATTGATAAAGCAGGTGCTTGGTATAGCTACAACTCTGATCGCATTGGTCAGGGTAAAGCAAACAGCATGCAATTTTTGAAAAACAACCCTGAAGTTTCAAATGAAATTGAAGCAAAGTTAAGAGAATTGCTTTTGCCTAGTAAGGTTGCAGTAGATAATAGTGAAGACGTAAACGAAGAGTCGTAAGTACGAACTTTATCCAAACTGACTATTATCAATGAGATTCATTTAAAAACCCGCCTTTAAGCGGGTTTTTTTATGGCCAGTAAACGAAAAAACGGCTTTCAGATAACACATTTGCTAACACTTATTATTGGTAGTTATCTTGCGCAAGCCAAAAATTAAATGAATTCTGTAATTAAGAATAAAAAACAAAGACTATAGATTTGTAGAGGCGGCAGTTTTACTGTTTAGTATAAGTAGTTGCCATCGCTATAAAAGTAATAAAACGAGTTCGTATTACATCAAAATAGAAACCTGTGAGTCGACATTTCGATAAGCATAGTCGAAGAAAATAATAATAAACGAGGAGAGGGACGCATCCATGATTGAAATAACTGGCCTCGCTAAACGTTTTGAGGTGGAAAACCCCAAAAAGCTTAGCGAGCAAGAGAAAAAAGACCCACGCTTAAAAGGACGCTACTTCCAGTCTGTAAGAGATGTATCATTTACCTGTCAAAGCGGTGAGGTACTCGGACTGCTAGGGCCTAACGGCGCAGGAAAGACAACCACACTTCGCATGCTGTCTACAGCGCTACGCCCTGATAGCGGAAGCGTGACGATAGACGGTCAAGACGTATTGGCAAATCCAAATGTTGCACGAAAGAAAATCGGCTTTTTATCAAGCTCTACTGGTCTGTACGGCAGATTAACAGGTCGTGAAAATATCAGCTATTTTGGTGAGTTGTATGGTTTGTCGAAAAGTACCATTAACGCGCGTATAGAAGAAATGGCTGATTTGCTCGATATGCAGAGCTTTTTGGAAAGACGCGCTGAGAATTTCTCATCAGGTATGAAGCAAAAAGTATCCATTGCACGTGCTGTTATTCACGAGCCCTCGCTTGTAGTACTTGATGAGCCCACTACCGGCCTGGACATTATGGCGACCAGTACCGTTATGGAGTTTATTCAACGATTGAAAGATAAAGGAACGCCGGTGATCTTCTCCACCCATCACTTAGATGAGGTGCAAGCGCTGTGTGACAAGGTCACCGTCATCAATCAGGGCGAAACTGTATTTAATGACTCACTTGCTGCGTTCAGCGCACTGTCTGATGGGCAGATGCATAAGAGTTTCCTTAAAACACTGTCAACAGAATCACAGGAGAAGAGCAATGTGGTTAATCTTTAAGAAGGAATTTAAAGAGTTATTGCGGGATAAAAAAACCATTATCTTTATGATTCTGTTACCGCTTTTACTGTTCCCTGCTATTTTCGGCGTAGGCATTTTCTTTATGAGTAATGCCGCTGAAAAAGCGGAAAATGAAATTCTAAAATATGCCATCGTTGGTGAAGCATATGCGCCTGACATTGTAGAATCTTTTGCTGAGGCGTCTGAAAAGTTTGAATTGGTGAGTGTTGACGGTGCTTTTGAGAACGAGAGTGACTACGCCACGTTGATCAAAAACGAAACTTTAGACTTTGTGTTAGTAATACCTGACACTTTTGATGCAGATATTTTGGCATCGGGACAGCATAAAATTGGGCTTTATTTAAATGATGCAGGGCTTAACAAAGTCTATGGGCGAGTAGCCGAAATCATTGACGTTTATATGGACGAATTTCAGCTAGCGGCATTTACCGAGCTGGGGTTAAATGAAGCGCAACAAGAAGCTTTGCTAAAACCTATTTCGATAGAAAAGCAAAACGTAGCTGATGATAGAGAGGTTTGGGGCGAGCGTATTGGCGGCTTCTTACCTTACTTCATTTTTATCTTGTGCTTACAGGGGGCTATGGCACCCGCTGCTGATTTGGGGGCAGGGGAAAAAGAAAGAGGTACGCTGGAAACACTGCTAATTTCACCAATGGACAGATACAAACTGGTACTTGGCAAGTTCTTTACGGTAAGCGCCGCGGGTATCATTACTGCTCTCATCACCGTATCTTCCATGGCTGTTTGGGGTATTGTTTTATCTCAGGGCATGGCAATTGAATTTGTTGTTGAAGTTATGTCGATGATAGGCATAGTCGATTTTGTACTTATCTTTCTTATGCTCGTGCCGGTTGTTGCTGTGTTTGCCGCGATCCTACTCTCACTATCGATATATGCACGCTCGTTTAAAGAGGCGCAAAGTTACATGGGGTCTTTAATCATGGTCGTGATCTTCCCCGTGCTAATTGCCATGATGCCGGGCGTTGAGCTAAAAGGAGCATGGGTTTGGGTGCCCCTGACTAATGTTGCACTTGCTATGAAGGAACTGTTCAAAGGAACGATGGACTACTTCGCATTGTTTGGCATTTTTACCTCTACCGCAGTCATCGCTATTGGATTAATAATGTTCTGTATTCATTGGTTTAATAAAGAGAAAGTACTGTTTAGGTAATAGCAGGTAATTAAGGCTGTTAACGAAGTGATATCACGTTAAAAGAAAAAGACGCCACATGTTGTTTTAGAGATTTGTTAAAAACGCATTGTGGCGTTTTTGTTTGTGCTGTTTAAACCTCAAAATCAATCCTCTTAATTATACTTTCCCAACCAGGAGGAACTTTCCCCTGTAACACGTAAGAATAGGCAAGAAGTTCGGCGATAACATAGTACAAGGATTCTGGTATATCTTGACCTACATCCAATGTAGCCAGCACTTCGCTAAGATAGGGATCTTCATGTATGAGTATGCCTGTCTCTTCAGCCATAGCAATTATCGCTTCGGCTAAGTCGCCATAGCCCTTTGCTACCACTTTAGGGGTGTTTTTCTTGTCTCCGCCTTCATATTTGAGACCAATTGCCCGCTTAGCTTTGTTCTGTTTGTCAGTACTCATACTGTCTTCTCGCAATTAGCACTCATACTCTAGTCTCAAAAATTTGATGAGGACGGCTATTGAGGGTATCTGGAATATGCCCGCGCTGAAAACTACTCTTTTCTACTTGTAATCCAAGTTCCTCCAAGCGTTTAGTGAGATAAGGCAATGTGTCGGCAACTCTTGCCAAGATAACTTCATTTGAGGCATATAAGTCGAGGGTAATTGTCTCTTTGTCTATTTTTGACTTGGCAAGTACTTGTCCAACAGTGCCTATATCCAACTTCATGGTAACGTTCCACAGAGACTGCTGCCCTTTACTCTCTTGTTGTTCATGCTGCTTTTTAGGCTCGCGCTGAATGAGAAGCTCTGGTGGCGTATTATGTTGGGTGAGCGAGGGGAGTACATAGTAAAAACTATCTTGCCCTTGAATACGTGCGTCGGCTTGAGTCAATTTACTTTGCTGATGATTTGCCAGTAACGTTTTAAGCTGGCTGAGAATTTGCTGACGACTGTCTAATTGATGCAAATCTTGACTTACTTTGCTTGGCTGTGAGTTTCCACCCACACTTGCCAACGTCTTAGAAACGATTGAATCAGGTGCATCGAGCTGTGCCTTTAAGCTGGGTTGTCGTTGCAATGCCCTGCCAGCTAACGCAAGTTGCACCAGTGCAACGAGTCCTTGCACAAAGCTCGATACCGCAACCGGTGAAGCGAGTGCCGACGGCGTTGCCAAAAGTGCAGGGCTGCTTAATAAGTTTTGTATCCGTTGCGGCAGCGTTGACTCCGGTGTTGACACCTCATTCGGTGCTTTGCTCTTTCCGCTATCGTCTATCGCTTTTGTTCCTGTACCTACTTGCGTATTTGCCTCTTCTTTGAGGCCATTTAGGCGTTCAGCCCCTGTTGTTTGCTGTTTACTATTTGTATTTGAAAGTTGCTGTAAAAGGTTGTTTATCAGATTTACTGAAGCATTTCTTGCCTCAGATTTCAGTAATTGCGCAATGCTGCCTAAAGATGCCTTTCCACCATCAACTTCCTTATTCACAGAAATAGGTTTCTCGGCTTCGCTACTCGGATAATTTGTTGAGGTTTGTAAAAGGTTTTGTTTTTGTTCTGCTTGATGCAGTTTAGATAATGCAGCGGGAGCAGTACCTACATCAAGACCTTTTATGTGCTGTATTAATCTTGATATTGCCGCAGACGGTGATTGTTTGTCCGCTATTGAAGCTTCAACTTGAGTTTTGGATAACGAGTTCGGATTCCCCTCAACAATGGAAATAAGCGAGGCTAATGCGGTGGTTGTATTTCCAGTTTGATTGAGGAGTACCCTGGAAAGTGCTTGAATAGCCTTATGCACCTCACTACCTTTGAGTACTTCTGGCGATGCTTTGAGATTGTCTAACTGTATTTTGCTGGGCGAAGTATATTGAAAGGAGGCATCTTGAGAAGCGGCAGTGCTACCGCTGTTATTTGCCTTGAACGATTCCGAGCCTATAAGTTGCGACACTGGAAGCTTCTTTATCTCAATATTGCGTATTTGTTCTTTTGCTAGAGGGGGCGTTGAAAGTGCGCTTTCCGGCATGGTAAATGTAGTTACCACATTGTTCCTAGCCGTATGTACAGTAAGCGTAGCGTTTGAACTGTTTTTAGCAGACAAAGACAACAAGCTGACGGTTTTTAATGTGTTGTTCCCCGCATCCAAAGGTGTGGGCATAAAAGCCTTTAATGCCGAGGGCGTCCTATCGTTTTGAGATATAGCCACAGCGCCCTGTTTGAGGGCGCTCTCAATGAATTGGCTTTGCATTTTTATATCTACATTTCCCAGTGATATGCCTTTTCCATTCTGCCCGCTAAGACCTGGCTGATTGGAAGATACGCTAAGAGAAATATTACCGCTTTGCGTGCGACTCATGGCTAATGTCACATTTTTACCGACAAGGCTTTGAAATGACGATAATAACTTTGCGTCTAACTGCGTCGTTGGGAATTTAAGTGGCTTTTCGCCATTTACATTGAGCGAGATTTCTTTGTTGGTTACCGCAAATACCTGTGCTTTCAGTGATACAGCTGTGCCGTCCACGTTCTTTAAAGCCTCGGCAATGGCTTTGAAAAGTTGGCCTTGCTTATCAAATGGAATATTAATTTCTTGCGAAACAATGCCTGTTGAAGTTAAGGCCGCTTGTATCGATCGGGTTTGCGCTGAGTTAGCTTGAGCAGAACTAGTTTGAACCGAGCCCAGAGAAAGTAACTGAATTTGCTGTGACGAGTGAAAAGATAGCCCGTTTGGTAAGCGTATGTTTGCATTTAATTGAGGTGAATTAATGGCAAGAATATTTTCAGGTAGTTTAGCAATCACGACTTTAGCTGCGTTATCTAGAGCAGCCGCTTGCGTAAGCGCTTTACTTTGCGCTGGATTCAACACTGCACTTGGTGCTGTGCTAGTGGTCCTATTCTGAACCTCGTTTGGCGAAGCGCTCCGTGTAGCATCTTGCACAGAAGCTTTCGAGGCGCTTTGCATAATGTTGGCAAGGATGTTGGAGAGTTGCTGCGTCATAGTTGAGCTATCGGCCTAAAGGTCGTTTTCCTTAGTGATATTAAAGCAGGCCTTTAGTTTTTTAGATATCTTTTGCGATGAGTTTGTTGATGATTTTAGCTACGACTTTAGCTATGTATTTATCCACCTCACGCCCTAGGTATATCTGTTCACTTTTATCTGCCTAAATGCACAGGTGAAACCTATATTTAGTGGGCTAAGGCCTTAATTTTTTATTAGAAATACCTTTGAAGTAAATCATATTTAATTGATATTCGCGACTGCGAAAAAGTCATCCTGTGATAAACTATGGCCATTTTTTAAAGATCTATTTTGTGACTAAGGCTGGCTTAGTAGTGCTAGAAGCATGTGAAATAACTTGCATCAAAAGAGATAGAACCTTGTTCGAGGGCATTTCTCTGTCGGTAGATGCCGGAGATCTTCTTTACTTACGAGGGCCAAATGGTGCGGGTAAGACAAGTTTGCTGCGAATTTTAACAGGACTGAGTGCACCTGACTCGGGGACTGTACGATTTAATTCTGTAGACATTGCCGTAAATGCATCTGCGTATTTGTCAAACTTGGTGTATTTAGGCCACAAAAGCGGTACAAACGGCAGCCTGTCTGCCATAGATAATTTGAAGTTCTGGCTTGCGCAACATAGTGCAAATGCAGATGACGATGCACTTTATGAAACGTTAGCGCGCATCGGGCTGGTAGGGCTTGAAGATGTTCCTGTGCGTTATCTATCAGCAGGACAGCAACGTCGAGTTGCACTTTCTCGATTGTGGTTAAAAAAAGCGAGTGTGTGGGTTTTAGATGAGCCTTTTACTGCCCTCGATACAAAAGGCGTAGCACTGCTTGAGCAATTTATGAAACATCATGTTGAAAACGGTGGGGTTGTTATAACGACCTCTCACCAAGCTTTGTCTGAAGAAGCGGGCAGGTACAGAGTATTCGATTTGGAGTATCGATTTTAATGTCGTTATACCAAGGCATTTTTGTCAGAGATATGCACATAGCGTTTAAGCAAAAAGCGGAGCTGGTTCAGCCGATCATGTTTTTGCTGATGGTAGTTACTTTGTTTCCACTAGGGGTTAGCCCATCGCCAGATACGTTACAGAGGATTGGTCCTGGAGTACTGTGGATTGCTGCGATTTTGTCTTCGCTCATGGCAATGGAGCGTATGTTCCGCGATGATTTTCAAGATGGCACCATGGAGCAATATGTGCTTTCTGGTATGTCTTTGGCTGGCATTAGCGCAGTGAAAGTATGTGCACACTGGTTAGTGAGCTTTGTTCCTATGCTTGTGCTCTCACCTCTATTGGCGATGTTTTTAAATTTAACATTTGATATGTATGTGGCGCTTATTATTACTTTGTTACTAGGCACGCCTTTGCTGTCATTCATTGGCGCCATTGCGGTTGGTTTAACAGTGGGACTGCAGAAAGGTGGGGTATTGTTGGCTCTGTTGCTAATTCCCGTTTTTATTCCGTTACTAATTTTTGCCACATCTGCTGTGGATTCTGCCGCACTGCAATTACCTTATTACCCGCAAATTGCTATTATTGCCGCCATGCTATTGCTCTCGGCTGCAATAGCGCCTTTTGCGATAGCGTATTCTTTAAAAGTGAGTCAAAACTGATGTGGAAGTGGTTACATCCTTACGCAAAAACTGAGCGAGCTTATCAGCTTTGCATAACGTTACAGCCTTGGTTTTGGGCTGGTGCGTGTATTTGTCTTGTTGTTGGAACTGTATGGGGGCTTGCTTTCGCTCCGCAAGACTATCAGCAGGGTGATTCCTTTCGTATTATTTATATCCACGTGCCAAGCGCTATTTTGTCCATGGGCACGTATGTAGCTATGGCGGTGGCCGCGCTTGTAGGTATGGTATGGCAGTGGCGTACCGCATATATGACTATGATAGCCATGGCCCCTATTGGCGCTGTAATGACGTTTGTCGCACTTTTTACTGGAGCTGCGTGGGGTAAACCTATGTGGGGCGCTTGGTGGGTGTGGGATGCTCGATTGACTTCCGAACTAATTTTATTGTTTTTGTATGTTGGCGTAATTGCTTTGTATGGCGCGTTTGAGGACAAACAGCAGGCTGGCAAGGCCGCAGGTGTCATGGCGTTGGTGGGCGTTGTCAATATCCCTATTATTCATTATTCCGTTGAATGGTGGAATACGCTTCACCAGGGAGCGACGATAAGTAAATTTGATAACCCATCCATAGCACCGGAAATGCTTTGGCCGCTACTTATTAACTTATTGGGCTTTGCTCTTTTTATAGGTGCAGTAACAACAATTCGATTACGCAATGAAATTGTATTGCGAGAACTACACCGTCCTTGGGTACAAGCGCTCGCTCAACAGCGATTAGAAAAGGAGGCTTAAAAATGCAGTTTGACTCCTTTGCTAGCTTTATCGCCATGGGCGGCTACGCGTTTTACGTCTGGATATCGTTTTTTATTACCTTTGGAGCTATGGCCGTGATTGCGGTGCAAAGCTACCTCAAACAAAAAACACTGCTTAGAGCAGTGATCAAAGAGCGAGAGCGCAGAGCGCGTATTCAAAGAGCGCATAAAAGCGCGCAGAATAAAATCGACTAAGTCAGTAGCGTCGACGAGACGCGGATTGTGATTAATATTTTTCCATTTTCTATATATCGAAGTGAGATAGTTGCATGAACCCAAGACGTAAGCAGCGTTTAGCTGTAGTCGCTACAATCGGCCTTTTAGTTGCCAGTGCAATTGGGCTGATGCTTTACGCATTGAATGACAGTATCGACCTGTTTTACACACCAAGCGAAATCATTGAGGGTAAAAACGGACAAAAACCACAGGTAGGTCAGCGCCTACGGATAGGCGGAATGGTAGTGCCAGGTAGCGTAAGTCGCGACCCCGAAAGCCTTGCCGTAAGTTTCGATTTGGTAGATACAGGGCCAACTGTTACGGTGACATTTACGGGCATTTTGCCGGATCTGTTTCGTGAGGGTCAGGGAATTGTTGCTACAGGTGTACTCACTGAAAAAAGACAGATTAACGCCCAAGAAGTCCTCGCTAAACACGATGAAGAATATATGCCGCCGGAATTGGCTGAAAAAATGAAAGGGATTAAACACGTTAAGCCAACTGAGAGCTTAGGCTATAACTCGGCGACCAATGAGGCTAGCAGTTCGGCAGGTAAAAACGGAGGGCTGTATTAATGATCCCTGAAATTGGTAACATTGCCCTGACATTAGCCTTAGTACTGTCTATTTTATTGGCTGTATATCCGCTATGGGGAGCTCATCGTCAGCATGAAACTCTTATGGCAACAGCGAAACCTCTGGCCATCGGGCTCTTTGTTTTTACACTTATTGCCTATGTGTGTTTAACGTACGCATTTGTTACCGATGACTTCAGCGTGGCCTACGTTGCACAGCATTCAAACAGCAAGCTGCCTATATATTACAAAATTACCGCTGTGTGGGGAGGCCATGAAGGCTCATTTTTATTATGGGTGCTAATGCTTTCTTTATGGACGGTAGCTGTAGCCATTTTTAGCCGAGGGATCCCTTTGGCGATGGTCGCACGAGTTCTTTCTGTGCTGGGAATGATCGGCATTGGGTTTTATTTGTTTATGCTGCTGACATCAAATCCCTTTGACAGCATGCTGCCATTTTTCCCTGTTGATGGGCGGGATTTGAATCCGCTGCTGCAAGACTTTGGCATGATCATTCACCCTCCAATGCTTTACATGGGCTACGTTGGGTTTTCGGTGGCGTTTGCATTTGCTATATCAGCGCTAATATCAGGGCAGTTAGATTCAACCTGGGCCAGGTGGTCTCGGCCATGGGTTATCGCGGCTTGGGCATTTCTTACCGTAGGTATTGCCCTTGGTAGCTGGTGGGCCTATTACGAACTTGGCTGGGGAGGCTGGTGGTTTTGGGACCCGGTAGAAAATGCCTCATTCATGCCTTGGCTGGTAGGAACGGCACTAATGCACTCTCTTGCTGTAACTGAAAAGCGAAAAGCATTTAAATCATGGACAGTGTTGCTCGCGATAGCAGCTTTTAGCATGAGTTTACTGGGAACCTTCTTAGTGCGTTCTGGGGTGATTGTATCGGTGCATTCTTTTGCCAGCGATCCTACTCGAGGGCTATTTATCTTGGGGATCCTTATTGTGCTCAGTGGCTTTGGTTTATTAATGTATGCCATGCGAGCTGCGTCACTTAAAAGTCCGGGCCGATACCAAGCGTTTTCGCGCGAAGTATTGCTCATGGGGAACAATGTCTTCTTGTGCGCCGCTACCCTTGTTGTGCTGCTAGGGACATTATTTCCTCTAGTTCACAAAGAGTTAGGTTTAGGTAGCATTTCCGTTGGAGCGCCGTTTTTCAACCAAATGTTTACACTTCTGATTGTACCTTTTGTACTTATGCTTGGCCTTGGGCCATTAACTCGATGGAAGCATCAAAAGGCAGGTGATTTAAAGAAACAGCTTCTCATTTCATCAGGTATTGCGTTAAGCGCTGGCGTGCTTGTGAATTTTGCCTATGACACGCCAACTTATATGGGCGTGCTCGGAATGGTGCTGGTATTTTGGATATTGGTTATGACAGTGCAAGAGGTTATTCAAAGGGTGTCGTCTATGCCCAATGAGAGTGGCACACTTCACTCACTTAAGAAATTAACACCCAGCCACTGGGGCATGGTGTTAGGCCATGTTGGCTTTGCTATTTCTATTATTGGTATAACGCTTGTGTCTAATTATGAGCTAGAGCGGGATATCAGGATGGACGTGGGTGAAACAGTAAGTTTAGGTGGTTACGACTTCACCTTTACTGATGTTAAGCGCGCGGATGGTCCAAACTACAATGCCGATGCAGGAGTTTTTGACGTTTATAAGAATGGCGAAAAAGTGGTAAGGCTAGAGCCAGAGAAACGACTTTATACCGTTCAGCGTATGCCAATGACGGAAGCAGCAATTCATTCTACGATAACACGAGATGTGTTTATCGCTATGGGAGAACCTCTTGATAATGGTGCCTGGGCAATTCGAATTTACATTAAGCCTTTTGTTATCTGGCTATGGGCAGGCGCGGTCGTGATGGCGTTAGGTGGTGTTTTTTCTATTAGCGATAAACGCTATAGGATCGCAAAAGTGCAAAAGGTTAAAAACGCGCTGAAAAATGTAAAAGTGTCTAGTGCGGGTACTTCGCACTCATCGGCATCTTCACACAACGCTGCTACTAATACGCCTGCTAATGAGACAAGTGGTGGGCCTTTATGAAAAATGCCCGTTTAGTTGTAATACCGCTCGTACTATTTTTGCTTTTGGTTGTGTTTCTATTCAAAGGATTATTTTCAGATCCAAGAGAGCTTGATTCACAAGTACAAGACAAAATGCTGCCTGAGTTTTCGTTACCGGATTTGATGCAGCCTGATGTTATCTACACTCCCGATAGTCTTAAAGGTAAGGTGACGCTGTTAAATGTATGGGGCGTTTGGTGCGTTACGTGTGCCGTGGAGATGCCTTATCTTACTCAATTAAAAAATGAGCAGGGTGTTCACATAGTCGGGTTGTATTTCGATCAAGATTTAGACCCCGACTTTGGAACTAAAACTTTAAATCGTGTTCAACAAGAAGTCACATCGATGTTGAGTCGCTATGGTAACCCCTATGCATTTAATATATTTGATGTTTATCGTGATACATCATTGGATTTAGGCGTAACAGGGGCGCCTGAGCACTTTGTTATCGATACAAATGGCGTAATTCGCATGCATCATATCGGCGATATAAATGAACGCGTTTGGCGCAACAAAGTGGGGCCGCTTTACAATAAACTGGTCGCTGAAGCGTCTACTGCTGGGCTTAAAACGGGCACTGAAAAAAGTGCAAGCGCCGATAATGGCATTGATGCCTCTTTGAATAGCACAAGGGATGCGGTGAAATAATGAAGCACTTTTTTATCACGGCGCTAAAAATCATCGCGGTGGGAGTTTTTTTACTCACTGGAAAAGCTTACTCAGCACAGGACAATTTTTCCTTCGATACGCCAGAGCAGCGCGCTGTTTTTCTTGAGCTCACCGCAGAGCTTCGTTGCCCAATGTGTCAAAACCAAAATATTGCTGATAGCGACGCCATGATTGCACACGATATGCGGCGCAAAGTGTATAGCCTTCTAAAGCAGGGTAAGACTGAAGCTGAGGTCATTGATTATATGAAGGCGCGGTATGGTGATTTCGTTCATTATAAGCCCCCCGTTACTATTGCTACCCTATGGTTGTGGGCAATTCCAGTACTTTTTGTGTTTATAGCCATGCTATTTATTGTTAAGCGAAAATCAAATCAACCGCCACAAGATATGGCAGCAAAATTAGCGAAAGCCGATGAAATGTTGGAGCAAGATAAAGAATGAGTTGGGCTGAGTTTTATTTAATAGTTTCTGGGCTGATTACGCTTGTTCTTTTAATTGTTGCCTTTCCATTTTTACGCAACAAAAAACACGCAAAGCAAGATAGCTTAAGTAATACGCAAATTATTAGGCAACGCCTTGTTGAACTGGAGCGGGAAGTTAAAGAAGGGCTAATAAGCGAAATAGATAAGCGCCAAGCAGTTGATGAACTCAAAGTAGCGCTAGTCGACGAAAGCGCATTTGAATCGAAAAAAACAGGAACGGCCCCTCTTGTATTGTTGGTGGGTGGTGTTATTGCGCTTATTTGCGGTGGTGTTGTCTACTCTCAAGTTAATCAAATGTCACAAGTAAAGCGCTCTACAGATGCCATTGCTGCTCTTCCTCAACTAAGCGAGCAGTTGGCTACTGGCAATGCCAACAACCTGACTCAACAAGATATTGCTGATTTAGCATTAGCTATTCGTCAGCGGCTTCGTGAAGACCCTCAGGACGATACCGGGTGGATGTATTTGGGAAGACTTCTGCTTAGTATTGGTCAAGAAGTACAGGCAATTGAAGCTATCGATAAAGCGACCAAGCTGGCTCCTAAAAATAGCGCACACAAAGTCACACTCGCACAGGCGCTTATGACAACTGGAGATGTGAATAATCTTCAACGGGCGCAGTCTATACTCAGCGGCCTACTAGCAAATACCCCCGGTAATGATAATTTAGCATTAATGATGGCGGTGGTATCAGCTCAAGTAGGTGATGTAGAACAAACCAAGCGTTATTACGAGCAGGTGAAAGATAAGCTTCCTGCCGATAGCGACATGACGAAGCGATTGACATCACGCATAGACGAACTAGAGGGGCGAGCAAACGAAGTTGCCAAACTGAGTGATGCCAGTTCAAACACTGAAGCTTCTACTGTATCTGAACAGGTAAGCGAGACCGGCTTCTTAATTAACATCGAACTATCTGAGGCGGCAAAGCAAGCAGCTCCAAAGGAAGGTTTTCTTATTGTATTTGCTCAGGATGCTTTATCTGAAAATAGAATGCCCGCTGCCGTAGTGAAAATGCCGATAGGCACACTGCCTACATCAGTTACTTTGACCAATAAAAATGCAATGATGCCTCAATACAATATTACTTCTCTCTCACAGGTCAATGTTACCGCAAGACTCTCTATCGATGGCGATGTGTCTGTCTCAGAAGGCGAGTGGCAGGGTAGTGCATCAGCGCAGGTATTAGAAGGGCAGACGCCTGAGTTAACAGTTATCATAAATAAGGAATTGTAGTAATGGATATAACCAGATATCTGGTGGCTGGCGCTTTTGTTGTTAGTAGCCTTCTAAGCGGATGTGCATCTAATAATGCGTCAGAACAGACATCTCAAGTAGCATCAAACAGCGCTGAAATAGATTCATCAGACCCTCGCGACCCGTTGGAGCCGATAAACCGTTTAATGTGGGACTTTAACTGGGAAGTTCTTGATGCCTATTTTGTGCGTCCTTTGACTGTTGGCTATGTAACCGTCATGCCTCAGTTTGCGAGAACTGGATTGCTGAATGCCTCACGGAACTTACAAGAGCCTGCTAACTTTATGAACAATGTATTGCAAGGGAAGGTAGACGACGGTTTAGATAGCATAGCCCGTTTTTTATTAAACTCTACCATTGGCTTGTTTGGTACTATCGACGTCGCAACAGACATCGGCATAGCGCGAAAAGATGAGGAGTTTGGAGAAACCTTAGGAACATGGGGCGTAGAAACAGGTCCATTTGCCATGCTGCCTGTGTTAGGACCCAACGATCCGAGAAGTTTTGCCGGTCAGTTTGTTGATGGCACGGTATATCCTATGGCGGTTATCGCTAGCAATTTCTTTATCGCGCGCTATGTGGTTTCTCTAGTTGAGACTCGTGCTCAATTAATGGACCAAGAGGCTCAACTTGAGCAATCTGTAGATGACTATGCTTTCGTTAAAAACGCTTATTTTGAAAACTTAGCGTTTCGCGTAACCGATGGTAAAAGTGGCGATAAAGCCATTGATGAACAGCAGCTTGATGATTTTGCTGACTTCGAGGCCATGTTAGAAGACTCCAGCTTTGAAGACTTTGATTATGAAGAAGAACAAAGCGACGAGCCTGAAGATGATAAAGAGATTAAGAAAGATAAAAATCCAAAGGATGACAAAAGCCAATCTTCAGATAATGATCAAATTGAGTACTGATAAATGAGGTCAAAGCTTTAGTGTTTTGACGCCTCTTTGCTAAAAACGCAGAGAGAAAAAACGCCGAGAGAAAAAATGTAGTAGTCAGTGAAAAAAACCATGCGAGAGCATGGTTTTTTCAACATTTAGCGAAAGCTAACTCAGTCCTTAGGATAACCCATGGGGTTTTGAGACTGCCAATTCCATGTATCAGCACACATATCTTCTAATCCTTTTTCAGCGTGCCAGTTAAGCTCTTTGGCAGCTTTAGTAGGGTCTGCATAGCACGCGGCAACATCTCCGCTGCGTCTCGGTGCAATTTTGTAAGAAACGGTTTTGCCAGACCCTTTTTCAAAGGCTGCTATCATTTCAAGCACTGAATAACCCTGGCCTGTACCTAAATTGTATTTATCTAAGCCCATGTTTAGCGATAAGCGGTCAAGAGCTTTTAAATGACCATTGGCCAAATCAACAACATGGATATAATCTCTCACACCGGTGCCATCTTTGGTGTCATAGTCATCGCCGAACACGCTTAACTGCTGAAGTTTGCCCGTTGCTACTTGCGATATGTAAGGCATTAAATTGTTAGGAATACCATTAGGATCCTCTCCAATCTGCCCTGATTTGTGCGCACCTACGGGGTTGAAGTAGCGCAGTAATACGATATTCCATTCGTTATCTGAGCTATACAGGTCGCTGAGCATGTGCTCAACCATAAGTTTTGACATACCGTAGGGGTTAGTTGGATGCCCGGTGGACATATGTTCGCTTAGAGGCAGAGAAGCGGGATCTCCGTATACGGTAGCAGAAGAACTGAATACTATATTCTTAACACCATGTTTTTGCATGACTTTACACAAAGTGAGCGTGCCATAAACATTATTTTCATAATAAGACAGTGGTTTGGCTACAGACTCCCCAACAGCCTTTAAACCAGCAAAGTGTATGACGGCAAAAATACTGTGCTCGCTGAAAATATCATCTAAAACTGCTGTGTCGCGAATATCGCCTTGCACGAAAGTTACTGACTTCCCGGTAAGCCCTTCAACACGTCTAAGTGACTCGGGGCTGGCGTTACACAGGTTGTCGAGTACAACAACAGAATAATCTTGTTCGAGCAACTGTAAAACGGTGTGGCTACCAATGTAACCTGCACCGCCCGTGACTAAGATGGTTTTCATTCATTCTCCTTGTTTGAAGGTTGCGCTATGTATTTAGCACATAAGGAATACTGTATAGGTTTTATGACCAGTGGATAAAATAAAAATACCACAAATGCCCACAGTAGCGACGTCCAATTCGTTGCTGTTTGAAGGATAAATGCAAATACCGGTACTATGACGAGTAATTTTAGAACATTGAGCAGTGTTTTTTCAGGAACAGAAAGTCGCTTAGAGGCTTGCTCGAGCAAACGTGCTCGTTCAGCTAAAGGTAAACCTTTCAATGCTGGGATGTTGCGTGTAGAAAAATAAAACGTCATTACGTACTCTCAGTAAAAATTTACTTTCAATAAAAAACCGCCGAAACACAACTGTTACGGCGGTTATTGTAGGGCAATCTTTGGGTAGTTAAAACAGCGTTAGCATAAAACTGTCTTAACCCAAGGCTCTGCTAACCTAAGGCTATGTAACCAAAACCAAGCCTAGTCTTAAACTTCGGCTTTATTTTGAATGCCCGCTTTCTCCCAAAAGCGTGACTTAACGCTTAGAAGCGCAATGACAATCCCTACTGCAATGCTAAACAAGGCGATTTGTAAGTAGAGGTTAGGCATTTCTTGGACATTTTCCGGATCGAAATTACCAGAAAGAAGACCCGCAATGATGTTACCAATTGAATAGGTAAGTACGAATACACCCATCATTTGTCCTGCAAATCGCTTAGGCGAGAGCTTGCTTACCGCGCTTAATGCCACAGGGCTTAAGCATAGCTCGCCTACTGTATGTAGAAAGTAGGTTGTTACCAACCACATAGGCGCTACTTTGAGACCTTGTGCTGCATACTGTGATGCCATAAACATAACTAAGAAGCCTGAAGCCATAATAATGATACCCACGGCACATTTGATGGTGTAAGACGGGTCAATCATTCGCTTGGCAAGGTTGATCCAAAGCGCGGCAAAAAATGGCGATAGTATGATGATAAATAATGAATTTGATAGCTGGAACCAAACCGTAGGTATGGCAGACATACCAAACCAAGAGGTAAGGAACGAACCATCACTCAACACACGATCGGTATAATTTTGGGCAAATAAATTAAGCGAAGAGCCTGCTTGTTCAAAACCTGACCAAAAGCACGCTGAGGCAACACAAACAAGGAAAAGAGCCCACATGCGTCTTTTTTCGTTCTCTGATAGTTCACCTTTAAAATAAATAAAGCCGAAGTATAAAAAGAATATAGCGGTGAAAAATATTGCGACTTTTTGTGCAAGGGCAACGGGCTCAATAATTATAGTTCCCATATGAGCCATAATGATTACAGCAATGGCAGCTGCAACAACCACAAGCACGCCTGTCCAAGCGCGCTTTCTCGCTACGCCTTGATAGGCATTTGCAGGTGCAACTGATTCTGCAGAAAGTGTGCGATTTGAGAAATAATATTGAATAAGGCCAATCGCCATACCTACGGCGGCAGCACCGAAGGCGTAGTGCCATCCCCAGTTTTCTTGAAGATAACCGGTAACGAGATAGGCAATCAAAGAACCGATGTTAATACCCATATAATAAAGGGCATAGCCACTGTCGCGACGACCATCGTTTTCACCATATTGCTGCCCAACCATGGCAGAAATATTAGGCTTTAATAACCCTGTTCCTGATGCCACTAAGATAAGACCAACGAAGAATAGGTTCTGTAAATCAATAGCAAGTACAACGTGCCCTGCAAAGATAATTAGGCCGCCGTACCATACAGCTTGCTTACCGCCGATAAGTCTGTCAGCTAACCAACCACCGGGTAATCCAAGAAAGTAAACGGCACCGGTATATAAGCCATAAATAGCGCCTGCTGTCGCTACGGTGAACCCAAGCCCCTGGGTTTGAAGACTTGCGGTCATAAATAGTACGAGCAGAGCACGCATACCGTAGTAACTCATGCGTTCCCACATTTCAGTGAAGAAAAGCGTTCTCAGGCCCCCTGGATGACCAAAAAAGCTTGTATCAATAGATGGTTTCATAATTATTTTTTAATTCCACATTGCTTATGGTTGTTATTGTAGAGCTCTCTGTCGGTTGGCTCTTTGATAATGGTCCGAATACGGATAACTTCTTATACTAGAGCTAGGCATAAGACACAAGATTATGCGCATAAAGAACTAGGCTTAGGTGTCAACCGACCAAGTTTTGAGCAAGTTTACTGAAAAATCATTTATCGTAAGCGAGGTAATATGCTTGAATTGTCGGGCTACGCTTTTTGCTCAAAGTTTTAAAAATACTTTAAGATTTTTTGGCGGTCATCATTAAAGGTTAAAAAAGTCAGTGTTTACTGGAAAGACGTAAGTATATTACCTTTCACCATCTTGGTGCGTGTTATACCATTATAACCCCAATATGGTGCTTAAAAGAGACAGAATTTAAAGCTTTGCTCATAGAAAGGTCATCTATGCGCAAAGTTAGTTAATTGGAACATCGATTGCATTGTTTCGAAAAGTGCACGCATTTTTTCGAAACGCAAATCCGCTAAACGGACTTGCAGCGATTGCGTCGAGGAATTTGAACAAAAGGATAGAGACTATGAGCCAGGTAAAAAAAGCTGTTATTCCGGTAGCAGGACTAGGAACGCGGATGCTTCCAGCAACAAAAGCAATCCCAAAGGAAATGCTACCCGTTGTAGATAAGCCACTTATTCAATATGTTGTGAGTGAATGTGTCGCTGCAGGGCTAAAAGAGATTATTCTTGTTACCCACGCGAGTAAGAACAGTATAGAAAACCACTTTGATACCTCTTTCGAACTTGAGGCTACATTGGAAGCGCGGGTAAAGCGGCAGTTACTTGAAGAGGTCCAATCTATTTGTCCTAAGGACGTTACAATAATGCACATCCGTCAAGGCGTAGCAAACGGTCTTGGGCATGCTGTCTTGTGTGCTCGCCCCCTTATTGGTGATGCGCCTTTCGCCGTTGTGTTACCTGACGTTATTATTGATGATGCTGCCTGCAATCCGAAAAAAGACAATCTTGCCGACATGGTTGCTAAGTTTAATACGAGCAGAGTTAGTCAGGTCATGGTAGAGCAAGTAGCGCAGGAAGATGTATCTAAGTTTGGTATTGCAGACCTTGATGGGGCAGCTATTACTCAAGGTGAATCTGCTAAGATTCACAAAATGGTAGAAAAACCACCTCTAGATGAAGCTCCATCAGATTTAGCTGTTGTGGGTCGCTATGTGCTATCGGAGAAAATTTGGGATCTACTCGAATTTACCCCTCCTGGTGCAGGTGGGGAAGTGCAGCTTACCGATGCTATCGATGCCCTTATGAATTTAGAGCAGGTTGATGCTTACTACATGAAAGGCAAAAGCCACGACTGCGGAAGTAAACTTGGCTACATGAAGGCTAATGTGGAGTACGCATTGCGTCACCCTTCATTAGGCGAAGAGTTCAAAGAGTTTTTAGCTACAATAAAGTAGTTGGATTCTAAAACATAAAAATGCGCCCATGAAAAGGCGCATTTTTTATGTCAACGAAACGTCTCATTTAACCACAACTAAATCACTTATCTTCGCTAGCATCTTATTGCCAATCCCCTTGACTTCAGTGAGTTGCGCCACTTCCAAAAAAGGCCCTACCTGCTCACGATAGCTAATAATCGCCTTCGCTTTTGATATGCCTACACCAGGCAGGGTTTGCAGTTCTGCCAAAGTCGCGAGGTTTAAATCTATTTTATTGCCTATTGAAACGCTACTTGTAGAAGAAACTGGATCAGTTTTAGCGACTTCTGCCTGTGCTAAAGGTGTTTGTAAAGCAATTGCGGTGAGTAACATTAAGCTTGAGAGTTGTTTTTTCATCATCATTCCTTGTTTGTAGCGATATGCACCATTTGCATATCGTTTGTACGCGGTGTGTACAACAACGAATGTTACGAGATTAATGACAGAGGGGTAGTCCAGTTTTAGTACAGTTTTACTGCCTTCTTAAAACGAGGAGATGGTGACGGGTAAAAAAATAGCGGGCAATGCCCGCTATTTTTAATTCAGTGAGAATTTATAGGCGCTCGATTAATGCGTCTGTAAATTCAATAGTACCGGCCTCACCGCCAAGGTCGCGAGTAGTGCGGTCGCCACTTTCAATAACGTCTTTAAGCGCCGTGCGAATTTTTTCAGCTTTGTCACTCATATTTAAGTACTCAAGCATTTGCGCAGCGGCCAAGATGACTGATGTTGGGTTTGCAAGATTTTTTCCTGCAATATCAGGTGCCGAACCATGAACTGCCTCAAAAATAGCGCAGTCTTCGCCAATATTCGCGCCTGGGGCCATACCTAATCCGCCAACAAGACCTGCACATAGGTCAGAAAGAATGTCGCCAAATAGGTTGGTCGTTACGATCACGTCGAATTGGTGAGGGTTCATTACAAGCTGCATACAGCAGTTGTCTACAATCATTTCAGCCGACTCAATGTCAGGGTAACGCTCGCCAACTTCGCGCGCTACTTTAAGGAACAGACCAGATGTCGATTTTAGGATGTTTGCTTTATGAACAGCAGTTACTTTCTTTCTACCTTCACGGCGAGCAAGTTCGTAGGCGAAAGTAACAATTTTCTCTGCACCTTCGCGAGTTATCTTACTCATAGCTTCTGCTTCGTTGCCGTCTTCAGATACCACTTGTCCAAGACCAGAGTACATGCCTTGGGTGTTTTCACGTACTGTAATGATGTCGATATCTTCATAGCGTGCCTTGGTGCCCTTAAAAGAAATTACAGGGCGAAGGTTTGCATACAGCTTAAACTGTTTGCGAAGGCTAACGTTAATAGAAGTAAATCCCTCGCCTACTGGGGTAGTCAAAGGGCCTTTAAGTGCCACTTTATTTTTTGCGATAAGATCGAGTGTCTCTTGTGGTAACAACTCGCCATGCTCTTCTAATGCAACTAAACCTGCGTCGGCATACTCGTAAACGAAGTCACAGCCAACTTTATCTAAAATTTTTGTGGTTGCATCTATGATGTCTGGGCCAATGCCGTCACCGCGGATGACGGTAATGTGTTGCTGAGTCATGATGAGAGATCCTCTGGTAATTCTGTTGTCTAAATCGTTAGGTTTTTATTGCACTGCTTTATTGCTGCTGGCACAACACGCCATCGCTTGCCTGCCTATTATTAAACTGAAAAACGTAGGGATTATTTATGTTGAGCAGTGCAAAAGTTCGCGTATTTTATACGATACAGGGCGTAAGTTATAGCCATTCGTAAATATAAATTAAGCGGTGTGAGTAATAACTATTGTCGCTCCATGGCGTAAGACAGCATTGTTGTATAAAGAGCGTGAGCTATAAGTTCATAATTAGACTCTTCAGTGGGGAAGAGGGCAGTAAAATTGCTCCCGATGTTCATCAATAATTCGTGATAAATCTGACGGTGAGAGCGAAAGCACAGACAACCAAGGGGCAATTTCTTTATCAACGCCGTTGAGTGCGTTGTAGTCGTTAAAAAGGCAGGTTTTAGCAAGATAAAACGCAGACAATATTATGGCGTGCTCCTTTCTTAATGATTTAGGTACTTTGTCATTTGTCTTATTGCAGTGATGCAACAAAGCACGCCAAGTAGAGCTCTGATGCCAATTTCCCGACAGTTCTCCCGCTATAGAAAGCCATGTGGATGAGGAGGCTATTTTAAATGTGGTGTTAATGGAGAACTTCGCCGTTTCTCGAATTTGTAATCTGGTCATCACTTTTAGTTCTGGCTGCGTAAAAAGTGGCGAGCATACAAATGTCATGGTCAGCGCTGCAGATTGTGGCGAAAACTTTGTTTTTGTTAGCGATGAAAGTTTACTAGCAAATGCGCTCGCCAATAAAGTGAAATGCTTACATGTTTCTACAAGAGGATATTTGTGCTGTGTTAGCCGTTCCATCAAGGCAAATTGAATAAGCATATCTCCCACGCGCTCAGTGCCATAAGTGAGTACTGCTTGTTTGATACTCTTAACTGGTAGTTTAAGGCGATTATCTTGGCTGGCCGTATAAACTAAAAAGTTATTGAAAGAAGGCACTCGCTCGATTTTTTCGCAAAGCGATGGTATGTCGATGTCTCTTTTTTGCAGTTCATCAATAATGTGTAACAAAGGTGTCGGAGGTTTCTGAATCCCATATGTCGAAGGGAAAAAGCCTTGCCCTCCTGTCGCAACTCTATCCGCTGCGGTTTTATAGTAAACAGCAATAAACTCATCAAGCTCAATATGCTGTTCAATAGGCGCACGAATTGATGCATTTTTTATCCAAGCATTTTGAGGCTCGCTGATTTTAGAACTGCTGTTTTTAACTTGGGCGCCTCTTTTTTCCTTTGTATTTTTAGCGGTTGGGATATAAACATAGCTATGACCCTGCTTTATATCTATAACTGTGGCCGGCATGCCGTTGGCATACACTTTTGCTCCTGGTAAGGGGCGCTCGAACAGTTCAATAAGTGGCTTAACTAAATTCCGCTGATGTGTCGGAATAAGCCGAATGCATCTCAAAAATACTGCAGAGCGATGTTCTTGCTTGCAACTGCTTACTACACTAGCAAGCACACATAAACGCTGGGCACTGTTAAGCTTAATATGACTGAGAGCATGGCTGCTTTTTGTGGTGAATAAAACTCGCTGAAGACGAACTATGTCAAGCCACAGCAGTAACCCTTTTGAGCGTAAAAATTGAGTGATAGCTTTTTTACAGCGAGTTTGAGCTTTTGTGTTAGCAAGATAATTTGTTGCATAAACTGCCGCAATAATGTGCTGTAAATAATGATCGTTAAAATGATTGAGTTTGCCAAATATCGCAGTACTTATTAGGTGACTTAATTGGAATGGTAACGTGCTACTTATGGATATTGTCGCAATAGCAACGGCTGGCTCTTCATTAACTAAGGCAACAATACCTTTTGCATTTTTCAGCCATAAATTAACTTTTTCTTCAGCGCTTTCATCGCTATCTGGGGCGGTCAATAAATTGGAAAGCGGGGTTGGTATGCTGGCCTCTGCCATTATATGCTAGCTTTCTTGATAGCTAGAATAGGCACCATCTCCCCACGCTATTAGTTTGTCGTTTTCGAAAAGTAGCGGTGTGCATTCATCTTGGGTGGTTAAGCCATCTGCGCGAACATGTTGAGTTCTAAAAAACATAACTTGAATAGCATTAACGCCTTGGCGTTTGGCCTCTGTAAGGTCTGGTGAGCCGAGAAGTGCTAGTACTTCTTCGCGAGTGCTGCCTAGTTTTAACTTAGTAATTTGAACACGATTGTATTCCTCTCGATCTTTCCAATCCATGTTCTCGGGCTTGTCGGGATAAAATGCAATGATCATAAAAACAAACAGTGCGTAAAGTCCTACGCCAGCAAAGATAAGCCGAATAACTTTGGTGTTCATAACCGTTACTTCTCGTCTCTTAATATATTAATCTGATAAGCCTTGGGAAAAATGCATTGAGTTCGCTTGGTTATAAAAATTAGCAAAACCTCAGTTTCTGCAGCCCAATTTCTGTTATTTGTTTTAGTCTACCTTAAAATGCGTAGGAATAATAAGTGATTATAGTTGCTACGCACCCTAAGCATAATTGAATGATAGAGCACGCTTGTAAAACTTCTACTTTGAATAAATTTCTGCACTCTATCGGTAAAAATGCCGACAGCAATATTGCGATATGTTGCAATGTTGGCAGATTCTTACGCAGTACATTTAACCCAGCTTACTAACGTCACTTTATTTAAATCTTTTTATTTAAGCTACTTTTGTTTAACCACGTAGCACGGTTCATAAGCGCTGCCGGGTAATTTCATTCTGTGCTGTTTTACGAAAGACTCTAGCAGCACATCAATATTGCTCATTAGCGCTTTGTCACCGGTTATTTCGAATGGCCCGTGTTTTTTAATCTGCTTTATGCCCTCAGCTTTCACGTTACCTGCCACAATACCTGAAAAGGCTTTTCTCAAGTTAGAGGCTAAATCGCTACCCTCCTGATTATGATCCAGCTGTAGTGAGGACATACTTTTGTGGGTGGGAATAAACGGCTGCTGAAAGTCGCGCTCTATTTTCAAAGACCAGTTAAAACTAAAAGCATCACCCATAGCGCCGCGATACCTTTTTACTTTTTCAAGGCCGCTGCATAGAGCTCTGGCAACTTCTTCTGGGTCATTGACTATAATTTGATACTTCTTCTGAGCCTCTTTGCCCAAGGTGTCGGCAATAAATTTATCTACTGCCTCAAAATATTCCTCACTCCCGGCGGGGCCCGTCAATATAACGGGTATTGGCTGCTGATGGTTTCTCTCGTTCATCAATATGCCCAGTAAATAAAGCAACTCTTCGGCTGTACCCACGCCCCCGGGGAAAATGACAATACCATGGGCAAGTCTGACGAATGCCTCTAGGCGCTTCTCAATATCTGGCATAATGATGAGCTCATTAACAATGGCATTGGGAGGCTCTGCGGCAATAATGCTGGGCTCTGATATACCGATATATCTTCCGGTTTTATTCCTTTGTTTGGCATGTCCAATGGCGGCACCTTTCATTGGTCCCTTCATCGCGCCAGGGCCACAACCGGTGCAAATATCCATATCTCTTAAGCCAAGCTGATAGCCAACTTCTTTAGTGTATTTGTATTCAGTTTGGTTAATAGAGTGGCCGCCCCAGCACACGATAGTATTCACATTGTCATTCCCCTCAAGCGCTTTGGCATGGCGCAGCATGTCAAATACCATATCTGTAATTTGAGCACCGTCTGAGGGAGCATGCTCATGCAAGAGATCGTATTTATCTCCCATGTAAAGCAGATCACGAAGTACAGCAAATAGATGCTCGTGCACACCTTTTACCAATTTGTCATCAACAAATGCCACTTCAGGGGGATTGATGAGTTCTATTTTTACCCCTCGCTCTCGGCGAATCAGTTTAATGTCGAAATTTTCATAAGGGGCAAATAACGTCTCAAAATTGTCTTCATCTACGCCACTATTGAGCACTGCTAGTGAGCAATTTCGAAACATGGAGAATAATTCGCTGTCTGAAGCGTCTTGTAAGCGTGCTACCTCAGCTTGTGAAAGCTGACTCATCCAACCTAAAGGGTTTAGCTGTACTTTTTTTATCACGTTACATCCTATTTATCGGCATTTACGTCAGTAATAACTTGATTACGACCGTTGTGTTTGGCTTGGTAAAGATGTCTGTCTGCCCTGTCAAACGCTGAATCAATGCTGTCTTTTGCCATGAAGCAGGTGCCGCCGAGGGATGCGGTGATCACAACTCTCTCTTGCTTGAACTTGAGTTGCATATTCTCTAAGTCACTTCTAATAAGCTCTAACCTCTGGCGTAACTTATCTTCATTAAGATCGGGAAGAAGGATGACAAACTCCTCACCTCCCCACCTAGCTAAAAATTCATTACCTTTTATATGGCGTTTAAATACTCGGCTTACAAGTTGCAGAGTTTTGTCACCTGCAGAGTGGCCAAACTTATCGTTGATAGATTTAAAGAAGTCGATATCAATAACGGCTATTGAGAGCTCTCCACCGTTTGCGTTATACAGCTGGTAAGCTTTTTCAAGCTCTTCATTGTAAGCTTGGCGATTGGGTAGGCGAGTAAGCGCATCGGTTTTACTTTGTATTACTTGCTCGGCCAATTTTCGACGGTAAGAGTTTGTTTGCTGCTGAAGAGTATCAATTCGCTCTTGCATTGATGAAAGCAAAGAGATTAACGCCGCCTGACCATCGTTATCGCTTATTTGGCTAGCGCTCAGCGTTTTAGATAATGCTTTAACGCAAGATTGAGTTTGCGTTTTCAATGCATCAAATGAATCACTTGTTGAGACGGCATCTTCAATGTTGTCAATGTAAGACTTAAGCTTTGCATTATTTTCATTACGCTGCTCAAATTGCGCCTGGCTCCCCGCAATGCTTTTGTTAACGTCATCACCTATCTTACTTAAAGAAGTGTGTAAGCCTTGAATAACTTTACCGGTGAGACTGGCCTCAGTCATCGCATCTTGTACAATCATGCGAAGAATAACAATGCAGCTTTCTAGTAATTGCTCATCAGCCATGCCCTCATCGAGCCTATGCTTAATATCTAGTAACTGTTTATCGTTGGGTTTTTTTTGAGTGTATGAAGTAACTAACTGATTAAGTTCTATAAAAATGGAACGGTAGAAGTGTGAACTGCCACGCTTACTGTCAGATACGTTGCGTTCACTGCTGCCATCCATTGAGCCTTTGCTCTCTTCAGGCGTACTGGTTTCAGAACGTGCGCTAGATTCGCTTAAAATCCCTTTTACTTGTTTGTTTAATGCAACACGGTGAAGCTGAAGGGCCCTGGCGTACAATCGATATATGCTAAAAATATCTGACACCGGCTGATTTAACTTTATCAGTTCTTGTGTAGCCAGCCCGCGTAAGTCTTCATCATCAAACACAATCTTCTGCAGCTGCTTCATTGCGTCTTCTATAGATGAAACAGTCTCTAAACTGTATTTACGAAGACTAATATCCTGGTTTTGTAAGGCTGTATTTAACTTTCCAATACTCACTGTCGCCAGACTAAAATTGGGTGTTCCAGAGAGATGGCCTCTCAGGGTTTGAAGCTCACCATCAACTCTATCTGAAAAGCCTTCGTAGAAAGAGGACAGTTTCACAATAAATTGGCAAAGAAGCGCATTATTTTTTTTAATTGCCTGCAGCTGTTTATCTTCCATGTGTACCGTCTTCTTTTTTGTTACGGGATAATTATGATTATTGAGGGTCGTATGGCATCGATAACACGGTTATTGTCGAGCCTGCCTATCGTTTGGATAGGGGGCCTCGAAATTGGTGCGAAATGGGTTAATGTCTAACCCGCCTCTTCGAGTGTATCGAGCACAAACAGTGAGTTTTTTTGGTTTGCATTGCGTGTAGATGTCGGTATAAATGCGCTCGACGCATTGTTCGTGAAACTCATTGTGCTGCCTAAAACTTATGAGATAGCGAAGCAAACCTTCATGATCTATTGGCGCTCCCTCGTACCTAATTTGAATGCTTGCCCAATCGGGTTGGCTGGTTATTAAACAGTTTGACTTGAGTAAGTGAGATACAAGGGTTTCGCTAATTTCTTGCGGCTTTTCGGTGGATATAGAAGTGCGCAGATAGCTCGAGTCAGGTTCATAGTTATCAACTTCAATATCAAGATCATCTAGCAATGTGCCTTTAAACTCACGAAATTTCAGGTCCTCAAATGCACTGGGTAAAATCAGGTTCACTTCCACTTGTTCTCCGGCACAGGCGGATAAATCTTTTACAAGAACCTGTTTTACATCATCGCTATCATCAAACTTAGTTTGGTTAAAACTGTTTAAATAAAGCTTAAATGACTTTGATTCAATCAGGTTCATTGAGCTGATTGGAACCATGCATTCAAGTATAGCAACTTGCGGTTTGCCTTTTGCATTAAGCCAAGACAACTCATAACCAGTCCAAGTATCAATGCCTTCAAATGGAAGCGTTGATGAAGTAAGAGATAATGTGTCTCTACTTAAACTACGAGGCACTCCCTGCAACAACTCAGGATTGTATTCAAACTCGTAGTCTACTGTTTTGCCCAGCGATAAATTGTCTGGTGCGGATATCGTAATTTTTTCTTTCTTGCTGTCTGTTGGCATAAAAACTCTAGGACTTTAATGGGTATATCGGGGCTAACAGTTGACTTAGCCATCTTTACGTATAGTGTAACTCAAAAATACGAAGGTAATTGAATTATGGCTCTTTCAATGTCTGAAGAACTCGACAATTTTGTATCATCTTATGTAGAAAATGCCAACGAATGTGGTCTCGCTGTTCCTTTCGATAAAGATTGGCCGTCGTCTTGTTACCAGAGTGAAGGAAGTCAAGGGCAACTCGTTCAATGGAGGCCTGTTCGACAAAATGTATCGGTATCCTTTGATAATGTAGCAGCGGCGCTCGAACTCGAATTGGATGAGGCTTACTGCAATTATTTTACGCGTTATTTTAGCAATAACCTCATAGCCCACGCGCCTCAGGGGAAATGTGAATTGCTGCAGGTGTGGAACGAAGACGATTTTGAGAGGCTACAGCAAAACCTTATCGGTCATTTATTGATGAAGCAACGTTTGTCGCAGCAGCCTACCTTGTTCTTTGGTCTGACTGATGAAGACGATTTTATTTTAACTGTTATCAATAGCACCGGTGAGGTAGCGCTTGAACAAGTAGGTCAGGAACCAAAAGAAATTTTAGCGCCCTCATTAGCCGAGTTTCTGAGCGTATTAAAGCCCGCACCACCGCAAAATTCATAATAGCTGAATATAAAGTCTGAAATAAAGCCCGGTATTAGAGTTATCCCTTTTCTTGTAATACTTGAGCTAGCGCGCCTGCAATATCCGAGCTAGCGCAGTCTTCAGTTCACTTACCTCTTGCTCAAGAATATCGACACGGTTTGCAAGGGATACTCGCTCATTTTCAGTAGATGAATTTGACTTTGTCTCAACATTGCTCGTACTTGGCTTGCTGGCGTTAAACCGCTTAATAGCCTCGATTGCTTCAGTAACGGATGTTTTGAAAGGCGCTTTAGAACGAAGAATTCCAACAGTAGGTGTTTTTCCATCTTCGTACATTTTATGGCAAAGAATAATCAGTTGGTTGATGTTGTTGCTCATAATTGAGTGCTTAATACCTTAAAACTAGAGTTTTGCGCAGCGGTTGATCATCAAAATGACTTTTCTTACTGCACAATAATATAAATGAAAAATACTAATAAGTTGTGATAGTTACTAATTGTTGCGGCTTTTAGCATGCCTTCGATTTTTAAAATTTAACAAAAACAAAGTCTTACATATTGGCGTCAATTTTGATTATCAGTTCATAGTTATCAACCTGAGACCATCGTTCACTCGTCACAAATAACTTATACACCCATTCGTTGATCTTGGGCGAACTGATGGAAAAATGCTAATAATAATTAAGGAATATACATGAAAACACTCATTTTATCTGTTGCAGTTGCATCCTCTCTTTTGCTTTCTGGCTGTGTGGTGTCGGTAGGGGGAGGATCAGACAGTCACTATGGTAGTGACTGGGAAGACAGAGAGTTTAATAATCGTAAACACATTGCAAATTTAGAAACAGGTGTGGGTTATGAGTCAGTTCTCAGAAAAATGGGAGTAGCTGATTTCAATGAACTTTTTGAAAAGGCAGATGGTACATATCGAGTACTCTATTATCGCACGCAAAAAACAATGGGTGATGGCGTCACAACGAAAGATGAATGCACGCCTTTGGTATTCAAAAATGGTGATTTGGTTGGGTGGGGCGACAGCGCTTACAGTTTAATGCGTTAGTCGTCACGGATAACTAGCATAGATAGGATACACTTGTTAATAAAAGGTTAACAGTTGGCTGGTTTTCGCGTAGGCTAATCATTATTCAGTCGGTCAGCGTAATAATTAGTAAATGTTGTTAATGATTTATCGAAAGGGTTATTCATTTGCGCTTTTGATCGCGGTTTATAATTCTTTTCACGTCGTAGAATAATAATGATATTCCAGACTGATTCTTAAATTAGCCTGCTTAAATTAGCCTAAATGGAGGCCTGCTTATGGAAATCGAATCGAACGATGTTGCTTTAGTACCTTCAACTGAAAGTGTCAAAGCAATTTACCTTTCAGTTGACGATTTAAAAGTGGCGGCGTCTATTCTTTACAATGCCTATGTTGACGACCCGCTGTTTATAGATATCTTCCAAGCAGAAAAAGAAGGCTATGAAAGCAGGCTGCGCTCAGCTATACGCGAAGAAATTAATGCGTTCTGGGTTGCTGAGCAACCCATGATCGGTTTATTTCAGCAAGAACGCCTAATTGCTGTGGCGTGTCTTACTGCTCCCGATGCAGCTTTCGGAGCTGGGCGATACTGGCACTGGCGTTTACGCATGCTTCTAACAGCTGGGCTCTTTGGTACCAAGCAAATGCTTGAAAAAGAAGAGAAGGTAAGAACACTTGTACCGGCGAAGAACTTTCATATGCTCAGCTTTATCGCTGTCCATCCAGATTACCAAGAGCATGGCTTAGGCCACATATTGCTCGGTGCCATCGACAGTGTGGTTGAGGATGATGAAAAGAGTGAAGGAGCCGCGGTGTTTGTAACAGTTGAGAAGCACAAATCATTTTTCGGCGACGACAAATACCGCGTTGTCGGCAACTTGTCTCTATCGCACGTCAGTGGGGCGGTCATGTTCAGAGGCAAATAGTGTTCCGCGCTAGTACTCCTTATTTCATGTAGCTGTAACGCCTTTTTGTTTAAGAGATGGAGGTTCTGCTTTTAAAACGCAGATAGGCTCAATGTATATGCTAGATGGCGAGACGTTATTTATCGGAAATAAAAGCATTTGCGTCTCTGGATTCGCTAAATGTTTAAAAGTAGCCTAAACCTTCTAATATTCATATTGCCTCATATTGGCGAAACAGAGCAATGATTCATTCTATTTTATACGTTGAAGACGACTATCAACTGGGTGATGTGGTTGAGGCGTATTTGGACGCGAATGGTTATCGAGTGACACATTGTAAAAATGCTCAACAAGCACTTCAGGAAGCCAAGCACAGAGAATTTCACTGTGTAGTTTTAGACTTGACGCTACCCGATGAGGATGGCTTGGTTGTGCTTCGCAAAATTAAGGGATTACGGCAGATCCCAATAATTATTTGCTCGGCGAGAAGTAGTGTTGAAGATAGGGTATCAGGCTTAGAATTTGGTGCTGATGATTACCTAAGCAAACCCTTTTCATCTAAAGAGTTGTTGTTGCGTATTAAGAAGCTAATTGAACGATGGTCGTTCACTCAGAAACAGAGCGACAGCTTCAAAGTTGGGAAATTTACTCTTGATACAAGCCGAAAAGCGTTGATTGGCTCCCAGCCCAGCGAAAATATTTCCCTTACCATTGGCGAGTATGTATTGCTTGCTCTACTTGCAAGAAAGCCGGGTACGGTATATTCAAGAGAGCAGATAATTGACAGTGTCTCAGGCGTTGAGGGCCCAGAGAGCACAAGGGCTGTCGATATCTGTATTTCTAGATTGCGAAAAAAAGTTGAAGCCGACCCAAAAAAACCAGCGGTGATAAAAACATCTGTTGGTTTTGGTTATTATCTCGAAAATAGAACTCCTGAATAAATAGACGTTCAAAAAAATAACGTTTTAACAAGGTCGCTCCTAATATCCATCAGAGCTATGTTAATCCCAGTCGCATAGTTTCCCCATTTCATTCTTTGGTATCTGTCGGCCAAATGTAACGTTATGGACGCTAACTAATGCACCCAGTTTACGAATAAGGCTATCCATTACATTGGAGCTATTTGCAGTATTATCTAATGCAACAAAAAGCTTCACTTCATTATTAATGTTTGATTGGATAACACGAACAGCAACGTCATTTACCTCAGGTATTAGTGATACTTCGTATTTGATATCGTTTGGACAAACGTTGTAGCCATTAATTTGAATTTTACTATCAAGTCTTCCGTCCACCCTAAAATGTCGGTTGTCTGAGAAAGACAGGTTATCTTGAACTGCTAAGCAAACATCTTTATTAAACACTTTGTTATTAACACGACAAAGAGTGGGTCTAAGGGAATATTCTGGCGAGTCGCCCGCTCTCAACCCAATTCCCCCTGTTTCGGTAGCTCCATATATTTGAAGTGCTGTTTTATACTCACTATTGTGAAGATGCTGCAGTATGTCAAAGTCTAGCGGAGCGGTGGAGAGAACTAAGTGCGTACTACTTTTACTTGTGTCTGGAAGCCTGTCAAGTAAGTGAGTCATTGCCGGCACGCTTATCATTAACGTTGAATCAGTGATTTCGAGGCTATGAATCATTGTTTTTTGAACGGTGCAAGCACTGACATTGGCTACTTTAGGTAAAATTACTGTCCATATGAAACCATATATATGTTTAGTAGGCACAGTGCTTAATATGTGAGAGAAGTCGGGCAGCATACATATCCAATCCTCTGCTTCACGGATTAATGAGCTTAATGAATGAATAACCTTTTTGGGTTTTGACTCTGAGCCTGACGTGTAAAAAGTTATAGCTGCATCATCATCGTTCATCGCTTGCGCACAAAGATCAGCTAGCCCACTGATATTTGGAGAAGCCAAGAGGCTATTGATTTTGTCTTCATCATGAATATTAAAAAATTCGCAAATGTAGCTTAACGCTTGGTATGTCGCCAATGAGTCGAGAAGCCATCTGTTTCGGTTATCAACTTGTGTTGCACAGTCGACAATATCTTTTTCGCTGAAATCACGATACATACAAGCTTGAATTATCAGTTCGATAATAAGCCGCTTTATTCCTTCATCCTCTCTACTCCAACAATATCTATTATTCATTTTCTCAACCCCCAGCTCAGATTTAACTGAAAGTATAGACCGCTTTAAACGCTAAATTTGCATCGAAACATGTTTGAAACATCGAAGAAAAAACATTGAAAAATCTATCAGCCATGCTCCACCTATCGCAACACGGTAAATTTATTTTGCTATAGGAGATGACGATGAATGAAGAACAGCTTTTAGAGTTTTTATACATAGCGCCTGTCGCCCTCATCAAATTTGATGAGGGCGGAAATGTCAAAATGGCTAATCCACGGGTAGCACAGCTGTTTAATCGCTACGCACCTGGCGGCTATTTTGCCAATTTTTTCCAATTTCTAGATGATGAGTTACCGGATCTCAAAGAGGCCATTGCTAGCTATGGTGCTGAGCACGGACAAGTGATGGAAAACCAGCGATATTGTATGAAGGCTCCAGCTAGCGACGATGGAATTGCAAGCGATGAGTTATGGATGGATGTTACGGTCGTAAGGCAGGATAAAGACGAATTTATCGCTTCGTTAAACAACGTAACGAACCAAGTAAAAATTGAATCTGAAAAGTTTATTGCGGAACAAAAACTGTCTCGTGTTTTTGAGTCGGTAAAACAACATGTCATCTTCACAATGACCTCGTCAGGCGTAATAGACAGCTGGAATACCACGGGTGAAACCTATATCGCTAAACGTGATGGGGCTATCGGTAAGGTGCTTTCGCAATTATTCCCACTTTCAATAGCAAAAAACGCAGAATTGTTAAGTCAAACCCTCGAGGCTGGCGAGATCGCCGAGCCCATTTCGTTTAAAGACCTTGAAAATAATACTCATGATGCACGTTTGTGTATTTCAACTATTCGAGACCAAAGAGGAGCTCATAGAGGCTTTTCTGTGGTATTGACCTTTGGCGCACAGCCACATTAATTCTATTGGAGATAATTATGAACTTCGCGAGTGTAACAATCGACCAACTCAATGCTGCTTCATCACCAAACTTCAACGCTGCTAATTTTGGTGTCGTGAAAATGTCACATGACGGAAAAGTGACGGGGTATAACGAGAACCAGGAAAAGCATACTGGAATGTCTAAATCTGCTGTTTTGGGTAAGCACTTCTTTACTCAAGTAGCGCCCTGTACAAATAACTTTATGGTGGCACAGAAGTTTGAGAATGAGCGTACGTTGGATGCCAAGATCCCGTACACCTTTACGCTGAAAATGGCACCAACGCCAGTGACACTTCGAATGCTAAAAGATGATCAAAATCAGTATTTGCTGTGTGATTGGTAGCTTTGTGATTGGTAATAGTGTTGGGCGCCTTAGCGGCGCCCACTAAGCCAATTCGCGAAATGCGAACGGAGGTTTACATGTCTAAGATCTATAGAATTTTAATATCATCATTTATCACTTTTGTTGCCTTAGCAATAGGGTGCGTGTTGTTTGCGATCGGAAACGATATGTTTGGCTTTGTCTTATGCGGTGCTAGCGCAATTTCACTAGCGATATCTGGGTGGCTACACTACTCACAGGTTGTAAAACCCATAGCGCACTTAAATACACTGATTGAAAAAAATGTTGATGGGTTTAATACCATTTGTAAAAAACAGGGTTTCAATATCAACGATGACTGCGTGATTGAGAAAATCACTGAACTGTTAAGAGAGACTAATCGAGATAACGGTGAAATTTTAGAGGCTTACCGAGCCGACCACTCTATCGTTGAAAAAGTGAATAAAGAGATGGAAGCAATGGTGATGTATAACGACCACGTTATTGCCATTGACGAGGAGCATTCGTTTGATCCGGAGTCTGTGAGAGGCGCCTTTGAACAATCAGAAAATGCTGCAGATTACGCTACCAGTACTTTTGAACAAATTTACATGTCTATTAACAACCTTGGCACCAGTTATTCAAATATTAATGAGCACTCACAAACGCTAAAATCAAGCACCGCAGAGAGCGTAGAGCTTGTAGATTCAACGCGTCAAAGTATTAGTGAATTAGCCGAAAAAGCGAGTGAAATTACAGAGTTTACCAACTCTATCGCAGACATCGCGAGAATGACCCAGCTTTTAGCGCTGAACGCGTCAATTGAGGCCGCGCGAGCGGGAGAATTAGGAAGAGGGTTTGCCGTCGTCGCCGACGAAGTGAAAAAATTAGCCGAGCAAACTGACCAGGCGACAGCAAAAATCTCCCAAATTTCGGCATCAATTTTGGAAAGTAGCGCTCATTCTGCATCATCGATGGTGCTTATTGATGAAAAAATAAATACGGTAAGCAGTACGCTTTTCTCAGTGGTTGACACAGTTGAAAGCCAATGGAGTGACGTTCAAATGCTGCTTGGTCAGATGGGGCAAACTGCGGGTACTGTTAGTGGTTTAAAAGGTATTTTGCAAAGCTCATCCGCCGAGCTTGAATCGCATTTTGTGATGCTGGATGGTTTATATAATTTTGCCCGAGAAAGCGCGGTGTCTATAGTCAATCTAAGAGAAATTCTCGGGTTGGAGAATAGCGCAAATAGCGATGAAGCAAATCCGATATTGGAGCTTAATGCGGAGGGCGAGCATCAAGAACAAGAAGATGAACTCGCGAGTAACGATTTAGATGTTTCTGAATCAAATGACTCCTCCGAAAGCTCGCCAAACACAAGTTCGTCTCCCGTATGTGCGTAACCAAAAAGAGTATAGACAATGTCCAATCTTGCTAAAGCGATAAACAGTGACTTAATGACTTCTCATTGTGGGCGATTCTACATCGATGGAAAAAATATTACTCTGAATACGTTTTCAGACTTTGTAGATGGGCGTTCGTCGGCGCATGTAGCGCCTCAATTAGATGACACCTTTTTTAATGAAAGTATCAATATCCTGAATCATTCATTAGCAAGCGGTCGAAAAATCTACGGAGTAAATACACTTTTTGGCGGCATGGCTAACCAAGAATCATCAGATGCCATTACGCTGCAAAAACAGCTCATCTTGTCTCACTTAAGTGGTGTAGGAAATGCACTCCCTGATGAGGACATTAAAGGGGCCATGTTACTAAGAGCTAACTCACTGTGTCACGGTGTTTCCGGAATTAGAAAAGAGATTGTTGAGCGTTATTTAATGCTAGCTAACAACCACGTTTTACCACTAGTTCACGAGTTTGGTTCTATTGGAGCTAGCGGCGACCTTGTTCCTTTATCTGCTATGGCGGCAGCTGTGTGCGGTATATCAGAACAAAGCAAATTGAAAGTGAAAGGTGAGTATAGCAACTCGATAGCAGTGCTTAATAAACTTGGCCTAACTCCTTTTGAATTAAGACCGAAAGAGGGGCTTGCGCTAATCAATGGCACTTCAGTATTAACAGCAATAGCGGCAAATAACTGCAATAAGCTATCTAATTTGTTTGCGCTGCACGTAAATATTCAGACGCTCATTGCCGAAATTATGGAGTGTGATGTCAATCCATTTAGTGACTTTATTCAGAGAAACCGGCCTCATCCAGGTCAAATAGCAATAGCAAAATTATTGAGGGAGTCTCTTTCGAAATCGAAAATGGTAAGAGAGAAGTCTCAAATTGAAGCTGATCTAATGAATAATGATCTCATTCAAGATAGATACTCGATTCGCTGCATGCCCCAATATTTAGGCGCAATTATCGAAGACTTGTTTGCTATTGAAAAAACAGTACAAATAGAAATGAACAGCGCGACGGATAATCCGCTTATTGATACAGAACGACAAACACACGTTCACGGCGGTAATTTTCTAGGCCAACACATCGGTATGGCGATGGACAAACAACGTATATGCGTTGCTTTAATGGCAAAGCACAATGAAGCTCAGCTTGCCATGTTGGTAGAGCCTTCTTTTAGCAGAGGGTTGAACCCCTCGTTATTAGATGAAAAAGGGAAGGGAGTTCATGTTGGTATAAAGCCATTACAAATATTAAGTAATTCGCTCACGCCGCTGCTAGAACACAAAGCTAACCCTTTATGTACGCACTTCCCTATTCACGCAGAACAATTTAATCAAAATTTAAACTCTCAAGGCTTTGGCTCAGCACAGTTAACAAGAGAAAGTATCACCATTTTCACTAAGCAAGTGGCTGTAATGTGCATTGTAGTGGCGCAAGCAGCCTGCCAGAGATCGAATCAAAAAGGCGACTGGAAAAAGGACCTTTATTCGCAACGCTCAAAAGATCTACTACAGTCTATAAGTAAAGTTCTCGATGTTGACCTTTTCTCATCAACCTCGCCAGTAGAGTCTTCATCGAGTGGAAATTATAGTGCTTGGTTAGAGCGTTTAACTTTTGCAATTGAACATAACAAACTTCCAGGTGCTAAAAGTATTGACTGGGAAAATATCGAGTTAACTTAATGGGGAAAGATAGTGAAATCCAACAGCTTGGCGCATTTACTATCCCAACATAATGTAGGTTGCTTAAATTTTACAATTTCTCGCCTATTAGACTATTTAGCCTATAGCGATGAGCAGTTTGCCTTAAACAATGATGACAACTTGTGTCGGCGCATAGTTCATACTGCTAAGTGGTGTTTATTGCATAATAGTTCTCATCACTATGATGAGATTTTTTTTGATTGTACCCCTGATGTATCAAAGATTTTCTCTCGACAGTTTTCTTTTTCTGTCCTTGAAGGGCGTGTTTTATTAGAAGTGTCTGACTTACATAATTACTCCCAGCGTATTCTCACTGGTCATTTTGAATCTACTCTGTTTAATGCCATTTCTGATGCCATAGTGCTAACCGAAGCCGATTGCATAAGTAGGCCGGGCCCTCGAATTGTTTTCTGCAATGATACATTCCTTGAAATGACAGGATATGACAGGCATGAAGTATTGGGGCGGTCTCCACGTTTTCTCCAAGGAGACAAGACTAGCACAGCTATCACATCCGCAATTAGAACATCGCTTTCTGAGTGGAAGAGTTTTAAAAAAACTCTTACTAACTTTACAAAAAGTGGAAGCCCTTTTGAAGTTGAGTTGCATATATCCCCGGTTAAGGATGACACGGGCTGGTATTCTCATTGGATCAGCGTTCAGCGGGATGTGTCAGGCCATAAGCAGGTGCTGGACTATATACACAAAAGCAACATGATCCTTAAAACATCAAAGATTGGGTGCTGGTATTTTAACTTTGAGCATAACTATCTGTTTTGGGACGAGCAGATGAAGAAGATTCACCAGAATACACACGCAAAAACACCCGCAAATATAGAGGAATGGGCGGCGCTTGTTGCTACGCAACATACAGATCGGTTTAACATGAATGTCATTCGAGGGATGTCTGGAGAGTCAAATATTGATTTTGAGTATGCCATCTCCACTTGCGAAGAAGATTTACGCTGGTTACGAATAAAAGCCGAGAGAATGAAAGCCGACGATGAGAACTATCAGTCACTTGCCGGCGTGTGCTTTGATATTACTGATGAAAAAGCATCGCTACAGGCAATAGAAAATCACAGAAAGATTGCAGAAAAAAAAGCAAAGTTAGCACTGCTCGGCGAAGTGGCTGCCGGTGTTGGCCATGAGATTAATAACCCTCTGTGTGTTGTCACCACGTCAATAGACTTACTTGAACTAGACTTAGCAAGAGGTATTCGTACGCAGAGTCATTTTGAAAGCCTCACTTCGAGAATGAAGGACGCGTGCACAAGAATTGCAAAAATTGTTGATGGGTTAAGAAATATAACATCGGTAACAAGAGAAAGCGGTGAACTTACATCAGTCAATATAGTTAAATGCATTAAAGAAACTATAGAAATGCTAACTAAACTTTATGCATTGGAATCTATTACGTTAACGCTAGTTGTCGACTCTCCCATTAGTGAGTATGAGGTACATGCGGACTATTCTGGTTTACAACAAATTTTAATAAATCTACTTTCAAATGCTAAACACGCTGTGCAGGAATTAAATGATGATCGCAAAGTTATTCAGGTCGTAGTGCGTTCGCATAAAAGTTACTGTCAGTTGGATGTTAAAGACATGGGGCTGGGGATAAAAACCGATATGCGCGCCCGGCTTTTTGAACCATTCTCAACTAATAAACCCGTTGGCGAAGGGTCTGGACTCGGACTTTCGATATCGAAAAATTTGATTGAAAGCTATGGAGGCAAAATAAGTTTTACAACAGGGAAAAATGGCACTTGTTTTTCTTGTCAATTTATTAAAGGTCGTATCCATTTGGCCCACAAGGATGAAGCGGTTACTCAATATCGCAAAGATCATGTACTCGTTGTTGAAGATGATCCTGCCGTGGGGGCAAGCATAAAAGCACTAATCTTAGCTATTGGAGGCGAATGCACCCTCGTTGAAAATGGAGCAGATGCATTGTCGCTAATAGCATCGACGAGTGATGCTGAATACGACGTAATACTCACTGATATTAAGATGCCAATACTCGATGGGGTGCACTTTCTCCAAACAATCAAGCACAAAAAACTCGCGCCTAAAGCGAGAAAATACATTATGACAGGCGATGTATTTAGTATATCAGAAGAGAGTGCCACTCATATATCTACCCTAGCGAATGGTATTCTTAAAAAACCGCTAACTCTTTCCGATATGACTCAAGTTCTCTCTGGCTTGGACGCTATTGCTTAGGCATAACCATTGTCATGAGTATTTTTCACCAAAGTCAAAAACGGCTCAAGCAAATGTAAGATATCTCCTACAAAATTTGTGAGCATTACTCCTTTTTTTATGAAGTAATTTTTTAGACTAAAGTCTAAAGCGCATGATTTATAATAATTTTTTTGTTTTTATACAAAAGTAGCAAACGATCACTTCTTAAAACTTTGTAATTTCATATAGCAGTAATATGCAAAGCCTATATTATTTGTCTCGTCACAAGGAAACACGATGAGTCAGGATGATTTACACGGATGACCTAGGACAACTTAAGGATAAGATTCTTGCAGGGCAGTAAGAAAAAGGAAATGGAAAAAGCGACGGATGCTTTTACAGGATGTAAGGGACTTAAGGATATACGCAGAGAGAAGGACCACAGTTGGACGTGGGCAAGCAATTGATTATTGTTTGTATTTGAAAAGGACAAGCGGACAGGGATAGGTAAAATTAGGGAATTTATCAGGAAAGTATCAGGGATGACACTCGCTACAGCAGGATGTGTAGCTTATAAGGATTGATGGAAAGGATGTCGGCGGAGTCCGACAAGGACAGCCCTAGGAATGGGGAACGCTGCAGAATGGATTTGCAGTTTAGAGGGAACAAAGGAAAGGGACCCACGAAGGGATTTGTGGCTCACAAAAGGTATTGTGAGAAAAGATGGAAAGGGGCGAAGACGGATTCTGATCGGGAAGATTTTTATCGCAAGGGATCGCGGAGAGGGATGCTCAAAATTCTGGAAAAGGGAAAGTTTTATGACTTTCCCTTTTTTATGTCCGATTCAAACATATGAAGCCGAATGGCCTGCATTAAACACGATGCGGCGGCAAATCAGTTCGCATAATTCGACTTCCTACCAATTCTACTTCTCCACTGTATCTGTCTTCTCCGTTGCTGGAAAACTCGAACATAAAAACACTATTCCAATCTGGTTTTCCGTACTTCAATGAAATTCGTGTTTTCACCCTCGCGACGCTTAACAGCTGAAGCTGGTGTTTGTCACAGTATTGTCTTAAATACGTATTGGTCTTTTCCGAGATTTCTCTTATTCGCCAAAATTGATAGCTTACGAATGCGATACTTAGCCACAACACGAGTTCTAAAAGCGTCATATTATTTTCCCGTTTGCGCAAACAGTTTGTTGAATGCAGAGGCTAATTCTGCGGGCCTGTCAGGTGAACGAAGAAGTGATAAAACTTGCCGACGTAACTTTGGAATCTGTACCAAGTCAGAAAAGAAACCGGAAAATAATGCGCCGGCATGTTCGCTTTGATTATCTGCTTTGGCTGCCTGTGTTAAAAACAATGTAAGGAGTGAGTCATCCATTTGTTCATAATGGCGAGCGGCGATGACACTCAGGATATCTAAGCGAGCACAGCTCTCGTTCTCGAGCACTCTTTGTAAGACGCTGTGCACATCTTGGTCAAATGAACCGGTAGATAGAGCACGTAAAGCGGCAAGATTAACTTCACTTGTGTGATTACTGCTGAAAAAGCGTGTGGTAATAAATTCTTTCATGGTAGCGCTTAAAGGCACATATTCGAGCATCTCCATGAGCGTATTCAAAAATACTTCAGAATATAAGGTCGAGTTTTTGGCAACAGCTTTTTCTAACATGTCTTGCTTGCTGTGTTTTGGTAAAGAAGAGGCAAAGTCTGCAACGCTTTGCATTGACAAACGCTGCCAATCTACTAACTGCGGCGCTTGAATATAGGCTTCTACTTGCCTTGCTTCATCACTCAATGGTTGTAACAGTGCTTGCTTAACCGCTGCGTTGAACTGGGCGAGTAGGGATTGATTGGGCACAAAAGAGTAGGGGTTGTCCGGCAGCTTTTGGGCCTTTTCTGTGTCTTCTAAAATTGACTGACCTAATGCATCTACAATTATATCAAGAAAGTGATTTCGAGCTGCCGAAACTACCAATCCTTGCTCATCTGTAGGAAGTTTAACAAACCAAATGTAGTGCTCTGACGATGCGTTTTTATTCCAAAAAACAATTCCAAACCACGCGTGTTGCTGTCGAGGGAATGGCACATAGGCTTTGCCATTCTCAATATCTAAGAATGTTTGATTGTCGGTCAGTGTTAGCCTTCGCCCGATATCAAATACCTTGTATTCTGTACCAGCGTGGAGTAAAAACTCGCTGATGGAATTAATTGTGTTTGCGCTCATCAAAACATCCTAAATACTGCAAATTACCACTGGGTTCTCGTTAAAGCTCTGTAAATGAACTCTATAATAACGTTCTAGCACACCGACCTGCACTTCGATCTCAAATACCGAGCAGACAGCAGCGCCGAGAAAATAGCACCGCCCCAAAATCAATAGCGATTAGTTTATCACAGATAAATTATTGTCTGTCACGCGTCTATCTCTAGAATCATTGCGGTGACAGTAATTTTTGAAGGCTGGTATACTGATAACTCTTAAAAGTGCCTAACAAGGCCGAGCGTTTTGGCTTACTCTAATTTATGCTGCTCGTTGGAAAAATTCACTTAAAAACTCCTCGTTGGAAACTGACATATGACACCCGGTAAACAGGCTATTCTAAATGCCCTTGAAGCATTGGCATTATCGATGAGAAAAGAGGGGGTATGGCCTTCAACTAGTCCTTCTAATGAAGCGCTAAATAGCACTGTTCCTTTTGCGGTTGATGCTATGGATTTTGAGAGCTGGCTAGCTTTTATATTTATTCCAAAAATGTCGCAACTAATTCATTCTGATGCCGCACTGCCTGAGATGGAAATCACGCCGGCGGCTCGGCTGTATTTGGAAGACAGGTCAACCCCTATCATTAAGCAGATAGCGGCTATAGATGGTTTAGTTCAGACAGCGAGAGTTGAGCAAGGAATGGCCCAATGAGAGAGGACTCGCAAGAGAAGCTTGGAGAGAAAGATACCGGCCAAGGCGAAAGTAGAGAAGGCATGTCTGCCAACAGTCGCTCCGTTGAAATAAGTGCAACACCTCATCCGTTAAAAATTTTGTATCAAGACCAGGATATTGTTGCTATTGAGAAGCCGCCTGGCATGTTGGTGCATAGAAGCCCAATAGATAAACACGAAAAAGTATTCGCTGTACAAACCTTGCGAGACCAAATTGGTAAGCGCGTTTTTCCTGCACATCGGTTAGACCGACCTACGTCTGGCGTTCTTCTATTTGCCTTCGATGGTCAGTTAGCTGGTGAGCTTGGACAGCAGATGATGCAAAAACAGGTGCATAAGACCTATCATGCTGTGGTGAGAGGGTTTGTGCATAATACTGGATTCATTGATTACGCACTTAAATACAAGTACGACAAAATAGCAGACAAGCACAAGCGGCCACAGCAGCCACCGCAAATAGCGACAACAGTGTATGAATCTGTAGCTTGTTATGAAGTACCACAGCCTGTCGGAAAATATCAAAGTGCGCGATTTTCATTAGTAAAATTATCACCAAGTACGGGCAGAAAGCATCAATTACGTAGGCATTTAGCACATATCCGTCACCCTATTATAGGTGACACGACCCATGGCGACGGAAAGCAGAATAAATTCGCTAAGTCGCACTTTAGTTTTAATAATTTGGCCTTAAACTGTACAGGTATGGGGTTCTATCATCCAACTTCTCAAAAGTGGGTGACAATATCTTCAGATTTTCATCATGAAATGGCGATGTTTATACGTCGTTTAGAAAACTTTCGCGTTGTTCCTTCGTAAAACGTTGTAGCAAGGTTTATAAAACAGTTAGTAGGGGTAGTAATGAGTACATTGAAGATAATAGCGGGCACAGTGTATGGGAACGCGCAGCATGTCGCTGAACAGGTAGAAGAAAACTTAGCTGAACAAGGCGTAGATTGCGAGCTTGAAAGCGACCCGTCGGTTGAAGATTTTACTGATGCAGACGCTATATTAATTATCACCTCTACAACAGGGCAAGGGGATGTTCCACCTAACCTTGAGTTTGTTTTTTCAGACTTAAAGGACGACGCGCCCCTGCTGAAAGACAAACCCTTTGCTGTTGCCGCCCTTGGCGATAGCAGCTATGGGGAGAGTTTCTGTGGTGCGGGTAAACAATTTCAAGCGCTTCTTGTTGAGCTGCAGGGCAAGCCAGCTTCTGAGATGCTAGAGGTGGATGCAATGGAAACCCTTGAGCCTGAAAAAGATGTGGTTGATTGGGTAAACAGTATAAAAGACAAACTTTTGTCATAAATTGTTGAGGCAAAGGCATTAAAAAGGGGCGCTAAAGAATGTTAGCGCCCCTTTTTTATTTATTTTTCAGAACAGTTTTAATTACTCTACGCCGCGCAACAGGGCATTGATTCCTACTTTAGCGCGGGTTTTGGCATCTACTTTCTTAACGATTATGGCAGCGTAAAGGCTGTATTTACCATCTGCACTGGGTAAGTTTCCAGATACCACTACCGAACCTGCAGGTACGCGTCCGTAGTGGATCTCTCCAGTTTCACGGTCATAAATACGCGTACTTTGACCAATATAAACACCCATTGAGATAACCGCGCCCTCTTCAACAATAACGCCTTCTACAATTTCAGAGCGAGCGCCGATAAAGCAGTTATCTTCTATGATGGTAGGGTTTGCTTGTAATGGCTCTAGTACGCCACCAATACCTACACCACCAGAAAGGTGAACGTTTTTACCGATTTGTGCACATGAGCCAACAGTTGCCCATGTATCTACCATAGTACCCTCGTCAACGTAGGCGCCAATGTTGACATAAGACGGCATTACTACTGCGTTTTTGCCTACAAATGTACCGGTACGAACTGCTGCTGGTGGCACTATACGAGCGCCATCTGCAACAAATTGTTCATTTGTGTAGTTGGTGTATTTTAATGGCACTTTATCAAAATACTTGCTCTCGGCGCCGTCAATCATTTCGTTGTTGTGAAGTCGGAAAAAAAGCAACACAGCTTTTTTCAACCACTGGTGAACTACCCATTCCCCTGCAATTTTCTCGGCGACTCGAGCTTGACCGCTGTTTAGCAGTGAAATTGCTTCTGCAACGGCGTTTCTTACCTCGTCAGGAGCTTCATTTGGGCTAATGGCATCGCGGTTTTCGAAGGCGTCTTCAATAATGGCTTTCAATTCATTCATGGTATTGTAATATCTTCAAGTTGGTCGAGTTTAAACAAGATACGCTTTTTCAAGCTAACTTGTTGTTCTTGGGTTAATGCGGTGCCAGCCTCGTTGCTGACGATAAAAATGTCTTCGGCGCGTTCGCCGATGGTTGCTATTTTAGCAAGCTTTAATGTCATGTTGGTGTCAACAAACGCGTGGCCAATTTTAGCTAAAATGCCGGGCGCGTCTAGTGCTTCAAGCTCAACAAGTGTCGCCTCGTCGTTTAAGTTAAAAAAGCGCACCTTGGTAGGAACGTCTAATTGCCTCATCTGACGGGGTAGCTTTCGCTTATTTTCGTGGGAGCGGCCAGGTTTTTCTAACTGAGTAGAGACGGCTTTTTCTAGCGACATGATACGAGACTCAGATGAAAGACGTGTACCGTCATTTTCTAACACTATCATGCTGTCGAATACGTAACCGTCTCGTGTAACGGTAACGTGTGCATCGTGGATAGAGCAATTTCTGCTATCTAGTACAGAGGCAACCTGTGCGAATAATGCCTTTCTGTCTTTGCCATAAACGAATAGTTCCGTTCCACCCTTGGCGCTATTGTCATTGGCTCTAACTAATAAAGCGTCGTTATCTGGCGTTAACCAATCTTCCTGAGCCGTTATAATTTCTTCCGTATGCCAGGCCACCTGTGTTGGCTTAAAACGCACAAAGTAGTCATCGTCCAAACGCGCCCAGAGAGCGTCTACAGAAACAGGGCTGATAGCCCGCTCTTGCAATATTTGTCGCGCTTGATGTTTGTGCGTGGCAACTCGTTCATTAAGCGTCACCTGACACTGAAGACCGTTATCTAAAGCCTTTTGCGTCATGAGATATAATTCTCTTAGCAAAGATGCTTTCCAGTCATTCCACAAGTTATCATTGGTGGCACGAATATCTGCAAGCGTTAATGTATAGAGCAGGTTCAAGTGGTTGTGGCTTCGTATTGCGCTGGCAAACTCACTGATGACATCCGGATCGTAAATATCTCTTCGCTGAGCGACTACAGACATCAGCAAGTGATTTTCAACAAGCCAAGCAATCATCTCTGCATCGGACGATGGAACATTATGAAGTTCGCAAAATGTGGCTACATCCTTGGCACCAAGTTTCGAGTGATCGCCATTGCGGCCTTTCGCTATATCATGAAAAATAGCGGCGATATACAACACTTCTGGTTTATCGAGATGTCGGCAAATTCGGCCACATCGGGGAAAGTCTTTATTCTCTTTCGAAAAAAAGTAATTAACATGCTTAACAAGCCTATGGGTGTGCTCGTCAACAGTGTAAGCGTGAAACAAATCAAACTGCATCATGCCCACAATAGCGTCCCACTCAGGTAAGTAGGCCTGAATAATTCCATATTGATGCATTATGTCCCAACCAAAATTAAAAAAGTCGGGTTGTTTCATCAGCATCATAAATTTCTCACGACACGCTGGGCGCTCGACATAATAGGTACTTTCAAATTCCCTATGGGCATTGCGCAGTTGGCGAATACACGTGGTGCTGAGGCCCTTTACATCTGGTGTATTGGTTACCAGATGTAAGAAATCGAGAATGGCTTCAGGAGTCGAGAACACCCGCTCATGGCGAGGAGAAATCATGTAATCAAGAAGCTCGAAGTCTTCATTGATAACTGCACTGTGTTGAACGCTTTGATTCAGCATGTCGTATTTAAAACGCTGAAGCAGCATTTGGTTGAGCTCTGTTACACGAGCCACAGTGCGAAAGAAGTCTCGCATCATCTTTTCTACTGATGATTTACCTTCTTCACCGTAGCCCATCATCTCCGCTACATCTGGCTGATAATCGAATAATAGACGGTTTTCGCTTCGCTGGGCAACCAAGTGGAGTGCGCAGCGCATTTTCCAAAGGTGCATGCGGCAGGCGATGAGCTCACTGTGTTCTTGTTCAGTGAAGTAACCATGACCTACCAAGTTCCAACCATCATATTCTTTAAAATGTTTCTTAGCTACCCAGCCAATAGATTGAATGTCTCGAAGACAACCAGGATTCTCTTTTATGTTGGGTTCTAAGTTGTATGCAGTGCCGTTAAATTTGGCATGTCGTTTTTTCTGTTCTTCGTATTTAGCAGAGAAAAACGCTTTACTACTCCACGAATTTCTTCCATTCGCTTCTTCCCAAAGCTTCTCAAAGGTTTCTTCGCTACCGGATAGAAGGCGACTTTCAACCAAATTAGTGGCAATGGTAATATCATCTTTTGCGAGCTTAACGGTCTCTTTAATCGTTCGCACCGACTGGCCAACATCTAATTTGATGTCCCACAACAGAGTAATAAAGCGACCGACTTTGTCTTGTGCATCGGCGCTAAGCTTCTTCTTACTAACAATAAGTAGATCGATATCTGAATAAGGCTGTAAATGACCACGACCGTACCCACCGACGGCACAAAGCGATAAATCGTTGATAGAACCTAGGCCGAACAGTTGCCACAAATGACAAAGCAGTGCATCGACAAATTGTGCTCTGCCTGTCACTAGTTGATTGACAGGAGCGGAATTAAACGAGTCTGTAATCCACGCATAGTTTTTCTCAACGCATGTTTTGATTTTAGGAATGTCATCAACACTACTAATACTGTCTATTTCTTGGATTAGAGATTGGAGCGTCAAACTGCACCTTTGGATTGCTTAAGTGTAAACGCTATAAACTTTATCACGATTTAGCACAAAATCGCAGTATCGATTGGGTGCATATTTTAGGTCTATTTATGAATAAATATGGAAAAACGTTATAGCGTGGTGAATGATTGTCTAAATCGTCGTTTTTGTTCCGTGAGCAATATCGAAAAAAGTGGGTAGAGAGCAGCACTAAACGCTATTTCATAAGGCAATTTCACCTGCACAAAATAGTAAAAGCAGGAACGAGACGAAGCCCAAAACTAAGCGCTAATTAAGCGCTAATATAGGTTCCAAAAAAAGCTTGGTTATCAAAAAGCTTGGTTATCGTCGTCAATAGCCAAGCTCTTAACTCGTATGAAACTTTTATTGAAATGGCTCGAAAGCGTAACAGCTATTTGTGAGAAATAACGCGAGGTAATGTTTCTTCTTCTCTCAACGTAAGTACCTCAACGCCGTCTTCAGTAACTAGCAGCGTGTGTTCCCATTGAGCGCTTAAGCTTCTATCTTTCGTTACCACAGTCCACTGGTCTGGAAGTACTTTGGAATAGCGCTTACCTGCATTGACCATAGGTTCGATAGTAAAACACATACCCGGTACTAACTCTTCGCCTGTTCCTGGTTTGCCGTAATGCACTATTTGTGGTTCTTCGTGAAAACTGGAGCCAATACCATGACCGCAATATTCTCTAACTATTGAATAGTTATGCGCCTCTGCATGAGTTTGGCAGATATGCCCAATATCACCTAAACGCATGCCAGGTTTAACTTGTTCAATGGCTTTGTATAAAGACTCTTGCGTTACACGAATAAGACGCTCAGCCAGAATAGTAGGTTTGCCCACAGTAAACATCTTTGATGTGTCGCCGTGATAACCGTCCTTAATAACAGTTACATCTATATTAATGATGTCACCATCTTTTAGCTTTTTGTCAGACGGAATACCATGACATATACAATGGTTCACCGAAGTACACACTGATTTAGGAAAAGGTGGGTTGCCATAGTTTAGCGGCGCAGGTATCGCTTTTTGTTCGTTCACAATAAAGTCATGACAAAGCGTATTGAGCTCATCGGTCGTTACGCCTTTTTTTACATGGGGCGTGATCATAGTAAGAACTTCGGCTGCTAGCTTACCAGCAACGCGCATTTTTTCGATTTCATCAGGGGATTTGATAATTGCTGCCACAATGCCTCTCAATAATCGTCTTTTGATTAATAAACAGTTTTACGCAGTATATCACCAATATGACCACTATTGGATATGCAGTAAACATGCGTTCAACCGTCTTTCAGAAAATAATGACAAACAACAGGCAAGCAGGGCTGAAAACTTGTTACCACTAAAGCTTTATGGTATAAAGCGCGCGCCCTGACGGAAAGCTCGTATTTCTTTGTGAAAGCGAAGTCGTCGTAGAGGGTATATTTCTTATTAAAACACACATATACCGACACTTGTTATCGGGGTGTTCACACTATCGTTTTTCGCTAGGGTGAATCGATACAAGGGGTATATGGAGGCCTAACCCCAAGAGGAAAATAAAATGGCTAATGTTTCTATGCGTGACATGCTGAAAGCCGGTGTGCATTTCGGTCACCAAACTCGTTACTGGAACCCAAAGATGAAACCTTACATCTTTGGTGCTCGTAACAAAGTTCATATCATCAACCTTGAAAAAACAGTTCCACTGTTTAACAACGCTTTGAACTACATCTCAAGTGTTTCAGCAAAAAAAGGTAAAATCCTTTTTGTTGGTACTAAACGTGCCGCTGGTGATGCGATAAAAGATGCTGCTGTAAAATGCGACCAGTTCTACGTAAACAAGCGTTGGTTGGGCGGTATGTTGACTAACTGGAAAACAGTGCGCCAGTCAATCAAGCGTCTTAAAGAGCTTGAGCAAAAGAGCCAAGACGGAACGTTTGAAAAGCTAACCAAAAAAGAAGCGCTTATGCTTCAACGCGAAATGGATAAGCTTGAGAACAGCCTTGGTGGTATCAAAAACATGGGCGGTCTTCCAGACGTAATCTTTGTTGTTGATGCAGACCATGAGCACATTGCAGTTACAGAAGCACGTAACCTTGGTATCCCTGTTGTTGGTGTTGTAGATACTAACTCTAACCCAGACGGTGTTGATTACATCATCCCTGGTAACGACGATGCTATCCGCGCTATCCAACTTTACTTGGACGCTGCTGCAGACGCTGTTAATTCTGGTCGCGAGAGCAACCTTGAAGTACAAGCTGAGCAAGACGACTTCGTAGAAGCAGCAGAGTAATTCTGTACACTCGCTGCCAATTTAAATTGGAAGCGAATTTGCTACGAGACGTATTGAGAGGGGCGATTAGCCCCTTTTACCTAACGAATTTATATTTATTGCTGAGGAATTGAAAAATGGCAGTGACTGCAGCACTAGTTAAAGAACTGCGCGAACGTACTGGCGCAGGTATGCTGGATTGTAAAAAAGCGCTTGTTGAGACAGATGGTGACATTGAATTAGCCATTGAAAACATGCGTAAATCAGGTCAAGCAAAAGCGGCTAAAAAAGCAGGTCGTATTGCAGCTGAAGGTGTTATCCTAACTAAAGTTGAAGCGGGTCGCGCGACTATGCTTGAACTAAACTGCGAAACAGACTTCGTTGCTCGCGACGAGAGTTTCCTTAAGTTTGGTAATGACCTACTTGAATTAGCTTCTGCTAACAACATCAACGACATCGAAACACTTAACGACGCTGAACTAAACGGCTCAAAAGTTAGCGATGCACGTGACACGCTTGTAGCAAAAATTGGTGAAAACATTTCACCTCGCCGCGTTATCAACGTTGAAGGTGACACACTAGGTGCTTACGTTCACGGTGGTCGTATTGGCGTTATCGCTATTCTTACTGGTGGCGACGAAGAGCTAGCTAAAGACGTTTCTATGCACGTTGCAGCGGCAAGCCCTCAATATGTTAAGCCTGAAAACGTTCCGGCTGAAGTTGTTGAGAAAGAAAAAGAAATCCAAATCGATATCGCAATGCAGTCTGGTAAGCCAGCAGACATCGCTGAGAAAATGGTTGCAGGTCGTATGAAGAAGTTCACTGGTGAAGTGAGTCTTACTGGCCAACCTTTCGTTAAAGATCCGTCGATCACAGTTGCTGAACTTCTTAAGAACAACAGTGCAGACGTTATCAACTTCGTGCGTTTTGAAGTAGGCGAAGGTATCGAGAAGAAAACTGAAGATTTCGCAGCAGAAGTAGCTGCGCAAATGGAAGCCGCTAAGAAATAATTGAGCGTTTTTCTTTTGCATTCAGAGAATGTCAGATAAACTAAAAGCACCTCTTCGGGGGTGCTTTTTTATAGTCGAATCTCTTTCTATTGCAGCGGTTTCACGTTAGTGTGAGTGACGTTTTTGCAAGTCATTTGAAAATACGGCTTTGAAGCGGCGCTGGGTTAATAAAGCATAAACCTTTCAAAAAACTAACGCGATTTGTTCTATGTTTTTTCATGCTAAGGCATGTATTTAAAATACATAGCACAAACCGGGTTTACGAGGACATATCGAATAATGAGTATCACACCTAAATCAGCATATCGACGCATTCTGTTAAAACTTAGCGGTGAAGCCCTTATGGGTGAAGAAGGCTTTGGCATAGACCCCAAAGTGCTAGATAGAATGGCACAAGAAATTAAAGAGTTGGTTGAACTTGGTGTTCAAGTGGGCCTTGTTATTGGTGGCGGTAACTTATTTCGCGGCGAAGGTTTAGCAAAAGCGGGTATGAATCGCGTAGTAGGCGATCATATGGGTATGCTAGCTACTGTGATGAACGGTTTGGCAATGCGAGATGCACTACACAGAGCATTTGTAAATGCACGCATGATGTCAGCAATTCCTTTAAACGGCGTTTGCGATGCGTATAATTGGGCAGAAGCAATTAGCTTACTGAAGTCTGGTAGAGTCGTTATTTTTTCAGCAGGTACCGGAAACCCATTTTTCACAACGGATTCCGCTGCGTGCTTACGCGGAATTGAAATTGAAGCAGACGCCGTATTAAAAGCGACTAAAGTCGACGGTGTTTATAGTGACGACCCGGTTAAAAATCCAGACGCTACCCTGTACGAGCACCTCAGTTATAATGAAGTGCTGGATAAGGAACTAAAAGTAATGGATTTGTCAGCGTTTACTTTGGCTCGTGACCACAGCCTTCCAATTCGCGTTTTCAATATGAACAAACCCGGCTGTCTTAAGCGTGTTGTAATGGGCGAGAAAGAAGGCACCGTAATTAGCCACGCTGGCAATGATAAGTAAAGACATATAGGACACACAACAGTGATTGATGAAATTGAATTAGATGCGCAAGAGCGTATGGAAAAAAGCGTAGTGGCGCTCAAAGGCCAATTTAGCAAAATTCGCACGGGGCGCGCGCACCCAAGCCTGCTAGACGGTATTATGGTGCCGTACTACGGTGTAGATACACCGCTAAAGCAAGTGGCTAATGTAATTGCTGAAGACAGCCGTACGCTTGCCTTAACTGTGTTTGATAAATCAGCTATCCAAGCAGTTGAAAAAGCTATCATGCAGTCTGATCTTGGGTTAAACCCTATGAGCGCTGGCGGTTCTATCCGTATACCACTTCCGCCGTTAACTGAAGAGCGAAGAAAAGATCTTATTCGCGTAGTTCGCAATGAAGCGGAAGGTGGGCGGGTTGCTATCCGCAATATTCGCCGCGACGCAAACAGCGATATCAAAGAGCTGTTGAAAGAAAAAGAAATCAGCGAAGACGAAAGTCGTGCAGCTGAAGAAAATATCCAGTCGATCACTAACGAAATCATTAAGAAAGTTGACAGTCTACTGGCTGACAAAGAAAAAGAATTAATGGAAGTATAAGTTAGTATTATGATTGGAAAGCGTTTAAACGCAGCCAAAAAGACTAGCGTGATAGGGCCAGCACCAGTTGCTGGCCCTAAACACGTTGCTATCATTATGGATGGCAATGGTCGATGGGCGCAGAAGAAAGGGAAAATTCGTACTTTCGGTCATAAAGCGGGTGTGGAATCTGTAAGAAATGTGGTGCGCTTTGCGAGAAAAAACGCCATTGAATCGCTTACTTTATTCGCATTCTCAAGTGAAAACTGGAAACGGCCGGAAGAAGAAGTAAGCGTACTTATGGAGTTGTTTAACCTTGTGTTAAATAGCGAAGCGAAGCGGCTCCATAAAAATGGTGTACGCCTCCAAGTTATTGGCGATTTAAGTGCTTTTGACTCTAAATTAGTCGAAAAAATTCGCAAAGCGGAAGAGATGACGCAAGACAATGCGGATTTAATACTTAACATCGCAGCGAATTATGGCGGGCGCTGGGACATTGTAAATGCGACTAAGCAGTTGGCAAATCAAGTCAAAGCTGGCGACATAGATGCAGAAGACATTGACGAAGCCATGTTTACCCGGTTCACGTCTACCGCAAACCTCCCCGAATTAGACCTTCTTATTAGAACTGGTGGCGAGCACCGTATTAGCAATTTCCTTTTGTGGCAATGTGCTTATGCCGAGCTTTTCTTCACCGATGTTCTTTGGCCAGATTTTAATGAAGACGAGTTTCAACGTGCTGTTGACGATTTTAACGTTAGGCAACGTCGCTTTGGCCTTACTGGTGAACAGGTTATCGTTTCTGATGATTAACCTCATTCAGAAGATTGTCGGCTTCATCCTGATTATCACAGCCAAGGGCAAATTATGCTAAAACAACGAATAATAACTGCATTAATTCTTGCGCCAACAGCGTTATACGCCATATTGTTCCTACCTATTTTTTGGTTCGAAATTGCTATTGCCGGTGTTGTAGGTATTGGCGCTTATGAATGGGCAGCCATGGCTGGCGTTTGTGAACGTCCTAAAAAGCTTCTTTTTATGGCTGGCGCTTTTGCTATATGTATCGCGCTTTCTTTTGTTGTCGATGCTAGCGTGATCTGGTATCAGGGACAGTTACATAGTTTATATACCAGTATCCTTAGCGTGGCAGTGATTTGGTGGGGGGCCTCGCTTGCTATGGTGTTAGCTTACCCTAAATACTCCAAATTTTGGCGAGACAGCAGGGTTGTTCGTACCGTTTTTGGGTTGTTAACACTTATTCCAACTTGGGTGGCGGTGATAGCACTGAGAACAAGTCTGCACGACGTAGACCCTTTCTACGGCGCGTCCCTTATTTTTTATGTGCTTGGCATTGTATGGGCAGCCGATATTGGCGCCTTTTTTGTGGGCGTGAAATTTGGTCGACACAAGCTTCGTCCGAATGTATCACCCGGGAAAAGCCTTGAGGGACTACTAGGTGGAATTGCTGCATCGTTTGCCATTATCGCATTCGCGGCGCTGCACTATCAGGTGGAGCCTTCTCGCATTTGGCTGCATTTAGCCATTGGTGGAGTAACCGTGGCAGTGTCTGCTCTTGGCGACTTGAACGAAAGTATGCTCAAGCGCTGTGCCGGTATTAAAGATAGTGGAAAAATTCTACCTGGGCATGGCGGTGTGCTTGACCGCATAGACAGCCTTACGGCTGCGTTCCCTGTCTTCGCGTTTTGTTATGTTACTTGGATGGCGTAATGCAGACAGTCACCGTTTTAGGGGCCACGGGCTCCATTGGTTGCAATACTCTTGATGTAATTAATCGTCATCCTGATAAGTACCGTATTTTCGCCATAACCGGTAACAATCAGCTGAAGCTGCTTATGGAGCAGGCCAACAAATGCTCCCCACGCTATGTGGTTATTGCCGATCCATTGCACTACAGCGCGGCACTAGAGCTAGCAAAGCAGTATCAAGTTGAAGCTGAAATTCTGTGTGGACAGCAGGCATTAGAAGACGTTTCAAGCGCTCCTGAAGTTGACTCAGTTATGGCCGCGATTGTGGGAGCCGCGGGCTTGCTACCTACTATGGCTGCGGTGAAAGCAGGAAAGCGCGTGTTGCTGGCAAATAAAGAAGCGCTCGTGATGTCTGGCGCACTCTTCATTGACGCCGCGAACAAAAGCGGTGCTCAAATACTGCCAATTGACAGTGAACATAACGCGATTTTTCAATGCTTACCCCACAATTTTACCTACGGCGACTTAGGTAACTCAGGTATTGAAAAAATTCTACTTACAGGGTCGGGCGGCCCTTTCAGAGAAAGAGCGCTTGATACGTTTGGCAGTATCACGGTTGACGAGGCCAGCACTCACCCCAATTGGTCAATGGGGAGAAAGATTACAATAGACTCTGCCACCATGATGAATAAAGGGCTTGAGTTTATCGAAGTATGTTGGCTGTTCGGCGTTAAGTCCAAAGATATAGACGTCGTTATTCACCCTCAAAGTATTATTCATTCCATGGTGCAATATGTTGATGGCTCTGTGATCGCTCAGATGGGAAATCCAGACATGCGCACACCTATCGCCTATGGATTGGCTCACCCTCAGCGTATAGAGGCTGGCGTCAAGCCGCTCAATTTTAAAGAGATTGTTGATTTTAGCTTTAAAACCCCTTGTTATGAGCGTTATCCAAACTTGAAGTTAGCCATAGCAGCCTGTGAAGCTGGCCAATGTGCCACCACTAGTCTCAATGCGGCTAACGAAGTTGCTGTAGAGCACTTTTTGCACGGAAATATTAGTTTTTGTGACATCGCAAAGGTTAATGAAGCAACGCTTAACGCGATGTCGATGGTAGAAATGAACTCCATTCAGCAATTATTAGAACAAGACTCGTTGGCAAGAGTAAAAGCAAACGAGTTAATCAGAGGTAAATTTCAGTGCTAGCATTTTTTTGGAGCCTAGGCGCATTTATTCTTGCCCTTGGTATTCTTGTTGCCGTACACGAGTGGGGCCATTTTTACGTGGCCCGCAAATGCGGTGTGCAGGTAGAACGTTTTTCAATTGGCTTTGGCAAGCCTATTTGGCGCAGGCAGGGTAAATCAGGTACCGAGTATGTTATTGCCATGATCCCATTAGGTGGATACGTGCGCATGCTCGATGGGCGTATAGACGATGTCCCTCCAGAACTCGAAGAAAAAGCGTTTAATCACAAGCCGGTGCTGCAGCGCATGGCTATTATTGCGGCCGGCCCTGGCGTAAATTTTATATTTGCGTTCTTTGCCCTTTGGCTTATGTACTTAGTTGGGCTAGAGACAGTAAAGCCGGTGGTAAAAGCTGTCGAAGATAACAGTATTGCGGAAATTGCAGGCGTAAAAGCGGGCGATGAAATTATTAGTATCGATGGCCGACGCACACCAGATTGGGAAGCCGTTAATTTGGAAATGGTTTCCAACATCGGTGGTGAGAATACGGTAGTAACGGTCAGAAATGCATCAAATAACGAAAAAGAAGTGACATTTAACCTGACTACTTGGAACTTTGATCCAGATATTGAGTCTCCACTAAGCAGTTTGGGTTTAACGCCATTTCGACCCGACCCAACATTAACCGTGGGTTTTGTTGGAGAGAGCAGTGCAGCGCAAGAAGCCGGCCTTTTGCCAGGTGATAAAATTACTGCGTTAAATGGCGATGAGCTTTCATCGTGGAATGCGTTAGTAGATGTGATTGTTGATAATCCCGGTGAGACTATTTCTCTTGCAATTGAAAGGGATGGACAACAACGCACCCTACGTGCCACGATAGCGCGCCGCGATACAGCACAGGGGCAAAGTGGGTATCTCGGTGTAAGCCCAACGTTTGAGCCTTGGCCTGAGGGGTATGTGTTTACGCATCAGTATGGCATTATAGAGGCTATAGGAATTGCGCTAGATAAAACATGGCGCTTAATGACACTCAGTGTCGAAATGATAGGAAAGTTACTTACTGGCGATGTGTCAGTTAAAAACTTAAGTGGGCCTATCTCAATTGCTCAAGGAGCAGGTACAAGTGCCGGTTACGGGCTTGCGTACTTCTTGAGTTTTCTTGCCTTAATAAGCGTAAATTTAGGCATTATAAATTTATTACCCCTGCCTATGCTCGATGGTGGTCATTTGATGTTTTTCATCGTGGAATGGATCACCGGCAAGCCTGTGCCTGAAGCGGTACAGGAATGGGGTTACCGAATAGGTGGCGTGCTTCTGTTTATGATTATGGGTATCGCTATTTTTAACGATATTGCTCGCATAACCTGATGAGAGTCAGGAAGTACAAAACAGCAAATATGAAACGCGGCCAGGAAAAGAAAAATAGATGAAGTTAAAACAGTTAGTAGCAGCCGGATTAGTATTATCCAGTGCTAGCTTTGCCAATGCTGCGGCGCAAGACAGTGAATTCGTAGTACAAGATATTCGAGTTGAAGGGTTACAGCGTGTAGCACTTGGTGCGGCGTTAACCTATCTACCTGTACAGGTAGGTGATGAGCTAAATACATTTCGTGTAACACAGCTTATCCGCTCGTTATATTCTTCCACTCACTTTGAAAACGTTGAAATTTTACGAGATGGTAATACTCTTGTTGTTCGCGTATCAGAGCGCCCAACCATTAGTAATATCATCTTTGAAGATAACGATGATATTAAAGATGAACAATTACAAGAGAGTCTAGACGGTAACGGTGTGAGAGTGGGTGAACCGCTCGATAAAACGGTACTCACTTCAATTGAAAACGGGCTTAAAGATTTTTTCTACAGTATTGGTAAATACAACGCTGATGTAACCGCTATTGTTACTCCATTGCCCCGTAATCGCGTCGATTTAAAGCTTCTTTTTGAAGAAGGCGACGCAGCAGAGATTGAGCAAATCAATATCGTTGGTAATGAGTTGTTTTCCGATGAAGAGTTAATGGAGTCGTTTGAACTTCAATACGATACTCCATGGTGGGACTTTTTATCTGAAACGCGCTATCAACAGCAAACGCTGCAGGGCGATATGGAGTCGTTGAGAAACCATTATCTCGACCGTGGTTATTTGCGTTTCAATGTCGATTCTACACAGGTGTCCATGACGCCAGAGAAAAGCGGCATTTACGTTGCCATGAACGTGACAGAGGGCGAGCAGTACACTATTTCCGAAGTGGAGCTTGTCGGTGATGTTCTTGGGCACGAAGAATATATAGAGCGTGTGTTACCGCTTACGCCTGGTGAACTTTATAACCAAGCAGAAGTGACTTACACAGAAGAGTTTATAAGTAAGTACCTTGGCCGATTTGGTTATGCGTATCCTACTGTGACTACTGTTCCTGATATAAATGATGAAGACAAAACGGTAAAACTGACTCTGTCCGTTGATCCAGGTAAGCGTATTTACGTTAACCGTATTAAATTTAACGGAAACGTAGTTACTGCCGATGACGTCCTTCGCCAAAATGTGAGTCAGATGGAAGGTACTTGGTTATCCAATAGTCAGCTTGAGGTATCAAAAAGCCAACTGTCTCGTCTTACTTATATGGAAAACGTAGAATTTGAAACAGTACGAATTCCGGGATCAGAAGATAAAGTAGACGTTAACTTTAACGTTAAAGAGCAGCCTTCTGGCTCATTTAACGCAGGTATCGGTTACGGCGACAGAACGAAATTGAGTCTGCAAGCGGGTATACAACAGGACAACTTCCTAGGTACCGGTAAACGAGTAGGCCTTAACCTAAGTACAGTTTCTTATCAGAAGTCAGCGCAAATAACCTATAACGACCCTTATTTCACGATAGACGGCATCAGTTTAGGTGGAAGTATCGGGTACAGCGAATTTGACGGTTCCGACTTTAACGTTATTCAATACAACTCGAAACGTTGGTCTGTAGGCGCAAACATTGGTTATCCAATTAACGAAGTAAACCGTATTAATTTTGGTCTTACATACAGCAATGTAGAGCTTTTCAACCGTGGATTTTACGAGCAAACCGAACGTTTTTATAATCAGTTCCCTGATGGCAACGATCCTGACGCGGCGGTAAAATACGACAGTTACTTAGCTAGCGTAAGCTGGAGTAGAGTGACTTTGAACCGCGGTTTGTTTCCAACTGCAGGTTCATCACAGCGCGCTTCGTTTAGTGCAACAACACCAAATTCAGATGTAACCTATTTTAAGTCTGTGTTTGACGGTAAGTGGTACTTCCCACTATCACGCAATCAGCGCTGGTCGTTCCTTGCCCGAATTCGTTTGGGGTATGGTAACGGTTATGGCGACATTGACGGCAATGAGCAAATTCTTCCGTTCACCGAAAACTTCACCGCAGGTGGTGCAGATTCACTTCGTGGGTTCGAAAACAATACCGTGGGGCCTAGAGGTTTGCTAGTGTCATCACCGGGTAATATCGTTGGTCCAGACGGCGAGACATTCCCGAGCGACCCTGCCGATGCCGTGATATCTTGGTCTCGACAGAGCCTTGGTGGTAACGCAATGGCACTTGGTGGTATAGAGCTTATTGTACCGACGCCATTTGTTGAAGCTGATATGGACAACTCAGTACGTACAAGTTTGTTTGTGGATGTGGGTAACGTATGGGATACTGAGTTCGATTTCGACCGATTCAGTCAGTTAGAGGTGAGCCCGAATCAGCGTGGTGAGCTATTGGACTATTCTGATTGGACTCTGTATCGTAGTTCAGCAGGTGTGTCTGTTCAGTGGGTATCACCCATGGGGCCGATGGTATTTAGCTTCTCTAGAATGATACGAGAGCGTGACGGTGATGATGCGAGATTCTTTACCTTCAACATCGGTCAAACTTTTTAAATACTTTTTAATTAGAAAAGCGGGCTCGCACTTCGTGTGTCCCAAACAAGAAGATACAAAAAGGAGTTCCCTTTGAAACAGTTGGTTAAACATATCGTTGCAGGTGCAATGTTAAGTAGTGCACTAGTCAGTACGTCAGTAATGGCAGAACAGAAAATGGCCGTGGTGGACGTGCAAGGTATTTTCCAAGCTATGCCTCAAGCTGCTGAGATTCAAAACGCTATTCAGTTAGAGTTTAAAGATCAGTTAGAAGAAGTTAATCAACTTCAACGTGACGGCCAGTTCTATGCAGAGCGCCTTCAGCGCGATGCGGCTACAATGAGCGATGCAGAAAAGAAAGAACTAGAACAAAAGATCTTATCTGTTCGTGAAGAGCTTTCTAAAAAGGGTCAGCCTCTTCAGCAGGACATTCAGCGTCGCAGCAACGAAGAGCGTAACAAGTTGTTAGGTCTTATTAAGCAGGCTATCGATTCAGTAGCGGCTAAACAGGGTTACGACCTTGTTCTTAATGCTGGTGCTGTTGCGTTTGCAAAAGAAGAGCACGACTTGTCTGAGCAAGTTCTAGAACAGGTTAGCAAAGCTAACTAAAACATTGCCACGGCTGGTAGTGTGTGACAATTCATCAGACCAACAACCGAAAGGTGTTGGTCTGATTTGTTTTTCGCGTTTAACAGCGTATGGTTGCCGCCGAATTTAGTTTTTACGGCGAGTTTGACCATAAATCAGTTGCTAGGTCATGCTTGAATACAGGAGAAAGTTTTTGGCCAATTCACTTAATACCATCGAAATACAGGAAATAATGGCACTTTTGCCTCATCGTTATCCTTTTCTGTTAGTCGATCGTGTCACCGACTATGTACTCGGTGAATCAATAAAAGCTTATAAAAATATTACGATAAATGAACCTTGCTTTACGGGGCATTTTCCTGGCCAGCCTATTTTTCCAGGCGTACTTATTTTAGAAGCAATGGCCCAAGCGGCAGGCGTTCTTGGTTTTAAAACCATGGGGAAAAATGACAGTTTGTATTTATACGCGGGAATAGATAATGCGCGTTTTAAGCGTCCTGTTGTGCCTGGTGATAAGCTTGAGTTTGACGTGGCATTAGTGAAGGAAAGAAGAGGGATCTGGAAGTTTAAAGGTACTGCAACTGTCGAGGGAGACTTAGTTTGCAGTGCAGAATTTATGTGTGCGATGAGAGAGATAGCATAACGTGATCCATCCAACTGCGGTAATTTCAGATAGCGCAACCATTGGTGAAAATGTCACTATTGGCCCGTTTTGTGTGGTAGACGATAACGTAACCATTGGTGATGGTTGCATATTGAAATCACACGTAGTTGTTCGCGGTAAAACGCGAATAGGCAAAAACAATAAGTTTTTCCAATTTTCGTCAATTGGCGAAGATTGCCAAGACAAAAAATATGCCGGCGAACCCACGGAACTTATCATTGGTGACAATAATGAGTTTCGCGAGGGCGTGACTGTTCACCGCGGTACGGTTCAAGATGAAGGTATTACAAAAATAGGCTCTAGAGGCCTATTTATGGTAAATGCCCATATCGCACACGATTGTGTGTTAGGCGACGATATTATTGTTGCCAACAATTGTGCAATCGCAGGTCATGTGCACATTGACGATTTTGTTATTGTTGGTGGTGCAGTGGGTATTCATCAATTCTGTAAAATTGGTGCTCACGCTTTCCTCGGCGCCGGAGGTATCATTTTAAGAGATGTCCCTCCTTTTGTGATGGTGAGTGGGCACAAAAACATTCCCCAAGGTATTAACTCCGAAGGCCTCAAGCGTAGAGGCTTTGAAAAAGATGAAGTGCTGGCGATAAAACGTGCGTATAAGGTTATTTACCGAGCAGGCAATACTATCGAAGAAGCCATAGAGGCACTTGAATCTCCAGCGAAAGACCACGAAAGCGTAGCCCGTATGGCTGACTTTCTTCGTCATGCCGAGCGGGGCATTATTCGATAATTATGACCAAGCCATTACGTATCGGTATGGTGGCCGGAGAGCCCTCTGGCGATGTACTCGCTGCCGGAATGGTGGCTGAACTGAAACGCCAATACCCTGGTGCCATCATTGAGGGAATTGGCGGGCCAAATATGCAGGCCCAGGGTTTTAAGACATTATTTGACATGGAAACCCTGTCGGTAATGGGGCTTGTCGAAGTTATTTCTCACCTTCCCGCAATTCTAAAAGTTAAAAAGCAGTTGCTCGCGCATTTTGAACAATACCCACCTGATATTTTTGTCGGGATAGATGCCCCAGACTTTAATTTGCGTGTTGAAAAAGCGTTGAAAGCTCGAGGTATAAAAACACTTCACTATGTCAGTCCTACAGTATGGGCATGGCGAGAAAAGCGTATCCACAAAATAGCAAAAGCTGCTAATCGCGTTCTCGGACTGTTCCCTTTTGAACAGAAAGTGTATGACAAGTATAAGGTACCTTATACCTTTGTTGGCCATACAATGGCAGATATCATTGCCATAGAGCCAAATCAAAAAGAGTCGAGAATAGCGCTGGATCTTGAGCTTGATAAACCCGTGTTAGCTGTGTTGCCAGGCTCGCGAAGAGGTGAGGTAGAAACGCTTCTTCCAGTATTTCTAGAAACGATTGAAGCTATCCACAAAAAGCGCCCCGATATCCAATTTGTGATACCCGCAGCAAATGATCATCGCTTTGAGCAAATCGAAACGTTTTTATCACAGACTAATGATGCATTAGCGCGATTACCTATCCATATTACGAACACAACGTCACGAGATGCCATGATTGCCAGCGACGTAATATTGTTGGCTTCGGGTACAGCCACCTTAGAGGCAATGCTGTGTAAACGCCCTATGGTGGTTGCTTATAAACTCGCCCCGCTTACACATAAAATAATGCAGCGTCTTTACAAAGCACCTTACTTCGCTTTACCTAATCTATTAGCTAACGATGAAATCGTGCCTGAACTTCTTCAAGAGCAGGTAAATGCTGAGAATATGTGCAGCCAGCTTCTTGAATTTTTCGAAAGTGATAATTCAGCGCTTATTTCCCGTTTCACCGAACTCCACCATACGCTAAAATGTGACGCTGATAAGACAGCAGCAAAAGCGGTAGTGGAGGAGTTAGTTGGATAAATTAATAGCCGGTGTAGATGAGGTAGGCCGCGGTCCGCTGGTGGGTGATGTTGTCACCGCAGCCGTTATCCTTGACCCTTCAAATCCTATTGAGGGCCTGAACGATTCTAAAAAACTAAGTGAAAAAAAGCGCGTTGCTCTAGCACAAGAAATTCGAGAGAAAGCGCTTTACTGGAATATTGGCCGAGCTAGCCCCGCTGAAATTGACAACCTCAATATTCTACACGCCACTATGCTGGCTATGGTTCGCGCAGTAGACGGACTGCAAGTTACTCCAGATTTTGTTCGAGTGGACGGTAATCGCTTGCCTGATTGGAACTACCCATCAGAAGCGATTGTAAAAGGTGATGGCCTACATCAAGAAATATCGGCTGCATCCATCATTGCGAAAGTGGAGCGCGATAATGATATGCTGGCACTTCACGAAGCTTATCCTCAATATAACTTTGCAGGTCATAAAGGCTATCCTACAAAAGCACATTTTGCGGCGTTAGCCGAATTTGGTGTGTTAGATTGTTATCGTAAGAGCTTTAAGCCGGTCAAGGCAATGCTTACGGGTAATAGTTAGTTTCGTAAAACAGATAAAGCGCCGCAAAATAAAAGAGAAAAAATCATGTCTTCGCCATTTATTCATTTACGTGTACACAGCGACTATTCAATGATGGATGGGCTTAATAAGGTTAAGCCTATTTTGAGTAAGGTTGCCGAGCTAGAGATGCCAGCGGTGGCCATTACCGATCAAATGAATATGTGTGGCTTGGTGAAGTTTTACTCAGAAGCTCACTCCCGCGGTATCAAACCCATAATTGGCACCGATTTTTGGGTAACCAACGAAGTATTTGGTGACGAACCATTCAGGTTGACACTGTTAGCTATGAATAACGAGGGCTATAAGAATATTACCGTTCTTATCTCTAAAGCCTATTTACGCGGTCATCTTTCCCACCGTGCGGTGATTGACCAAGAATGGCTTGCTGAACATAGCGAAGGTATTATCGTGCTATCTGGTGGTTTGCATGGCGATGTTGGCGTAGGGCTTACCAAAAATAACATCAAGCTGCTTGATTCCTCTTTGCAATTTTATAAAACCCATTTTCAAGATCGTTTCTATTTAGAGTTAGTGCGCACTGGCCGCCCGGGCGAAGAAGACTATTTACACCGAGCAGTGGAATTTGCCCAACAGAAAGACTTACCGGTTGTTGCGACTAATGAAGTTTGCTTTATCGATAAAGAGGGCTTCGAGGCGCACGAAATTCGGGTGTGTATTCACGATGGCTACACGTTAGATGATACCCGCCGACCTAAACGCTATAGCGAGCAGCAATATCTTCGTACCGCAGATGAAATGATAGAGCTGTTTAGCGATATTCCCGAAGCCATAGAAAACACCGTTGAAATAGCAAAGCGTTGTAATGTGACGGTTCGTCTCAACGAATATTTCTTGCCCCAGTTTCCAACAGGAGGCATGACAACCGAAGACTTCTTGGTCAAGGTCTCTGAAGAAGGACTTGAGGACAGGCTTGAGTTTTTGTTCCCTGATGAAAACGAGCGAAAAGAAAAGCGCCCAGAGTATGACGACCGTCTTCGCGTAGAGCTTGAAGTGATTAACCAAATGGGTTTTCCCGGTTACTTCCTCATCGTGATGGAATTTATCCAATGGAGTAAAGATAACGGAATACCCGTTGGGCCAGGTCGCGGTTCAGGTGCCGGTTCGTTAGTGGCTTATGCGTTAAAAATTACCGATCTCGACCCCCTTGAATTCGATTTGCTTTTCGAGCGATTTTTGAACCCCGAACGTGTATCTATGCCCGATTTCGACGTTGACTTCTGTATGGACAGACGAGATGAGGTTATCGATCACGTTGCTGAGCTTTATGGCCGCCAAGCAGTATCACAAATTATCACCTTTGGAACGATGGCGGCAAAAGCCGTGGTGCGTGATGTCGGCCGCGTGCTAGGTCACCCCTATGGGTTTGTTGATAGAATTTCAAAGCTTATTCCTTCCGACCCCGGTATGACACTAGAAAAGGCGTTCAAAGCAGAGCCGCAATTACCTCAAGTATACGAGCAAGACGAAGAGGTAAAAGACCTCATTGATATGGCGCGTATTTTAGAAGGTGTTACTCGTAACGCAGGAAAGCATGCCGGTGGTGTGGTTATCGCACCAACAACTATCACTGATTTTTCGCCGCTTTACTGCGATGATGAGGGTAAAAACCCGGTCACCCAGTTTGATAAAAACGATGTAGAGACCGCGGGGCTGGTCAAGTTTGACTTCTTAGGGCTTAGAACTCTGACCATCATTCAGTGGGCTATCGATATGGTCAAAGAAGGCAAAAATATCGATATCGACATTTCTGCTATACCTCTCGCCGATCCTAAAAGTTTTCGTACTCTTCAAAATGCTGAAACCACCGCAGTGTTCCAGCTTGAGTCTCGGGGCATGAAAGAGTTAATCAAGCGCCTTAGACCAGACAGTTTCGAAGATATCATTGCACTGGTGGCGTTGTTCCGCCCCGGCCCACTGCAGTCGGGCATGGTAGATAACTTTATCGATCGTAAGCACGGCCGGGAGGCTATTTCATATCCCGATAAAGATTATCAACATGAGTGTTTGCAAGAAATTCTAGAGCCAACCTACGGCATTATTTTATACCAAGAGCAGGTTATGCAGATTGCCCAGGAAATGGCAGGCTATTCCCTTGGCGGCGCTGACTTACTTCGTCGGGCAATGGGTAAGAAAAAGCCAGAGGAAATGGCTAAGCAGCGAGGCGCTTTTGCTGAAGGGGCAAAGGGAAATAATATTGACCCCGACTTGGCCATGAAAATTTTCGACTTGGTTGAAAAGTTTGCAGGTTACGGGTTTAACAAATCTCACTCTGCGGCATACGCTTTGGTGTCATACCAAACTTTATGGCTAAAAGTACACTATCCGGCTGAGTTTATGGCCGCTGTTATGTCTGCTGATATGGATAATACAGACAAAATAGTGACCCTAGTAGACGAATGCGAGCGCATGGGTATTGAGATTTTACCGCCAGACCTTAACGCCGGAAAATACAAATTTACGGTAGATAGCAAAGGCCGCATTGTTTACGGAATTGGCGCTATTAAAGGTGTGGGTGAAGGTCCTATTGAGGCCATCATTGAGGCCCGAAATAGTCACGGTGCGTTTAAAGATCTGTTCGAGTTTTGTGCAAAAATAGACACCAAGAAAGTAAATAAACGAGTTTTAGAAAAGCTAGTATTGTCTGGTGCAATGGACAATTTAGGGCCGCACAGAGCGACGCTGATGGCAACACTGCCAGAGGCTCTTGCTGCTGCTGGGCAGCATGCGAAAGCTGAGTCTTTCGGTCAGTCAGATATGTTCGGGCTTTTAACCACAGAGCCCGATGAGGTAGAGCAGGCATTCGCCGATGTACCAGAGTGGCCTGAGAAAGTCTGGCTTGAGGGTGAAAAAGACACTCTAGGTTTATACCTTACTGGGCATCCAATAAATCAGTACGCCGATGAACTTCGTTATTACACCGATGGTCGCCTTGTGGATTTAAAACCGACAAATAAAGATCAAATGGCTAGTGCCGTTGGTCTGGTGCTTGGTGTTAGAGTGATGACAAACAAGCGCGGACGCCGGTGGGCAATAGTGACACTGGATGATAAGAGTGCCAGAATGGACGTACGTTTTTTCCCCGATACTTACGAACAGTTCGAAAGTGTGTTGGAAACAGACAAAATATTGCTCATAAAGGGACAGGTCAGCTTTGATGATTTCTCTGGGGGCAATACAATCACCGCCCGTGATGTTATGGACATTGTTCAGGCACGAGAGAAAAACGCGAAAGCGCTGGCGATAAAAGTAGATACCCAGACGCTTGAAACGAAAAAAATGAGTCAGATGCAATCTATTCTACAGGCATTTAATGGCGGCAGTTGTCCCGTTCAAATGGCGGTTACACACCCAGATGCTGAGGTAACGTTAGCATGTGGTGCTAAATGGTATGTAACGCCGGAGGATCAACTATTGCACGACCTCAAACAGTGTTTGGGAGAAAAAGCCGTTTCAATTCTCTACCATTAATGGTCAGAGTTCGATAGATTGGACAACTCGCGTTTGTATAAACGAGCGTAGAAAGAATAGGACATAAAATGAGCATACAGTTTTTGGACTTTGAGCAACCCATAGCCGAATTAGAAGCAAAAATAGAAGAGCTAAGGTTGGTTAATCAAGGTGGTGAGTTCGACGTAGGTATTGAGGAAGAAATAAATAAGCTGCGTGGCAAAAGCGCAGATCTGACTAAAAAGATTTTTTCTGACCTCGGGGCATGGCAGGTTTCTCAACTAGCCAGGCATCCAATGCGTCCTTACACGCTAGATTACATTCCACGAATTTTCACCGAATTTGATGAGTTGGCGGGCGATAGAGCCTTTGCTGACGACAAAGCTATCGTTGGCGGACCGGCCATGTTAGACGGCCAACCGGTTATGGTTATTGGTCATCAGAAAGGTCGTGATACCAACGAAAAAGTCAGGCGCAACTTTGGTATGCCTAAGCCTGAAGGTTACCGCAAGGCACTACGCCTGATGAAAATGGCTGAGCGCTTTAATTTACCTATTATTACCTTTATCGATACTCCGGGCGCGTATCCGGGAGTTGGCGCTGAAGAGCGCGGTCAAAGTGAAGCCATCGCTAAGAACCTATTTGAGATGGCGGAGTTAACGGTTCCGATCATTTGTACTGTTATCGGTGAAGGTGGATCTGGCGGCGCGCTAGCTATTGGTGTTGGCGACAGAGTGAACATGCTTCAATACTCAACCTATTCGGTTATTTCACCCGAAGGCTGTGCGTCTATTTTGTGGAAAAGCGCAGAAAAGGCACCATTAGCTGCTGAGGCAATGGGTGTAAGTGCACCGCAGATAAAAGAACTTGGGCTTATCAACAGCATTGTTGAAGAGCCTTTAGGTGGCGCGCATCGTGATCATGACGGTATGGCCGCCAACTTAAAAGCAGTGTTAAAGCAGCAGCTAAGCCAGCTTAAAGAGCTTGATAACAGCAAGCTGTTGGATGAGCGCTATCAGCGCCTTATGTCATTTGGCTATTGCTAATCAAAGTATGAAAACGATGTTCCCTCAACAATGACGAATGTCATTGTGCAGATTAGTGATGCTATTGCTGCAAGTCTTTTAGAGGCTAACCAACCATTAGATGCTCCCCTCGTTATCGCGTATAGCGGGGGCGTTGACTCCTCAGTACTCCTTCATGCCGCATTAGAATACCGAGAGCAGCATCACTGTGATTTACACGCAGTGCACGTTCATCACGGCCTTAGTGATAACGCAGATGCCTGGACTAAGCATTGCGACCTGCAGTGTCGAATAAACGATATTGAATTCCATTCTAAAAAAGTCGACGTAGATACTTCAGCGAGAAAAAGCATCGAGGCCGAAGCAAGAAAAGCGAGATATCATGCTTTGCTCGATGTTTGCCAACAAATTGGCGGTGTTTTGCTACTTGGACAACACAGTGAAGATCAGCTAGAAACCGTGCTGCTGCAGCTTAAACGAGGAGCAGGACCGCATGGACTCGCGGGAATGGCAGAAGCCCAGTGGCGAAATAACACCTTGGTTTTACGACCAATGCTGAATCTAAAAAAGCAGGATATTGTGAGTTTTGCCCGAGAGGAAGGTTTAAGTTGGGTTGAAGATGAGTCTAACTTTGAAACAAGTTTCGATCGCAACTTTCTGCGAAATGACATCATTCCCCATTTAGTTGCCCGCTGGCCAGAACTGGCAAAAACCGTGAGCCGTAGCGCGCTTCTGTGTGCCGAGCAATCTCATTTAATTACTGATGCAGCTGCAAGTTATTTAAAGCATTGTCAGTTATCACCCACACAGCTCGATGGTGCAGCGTTAGCGGAGTTATCTGTATCCTGGCGTAAGGCGGTTATTCGACTGTGGTTTACGCAAAATGGGCAGTTAGCGCCATCAAAAGCGCAGCTTGAAGAATTACTCTCTATGTTAAATGCAAAGCAAGATGCTACACCTGAGATGACGTTTAAGTGGGGCAAAGTAGCGCGGTCGAACGGTGATTTATATTGGGTACCAAAGCGCACCCTAGACATTCCTAAAACGCTCTCTTTTGAAAATAATAAGCCTGTTCTTCTTCCGTGGCTCTCGCTTGAGGTGACTGTGAAGGTTGACGATGCCCAATCGACAATATCACTTAAGACTGATATGCGTAGCCTCAAAATTAAACCAGAACACTCTGGTGTGTCTAAAGAGTTAAAAAACTGGTTTAAAGTCTGGAAGATACCTCGTTGGGAGCGAGAGGGGGTACCTGTTATTTTTGTTGGGGAAGAGCCTGTTGCTTTAATCGTACATGGCGAGTGTATGTATTTAAACAATAATCTTGGTGTCGACACGCAGGTGCACATAGAACATAAATAGAACGCGTTTTTTGCGGTGATAAGCAAAATAAGCCTTGGCACAGAGCATCAAAAAAGACACGTCTTCCTTAACGGCAAATTATTGCCTCTAGCCAAAGCGATAATTACTTATTCAGCCTAAGTTTTTATACTCTTTATGTTTATTTGTTCTTGTTAGGCCGCTTGATAATCATTCTTTCCTGAATTTTTAACCTTATACAATGCGCTATCGGCACGGTCGAACATGCTGTTGGTACTGTCGCCTATACGATAAAGGGCACCGCCTAAGCTGCATGATACGCCAAGTTTGGCCAAATACTCAGAGGTGCTGATGCTCGTTTTAATGCGTTCCGCTGCGCACGACAGCTGTTGGTCGGTCTGACAATCTAAGATACAGCAGAATTCATCGCCGCCAAATCTAAAGGGTTCGTCCTCATCACGCAATACGTTAACCAAGTGTGTAGCGACATGAGCCAGAACTCTATCTCCCTCACTATGACCGAAGTTGTCGTTAACTTGCTTGAAATTATCAAGGTCGAGCACCAACAGTGAAAACGGTTCGTCTCTGCGTTGGGCCCAACTGCGCTGCCTCATCATTGACTGCTCAAAAGCGATACGATTTCCCAAGCCCGTTAGTGCGTCCTTCGTTGCCATTCCTTTCATGCGCAAATGTGAAACCGCATGTTTTGCTTGTTTCCCAAATAAATCATGTAGTTGGAATAAAATTTCTCGTTGCGACAAGGATAGGGGTGAGCTAATGTAATAATAAGCGTGAGCTTGTTCGCCGCTGCTTGATGCAGAGCCTTGTAATGGTAAATCGATGAGCGTTGAAGATATTTTTGCGTTACCGAACACCCAACGAGAGTCGAAGTCGGTCAAACTTAGACCGGCAACGGGAAGCAGTGCATTGAGCTGTTGAAAATATAAGGTTCCAAGCTCTTCAAGCTCAAGCGTCGAAAGTAGCCGATTGATAAACAAGGTCAACTCAGCAACAGAAAGTCCATGTGCTTGTGACTCTCTTGGATAAAAGCTGCTATGGTGTGTGCTATCGTATACTGTCGTTGAAAATTCCACGGCGTACCCTTTTTCGCAATATTTTGCATCGGTTGTGTGTCAAATCACTGACACAAAAGCTAGGTTTGCCGTCATGCGTAGCCAAAGACGGCAAAGATCGTCATAAACTAGAGCCTAATTGCTCTGAAACGTCGTCATTCGAGACATCTAACTATGAATTAGCAAACTAAGTGCCAATTCTTTTTTGACGCTGCTGTGCTCTTAAATTTAACAACAAATAACGGAGTTAACGTGGGAACGAGCTTTATAAATATAGTTATTCTAATGTTTATATCTGTGTGTGCTGTTGCCATCTTTAAGCGCGTACATCTACCACCAATTCTCGCTTACCTTTTTGCGGGCGTTCTCGCCGGGCCACAAATCTTATCTGTTTTTGCTCATCCCGAGCAGATGCATCTTCTTGCTGAAGTCGGCATTGTTTTTCTGCTATTTTCACTGGGTCTGGAGTTCTCCTTACCCAAATTGCTTGCTATGCGCTCCTTAGTTTTTGGTGTGGGCTTAGGTCAAATGGTTATTACGACTGCTGTGTTTACGTGTATTCCCTATTTTTTTGGCTTATCCCTTAGCGCATCAATCATCGTAGGGGGCACACTTGCGTTAAGTTCCACAGCCATTGTTATCAAGCAAGCCACGGAAATGGGAATTCTGAATAACAGGCGCACGCAACTCGCTATTAGTATTTTGCTTTTCCAAGATCTTGCTGTGGTGCCATTTCTTATCGCTATTCCATTGCTGGCACAAACAGGAGAGGTCAGCATCGCGTTAGCGCTCGGTGAAGCGTTGCTTAAAGGCGTTTTCGTCATCGCTTTTCTGATGTCGGTGGGTAAGTGGGTGCTTCCTTGGGTGTTCAGGGAGGTGGCGAGAACACGAACCGATGAACTGTTTGTGCTAACCACTATTTTAATTGCGCTATTGGCAGGTGGGTTAACCTACTATTTTGGTCTATCAATGGCGCTGGGTGCGTTTTTAGCGGGAATGATGCTGGGAGAAAGTCAATACAAGTATCAGCTAGAGGCGGATATTCGACCCTTTAGAGATATCTTAATGGGTTTGTTCTTCGTTACGGTTGGTATGCAGCTCGATCTCACCGTGTTGTGGGACAGTCTATTCGAAATTGTTTTTGGCGTGTTTGCATTGATGCTAGTGAAAGTCATATTAGTTAGAGTGGCGTCAATGCTGGTAAAAACAGATCCTATCGACGGTTGGTCTGCTGGCGTTAAACTCTGCCAAATTGGCGAATTCAGCTTTGTTATTGCAGCCCTTGCGACAACCCACGGTGTGCTAACCACCCAGCAGTCCTCGCTTATTATAAGTATGGGGGTCATTAGTATGGCCTTAACGCCATGGTTAATGAGTAACAGCGTAGTGATTGCGAAACGTATCGTGAAAAGCGATATGACGCTAACTGACGATGACTCTCCCACAAGGCATGATACGCTGAGTAACCACGTTATTATTTGCGGCTTTGGGCGTGTCGGACAATCAGTCGCGAGAATGTTGAAGATGGAAGGCATTAAATTTGTGGCCATTGATATGGACCCTGTTCGTGTGCACGAGAGTCGTAATGCCGGTGAGCCTGTCGTGTTTGGCGATGCCAGCCAGAAAGATATTTTAATTAGTGCTGCTATTGAGCAAGCTAAATTAGTGTTAGTTACGTTCGACCAAGTCGATAAAGCTAAGCAGGTGATTACGCAGGCAAGAACTATTTCAACAACAGATGTTATGGTGAGGACTAAGCGAGATTATCAGCTAGACAGTCTCTATTCTGCAGGTGCAAACCAAGTTGTGCCTGAGTTGCAAGAGGGCAGCCTTATGCTCGTTTCCCAAGTGCTGCATTATGCCGGCGTTCCTATGTCTAGGATCCTAAAACGAGTGCGCGCAGAGCGTAAAGGACGTTACGACCATATGCACGGCTTCTACCCTGGTGAAACCACTGAGATAACTTATGGCACAGAGGATAAACTTGAGTTTATTCACGCTGTTGTATTATCTGAGCACGCGGCATATGTCGGCAAGCCCATAAAGGATATTGATTTTGCGCGAATGCGCGTAACGGTGAAAGGATTACGCAGAAACGGTAAAGAAGTAAAAGAGCCCGATGAAAACGCAGTATTACAGGCGCACGATGTGCTCGTTATTGCGGGCAAGCCTAGACGCGTAGAGCGAGCAGAGCGCAAACTTCTCGAGGGCAATTAGCCCTCGATGATAAGTAGCGCAGTCAGCCCTCGTTTATAAATAAAGCAATTAGCCGACGCTTGTGAATGCCGGCGTTTGAAAATATAGGGTAGTGCGAGTTAGATAGCTTTCTATGCAACGCGGTCTTTTTCTAGGTCAGTAAACTGCTTTTTCAGGTCATACTTTTCGTCTGTAACTATTTTTTCTAACACAGAAACTCGCTCTTTCAATTCGGCAATTTCTGCTTTGTACGTACCTAACTCCTTGTCATTAATCTTCTTTTTACTTTTGTCTTTTGCAGTTTCAATAATACTCACAAGCGCCCAAGCACAAATAGCAACGATAGCAATAGCAGTTAAATTCACAGTGTGATCCCTCTCAAACAGTTTTAAAAAAGTGTAGTCGATAACAAGAAACTTGTCTCGTTTAACTAATTTAGCTAGCCAACCAGTACACGCTTTTTGTTACTATACGCAAAATTTTGACGCCTTTAGTAGAAAACGCAGCACGTAATTTTTTGGTATTAGGCTGATAGTTGGCAGATTATAGGCAGATAGAAATCTATCAAACATTGGCCTTCCACAGTTTCATTGTGCTATCAGCGTCTACATGCTTTGCCGTGTCTAGGGTGAAAAGCGTGTATCTACGTTTTAATAATTACTAAGCAAGCTTACTGCCATTTTTAGAAAACTCATACTTATTAGTGGGTTAAGAAGTATTTTTGAATTTTAGCAACCTTGTCATTGATGAAACTCACCAATCTAAATAGTGAGTTTAACGAACTAGTAACTAAAATCGTCAAAATAATGAGTATCAAAATAGTAGTCAGTTTGAGCCTTGAAGGTATGTTGCCGCAAGTAAATGAAGAAACGGTAAAAGAATAAATGGTTAACGAAAAAACGATGCTGTCTGTTAATACACCTACAGAAGAGAACGATGTTTTCTGGATGAAACATGCCTTATCGCTAGCAGACAAGGCTGAAGCTATTGGTGAAGTACCTGTGGGAGCCTGTGTTGTCATCAATGGAGCCGTGGTCGGAGAAGGATGGAATACGCCGATACGAGATCACAATCCTACAGCACATGCAGAAATACATGCGGTTACTCAAGCGGCGAAACATATCCAGAATTACAGACTTATCGATGCTACGCTTTACGTTACGCTAGAGCCCTGTTCAATGTGCGCAGGCATGTTAATACATGCAAGAGTCAAGCGGGTGGTTTTTGGTGCGTGGGACGCAAAAACCGGCTCAGCAGGCTCTGTTATGAACTTGCTCCAGCATCCGGCGTTAAATCACCAGGCTGAAATTGTTTCGGGAGTGCTTGCCGATGAATGCGCAGAGAAGATATCAGCTTTTTTTAAAAAGCGAAGGCAGGAAATTAAAGCGGCTAAAAAAGCAAAAAGAGCACAACAACAAGATTAGTCTGTGCTTCGTGTTAACTGTGTGAACATGTCGTTGGTAACGTATAGTCTGCGTCTATGCAATACTTTCTGGTGACTGCGTTTTATAAGCAGTCTGCGTCTGTTAGTGTTTTTCAATCTAACTCCTTTTTTCATAAATCTATTTTTCTTCATATAAACTTCCTTAATTAACAATGCTGGGAAGTTAAATGACGGATATGTCATTCTAATTTCGCAATTAACCTACGGTACAGAGATGACATTTAAATGACATATTTCAATAGCCAATAGACTTATATTTTATCTTGTTCATCGAGCCACACTAAGCTGTCGTAGTAACGACGAATATTTTCAACATACTGGAGTGCTTCATCGCCACGAGCATAGCCATAGCGAGTGGTACGGTAATACTTCTTCTGTCGCAGTTGAGGCAACCTCCTCTTTACATCTACCCACAAATCTGGGTTGCCACCTTGACGTTCGGTAAGCACCCTCGCATCTTCTAAATGACCCATTCCTATGTTGTAGGCGGCCATTGCCATCCAAGTTCTATCTGGGCTGCCAATTCGCGCAGGAATTCGACTTAATAGACTAGCAAAATAGCGAGAGCCTCCGCGAATGCTCTGCTCAGGGTCAACTCTGTCGCTAACATCCCAATCGCTTGCAGTATCTAGTGTGAGCATCATTAAGCCTCTCACACCAGTACGAGAAACCGCGTTGGGTTCCCAGTGACTTTCTTGATAGCTCATCGCGGCGAGAAGACGCCAATCTAAGTCGCCAGAATATTTTTTGAATAAGGGCAGATATTGCTTGAGCGTAGACTCTGCTGCGTTCTTAAATGCTCGACTGTCGACGTAATCAAACTGTCGAATATGGCCGAAATACTTATCTTCTAAAACAGTAAACCAACCGGATTGATGTACAGTTCCAAAATATTCGATAATGGCGGCTTTCACAGAGTCGTCTTGGTTAAGGGGCATTGCCCACGCCATTGGCATCTCGCTTTGAAGTGTTTTTGCAACAGCCAGACTAGGGTAACGCCTGCGCTGAAGTGCAAGACGGTTACTATCGGCGATAGTGTAATCGATGTCACCTAGCGCCACTTGTTGTAGCAACTCTTCAGAATCAGAATCTTCGGTAGTGACTATAGCTGTTTGTGAATCTGGTTTTTGCTGATCAGCCAGTAATTGATTGAGTATGTGAACCTGACTACTTCCAGATACAGCGACAATGGGGGATGAGAGGGTTTGAATATCTCTTGGTCTGTCTGTTCCCGCCTTGAAAACAAGCTGCTGCTCAACATACTGATATGCTGGTCCGTAGGCGAAACGTTGCTGCAAATCTGATGTCACTGCATCTCCTGTTGCAACAATGTCGAGGTTGCCTTCTTCAAGCTGCTCAAGCATGACCTCGTAACTGTAAAACGGATATAAATCTAGCGTTACGCCAAGAAAGTCTGCAAACCCTGCCAGCAGTTCATATTCGAACCCCTGTGGCCCACCTGCGCCATTGTAGAATGTGCCAGCACCATAAACAGTGCCCACTTTGATAGAGTTCCTATCGAGTAGTTGTGACAGTGCAGTGGGCACAGAGGGGGCACTGCAGCTGATAGATATAATAGAAAGTAGGAGTAGGGCATATGTACGAATGTGCTTTTTATAGCGTTGTGCCTGCATAGCGCTTTTCTTATTGTTAGTTAAAAAATTTTCAAAAAAAATTCATGTATGGGCGTATTGAGGTTACCAAGTGACCATAATTGCTCTATAATCCGCGCCGAATTACTCATCAATCTAAGAGGCAACGCGTCGCATTGGTGGTCGTTGTTTCCAAACAACCAGGTAAAGCACTATGTTGGTCCTTCGAGGCGCTCCCGCACTATCAGAGTTTAACCAAACTAAACTGATTGCAAAGCTGGGTCAATCCGGCGTTAAGGTTAAAAACCTTTACAGTGAATATGTTCACCTAGTAGATTCTCAAGGTGGTTTGTCTAAACAGCAAATAGAAATACTAGAGAAATTGCTCACTTATGGGCCCGCAAGGCAGACGCAGTCGCCTTCTGGAACTCTTTTCTTTATCACTCCTCGCCCCGGCACTATCTCTCCTTGGTCTTCAAAAGCCACCGACATTGCTCACAATTGCAGCCTTGAAAATATTAACCGCATTGAACGTGGTTGTGCATATTACGTAGATACTGAAGAAGCGTTGAGTGAAGCGGACTTTGCTTTGATTGCCAGTTTCTTGCACGATCGCATGACAGAGTCTGTATTCACACATACCGATGACGCCAACGTATTATTTGCTCAAGCAACAGCAAAAAGTTTCACTTCGGTTGAAATACTAGAACATGGAAAAGGTGCGTTGATAGCAGCTAATGTGTCTTTAGGATTAGCCCTTGCTGATGATGAGATTGATTACCTGTTTGACAGCTTTACCACATTGGGAAGAAACCCAACCGACGTAGAACTTTATATGTTTGCTCAAGCAAACTCTGAACATTGCCGTCATAAGATATTTAACGCTAGCTGGACGATTGATGGAGAAGATCAGGAAAAGTCTCTTTTCAAAATGATCAAAAACACCTATGAGATACTGCCAGATAATGTGTTTTCTGCTTACAAGGACAATGCTGCAGTAATGGAAGGATGGCAGGCTGGCCGATTTTTCCCTAACCCCCAATCTCATCAATATGAATACCATCATGAGAATATCGATATTCTTATGAAAGTGGAAACTCATAACCACCCTACAGCCATTTCTCCCTTCCCCGGCGCCGCAACAGGTTCAGGTGGAGAAATTCGCGACGAGGGCGCCACAGGTCGCGGCTCTAAACCTAAAGCAGGCTTAGTGGGTTTCACTGTTTCAAACCTTCGTATTCCTGGGTTAGAGCAGCCATGGGAAACCGAATATGGTAAACCTCAGCGCATTGTTAGTGCACTCGATATTATGACGGAAGGTCCGTTAGGTGGCGCTGCGTTCAACAACGAATTTGGCCGTCCAAACCTTTTGGGTTACTTCCGTACCTACGAACAGGAAGTGAATAGCTTTAATGGCGTAGAAGTGCGTGGTTATCACAAGCCAATCATGCTAGCCGGAGGTTTAGGGAACATCCGCCGCGATCAAATTGAGAAAGGTGAAATTACTGTAGGCGCTAAGCTTATTGTTCTAGGCGGTCCAGCAATGAACATTGGTTTAGGTGGCGGAGCAGCGTCATCTATGGCATCGGGTCAATCTAACGAAGATTTAGACTTTGCTTCAGTTCAGCGCGAAAATCCTGAAATGGAACGCCGCTGTCAAGAAGTTATCGATGCGTGTTGGCAGCTAGGTGAAAATAATCCAATTCAGTTTATTCATGATGTCGGTGCAGGTGGTTTATCAAATGCCTTACCTGAACTTGTAAGCGATGGGGGGCGTGGCGGTAACTTTGAACTTAGAAAAGTGCTGTCTGATGAGCCAGGGATGACACCACTAGAATTATGGTGTAACGAGTCTCAAGAGCGATATGTAATGTCTGTGGCGCCGGAAAATATGCCTGTTTTCGAGGCAATTTGTCATCGCGAGCGAGCGCCTTTTGCAGTTGTGGGTGAAGCTACAGTTGAGGAGCACTTAAACCTTAACGACAGTCAATTTGATAACAAACCTATCGATATGCCTTTAGATGTATTGCTAGGTAAGCCGCCGAAAATGCATAGAGATGTTACTTCGGCCACATCACATTCTCCTGCATTCGATGACAGCGGCATCAGTATAAGTGAAGCAGTATCACGTGTGTTGTCGCTTCCTACTGTGGCGGAAAAAACCTTTCTTATCACAATTGGCGATCGCTCAGTAACAGGGTTAGTTCATCGCGACCAAATGGTTGGCCCTTGGCAAGTACCTGTAGCCGATGTAGCGGTAACGGCGAGTGCTTTCGATACGTACCACGGCGAGTCAATGGCTATGGGTGAAAGAACCCCTGTTGCCTTGTTGTCTCATGGCGCCTCTGCGCGTTTGGCCGTTGGCGAAGCGCTAACCAATATTGCCGCGTCTTACATTGGCGATATCAAGCGTATTAAGCTATCAGCAAACTGGATGACAGCGGCAGGGCATCCTGGTGAAGACGCCGGTCTTTATGAGGCTGTTAAAGCGGTGGGTGAAGAACTTTGTCCTGCGTTAGGACTCACTATTCCGGTAGGTAAAGACTCCATGTCGATGAAAACAGCATGGCAAGACGATGGAGAAGAAAAGGCAGTAACGTCGCCGCTATCTTTGGTAATTACTGCTTTTGGCGCGGTGAAAGATATCCGCAAAACGCTAACACCTCAGCTTAGAACAGACAAGGGCGAAAGCAAGCTTTTACTTATCGACCTTGGGGAAGGCAATAACCGCTTAGGTGCAAGTTGCTTAGCGCAGGTTTACAATCAGTTGGGTGATAGTCCAGCAGATGTTGTTTCTGCTCCTAGGCTAAAAAGCTTTTTTGACGCCATGCAGAGATTAATTGGCCAAGACCTGGTCCAGGCTTATCACGACCGTTCAGACGGTGGTCTGTTTACAACTGTGGCTGAGATGGCTTTTGCAGGCAAAACTGGAGTAACAATAGCTCTCGATAAATTGTCTGGTAGTGATATCTCTGTCTTGTTTAACGAAGAGCTTGGTGCTGTTATCCAAGTGCTAGACCGCGACATTGAAAAGGTGAGTGCTGTATTAGCTGAAAACGACATTGCTGCTATTACGCACGAAATTGGCACTGTTAATACCACCGACATGATTGAGTTTAATCGCAATGGGGTGGCAGTATTCGCTGATAGTAGAGTCGCAATGCGAACTACATGGGCTTCAACCACCTTTGAAATGCAAAAACTGCGTGATAATCCGCAATGTGCTGAACAAGAACATATCGCCAAGCAGGATGCAAAAGATCCGGGGCTACATGCTGTTTTATCTTACGATGTAAACGAGGATATTGCTGCTCCATATATTGCTAAGGGCATTAAACCGAAAGTTGCGATATTAAGAGAGCAGGGCGTGAATTCTCATCTTGAAATGGCTGCTGCTTTCACTCGAGCAGGTTTTGATGCGATTGATGTTCATATGAGCGATATTTTGTCCGGACGACGCTCTCTTGAAGATTTCGCTGGGTTAGCAGCATGCGGCGGTTTTTCATATGGTGACGTGTTAGGTGCCGGTGAAGGCTGGGCAAAATCAATCTTGTTTAACAGCATGGCAAGAGATCAGTTCGAGAGTTTCTTTACTCGAGATAACACGTTTAGCTTGGGTGTATGTAACGGCTGTCAGATGTTGTCGAATTTGAAGTCACTTATTCCTGGTACCGAACATTGGCCACACTTTGTTGCGAATCAGTCGGCTCGTTTTGAAGCTCGTGTCGCTATGGTGGAGGTGACTAAGTCTAATTCTGTACTTCTCGACTCAATGGCCGGCTCTCGTATGCCAATTGCGGTTTCGCACGGTGAAGGACAGGCTGAGTTCGCGTCTGAGGATATGCTGAAAGCCGCTGGTGAACATGTTGCGCTTCGATACGTGGACAATTATGGTAACCAGACCATGCAGTATCCAGCTAACCCGAATGGATCGCCACAAGGGATCACGGGGTTAACATCAGCAGATGGGCGAAGCACTATTATGATGCCGCATCCTGAGCGTGTATTCAGAGCGGTAGCGAATTCATGGTGCCCTGATGATTGGCAGGAAGACGGAGCGTGGATGCGTATATTCAGAAACGCCCGTAAGTTTGTGGGGTAATCATTTAGGGGGAATTAGTGTCAAACCATTGGCTTAGGTGTCAAAAAGTTGTTTTTAACCCTTGTCATAGGTTTGTCACTGATCTATTGTAGTGCAGCACGGAACGCTATTAGGTTACAGGAGTTGAATTGGGTTGCACTAGCAATTGGTAACAATGCTAGTTTAAATAATAAGAGACGAACAATGAATCGTTCCTCAAAAGGGTTTGGCTTGACTGGAGTCGCAGTGGCAGTGGTGTTGATGTTTATCACTGCTGTATTTAGTACTTCTGCGAAATCTGCTGAAGCTCCAACAACGCTAAGTGTGCAATCTTCAGTTAAGTAGTCTGAAAAATTAATAAAGCCCGCAATGAGGTCACTCACGGCGGGCTTTAATCATTCTGAGCAAACCTACTTATTTACTTCAAAGAACGTATCTAGGTTCTGTTTTAGTCGACTTTCATAGTAAATCAATCCAGTAAACATCTCAGCCTTTTCTGTTTTTTTCTCTATTTATTAGCTTTTGTTGCGGATGCTTTTTTAGCAGAACATAGGTAGCGCCAAAACCTCCGTGCATAGGCTGTGCAGTGTGAAACGCAATAACCTTCTCAAGTTCACGCAACCAATGGTTTACATAGCTTTTCTTTAAACCGGGGAAAGGCTTACTGTTTTCACCTGTTCCATGCTTCACAATGAGTGCCCGTATACCCCGTTCATGACCTGCACAAATTTGCTTGTAAAGAAGCTCTCGGCTTTCTTGCAGTGTTTTACCCGCTAAACTGACAGCCAGCTCGAGAGGGTATTTACCTAGCCTTAACTTTTTAAATACGCCGTCTTGAATTCCCGGTTGCTGAAACTGAATAAATTCATCGGGAGGTACTGGCTTTACACCTTCCATACTTAATGGATTTTTGAGCGTATCGCGAACCTGTATTTGCTGAGAGGCTCGCTTTTGTTTTTCAGCCAGCGCTGCGTCGGGGTCATGCAGTAACGCTTTGTCGTTAGAGGTAATGGGTTTTACATCTTGCATTTCAGCAAAAAAAGAATCTAGCTCTTCGCGTTCGAAATGGCTCATTAACATTCCCCTTGTGAATACCTTGAATCTGCACCGAGCGAATAAAAAGACTCATAATGCTTACTAAGGATAGTTTTATACACTAAAACACAATGTAGGGATTAGCTAATAACATTTAAATAGGAAGCTAAAAAATAGCGCCCGGTTCATTGAGCATTTCTATCACGTCCCAGACGTCTTTTGTGCCATCCTCTGTTTCTGATTCATTACTTTCAGATGAACAGCACTCACTTAAGTTATTCATATTATTCTTTCGGTTCATAAAGCTACTTTTTATTAAAGTATTACCCACTTTATGCAAATAACAAAAAATAATGGGGGCCAGACAAGTTTTACCTAAGAGACAATGGATGAGATTCTTTACAATGAAATGCATTCACGCTGAAAAGATGAGTACTATGGCTTAATACCCTTCGGTGGTGGCGTCCCCACGAGGACTCGAACCTCGATCAGCGGCTTAGGAGGCCGCAGTTTTATCCTGTTAAACTATAGGGACACAGCACAACATTATACTTAGATAAGATGAATACGGAACCCTTTGGTTTACTTACTTTTTATCTTCATTTTTTCACTACAAAGTCATTTTCTTGAATGTTGGCTACAAGTCCAGACTGTTTGTGAATAATAGTAGAAGAATTAGCAAACGTATTTTCGACAACAAATGTACCGGGGTAGAGCGAGTATTGGAGGAATTTTTTACCCTTGTTGTCCATTATCTCTTTTGCCTGATATAGCATTAGCTCATCATTTTCTTCTATACCATTATCCCTTCCAAGAGAAATAGAAATGATATCTCCTGCTACATTGATTACACGTCCGGTCGTTGGCTGACACGCAATCGATTCTTTAATATCTTGAATAGCGTCAAGTAATAAATCTTGAGTTTTTCGGCCGTAAATAGACTGCCAAAAATAATTTGAATGCTCGTCAATTTGCTCAAATCGGTCGAAGGTCCACTCTGCATGTGTATTATATGATTTGGTAAATAATCTTCCGCCATTGATGCCATCAAAGACTTCTAATGTAATAGCAAAGTATCTATCTACTTTGTCGTCGCTCCATGGGGTGAATACTGAGGCGGGTTGTCTATCAATACTCAAGTCATCGATAGTGCCGATGATAGCGAACTGTGAATTACCATATTGTGCTAGCGAGCGAACATTTTGTTCAGTGTACTCGCTTTTAAACTTCGCAGTATGAGGAGCAATATAGGCAAGCCTGAGGTTATCAGTGGTTTCAGACATAAGCTTGGCAAACTTATTCGTTACAGCCTCATCAAAATGTCTAATATTACCTTCTGTTAGTTGCTGCCTATTTGGGATTAAAAAGTATGTAGTGGCGAAAAGTTTTTTATCATTACCTGCATTACATGTTCTGGTTGCTGGAAATATATCTGCTCTAATACTGACAGTAAAAATCTCGCCATTGTATCTTTCATCGATAATTTCAATTTGTTCTACTTCGCCATTACTGCGAATTGTCAGTTCTTCGTTTTCTAGAAGCCCATTTGTGAGCTGTTGAACACTATTCACTGATGCTCCGGAGAAAAGCATGGCTTGCTTGAGCGCTTCTTCAATAGCTTCTCGCTTCGCCGCTTCTTTATCGCCATTTAAGATAATTGCCTGACCTTTGGCTTCATACCACATGGCATGCGCCTGCCCATGTAAAAAGGCCACTAGGCAAACCAATGCCACGACCGCATTAAGCAGCATGACATAAACTTTCGATTTGTTACTTAACATGTCGACCTCTTGATATTACTTAGGTGCTAATCCAGAAGCATGTTTAGCTAGAATTGGCTTTAAAAGAAAGTAAACGTAAAGCGAAATTCAAACTTTGCGCTGAGATACCAGAGCACATGACCTAAGTTATGCTAGAACAATGCCATATCTTTACTGAGAAGTGCCTTAATGCAATTAGGTGGAAATATTGGAAGGGGTTTACCAGTGTAAAGATGTTTAGGTACAAATTTTGCTTTTCTTTTTTGTCACATACGTTAAAACGCAAGCTAGGGTGCTAAAGCACTTCACTCTTGTCAGAGTTCTAAAGCAATACGAGAAGTGGCAACCAAAAGGCAATAGCTAAGACAGGAATATGTGTCATGAAGTTACTAACAGTCCATACATCAACAGTGAGTGCAATAGTGAGAACAATCATCCTATTTATTGGCGTTACTATGGGGCTTACAGGTTGCGGTGTTATTGATAAACATATTGAGTGGGAAAGTGTCGAGCCAAATACGTATCCTGTGCTCACCGCTGTTGGTTATGCGCCCATCGAGTCTCAGCAAGGTAGCAATGCAAATGTAAAGCGACTAATGGCAATGAAGGCGTCAAAGCTAGAAGCTTACCGAGAGCTTGCAGAGCAAGTTTATGGCCAGCGTATCGAAGGTTCGCAGTCGCTTTCAAGCTTAGTAGTGAATAGCGAGTCTTTACGAGCTTCTGTAGACGGCGTTATTCGAGGAGCAAAAGTGGTAAAAACGTATCCAGTGGGAGAAGACACTTATGTCACAGAATTGACGCTGGATATGAAAAGGGTTTACGACATCTATCTGACTACAGCAAAACCCCGTAGAGTTAAAAACGTCACTTATTACTAATTGCTAAATCACTTTAAAAACAACATCGCACCATTATGCGCTTAGCTAGTTATCTACTAGCTATGTAACTACTAGCTAAGCACTTACTCCTGAACCCAAAGTACCGCCTTTAGGTTTTCCCTTCTTATCATAGGTGAGTGATTCTTTTGCGCGCAATTCCATCATTAAATTACGAAGGTGGGTTAGCCGAAGTTGACCCTGCTCAACGGCTTTTTGATTTACCTGTGTGCGGTACTTGCAATCATCGAGAAGAGCCTTTGCTTTTTCTGTAAGCACCTCATCTTCCTCACTATATGTTTGCCCTTGGTCAATTAAGGCTTCGGCCGCTGCATCTATCTTTTGGATGTCTTCTAACAACTGAGCTTTTTCGTCTAACAAAGCCATGAGGGATTCAGCTTCGCGAGAGCTAATTAACTGTAGCTCTCTTTCTAATAGTGCCGACAACGCAGTTAACTTGTCCACTTGGTTTTGAAGTATCGATGTTAAGTTTACTGTTTGCTCGCTCACTGAAAGCTCTCTTTTAAATACGGTGCGTTGAAAAAGATGTTACAGATAGCATAGCACTGTGACTTTCTTTGTAAATGCTGCGGCATATTTCAAGAATACTCACTTGCACCCTCACTACTGAGCACTGAGTGTATTCGCAAAAGTCATCAGCAACGCAAATCACTTAGAACCGAAAATTTCAGCTTCTGCTTTCGCGATCTTGTTCGCCAGTACTTCAGGATTAATTTGGTAGTCACCGCTTTGAATTGCTTTTTTCAAACGGTCCACTTTTTCCTGATTCACTGGTGCTTCAGTACCTTTCTTCTGAACTTGGTTTAACTGCTGAGCAGATTGCGTTAACGAAACGGAATCTTGACGGGGTGCTGGAGCTGCCGTTGCAGTTTTTGACGCAGCTTGCTGCTGCGCTTGTTGTGTCTGATTTTGCTGAGACACCTTACCATTATCAACGGGATTTTTCGGTAACCCATTGTTTATATTGTTAATAGCCATAATAGTTCCTCACTACCTTTTCACCTCTGTATAGGGTATCGGCGAAAGCCCCGTTATCTTTAGCTTTAAATAGCGCAAAAAGGATAGTTTTTCTATGCTAATTTTATAATTGTATCACGACTTTCTCTGTACTGGCGACTCTGGCTATAACAGTCTTTTTAGAGCTTGCGTTAAGTACCTGAATACTATCGCCAACCACGCCATCTTGCTGTGCGATACCCGCAGTTCTCACTTTCATTTTACCTACTTCGGCAGAAATGGTGATCCGGTCACCTTTGCATACAAAGCAAAGCATATTTGCTTGGATTGCTTGGCCATTTGTCGCTCGCCTCTTCATTCTAGCGCCTACCAGCGAGTCAATTTCTGTGAACGTCGTGTAACGGAGTTGACGAACATCCACGCTCGCCATTGTTAAATTCGACGACGATAAAACTGTACCAGGGCTTACTGCCCCGCTGGTAACAACAATATCTTTTGTTCTCGATACTTGGCCGCTAGTAAACAAATACCAATCATTGGTTTCACAACTCACGCGCACCGATATGTAGGACTGCTTCAGTGCGTCTTCTGAAGTGTGATAGCGGTATCCGGCAGAGCACTCAGGGATATTTATCCTATCGTCTATTTTTACTATGGCAACATCGATGTTAGTATCCTGCGAATTTTCAGATAGTTGCGTGATTAGATATTCACGAGCGCCGTTTTCTACAACGCGATGCAAATTTTCCATCGCGAAAGTGGAAAATGACATTACACTCGTTGCGGCACTTGATACTAAAAGTGCACAAACAGCGAGTTTTCTTACATGACTTTTACTATTTTGTTTTTTCATTGTGACTTTTCGTGTTCAGTTCGTGAGTTATTGGCTATGCTTAAGAGGTAAACGCGGGTTTTACCGACAGTTGCTTTTGAGAGTTGTTAACGCTACTGTCATTTTTTTGTCGTTTAATCTGCAAAAACCAAATGATATTGTCTATTTTGTATAGAAATACAAAGATGTAATGTTCATGACGCAATGTTCATGCCCAGAATTACCTAGAGGTGACTTATGTCGGGGATCTTAGATTCAGTTAACCAGCGCACACAGCTTGTGGGGCAGAATCGTTTAGAGTTATTGCTATTTAGATTAAACGGTCGCCAGCGTTTTGGTATAAACGTATTTAAAGTCCGAGAGGTTCTTCAATGTCCTCCGTTAACCTCTATGCCAAAACTCAATCCTTTAGTGCGCGGCATTGCGCACATTCGTGGTCAGACTATTTCGGTAATCGATTTGAGTATGGCAACGAAGGGGCGAAAAATTGAAGATTTATCTAACGCGTTTATCGTTATCGCGGAATACAATCGTTCGGTTCAAGGGTTCTTAGTGGGCGCTGTTGAGCGCATAATTAATACTAATTGGGATGCCATCATGCCGCCCCCGCAAGGCAGCGGAAGAGCAAGCTATCTTACTGCGGTAACTGAAGTCGAAAACGAACTTATTGAAATCCTCGACGTTGAAAAAATACTCAATGAAATTTCTCCGTTAAACGCAGAGGTAAGCTCTGAGGTTGCCGAAGGGTTAACCACTGAAGGGCAAGAAAATAAGATTATTTTCATAGCTGATGATTCTACAGTAGCCAGAAATCAGGTTAAAAAAGCGCTAACGTCACTGGGTCTCGAAATCGAGCTAGCTAAAAACGGGCTTGAAGCACTTAAGCGATTGAAAGAGATTGCCGAAGAGTATGGCGATATTACCAAGCGAGTGGGGGTTTTAGTCTCGGATATTGAAATGCCAGAGATGGATGGATATACGCTTACTGCCGAGATTAAAAACACTCCAGAACTGCAAAAGCTACATGTTGTTCTTCATACATCGCTAAGTGGTGTATTTAACCAAGCTATGGTTCAAAAAGTGGGAGCAGATGACTTCATCGCTAAATTCCATCCTGACGAGTTGGCTACTGCCGTTCAAAAGTGGTTAATGACTGAATGCGAATAACGGAGCACCAACGGATTGATTAACAAAGATGTTTCGCCAGAAAGCTACCTGAAATTTAGACAGTTTTTAGAGAAACAATGCGGGATTGTGCTTGGAGAGAACAAGCAATACCTGGTGCGGAGCCGACTTGCCTCATTACTCTACAAGTTTAAATATAACTCTGCCGACGAGCTGATCAATGTGGTTGTGCGTGGGCACGACCGTGCATTGCTTCAAAGCGTTATTGACGCTATGACAACTAACGAGACCTTATGGTTTCGCGACAACTATCCCTTTGATCTTTTGGTCAAAGAATTATTGCCCAGCCTCGCCAAAACAAATAGACATATAAAAATTTGGAGCGCGGCCTGTTCGTCAGGGCAAGAACCCTATTCGATTGCTATGTCGATTTTAGAGTTTCAACGACAGCGACCTGGTATTTTACGTGGTAGTGTTGACATTGTTGCCACCGACCTATCGTCTGAGATGCTTCAAAAATGCGAACTTGGCGTTTACGATGAGCTTTCTTTAGCTCGCGGTTTATCTCCTCAGCGGCGACAGGCATTTTTTCAGCAACATGAAATGGGCAGAATGCAAATAAAGCCTGAAGTCAGGCGCATGGTAACGTTTAAAAGCTTCAATCTGTTATCGAGCTACGCGGCCTTGGGGCGTTTTGATATCGTTTTTTGTCGTAATGTATTGATTTATTTCTCTGCTGATGTCAAACAGCGGATCCTGCAACAAATTGCCGGTCAACTGCAGCCCAAAGGTGTCCTTTTCCTTGGCGCTTCCGAGTCGATAAGTTCGGCAAGCGAAATATACTCTATGGTGAAATGTCAGCCAGGTCTCTATTATCAGAAAAAATAAAAGTGCTTTATTGCTGAAATTTAAGCACTTTTATCCTTTCCTATCACTTCTTATTCTACTTTTTATATCGTCAATTATTCAACATGGCATTCTGTTTGCTAATTCTTTCACTAAAACGCTAACTGACAATCGATCACAATTTAGTTAGCAGAGGTGTTTGAACAGCAGGGGTCATTTCATATGGCGATCAATTTAGACAAATTAGTTGGGTTCCATGAATCAGCACTGAAAATACGTACTGAGCGGATGGAGGTCATATCTGGCAATCTCGCCAATGCAAATACCCCTGGTTATAAAGCAAGAGACATAGACTTTAACAAAGCAATGCAGTCGGCCATGAACGAAGGTGTTCAAGGCAAACATAAGAGTAGTGGTGGGCTGGTACGCACCAATGAACGCCACTTAAGCGGCAATCCTTCGTCGGTAGCGGCAAATTTCGACATGCAGTATCGCATTCCAACCCAGCCTGACACAGGCGATGGCAACACGGTTGAAGTTCAGTCTGAGAGAAACCGTTTTTTAGACAATGGGCTTCGTTATCAAGCCAGCCTAGAATTTTTGAATGGAAAGGTTAAAGGCATGAAAAAAGCACTTGGCTCAGGAGGGCAGTAGCAATGAGTTTATTTAATGTTATGCAGATATCAAGTATGGGAATGGAGGCGGAAAACGTCCGTCTTAATACCACTGCAAGCAATATTGCCAACGCAAATTCAGTGAGCAGTAGTTACGAAGAAACTTATCGTGCTCGTCATCCAGTTTTTGCCTCTGCGTTACAAGATGCAATGAGAGACCAATCAAAAGGCGTGGGCGTTGAGGTTAAAGGTATTGTAGAGAGTGACGCACCGCTACAAGTGGAATATTCGCCAAACAATCCGATGGCTGATGCTGAAGGTTATATCTATAAACCAAATGTAAACATTGTCGAGGAGATGGCTAACATGATGTCAGCCTCGAAGGCTTACGAGACGAATGTTCAGGTAGCTGATACAACGAAACGCATATTCCGCCGTGTTTTACAGTTAGGGCAAGGACAGTAATGTGCCGTTTGGTTAACGTGAGGAAAAACCAGTGAACACAATTAATAATACCGGGCTTAACACCGACCTCTACTGGCAAGAAGAGAAGGTAAAAATTGCGGATGGCACCGAGCAGCAGCTTAATCAGGAAGACTTTTTCGCAATGCTTACAGAGCAGCTTGCTAATCAGGACCCGACTAAGCCGGTTGATAACGATCAAATGGTAGCGCAGATGACGTCGTTCACTATGGCCGACGGGATTTCTCAGCTCAATGAGAAATTTGAATCGTTTGCCTCTTCTATGACGTCAAACCAAGCACTCCAAGCATCGAGCCTTATAGGTCAGAACGTGCTTGTACAAGGCAATGTTGGCTTTATGGCGAATGATTCAAGTGGGATTTCTGGTGTCGTGGTAAATGAAGAAACGGTCCAGAATATGACTATCACTATCCAAAACCAATTTGGTGAAGTTATAAAAACCATTGATGCTGGTACTCAGACCGCCGGTAATATTCAGTTTGACTGGGACGGCAGAGATCAACGTGGCAACCCTATGCAGCCTGGTGAGTATGTTATTAGCGCCACGGGCGAGGTAAACGGTGAGGGTGTACAGCTTAATACAGCAGTAAACCGTCACGTAGGTAGCGTAAGTCTGGCCGGTAGCGGGCAGGGCGTAATTTTGAATTTGGATGGTGATGTCAGTATTAATCTCGACGACGTCATTCAAATCGGCAGTTAGTAGGAGAACAAATAATGTCTTTTAATATTGCACTGAGCGGCGTTTCGGCCGCGCAAAAAGATTTGGATGTCACAGCCAATAACATTGCAAACGTGAATACTGTAGGTTTTAAAGAATCCAGAGCTGAGTTTGGGGATGTGTATGCAGCATCACTGCTTGCTGGCGGTAAAACCAAAGTCGGTGATGGTGTACTCACGCAAGAGGTTGCGCAACAGTTTTCACAGGGCAGCTTACAGTTTACCAATACATCTCTTGATTTAGCTATAACAGGGAATGGCTTTTTTGCCACTGTGCCAGAGATTACATCTCGAGACTTCTCTTTTACTCGCGCGGGCCAATTCAAACTAGATGACGATAACTTCGTTGTAAATAGTAATGGTGATAACCTGCTTGGTTTTCCAGTAAACGCCGACGGAACAAGCGCTTCAGTTGCGTTGAGTACCACCGAGCCTGTTCGGATCCCTGATTCATCTGGTTCGCCTCAACAAACCTCAGAGGTGGATATTCGAATGAATTTACCTGCAGGAGATGTTGGTTTGGATCCTCAGGATTTTGATCCACAGGATCCACTGACGTATAACGCAGCAACGTCTGTTACTGTCTATGACTCATTAGGCGATAGTCATGTAATGACGTATTACTTCATTAAAGATAGTGCGCCTACCGCAGATAATGAGTGGTATGTGGTAACAGCTGTTGATGATCAATTGGTAGATATGACCGACTCAACAGGGGCAGATACCGACCCTGCCACCGCGGTAAACTCTGTTGGCGGAAATACAGGTAATGCAGTAACTGCTTCAAAACTGTTGTTTTCTCAAGGTGGTGACTTCAACGGAATGGAGACGCCTGACGGACTTCCAACCCTAGACTTTAAAATGCAAACTGAGGCACTAGGGCCAATAATTCTTGCTAACGGTTCTGACCCGAGTCAACAGATAAGCATAGATTTTAATTTAGATGTGAATAACGCCACGCCAAATGAGCCAACTCAATTTGCTTCTGCTTTCGAAGTAACGTCACTTGAGCAGGACGGCCTGCCGGTTGGACGTCTAACCGGTATTGATATTGGTCCCGATGGCTTGGTACGAGCGACATTCTCAAACGGTACATCAGAGCCTATTGTACGAGTTGCACTAGTTCGCTTTTCCAACGAGCAAGGTCTAACGCAGGAGAGTGGAACTCAGTGGAAAGAGAGTATTTTGTCGGGCGAAGCGTTAGCGGGCGAAGCCACCACGGGAACATTTGGTGAAATTAATTCATCTTCTCTTGAGCAAGCAAACGTTAACTTAACCACCGAACTTATCGATATGATCATTGCTCAGAGGAACTTCCAGGCAAACTCTAGAGCGCTTGAGATTAACAACTCGCTCAACCAGACAATTCTGAATATTAGATAATCGCCTAATCTATGATTTGCTGATTTCTAACTCTGAAGAGAAAAGCTTTTGTGGGTTGCTTTTCCTAAGTAAGTTGCTCTTCCAAAGTAAAAAAAGCCGTAGATATCATCTACGGCTTTTTTACAAAAATCTCTTTGTAAAACAATGTGACCTCTTCCTGTTTGTCACTCCTTATCTAAAGTAAAACAAAGTGGCACTTCCTTTGCAATATCTGTGTATGGTTTGAACAGAGTCAAAAGTCAGTCATGGATAAACTTCTTTATATTGCAGCTAGCGGTGCGTCTCAAGACCTTATGGCAACGGGGATTCGCTCTAATAACTTAGCCAATGCGCAAACGACAGGTTTTCGTGCTCAGCTAGAGCAGGCTAGAGCAATGCCGGCGTACGGCGAAGGTTTGCCTACCCGCGTTTTTTCAATGACAGAGAGTCCGTCAAACAATTATGAATCAGGTCCGATGATTAAAACCGATCGCGATTTAGATGTAGCGATACAGGGCGACGGTTGGTTTGCAGTTCAAGATGAAAACGGTCAAGAAGCCTACTCTCGAAACGGCAACTTCAAATTGGGTAGTGACGGAATATTGACAGACGTAAACGGGCGGGCTGTGTTAGGTGATAACGGTCCACTTTTTCTTCCGGTGCCATTAGATAACCTTACTATTGCAACGGACGGTACACTATCTATGAGACAGGTTGGGGCGCCGGCTAACGTTATAGAAACGGTAGGCAGAATTAAACTTGTTAGTCCTAACTATGCCGATATGGAAAGAGGCACAGACGGTTTATTTCATATGAAAGACGGTTCGGTTGCAGACCCGTCAGCCAATGTAAAAGTCATGTCTGGCATGTTAGAGGGTTCTAACGTTAACGCCGTTGAAGAAATGGTAGATATGATCAGTCTGCAGCGTCACTACGAGCTGCAAGTTAAAGTAATGAAGCAAGCGGAAGAACTCGATACCCGCGGCAACATGATGTTGCGAATTTTATAGTCACTCTTATTTTTGATAAATAATGGCGCGCAATGTCGCGTTGTTTGGAGGTTAACATGCACCCAGCACTGTGGATTAGTAAAACCGGATTAGATGCCGCTCAAACCGATGTGTCTGTGGTTTCTAACAACTTAGCAAATGCTTCTACGGTAGGTTTCAAAAAAGATCGCGCCGTGTTTGAAGATTTACTTTATCAGAACATTAACCAGCCTGGCGGACGTTCATCTGCGGATACCGAGCTGCCTTCAGGCCTCATGCTAGGCTCTGGGTCGAAAGTTGTTTCAACACAGAAGGCTCATACACAAGGAAACCTGCTTACCACAGATAATGCGTTAGATTTATCTATTCAAGGACGTGGTTATTTCGAAATTTTGCAGCCCGATGGCACAACAGCGTACAGTCGTAATGGACAGTTTGGTCTAAATGATCAAGGACAAATTGTAACGTCTGGCGCCGGTTATTTGCTTCAACCTCAAATTACAATTCCGCCAGATGCACAGCAGATTACTATTTCTCAAGATGGTCAGGTAAGCGTGAGTATTCGCGGGCAAGCGCAACCTCAACAGTTAGGTCAGATAAATATCGCTGATTTTGTGAACCCCACGGGATTACAGCCTATAGGTCAGAACCTTTATGCAGAAACAGTATCTAGTGGGTTTCCGGTGCGAGGCGTTCCTGGGCTTCAGGGGCTTGGAATGTTAGCGCAAGGTGCGCTTGAAACGTCTAACGTAAATGTGACTGAAGAATTGGTTAACTTGATTGAGAGCCAGCGTCTGTATGAAATGAACTCGAAAGTTATTTCATCAGTGGATCAGATGCTCGGACAAGTTATTCAGCAGTTGTAGGAGTGCTTATTATGCATCGTTTTGGCTTCTTATTATTTGCTCTTGTTGTATTAGCTACGCTATCTGGGTGTGAGAGTACTCCAGAGCAACCAGTACAAGCGAATGATCCTTTTTACGCCCCTATTATTCCAGACTATCCGAAAGAAACTATCATAGAGGATGGTTCCTTGTTCCGTGGACATTTAGCGAGAAGCCTTTATTCAGATGTTACTGCGCGCCAAATCGGTGACATTATCACCGTTGTGCTGAGTGAAAATACTGCTGCTACAAAGTCCGCAAATACCACAACGTCGAGAGAAACTTCTGCCGAGCTTGATCCCATCATTGGTCTTGGAGGCAATGCGGTAAATATTGGCTCCGAATCAATTCAACTTGGCATTGATGGCTCTAATGACTTTGCTGGAGACGCCGCAGCTAATCAAACTAACAGTCTTCAAGGTAGCATATCCGTTACTGTGGTAGATGTATTACCTAACAGTAACCTTGTAGTAAGGGGAGAAAAGTGGATGACCCTAAACCACGGAGATGAATACATTCGACTTACTGGAATAGTCAGACCTCTCGACATAGACCCCGATAACCAAGTGCAGTCTACTCGTATTGCCAATGCAAGAATTCAATATAGCGGTACTGGTTCATTTGCTAGTGCGCAAGAAAAGGGCTGGTTAGCGAAGTTTTTCTCTTCTCCTTGGTGGCCTCTTTAATATGGTGGGTTTTGTTATGCGCTCTTTAGTGGTTCTCATTATTGCATTATGTCTTTCAGGTCTTTCAGGCGCGGCGAGTGCGCAAAGAATAAAAGACGTTGCGTCTATCCAAGGCGTCCGTTCTAACCAGCTTATTGGCTACGGTTTGGTTGTAGGACTTCCAGGTACCGGTGAGCAGAACCCGTTTACCGAGCAAAGCTTTAGAACGATGCTGGCTAATTTTGGCATTAGGATGGACCCTAATATTCGGCCAAACGTCCGAAATGTGGCAGCCGTTGCCGTGCATGCCGAACTACCTGCTTTTAGCAAGCCAGGCCAAACCATTGACGTGACAGTGTCGTCGGTGGGTGAAGCGAAAAGCCTTCAAGGTGGCTCTTTATTACAAACATTTCTTCGCGGTGTAAATGGCGAAGTTTATGCGGTAGCGCAGGGTAGCCTTGTGGTTAGCGGCTTTGGTGCCGAGGGTGGAGACGGTTCACGAATTGTCGTCAATACGCCAACCGTGGGACGAATCCCAAATGGTGCAATGGTGGAGCGAGCAGTTCCAAGTGGTTTTGCCAACGGCGATTCATTAACACTCAACTTACATTACCCTGATTTCACTACGGCTAAGTCTTTGGCAGACACAATTAACGAGCGTTTAGGCGCAAGCCCTGAAAGTGGGTACGTTATTGCTACTCCCATTGATGCTGCATCGGTAAGAGTAACAGCCCCTCGCGATGCCGGTCAGAGAGTTGGCTTTTTAGCCACATTAGAAAACTTCGAGTTCACACCAGCAGATGCTCCCGCCCGCGTGGTGATAAATAGCCGTACGGGAACCATCGTCATTGGCAGTGAAGTCAGGCTTTTACCAGCGGCTATTACACATGGCGGGCTTACTGTAACTATTTCTGAAAATCAGCAAGTAGCTCAGCCTAATGCATTTGCCGACGGCGAGACAGCAGTTACCACACAATCCATTGTAGACGTAGATTTAGCGGATAGTCGCATGTTTAAGTTTGAACCTGGGGTAACGCTTGATCAGCTAGTGCGAGCGGTTAATGAAGTAGGCGCAGCGCCGGGCGACTTAATGGCAATCCTAGAAGCATTAAGACAAGCCGGCGCGTTGCGCGGTGAACTGATTATCATTTAAGGGTAATAGCTAATGGATTCACTCAGTACGAAAGGCCAGCTAGATATGGCTCGCAACGTTCACGACATGGGCAGTATCAATAAGATGCGCGAAGCCATTGCGTCGGGCGATGAAACTGTTTTGCAAGAAGCAGCAGAACAGTTTGAAGCGATTTTTGTACAGATGATGCTTAAGTCGATGCGTAAGGCGCAAGATGCGCTAGCTGATGAAGACAGCCCATTCAATTCTCAGCAGGTAAAGTTCTACCGTGATATGCACGACCAGCAGTTAGCCACCGACCTTACCGCAAACGGTGGTATGGGATTAGCAGATGTAATTGTAAAACAATTAGGGCGCACTGAAGATAGCTACACGCCAGCAAGCGTTATCCGTAGTGATGGCAACCTTTCATCGCTAAATACAGATAGAGCAAAATTTGTTGCACATGCTCAAGACATAGCCCTAGATTCGCACTCAGTAGGTACAAAGAGCGCACATAAAGATGCGATGTTTGACAGTCCTGAGCAGTTTGTAAAGTCGCTAATGCCTCATGCGGAAAAAATAGCAGCAAAGTATGGTTTAGATGCGAAAGCCATTGTGTCTCAAGCTGCAGTTGAGACTGGGTGGGGAAAATTTGTTATCCATTCGGCAGACGGTAAAAGCTCGCACAACCTTTTTGGAATAAAAGCGAGCAGCGATTGGAAAGGCGAGCAAGCCGTTGTTGATACCCTTGAATTTAATGGTTTGATACCGCAAAAGCAAAAAGCGGCATTCAGATCATACGAGTCTATAGGGGAGGCAATGGATGACTACGGTAGATTTATTGCCAGCCAACCACGTTACAGTGATGCGGTGAAAACTGGTCACAACGCACAAGGGTATACAAGAGCGCTGCAAGAAGCAGGTTACGCTACGGATCCGCAATACGCGGATAAGATTATGGCTGTTTATAACAGCGAACGACTTAACACCCTCGTACCGCCGAAATAAGGGAGATAAAACATATGAGTTCAGTAGATTTATTTTCCCTTGCCACTAGCGGTGTTAATGCCAGCGGAAAGTTGCTGCAAACAACCAGTAATAACATTGCAAATGTCAACACACCTGGCTATGTTCGCGAGCGCACTGAGCTAAATAACAGTCAAGTTTTTGGTGTTGAAATTGGAAACACAGAGCGAGTTATCAACGTCTTTGCGCAAAATCAGCTACGCAGAGATATTACTGCGGTAGGCGAATTAGAGGCGTTTTCTTCAAAAGCTTCAGCAATCGATACTCTCCTTGCTGGAGATGCTAATTCAATTTCGAAAGGCTTGAGTGAATACTTTTCAGCACTGCAAACTGCTGCTGATGATCCAACAAATTTAGCATCTCGAGAGCAAGTATTGGGCAAATCTGAATCTCTACTTCAGCGTATGAGAACACTTTCCGATTACATGATTGAAAAAGAGGAAGAGCTAAATCTAGAGTTCACGTCTTTAGTAAACAGAGCAAATACCCTAATTGGCAATATTGGCGACCTAAATGGAAACATTGTAATTGCCAACGGTAACAGTACAAGCGACCAACCCAGCGCGCTTCTTAATGAACGCGATAAGGCAGTTGATGAGTTGTCATCAATAATAGGAATTAATGTAAAAGAGAGTCAATCGCAGAACGGTGCTATAACAATTAATCTCACCTCAGGGGAGTCGTTGGTATTAGATAACGGGGCATTCAATTTATTTGAAGTCAACACAAATGCAGATTTATCGCTAAAGCAGTTAGCTCTTGAGACTAATTTTGGTTCTCAGACCAAAGGCGATGCCTCTTTGCGAGTACAAGAAAGTGATTTAGGCGGAGCCTTAGGCGGCCTGTTCAAATACAGAAATGAAGTGCTTGGGCCAACGATGCGTGATGTAGGGCAACTATCCGTAGCGTTTGCTGACTCGATGAACCAACAAAATAAACTTGGTATGGACCTAGATGGCCAGTTGGGTGGCAATATTTTTGATATTCCTACATTCAGAGGCTTAGCATATGAAGACACTAATGGTGATTATATTGTCACTGCACAAGTCACCGAGGGAATGGGCTCGCAATTAACGGATGCAGATTACAAGGTTGAAGTAAGAGCGGTATCGGCTGGTGTCCCTTCAGAAATTGAAATCACGCTGTTAAACGCTGACGGTACGCCAAAGAAAGATGGCTCAGGCAACGATGTCGTATTTTCCAATTTTGCGGTGTCGTCGGGCTTTAATGAGCTACCTGGTGGAATAGAAGTAGATTTCTCAGGACCTTCTAGTTACACGGTTGGCAACGAGTTCTTGATTCAACCTACGAAAACTATAGCGTCAAAAATCGACTTTAACACTACTCGACCTGAGGATCTTGCGTTCGCTACACCCGTTCGCGGCCAAGCCGATAATACAAACCTCGGTGATGCCAATGTTGTGAATGTTTCGGTGAACAATACAGAGGTTGGAAATTCAGCTTTTGACGGTGCAGGTGGATTACTAAGTACTGCCCCTGCGCAGATTCGTTTCACTGCTGCGGACGCCTATGACGTAATTGATGGCACAGGTTCTGTAGTAGCATCGGTGTCGGGCATTTCTGATTTAAACAACCTTATAAGCCAAGCTGGCATAACCCCTGCCCCCGGTTATGACCTAAGTTTAGATGGTGTGCCAAGAGCAGGGGATAGCTTTTCGATGGAGTACAACACGGATGGATTTAACGATAACAGTAACGCATTAAATTTAGCAGCACTACAAAACGAGAACCTTGTTCAAGTGAGTAGCGAGGCATCGAATACACAACGAACCTTTCAAGATGCCTACGCGTCAATGGTAGGAAGAATTGGTCAAGATGCATCTATGGCAAAAGTGTCCTTAGCTTCTGCAGAGGCAATGCAAGTGCAATCAGAGAACTGGTTTCAGTCTGTCTCTGGGGTAAGTTTAGATGAAGAAGCTGCTAACTTAATAAAGTATCAGCAAAGCTATGCCGCTGCAGCCCGCATTCTCACGACAGCACAAGAGCTTTTTAACACCATATTACAGTCTGCGAGGTAGTTAAAAAATGCGCATTTCGACAAACCAAATTTATGATCAAAATATCCGCTCTATCATGAATAATCAGGGAGAGCTATCTAAGACCCAAGAGCAGTTGGCGTCGGGAAATCGTATCATTACACCCAGTGATGACCCTGTAGGTGCTGCGAAGGTGCTTCGCTTGACGGAAGAAATTGATGAACTTACTCAGTTTCAACGAAATAATGACTTGGTGACTGGTTCTCTTGAACAACAAGAAGCTGTGCTTACCAATATTACAAACTCAATTAACAGAGCTCGAACCCTTATTGTTCAATCTGGTAATGGTATTTTAGCCGATCCTGATAAGCGAGCTATTGGCGCTGAGTTAGAGCAAATAAAGTTAGAAGTGTTTGATTTAATGAACACACAAGATGCTGATGGTAATTACCTATACGCAGGATACCAATCTGGAAATCAGGCATTTACATTTAATCCAGCGGCTAGCGGAAACGCAATATCCTTTTCAGGAGATGCTGGTGTGAGTTTCATTCAGTTATCGAATAGCTCTAAAATCCAATCAACAAGTAATGGGTATGAAGTATTTGAAAATGTACTTTCTCGTTTCAAGTTTTCTGTAACCGGTAATTCTGTTACGAGTTTAGAAAGCGCCTCTGTAAAAGAACAGGGTACCTTTGATACGTTTTTTGATAAGAATTATGACCCTGTAACACCCGCAAATAATAATTATCGCGTTAATTTTTTAGCTAGTGGGCAAGCAGAGCTCGTTAATCAAGGAACGGGAGCCGTGGTGGATACAGTTGGTTTTTCCTCTGGTCAGCCCTTTACCATAAAAGGCATGGAATTTAATGCCACTGCTGTGCCAGGCAATAGCATAGATTTCTCACTCGATACGCCAGAAAAGAAAAGCATGGCACAGTCTATCCATGAAATTCAGGAAATCCTGCTTGATAGCACAATCGATAATAGCGCTTTACAAGAATCGATAGCAGATGCTCTCGTTGGGCTAGATAATGGTCTTGAGAGGTTGTCTCTTGAAAGAGCGTCAATTGGTAGTCGTTTGAATATTGCACAATCGTCTTATGAGACGAATCTCGACATGGAAATAGCCGCAAAAGCATCGCGCTCTTCAATTCAAGATGTTGACTACGCGGAAGCGTCTTCTGAGTTTGCTAAGCAAGAAACTGCACTTAATGCAGCGCTAGCTACTTTCCCTAAAGTGAGTAACCTATCGCTGTTTAACTTCATCTAGCGAGAGCCAACATTTTAAGCAAAATGAACTAAGTGATAAATCAATAGCTATATCATTAAATAGCGTAAAAGTTATGCTTATTTAGGCAATTTGCCTAGTTTCTAACCAGTGTCATATTGTAGTATTCAGTGACTTGACTCCGCACAACTTTGCGAGATAAACACGTGATTGCCCATCAATATGACTAGAATAATACGAGGCATAAAGAATATCGTCGTTAATAACCAACCCTGGATAGCTAGTGTCTCCACCGCTTGGCAGAGTGACTAACTCTGACAATGTTTTCGTTTTGGTATTAAAATGCCATAACCTTGTAGAAAAACTTTCACTGTCCCAATCGACGTGTCTTCCGGCCACCAAAAAGTTTCCGTTTTCCAGTTTTGCCGCTGCCGGACCTCCAATATAAACTCCTAAATCATGCCATTCCCAATCAGAATAGGGAGGTGGAGAAAATCCAAATTGTGCACTGAAAGTATCTGCATCGCGTCGTAAAAAAACATTGGCGTTTCCTTGACCGTCGAATAACAGCGCGCTCTCGTTGGGATAGCCCTTTCCGGATTTTTCTAAGCCAAACACATTTTCTCTATAGCAATGCATAGAGTTATCAAGATTACCCCTGTATAAGCTGATTGATTCAGCTGCTCGGTTGTAGGCAAAGCCGTAAAAATATGACTTATACCTATCACAATTCCAAATCCACCAAGCATCATCTCCAAAGTGATTAGGGGCAGACCAGGTCTTACCATTTGTGGAGCTATAACTCACCATGTGGCGAGAGATACTTCCATTGTCTAGCAAGGTTTTTGCGTAAGCGGTGATGAAAAGGCATTCTCCATCAAACGAGAACTTGGGATCTCGCAGGTCACTTCCTGGTATTTGCAATTCTTGTAGGGTGTTAGACGTCATAGATTTTTTATCAATCTCGCACAACACTATTTTACCGTTGGGGCTGACATGTGTATCTGCTTCTCTGTAAACGCAAAGTAATGATGAAGAAGTACTATCAAACGGGTTTTCACATAAATCTGTAAATGCTGCGTGTTCGGCTGAGCGCGATATGCGTTTTATATTTTTTGTTTTCAAGTTATTTATCACATCGATTCTCTTATCAAAACTCTCTGATTTATATTGTTAAAACCATAGCATTGACGGCAACTAATTTCCTCCTATCGGCAATAATCGTAATTTTTTCTAAAGGGAATTTACATAGTGTCGATACAGTTTGTGAGAGAGCCAGTTCATCAATTACCCCTCAGGTGTTGATGGCTACTAAAACAAAACGTCGGAAAATCCGACAGCCAGCGCACGCTGGACTGAGAGTGTAGGAGAGACTTTATGTCTATGTTCGTCAATACCAATGTATCCTCATTGAATGCCCAGCGTCAGTTATTTGATGTTAGCAATTCTTTGAATACGTCATTTGAGCGTTTGTCGTCAGGCTTTCGCATCAACAGTGCTGCTGATGATGCTGCAGGCTTACAGATTTCAGAGCGAATGACTTCACAAGTTCAAGGTCTGAACCAAGCGGTTCGAAATGCAAACGATGCAATCTCACTATCGCAAACAGCGGAGGGGGCGCTCGAAGAAACAACAACAGCACTTCAAAGAATACGCACCTTGGCAATCCAGTCACAAAACGGTATAAACAGCGATTCTGATAGAGAAGCACTTCAAAAAGAAGTTGCGGCCTTGAGAACCGAAATTTCACGTATTGCAACTGATACAGAATTTGCAGGTGTGGATGTCCTGAGTGGAAGCTTCTCTGCGGCCTTCCTCGTTGGTGCAAATGAAGGCCAGACAATATCAGTGAATTTGTCTTCAGCGAAATTGGATGTAGGTGGTTTTAGTGCTACTGGTCTAGGCATTGCTACGGGGGATGTCTTGGACGCCGGTAATGCTTCTGCGCTAATGGCTGCTGTAGATACTGCTATATCAGGTATCGGAAGCGTACGCGCGACTTTAGGTGCGCTTCAAAACCGTTTTCAGTCAACCATTCGTAACTTGAGCAACATCTCGGAGAATGTTTCTGCTGCGCGTTCGCAGATTAGAGATACTGATTTTGCGACGGAAACTGCTAACCTGACGCGTAATCAGATCTTACAGCAGGCTAGTACTACTGTATTATCTCAGGCTAATCAACGTCCACAAGCCGCGTTACAGCTTCTAGGGTAATCTTTATCATCCGCCGACTTAGGCGAGGATGAAGCCAGGGGGTAGTGACCCGGTGCTTTATATCTTTGTTACAAGCCAGTAATTAAACATAGTTTGATCACTGGCTTTTTTGTAGCCAGTCAAAAAAAGGTTATCGAACACAACACCATATTTGTACTTTCCTCTGAAAACCCTTTCTGCCATTTCCAGCTTGTATTTAGCTTTCCACTAACTTTGATTATTGATACCCCTTTTTTACTGTCGCGCCTAATTAATACACGGGGTGTAAGAACCAAAATCCATATTTCCCTGCAGTTGGATAACATTTTTTTGTTATTGATTGTTTGTAAAAATGTGAAAAGTAGAGGTTTATTTTAATCTAGCTATTTTTTTATCCAAGAATGAAAAAAAGGCTAAAGGAAAATCGTGAATAGGACGATAACTATTACAAAGGGAAGGTAAAGAGTGTTTTTGCTTTCCAAGTGCTAATAAAAACAATATTAAGGCACTAAAAAAGACTCTATTTACGTAAAGCAGATAAAGTAATTTTAATTAAAGGTTAGGAAAATCAATGTTTTGATATGTTAAATTCGCAATTTAAAAAGTTCTAAAGTAATTGCGTTTTAATGTCGATAAATATAAAGGTTTGTTAGCAAGGTGGAACTGCTGACTGGCGAGAATGAAGCCAGGAGGTAGTGAGAGGTTTGAGGTCTGGAACATCAATCTCACCAGCCAGCAAAGAGAAGAGAACTTCTCGTTTAGCAAACTTTATCAGTAGTGTGCTGATAAAGCGTCAGACAAAGTCTGATAATGCTTTTGAAGCACTTAATGTGCCAAGAATCTAATACAACGCGCAGATAAAAAAACCAATAGCGCAATCACTCGAAACTGTTAGGAGAGACCCCATGAGTCTATTTGTAAACACGAACGTGTCATCATTAAATGCACAACGTCAACTATTTAATACTGGGAATAATTTAAATACCGCATTTGAACGTCTTTCATCAGGCTTTCGAATTAACAGCGCTGCAGATGATGCAGCTGGCCTTCAAATAACGGACCGTATGACATCTCAAGTTCAAGGACTTAATCAAGCTGTACGCAATGCAAACGACGGGATTTCCCTTGCTCAGACAATTGAAGGCGCTCTTGAAGAAACAACGACTGCTTTGCAAAGAATGAGAACTTTGGCTATCCAGTCTCAAAATGGTATAAATTCTGAGTCTGACAGAGAAGCACTGCAGAAAGAGGTGACAGCACTTCGCACGGAGATCTCGAGAATAGCTACAGATACTCAGTTTGCCGGAGTTGATGTACTCTCTGGTGATTATTCATCTGTCTTTCTTATTGGTGCGAACGAAGGGCAAACCATATCAGTGAATTTGTCTTCAACAAAATTGGATGTAGGAGGGTTTAGTGCCACTGGTCTAGGCATTGCGTCAGGTGACGTATTAAGTGAAGGCGCTGCTTCAGCATTAATGGCGGATATCGATAGCGCGATTTCTGGTATAGGAAGTGTTCGGGCAAACTTAGGTGCGATACAAAATCGCTTTCAGTCAACTATTCGAAATTTGAGTAACATCGCAGAAAATGTCTCAGCGGCAAGATCTCGCATCAAAGACACGGATTTTGCCACAGAAACGGCAGAACTAACCCGCAACCAGATTCTACAACAGGCAACCACAACAGTATTATCGCAGGCAAATCAGCGTCCACAGGCCGCGTTATCACTGTTAGGTGGTTAACTTTGATTTTAGGCGTAAGTTTGGGAAGGAGTTGAGAGGCCATTCCCTAGGTTAGGATGCGACCAAGAGGTCGCACCTTTGAGAAAGCGCCGACTAACAGGACTGAGAGTGTAGAAGCGTTGGTTGAGAGGCCAGTGTGTCCTACTAAACCCTGCCAGCCGACATAAACTAATTTTGCTCAATCTCCTAACGTGAGCAAATTGGCCGAGACAATATGTTTCGGCCTTTTTTTATAATCGCCGAAATACCCCATCAATTTCAAGTTTCAGTAGAGCAATCCCGTAACTCAAGTATTCATAAGCATGCCCCATGCCATGTTCGTAAAGCGAAGCCTAATACCTATCGCTACATAAACAGGGAATACTTAAAATGTTATTTATTTTCATAAATTCTTTAAGTCATTCATTCCCATTTCGTTCAAAATTTGGTCTTAACACCGACATAGACACGCGCGAAATCAATACCTCAGTTGTATTTACGAGCAGGTTAAATCGGCAATCGATTCGTAATACTTAAAGCGTCAAATAAATATTTTCTGAGTTCTGCTATTTTATAACTGGATAAAAATCAGAGGGTTAAAGCTATCATTTGAAATTTTTAAAAGAGAAATAAAAAAAACGCTAAAGAACCTAAAGGTTCAGCCGATACAAATTGTCGAGGGGTAATTTAATTTACTTTTACAAGAGTTTTGGCGGGGGGTAGTGACTCAGCCAATTTGAACTGGATGAGTTTGAGTGTAAGAACTGACACATCGAACTTATAGGAGGTAATGCAATGTCTTTATTTGTAAATACTAATGTGTCGTCGCTGAATGCGCAGCGTCAATTGGCAGGTGTAAGTGATAATCTCAACACTTCATTTGAGCGCTTATCGTCAGGGTTCAGAATAAATAGTGCATCTGACGATGCTGCTGGGCTTCAGATTTCTGAGAGACTTACGTCTCAGGTTCAGGGGTTAAATCAAGCAGTAAGAAATGCGAATGATGCTATTTCGTTGTCACAAACCGCAGAGGGAGCAGTTAGTGAAATTACAACTAACCTACAACGAATACGTACATTAGCAGTCCAATCACAAAATGGTATAAACAGTGAATCCGATAGGGAGGCTCTTCAAAAAGAAGTGGTCGCATTAAGGACAGAAATATCACGGATTGCAACCGATTCCGAATTCGCAGGCGTAAACCTTTTAAGTGGTAGCTTCTCTGCGGCCTTCCTCGTTGGTGCAAATGAAGGCCAGACAATATCAGTGAATTTGTCTTCAGCGAAATTGGATGTAGGTGGTTTTAGTGCTACTGGTCTAGGCATTGCTACGGGGGATGTCTTGGACGCCGGTAATGCTTCTGCGCTAATGGCTGCTGTAGATACTGCTATATCAGGTATCGGAAGCGTACGCGCGACTTTAGGTGCGCTTCAAAACCGTTTTCAGTCGACTATTCGCAATTTAAGTAACATTTCAGAGAATGTGTCGGCTGCGCGGTCGCAGATAAGAGATACTGACTTTGCTGTGGAAACGGCTAACTTAACCAGAAATCAAATTATCCAACAGGCATCTATCTCAGTGTTAAGCCAGTCAAATCAAAGACCGCAAGCAGCGTTGTCCTTACTTGGATAAGCTATAAAATGAGTATAGACTAAATGGTATAGGACTCTCATACAAATGAGAGTCCCTCTATTTTTTGAGTCGGAGGACAAAATTTTGGAAATTTCTAAAGATCCAATTGGACAGCCAAGTTCATATCCTTCAGTAAATCCAACCAAAAGTTCTGAATTACGCGGCACGAATTTTTTAAACGCTGAAAACCCGACCACCACAGAAACACTTGTAGTTATAGGGAAAGGGCTAAAAAGTTCTCCATCAACTGAGCTGGTATCAAGGTTGCAAAGTTCTACTCAAGCTTCTGAGGACAATGCCGATAAACAGTCAAGTAGTCCAGAAAGGACCACTCTTGACAACGCTGTTTCAAACGTAGACTTGTTTCTCAAAGCGCAAAATCGCGAATTGACCTTTTCTATCGATGAAGAAACAGACCGCTCTATCGTTACCGTTGCTGATGCGGAGTCAGGTGATATAATCCGACAAATTCCTTCTGAAGAGGTGTTGAAGCTTGCTGAACGCATTCGGGATTTACAGAAGGATGTTGGAAAAAATCTTGGGGTATTCATTGATAACGAGGTTTAAGGGGAATTTATTATGACAATCCAGTCTCTTGGTGTGGGTTCCGGTTTAGCGTTAGACGATCTGGTACAGCAACTTCTGGAGGCTGAAAGAAAGCCCAAACAAGATCGTTTAAATATCAAAGAAGAGCGTATAGAGGCTGAAATTTCTGGTATCGGACAAATTAAATCTAAATTTTCTGCCTTTGAGGAATCTCTGGATGAACTTCGCAGCGATAATAACCTAAATGGGCGCGAGCCTACAGTAACTAACCCTTCAGAAGATAATGATATATTAAGTGCGGACGCTTCTAATTCTGCTTTGAAAGGAATTTATGAAATCTCGGTAGAGCAACTCGCTTCAGGAAGTCGAATAACCACTGACGCTGGTGCATTTGCTTCAAGCTCTGACGCAATATTATCTTCTGGAAATAGTTCTCTCACGTTTAGTGTAAGCGATGAGAAAACATTTACATTAGAAATCGCGTCTGGAACTACGCTGGCTGCATTTCGTGAACAAGTTAACAGCGCAGAAAACAACTTCGGTGTCACAGCCAATATTATTGACACAGGAACTAGTGCTGGTCCCAGATTAGTTTTCACTTCTAGTGAGTCAGGTTTAGGTAACGACCTCGTTATCAGTAATGATAATGGGGCCCCCGAGCTAGATCGTCTGTCGACTTCAGGCGGAACAAGCAATATTTCTAACGACAATATTCAACAAGCTCGCAATGCTATAGCCTACGTCGACGGCATTGAAGTACAGAGTAGTACAAATAAATTTGAAAATACTATTCAGAACGTTGAATTCGAAGTAAAAGAAGTTTCACCAAAAAATTCAGTAGGTGAAATGCTCACTTCAAAACTCAATATAGGATTTGACAAGGAAGGTTTAGAGCAAAAAATAAAGGATTTTGTCGATAACTACAATTCGCTAATGGAAGAGATTGATACGCTGTCTAGTTATGGAGAGTCTGAACTAGAGGAAGATGGCGCTCTAGCCGGTGATTCGCTTTTGCGTGGAATTCAAACAGGCCTTGCATCAATAGTCGGTGACAACGTAGTTAATTCAGCGCTAGGTGGCCTATTTCAGATAGGAATTGAGTTAGATAAGGATGGAAAGTTGGAGATTGGAAGTTCAGATTTTGGTCTCGGCAGTGGTGAGGACCGCCTCAATGATGCATTAGAGGACAATTTCGATGAGATTGCGAAGTTGTTTACTGATTCCGAAGGTGGCATCGCTACTCGTCTCTATGAATTTACAAGAGAGTATACTTCCTCAGGCGGTCTGTTAAGTTTTCGTGAAAAAGTGGCAAAAGACTCCAGAGATGACGTTTTTAGCGAACGTGAAACTTTAGAGTTAAGAATGCTAAATTATGAACAAGTATTACGGGATAAATATCTCAATTTAGATCAAACAGTCGCGAGATTAAATCAAACGGCCTCTGCGCTTCTGTCATCATTATAAAGTAGGGGGATCTATGTCACTTAAGGGCATAAACGCTTATAAAAAGGGGAATCTCAAAGAAGAGGTTGCGACCGCTGATCCGCATAAATTAACATTGATGTTAATGCAAGGAAGTTTGGATCGTATAGCCTATGCGAAAGGAGCGATGGAACGTAAGGACTTCGTTTCCAAGGCTGAGTATATTTCAAAAGCTAGTTCAATTATTTTACATCTTCGTGATACGTTAGACAGAGAGATAGGGGGAGAGTTTGCTGAGAACCTCTTCGCTCTATACGACTATTTTATAGATAGGCTTAATTATGCTCACGTAAATAATGAAATTCGATGTTTGGACGAGGTTTATAACCTACTATCACCGATCAAAGATGCTTGGGCTCAAATACCTCAAGAAGCTAAGTTAGAAGCTTTTGAGAAGCAGGGTCGAGATAGAGCCGCAATGTGAGTATCCAAAAGGTATCTGAATTAAACCATACCCATACATCTCCTTTCATCAGGGCTCTAAATCTCAAACTAGTCGAGACTCTCCATGAAGACAGCAGTAACTATGAGAAAATTGAAAGATTGGTAGCCCTGAGGCATTTTTTGGTAATTCGGCAATTGAAAAGGCTTGGTGAGGCTGAACAAAAGCTTTTTGCTGAGAAGGAGTTAAGAATCAATGATGACCTGGTTAAGCTTATGACTGATTTGCTTGAAAACGCAAAAGAGGACCTTGTAGAGTTTAAGCGTTCCCATAGGGCGGTGAAGAGATATAAAGAATGATGCTCAAGAATATTAACTTTTACTTAGCTGAGAATGAGAAGCATCAAAATTTTATAGAGAATAAAGTCTCTACCAATTTAAAACAAAACGAGATAAAAAGTTTAAGTGTTTTCAGAAGGCTTATGCCTGCGTTACATGCCAGGATTATCGAGAAAAAAACTAGCTCCAAATCTATCTTTGTAAATAAGGATGAAGAGCTTGATATCGTTGACTTATCGACTGGTACAGCGTTATACGGCGACGATGTTTCTAACAGCATCAAAACTCACCTTCAAATGTTCATTGAGAATCCTCCTAGGTTGACGCACGAAAGTAAGAGCATCAAGAGCCAAAAGTTACCAGAGAACGTTGATGTGCTAGTAATCTTTGGAGTCGGGTTAGGGCTTCACATTTTAGACGTTGTTAAGGCTTTTAAAGTCAAGCATTTAATTATCTACGAACCAAATATTGATTATTTAAGGTGCTCTCTTTATAGCAATATATGGCCCCAAACCTTTAATGTCGCTAAACAAAAAGGAACCATGATTTACCTTCAAAGCGAGATGGACGGTACCAGCATCTTTGAAGATATATGTTCCTTAAATCGCACAACAAACTTTGATTCAGTCTATTACTACCAACACTACCACTCCTTAATTTTTGACGACGTAATAAAGCATCTTAATGAGATGACATTGACTGGTCTCGAAAAAGCACTTGTGACGACACGAAAGCAATTATCATTTATAGATTTTATCACAGAGTGGCCGCCTCTCGTAAGAAGTAATAACTGGTGTGAATCTAATTTGGACCTCAATAGATTCGAAAAAAACTTGAAAGCGTTCGAGCGTTATTTTCCGAATATTGCACAAGATTTTTCTGAGTACACTGCTAATAAGTGGAAGCCATTAGCTAATAGTAATGGAGAGGTTAACGTTTTTCATGTTCAGACAATGGTTCCGTTGTACAGTGAGGAGCCTAAAAGAGACAGTGAGCGCGCAAACGCCCTTTTCAAAAAGCGACCAAACAAAGAAAAGCTCATCTTAGGGTATTCAGGGGGAAAGCTCTCACATTATTCACACTATAAAATGGTAAAAAAAATTCAAGATAACTTATCTGATATTTCAGAAAAAGCCGAAGAGCTCCCCGAGGTGGTGAAATCGTTATTAGTTTTCGGGGTCGGTGTCGGATATCAAATTGAAGAGTTATTAAATGATAGAAAGGTAGAAAAGTTATTCGTTTGTGAGCCCAACAGAGACTTTTTTTATGCATCTCTCTATGCCATTGATTGGAAAAGCTTGTTGGAGAGAATAGATAGAAACCAGCAGCGCGTGTACCTTAACATTGGTGACGATGGAACTAATTTGGTGAGGGATTTGTTAGGCCAGTTTCATGCAATAGGAACTCATACGATAGCGAATACCTATTTGACAATAGGTTATGAAAACCAAGCTCTGTTGCCAGCTATTAATAGGTTGAGAGAAGATCTTAGATTAATTGTTGCCATGGGAGAATATTTTGAGCATTCTCGTTTTAATCTTTCACATACAGAGTGGGCTATAGAGAATGGAATAAGGTTTCAACACAAGCCGAAGGTTATTGCAGGGGCTAGAAACATACTCGATGTTCCTGTATTTGTTGTTGGAAATGGACCGTCGCTAGACAAGCTTTTTAATGTAATTAAATATGAGCGCGAAAACGCCATTATCATATCATGCGGTACAGCTTTACAGGCGCTATACTCAATTGGAATTGTTCCGGATTTTCATGCTGAGATCGAAATTAATCGAGATTCCTTTGACTGGTTAAATCGAATTGATGATCCAGAGTACCTTCGTAAAATTGCTTTAATTAGTTGTGCAGGTGTTCATCCAGATACTTCCTCCTTATTTAAGAGTACATTATTAACACTTAAAAGCGGCGAATCATCTACTTTCTTAACACAAAAAACCTACCGAGAAGATAACCTAATTAGCCTTAGGCATGCATACCCAACAGTTTCAAACTTTGCTGTTAATTGGACTTTAGAATTAGGTTTTAAACAATTATATTTGTTTGGGGTCGACCTGGGTTTTGCAGATAGATCTCAACATCATTCAATGGCTTCAGGTTATTACTCTCGCAAAAAAGGTGAGCTTTATGATTACTTTTTGCATAACGATACATCGTTGCTTGTAAAAGGTAACTTCCAACCACTCGTTAATACAAAGTATGAGTTTAAAATGTCAAAGCTTGTAATGGAAAACTGTATTAATAGTTATCCGAGGGTAGATGCATATAATTTAAGTAATGGTGCTTTTATTCACGGATGTAAGCCGCTTCATAAAAAAGATTTACTTATCACGAGTTCCGATTCAGAAAAGAAAAAGGCTTTAGAGTGGGTTCTAAATTGTAACTTCGCTCAATTGGATACGGTCAATGGAAAAATACTTTACTCAGAATCTTTCTCTGATGAAGATTTGATAAATGATATTGACTCGTTGAAGTTACTTTCGGTGAAAAGCATAAAAAGCTATAAGGATTTAGAGCATTTAATAGAAGAGCATCGAGTTTTATTAAACCAAAGCTACTCTGACCAGAGGTCTAAGTTTTATTTTTTGTTCAACGGTTCCGTAAATTATTTAAACAGCATCCTTACAAAGCTAATGTATGTCTCTGATTTAGAAATAGTGGTCGAAAAATCTTCTGCTGTCATGGCTTTTTGGCAAGAATTTATTAACGCTGCAACTTTAAGCCTGTCAATTTATCCCAGTGAACTCGACTCAATGTCAAGCGCACCTAGAGATCGTCAAGAAGCTCTGTTGAGGCGTTACTTTTCTCAAAATGAAATAGTTCTAGAGTCTAATACGAATAAACACGAATTAATAGAATTTAACAAAACATTGAATATTAAATTTGATGCTGATCAATTCCGACATCACTATCGGGTTGAAATTGTAAAAAACATTTATGACATTAACAACATAACTTCCAAAACTGGTAAAACAGCTTTTATCGTCGATGATGTTTCTACTTTGGAAATGTGTTTAAGCCGCAACGTTTTCATTGATAATAATGTAGTTGTATTCTTTCCCGCTGACAAAACAAAGGAAGGGCATCTTTCAAAACTATTTTATGTTTCTGTTTTGGCTCTAGTTAGCACAAAGAAAGTGCAATTAGTTGTTCCAAAACTCGATGATTTGTCTTGGCTTTATAATTTTGAGGAAAAAACGTTTTCAATTAATCAGAGCAACACTATGACTTATGAAACAAGGGATATGGTCGTTTTTACTTCTGAAGTATTGGAATCAGAAGACTTAGTTAATGGCGCGGGAGATCGATTTTGGTTGTCTTTTGATTATAATTTATCTAATTTGTCCTCCTGAATTCAGCCTGCTACTGGCAGCTTGATACGGAAACAATTGCGTCATGTTGGATTTAGGCTTGTTGATAAACACCACATTATCTGATTGATAAACACACCTCAACTATGCGGCGCCAATTGAAAAGTGTGAATTATTTCCTCACATATTTTTGGTGTGCCTTTCCCTGAAGGTATAATGGATTTGGCGTTATTGCTCATATCATGAAGGATAGTAGGTAAGCGCAATAAATCCGCCATCCGCCCAGCGAGTTGTTTGATTCCTACCTCATCGAAGTGCCCTATATAATCACACACGTTTTTATCTGCTAAACATTGAGAAGTTTCTCTTTGGTTGTCTGCAACACTGATGATTATGGCGGGGAGCCCTGTTACGCACCGTTCCCAGTGCATACTTCCTCCTGCACCTATCATTAGCGTAGCTGTTTGCATTAAGTGAGACATATTTCTGCTATTGATATGAAGATGAACCTTATGAATGGTCTTATTATTGATACACCGGATTTGTTCGCTAATTTCGTTCCGAGCTTTATGGTTATCGTTTATCACCACATTTGCTTCAATACAATTATCGTCCAGTAATCGTAATGCATTAAGCGCAAACATTGTCATATTGTGGGGATCGCTTCCACCAAAGCAGATTAGTATTTGACGAGGAGCTTTACATTGTACTTCTGATAAAGCGTAAAACTCCTCTCTAAGAATTGCGTAGCTTGGCCCTAATAACAAGCGACAACTCTCGTTTACTAACTCGTTGTAGCGATCTTTATAGTTTTCTAAAAAGTTAGTATCAAGCAATAAATGGCAGTCATGCATACGATTCGCTAAATCATCAATAACCATAACTTTGAGGTTACGATTGGTAAGTGTTTGCTCGAATACCCTGTCCAATTGATAGTGGTCAACAATCCAGACATCAGCCTTGATATGGTCAACAGAGCTCTCGACAGTATCAACAACACTGTGCAAGAAGCCATTCTGGCGATACAAGCTAACCAGTAGCTGAGCGGATTTTGTACTGACGAAGTGAAAATCGGCTTTAATTCCTAGTTGTTTCAACCGTTGTTTAAGCCCTATGGCTAAAGTTACGCATCGCATTCCATGCCCTGCGCCTATTGTCTCTGAAGCATCAACACGAAACGCGATGTGCAATGACCTGGTTACCATTGACGTAATAGTCCTTATATTCCTATGTTCTATAGAAAGTGTAACACAGCGGATAGCGAGCATACCTACTTAGTAATATTCAAAAAAACGCAGCAATGAAGAAATTGAGCAAGAAATGGGTGAATTTACACTATTAAGGTAACTGTCAGTATGTGGTGGCAATATATACGGCTAGTTTGGCTGATATGGCTTACTGGGAGCTAAAGTTTTCATACTAATGTACCGATAAAGACACTGTGAATCAGCAGAGAAAAGACGCACTCTGCAAACAAATGAAGAGTTTTTTGCATACGGTAAGTCTTTAAAAGTAAGATACCGGCAAAACAATAAAAAAGCAGTGGCGAATCGTTAATACGTCATTGCGCAATTAAATGGTATTCGTTTTATGAAAAAAGTAAAACTCGGACATCGGTTAGTAGGCGCCTCTCACCCACCTTTTGTTATCGCTGAGTTATCAGGCAATCATGGGCAGTCATTTGATAAAGCTATCGAACTCGTTGATTTGGCCGCTGATTCGGGTGCCCATGCCATAAAGCTCCAAACCTATACACCAGATACGATCACCCTCAATATTCATGAAGGCGAGTTTTTTATTAGTGATCCCAATAGTCTCTGGAAAGGGAATTCTTTGTATAATTTATATGCTAAAGCAATGACCCCATGGGAATGGCATAAAGACATTTTTGAACACGCAAAAAGCAAAGGTTTAATTGCGTTTAGCTCTCCTTTTGATCTTACAGCAGTAGAGTTTTTAGAGTCTTTAGATGTACCTTGTTACAAAATAGCTTCGTTCGAAAATACAGATCATGGGTTGCTGGAAGCCGTGGCAAAAACGGGCAAGCCTGTGATTTTGTCTACGGGTATGGCTAGTCAATCTGAGCTCGCCGAGTCGGTGGAAGTACTACGAGAGAATGGCTGCTCCGAATTGGTATTATTGAAATGTACTAGCAATTACCCGGCCCGTCCGCTAGATGCCAATTTACGCACCATCCCTCATTTGACTGATTTGTTTAATTGCCCAGCTGGACTTTCTGATCATACCGAAGGTATAGGTGTAGCTGTGGCATCGGTAGCCTTGGGGGCAAGTGTTATCGAGAAACACTTTGTTTCAAATAGGAACGAAGGCGGCGTTGACGCAGAATTTTCTCTTGAGCCATTCGAATTGAAAATGTTAGTGGATGAGGTACGGCGTGCATACGACGCTTTAGGGGAGGTTTTCTATGGCTGCACAGATAAAGAAATAGTGTCAAGAATGGATAGACGGTCGCTGTACATTTCGAAAGATATGAAAGCCGGAGAAATTTTAACAAAAGAAAATTTGAGGTCGGTAAGACCTGGGCTAGGGTTACCTACCAAATATTTACCGTTGTTACTCAGCAGAAAAATATTGAAAGATGTTAAAGCGGGCACGGCAATGTGTTGGGAACTGGTATAGTGAAAAAGTTGCAGACAATGTGGCACCAAGAAACAATCAATGCATTTAACGTTGTGTTAAAACCGGTGATGATTGACGACCTTGAATTATTAAGGGAATGGAGAAATAGACCTGATATACGTCAGTATATGTTTGAACAAAATGAAATTTCTTCAGTACAGCAGCGACAATGGTTTTCAAAAGTCAGTGTCGATAAAACACAATTGCAATTCGTAATCTGCTACAAAGAAAAACGAATTGGCGCTTGCAACCTAAAAAGCTCGAATTCGGTTGCGATTGACGCATGTATAAGTGCTGAGTCAGGAATGTATATAGCAGATAACAAGTATCGCGGTACTATACTCGCTTTTTTCGCGGCGCTCGCATTAAATGAGTTTGCCTTTTTAAGCCTTGATTTACGCGCCATTGTTGCAAAGGTGAAGAGAAGCAATGTAGGCGCATTGCGTTTTAATGAGCAACTAGGTTATGTCACCGATGATTACCAGTCGAGTGAAGAGGTGATCAGTTTAACGCTAGTCTCTGAAGCACATCAGCGAGCCGCTAGAAACTTCGCAAGATTTATTAGGAATTAAGATGAGTAATGAACCCACAAATAACGAGAAGCTGATTTCATCATTCGCCACATCATTAGTGATCCCCGAATCGCAAGTAAGCGAAAGTCTCGCGTACAATACGATTAACGAGTGGGATTCAACGGCACATATGTTATTGATTGCAGAGTTAGAGAACACATTCAATGTGATGTTGGATACTGATGATATTATTGACTTAAGTTCGGTGAATAAAGCGAAAGAGATATTGGCTAAGCATGGAATAACATTTTAATGAATACCAGTGCACCCATCACTCTTATCACGGGCGCGAGTAAGGGAATTGGTCGGGCGTGTGCGTTAATGTTTGCTGAACAGAAACACGAATTAATACTCGTAGCAAGGGACGGCGAAAAACTCGCCGAGGTTACTGAAGCATGTAAGAATTTTGGAGCGATAGCGCACTACTTTGTGACCGATCTTAGCGATAGCCAATCAGTAGTTCAACTTTTCAAAAATATCCAATGCTTACTGGCAAATCGGCCTTTAAGCAATGCTATTCATTGTGCTGGGCAAATGCGAGACGCTATGTTGAGTATGACACGTGTAAACGATGTAGAGAGTCTATTGACGATCAATGTAGCAGCGTCTATACAAATTTGCCAACTTGTGAGTCGTTTGATGATCCGTTATAAAACAGGTCATCTTCTATTAGTGTCATCAAAGGTTGCTGAAGTTGGTTCCCCTGGCCAATCTGTATATGCAGCAACAAAAGGTGCTATTTCTTCGTTTGTAAAATCACTAGCAAAAGAACTTGGTCCAATAGGTATTAGAGTTAATGCGATTTCACCTGGATTTATTGAAACAGATCTTACTGCTCACTACTCTTCACAAAAAAAGGAGCAATTGAAAGAAAGCATTAGCTTACGACGTTTGGGGCAGGCGGAAGATGTAGCTTCTGTCGCTAAATTCTTATGTTCAAAAGAGGCTGCTTATGTAACCGGACATATAATGTCGGTCGACGGCGGATTAAGCTTGTGACTGATGCAGCCCGGCCTTACACCTTTGTACATCGACTAGATCGATTTGGTGAACACCCAGCCTATTACTTACCGAGTGGTGAAGTGATAAGTTACGCTTATTTGGAAAAACTTGTTGAGAAAAAAGAAAAGCGGCTTGATGAAATTATTCCTGTGGGTTCATTAAGTGCATTGTCGTTTAGTACAACACTAGATAATGTGGTCACCTATATCGCAGCATTGCGTTTAGGAAGAGCGTTGCTTTTGTTGTCTCCTAGGCTATCTGAAGAAGGCAGGACTCGGCTCCTAAAAAAACTAAAGATTGCGATCTTCATAAACGCAGATGGCACTGTGGTAGAAACAGGCTATACCCAAAATGTACGCAGGGATTGCGCATTAATGTTAAGCACTTCTGGCAGCTCAGGTTCACCTAAGTCGGTTATGCTAACATTAGATAATTTACACGCGAATGCCTGCGCTATCTCTCAGTATTTACCTATTGTAAATGAAGATAGAGCCATTACTTCGCTGCCACTTTTTTATTCATATGGTTTGTCTATATTAAATAGCCATTTGTATAAAGGAGCGTCAGTTTTACTGACTGAAGCGCCGGTTCTAAGTAAACTGTTTTGGAATCAATTTAGCAAGTTTGCAATAAGTAGTTTATCCGGCGTCCCTTTCCACTATCAACTCTTTCGTCAGTTGCGATTAGAGCGACAGGCATACCCGCATCTTCGTTACTTCACTCAGGCAGGCGGAAAGCTAACGCAAGTTCAGGCTGATTATGTGAAAACCCTGTCAAACCAGTTCAAAATACCCGCATTCCTCATGTATGGGCAAACCGAAGCAACGGCACGTATTGCTTATTTACCGCCGCACCTACTCAATACCTACTCAGATTGTATTGGGCGTGTAATCCCGGAGGGCGAATTGCTTATCCGTGATTTGGACACTAATAATAAAATTACCGCCCCTTATGTGGCGGGTGAGCTGTGTTATCGTGGACCAAATGTGATGCTAGGGTATGCAAGTTGTGCGAGAGATTTATCTTTGAACGAGCGCGTAAGTGAACTTAGAACGGGGGATATTGCAGAGCAACTACCGAATGGTTTATTCCGTATTGTCGGTCGATTGAGCAGAATGATTAAGATTCAAGGCCAGCGGTTGCAACTCGATGATATTGAAGTGATATTATGCAAATTTAATGTGCCACTATGCTGCTATGGAATGGATGATCTACTGATTATTGGTTACGTAGGAGGTGACAATGATCTCGCAGAGCAGATAACGCATTATCTTAGGGAGTCTTTAGCTATTCATCCTTCATTTATTAAAGTTGTCAAACTGGATTCAATCCCGTTACTGGCAAATGGCAAAGTAAATTATCAGAGCCTGCTTCTAGCTGCTAAAGAGTCATTATCATGTTGATAGAGCAAGCCCCCTATGAGTTAACGGTAGCAAAGAAAGCGCCTTTGCTATTAGCTCAACTAAATAGTTTAACTGCCCATCACCGTGAATTCTGTAGCGAATATGAATCTGTTGTGACTGCTCAATGGCCTAACTATGCAGTGGCGAACCAACTAGCAGCAGTTCCATATCTCGCGGTTAGTCTTTTTAAGCATCTCTCGTTAAAGTCTATTCCAGACAGTGAAGTGTTTAAAACTCTTTACTCTAGCGGTACGACAGGGAATCCGTCAAAAATTGCCTTAGACAGGGAGACGGCCGGACTCCAATCGAAGACACTAGTAAAAATTATGCAACATTGGTTGGGGAAAGAGCGCAGACCGATGCTAATTATAGATAAGCCCTCCATATTAGATGCACGTAATAGCTTTTCCGCACGCGCGGCAGGGATTAAAGGTTTGTCATTCATGGGGCGAAACCATTGCTACGCGCTAAATGAAGACATGAGTGTAAATATTGATGCCGTGCAGCAGTTTTGTTCCGAGTTTGCGGCTAAACCAGTACTTGTGTTTGGTTTCACTTTTATGGTTTGGCAGTATTTCGTCGAGCAGCTGAAACAATCGAAACAGCGAATATCGCTACCCAATGCTATTCTACTCCATAGCGGGGGATGGAAAAAACTTGAAGATCGCGCTGTTGATAATGCTACGTTTAAACAAGCCGTGTTGGAACACACAGATATTCCAAAAGTGCATAATTTTTACGGATTGGTAGAGCAAGTTGGGTCAATTTTTGTGGAGTGTGAACAAGGGCACCTACATTGTTCGAGTTATTCAGATGTATTAGTGAGAGATGCTGAAACCTGGCACCCATTGCCGCTAGGTAAAGAAGGTATTTTGCAACTGATGTCAGTTTTGCCTAAGAGTTACCCAGGACACAGCCTACTAACAGAGGATAGAGCAGTAATATTAGGGGAAGACGATTGTCTTTGTGGCAGAAAAGGGAAGTATTTCAATATTAAAGGGCGACTACCTAAAGTTGATATGAGAGGTTGTAGCGATACTTTTACTCCAACAGTTAGGGAACGAAGCTGACTATGTCATGGACCACATTCAATCCGCCTAGCGTAAAAGCAAAGCTATTTTCAAGTTTTTCAGAACAGGACATAGCGTACTGCGATGCACTATCTGCTCTTATTCTCAAAGAGCCCCAAATAAGAGAATTTCCAGATTTGGTTGCCTTGGGCTTCTGGTTAAGAAAATCTAATCTATACAATTTACTTAAACCCTATCAATACGCTAGCTTCAATAGACAGCCCCTAGGCATGCTCTATCACAGCGCGCCGGCGAACGTAGACAGCCTATTTGTCTATTCGGGGATCCTTAGTCTGCTGTGCGGAAACAAAAATGTCATTCGTTTGTCTAGTCGCAGGGGCACAAGCTCAAATATTCTAATTGAGAAAATTTGTCAGCTTGCCGACGATTTTCCGGAACAAAATGCACGATTTCAATTGATTCAGTGTGACTATGACAACAGTGAACTTATTGCCCTGATAAATAGTGTTGAGGGTAGGGTATTATGGGGCTCCGATGAAGCGATTATTGCGCAAAGAGCAATCCCCATGCCCGCCCACGCGAGAGAGATGTGTTTCGGTAATAAATTTTCGCTGTGCCTGCTCGATGCAAAAACAATAATGGCTGAGCCTGAAGCTAAATTTGGACAGTTCGTTCAATTCTTTTACAAAGATCAAATGACCTTTTCGCAACAGGGATGTTCGTCAGCAAAGGCCATTGTGTGGCTTGGAAGTAAAGAGCAAATAGGCGATGCTAAAAAGCGTTTTTGGCCTGCACTGATAGAGTTAGTTCGGCTAAAGCAGCCATTTTCTGATAGTGAGCACTATCAAGCGCTTTTGGCTGCACAGCAAATTGCAGCAAATGCAGGAAATGCGTTCGAGCTTATCCAAGAACGAGGCATAACCCGTTTGGGGGTGTCATCTATAAGCCCTTTTTGTACTAACGCCCATAAGGGTAGCGGCTTATTTCTAGAACTGAGTTTAGCCTCTTTTGAGCAACTGAATCCGATGCTAAAACCCGCTAATCAGACACTCTCTGTATGGGGAGTGGAGCCTAAGTTATTACACGAATGGTTAACCACAGTTCAAACAGGGGTTGATAGAGTCGTGCCTGTTGGTGAAGCTTTAACCTTTAGTATAAATTGGGATGGCGTTGATCTCATCGATCAATTTAGTAGAAAAGTCAACTTACACAAGAGTTTCTCTTTGGAATAACGCTGCGATTAAAGAAGTTGCGGAAACAGTCGATTAATATTGATTGAAGCACAATAGGGAAGCTGCGTTTATTTGAGAAATATATAGGCTACAAATTGGCTGAGTACGGGTGTAGGTATTAATTTCAACGCGAAACCTACATAGTACTGTTTAGGCTATGAATGATTTTAATAATGACGTGCACATTTTTACCTACGGTAAAAATGTGCACGTCTAGGTCACTAGATTTAGTTATTTAGCAACGAATTGGTTTCAAATATGAATGAGTATAAACCTGTAGATGTGCGTCTTTATGAAAAAGTTGCGTTAATACGAAGAGTAGAAGAAGCCATAGCGGAAATCTATCCGAGCGATAAAATTAAGAGCCCTGTACATTTAGCTATTGGGCAAGAGTACATTTGTGCCGCAATAATAGAAGAGTTGTTGGCCACGGATTATGTCTGTGGGACTTATAGGGGGCATGGTGTCTATCTGGCTAAAGGTGGTGATCTTAATGCCATGATGGCCGAACTCTATGGTAAAAAGACAGGGTGTGCCGAAGGACGCGCTGGCTCTATGCACTTAGTTGATGCTAAGCAAGGAGTTATTGGTATGTCAGCTGTTGTAGGAACAGGAATCCCAGTGGCTGTTGGTCATGCCTTGGCTATAAAACAAAAGAAACAGAATGATGTAGTTGTGGTATTTATGGGGGATGGTGCAACGGAGGAAGGGTGCTTCAGTGAAAGTATAAACTTTGCAGCCATCCATAAATTACCCATTTTATTTGTTTGCGAGAATAACCAATTAGCAATTCATGAACCGATAGAAAAGCGATGGGCAACGCCTAAAATCAAAGAAAGAATGGCAACCTACGGTATCCCGGCCCATCAGTTCTCCGAGCCGGACATATTTTCTATTTACGACTATGCAAAAACCCACATAGAAAGAATGAGACAGGGAGAAGGCCCTGCTTTCATGGAATGCATCACCCACCGTTGGAGTGAACACGTGGGCCCAAATGAAGACTACGATCAAGGCTATCGCTCTATTGAAGAGAGCATAGCTTGGCGAAAAAAAGACGTGTTTTTGTCGTTAGGACAATCCCTAGATCCTGAAGTTCGCGCGATGGTTGACAAGCGAATAGAGCAAAAAATCGCAGCTGCAATCGACTTTGCCGAAAATAGTCCGTTTCCCGAGCCAGAGGAGTTGTACAAGTATGTCTACGCTTGATAATAATCGTTTGCTTAAATACTACGAAGCGGTGAATGAAGGTTGTGAACAGGCAATGCAGGAAGATGATAGTGTCTTCCTGATGGGTCTTGATGTCGATGATCATAAAGGCATTCAAGGTTCTACTCTTGGCTTAGTGGATAAATTTGGGCCCGAACGAGTGTTTACGACGCCCTTATCTGAAGATGCGATGACTGGCGTCGCTATCGGTGCAGCCATGGCCGGGCAACGACCTATCCATGTTCATATACGTATGGATTTTTTGATGCTTTGCATGAACCAGTTGGTGAATATTGCTGCAAAAAGTCACTACATGTACGGCGGCACGGTACAAGTACCTTTAGTCGTGAGAACGATTGTGGGGAAGTCATGGGGGCAAGGTGCACAGCACTCTCAGGGCTTGCATTCAATGTTTGCTCATATTCCTGGATTAAAAATTGTTGCTCCATCGAATGCTTATGATGCAAAAGGGTTGATGATTCAGGCAGTTAGAGATAACAATCCTGTAATTGTTATGGAGCACAGATTATTGTATGGCACGGAAGCTTATGTGCCTAAAGAACCTTATTCCGTTGAGTTTGGAAAATCAAGAGTTATTAAAAACGGTAACGACATCACGATTGTCGCTATTTCAAGCATGGTAGCAGAGGCGATAAAAGCAGCCGAACTGTTAGCCGAACAGGGTATGAATGCGGAAATTATTGACCCAGTTACGATTTCTCCATTAGATTCTACAACTATAGAAAAGTCAGTGAAAAAAACCGGACGTTTATTGATCGTCGATAATGCTTGGTTGAATTGTGGTATCTCTGCTGAAATATCTGCAAGGGTGGCGGAAAGCGATATAATAACGCAAAAAGTAAAAATAAGACGGTTAGGTTTCGCCGCAACCACGTGCCCAACTACGCCGAGCCTAGAAAATGTTTTCTATCCCTCACCCAAATCAATTGCCATTGCTGCAAGCCTCCTTTGTGATCCATCAAACACTTGGGAACCTACAGAGCAACAATGTGAATTAGCGTATCAGAAAAATTTTAAAGGACCATTTTAATGTCATATAGTTTAGCTGCCCCAACATGGGGAGATGAAGAGCTTGCTGCGTTACAGAAAGTTATCGATTCGGGCTTTTTTACTATGGGGCCGATTGTCTCTGAATTCGAGAAGCAATTTGCTGATTACCACGATAAAAAGCACGCTATCATGGTCAATTCGGGCTCTTCAGCAAATCTCCTTTCAGTTGCGTCTTTGTTTTTTAAGCAAAATAATCCTCTTCAAAGAGGTGATGAAGTCCTTGTGCCTGCGCTCAGCTGGGCAACCACCTATCATCCGCTTCAGCAGTATGGTCTTAAAGTTCGTTTTGTTGATATAGAGTTAGACACATTGAATATTGACCCAACGTTATTGCGAAGCGCTATTACAGAAGATACGCGAATGATTCTTGGTGTTAGCATTTTAGGCAATCCTGCGGCTCTCGACGTAATGAGAGAGATAGCTGACGAAAATAATCTCTATTTCATGGAAGACAATTGCGAATCTATGGATGCGGAGATAAATGGTAAAAAAGCCGGTACCTTTGGTGATCTAAACACCTTTAGTTTCTTCTTTTCACACCATATTTCTACGATGGAAGGTGGGATGATCTTAACAGACGATGATGAACTTGGTGAAATTTGTCGCTGTTTAAGGGCGCATGGATGGACTCGAGATCTTCCTGAAGACTCTAAGTTATTCAATAAAAAAGAAAACGATCTTTTTGAAGCATATCGCTTTATTTTGCCTGGTTACAACGTGAGACCGACTGAATTAAATGCAGCCGCCGGTATTGAACAGCTACAGAAGCTTCCAGAATTTACTAAAGCAAGAAGAAAAAATTTAGCCACTTTTACGTCGCTATTTGCCGATGATGAGAGGTTTATCATTCAACGAGAGAACGGTGCGAGTTCTAGCTTCTGTTTTACCATAATTTTAAACCCAGAAATGAAACTGGACCGCAGTGCTATTTTTAATGCGCTTAAAGATGCAGGCATCGGATTTCGTATTATCACCGGCGGTAACTTCTTAAGGCATGATGTAATCAAATATTATGACTACTCTGAAGCATCACCTATTATAAATGCTAACATTGCCCACGATTACGGCTTTTTCGTAGGGAATCACCCCTTTGATCTAACTGAAGATATTAAGAAGCTTTACATGGTACTGGATAAAGCAGCAAAGGAGACGCGCTAATGGCGTTTAATGTTTTAGTCACCGGCGGAGCAGGATACCTTGGTTCAATATTGGTTCCAGAGTTATTGAGTAGAGGGCATAAAGTTACTGTTTTAGATAATTTTATGTTCGCCCAAGACTCACTTAATGCAGTGTGCTTCAATCCTAATTTTTCGGTAGTTAGAGGGGACTGTCGAGATAAAAATTTACTGGCCCAATTAATTAAAACTCAGGATGTTGTCATACCTTTGGCTGCACTAGTAGGGGCGCCTTTATGTGCTCGAGATGAAATAGGTACTATAACAACAAACCGTGATTCGGTTGTTGCGTTAAGTAAAATGCTAAGCAATGAGCAAATGTTGTTAATGCCAATAACGAATAGTGGATACGGTATTGGAGAAGAAGGTAAGTTCTGTACTGAAGAAAGCCCTCTAAACCCCATTAGTTTATATGGTACGACCAAAGTTGAAGCTGAAGAAGCGGTGTTAAGTCGTTCGTCTTCCATTAGTTTCAGGTTAGCAACTGTTTTTGGTTTTGCCCCTAGAATGCGTCTTGACTTACTGGTGAATGATTTTGTTTACCGAGCGGTCAAAGATAAAGCACTAGTTTTATTTGAGTCGCATTTTAAACGAAACTATATCCATATTCGAGATGTAGCACGCGCGTTTATCCATGGTATTGACAATTTTGAAGCGATGAAGGGCGAAGCCTATAATGTTGGCTTGTCCGATGCGAATTTATCCAAATTAGAACTTTGTCAAAGAATTCAGCAACAAGTACCGAAGTTTACTTTCTTGGAAGCCCCTATAGGAGAAGATCCAGATAAGCGTGATTACATAGTGTCCAATGAAAAAATTGAAGCTACAGGCTTTCAGCCACAGTTTTCATTAGACAAGGGAATTGCTGAACTTGTTAAGGGGTACGAAATGATTTCAAATACCCGATACAGTAATGTCTAAATTTTTTGATCTAAATAATAAAAAAGTTTTTATTGCGGGACATACAGGGCTAGTTGGTAAGGCACTTACCAGAGCGTTTGCTTACTTTAACGTCGAAATAATAACGGCTAACAAAAGTAATCTAGACTTAAGAGCTCAGGCGGATGTCTGGGAGTTTATTGCTGAAAAAAAACCTGATGTAGTCATCTGTGCGGCAGCAAAAGTGGGCGGTATCGAGGCCAATCGCACCCAGCCAGTTGAGTTCTTGTACGATAACTTAATGATTGCAACAAACTTAATACGTTCATGTGCCGAGTTAGGGGTTGAGCGGTTTCTTAACCTTGCATCTAACTGTTTCTATCCGAGGCTTGCAGAACAGCCAATTCAAGAGGCAAGCTTACTAACTGGACCACTTGAACCTACAAACGAAGCATATGCTATTGCTAAGGTAGCAGCTACAAAACTAACAGAGTATTATGCTCGGCAGTATGACCTTAAGTATTTCACACTAGTACCCACTAGCCTCTATGGTCCCGGTGATCACTTTAATGATAAGCGAGGTCATGTAATTCCGGCTTTGTTAAATCGGTTTCATAAAGCAAAGTTAGATGAGAGAGGTGAGGTTACTTTGTGGGGGAGTGGAGAGCCAACTCGAGAGTTTTTATATGTGGATGATGCTGCAAAAGGAATGCTGCACTTTTTACAGCATTATGAGGGGGTCGAGCCCGTTAACTTATGCGGCGGAGAGATCATCTCCATCAAGGAGCTAGGCTCAGCAATTGCTGCCGTGACCGGGTACTCTGGAAAAATCCTGTGGGACTCTTCTAAACCTGATGGGATGCCCCACAAGTCACTTGATAAAACACTTTGCCAGCAATTTAAATGGCGACCTGAAGTTGACCTTACAACAGGTCTTACAATGACATACCAAGACTACTTAAAACAATGTTAGAAAGTCCAAGAACTTTTTTTGCCATCCATTTGTTTGAAACAAAGCCTTATGAAGATTCCTCTGGCAAATTAGAGGTTAGGGAGCCTATGGTTCAGTCTGGCTTACTTGGTGAACATGAAACCTATGCATTTGGTTGGCAAGAGGCAGATAGTGAAGATCTAGTAAGTCAATCTGTAGACTACTGCTTGTCTAAAACTGGTCAGGCTCCTGTCGTGGTTTATGGCGCTGGAGCTCATACAACACAATATTGGAAGTTTATCAGTCGTCTTAACGTTGTTGCTATTGCTGATAAGAATGAAAGACTCTGGGGTAAAAAGCTAAATGATTTACCCATAATACCACCTCAAGATATATGCTCTTTTAGTTTAAATGTACTGATTTCTAGTCGAGCTTACGAAGATAATATACATACAGAGTTATCCCAACGATACCCGGCGGCAGCGCTTTTCAAGCTTTATGGATCTGAGTTTATGGCTGCTGCGTTGGGAAGGTGGTGCGAAGAACTAGAATCACGTATTTTGATATTTAAGCCAGACCTTTTAGTGCATACACCTACCCACGTAAAAGAAAATATCCCCAAATCATTTTTCCTTAAATTAAAAAAATATCTACCTCAGTTGAGAATTTTAACCATCTGGTGGGATTATGATGAAGAGAATGAAGAGTCGGGATATTTGGATTACGAAAGAGATGTATTAGATTATGCGGACTTGGTCATTGAAAACTCTAATGCCAGTCGCTTAGAAAAAATGTATCAAAGACTAGTCCCATACTGTAAGCATACCAATCCTGAGCGAGTCATTTTTCATCCAACGTGGTTTGATCCATCAATTTTCTATTATGACGATAAAAAAACTAGATCTTATGCGGTTTCTATGTTTGGTAGTATTGTTGGAGAAAGAGAGTTTTGGCTAAATATATTAAAGGAGTCTTTTGGCTCAGATTTCAATCATTTTGGGGGAGTTTCAGGGAAACATAGGAAGCCTATATCAACCTATGAATACGCTGAGTTGCTCAGAGAAACTAAAGTTGTCATCAACTCTCAAACATACAGCTTTAGGTCTCAGTGCAAAGGGAAAGTTAGAGAGGCTCTACAGTGTGGTGCAATTCTACTTGAGCAACAAAATGACGAAACAAAGGCATTTAATGACTTATTCGGTCCTTTCAATATACATTACTATAATTCAAAGGAAGAATTAATTAATAAGGTTGATAGCCTGTTAAAATCAAAGGAACAAGCAGCTAGAGTCGGGGCAAAAGAGGTATGCTGTAAGTGGACTATGAAAGTCCTAGAGCTTTTATAATACTTTAGGAGAGAGTGTGGAAAATAGATATGACATAACAGACCTGACTGTTGTTATACCAACAATAGGAAATGAGCCCTCTAGGTTGCTTCGTCTTCTAAAGCACTTAAGGAATGCAAATGAACTGATTAAAATTTGTGTTGTTTGGGATGGTCATAAGCCTCCTACAACAGAATTAACTAAAAAAGTTCAATTTTTATATCATTGTAAACTTATAGTGCATGATAGTAATAAGGGGCTTTCTGCCGCAAGAAATACAGGTCTAGATCATATTTACACTAAACTTGGTACTTTCATTGATGATGATATATTTCCTGATCCAAAATGGTACGAACATGTTTTATCGTTTCATAATAAACATACAAATGAGGAAGAAGCCTTAGTAGGGAGAGTTACTTGGGAAAAGACTGATTTTGAAAATACTCTAACTCGTTGGTATGAGGAGGTTGGAGGGTGGAGTATTTTCACGAGCTCTAGAAGCCTAAATCAACTATCCAACTTTTGTGGGGGGGTTACTTCTTTTAAAACACTCTTTTTTAAAAATATTAAGTTTAACGAGGGTTTCACTAGGTATGGCTGTGAAGATATTGAGTTTGGTACACGTTTTTTTTCAAACGGTGGCTCACTTTATTTAAATAGGGAGCTTGTTGGTAGACACTATAAGGTTTTAACCTTAGAAAGATATATTAATGAACATATTTCTGCTGGGTTTTCGAAAGGATTATTAGCTCACCTCCATCCGGATGATTTTTTTGACTATAGTTTTCATAAAAAAGCCTGTGAGAAAAAAGAGCAAATAAATTTCATAAATCATTTATCTGAAATAATTAAATATATTGATTGCAGGGAAGGTGGTGGTTTTAATTTGGATTATAATTCCTTTATGGGTGTTCTAACCAATGCATGCCTTCTACATGGCTACTTTGAATTTTTTAAACTTGATGTGTTTGAAAATGATGAATTTCTTCTTAACAAAAACAATGAAAAAGAATACATACCATATGCATTAACTTTTTTTCTAAATGAGATTCTTGCGGAGAATGATTTAGAGTCTATCAAAGTGATGCAGAAGAAAATGCCGTATTATTTTGAGCCCTTCCTTGTCGAGTCTAAAGTTATAAAAAGTAAGGAGCCAATAACGAGGTTTTTGCGAATAAACTCCAACAAAACTTTATCGAATAATGTAAAAGGTACGATTAATTCTATTAAAGATAAGAATGTCTTCTCTTTATCCGAAAGCCTAAATGCAAGAGAGCTTTTCAAAACACTGATGTCCACCCAATATAAACTCTCTATACGGGAACAGATCGATCTAATATGCCAAATCCTCAATAAAGACCCAACTTTTGTCAGTGCTTATCTACTACTATTAAAAGTTAAGGAATTAGATGAACCTACAAAAAAAATTATTGGCTCGGTTTGTGCACACTTTGCATCTATGAGACCTGAAGCTGAAAAACGTAGACATTTGAAAGAACTTAGCTTATTGATGGATCAAAATGGAGAGCAGAGAATTGAAAGTTTTACTAGTACCGATTGAGTTTTCAACTTGGAATCAAGCGCGGGCTTGGTCTTATACCGGTGCATACGCATTTATCGATGGTTTAAAAGCTAATGATATAAATTACACGTTCGCACCATTAATAGTAGGGCAAGATGGCAATGTTAATACTGCTTGTTTAGATTTTGTGCGTAACAAAACCGCCGAACATTATGATCAAGTCTGGGTTTGGTGTGTACATGGTACGCTTCCAGATAGTTATTGGGAATGGTTTTCAAAAGTAGCTGATCTTTCTGTAGGGGTTTTGATGGAATCACTTACATTTGAAAGTTACGAGCTCACTGAGTTCCCTCATCTTAAAAATAGAAGGGAAATTGTTCTAGAACAATTAAAAAATTTTGATAAAGCACTTGTTTGTAGTGAATCAGATGCAGTTATTGTACATGAAGAATTAGGGATTGAGGCGACTTGGTACCCGCCAATGATACCTGAAGAGTATGTTAATTTCCGAGAACCTCCTACTTCTGACTCCGCTGTATTTGTTGGCAGCAACTATGGTAAAAGAAGGGAGTACCTAAATGACTCTAAACTAAGCGAATTGTTGACAAGGCCTCACTTGCCTGAAAGAGATACAGATCTACCTTTTGTATTTGACAATATTCTAAGTGAATTGCCTCACGCTTTCAAAAACCATCAGGAGTTCGAATCCTTCCGATTAGACCTAATTGCTATACGTAAAACTTTGTTTGAGCTGCACTTAGAAGGCCTTAGAATGGGTTTTGCCAATGTTAATCTTCCTTCAATTCTAAAAGGGTTTGCTGGAAGGGTTGTTGAGTCAATGTGTGCGTCTGTACCAGTTGTTTCGTGGCTTCCTCCCGGTAAGGAGCAAGGCAATTTGTTTGAGAAAAATGAAGATATTTTGTTTTTTTCATCAATAAATGAGTGCATTGAGTCACTTGATTTACTGAAAAATAACTTAGAGTATCGCGACAGAATCACTACGAACGCTAGAAACAAACTTCTAACCAGGCACACTAGCAGAATACGAATAAGGCAGCTTTTGATTTGGATACAAAATGGAAAACGTATTAACTACAATCGTAGCCAAGCTTATTGCCCTTCATTAGAAGAGTCTTTGTACTACAAAGAACTATTTGTTAAAAACCAATCATGGAATCGCCTTGAGCCTAACTCAGATGAGCTTTCAAGATGGCAAGTAATTAATAAATTTCTTGCTGAAACACACCCAATTGCTAATGAACGTTTAAACATCGCAGAAATTGGATGTGGGCGTGGCTGGTTGTCGAAACTTATGTGCAAATATGGTGAGGTCACAGCATTAGATCCAATAGGGGATGTCATTCATTATGCAAAGTCAAACTATCAGGGTATCAACTTTATTACAGGCAGTGCAGAACTACTGGAGTTTTTAGGTTTAGATAATTCATATGATGTAGTCGTTTCGTCTGAAGTATTAGAGCATATAACTGACAGCCAAAAGCCAAACTTTATAAAATCTTTGGTCAACATATGCAAGCCGGGGGGAAGTATAATAGTATCTACTCCAAGAAGAGATATTTTAGAAGACTGGATAAATGAGTATGGTGTACCTAATCAACCTACTGAGGAATGGATTTTTGAAGCTGACTTGACAGAGCTATTTATTGAGGCCAACTGCACTAGTCTAAAATTAGAAAGAGCATTTTTAATGGATATTTATCAAATACACTTATTCAAAAAGAAGCCTTAATAATTATACCTATCGATATGGTGATAAATATGAGCAATCTTATTGTAGTTAACCCAGGAGGAAGAGATAAAATCTATCAGTCTCTTGGAGAAAAACTTACGGCTATCGAACCACCTCTTTGGACCAGACTTGTTGCTGGTTATTTAATTGATAGAGAGGTTCCTGTGCAGATTATTGACACTGAAGCAGAAGCTCTGGGTGTCAAAAATGCGGCGCAAAAAATTAATGACTTAGCCCCTAAACTCGTTGTAATAGTCGCTTTTGGCCACCAACCATCCGCATCAACTCAGGTTATGACTGGTGCTTCAGATCTAATTGACGAGCTAAAACTTATTAACTCTGAGGTTAAAACGCTTTTAATTGGCGGTCATGTTACAGCCTTACCCCAAGATACACTTGATAAAACGCAGGTCGACTATGTATGCCAAGGCGAGGGTACTGTTACCTCTTTTGAGCTTTGGCAAGCGCTTGATAATCAGATTCGTATTGAGGAAGTCAAAGGGCTTGTGTATAGAGAGCAAGGTGGGGAGTATTATTACGGTCCTAAGGCAAAAATCTCTGATGACTTAGACACAGATTTGCATGGAAATGTCTGGCATTTACTACCGATGGAAAAGTACCGAGCTCATAACTGGCAATGTTTTGGTCAGTTTGAGTCAAGGCAGCCATATGCCTCTATTTACACTACACTCGGCTGTCCTTACAAGTGCGTTTTCTGTTGTATTAATGCCCCATTTGATACAAATAAATATCGTACTCGTAGTCCAGCAGCGGTTGTTGAGGAAATAAAGTATCTTTACGAGGAGTATGGGGTCAAGACATTCAAAATTATTGACGAAATGTTTGTCCTAAAAAAGAACCATTATATTCCGATTTGCGAGATGCTCTCTGAACTTCCCTTTGTTGATGAGCTCAACATATGGGCTTATGCGAGAGTGGATACTGTTAGGGAAAACACGTTACCATTGCTGAGAAAAGCGGGGATAAGATGGTTAGCTTTAGGAATAGAATCTGGAAGTGAAGTCGTTAGAGATGGCGCGAAAAAATCTTTCTCTCAGGATGATATAAGAAATATCGTGAAGCAGATTCAAGAAGCTGATATTAATGTTATGGGGAACTTCATTTTTGGTTTGCCCGATGATGACATGCAAGCCATGCAGCAAACATTGGATTTAGCTTTGGAACTGCAATGTGAATTTATCAACTTTTACTCAGCAATGGCGTACCCAGGTTCAAAACTCTTCATAGATGCGAAAAAATTAGGGTGGAAGCTGCCAGCATCTTGGGCTGGCTTTTCTCAACACAGCTACGACTGTCTACCTCTACCTACTAATCACGTATCCGCTGCTGATGTACTCGCTTTTAGAGACAATGCATTTCACTATTATTTTCAGAATCTCGACTATCTGAGGTTTGTAGAAAGCAAATTCGGTGTGGAGACACGGGCGCATATTGAAGATATGGCAAAGACTCGGCTTCGTCGGAAGATAGTTGAAAGGGAAGCAAACAAAATTTCTGTTATAACTGATGAAAGCTGAAGGAACCGTCATACCCACGGTTGTAGTACTGGCGGGAGGATTGGGAACAAGGCTAAAGAAGGTTGTTAGCGAAACACCTAAGGTTTTAGCAAAGATTAACAGCAAACCTTATATTGAACACCTACTTAATTGGTGTGAGAGTCAGAAAGTTAATCATGTTCATTTTTGTCTCGGTTACAAAGCGCAACAAGTGATTGAATGGTTAGAGACGTTTGATAGTAATTTGGTGGTTTCGTGGCAAGTGGAAGCTCAGCCTAAGGGGACTGGTGGTGCAATATGCAATGCTATCAATTATTTGAGCGAAAATGCCCAGGCTAAAGAGCTTCTTGTATGCAATGGAGATACATTTGTCAGCTTTCAACTTGCAAAATTCGTTTCTTTAAGTCGCGACATTGGTGGTGGCATGCTCACTACTAATGTATCGAATGCTTCGCGTTATGGCTCGGTAAAGATAACAGACGGGCTGCTCTCTTCCTTTTATGAAAAACAACAGATAGATTTTCCCGGGGTAATAAATGCCGGCTGGTATTATTTAGGGGAATACCACTTGTCCCATTTAGCCTCCCAACCCCTCTTTTCATTTGAAAAAGAATATTTAATGAGTTCTTCTCGTCCGCCGATAAGGTGTGTTAACGAAGGGGTCAATTTTTTAGATTTTGGTACGCCAGAGAGCTATATTCGCGCTCAAGAACTTTTTTAGAGGTAGCAATGATAATTACTAGAACTCCATTTAGGGTCTCTCTATTCGGAGGTGGCACCGATTACCCTGCCTGGTATTTAGAGAATGGAGGCGCGGTGGTTGGCACTACCATTGATAAATACTGCTATTTAAGTGTTCGTAAGTTGCCCCCTTTTTTTGAACATAAACATAGAATCGTTTACTCGAGAATAGAAAATGTTAGTAATGTTTCAGAAATTAAACACCCAGCAGTTCGTGGTGTTTTGGAAGAGTACCCAGTAGATTATGGCGTGGAGATACATCACTTTAGTGATTTACCAGCGCGTTCAGGTCTTGGTTCAAGTTCAGCCTTTACAGTGGGGTTAATAAACGCAATGAGGGGGCTAGAGGGACGTATTTCTTCAGCGTCATTTTTAGGTAAAGAAGCAATAAGGGTTGAGCAGAATGTTATAGGTGAAAAGGTAGGTTCACAGGATCAAGTGTGGGCTGCGAACGGCGGTACTGGTTATATTTCATTTAATCAAAATGGTACCATTGATGTTTCGAAACTAATTATGAGACCTGGCAATCACTCAATACTAAACGATCATATTCTATTGTTTTTTACCGGCTTCACTCGCATCGCTGAGACTATTGCAACCAAAAAAATAAATAACGTGTCGAAGAAAGCGGGGCAGTTGAAAACACTTCATCAAATGGCTACCGAAGCAAGGAGTATTCTAGAGTCAAAAGCCCCTGATTTCGATAATATTGGCTATATGTTAAATGAGGCGTGGCAGCTAAAACGTGAATTAGCAGACGGCGTATCTACTACAGCAATTGATGGAATTTACGAACGGGGTAGAAGAGCTGGAGCCCTAGGCGGCAAGCTCTTAGGCGCAGGGGGGGGCGGCTTTATGATGTTTTTTGCACCACCCCATAAACATAATGCTATTAAAGCTGCGTTGTCGGAATTTATCCATGTTAATTGTAATATTGGAAGTGAAGGAAGCAAAGTAGTGAGCTATGAGCACTATGAATAGTGTTCAAGCCGAATAACTGATTAAGGAATACTGGGCAGTGAGATAGCTGTATCGAATGGGGAGGTGCTCTATTGACTAAGTTTGCAGTAGTTTATACAGCAACTCAGCTCTTTTCCAGTCAGCCTCTGTATCTATGTCCTGAACTAAATGATCCGGCAATACCACCATTCTAGATTGCAAGCCAAAGACTTGTGACTTTTCGTCAAGCCACCTACTATAATGGCCGCAATACAGCTGGCCAGCATCGTGATAAGTGGTCTCAAGATCTTGAGATCGCTTCGTAATCGCGATTTTATCAAATGCTGTAACTCCGCCATCCGGCATTTGAAGCAAAGCTCTCTGGATAGGAAATGAAAACCGAGCGGCAGTGAAGACATATTCCAAATCGTCAGATTTTTTCAATTTTTCAATGCAAGTATCAATGAGCTGTGAAGATAAAAGGGGCGAGGTTGCGTATATACAGGCGCAATTATCGAGTGTCCACCCATCTTCTAATAACATGGAGATGGCATGACGGACAACGGGGGCTGTCCCAGTATAGTCATCTGCCAAAGCTGCGGGACGCATAAAAGGCACATCTGCACCATACTCAATGGCAATATTAGCAATTTCTTCGTCATCGGTTGAAACAACAACTCGTTGAATATGCTCACTTCTTAGCGCATTGTCTATAGCGTGAGCTATCATAGGCTTGCCACAAAAGGGTTTTATATTTTTTCGAGGAATACGCTTACTTCCTCCCCGAGCCGGTATTATCGCTATGTTCATATTATCCTTCGCTAGCAAAGCAATCGATTGGCTTATTGAATTGAAACTATTTATTACGTTTGAGAATTAATTAACGCTATTAATGTATCGGCAATGAAGTCTGTTTGTTCAGGCTTTAAATTTGGAAAAATGGGAAGCGTAAGTGCATCTCTGTAATAGTTTTCTGCATTCGGAAAGTCTCCCTGCTTAAACCCTTTAGCGATATAGTAAGGCTGCATGTGAATAGGGATATAATGCAGATGAGCGAATACACCTTGTTCTCTCATCTTTTCTACAAGCACACTTTTTTGATGTTGAGACAAATTAGCAACACGTACTACGTATAAGTGATAACTGCTGAATGATACTGCATTAACTAAAAGCGGATTAACCAAATCGCACGCTTCAAATCTTTTGTTATAAAGATCAGCCACTTTGTTACGCTTATCAATAAAGGAGTCAAGCTTTTTTATTTGGCTAAGCCCAAGTGCGGCTTCAATATCATTCATTCTGTAATTGAAGCCTAATGTAATCTGTTGGTAGTACCAAGGGCCATGAGGTGGATTACTCATAAGCTCTGGGGCATTAGTAACGCCATGACTACGAAGCAACCGCATCTTGTCAGAAAGTGACTTTCGATTTGTGACCGCCATACCGCCTTCCATTGTGGTAATTATTTTCACTGGATGAAAGCTAAAAACGCAGATGTCAGAGTGTTCACAACTACCAATAGCATTATTTCGATATTTTGCACCAATAGCATGAGAAGCATCTTCAATTACCTTAAACTGATATTTTTGGGCGAGTTCTGCAATGCGAGCCATGTCACATGGTTGGCCTGCAAAATGAACGGGAATAACTACCTTGGGAAGGCGGTTTTGGACGGCAGCATGGGCTAATTTATTTGCCAACTTTTCAACGCACATGTTTCCTGTACTAATGTCGATATCAACAAAATCGATATTAGCGTTACAGTAGAGTGCACAGTTGGCAGAGGCTACAAAAGAATTTGGCGATGTCCAAACTATATCGCCATGACTAACATCTAGCGCTAGACAAGCGATATGTAATGCAGATGTTGCACTGTTAACCGCGATGCCGTATTTCGCTCCGCAGTATGAAGTTAAAGCACGTTCAAACGCTGGTACGCGGGGGCCTTGTGTTAGCCAGTCTGATTTTAATGTCTCGACTACGGCGTTAATATCAGCATCATCTATAAGCTGGCGGCCATAGGGGATCACTTTCTAGCTTCCTCATTGAATGCTGAAATTTCGTCTACAGAAAGAAAGTGAGGATTAGAGTTTGAAACATATTCAAAAATTTCATCAACAGACTTTCCTTTTTCGTTTAGAGCGTTGCTAGTAAAGTCGTTACTACGCTGAAAAAATTTAATGGCTGGCGCTATAACGAAATGGTCTTTAAATTCAAATGTGTGAAACGCCATATCACCAGGACACATCATCTCGTGTAATTTTTCACCGGGGCGAATACCCACTATTTTAATAGGTATATCTGGTGCCATTGCTTTGGCTAGATCTGTGATCCTGATCGATGGAATTTTGGGAACGAAAATTTCCCCCCCCAGCATACGTTCGAAATTTTTTAATACAAAATCGACACCTTGCTGGAGAGTAATCCAAAACCGAGTCATGTCTTGGTGTGTGACAGGAATGTGGTCTGTACCGTTTTCTATAAGGCTTCGAAAGTAGGGGACAACCGACCCTCTTGAGCCCACAACATTGCCATAGCGAACGACTGAAAATCGAGGCTTATTTGCACCAACCATATTGTTTGCGGCAACGAATAATTTGTCGGATGCTAGTTTGGTTGCGCCGTATAAATTAATGGGATTTGCGGCTTTATCGGTAGAAAGTGCGATTACTTTTTCAATGCCATTATCGATTGCAGAGTTGATAACGTTTTCAGCACCGTCAATATTCGTCTTGATGCATTCAGTGGGGTTATATTCTGCTGCAGGGACCTGCTTCATCGCGGCTGCGTGTATAACGAAGTCGACATCCTGCATGGCGCGTGTCAATCGTTCTTTGTCTCGAACATCACCAATAAAAAAACGCATACACGGAGCATTGAATCTCTGCTGCATCTCAAACTGCTTTAGTTCATCACGCGAATAAATGATCAGACGTTTTGGCTTGTAGCGTGATAACAAGGTTTCGGTATACTTATGCCCGAAAGAACCTGTTCCGCCCGTTATTAATACTGACTTATCGTTAAACATAATTCATCCGCAATTTTCTATAGTTATCATACTATAATACCACTTTTAGACTTTGTTACTCTAAAACGTTATTTTTATGACAAAGCTCTCATTATATCTTCTACTAATTTTTTAGGTTCAATATGAGCAGAACTCATTGGTGTGTGAAAGTCTGGCTTAATGGTTCTGGGGTCTACAGTGCCGGATATAACAAATGATTTGCAACCTACCGATTTTCCAAACCATTGAGGAGCTGAAGGGACGGTTACCAATAGGTTGGATGCTCTGAGTTTTGAAAGTGTTTCTTCCAAAGGCACAGAGCCATCGAAACCAGTCCATATGTATACTCCTTTCTCCTCTAAGGCATTGCGCAGTTCTTTTCCATAGGGGTAATTGCGTTCGCTGGTTCTAGCATTTAATGCCAGTGCGATAACCGGTTGATTTTGTCTCTTTTCTTTTAGTTGGTGGCAGGGTTCCACTTGTATGCTCATATCAAAATCTATATCGTGAAATTCACAGCATGTTCTTAAGAAGAACTCTGGGTATCCATTTTGCGGTGACAACCCCTGCATCCACCAATAACTGTTCCATTTTTTCATAGAATCCCAAGAACTCTCAATATAGTTTCCCGGTTGATTAACATACGCAGGGTTCAATGTTTTGTTTTGAAGTCTTTTGACTAGTTCTGATATGGAGATGTTGATGAAGTTACCGACAACATTTTGTCCTGAATCATATAGGAAGCGAGCTAAAAAACAGGGCATAAACCATGTATCTAAATTGATTATTTTTGTGTATTTAGAAGATATTATATCTTCTGCTAGGGTCAGGAAAACATTCATCGCGCTTATTATATCATCAGGCCATTCATCTTTTTCTAAGCTTATAACATTGACACTTTCTTCGGCGAGTGTGATGACTTCTTTTCCTGCAGCGAAGGTTAGGAAACTAAATTGCGAGCTGCTAGGGTGGGTTGCCATCAAATGTCGCAATGCTGGAATGCCAATAGATGTCACATCTCCTAAACCTAACATACGGATTATTAATATTTTTTCCTTTTTTAACACTGGGAGATTCCTTAACATTGATTGTTACTTACTCAAGTGAGGCATTTTCTAACGGTGCAGAAAACAATGAGGATAGCCTTTGTGTCAACGTATGATGAGATTGTACTTCTAGCTTTCCTTCAACAATTATCTGAGAATAACGAGCCTCATCTTCGAAATGTTGAGTGAGTGTAACGTCGACAACGCCCTTTTTTCGCATTGCTTGATTAACGTAAGGGGATTTAAAGGTCATCACAGGGGGTCCACACACCAAAGGATAGATAACACGCTCGTGTATACCTTCCTCAAACCCTGGCGACTGATGTAAAACCCACTTTGACAAGGATATTTCTTTACACAGTTTTGTAAAGTCAATTGCTTCGTAATATTGGTGGTAGTCAGTTACCTTGGAAAATTTCTGAGAATCGCGCCCTATCACTTTTAGTTTGGTCCTACGTGATGCAAACTCAAGTAAACATAATTCACGGTCACGTGCACGAAGGTACTGGTCGACCAACACAGCTATACGTCTAATATTTTCATTGAACCTTGTTCTGGCAGGTGAAAAGGCCGTTGAAACCACACCTATCACTCTCAAAAAGTCTGTAACGTTTGTTGATGCTTCAATCGCTTCACCCAATTGGTCCCAAACTGGTCTCAATGAATTTTTTAAAAGTTCGCTACTCATGAAAGATATGGGAAAAAGGATTTCCTGATATTTTCTGTCATATCTCGTTTTCGGATAGATTTTTTCGCAGTCCATAACTGCATGTGGAAAAAAGTATGCACTATGCCCTAACTGCTGCATCAATGAAACATGCTCCTTAGAAACGCATAGTATATTGACTGGATGCCCGAAAAAGCGCGGTAAAACGTGAATTGGGTTGTCTACGCAAAAGACAAAAGCAGGTTTGTTTTTGGCGAAGTCAAGAGTGTTGAACGACGAGGATATTTTTCCTAATCCGTTACCATTAAAACTAAATAAATGTTCGTACGCTTCAATAGGTGCTAATTCCTTATAGCCCTCAGAGATAGTTTCGGCGCTATCACAGTATAGAACGTCAACTAAATAACCCATAGTTTCCAACGCTCTTTGAATGCCATTGAAAAAGTGCGTAACCACGGAGTATTGGTTTTTGGTCATCAATAACAAGCTTCTCACTGTTTTTATTCCTTTTTGCACACTTATAATTGTCGCTTAACTCTGCATGAACAATTGTGGCGTTGTCCTATTACCATCTCGTAAAATATCAAACTCTTCACACATTTATTTGTAGTTATACAGTTTTCGAAATATTTTTGTTTATCTTATATTTTCCTTAAAATATTGCCACTATGGAGTTTGAAAATTGAGATTTGATCTCGAATGGGTACGCTTTGTGCTTTTAGCTCAATTGGTGGAACGATAACCAAACTACTAGTAGATATATTAACGTAAAAAATCGATTTATAATTCTAATCGCTCATAGGTGAAAGAATTTGATTTATTTGTTAATAAACTGCGCCTCGCAGTGGTGCGCATAAACTTTTCTAAAATTCTCCAAACAACGATTCTACCTCATTGACAGAGCAAATATTTTTTAAGGTATAACTTGGCGTGTAAAGTTATCAACTGATATGCGAAAGAGTGATTATATTTTATTCAGTGTTCTGCTATACTTCATAACTATTGCGATGTTGAGGGAAATCCCATGAAAGTAGATAATTTATCTTCGTTCACTTTAAGCCAAGTGCAAGAAAAACAAGAGTCTTTGTTTGAAAAACTCGCCTCTGGCAAGAAGGTCAATAACGCGCTGGATGATGCTTCTGCCCAACAAATCATCGACCGCCTAACCTCGGAAGTTGAAGGCAATCGCCAAGCTGTCAATAATGTGTATAACGGCATCTCAGTTGCACAGGTAGCAGAGGGCGGGCTAGGTAGCATTAATTCCGACGTTGATAGAATTCGTGAGCTTACTATTCAGTCAGGTAATGGCATTTTAAGCTCAGGCGATCGCCGCGCAATTCAGTCTGAAATTACTCAGCTTCAAGAAAATATCTCGCAAACTATCGAGCAAACCAATTTTGCTGGTAAGCCTCTTTTGTCAGACAACGGCTCGCTAAATTTTCAAGCTGGTGCAAGCTCCGAACAATCTATCAGTGTGCAAACGCAAGATATAGCGGCTCAGTTAGGTGGCGTGCTCAATATTGATATTACATCGGGAACCAGCGTTAATGATGCTTTATCGGCAGCTGATTCTGCGCTTGAAATAATTGGTGGCGCTAGAGGCGACCTTGGTGCAACCCAAAACCGATTTGAAAGTGCAGCGAGAACGCTAACACAAGCTAATGTTAACACCGCTGAAGCGCGCAGCAGAATACAAGATCTTGATTTTGCACAGGCTTCCTCGCAGCGTGCATCGAACGATGTGCAGTCGCAAGCTGCCCTAGCTGTTCAAGCCCAAGCTAATCAGCAGGAAGGTCAGGTACTGGCGTTACTTAATTAATCAACGTTGCATTTGATGCTGCATTTTAAGTATCGCCAACAGCGATATTTTCTACAAATTAACCAAAAGAAGCAGGGTAACCTGCTTTTTTTATTGCTATATTTCCGAAAACATTGGTTGCAGAGTTATCTTTTACCGTTACAATTTGCTTATGCGCTACACTATAAATAATAACAAAGCGTCATTGGGGAATAGATGAAGGACATATTGCTGGTTAGTGATAATCAGGAACTTATTCAAAATTTAGAAACTATAGTGACCTTCATGGGAGAATCGTGTTTATCACGAGGACTCAGTGATTGTCATGAGTATCTTTCTAAATCCGGCGCAGACGCTGTACTCATCGAGTATGCGTGTGAAACCACTGTCTCACAATTAGTTGAAAATTTTCCTCACATACCTTTTGTTGCGCTGGTTCAAAATGAAGGGCAGGCCAACGTTAACTGCAATATGGTGAGCGTGTTAAGTACGCCACTCACCTATCCCGTTCTTACTCAAGCTATCCACCGCTGCCAAGAGTATTCAAGCCGTAAACCTAACTTATCAAGAACAGCAGGTACAAAAACACGCTTGTTTCGAAGTCTCGTGGGTAAAAGCGACCAAATACAAATTGTTCGCCGCCTGGTGGAGCAGGTTGCACCCACCGACGCCACAGTGCTAATCCTTGGTGAGTCAGGCACTGGTAAAGAAGTGGTTGCGCGAAACGTTCATTTTTTCTCTGAACGAAAAGACGGCCCGTTTATACCCGTTAACTGTGGTGCTATTCCGGGAGAGCTTTTAGAAAGTGAATTGTTCGGTCATGAAAAAGGCGCTTTCACTGGAGCCATCAGTGCTCGAAAAGGGCGCTTTGAATTAGCCGAAGGCGGCACCCTGTTTCTTGATGAAATAGGCGACATGCCGCTTCAAATGCAGGTAAAGTTACTTCGGGTTCTGCAGGAGAAAACCTTTGAGCGAGTGGGCGGGAACAAGCCTATCAAGTGTAATGTTCGTATCGTTGCTGCTACACACCGCAATTTAGAAACGATGATCAGCGAAGACAAATTTCGCGAAGATTTATATTATCGCCTCAATGTTTTTCCAATAGACAGCCCAGCTCTTCGCCAGCGAAAAGACGACATTCCGCTTTTGCTGCAAGAAATCAACAGTCGAATAAAGGGCGATGGAGTTGATGGGGTTCGCTTTACAGAAAGAGCTATATCGTCCCTGATGGAACACGAGTGGGCGGGTAATGTGCGCGAGTTGTCTAACTTGGTTGAACGCCTTACTATTTTGTACCCTGGTCAGATTGTGGATGTCAGCGACCTTCCGCCGAAATATCAATATGGTGATACGGCAGCCTACGAACCGGATTATCCGGAGGAAATTCTTGAGCGAGAAGCATTTAATGATTTATTTGCCGAGTCTGCTGCACAGGAAAGATTAGAGGAAGAAGCGTCTCAAACAGCGTCTGAAGAGACAACTTCAGAGAGTGTGGTGTCGTCTACATTGCCTGAAGAAGGTGTTAACCTGAAAGAATATTTGTCAGAGCTTGAGGTAACGCTGATAAAACAAGCGTTGGAAAGTCAAGATTGGGTTGTCGCAAGGGCTGCAGATAAATTAGGGATGCGCAGAACCACACTAGTAGAAAAAATGCGGAAATACGATATCCAGCGCACGGAAGAAGCGTAACGTCATCTATTTGACGTTTCTCAAATTCCCGTTTTTTCTCTCCTATCATTTTGAAATTTATAGAAAAATAAAACTGGCACATCTTCTGCTTGAGTAAGTTCATATTTCGTTAACGTCTGCATTTTGACGAGGGTAATATGGCTTACGACAGCTCACAATCAATATCCGAATACGCGGCCTCAAGCTTTGTTTTTCACGGTGTGAAAAACAAGCGAGAGCATACATTCACATCAACTGATTACAGCGCACCCAATAATAAGCTCTCTTCTTCAGAAGAGTTAACCTCTTTACGATTGCAAGCTAGCCGCCTCGAGCATCTTTTACAGGTGATGCCAGCAGGCGTTATTGTTCTAGACGGTAAAGGTATTGTCCGCCAAGCCAACGATCAGGCTAAAGCGTTACTCGGTGAGCCTCTCGAAGAAGAGGTGTGGCGGAGTATCATTACGCGCTCTTTTAAGCCACGAGCAGATGATGGCCATGAAGTATCACTTGCTGATGGGCGAAGGGTAAAGCTATCTATTACTCCACTTGAGAACGAGCCGGGCCAGCTAATTGTTATCACCGATCTTACTGAGACTCGTGAACTTCAAGCGCGTGTAAGTCATATGCAGCGACTATCCTCATTAGGTAAAATGGTAGCTTCTTTAGCGCATCAAATACGTACACCTTTATCAGCAGCGGTTCTGTATGCATCTAACCTCAAGAGAAAAAACCTACCAGAGAGTGCTTCTCAGCAATTTGCCCATAAACTTACCGACCGCCTTAAAGATCTTGAAAGCCAAGTGAACGATATGCTGCTCTTTGCCAAATCAGGCGAGCAGCAAGTAGTTAGTCAAATTTCTCTTTCTGAGTTATTTAACGCCATTGAGCCAAGTGCCACTGCCATGGCGACACAAGAACAGCAAGCATTGTCATTTAAAGGTTTCGACACTCCATTAACCTTAACCGGAAACTTAACGGCTCTCCAAGGTGCAATATTGAACCTTATCCACAACGCCAGCCAGGTAACACCGAAAGGGTTTGAGATTATCGTTCAAGCGAATCAGATTAATGGTGCTTTGGTGATAGAGGTCATCGATAGAGGGGAAGGCGTGCCCAATGCGATAAAGTCGAAAATATTTGAGCCGTTTTTTACAACCAAGACTCACGGAACAGGTTTGGGGTTAGCTGTTGTTAAGTCAGTGGTAACTGCACACGATGGCTCAATACATATTAGTGATGCGGAAAATGGGGGCGCGTGTTTCAGCATCAGTTTGCCTTGCCAGCCTTCATCGGGCGATAAGTTATCAGAAAATGCTGAGCTTGGAAGAAAAAGTACTGTGATGACGAATGTCGCGTAATACAACGGGAGAACTCCAATGTCTAAAACTACTATTTTAATTGTTGAAGATGACGCAGGTCTTCGCGAAGCGCTCCTCGATACGCTATTGCTTGGCGATTACGACGTCATAGATGCCGATTGTGCGGAGTCTGCACTTATGATCCTTTCCGCTAGAAAAGTAGACTTGGTGGTGAGTGATATTCAAATGGGTGAAATGAGCGGTCTTACTCTGCTAAAGAGCATTAAGGCGAAGTATCCAAGTATGCCAGTGCTACTAATGACAGCCTACGCCACAATCGATGATGCGGTGCAGGCCATGAGAGATGGCGCTACAGATTACCTATCGAAACCTTTTGCACCGGAAGTGTTGCTGAATTTAGTGGGGCGTTATGCACCTGCACAAAAAATAGAGTCGCGCACACCAATTGTTGCAGATCCCTCTAGCATCAAGCTTCTTGAGCTATCTCGTAAGGTAGCAAAATCAGAGGCCACCGTTATGGTACTTGGGCCTAGTGGCTCAGGAAAAGAGGTGATATCACGCTACATACACGATCAGTCAAATCGCAGTGAGTCGCCTTTTGTCGCTATTAACTGTGCCGCTATTCCTGAAAATATGCTTGAAGCAACCTTGTTCGGTTATGAAAAAGGTGCATTTACTGGCGCTGTACAAGCCTGTCCTGGAAAATTCGAACAAGCGCAAGACGGCACATTACTTCTCGATGAAATCACAGAAATGGATTTAGCTCTGCAGGCCAAGCTGCTACGGGTATTGCAAGAGCGAGAGGTAGAGCGATTGGGCGGTCGAAAAACAGTAAAACTGAATGTGCGAGTTATTGCAACGAGTAACCGAGATTTACGTAAAGCGGTTGATAATGGTGAATTCAGAGAAGATTTATACTATCGACTTAACGTGTTTCCTATTGAATGGCGTCCGCTAGCGCAGCGTCCAGGCGATATCGTGCCACTTGCTGAGCACCTCATTCAGCGCCATGCAAGTCAGCAAGGACTGGGTAACATAAGGTTGAGTGCAGCAGGGCGAAGCAAGTTGTCTCAATATCAATGGCCTGGAAACGTACGTGAGCTTGAAAATGTTGTACAACGAGCGCTTATTTTGTGCGAGAACGGTGAAATTGATTCAAGTGATTTGATGATTGATGAAAGCGTAGCACTGTCAACAGACACGAATAGTGCTATTGAACAAAATGAGGATAGCCACCTCGGCTCAGAGTTGCGCTATCAAGAGCACCAGATAATTTTGGATACGCTAGCTTCCTGCAACGGCAAACGAAAAGATGTAGCAGAAAAGTTGGGAATTAGCCCAAGGACACTTCGTTATAAGCTTGCTCGTATGCGCGACGACGGCATTGAAGTGCCAGCCTAACGTTAGAAAGATTATTTACTCAAAAGCCACCGTCATATCGGCTTAACAATTTAGGTACACTAACCGTCATCAACATAACTTTTTGATGACGGTTTTTTTGTTGTCTTCAGTAACTGCACATATCACTCTCAGCCGCCATTATTTTGGCTCTCTGCTCTTATTCTTTGCAACTATCTGATTTTATTTGTTTTTACAAGTTGGCAAGCCCTTTGCAAAACCTTCTTTATATAATGAACATGCGACCAAAAGTTGTCGCAACGCACTGATTCTTAGGAGTGGTTATGGACGTTAAAGCCAACAGTTTGTATCAAGAAATGCAAAATATGATTGGGCAAACTCGTCTTCCAGTAAACGAGCTGCAACCAACTAACGAAGTCAATACATCGGCAAGCGAATTTTCTACCTTGCTAAAAAATGCAGTAGATGGCGTAAATAGCATGCAGCTGGAATCAAAAAATATGACGCAAAGGTTCGAAATGGGCGATCCTAACCTGAGTCTTGCTGAAGTTATGCTGGCGAAAGAGAAATCAGGTATTGCCTTTGAGGCAACGGTTCAGGTGCGCAATAAAGTGCTTGAAGCATACAAAACAATAATGAATATGCCGGTTTAGGTGGAGTAGGTTATGGCTGAGGCTACAGGCACAAATTTATCTGTTCCAGATCAGGGCGTTGGAATGGACAGCGAGCCGGAAAATAAATCTGGCTTTATGGATACACTAGGTAGCGCAGACATGATGCGCCAGATGGCGCTGGTTGTTGTGTTAGTTATCTGTGTGGCCATTGCTATCTTTATTCTAATCTGGTCACAAGAAGCGGATTATCGTCCTCTTGCAAAAATGGAAACTCAGGAGCTGATTGAAACTCTTGATTACATGGATGCAAATCAAATTGAATACAAGCTTGAAGGTAACACCATTTACGTGAGAGCCGACGAATTTCAAAACATCAAACTTGGAATGACACGCCAAGGCTTAAATAACCCTACGGAAACTGGTACCGACATTATCATGCAAGATATGGGGTTTGGTGTCAGTCAGCGGGTTGAAATGGAAAGACTAAAACATGCCCGCGAACAGCAAATAGCATCCACAATTCAAGATATGGCAAGCATTCAAAAAGTACGTGTGTTACTTGCGATGCCGAAAGAAAATGTTTTTGCTCGCAGGGAGAAAAAAGCCTCTGCAACCGTGGTTCTTACTGCGAAACGGGGCTCTGTGATAACCGGCGAAGAAGTGGATGCCGTTGTTGATATTGTTGCGTCTGCGGTACAAAATTTAGATCCATCAAAAGTCACAGTTACAGACAGCAACGGTCGTTTACTTAACTCAGGCTCACAAGATTCATTAAGTGCAAGAGCGCGTAAAGAATACGAAATTGAACGCCAACGAGAGCAAGAGTATTTAGAAAAGATTGATGCCATTCTTATTCCTGTACTAGGAATTGGTAATTACACTGCCCAAGCAGATGTTTCAATGGATTTCACCGCTATGGAGCAGACACAGCGCAGCTACAATCCAGACTTGCCAGCAGTTCGCAGTGAAATGATTGTAGAAGAAAACAGCGTTGGAGGCGGTGTTGGTGGTATTCCAGGCGCACTGTCAAATCAGCCACCGTTAGACTCAAATATTCCTGAGAACGCTACAGGCGGCGCAGCTCAACAAACAATGCCGGGCAGAACGGCAAAAGAGTCAACACGAAACTATGAACTTGATACCACTATCAGCCACACTAAAAAGCAGTCTGGCGTTATTCGTAGGTTAAGCGTCTCTGTTGCTGTCGATTACACGCAAGTAGCGGGCGAGGACGGCACTATGGTTCCTGCGCCACGTAAGCAGGAAGAAATTTTGAATATTCGCCGCCTCTTGCAAGGTGGTGTGGGCTTTGATGTCACTCGCGGAGACTCTCTAGAAGTTGTTAGCGTGCCCTTTATGCGCATGGACACCGGGGAAGTTGAAGATGTGCCATTATGGGAGCAGCCAGGCTTTTTACCTATTCTCAAGCTTGTCGTCGGTGGATTGGTTATAATTGTATTAATTATCTTTGTCATTCGCCCCATGTTGCGCCGTCTAATTAATCCAGACGAGACCAAAGAAGTTGAAGATTTTGATGCAGACGAAGGCTTAGATTTAGGTGATGATACCATTAGTATGTTATCTACTGACTTTGATGAGGGTCAAGTTGGGTTTGCCGCCGATGGCTCGTTAATGTTACCTGACTTACACAAAGATGAAGATGTATTAAAAGCCGTGCGTGCCCTAGTTGCGAACGAACCAGAATTGTCAGCCCAAGTTGTAAAGGGCTGGTTGATGCAAGACGAGTAGTGAGAAATTATTATGGCTGAAGAACTTGCCAATGTTGAAGAACAATCTTACGACGTTAGTAAACTAGAAGGCGTTGAAAAAGCTGCAATATTGCTTTTGAGCTTGTCGGAAGAGGACGCTGCGCAAATACTTAAGCACTTAGAGCCGAAGCAAGTGCAAAAGTTAGGCACCGAAATGGCTAAAGTCGATGACATGACGCAAGCCAAGATCACAGCGGTGCACAAGCATTTCATCGAAGAAATTCAGAACTACAGTACCATTGGTTTTCAAAGCCAAGATTTCGTTAAGCGAGCACTTACTGCCGCTCTTGGCGAGGATAAAGCCGCCAATCTTATCGATCAAATCCTTATGGGAAGCGGAGCGAAAGGTCTCGACTCGCTCAAGTGGATGGATTCCAAACAGGTTGCTAGCATTATCAGAAACGAGCATCCACAGATACAGACAATCGTACTGTCTTATCTAGAGCCAGAGCAAAGTGCAGAAATACTCGCCCAGTTCCCAGAAAAAGTACGCTTAGACTTACTCATGCGCATAGCAAATCTTGAAGAAGTGCAGCCAGCAGCATTGCAAGAGCTTAACGAAATCATGGAGAAACAGTTCGCGGGACAAGCCGGAACGCAAGCAGCGAAAATGGGCGGCCTGAAGTCTGCAGCGAACATCATGAACTACTTAGATACCTCTATTGAAGGTCAGTTGATGGATGCAATTCGCGAACAAGATGAAGAAATGAGTCAGCAAATTCAAGATCTTATGTTCGTGTTTGACAATCTTATTGATGTGGATGATAAAGGTATTCAAGCTATTCTTCGTGAAGTTCAACAAGACGCCCTGCTTAAATCAATCAAAGGCGCAGATGAAGAACTTAAGGATAAGATCATGCGCAATATGTCCAAGCGTGCGGCTGAAATGCTCCAAGACGATCTTGAAGCGCTCGGGCCTGTGCGCATATCAGAAGTGGAAGTGGCACAAAAAGAAATACTTTCTGTGGCTCGCCGACTTTCTGATTCTGGTGAAATTATGCTTGGTGGCGGAGGCGGCGAAGAGTTCTTGTAAGCTCAACGCCCTAACTTAACTTTACAGCCTACGCTTAATATTTTTAAATTTGAGAACCGTAATGTCTACAAACAAAAGTTTCAGTGAAAGCGAAGCAAATGATGCTAAAACATGGGACTTACCTTTTGTTGAAGATGCAAACGCTCGAAAAAAAGATGCGACCACCAACGCACTTAACCGCCGTTCTGATTGGAAATATGAACCGCCTGAAGAAGTTGAAGAAATTTCTCCTCCTACCGCTGACGAAATAGAAGCCATTCGACAAGCGGCCTTTGATGAAGGACACAGCGAAGGCAAAGCAACAGGTTATGAAGAGGGTAAAGCCCAAGGGTTAGAAGAAGGGCTTGAAGAGGGGCGCGAAAAAGGACATGAAGAGGGTCTTGCAAAGGGCTTAGAAGAAGGACAGTCTCAAATCGCGAAGCAGACCGAGCAGTGGCAAATGTTGGTGGAAAAACTTCACGACCCGCTGTCTCAGGCTAACGACGATACTCGCGATCAACTGGTAAAGTTAGCAGTCACGCTTGCTAAAGCCGTTATCAAAACTGAAATAAGTACCAATAATGACGTCATTGTTCAGGCACTGAGCGAAGGCATTAAAGCGCTTCCTATTAATCAAAACGAATACCAGATACACCTGAATCCAGATGACATATCGATTATTCAAGAGCATTTTTCTGAAGAAGAAATGACAAAAAAAGGTTGGAATTTGGTAGCGTCTCCTAACATGGAACGTGGCGGATGCGACATTGTTACTACGCAAAATGCGGTGGATGTTTCTGTGGAGCGGCGTTGTCGTGAAGTGATTGAGCGCTTTTTATTAAATCAAGGGCTCAACGATGACTAGCCCTTGGCACACGCATTTTGAATCTTTAACCAAACAAGTCACTACGGTGCCAATTGTTGCAGCGGGAAAGCTAGTGCGTGGAATTGGCCTTACATTAGAAGCCGTAGGGTGTCAGCTTCCAGTAGGCAGTCAATGCTTAGTACAAACGATTGAAGGCGAAATTGAAGCAGAGGTAGTTGGTTTTGGTGATGATATTACCTATTTAATGCCTACTGAAGCTGTAAGGGGCATTGTGCCTGGTAGTAGGGTTATGCCGCTAAGTCGCCAGAGTGGATTGCCTGTTGGCATGTCGCTATTAGGGCGCGTGGTTGACGGGAATGGACAGCCTCTCGATGGATTGGGAGAAATAGAAGCAGAGCACCGCGCACCTACCACCCGACCACCCATGAATCCATTAATTAGACGACCAATCAACGCCGCTATGGATGTTGGTGTAAGAGCGATAAATGCACTTAACACTGTGGGTGTCGGCCAACGGATGGGACTATTTGCTGGCAGTGGCGTTGGTAAAAGTGTTCTTTTAGGCATGATGACACGGGGCTGTGAAGCCGACGTGGTTGTTGTTGGGCTAGTTGGTGAACGTGGTCGCGAAGTAAAAGAGTTTATTCACGATATCCTTACAGAAGAAGAGCGCAAGCGTGCTGTTGTGGTTGCCGCTCCGGCAGATACGTCGCCGTTAATGCGTCTAAAAGGATGCGAAACCGCGATGACAATAGCAGAGTACTTCCGTGATAAAGGGTTGAAAGTGTTGCTTCTTATCGACTCTCTCACTCGTTATGCCATGGCTCAGCGGGAAATAGCGCTGGCGGTAGGAGAGCCGCCTGCAACGAGAGGTTACCCGCCATCAGTGTTTGCGCGCCTTCCAGCTCTTGTAGAGCGAGCGGGAAACGGGAGTGAAAAGCAGGGTTCCATTACCGCCTTTTTTACAGTGCTTACAGAAGGTGATGATTTACAAGACCCGGTTGCCGATGCTGCTCGCGCAATACTAGACGGTCACGTAGTGCTTTCTCGCTCTTTGGCAGATAGTGGCCACTACCCAGCTATTGATATTGAGTCGTCGATAAGTCGAGTAATGCCGCAAGTGGTCAGTGAAGAACACCAACTCATGGCTAGACGAATTCGCCAGGTATATTCTCACTACAAGCAAAACCAAGATCTTATATCTATTGGCGCATATGCAAAGGGGTCAGATCCACGTATCGATCTTGCAATAAGAGCAGAGCCTGCCATTAATGCATTCCTACAGCAGGGGATGAAACAGGTATTACCCTATGATGAAAGCTTAGAGGGTATGGCTGCGTTGGCCAAAGGCTTAGGGCAGGGCCAGTGAATATGAACCAAGCATTGAAAGGCGATTAGATAATGTCTAAACAACTAGAACGTTTAGCTGAATTCGAAAAAGAGAAAGAACAACGTGAGTCACGCTTTTATCAACAGGCGCAGCTTAACGTGAATCAGCATAAACAAAAGCTAGCGAGTTTAGAGCAATATCGCGTTGATTATATAAAAGGTATTCAGCAAACCGGACAATCGGGTGTAACAGCTACTTATTACCAACAACACCTTTCTTTCGTGGGTAAGCTCGATAAGGCGTGCGAACAACAAATGCAAGTCATTGCTCAAGCAAAGATGGCAGCAGATCAGCGCAAGCAAATGTGGCTTAAACAACAACAAAAGGTTAAGGCCGTTACGCTTCTTCTCGACAAAAAGCGTTTAGCGAAAGAGAAAAAAGAGGCAAAAGCTGAACAAGCCATGCTCGATGAGTTCGCTACGCAACGTTTCATAAGATCTAAAAGCTCCTCTTTTTAGCACGTCTTAATTCCGTGCTTCCCCATTAAAATTACGCAGTTCATGTAAATTTAGTACTCGCTAACAAATCTTCTTTTTAAATAATTGGCGCGGCCTTTGCAAAGTTCTCACTGTCTTTGAATGACGTTTAACAAAGCGGTTGGTTTTGACGGCGTTTTTCAGAAATTGCGACACGCTTTTAAACCGTTGTAGATGCAAAAAAGATACTAAAAACACAGTAGTAATATAAATATAGATTAAAAAGTATTACTAATCAGTTGGTTAAAGTTTGCCTTGCATAATTACAGCGATACAACAAATTTATCACCCATTTGATGGTGGAAGTGTAGGATGGTAGAGAATTATGCAACAAGTTGCCGCAAATAAAACAGACATTGCCGCATTGCCCTTTTCGGCGACATCTACGGCTAAAGCCGTGGGTAACGGTTTAGATAGCCACTCGCAAGGACAAAATAGCGAAGCATTTAGCAGCCTTTATCAAGAAGCAAAATCTGGTGGCCGTGATTTTGTATTAAATGAAAACGCCGGTCGAAACCACAGCGAAAGCGCACATAATATAAAAGCCAATACAAATAGGCGTGAAAATAGCGTTAATAACCGCACTGAAGCCAATTCAAGTGCGGCAAGTGACGAAACCTCTTCTCATGAACGCATTCCGTCTGAAGGGCAAACCTCTAACGCTCGAGAGTCAAAAAGACAAGACGTTGAATCTACTCGTGAGGGCGAACTTAAAAGTAATAATCATTCTAAAGAAGCATTCTTTGATAAAAATACAGCGCCAAAAACCGGAACTGTCTCTTTGAGAGAAAAGGAATACTTAATCGGTGGTATGGACAATAAAACTTCAAATACTGATTCAGATGCAGAACTTTCAGCTTTGGATCTTCACGGAAATTTGAGTTTTTCACAAGAAGTCCTGTCACAAGATTTTCTGTCACAAGATCCGTTGTCAAAAGAAGCCATGCCCAATAGTACAGACTGGATTGCATTAGTGGAGGGAATTACCAAAGGTGGAGTAGGAAAAGCTGCTGGAGAACTTGAGGCCCTAACTAATGGAAAGATGCCCGCTGAGTTTAGTGCAATGGATAACAGCGAAATTACTGACGTTTTATCTGATCTAATAACCCAGTTGAAATCTCTAGAAGATGAAAATGTTAAAGTCAATCCAGCGATCACAGACAAGTTAAGCACTCTAAGCAACCTGTTAAATAAACAGGTTGAGAGTGCTGAAGCAAAAGGCGGAGTGAGTAATGAAAGTGAAGATAACCTCAGTGTACTTCTAGCACAACTCACGAATTCAGAGTCCTTAGCTGAACAGAAAGGCAATGAACGCTCAAGCCTCGAACAAGGAAGCGAAGAAGCACAAAATCTGGCATTGTCCGACCTAAGTGATGAAGAAAGTACGCAGAACGAACTTCTACTAAGCTTAATAAACGATGCTCTTAAAGAAAATGGGAATGACAGACTCAGTCAAGCATTGTCGGCAGCCAACGCGGGTGAAAAAGCAACAGTGCAACATGGCGCTAATCTTGACAAGCTTCACGAGGGCATTCAAAACATAGGCGAAGAAACTCAAGGTTCAATGTCAGTGTCTGGTGGTCTTACTCAAGAGCTAACACAAGAACTAACTCAAGAGCTTGAGCTAGCAACAGTTAATGAGGGAGAGTCTATTGCCGCCGATTTGACCGGTGTTACTGGAAAGATAAGTTCATCATCTGCGGCCGTTGATGGAGAAAGTATCACAGCATCAGGTATGAAGCCTTCAACTGAAAAAGCAGTAGAAGGTCAGCAAATTGAAACGGGAGCACTCGAAACACAAGACGATTCTCTTTTAATGGCTATCAGCAAGCTAAGCCCTGAAAGTGCTCAGAAGGCAACTGAAGCCCTTGCCGAACGTATGGTTGCGCTCGTGCCTAATAGTCAACAGCAGCAGGCTGTGAAGTCGAACATAATTGCTGGTATCAACGAGTTTCAAAAGCAGGTAGAGCAGGGGCATCAGCCGGGCATTGACCTTTCGGCCATTGTTGCAGATGCAGCAAAAGACGCTTCGCTGTCTGCTGAAGTATCAAGCGCCCTTAATGCAAGAGTAGAGACTCAGGCTGGTCAGTTTATGCAGTTGATGACCAATGCACAAAATAGTATTCAGCAAATGGTTCAACAGCAGTTTACGCACGCAGATGCCGCCATTAATGAAAATAACCAAATTCGTTCAGAATCGTCAAAATCTCAACAGCAATTCGATGGGTTCGATAAAGCTGTCAATATTCATAAGCCAGAGGGGCAGCAGCAACTAGGCGAAAAAATTCGTTGGATGGTGAATGCCAGAAACACGATGGCAGAAATTCGACTCGACCCGCCTGAATTAGGCAGTATGCAGGTGAGGGTTAATGTACAGGGCGAAGCGGCCAGCGTGAGTTTTGTTGTACAGTCTCAACAAGCTAAAGATGCGCTTGCTGAATCTATGCCTAAGCTTAGAGATATGCTGTCTGAGCAAGGAATTGAATTAGGCGATGCGCAGGTAAGAAAAGATAACTCATCAAATAGCGAAAGTGGTCAGCAACTTGCAGGGCAAAATGGAAATAGTGGTAGTCAGCGTTCAGAAAATGACGTTGAGCTAGATAATGGGCATGTAATAGAGCAGGCCGTTACCCGAGAAGCGAAAGGCGGTATAGATTTTTACGCCTAGGCTTCATTTAATTAAGCATAGACTTTTTGGCCAACCAATCACTGAAAAGTGAAAAAACAAAAATATGTCAAAATATGACTAAGGCAGCATTGCGATTTTGACATGAAGCTTGATAATACAAGTTTTAACGTATTTAAGAAGAGATACACATGGCTGATGAAGAATTACAAGTAGAAGAAGGCGGCAAGAAGAAAGGTAAAATGATGCTTATCATCATTATCGCGCTTGTACTTGTTGGCGGTGGAGCAGGTGCTTACTTTTTCCTTTTTGCCGGTGACGATGAGCCTGCGGCAGAGCAGCTGCCCGAGGCTGCAGAGACAGCATCAGCGCCTGCAGCAACGGGCGCTAACGCTGAAATTGGAACCGCATTGTATGTCGCCATGCCGAGGCCTTTTGTATTTAATGTGCCCAGTAGCAGCGGTCGAGATAGATTAGTGCAAATTAAAGTACAGCTTCTTGTGCGTGGGTCAGACAATGAAGAGCTAGTAAAAACACACATCCCTTTAATTGAGGGAACCTTGTTACAAGCCTTTAGTATGTCTAACGCAGATGACTTAGTGACGGAAGCCGGCAAAATTGAGCTACGTGAGCTGGCGGTCACCGAGGTTAAAAAGGCACTTCAGGAAAATGACATTGGTAGCAACGTGGTGGAGCGAGTGTTATTCACTGGCTTTGTAATGCAGTAGTTGCATGTGTAATTTTCATGCAGCAGTTTATGCAATAATTTACGCAGCAATTTATGCAAATATGGGTAGAGCACTGTGAGCGATTTATTATCTCAAGATGAAATCGACGCCCTTTTACACGGGGTTGACGATGTAGAGGAAGAAGAGGTTAGTGCGGGTGGTGCTGACTCTGACGCCTCAACGCTCGAATACGATTTTTCCTCGCAGGATAGAATTGTTCGTGGGCGTATGCCTACCCTCGAAATCGTTAATGAACGGTTCGCTCGTCATATGCGCGTTAGCCTATTTAACATGATGCGCCGTTCTGCTGAAGTGTCGATTAACGGCATTCAAATGATTAAATTCGGCGAATACATTCACACCTTGTTTGTTCCAACCAGCCTGAATATGGTGCGCTTTCGTCCTTTAAAAGGCACTGGCCTTATTACAATGGAAGCGCGTTTAGTATTCATTCTCGTTGATAACTTCTTCGGTGGAGACGGTCGCTATCATGCAAAGATAGAAGGTAGAGAGTTTACTCCCACAGAGCGTCGTATTATTCAAATGCTTCTCAAGATTATCTTTGAAGATTACAAAGAAGCATGGGCGCCTGTAATGGACGTTTCTTTTGAGTATTTAGACTCGGAAGTAAATCCCGCTATGGCGAATATTGTAAGCCCCACAGAGGTGGTAGTAATAAGCTCGTTTCATATAGAGCTCGACGGCGGCGGTGGCGATTTCCATGTGTCCTTGCCATACTCAATGTTAGAGCCAATTCGCGAGTTACTCGACGCGGGTGTACAAAGCGACAAAGAAGACACCGACCTGCGCTGGAGTAAAGCGCTTCGCGATGAAATCATGGACGTTAAGGTGGCGTTAACCACGCACATGCTAGATGTAGACGTTCCGCTAAGAGACGTTATGGAGTTCCAACCAGGTGATATTATTCCAGTTGAGATGCCAGAAACTATCACAGTGCTAATAGAAGATTTACCCACCTTTAGGGCTAAGCTTGGTCGCTCAAGAGACAACTTAGCGTTAAAGATTGTAGAAAAAATCGCAAGGCCGACTTCAGTGAAGTCTGAGCTGCAATTATTAACCCGTGGCGGGCGCATTATCGATAATGATGCTGAGCTACAAGTACTCGAAGAAGACCTGTAAGGTAAGGGGAGTTCCCATGAGTGAAGACGGTATGGACGATTGGGCTGCGGCCATGGCTGAGCAGGCTGATGCTGAGGCAGAGCAAGAAGAAGGTGAGAACGATGATGTTCAAGTTGCCGAACTAGATGAACTGACCGATGATGCGCCGATAACACAGGAAGAGAAAAAGAAGCTAGATACTATTCTCGATATTCCGGTTACTATCTCCATGGAAGTAGGCCGTAGTCAAATTAGTATTCGAAATCTGCTACAGTTGAATCAGGGTTCTGTGGTGGAACTGGATCGCGTAGCCGGTGAGCCACTAGATGTATTAGTAAATGGCACGTTGATTGCTCATGGTGAAGTAGTAGTAGTCAACGACAAGTTCGGTATTCGATTAACGGATGTTATTAGTCAAATTGAGAGAATCAAGAAGCTCAGATAAAACTTCTTACAAAGTAAGGGGTTGCGCAATGCTGCCCCTTTTTATCAGCCAAATTGCTGGCGCACAAACTACCCAATCTATTACCAATCCCACATCGGTACTGTCAATTTTCCTCTCTTTGTTGGTGGTGGTTGGCGTTATTTTCGCGCTTGCTTACGTTATGCGTCGATTTAATGTCACTGCAATGGGAAGCAATCACATGAAGGTGGTGGCGAGTATGGTGGCGGGCACTAAAGAAAAAATCATGGTGATACAGGTAGGCGATGAACAGCATCTCATTGGTGTAACCAGTCACAATATTTCCCACCTTAGCAAGCTAGACAAAAATCTAGAGGTTCCCCTTAAAGGCACAACAACTAACGGCCATGACGCCTTTAAACAAAAGTTAGTGGCGGCTATGGCAGGAAAGTTAAATCCACAGACTAATGATAACAAGCAGAAGGAAGACTCAAATAATGCGTAATATCATTCTTTTACTGCTTGCTCTTGGCTCACTAGTCTTGTTTGCAGAGCCAGTACAGGCGCAACAGGGGATATCGGCGGTTACCGTAACCACTAACGAAGATGGCACCCAAGATTACACCATGACATTGCAGGCGCTGTTCATCATGACTGCGCTCAGTCTAATCCCTGCATTTATCATGATGATGACATCGTTCACACGCATCATAGTTGTACTTTCTATCCTTCGCCAAGCTATTGGTTTACAGCAGTCTCCTTCCAACCAAATTCTCATAGGGGTAAGCTTGTTTCTCTCTATGTTCATTATGGCGCCAGTGTTCGACGAAATTAATGAGCGAGCGTTGCAACCTTATTTGAACGAGGAAATGCCAAGTATAGACGCCCTTGAGCAAGCTAAGGGACCAATGCGGGCTTTTATGCTGTCTCAAACCAGAGTGAAAGACTTAGAAACATTCGTGCGAATTGCCGGTGATGAGGGTAAGTATGCCGATACTGATGAAGTTCCGCTTACAATTCTCATACCCGCGTTTGTTACTAGTGAACTTAAAACTGCCTTTCAAATAGGCTTTATGCTGTTTATTCCATTCTTGATTATTGACCTGGTAGTCGCTTCTATTTTGATGGCAATGGGGATGATGATGCTTTCGCCTATGATAGTGTCGCTGCCATTTAAGCTAATGCTCTTTGTTTTGGTTGATGGATGGAATCTTATTTTTGGTACCTTAGCCACTAGCTTCGGTATGGGCGTTTAGGGGGGCGTATGTCACCAGAAGTCTTTGTCGAAATACTCAGAGAAGCCATGTTTATGGTTATTATGCTCGTGTCTGCGGTTATCGTACCTAGCTTAGTTGTGGGCTTAGTCGTTGCGGTTTTTCAAGCGGCTACCTCTATCAACGAGCAAACCATGAGTTTCTTACCCCGTTTATTGGTCACACTTTTAGCGCTGAGTTGGGGCGGTAATTGGCTAGTACAGCAACTGATGGATTTCACGTTTCACATGGTTGAAATGATCCCTCAAGTTGTTGGGTAGCGATATTGTTGCTATGGTTATTCGAGGTTTTTAGTGGAAGTTGAGTTAGCCACAATCAATCAGTTTTTAGCCGACTTGATCCTGCCATTCATGCGAATAAGCGGGCTGTTTGTTGCTATGATTGGTTTAAGTGCAAAGTCTATCCCGCCTCAGGTTAGAGCACTATTAGGGATAATGCTCACATTAATTATAATGCCTGTAGTACCTCCTTCGCCTATCGATAATTTAGTCAGCCTCGGTACTTTCCTTATCATAATTCAACAGTTGCTTATCGGAATAGCAATTGGCTTTATATCCATGATGGTGCTGAATACCTTTGTTTTAGCAGGGCAGATAATTGCTATGCAAACGGGTTTAGGGTTTGCGTCAATTGTCGATCCGGTCAACGGTATAAATGTACCCGCGGTTGGGCAGTTCTATCTCATTTTAGCAACGCTGCTGTTTTGGACGCTAGACGGTCACTTGTCTATGATTCAAATGATAGTGATGAGTTTTGAAGCCTTTCCTATTGGAGAAGCCTGGTGGACAGGAGAGCAGTTTAAGGGAATTGCCCACTGGGGCGGCTGGATGTTTATTTCCGCGGTTACTCTCTCCTTAGCGCCTATCGTATCTTTACTCGTGGTTAATTTAGCCTTCGGCGTAATGACAAAGGCGGCGCCGCAACTGAATATTTTCAGTATTGGTTTTTCTATTGCACAGGTTATGGGGCTGCTAATTATATGGATAACACTCAGTAATTTTACGGCGCACTTTGAAACCCAGTGGATGCGAGCACAGCAATATATGTGTGAATTATTGAGAATTTGCCCATGAATACTTTTTGTTATTGAAGGCTATCTGTTTATGAAGAGCATCAAAAATAGGCGAAGACGTTAAATGGCAGATTCAGCTGAAAAAACAGAAGACCCCACGGGGAAAAAAATTGAGGATGCCCGAAAAAAAGGGCAGCTTGCCCGATCCCGAGAATTGTCTACCACGTTAGTTCTTATCGTCAGCGCGGTTATGTTTTTGTTTGTCGGTGGGTGGATTGCTGAGTCAGTGTTTTCTCTTACCCAGCGCATGTTTATTCTCTCTCGTGATGAGACATACGACACCACACATATGTTTGCAGCGTGGGGTGAAGCATTCACCACAATAAGTGCCCCCGTACTGCTTTATATGATAGTGGCTATGATCGCTGGAATTTACGGGTCTATTGCGTTAGGTGGCTATAACTTTACATGGGATGGCGCGAAACCCAAAGGTTCAAAAATGAGCCCTATTCAGGGTTTCAAGCGTATGTTTGGAACCAACGGCCTGGTAGAGCTATTAAAATCTATCGCAAAGGTAATCACCATTATTGGTATGGCTATCGCGGCGTTACTCTTCTTTCAAGACGAAGCTCTTCACCTTGATATGGAGCTTTATCCAGGCAATATATTTCACGCCCTAGATATGCTCAAGTGGGCGTTTCTTCTCCTTGTGTGCGGCATGATACCCATTGCGCTTATTGATGTTCCCTATCAGATGTATAAGCACAATGAAGAAATGAAAATGACTAAGCAAGAGGTGAAAGACGAACGCAAGAACGCCGAAGGCGACCCCATGGTTAAAGGTCGTATTCGCCGTTTGCAATATCAAGCTGCCACCAAAAGAATGATGCAAGAAGTACCTAATGCTGATGTGGTGGTGACCAACCCAACCCACTTCTCTGTGGCTATAAAATATGACGATAATGGAAACAGAGCGCCGGTGGTTGTAGCAAAAGGTGCTGACGAGTTAGCCATGCATATTCGAAAAATTGCTACGGCCAATGACGTACCCCTTATTCCTTCACCTATGCTAGCTCGCGCTATTTTCTATTCCACAGAAGTCGACGACGAAGTGCCTAACGCATTGTTTATGGCTGTGGCACAAGTACTGGCCCACGTTTATCAGCTTAAAGCTCACAGAGCCGGAAAGGGCAAACGCCCTAAACCGTTAAAACGGGACCTTCCTATACCACCAGAATACCGACGATAACGAAACGCTTAAACTTAAAAGTTGTAGGCTATAACCTTCATTGTGCCCAGATGTTTTGGATATAAGCTTCTGTTTAATAGTGGTTAAAAAACTACTCTGGCACGTTTTCTTCAAATAGCTCTCTCTAAGCAATAAGTAAATTACTAAAGCTGGCACGTTAGTTGTAATGCAACTATCAGATTAACGTTAAGCGTCAATTTTCTGATAGAGAGACACCCAACGATGCAGTTATCCGGTTATCTTCAGCGGTTCGATAAGAATCAGTTACAAAATTTCACCGCTGGCTTAGGTGCACCTGTAGTTTTACTCGCTATTATGGGGATGGTTATTCTCCCCATGCCGCCTTTTCTCCTCGACGTGCTGTTTAGTTTTAATATCGCACTGTCGTTAGTGATTATTCTTGTAGCAGTATTAACACAAAAGCCTGTAGATTTTGGTATTTTTCCACTGGTCTTGCTTATCGCAACCGTTTTAAGACTTGCACTAAACGTCGCCTCTACGCGAGTTGTTTTATTGTATGGTCATGAGGGTGGTGATGCGGCGGGTAAAGTCATCGAGGCCTTTGGTGCTGTGGTAATTGGTGGTAATTATGCCGTGGGTATCGTTGTATTTGCCATTTTGCTAATTATTAACTTTAAGGTTGTTACTGCTGGTGCAGGGCGTATATCTGAAGTAAATGCTCGCTTTACCCTTGACGCCATGCCGGGTAAGCAAATGGCAATAGATGCCGACTTAAATGCGGGTTACATCGACCAAGACCAAGCGCGGGAGCGCCGAGAAGAGATAACAGCAGAAGCAGACTTTTACGGCTCAATGGACGGTGCGTCAAAATTTGTAAAAGGTGACGCCGTTGCCGGTCTATTTATCATGCTTATCAATATCGTGGGCGGATTATTTATTGGCATGATTCAATACGATCTCTCGTTTGGCGATGCCATTGAAATTTATACGTTGCTCACCATCGGTGATGGGTTAGTGGCACAAATACCCTCTCTTTTACTCTCCGTTGCAACCGCAATTATAGTTACTCGCGAAAATGAAACCCAAGAAATGGGTAAGGAAATTCGTGGGCAGCTTGGAAACAATCAAGCTTTATACATAGCATCAGGGGTTTTATTTGTGATGGGTATTATTCCAGGTATGCCCCATGTTGCATTTTTAGGGTTCTCTGCTCTTACCGCTGGAGTAGCCTATCTTCAGACCCACAATGCCAAGAAGAAAGCTGCTGAACCACAGGTGCCGGATACACTCTCTAGAGATGAAACCGTGGCACCAGAAGTTAAAGAACTTGGCTGGGATGATGTTCAGCAAGTCGACACCATTGGGCTTGAGGTAGGTTATAGGCTGATTCCGCTAGTTGATAAATCCCAGGGTGGTGAGCTGTTAACCCGCATTAAAGGCGTACGTAAAAAACTATCTCAAGAACTCGGGTTTCTTATCCCACCAGTACACATTCGCGATAATTTAGATTTAGAACCCAATACTTACACTATCGCTATGCTGGGAGTGACTATTGGAGACTCGGTGATAAGTCACGATGAAGAACTCGCCATCAACCCTGGCCAAGTTTTCGGGAAGCTTGAGGGGAGAGCGACAAAAGATCCTGCGTTTGGCCTAGATGCCGTTTGGATAAAGCCCAATAAACGCGAGCACGCTCAAACTCTTGGGTATACGGTGGTAGACGCGGCCACAGTGGTTGCTACTCATTTAAGTCAACTACTTACCAACAATGCCTATCAACTGCTTGGACACGAAGAGGCCCAACAACTACTCGACATGTTAGCAAAGCAGCATCCTAAATTGGTTGAAGGTTTGGTGCCCGATATATTGCCGTTAAGCACGGTAGTAAAAATACTGCAAACATTACTGTTCGAAGGTGTTCCTATTCGCGACATGCGTACGATAGTGCAAACATTAAGTGAATATGGCACTCGTAGCCAAGATCCAGATGTGTTGGTGTCAGCGGTACGTATTGCGCTTAAACGGCTTATTGTTCAGGAAATCACGCAGGGTGCCAAAGAGATACCTGTCATAACCTTGGCGCCAGAGTTGGAACAGATGTTGCACCAGTCACTTCAAGCAGGTGGTGAAGATGGTGCAGGTATTGAACCTGGTCTTGCAGACAAGTTACAAAAGTCCTTGCAGCAAGCCAGTCAGCAGCAAGAACTAGAGGGAGAGCCCGCAGTGTTACTGACTTCTGGAATGCTAAGGCCGGTGCTATCTCGCTTCTTAAAATATTCTGTTGTTGGGTTACATGTTCTTTCCTATCAAGAAGTACCTGATGACAAACAAATAAAAATAGTCAGTTCGGTCGGTCAATAATCTGACACTGGGGCGAGTGGAGAAGTTGCAATGAAAATAAGACGTTTTTTTGGCAAAGACATGCGCGAGGCGCTAAGCCAAGTTAAGGCTGAGTTAGGTAGCGACGCGGTTATTATGTCCAATCGCAAAGTGGCAGACGGTATTGAACTGGTTGCCGCTTATGACAAAGAGCCAGAAGCAAAGCTCAATATTTCCAAAACCTCGTCAAAAGGGTCAGCTAAAAGTGCTACACCGAGTTTGAGCGAAATCATTGGCGATGATGGTCCAGACAGCTTAAAAGCATTACTGGAAAAACAGCATAGCGGTGCAGCACCTTATAACCAAACTGCAGCGCCAGGTGACTCGTCTGCGCACCTTGGCTCGGCCTCGTTAAATAGAAATTCAGAAGCGAATGTTGACCAGCCGGCTTCAGTAAATGCCCAGCACGCCAATAATATTGCATCACATCTCGACTTCTCAGATGCGTTTATTGACGAGGTGGAAGCGCAGCAACCTGCAAATGGCTATTTTAACAGCCGCGACGCTAATGCCCGAGAATTTAATGCTTCAAAAATGAATGAAGACGATGCGTTCCCCAAGCATCAGGCTTCAAGCATAAAAAATGATGTGCCAACTCAGTCTGCAGAACTCGCTCAAATAAAAGAAGAACTCGCGTCTTTACGAGGTGTTCTTCAACACCAAGTTGCAGACTTAATGGAAGCAAAACAGAGCCGTCAAAAACCCGTCCATCAATATCTTATTGCTCGTTTAACTGAAATGGGGCTTAGCAAAGCATTATCTAAGCAGTTAATCAGCTATACTCCAGGGCATTACAATGAACGAGACGCATGGGTTTATCTTCTTAACCTATTGGCTAATCGCATAAATGTAACAGGAAACGATATACTCACTGCACAAGGTGCGGTGGCATTAGTCGGGCCAACAGGAACGGGTAAAACAACTACTGTGGCGAAACTGGCCGCACGCTATGCGCAAAAGTATGGCGCCGACTCTGTTGCTATGATTACCATAGACACATACAGAATTGCTGCATTTGAACAGCTAGCAACTTACGGTAAAATTATTGGTTGTACTGTGAGAAAAGCGCAGTCGAGTGAAGAACTTGCAGATTTATTGTTTCAACTTCGCCATAAGCGACTAGTATTGATTGATACGGCTGGTTTTAGTCAACGAGATAGCCGACTAATTAAACAAATTAAGCATTTTGACAATGGTCAGATGCCGCCAGTGAAAAAATATTTGGTAGCGCAAGCTAATACACAATATCCTGCGTTACAGAGAATTATTAAGGCCTATGATGACATCGAGCTAAGTGGTTGTATTTTCACTAAGTTGGATGAGTGCTATTCTTTAGGCGAAGTGCTTAGCGCGGCAGTTGAGTACCAGTTACCGGTTAGTTATGTCACCGACGGTCAAAAAGTACCGGAAGACATTAAGATTGCAGAAGCGAAATCTTTAGTTTCCGCTGCTGCAAAGCTTTATAAAAAATATGGTTTGGATCATACTAGTAATAACAACGATATTAAAACAGCATAAGTAGTATGATTGACGACCAAGCGAGTAGCTTAAGAAAAATGAAGCAATCACGGTTAATCAAAGTTATCGCCGTCACCGGAGGCAAAGGTGGCGTTGGTAAAACAAATATCACGCTTAACACGGCAATTGCTATGGCTAAGCAGGGCAAACGTGTGATGGTGCTCGATGCCGATTTAGGATTGGCAAACGTAGACGTCATGTTAGGGCTTCGCGTTGAAAAAAACCTTTCTCACGTTTTGTCTGGTGAATGCACCTTAGACGATGTACTTGTCACTGGCCCTCACGGTATAAAGATTGCGCCTGCTACATCAGGCACTCAGTCGATGGCAGAGTTGTCTACAACACAGCATGCGGGTCTTATTCGTGCATTCAGCGAACTGCGCTCGCCGATAGACGTATTGCTTGTTGATACCGCGGCCGGTATCTCAGATATGGTGCTAAGCTTTGCAAAAGCCTCTCAGGACATCATGGTAGTGGTGTGTGATGAGCCCACATCACTTACCGATGCGTATGCGCTTATAAAACTACTCAACCGCGAACACGGGGTTTTTCGGTTTAAAGTAGTCGCCAACATGGTTAGAGATGTGCGTGAAGGCCAAGAGCTTTTCAGCAAGCTAAGTAAAGTTACCGGGCGCTTCTTAGATGTTGCGCTAGAATTAGTGGCAACCATACCATTTGATGAAAATATTCGTCGTGCGGTGAGAAAACAAACAGCTATTGTTGATGCTTACCCAGGTTCACCAGCATCAGTAGCAATTAGTCAGCTAGCTAATAGGGCGGCATCCTGGCCAATCCCAACTCAGCCTGGCGGACACTTAGAATTTTTTATTGAGCAGTTAATCGCAGAAAAAGCAGTAGGGAATCAACGTTGAATAGTAAGGCGGCCGCTTATCAACAACAAACTGATAAGTCGCAGTTAGTAGAGCGACATGCGCCCCTAGTGAAGCGCATAGCACATCACTTAATGGCAAGATTGCCAGCAAGTGTGCTTGTTGACGATCTTATTCAGTCTGGAATGATTGGCCTGTTAGAAGCTGCACGGAACTTTGACGGTTCGAAGGGGGCAAGTTTTGAGACCTTCGCAGGCATTCGTATCCGCGGTGCTATGCTAGATGAAATCCGCAAAGGAGATTGGACTCCGCGCTCTGTTCATCGAAATGGACGGGCGATTACAGAAGCGATTTCGCAAGTTGAAAGCGAAACGGGCAGAGATGCAAGAGATGTTGATATTGCCACTAAACTTAACGTGAGTTTGCAAGATTATCATCAGATGCTCAATGAGGTAAACGCAGGGAAGTTAGTTGGGATTGAAGATTTAGGTGTCTCTGAGGACGTTATCACTACCGAGCAAAGTCGAGGAAGCGATGCTCCCCTTGAAGACCTGATGCAAGGCGCGTTTCAAAAATCATTGGCCCAAGCAATCACTACTTTACCCGAACGAGAAGCGATAGTGCTTTCCTTGTACTATGATGAAGAACTGAATCTTAGAGAAATTGGTGAAGTTCTTGATGTAAGTGAATCGAGAGTGAGTCAAATTCATAGTCAGGCCATGTTAAAACTCAAATCACGAATGAAGTCGTGGCGAGCTGACGAAGAATAGAAATTAAAACAATTAACCCCTCAATGGAGGCTATTTTGGATAAGAGCATGAAGATTCTTGTGGTAGACGATTTCTCTACCATGAGACGTATCATTAAAAACCTATTAAAAGATTTGGGTTTCGCAAACATCCAGGAAGCGGACGACGGAAGTACGGCGTTACCCATGCTACAACAGGGTGATTTCGATTTTGTTGTGACCGACTGGAATATGCCGGGTATGCAGGGTATCGATTTGCTTCGTGCAATTCGTGCCGACGATAAACTTAAGCACCTGCCGGTACTGATGGTAACGGCGGAAGCGAAGAAAGAGCAGATTGTTGCCGCAGCGCAAGCTGGGGTTAATGGCTACGTAGTTAAGCCTTTCACAGCCGCTACGTTAAAAGAAAAGTTAGATAAAATATTCGAACGTTTAGGTTGATCCAGACGCTCACCAGAGAAACGAGGTTTACTGGATGACAACGAATGCAAACGTTCCATTATCACTAGAAGAAGCTAAACAGCTTGTTGTTTATCTTGAAGCTGGGGATAACGCTTCAGCCAATGCGCTCTTTGAAGCAGCGTCGATGAAAGAAAACGTAGAGCTTTTTGCCGAGGTTGGAAAGCTTACCCGTCAACTTCACGACGCGTTAAACAACTTTCAAATAGATGATCGCATCAAGAATTTAGCCACAGATGATATCCCTGACGCACAAACCCGCCTAACTTACGTTATTGAAGAAACTGAAAAAGCTGCTAATACTACAATGGATGCGGTTGAAGCCAGCATGCCAATTGCCGAGTTGCTTTCATCTCGCATAGAGAATGTGATGCCAGAGTGGAAAAAGCTCATGACAAGGCAAATTGAAGTGGGCGAATTCAAGGCCTTGTGCAAAGATTTAGACGAATTGCTAGAGGAGGGGGCTTCTCAGTCAGCTAAACTTACGCAGTTGTTGACTGAAGTGCTGATGGCACAAGGTTATCAGGACCTTACCGGTCAGGTAATTCGCCGTGTTATCGACTTAGTGAAAGAAGTCGAAGAAAGCTTAGTTAACATGCTTACCATGTTTGGTGAGCGGGACGGTTCAGAACAAACTAAACCATTACCTAGCAAAGCCGATAAGGTTGATGGTGTACAAGCAGAAGGGCCAATTATTGACGCTGAGTCTCGCGATGATGTTGTATCTGGCCAAGATGATGTTGATGATCTTCTGTCTAGCTTAGGTTTTTAGGGGAGCGGGCGCATGTCGTTTGATGTTGACGAGGAAATACTACAGGACTTTTTGGTTGAGGCCGGAGAGATACTTGAACAATTACAAGAACAGCTCGTTGATCTTGAGAACAATCCTGAAGATGCGAATTTGCTAAATGCAATTTTTCGCGGATATCACACGGTAAAAGGTGGTGCGGGGTTTTTGTCCCTCACTGAGCTTGTTGAAATTTGTCATGGTGCTGAAAACGTTTTTGACGTAATGAGAAACGGACAGCGCACACTGACACCAGAGCTAATGGATATTATTCTGCAGGCTACTGATGTCGTTGTTGACATGTTTGAGAAAGTTAAAGCGCAGGAGCCGCTTGAGCCGGCTGATGCACAGCTTGTAGACAAATTGCATAAGTTAAGTCGCCCAGAAACACCAGACGAGGAAATTTTTGATGATGCTCCCGCTCCACAAGCTGCTGAACCTGATTTCAGTTCGGAGCCTGAACTGGAGTTGGTTGAAGCGACGCCATCTTCATCAAGTGACAATACCTCAAAAGGCGACGGTGAAATTGACGAAATCACCGAAGACGAGTTTGAAGCTTTACTCGATGAGCTACACGGCTCATCTGCGCCAGGTAAGAGTACTTCGCCTAAGCAAGAAGCTGCACCAACTCCCAGCGCGGGCAGTACTTCAGCTTCAGACAGCAACGCAGAAGATATTACCGACGACGAATTTGAAGCTCTCCTTGACGACCTTCACGGCAAAGGCAAATTTAGCGCAGCAGAAGAACCTGCAGCGCCAGCCGCACCACCAGCCCAAAATGCTTCATCAAGCGATGATGAAATCACCGATGACGAGTTTGAGGCTCTGTTAGATCAGCTTCATGGTTCAGGACAAGGCCCCACAAACCAAGCATCAAGTGCACCAGAAGCGGCAGCGGCGAAAGCACCAGAGCCTGCTGTGGACAAAGCAGCGACTGACGCGATTCAAAAGGCCAAGCAGGCGTCACCCACTCCAGCGAGCACACCTGCACCAGCTGCTGCCAAAGCAGAGCCAAAAGCGCCAAGCCGTGAAGGCGCTAAAAAAGACGACAAAAAATCACCATCTTCGCCACCTGCTGAAACGACAGTTCGTGTAGATACCAAGCGTCTCGACCAGATTATGAATATGGTAGGCGAATTGGTATTAGTGCGAAATCGCTTAATTAGTCTCGGCATTAACACCAGTGACGAAAGCATGTCTAAGGCGATAGCAAACTTAGACGTTGTTACCGGCGACCTTCAAGGTGCGGTAATGAAAACCCGAATGCAGCCTATCAAGAAAGTATTCGGTCGTTTTCCTCGAGTTGTAAGGGATTTGGCGCGAAGCCTTAAAAAAGAAATTACGCTAGAACTTGTAGGTGAAGAAACAGATTTAGATAAAAATCTGGTAGAAGCATTGGCCGATCCACTTGTTCACTTGGTGAGAAACTCCGTGGATCACGGCGTTGAAATGCCGGATGAACGTGCTGCGGCTGGCAAACCACGAATGGGGACGGTTAAGCTTTCTGCTTCTCAAGAAGGTGACCACATACTGCTTACTATCGAAGATGATGGTAAGGGGATGGACCCAGAGAAGCTAAAAGAGATTGCGATCAATCGCGGCGTACTAGACGCAGACGCGGCAGCACGTATGTCAGATGTGGAAGCTTTTAACCTTATCTTCGCACCAGGTTTTTCTACAAAGACAGAGATAAGTGACATATCGGGTCGTGGCGTTGGTATGGATGTGGTGAAAACCAAAATCAATCAACTCAACGGTACGGTTAATATCGACTCACAGCTTGGTAAAGGTACCCGTTTAGAAATAAAAGTACCGCTGACGCTGGCAATATTGCCAACGCTTATGATCATCGTGGGTAAACAAACCTTCGCTTTGCCCTTGGGCTCAGTAAGCGAAATTATTAATATGGACATCAAAAAGACCAACACAGTTGATGGCCAGCTAACCATGATTGTTCGCTCAAAAGCTATACCGCTCTTCTTCCTTGGCGATTGGCTGATTCGAGGCCAAAAATCAATAGATAGAGAAAAAGGCCACGTGGTTGTGGTTCAGGTGGGCACTCGTCAAGTGGGTTTTGTGGTTGATGCGCTAATAGGTCAAGAAGAGGTAGTCATTAAACCGCTTGATGCATTATTGCAAGGAACACCTGGTATGGCAGGCGCAACAATTACGTCAGATGGCGGTATAGCGCTTATTTTAGATATTCCGAGCCTTCTAAAACGGTATGCTCGTAAGCCCTAACAGTAATCTTAATAACAAAGGCTTACAAACAATAGGAACAGTAATCCATGGTCTTTAAAGTCCTGGTCGTGGACGACTCAACATTTTATCGTCGTCGAGTGAAAGAAATTTTAGACGAAGATAGAGAGTTAGAGGTTGTAGGTGAAGCGAGAAATGGTAGAGATGCGTTAGATAAAATTGACGCATTGTCTCCAGATGTGATCACAATGGATGTTGAGATGCCGGTGATGGATGGTATCACTGCGGTGAAGGCTATTATGGCAAAAAAGCCTATTCCTATTCTCATGTTTTCTTCATTAACGCATCATGGGGCTCAAGCCACGCTTGATGCGCTTGAAGCTGGCGCACTCGATTTCCTACCGAAAAAGTTTGAAGATATATCGCAAGACCGCAAAGATGCCACACGTTTGTTATGCACCAAGGTGAGACTCATTGCGCGTAGAGGGATTGGGTTAAAGCGTCCAACATTTCGCTCACAGGAAACCCGTCGATTACCGCCTAACGCACCTAAACAGGCGTTTTTTAAAACGTCAGGTTTACTTTCTGGGCACAAAGATGCGGCAAAGCAGCCAACTGTGTCCTCGGTCAGAGCGTCAGGGAAGCGGTATAAATGTTTAGCTATTGGTGCCTCAACGGGCGGTCCAGTAGCTCTGCAGAAGGTACTTATGCCTTTGCCAGCAGATTTTCCATATCCAATTCTGCTGGTACAGCACATGCCAGGAACCTTTACCACGGCCTTTGCCCAGCGCCTAGACGCGAATTGTGATATTAGCGTGAAAGAGGCAGAACATGGTGACATCCTCATGCCTGGACAAGCCTACTTAGCGCCCGGCGGAAAGCAAATGCTAATAGAGACTGTGGGCAGTCAGAAAAAGATTTCAATTGTAGATGCAAGCATTGCAGATAAAGTAAATTACAAACCTAGTGTCGATTTGACATTCAGTTCGTTAGAGAGAGCTTTCTCTGGAGATGTTTTAGGCATTATCTTAACGGGAATGGGCGCAGACGGTCGAGAAGGTTGCAGAAAGCTCAAAGAAAAGGGCGCTACAATTTGGGCCCAAGATCAAGACTCTTGCGTGGTGTACGGAATGCCCCAAGCGGTTGCTGTGGCAAATATCTCGACTCAAAATATAAATGTTGATGATATGAGCAGCTGTATTCTTACAGAAATGATGTAGTGAATGGATAGCCTAGTGGGTTTGTTGTCATGAAAGTGTGGACAGTCGCGAATCAAAAGGGTGGGGTAGGAAAAACAACCACCACGGTAAGCTTGGGCGGCTTGCTAGCGCAGCAAGGAAAACGGGTACTGTTGATTGATACCGACCCTCACTCTTCGCTAAGTTACTATTTTGGCATTGATGCTGAGGCGCTAAGTCAATCTGTTTACGATATTTTTATCAAGTCCAGTAGTCTTACTGCCGATAACGTAATGGATTGTTTGTGCCCAACAAAGCTAGATAATCTTTATGTTTTACCGGCAACTATGGCCCTTGCCACTCTCGATAGAACCATGGGAAGCGAACAGGGTATGGGGTTGGTGCTGAAAAAAGCACTCGCGAAGGTCTACCATGAATTCGACGTTGCCATTATTGATTGCCCGCCTGTACTCGGTGTTTTAATGGTGAATGCTCTGGCTGCATGCGATAAGGTGATTGTACCCACGCAAACAGAATATTTAGCGCTAAAGGGGTTGGACAGGATGATCCGCACAATGGAGATAATGGGGCGTTCATTAGGTAAATCCTTCGATACGTGCATTATTCCAACCATGTTCGATAAAAGAACAAACGCCGCTTTAGCATCGCGAAAGCGATTGATGAACGACTATGGTGAACGAGTTTGGCATGGTGTTATTCCGGTAGACACGCATTTTCGAGATGCGAGTTTGGTTCAATTACCAATATCAGCGGCGTATCCCAAAACCAGAGGCGTCGCAGCTTATGGAAAACTGCTCGAAGAGTTGGAGAAATAAATAGCAATGAGTAAGCAATCTCCATTTGCCCGTGAAGACGTTATGGAAGACTACCTAGATAGCCTGCTTAAAGAGCCCGCTGTATCAGTAGGTGTCAGTGCAAATCAGGTAGTGTCCGATAATGTGGAAATGGATGATGCAACAGTAAGAGCTGCCAAACTTTTAGAGCAGGCATCACAGCATATCGCTAATGAACCTCTTGTCAAAAGTGATGTTCCGCTTTCGCAGAATGTTGAAATAATTGAGCCTGCGGTAGCGTCAGAAAAAAGCACTACTGTAGAAGATGAGCTGAATACCGAAGAAGTGCAAATACGAGAAACTCGTGTTGAAGACGATATCACTCCAGCAGATGAAAACGCCGCACATGCGCAAACAAAAATTGCACTAAAGGATAGTCTAGATTTTCGCTTTCAAGCATTATTCTTTGAGGTGGCGGGTTTAACACTTGCGGTTCCATTAACTACGCTTGGTGGTATCCACCAAATTGATAAAATTGCACCACTTTTTGGAAAACCAGACTGGTTTATGGGTGTAATGTTACACAGAGAGTCTAAACTGAATGTAGTAGACTCAGCGAAGTGGGTGATGCCAGAGAAATATAACGAGGCACTTGCTGAATCTCTCGACTATCGTTACCTAATCATGTTGGGAGAAAGTGCATGGGGGTTGGCTAGCGAAAAGCTGGTAAACACCGTTAATTTAACAAAAGATGATGTCAAATGGCGCGAATCTACAGGTAAACGTCCTTGGTTAGCAGGGATGGTTAAAGAAAAGATGTGTGCATTAATTGACGTTGAAGAATTAATATCTATGCTTAACAAAGGCTTAGGCAGCAACGACCAGACGCCATAGTACGGGAGCCAGGTTCATGAGCGATGAAAAAATGAAAAATAACGGTACGGACACCAACGATGAAGTCCTTCAATGGGTGACGTATCGCCTAGGTGATGAGACATACGGTATTAATGTTATGCAGGTACAAGAAGTCCTGCGTTATACCGAGATAGCACCGGTTCCGGGCGCGCCTGACTATGTATTGGGTATCATCAATCTGCGTGGTAACGTGGTTACCGTTATTGATACGCGAGCGCGCTTTGGTTTACCGCCTACGGAAGTTACCGATAATACAAGAATTGTTATTATCGAGTCAGACGAGCAGGTGGTCGGCATACTGGTGGACAGCGTAGCAGAAGTGGTTTACTTGAAATCTTCTGAAATCGACAGTGCGCCTAACGTGGGCACTGAAGAAAGTGCTAAGTTCATTCAAGGTGTTAGTAATCGCGATGGCGAGCTTCTTATTCTTGTTGACTTGAACAAGTTACTAAGCGACGAAGAATGGGATGAACTAAGTAGTATTTAATTTAAAGCGAAGCTGACGCTGATTGCGTCAGCTTTTTCTTTGTATCTCTTCCTCAGTTAGGTGTGTAGCACATGGATTTGCAGCTTGCTGCTCCTTCTCTTGTCGAAATTATCATTGCTGTTGTCCTTCTTGGGCTTATTGCGGTTACTTGCGTGTTATACGCAAACTTACGCCGCACGGCTGGGTTGTTAAAAGAATTGCAGGGTAGCATGACAAGCGAACTTGCAGTGATGTCAACAAAAGTAACCGATGCGAATAATCAACAAACAGAAGCGCAGGCGAGAAGTTTGGTAATAAGCAAGCATTTACAACGCATTGAAGAAAAACAACAAGAGCTGGAAAGTCAGGTTCGCGACCTCAAATTTCAAGATCCTTCTTTAAAGTTATATCAGCGTGCTGCAGATCTAGTTAAAAAAGGTGCGAGTATAGAAGAAATCATAGAGTCTTGTGATATACCTCGTGCTGAAGCCGAAATGTTGGTAATGGTTCACAAGTCGCAAAAATAGTGAATATCACGAATATATGAGCCGTTAATTGCTCACCTTCAGTGCGCTAGCGGATAACTAATTTTTGTAGCACTCTCGGCAGGCACTCACTTTCTGTTTAGACGTCTAGACGTAAAGATGTTGACATATTCATAGTATTCGCCACAATACAGTCATCGCAATCTTCGACTGGAGTTAATTATGCCAATCCGTATTCCTGTGCAACTTCCTGCTCAGAATGTCTTACTGGGTGAAAATATATTCACCATGGATATGGATAGAGCATCAAGTCAGGAAATTCGCCCTCTTGAAGTTGGCATTCTTAATTTAATGCCAAACAAAATTGAGACTGAAGTGCAGCTGTTGCGCTTGCTGTCGAATACTCCCCTTCAAATCAATGTAGATTTTATTCGCATTGACAATCAGGCGCCCAAAAATACGCCGCAGTCGCACATGGATGCGTTTTATCACGAGTTTTCCAGTGTGGCGAACAAAAAATACGATGGTTTAATTGTAACTGGTGCCCCCCTTGCGCTACTCGACTATGAAGACGTGAAATACTGGGATAATATGACAACAATTCTAGAGTGGGCTCAGCGTCACGTTAATTCTACGCTTTACTTATGCTGGGCTGCACATGCAGCTATGTATCATTTTTACGGGGTAACGCGGCAGCTGCGAGAAGAAAAGTTTTCAGGTGTTTATCAGCATAACGTCAACGACCCGAACAACGAATTACTCAGAGGGTTCGACCCAACATTTTCAGCGCCACATTCTCGCTATGGCCATATCGATACCTCACTGTATAACGGTGTAGAGGGGCTTAACGTTGTAGCCGAGTCGGATGAAGTTGGAGCCTATATTGTAGCGTCTGAAGACAAGCGAATGGTGTTTGTCACCGGACACCCTGAGTACGAAGCAGAGACGTTGAAAGATGAATATTTACGGGATCTGAACTCGGGTCAAAACCCGGCGATACCTAAAAATTATTTCACTGACAACGACCCAACCAAGTCGCCAATAGTTCAGTGGCGCTCTCATGGAAGTTTGTTATTTACAAATTGGTTAAACTATTACGTTTACCAAACTACACCTTACGATCTGAGTCAGTTAGCTGAAAAATCACAGCCAAAGAGGTAATGAGTGAAAAACGTTTTTGATTCAAATGCACAGGCAAGTTTAGCCGGTGCAGCAAAGGAAAGAATTTTAGTGCTTGATGGTGCTATGGGCACCATGATCCAACAGCACAAACTGGAAGAGGCTGATTACCGCGGTGAACAGTTTGCTAACTGGCATTGCGATGTTCAAGGTAATAACGATCTTCTTGTCCTCACTCAGCCTGATATTATTTATCAAATCCATTGTGATTATTTAGATGCAGGCGCTGACATTATCGAAACAAACACGTTTAACGCCACCACTATCGCTATGGCCGACTATGATATGCAGGCCACATCTCGCGACATAAACGTGGCGGCAGCAAAGCTAGCTAAAAAGGCGGCAGCAGAATATACCGCTAAAACACCAGATAAACCTCGTTTTGTTGCTGGCGTGCTAGGGCCCACTAATCGCACGGCATCGATTTCTCCGGATGTTAATGACCCCGGGAAACGCAATGTTACCTTCGATGAATTGGTGGAGGCTTACAGTGAATCAACAGAAGCGCTAATTGAGGGCGGAGCCGACCTCATTATGCTGGAAACTATTTTCGATACATTAAATGCAAAAGCAGCGGCGTTTGCGGTTGAGCAAACATTTGAAAAAGTAGGCGTTACCTTACCAGTCATGGTATCGGGCACAATTACCGATGCCTCCGGTCGCACGCTTTCTGGCCAAACAGCGGAAGCGTTTTATTATTCGATGCGTCATGTTAACCCGTTTTCTTTCGGCCTTAATTGCGCACTGGGTCCAGACTTGCTCCGTCAGTATGTTGACGAAGTAGCGGCTATCGCCGAATGCTTTATTTCTGCCCACCCTAATGCAGGGTTACCAAACGAGTTCGGAGAATATGATATGGAAGGGCCTGAAATGGCCACACATATCAAAGAATGGGCTGAGTCAGGGCTGGTTAATATTGTGGGGGGGTGCTGTGGTAGCACGCCCGATCATATTCGGGATATTGCAGAGGCAGTAGCAGACATTAAACCTCGAGAAGTACCAGCTTTTGAACCAAAAATGCGTCTGTCAGGCCTAGAGCCGTTTGTACACTAGGAGGGCAATATGAGCGCAGGATTTTCTACATTTATTAATATTGGTGAGCGAACGAACGTTACCGGTTCAGCTCGCTTTAAACGACTTATATTAGAAGGCGATTATGAAGCTGCCTTAGACGTTGCACGCCAGCAAGTCGAGAGCGGGGCACAAATAATAGATATCAACATGGACGAGGCCATGCTTGATTCTAAGCAGGCAATGGTGACGTTTTTAAATCTTATTGCGTCTGAGCCTGATATTAGTCGTGTACCTATTATGATTGACTCTTCAAAATGGGACGTGATTGAAGCTGGACTGAAATGTGTCCAAGGTAAAGCTATCGTTAACTCTATCAGCTTAAAAGAAGGTGAAGAGGTATTTCTCGCCCAAGCAAAGAAAATTAAACGCTATGGCGCTGCAACGGTAGTAATGGCCTTCGACGAAAAGGGACAGGCAGATACGCAAGCGCGTAAAGTAGAAATTTGTCAGCGAAGCTATAAGGTTCTAACAGAAGAAATTGGTTTCCCTCCAGAAGATATTATCTTCGATCCCAACATTTTTGCTGTAGCAACGGGTATTGAAGAACACGACAACTACGCTGTAGATTTTATTGAAGCCACTCGCGTTATTCGCCAAACTTGCCCTCACTCCCATATATCAGGCGGTTTATCGAATATCTCGTTCTCTTTTCGCGGCAACAACCCGGTTCGCGAGGCCATGCACTCTGTATTCTTATACCACGCTATTAGAGCCGGTATGGATATGGCAATAGTTAACGCGGGTCAGCTTGAAGTTTATGACGAAATTCCACAAGCGCTTCGCGAAGCTGTAGAAGACGTTATTTTAAATAGACGCAGCGATGGCACAGAGCGCTTGTTAGATATTGCGCCACAGTTTCAGGGCGACGGCAAAGCCGCTGCAAAAGAAGATCTCTCATGGCGAGAGCAGAGTGTAAACAAGCGTTTAGAACACGCTCTCATAAAGGGTATTACCGACTATATTATTGTCGATACTGAAGAGGCTCGACAGCAAGCAGAGCGTCCTCTTCATGTTATTGAAGGGCCATTGATGGATGGCATGAATGTAGTAGGGGACTTGTTTGGTGAAGGCAAAATGTTTTTGCCACAGGTTGTGAAGTCTGCGCGAGTTATGAAAAAAGCGGTTGCTCACTTGCAGCCCTACATCGAAGCAGAAAAGTCAGATGACAATAAGAGTAATGGGAAGATATTGCTCGCAACGGTAAAAGGTGATGTACACGACATTGGTAAGAATATCGTAGGTGTTGTACTGCAATGTAATAACTTTGAAGTCATCGATATGGGTGTGATGGTACCCGCTGCAAATATTCTTCAAAAAGCCAAAGAAGAGAATGTGGACATGATAGGTTTGTCGGGCCTTATCACCCCATCTCTCGATGAAATGGTACACGTGGCAAAAGAAATGGAGCGACAGGGCTTTGATATGCCGCTGTTAATTGGCGGAGCTACCACGTCTAAAGCTCACACCGCAGTGAAAATAGAGCAGAATTATCACGCACCGGTTGCTTATGTACCTAATGCAAGCCGCGCCGTGGGAGTGTGCCAGAAGCTACTCAATAAAGGCTCTAGAGATATCTATGCGAAAGAGCTAGCGAAAGAATACGATACCGTGCGCGAGCAACACGCGCGCAAGAAGCCGCGCAGTAAACCCGTCACGTTAGAAAAAGCGCGGGAGAACAGCTGTCAGGTTGATTTTTCCACACCGCCGGTAACACCTGCAAAGCTTGGTGTGACACCTATTACCGCTGATCTAGCCACATTGCGTGAATACATAGATTGGACTCCTTTCTTTTTAACTTGGTCACTGGCGGGTAAGTACCCCCGTATTCTAGATGATGAGGTGGTCGGTGAAGAGGCAACTTCACTGTTTGCCGATGCGAACGCAATGCTAGACAAAATCATTGCAGATAAAAGCTTGCAGGCAAAAGGGGTTATTGGGTTGTTCCCTGCCAATAGGTTGGGGGATGATATTGAGATTTACGCAGATGAGAGCCGCACTACTGTGAAAGGCGTCGCCCATCACCTGCGTCAGCAAACCCAGAAGGACAAATTTGCCAACTACTGCCTTGCCGACTTTATTGCGGATAAAGAAAGCGGCATTGCCGATTATGTCGGTGCATTTGCAGTGACTAGTGGTATAGGTGAAGACAGTCTAGCGGACACTTATATAAAAGCGGGCGATGATTACAACGGGATCATGGTTAAAGCGGTAGCTGATCGACTCGCTGAGGCCTTTGCTGAATATCTACATCAACAGGTTCGACTGAAATACTGGGGATATGCGCCAAATGAAACTCTGAATAACGATGAGTTAATAAGAGAGAAGTACCAGGGTATTAGACCTGCGCCAGGCTATGCTGCATGTCCAGAGCATACTGAGAAGCAGCTTATTTGGGATCTGCTTGCTGCCCAGGAACATACCGGGATGAAACTTACCGAGAGTTACGCAATGTGGCCGGGAGCGTCAGTGTCCGGGTGGTACTTTGCCCATCCAGAGTCCAAATACTTCGCAGTAGCAAAAATTCAAGCTGACCAAGTTGAAGACTATGCGAAGCGTAAAAACTGGACGCTGGAAGAAGCTGAAAAATGGCTGGGGCCAAATTTAAGCGATTAGAGCCCGCTAACTGCCGCTGTCGTTAATAATCAGAATGGATGACAAAGTTATGGATAAGCCATTTAGTCAAGCATGTGAAAACAACAAGCGCCCTATTTTAGACGTGTTAAAAAGGGCGTTTGCTAACAGTAAACAGGTGCTTGAAATTGGCAGTGGTACTGGCCAACACGCGTCATATTTTTCTGCTCATTTGCCTCATTTATTGTGGCAAACAAGCGACCAAGTACATTATCACGACGGAATTAATGCATGGGTAAGTGAGTCTTCACTACCCAACTTATCGAAGCCAATAGCCTATACCGTTGGGGTTGATTCATTTCCTGAAGGTAGTTTCGACGGGGTTTTTAGCGCCAATACCGCCCATATAATGCAGAAAGACGAAGTAGAATTGTTGATGAAATCGGTAATGAACCACTTGCCCAAAGGGGGAGTGTTTTGCCAATACGGGCCTTTTACCCAAGCTGGGGCTTTTTCATCAGCAAGTAATGAAGAATTTCATAAATCGCTTGTTGAGCGAGGCTATGGCGGTTACCGTGATATTGACGACCTGTTGAGTTGGGCGCCAAATTTAACGCTTAGTGAGCAAATATCGATGCCAGCAAACAATATGATGCTCGTTTGGACTAAAAGCTAGGTCAAAAGCGCGCTAGTAAACCCCCTAATTTTCTTCATACATAAACTCATAAACGCAATGCTCTAAAGCATTGCGACAAATCGCACGGCAAAACCGCCAATGCAACAATGACGTTTTAACTTAAAACGTTCTTTTTCTTAAAACACAGATAGGAACACACCATGACATTTGCAGTGAATCACTACTTTGATAACAAAGTCACCTCAATATCATTTGAATCGGCTAGCGGGCCTTGTACATCGGGCGTTATGTCGCCAGGGGAATATACTTTCGATACGACCAAAAAAGAGCTTATGAAAGTTGTTGAGGGCGAACTTACAGTAAAACTACCAGGCAGTGAAAGTTGGGAGTCTTTTCCAGCGGGCACCGAGTTTAATGTAGATGCGAATGTGTCTTTTGATGTCAAAGTGTCGTCAGCTTCGGCATACCTTTGTTTTTATAGCTAAGCGCATTGTAAGCTAGGTATTCTATACATATATAGTTATTGTGCACGGAGGCATTACTCCGTGCGTTTTGCTTGTTTACCTTGCTCTATGGCCATAGCAACGAAACTGTCAATAAACCCTAGTGTATCTGACTGTTTCCTATGCCCCACGTACAAGGTTTTCTCTAAACCCTTCTCGCCAAGAGACCTATATATAAGGCTCTCACATTCTTTCGATTCTTCTACAAGCCATTTCGGTAACGCAGTTACTCCTCTGCCTGCCGCCACCATTTGTAAAATGATCTCAGTCGTTTCTATTGTTTTATGGCTTTTCACCGACGCGTTGGCAGGCGTTAGAAATTGCGAAAAGATATCTAGCCGACTTCTCTCTACTGGATATGAAATAAGTGTTTCTTTAACTAAATCTCGCGGTGTTATAAATGCTTTATCGCCCAGTTCATGGTCGTTGTGCATCACTAATACCTGCTCGTAACTAAAAACGGGCGTATAAGTAATGGCATCTAAATGCAAAGGGTCAGGGGTGATCAACACATCAATATCATACCCATGCAATGCCTGAAGCCCACCAAAGGAAAAGGCCCTTCGTACATCCACATCAACATCTGGGAACGCTTTTAAAAAAGGCGCCACTATTTTGAGCAGCCATTCAAAACAAGGGTAGCACTCCATACCAATACGCAAAATTCCCTGCTTTCCCTGTGCAAATCTACGAAGCTGCGATTCGGTATGTTCGAACTGAGGTAGTATGCGCTGAGCCAGGCCCAGCAAACTCTCTCCTGCCTGAGTGAGTATTAAACGCCTTCCCTCTTTTTGCCACAAAGGAACGTCAAACTCATGCTCTAGTTTTTTCATAGCATGACTTAGCGCTGATTGTGTCAAAAACAACGACTTAGCTGCTTCAGTCATTGTGCCGTGTGTTTGTATTGCTTTTACAATACGCAGGTGTTGTCTATCAATCATTCAATAAAGCCCTAATCACACATACTTACAGCATCTGCCAGTCTCGCCTCGATAATCCGCTTTAGAATTATGGATATCTCTCGGAATGTTTGTCTGCTTGGTGAGGTATTTCGCCATGCTAGTGAATGCTGCCTTTCTATAGGCATATCTGCAATTTCACAGACATGCAGAGCCTCAGGTTTGTGCAGTTCTGAGTGAATATAAAGGCCGGGCAAAAATGCCACTCCCATTCCCATCACAACCATTTGCCTCAATGTATCTAAGCTCGTTCCTTCGTAATCACGCTGTAAATCTGCACCAATATCTTCGCATATTCGCTGTACCTGATGATGGAAATGATGTCTATCTTCCAGCGTAAGTATTTTTTCACCACTGATATCCTGTGGTTGCACGAAGGCTTTACCGGATAGGAAGTGGTCAGAAGGCGTGACAAATTTAAGTGGCTCTTTGAAAAGGGGATAGGTAATTAATTGGGAGTTTTCTGTCGAAAGTGGCGACAAAATCAGGTCATATTCTCCTCGTAATAAACCGTGTTGTAGATCATCTGGAGAGGCTTCCCTGACGTAAAATCTCAACCCCGGTTTAAGTTTGTGTAAGTCAGGTAGCACAAACGGAAGTAGATAAGGGCCTAGTGTAGGTGGAATGCCGAGGCGATAGGTAATGATTTCCCCTTTAGACAGATCTCTAGCCATTTCGGTAAAACGTTGAGTTGATTGCAATACCTCTTCTGCACTCGCTAATAAGGCTTTACCTTGCGGTGAAAGTAGGGTTCCAGTGCGGGAGCGCTCAAAAAGCGTTAAACTGAGTGTGTCTTCCAACGCATTTATTTGGCTAGTCAGCGTGGGTTGGCTAATACCTAGTGCACCGGCAGCCTGTCGAAAATTGAGATATTTAGCAACAGCTACAAAGTAGCGTATCTGGTTAAACGAAGGGGCTTTGCCGCCTAATTGCATGCTGATATTTCCTACTTTCGACTATATTTTTCAATAAAAAACGCTAGCGTGATAGCAATTGGGTATCACGAGCTACTATATTAAACTATTAATCTATCAAGTGACACTAGAGTATTAACATCATTATAACTATTAAAATACCGGGAGTATTCTATGGATCATGTTTTTTCAGGTGTTACCAAATTTCAAAAGGAAGTGTACCCTAGCAAAAAGGCGACCTTTCAAAAGCTAGCTAATGGTCAAAATCCAGAAGTTCTTTTCATTACCTGCTCAGATTCTCGCATCGACCCCAACTTAGTGACCCAGACAGAGCCGGGTGAGCTATTTATCTGCCGTAATGCGGGTAACATCGTGCCACCGCACAGTAATCAAACAGGCGGTATGACAGCGTCTATCGAGTTTGCCGTTGCAGCGTTAGGCGTTTCTCACATTGTTGTTTGTGGACACACAGACTGCGGCGCTATGAAAGGGGCAATTAACCCAGAAGGGCTTGATTCTCTACCTCATGTAAAAGAGTGGCTAGGTCACTGCCGTGCAGCCACTGATGTGGTAAAAGAGCGCTGCGGTCACGATAAATTGTCTATTGACGATTTAGAAGCCGTAACCAAAGAAAATGTACTTCAACAAATACAACACCTTCGCACTCACCCTGCGGTTGCAGCAAAAATTGCAACGGGTCAAGTTGAACTTCATGGTTGGGTGTATAATATCGGTAGCGGTGACATGCTTTGTTATAGCAGTGAAACCGGTGACTTTATCACTATGGATCAGTCAGAAGCTGAAGCTAGATTTAAACGTGCAAACGCTGCTGAATAAGAGGGAACATTTGTGGTAAAAGTTAATTTTTCAAATTTAAGGGGTGATCTTACTGGTGGTTTAACCGCCGGTATCGTTGCATTGCCCTTAGCGCTAGCACTGGGTGTAGCTTCAGGTCTTGGGCCTATGGCTGGCCTGTACGGCGCAATTGCAGTGGGCTTTTTCGCTGCACTTTTTGGCGGTACACCCGCTCAAATTTCTGGTCCAACGGGCCCTATGGTTGTTGTGCTGGCGGGCTTGTTTGCAAGTCTATCAGGTGACGCTAGCTTAATTTTCACAGCAGTGATGCTAGCCGGTGTTTTCCAAATAGCCTTCGGATTATTTGGCGTAGGACAGTACATCCGTCTTGTTCCTTATCCAGTGATATCTGGCTTCATGTCAGGGATAGGCGCTATCATTATTATTCTGCAAATTGGTCGATTGCTTGGCCATGAGCCTCCTGGTGGAACAATTGGTGCCCTTTCTTACCTTCCAACCGCGTTGGCCGATATCAATTTCTCTACACTAGCGCTTGGTTTGGGTACGCTTATCATTGCTTATAAATGGCCTGCGTCGCTAGGAAAGTATGTTCCTGGTGCTTTAGCGGCACTAATTATCGGTACCTTAGTGAGTTTGGCATTAAGTGTACCTGTGCTTGGAAATATTCCAACGGGTTTACCAAGCTTACAGCTACCTGTATTCGACCAAAGTAAACTATGGTTGGTGATAGAAGCTGCGTTCGTACTAGCGTTGCTTGGTGCAATAGACAGTCTGCTAACGTCTCTTGTTGCGGATAACATGACGCGTACCCGCCACGACAGTAACAAAGAACTTATTGGTCAAGGTATTGGTAATACATTTGCAGGTTTAATTGGCGGTATCGCTGGCGCAGGTGCCACCATGCGTACCGTAGTTAATATTCGTAGTGGCGGTAAATACAATGTGTCGGGTATGGTGCATGCACTCGTATTGCTTGCCATCGTGTTGGGTCTTAGCCCACTTGCAGCACAGATACCGCACGCAGTACTTGCGGGTATTCTGGTCAAGGTTGGCCTAGACATCATTGACTGGGGTTACCTAAAACGTGCTCACAAAGGCCCAAGATGGGACTTCGCTCTAATGCTAGTAGTGCTGTCTTTAACGGTGTTTGTAGACCTTATCACCGCAGTAGGTGTTGGTGTGGTACTTGGCGCGCTAGCGTATGTTAGGCAGGTTGCGCAATTGCAAATTGAAGAGCTGCAAAAAATACCTCAAGAGCTCAACGACCCGAAAGAGAACGCATTGTTTGAAGAGCTTAAAGACAAGGTTTCTATCTTTAGCTTTGGCGGCCCGCTAAGCTTTGGTGCTGCAGCAGACCTTGGCCATCGCGTTCGCGAACGAGTGCCTGCAGGCTCTCAGTTCACTATTCTAGACTTCTCTCGCGTACCGCTTATGGATGTTTCTGCCGCAATGGCGGTTGATACGGTAACCTCTGATGCTCTAGCGGCAGGTAGGCAGTTAATATTGTGCGGAGCCAATGAAAAGCTGAACAAGGTTTTAGAAGGGGTGAATGAAGCTCATCCAGGCATACCTAATTTTGAAACTTTGCATGAAGCGTTGGTATTTGCAAAAAAGAAAGTGGGCGGTAATGGTGATGCCGACGATCAAGCGCCTTTAAAAGCAGCCGCTCAATCTTAATTGATGCTACGCGGTTAAGAGTAGACCGCTAAAGCAATGTTTCATATACAAAGCTCCCTGTTCTTCACGAACAGGGAGCTTTTTTATTTGTGAGTTTAATTGTGTCGTTTATTTTTGTGCAACAATCGCATTTTATGCCTTACTGAGTGAAGTTAGTGGAATAAAGGGGTGTTGATATTTACAATGCGTGCATAAAATTATGAGGCATTTAACGCACAGAGACCCGCGTTAAGTTGATAAGCAGGAGTGGTAGTATGCCCAAAGTCGGTATGGAATCGATTCGCAAAAAACAGTTAATAGATGCAACCTTAGCTGTCATGGCCGAAGTGGGGTATCACGGCACAACAATTAGCTTAATTAGCAAACGAGCCGGGTTGTCGTCAGGCATTATAAGCCATTATTTCGGCGATAAGCAGGGCCTGATTGAAGCGACGATGCGTTATCTTTTAGAGGCGCTAAAAATAACCAAAAAGATTTCAGACCCTCTAGCTCGCATAGATTTTATAATCGAAAATAACTTCTCTCAAACGCAAGGGGCAGCCTCCGCAACTAATACATGGTTTAACTTTTGGGCTCTTTCACTTCATAATGAAAACTTGCACAGGCTTCAATGTATTAATCATAAGCGTTTAGAGAGCAATTTAGCCTTTAGCTACCGTCAACTTTTGCCAAAAGCACATGCAAGACATGCAGCGGCATCAACGTCTGCATTAATTGATGGCTACTGGTTACGCTATTCTATGGGAAGCGTTGGACACGGCGATTTTGCAGAGCCAGTCACTCGAATCAAACAATACGTAAGAGACTTGATAGCACAACACGGCAAATCGTAAGTTTTGTTATTTTAGGCTATTAATCAGCCTTAAACCTAAATCAAAAGTGCTATTCAAATCCGGGGCTTACATTACAGATCTGGTAACGTTTTTACGTAACTTCATCGCTAAATTACCCTAGGCCCAATAAAAAAGGCATCATAGATTACTATGATGCCTCTTAACCTAAGCAGTTTAAATCATGTATAGCAGCTGAACTGAATCCGTCCTAGTTCAGCTGAATACAGTCTTTCAATACCTATTACCAAATACGTACGCGCTCTTCTGGAGCAAGGTACAGTTCATCGCCAGGCTGCACGTTAAACGCTTCATACCACGCATCGTGGTTACGAGGTGCTTGTGCACGGAAGCGCCCTGGAGCGTGAGTACCTGCGCGAAGCTGATTTAGCATACTTTGCTCAGTACGTTTTTCTTTCCAAACTTGAGCCCATGCTAAGAAGAAGCGTTGATCGCCAGTAAGTCCGTCGATAACAGGTGCTTCCTCACCGTTAAGGCTTAACTTATAAGCGTGATATGCCATTGCCAGGCCGCCCACATCCCCGATGTTCTCGCCTAAGCTGTTTCTACCGTTAACAAAGTTGCCTTCTATTGGCTCATATTTGCTGTACTGTTCTGCGAGCGCGTCTGCTTTTTCTTCAAATGCGGCGCGATCTTCGTCTGTCCACCAATTAGTTTGAATACCGTTTGCATCTGACTTAGAGCCTTGGTCATCAAAACCATGTCCCATTTCGTGTCCAATGACGGCACCAATTGCACCATAGTTAACCGCAGGGTCGGCATTGGGATCGAAAAACGGAGGCTGCAAAATAGCAGCAGGGAATACAATTTCGTTGAACGAACTGTTGTAGTAAGCGTTAACTCGCTGTGGTGTCATGCCCCAACGCTCACGGTCGGTTTTTTTAAGTTCACGTTCAACAGACTCTGCATGGAAGAATTCACGTAAATTGCGAACATTACCAACCAGGTCGCTATCACTAATCGTGACGCCATCAAAAGACTGCCACTCATCTGGGTAGCCAATTTTCGGGCGGAAAGCCATCAGCTTTTCTTTTGCGTTTACTTTTGTTTCTTCACCCATCCAGTCTAGTGTGTCTATGCGCTCACCCAATGCGGCGCGAAGATTTTCAACCAATTCGGCCATCTGAGTTTTAGAACTTTCAGGGAAGTACTCATCAACATAAATTTTGCCTATTGCAAAGCCAAGTGACTGGGTGCTAGACATCTGGCTTAGCGCGCGCTTCCAGCGCGGACGTGGCTCTTGCTGACCGTTTAACGTGCGACCGTAAAAATCGAAGTTGGCCATATAGACATCTTCTGAGAGCAAGTCCGCATTATTAGAGATGGTGTGATACTTAAGGTACGATTTCCAATCTGCAAGGTCTGCTTGATTGATAAGCTTGATGACATCTTTCACCGGTTCTGGCTGAGTGATGTTTAGCTCAGGTACTTGGTAGTCCATTTGTGCGAAGTAAACATCCCAATCAAAGCCAGGGTAAGTATCAGTAAGCTTACTGCGCTCTATTTGGTTAAGAGTAAGATCGCGGTTACGGCGTTTTTCACGCGGCCACTGTACTTCTGCCAACTGAGTTTCAAGGGCCATAATATTTGCCGCTTTTTCAGCAGCGTTCTCTTCGCCAGCAAGGGTAAGCATCTCTTCAATATGCGCAACATAGGCTTCGCGAATTTTTACAAATCGCTCGCTATCGCTTAAGTAGTAGTCTCTGTCAGGTAAACCTAAGCCACCCACACCAACGCTTAGCTGATATTCGTTAGGATCGAGTCGGTTATACCACATACCACCGCCAATAGGCGTGCTGTAACCGTATAGCCAGCTTTTACCAAATGCTGCGGTCAGATCTTTTGTGCTTTCGATGTTGTTAATGGTGTCTAACACATCGCTGATCGGAGCTATTCCTTTTTCATTGATTGTGTCTGTGTCCATGAATGAAACATAAAAGTCTTTCACTAACTTTTCGTCAGCATTCAGGTTTTCTTTTTCTGTTAGCCCGTCAATAATGGTTTTTACTTGCTCTTCACTGCGCTCTGCAAGTGCCGTAAAGGCTCCGTAGCGAGTTTTGTCAGCGGGTAGCTCATAGTTGTCGTACCAAGTGCCGCTTGCATACATAAAGAAGTCGTCACCAGGCTTCACTTGTTCGTTGCGTGCAGAAAGGTCTACACCGAATGACCCCAGTTCAGCTTCCGCTTTTGTTTGTTCCGCAGTCTCTGCTTTGGTCATCTGTTCTTTTGCTTGTTCTGGTTGACCACAACCGGCAAGGCCTAGTGATGCCGCAACTGCTACGGCTAATAATTTATATTTCATAAGATTTCTCGTTTTGATTTTATGTGTCGTCGTTAGGATGAATGACACTTTTTGTTTTTAAAGTAGGCACAAATTCCTGATTAAAAGGTAAAGCATTCTGTGCCTGATTAAAATAGTGAACGATATGTTGGTTTTCTTGCTGTAAAAAATTTGCGACAGCATCGTGAAAAGCAAACTCTAAAAGCTGATGTTTAGATTTACAGTAAACGGGTTCAAAGCCCCGGAGTATTTTGTGCTCGCCCTGGGTACCGGGGTTAAAGTGAGGTAGCTTGTTGTTAATGGCGAACTCTATTCCCTCAAAATAGCAGCAGGCAAAGTGCAAGCTATCAACCTGCTTTAACGCTCCCCAATATCTGCCGTAAAGGCCTGAGCTGTCATAAAAAAATAGGGCGCTGGCAATGGGCACTTGGTGTTCTTCGGCGGTAACAATAAGAATGCGTTCGCTCATCGTGTTCACCAGGGTTTCAAAAAATGCTTTGTTAAGATATCCCACATGACCGCTTCGTTTTAGATAAGTCGATTGATAGCACTTAACAAAGAAAGAGAGAGTGTCTGCATCAATACTACGGCCAGTTCGATGTGAAAAGCGGATCCCTTTGTCTAACAGCGCTTTTCGAGTTTTGTTAATAGATTTTCGCTTTCTTGACGTCAGTGCGCTAAGAAAGTCATCGAAACCGGCATAATTGTAGTTATGCCATTGAAACTGAACGCTGTGGCGAGTTAAGTATTGGCGTTCTTCATCGAGAGCCTGGTCTTCATCTTCGCCGACAAACAACCAGTGAAGAGAGGAAAGGCTTTCACCGAATCGAGATTCACATTCTGTCTTCAATGAATTGCCAATATCCTGAACGAGATCAGCGCTAAGTAGGTTTTCCTCTTTTACTAATAGTCGTCGTCCCGTAACCGGTGTAAAAGGTACCGCCGCAATCCATTTAGGGTAGTATTCCAATCCATGCTGATGATAAGCGTTGGCCCAGGCATGATCGAAGACGTATTCTCCGTAGCTATGAGTTTTGAGGTAGCCGGGAGCGGCAAGAACAATTCTGCCCTCGCGTTCCACCGTAACATGAAAGGGCTGCCAACCCGTGTCGCCTCCGCAGCAACCAGAAACCTCTAATGCGCTTAAAAATTCATACTGAAGAAAAGGCCCAGCATTGTGTGCAAGCTGGTTCCACTGTTCTTTCGCAATGGTTGCTATGCTGTCATGTATTACTATTTTTTCGTTCATTGATTTACGCGCATTGTTATTTCAGCAGTAATTTTGCGTTAGGGGGTGCGACTCTCAAGCGGTAAAGCTAGAATGTGCTCGTTATTTATGGCTACTTGTTATTGCGGACTTTCTTTATGACAAAAACCTTTATGACAAAAACGACACGCCACGTTTATATAAAACAAAATGTTTACGAAAATTGATAAGGGGCTAGTTCACAAAAATGTCAGAGTTTGACAGAAAGATCATTATTGACGCGATTACTCGCATGCTGGCACGACGAGAGCATAGTTACAGTGAGGTAGTGCGCAAGCTTTCTCAAAAGGGAATTGAAAGCGATGATTTCCTGCCCATATTGGATGAATTTCGCAACAGAGACTTGCAAAGCGATCACCGGTTTGCCTGTAGCAGAGCGCGCACGCTTTACTTAAAGGGGAAGGGGCCTAGAGTCATAAAGTTAGATCTGCAGCAATACGGCGTAGATGAGGGCATAGTGCGAGACGCGCTTCTTGAAATAGAAGCCGATTGGTTTGAAAGCGCGAAAAAAGTAAAGACCAAAAAGTTCGGTGATTTTTTTGAAACCGATTACGCACTGCGCCAAAAGCAAAAACGCTTTCTACAATACCGGGGTTTTTATCAAGACCATATCGATTACGCAGTGAGCAACGAGTAAGCACCCAAACACCCTCAAATTAGCGAAATATATGACAGATTTGCGCCATTACAAAGCGTCTTACACTTAACAGAAATGACTGAATCGTGGTATTGTTGCGCAAATTTGTGCGAGATAAACACAACTGTTTGTGAATATCCCTTTGTTAACATTTCGCTCGGCAGTTATTTCTGAGGAAATGTTTCGCACCGTCCCATTACTAGTATAAAGGAAGTTAGGTTTTCAATGACAATATCAACTGCTGACTTACGCAATAAGTTTATCGATTATTTTAAAAGTCATGGCCATCACGCCGTAGCAAGCTCCTCACTCGTGCCGGCAGACGACCCTACGCTTCTTTTTACTAATGCAGGTATGAACCAGTTCAAAGATACGCTTCTTGGTGCTGATAAGCGAAGCTACAACCGCGCGGTTTCATCACAGCGCTGTGTTCGAGCTGGCGGTAAGCACAATGATTTGGAAAACGTAGGTTATACAGCACGTCACCATACTTTCTTTGAAATGCTAGGTAACTTTAGCTTCGGTGATTATTTCAAAAAAGAAGCCATTGAGTTTGCGTGGACTTTCCTGACTAAAGAAGTAGGCCTACCGAAAGAAAAGCTGTTAGTTACGGTTTACTCTGAAGACGATGAAGCTTTTGATATTTGGGAAAACCACATTGGCGTTCCTAAAGAGAAAATTATTCGCATAAGTACATCTGACAACTTTTGGTCTATGGGTGATACCGGACCTTGCGGCCCTTGTTCTGAAATCTTTTACGACCATGGTGAACATATTTGGGGTGGCCCTCCTGGAACGCCAGAAGAAGATGGTGATCGCTTTATCGAGATCTGGAATCTTGTATTCATGCAATACAACAAGCAGGCCGATGGCAGTATGGAGTCGCTTCCGGCACCTTCTATCGATACGGGAATGGGACTAGAGCGCATTTCTGCAATACTCCAGAATGTACACAGTAACTATGAGATAGACTTGTTTCAAAACCTTATTAAGTCAGCGGCTGATATCGTTGGTACCACTGATTTGGAAGACAAATCGCTGCGCGTTATTGCTGATCATATTCGCTCTTGTAGTTTCTTAATTTGCGACGGGGTAATGCCATCGAACGAAGGTCGTGGTTACGTTCTTAGAAGAATTATCCGCCGAGCTGTACGTCATGGTTACAAACTTGGCGCAGACGACATCTTTTTCTACAAGTTAGTTGCATCTCTAGCGAGTGAAATGGGAGAAGCCTATCCGGAGCTTGTTGATCAAAAGCCAGTGGTTGAAAAGGTACTTCGTGTAGAAGAAGAGCAGTTTAGCAAGACACTAGCTCGCGGCATGGCAATGCTTAACGATACGCTTGAGTCGTTAAAGGGCGATACTATTCCAGGCGATATCGTATTTAAACTCTACGATACCTACGGCTTCCCAGTTGATTTGACCAACGATGTTGCCCGCGAGCATGAGCTAAAAATAGACGAAGCAGGCTTTGAAGCCGCAATGCAAGAGCAGCGCGCAAGAGCACAACAAGCCAGTAACTTTGGAACCGACTACAACAGCAGGTTGGTGGTAGAGCAAGAAACTGCTTTCACCGGCTACACGGAAGTTGAAGGCAGCGCTACTGTCGTTGAACTTATTGCTGACAATGAGTTTGTAAGTACCTTAGAAGACGGCCAAGAGGGCGTAGTGGTGCTAGATAATACGCCGTTTTATGCGGAAAGCGGTGGTCAATCGGGTGACAAAGGAGTTTTACGAGTTGCTAATGGCGAGTTTGTGGTTTCTGACACACAAAAAATGGGTAAAGCCTTTGCTCATAGAGGCGTGGCAAAAGGTACGGTGAAGAAAAAAGATACCGTTAAAGCTGCTATTGATATTGCAAACCGAGAATCGATTAAAAAGAACCATAGTGCAACGCACCTTTTACACGCGGCACTGCGTGAAATTCTTGGCGACCACGTCACACAAAAAGGCTCTCTTGTTGAGGCGCCTCGAATGCGTTTTGATTTTTCTCATTTCGAATCGCTTTCTGCACAGCAAATTGCTGAGATTGAGCGAAGAGTAAATGCAGAAGTAAGGGCTAACCATGCGCTAACCACTCAACTTATGGAACTTGAAGATGCTAAAGCGTCAGGTGCCATGGCATTATTCGGTGAAAAATACGACGAAAAAGTTCGCGTTGTTACCATGGGGCCATTCTCAGTAGAACTTTGCGGTGGTACTCACGTTGAAAGAACCGGTGATATCGGTCTTTTCAAAATAGTAAGCGAAGCCGGTATAGCCTCAGGCGTGCGTCGGATAGAAGCTGTCACTGGCGAATATGCAATAGAAATGATTCAGAACCAGCAAACCACGCTAGCTTCATTGTCTGCAATGTTGAAAACAGACCCAACTAATGTAGTAGATCGCGTGTCTGTATTGCAAAGTCATACTAAAGAATTAGAAAAATCGCTCACTGCGGCGAAACAAAAACTGGCAAGTCAGCAGGGTGCTGATATGCTTAGTAATACGGTAGAAATAAACGGTGTTAAGGTACTTGTTGCGAACCTTGAAGGTGTTGAGGCCAAGTCGTTACGTTCAATGATGGACGATATAAAGAACCGAATAGGCGAAGGTATCGTAGTATTAGGTGTAGCAAACGAATCTAAAGTTAACCTGATTGTTGGCGTAACCAAAAAACTTACCGGGCAAGTTAAAGCAGGTGAATTGGTTAACTTTGTAGCCTCTCAGGTTGGTGGTAAAGGCGGCGGTAGGCCAGATATGGCTCAAGCTGGTGGAGACCAGCCGGAAAATCTTAATAAGGCGTTAGATTCGGTTAACGCTTGGTTACAAGATAAGCTATAATGATAAGTGCATATAACAGTGAGTTTTTGAAGTGACACAGAGACAGGGAATCACTGTGCTTCCGCTGGGTCGTGCCGGCGAGTAAGCGAACTATAATGGAAACGTTAAATATAAAGGAACAGGAGCAAGCGAATGCTTATTTTGACTCGTCGAGTTGGTGAAACGCTTATGGTTGGTGACGATGTTACTGTTACTGTGTTAGGCGTAAAAGGGAATCAGGTACGAATAGGTGTTAACGCACCAAAAGAAGTTTCTGTGCACCGTGAAGAGATATATATGCGCATTCAAGCTGAAAAGGGCGGACAGCCCGATTCCGCAGAGTAAGCGTTAATAGAGCTTCACTGGGGAAGGTCGGCGCACGCCGGCCTTTTTTGTTGGTGTTTTTATTATTGTTGCGTCACCTTGATGTAGAACCGCTATACCTGCGTTAACACGCCGGGATTACCAACGTTTTAAGTCTCGCTGAGTGGGTAGGCATCTATACACATATATATGCACAGCGGTATAAGCCATTTTATGCATGGCATTCTTTGAAATCGTGTTTATACTGTTTAACCAGCATTCAAATTACGTGTTTTTTAAACGAATCGTTTAAAATGACAGCGGACGAACACTTTCTTCCTAAAAAAGGTTTGACTCAAGCCAGTGAATCCGTAAAATGCATCCCGCACTCAAGGAGAGGTGGGTGAGTGGCTGAAACCAGTTCCCTGCTAAGGAACCGTACGTTAATTCGTACCGAGGGTTCGAATCCCTCCCTCTCCGCCATTATTCGTTGATAGTGGCGGTCGACAAAAAGTTTATTGCGCGTGTGTAGCTCAGCTGGATAGAGTACCTGGCTACGAACCAGGCGGTCGGAGGTTCGAATCCTTCCACACGCGCCACTTATTTGAAGCGTCACCTTTCGATGTAAAAATTGAAAGTAAAACAGTTTACGCGTGTGTAGCTCAGCTGGATAGAGTACCTGGCTACGAACCAGGCGGTCGGAGGTTCGAATCCTTCCACACGCGCCATATAAGAGAGCCCACCTCATTGAGGTGGGTTTTTTTATGTCTGTCAAAACAGCATGCTATGGGGTAGTCATTTCTCTTACTCGTCCTCCCTCTATTTCCTCGCTTTTTACTAAATGTTCCTTAGCTTTGTTGAAGTTTGAGTAACCCCGTGATAGTTATTTAACCACAACAACAAACTTGTGAGCACGCATGAATACCGATTCTGTTGCTAGCCTTCTATTAGAGGCCGCTTCTTTAATGCTAATAGGCATGGTGTTTGTCTTTTCTTTTCTTGGCTTGCTTATATTAGGCATTCATTTAATAGCGAAATTCTGTAGCGTATTTCCAGGCGAAGTAGCCTCAGAATCAGTTGTGGCTGACAGAAGGGCTAATGCGCAACAACCAAGCGTTGAAGGTTCAATCACTGATGGCTCAGGCATCGAAAAGAATGTCATCGCCGCAATTTCTGCCGCTATACACGCACATCGAAAAACCAATAAGAATTCATAATTTCAAGGATTTACCATGACTAAGCCTCTTGCCCTTACTGAGCTTGTTTTACGTGATGCGCATCAATCGTTACTGGCAACCCGAATGCGTATTGAAGATATGCTTCCCATTGCAGAGAAATTAGACAGCGCTGGTTTCTGGTCTGTAGAGTCATGGGGAGGAGCAACCTTTGATGCTTGTATCCGCTATCTGGGAGAAGATCCTTGGGAGCGCATTAGACAACTAAAAAAAGCGATGCCCAACACCAGACAACAAATGCTGCTGCGTGGACAAAATCTCCTGGGGTACCGGCACTATGCCGATGACGTAGTAACGCGCTTTGTTGAACGAGCACACGAGAGTGGCGTCGATGTTTTCCGAATTTTCGATGCAATGAATGATATCCGAAACCTCAAAACAGCGGTTAAAGCCGCAATCGACAGCGGAGCACATGCTCAGGGAACTATCTCCTATACAGTAAGTCCTGTTCACGGTTTAGAATTGTGGTTAGACATGGCCAAACAGTTGGAAGACCTTGGTGTACATTCCATATGCATTAAAGACATGGCAGGTTTACTCAAACCCTATGAATGTGAGGCATTAATTTCGGGGCTAAAAGAAACAGTTCACGTGCCCATTGCTATGCAATGTCACGCTACTACCGGGCTCAGTACTGCAACTTATCAAAAAGCCGTTGATGCGGGCATTGATATGCTTGACACCGCAATATCCTCTATGAGTATGACCTACGGGCACACCGCCACTGAAACCATGGTGTCGATTGTGGAGGGAACGCAACGAGATACAGGCATCTCGCTGCCACATTTAGAAGAGATTGCGAGCTATTTTCGAGAGGTAAGAAAGAAATACAGTCAATTTGAGGGCAGCTTAAAGGGGGTGGATGCGCGTATACTTCTCGCCCAGGTTCCCGGTGGTATGCTAACGAATATGGAAAGCCAACTTAAAGAGCAAGGAGCAGAAGATAAGTTTGAAGAGGTGCTAAAAGAAATTCCTCGAGTTCGTGAAGATCTCGGCTTTATACCTCTTGTTACGCCGACGTCACAAATTGTAGGTACTCAGTCGGTATTAAATGTATTAACCGGCGAACGCTATAAAAGTATCACTAAAGAAACCGCGGGGGTGCTAAAGGGTGAATATGGCGCTACCGCCGCACCCGTTAACTCTGAGTTACAAGCGCGTGTGTTAGATGGCAGTGAGCCGATAACATGCCGACCTGCTGATAATATCGAGCCAGAACTTGATAAGCTTGAAAAAGAGTTAGACGAGCTAGCGGACAAAAAGAACATAACGCTGTGCGACGCCAAAATTGATGATGTGCTGACTTACGCACTTTTTCCTCAAATTGGGCTTAAATTTCTGACTAATCGCGGTAATCCTGATGCTTTTGAGGCGCCCCCCGGAGTCTCTGATGCAGCGCCTGCTAAGACATCTACACAAGATGATAAATCAGCAGATGCAACAACTGCGTCTAACACTATTGGTTTGAATGAGATAGGTTCTAATAACGGGGCTTCTGAAAACATAGCATCAGAAAACATAGCCTCTTACGACGTTAATGTTGATGGTAAAGTATACCATGTAGAAGTGGCCCCATCTGGAACGCTTACCAGTGTTACATCTGCAACCTCAGGCGCAGCGCAAAATGAAACACCCAAAGAGGTTTCATCGCAGACCACTTCATCGTCAACCCCTGCATCATCTCAGGTGAGTGAGTCTATCGATGCGCCTTTGGCTGGGAACGTGTTTAAAATTCTCGTTCGCAAGGGAGATTCCGTTTCAGAAGGCGATGTGGTGATCATATTAGAAGCGATGAAAATGGAGACGGAAATTCGCTCTGCCTATACAGGTACAGTGAGCGATATTCTGGTGAATGATGGCGACGCCGTAAGCAGTGGGCAGCCACTGATTGCGTTGGGGTAGTACATGGATAAGTTACTATTGCTTTGGGAAAGTACTGCGCTTGCCCATTTTGAAATGGGACAGCTTGTTATGATGCTAGTGGGGTTCGGCTTGCTCTACTTGGCTATTGTAAAGAAGTTTGAGCCGCTATTGCTACTGCCCATAGGCTTTGGCGCGTTGCTTACTAATATCCCCATAGCCGGCTTTTCAGAGGCCGGTGGGTTGCTGCATTATATTTACAAAATTGGCATAGATACCGGAGTATTTCCACTGCTTATTTTTATGGGCGTTGGTGCAATGACTGACTTCAGCGCATTAATTGCTAACCCTAAAATGCTGCTGTTAGGGGCCGCCGCTCAGTTTGGAATATTTGCCACTCTGTTTGGTGCTATTGCATTGAATTTGTTGCCCGGATTTGAGTTTACGTTAAAAGATGCCAGTGCAATCGCCATTATCGGCGGCGCGGACGGTCCTACAGCCATTTTTTTGGCATCGCGATTAGCACCAGATTTATTGGGAGCAATAGCCGTAGCCGCTTATTCGTATATGGCGTTAGTTCCCATTATTCAGCCTCCTATTATGAAAGCGTTAACCTCAAAGGCTGAGCGCGAAATAAAGATGGGGCAATTACGATTTGTGTCCCAGCGAGAAAAAATCATTTTCCCTCTGGCGGTATTGTTTCTTACTATTTTATTCTTACCTGCAGCAACGCCCCTTGTTGGTATGTTTTGCTTTGGAAACTTAATGAAAGAATGTGGGGTGGTAGACCGCTTAAGCAAAACGGCTCAAAATGAACTTATTAATACAGTCACCATATTTCTTGGTCTTGCGGTTGGTTCGAAACTGTCAGCAGAAGCTTTCCTTACGGTAGAAACCCTCGGTATTCTTGGTTTAGGGGCTATCGCTTTTGCAATTGGTACCGCCACTGGGGTACTTATGGCCAAGTTAATGAGCAAACTGAGTGGCGGAGATATTAATCCGCTCATAGGTGCTGCAGGTGTTTCTGCTGTGCCAATGGCAGCTAGGGTGGTAAATAAAGTGGGCCTGGAAGCCAATCCTCACAATTTTCTGTTGATGCACGCCATGGGCCCTAATGTGGCAGGTGTACTTGGCTCGGCCGTTGCCGCAGGAATACTTCTCGCGTTGGTAGGTTAATTATCTATGCGGACTGATGGTACAACATAATTTGTCTCTTGGACTGACGTAAAATCGTCCTCAATTCAGATATCAAAAACGGTGCTTAATGAGGCACCGTTTTTTGTTATCGAATGGTTTGCTGGGGTACGAGAGAATGGTAAGCCGTAACCAATTTTTTGGTTCTGGTATGCTGAGGCCAGCGGAAGATTGTTTCCGTTTTGCCCTCTTCAACAATTTGCCCTTTTTCCATCACAATCACTTTGTCTGCGATGTGACGCACAATTCCCAAGTTATGACTAATAAAAATAAAGGCTAACCCAAGCTCTTGCTGTAAAGCCAATATTAAGTTCACGGTTTGTGAGCGTATGGAAGGATCTAACGCAGCAAAAGGCTCATCTGCCACAAGTACTTTAGGTTTAAGCATTATTGCTCGTGCTAACGCAATGCGTTGTTGTTGACCGTCTGAAAGCATATTCCTATAGAAGTAATAGTGCTCCCGTAACAGGCCCACTTTAACCAGAGTATCTTCTATCACCTCTTTACGCTCAGAGGCATCTAGCTGAGTATTCAAACGCAAAGGTTCATCAAGAATGCGTCCAACGGGCACCGATGGATTCATGGTTTCACTACTATGTTGTAAAATCATGCGAATGTCATGAGTGCGCTTGCGTTGACCATCTTTAGATTTATATTTGGCTAAATACTTGTGTTCATTAATTTCTATTTCACCCTCGTCGGCACGAACGGCGCCCACAAGCAGCTTTGCCAATAGTGATTTACCAGAGCGGTTTTCGCCAATAATAGCCACGGTTTCGCCTCGTTTAACGGTAAGCTCAATGGGGCCCAATTTAAAAACTTCAGGGCGCTTTAACCAACGCTTTTTTTCATTGTGCAAAAAGGTTAATTGCTTAACGTGCATTACGTCGGTCATAGCTTCTCCATATGTAGCGGAAAGTGGCAACTATAACTGTGGTCGTGAATTTTGCGTACTACAGGCGTTTGAACGCATGCGCGCTGAGCTCTCGGGCATCTCGGTCCAAGTCGACAGCCAATGGGTAAATGTTGCAAAGTAGGAATTGATCCAGCAATAGTCGGCAGGTGAGACTTAGGAGGTAAATCTTTCCTAAAGCTCGGTGCGCTGTCTAGCAAAGCCTTTGTATACGGGTGCAGTGGACGCTTTTTAATATGCTTCATTCTGCCAGATTCAACGGTTTGTCCAGCATAAAGCACCGTCATGGTATGCGACATACTGGCAATGGCAAGCAGGTCGTGACTCACAAACAAAATAGATAAAGAACGGGTTTGGTTTAGTCGAGTAAAGAGCTTTAGAATTTGTGTTTTGGTTGTAGGCTCCATTCCTCGTGTGGGATCGTCTGCAATAAGAAGTGTAGGTTGAGACACAAGCGCCATGGCAATCATAAACTTTTGACCAATGTCTGCGGGTATTTGATGGGGATAGGCACTTAAATAATGCTTATGGTGCTTAATTCCTACTTTATGAACAGTACTGATGGCAATTTTTTTACGATGCTGAGCTCGCTGCCAAAACCAGTTTCCCTGAACAAACTCACTGGGAATACTCTCTTCTAGTTGCTCTCCTAGTGTGGCAGAGGGGTCCAAACTCGCTTGGGGATTTTGGAAAACCACCGCTATCTCACGACGCATAACTTCCCGACGCTGCTGAGCCGACATGCCCAGTAAGTTATCACCATTCCAGCTCATTCTATCTGCAGTAAGTGTCCACTCTGTGGGAAGAGCTCCGCAAATTGCCGCCACAATTAAACTCTTACCAGAGCCTGATTCTCCAACCAACGCGCGAATTTCGCCGCTGCTTACAGACAGGTTGACCTTATCTAATGCCTTAATAGTGCCCTCACTGCTGTGCATCTCTAGCGTCAGGTTTTTAATATCTAACATTGGCATTTTAGTGATTAACCCTTTTTCTTAAGGCAGAACGGAGTCCGTCGCCTACTACATTGATTGAAAGCACGAGAAGAAAAATCGTCATTCCGGGTAGAGCAACATTCCATGGAGCTAAGTAGGTTACATCCAGACCATCAGATAAAATGGCACCTAATTCAGGTAGCGGAGATTGTGCGCCTAAATTTAAAAAGCCAAGAGCCGCTATATCGATTACTGCTATTGATAGCGCAATAGTACCTTGAACTACTAGCATTTCAGTCATATTGGGTAATATTGAGTAAGTGAACAATTGCCACTTGTTTGCACCATCAAGCTTGGATGCCACAATATAGTCTTTTTTCATTTCACTGCGCACAAGGCTGCGGGTATGATGAACAAACTGAGGAATGAGAGCCAACGTAATTGCCCACATACTATTGACCAGCCCAGTGCCGAATATAGCAACGATGATAATAGCAATGAGTAATGTTGGAATTGCCATAAGCGCATCGGGAAAGTGATTGGCAATACTTGAACGCACACCGCGAAGCATGCCTGCAAAAGCGCCAAGGCTTACGCCAATTAGCATAGCGATTACCACCGTAATAAAGGCGGAGCCCAAGGTAATACGACACCCATAAATAACTCGAGTAAATAAATCTCTTCCCAGCGAATCGGTGCCGAAGAGATGAGATATGGAGCCATTACCCATCCAACTAGGCGGTACTAAAAGGCCGTCTATGTTTTGTTCATTGGCACCGTATGGCGTAAGAAGCGGTGCGAAAATAGCAAAAATCACAAATATGGCAAGCAGCACAGCGCCTGCCATAGCAATGTGGCTGGCTCTAAACGCTCGCCATGTACGTTGCCAAGGAGAGGGGTGAAACTCTTCTTCGTACAAACTAAATTGCGGCATGCTCGTACTTCTCTCTGCTTGGATCTATAAGTCTGTTGAACATATCAACTGTAATGGTGAGCATAATCACCAGCGAGGATACCGCCAGCATTCCCACGCGAAGAGCCGGATAATCCCGTTGATAAATAGCCTGAATGAGCCAGTTGCCAATACCAGGCCATGAGAAAAGAGTTTCCACAATCATAGTATTAGTGATAAGCGTGGTTATTTGAATAGCCATTAGCGGCAATATGGGAAGCAGCGCGTTTCTGAGTATATGCCTAAAAAAAATCTGCCCCCCAGACAATCCCCTAGACATTGCGGCGGCGATATAAGGCTGGTTTTTTGCGTCAATCACCGAGCGTCTCGTGATTCGCACTATCGATGCTGTAGATATAGCACCAATGGCAATAGTAGGAAGTGTGAGATGAGACATAGCATCTTTAAATGCTAATCGCTTGTTCTCTAAATCTGAGAGTAAAATGTCTATTAATATAAACCCACTCACGGGCTCAACATCAAATAACAAGCTTATTCTGCCTGAAAGCGGTGCCTTATCTAACTGAAGACTGAAAACGAGTATGAGTAATAATGCAAACCAAAATACCGGAAAAGAGTAAGTTGTAATGCTGGTGGTGTTAATGATGTAGTCGGAGGAAGAGTAGCAACGCATGCCAGCATAGTATCCAAGCGGAATACCAATAACCAGTGCCATCAACATGGAGTAAGTGGCTAACTCAATAGTAGCCGGCATGGCAATTCCAATTTCTTCGCGCAGTGGTATGCCGGAAGTAAAGCTGTAACCCCACTCGCCACTAAACAAGTCTCCCATGTAATAGAAAAACTGAACTAAGTAAGACCGATCTAGGCGAAATTGCTTTTCCAAAGCGGCTCTTTGTTCGTCGTTAGCCGGCACAATACCAGTGAGATTTGCCAGTACATCACCGGGAAATAGATACGCGAGCGAAAACGACATCACCGCCAACACCAGAAGGGTTAGCACAAAAAGAATGCTGTAGCGAGCTAGGATCCGAATCACAGTACTTTTTCTACTCCACCAAAACGAACGCCACCAAAGGGGTTGATGGTCATCCCTTTTACCTCATTTCTGTATGCTTGATAGCGATAAGCGTGTGCAATTGGAACAAGCGGAAGGCGTTCAAACATGAGTCTATTTACTTGATGATAAATGGCTCTTCGTTTGTCGAGATCTTCTGTTTTTAACGCTTCATTAATTAGCCTATCATAATCTTTGTCGCACCACATGGCTCGGTTTGTGCCAGAGGGGATAGCACCACAACTCAGTAGCGGGCGATAAAAGTTATCCGGATCGCCGTTATCCGCAGACCAGCCAATTAATACTGAATCGTGCAATCCTTCCTGCAGGTGTCGCCTAAACGTTTTCCAATCATAAGTCACAATGTTGGCTTCTACGCCGACTTCTCGCAGATAACGTTGAATCAGTTCTGCCATTTTCATCGCGTTAGGGTTGTATGCGCGTTCTACCGGCATTGCCCAAATTGTCATTGAGAAGCCCGGCTCAATTCCCGCTTCGGCGAGCAGTCTTCTCGCTAAAACGGGGTTGTATGCTGTATCGTCAGCGTCGTTTTGATACGCCCAACTAGCCGCCGGTAGAAGACTTTTAGCTCGGGAAGCACTGTCGAAATATACGGCTTCAAGAAGCGTGTTTTTGTCAATTGCAATGGCTAAGGCACGTCTTACATTTGGGTTGTCGAAAGGGGCCCGTTGAGTATTAAAAGCCCAAAAACCAATGTTCAAGCCAGGCTTTTCAGCAAGGGTTAAGTCTTCTCTATTTCTTATAACTTCAAGCTCGGTTTGCGCCGGAAAAGCGGTAGCGTCACACTCTCCAGTCATCAGCTTTGCCAGCCTTAGAGAGCTTCGAGGCGTAATATCAAAAATAAGTTGTTTTACGCTAGTGTCGGCATTGGCTACTCCAAGCTCCTCATTGTTATCTTTAGTATTGTCCTCGGTGTTCCCTTCTATACCTTCATCAATATTTTCAGTAAGGGCATTTACGCCAGCATTAATATCTCGGCGCCAATAATTTTCATGATGAAGGTATTTGATATAGCTATCTTTTCGAAAGCTTTCGAATTTATACGGGCCGGTTCCAACAGGCAATTGATCAATCTGGCTTGGGTTGCCTTCTTTAAAAAGTTGAGAGCCGTACTCCTGAGACAAAATCACAGAAAAATCAGTAGCCAAGTTAGCTAAGAACGAACTGTCTCTGCGTTTCAACGTTATTTCTACGCGATAGCCATTTACTCTTTCTACATTAGCTATGTTGTCGGCTAATCCTAAGCTTTCAAAATAGGGATAGCTTCCATTCGAAACGTTGTGAAATGGATGAGTGGGCAATCGCCATCGATTAATGCTGAAGAGCACGTCGCTGGCGTTAAAGTTACGAGAAGGGGTGAAGTAATCGGTATTGTGAAACTCAACATCTCTGCGTAATTGAAAGGCATAAGTTAAACCGTCGTCTGACACCAGCCAACTGCTAGCGAGGCTAGGAACAATACGGCCAGAGTCTGGATCGAAGTCGAGTAATCTGTCGTAAAGTTGATGCGATGTCGCATCAGATGTTGTGCTTGATGTATCAAGCTGCGGGTTAAATGTAACTGGGTTACTCTCAGAGCAGTAAACCACACCAGTGCTGTAAAAGGGTTGCTTGTTTTGCTTTGCGCAAGACACCACGCACACTGCCGTTAAGGCACATACTGCAACGCGTTTTAACATACTGGCTAACATCAATTAATCCTCACTGATTTGTGCAGATGAGTCTAAGAGATTGTACTTTTTCAAGTAACCTCTTAGCTGATGATACGTTAGGCTCAGTTTTTCTGCTGTCTTTTTCTGATTAAACTGACTGTCTGAGAGAGCTTGTTTGATAATATCAATCTCAAATTGCTGTGAGCGTTCTTTAAGATCGATGGGGTAATCTGTGGGCAGTGAACTTTTGGTAGAGGAAACCTCCTGAACCGTGTCTGCCACGTTAGCAGGTGCTGCCTCAGGCTTAGGGGCTTCTTTGGTGGTACCGCTTGTTACTCTATCCTGAGTGCGAACTCTTCCCTTTGGTCTAAATGCCGACTCGAAAGGGTCTAAAACGATCTCATGTACCGGAAGATGCGGATTATTCGTTCTGTAAACAGCACGCTCCACTACATTTTTTAATTCGCGAATGTTACCCGGCCATTCGTATTCGAGTAATGTGCGCTTGGCCTTTTCAGTAAAACCACTGAAAAGCTCCATTTCCATTTCTCTTGCCATATTGATGGCAAAGTTTTCAGCTAACATCATTATGTCTTCTCTTCGTTCGCGAAGAGGAGGAATGGTAATAACGTCAAAAGCAAGGCGGTCGAGTAGGTCCGCTCTAAACTCACCGGCATCGGCTAAGGCGGGTAAATCTTCATTGGTAGCAGCTATCAAGCGTACGTCAGTTTTTACCGACTTACTCCCTCCAACACGTTCAAACTCACCGTATTCCACCACGCGCAACAGCTTTTCTTGAATTAGCCCCGACGTGTTTGCAAGTTCATCAAGAAAAAGTGTGCCGTTATGCGCAACTTCGAACCTACCTTCTCGCCGCTTAGCTGCACCCGTAAAAGCTCCAGCCTCGTAACCAAATAACTCGCTTTCTAGTAAGCTTTCGTTTAATGCTGCACAATTCAGCTTTACGTAATTCTGATCCCAGCGCTTCGATAAAAAGTGCAGGCGTGCTGCAATTAACTCTTTACCTGTACCGCGTTCGCCAATAACTAACACCGGCTTGTCTAGTGGGGCAATTTGTGAAATTTGCTCTAATACTTCTAAGAAACTATTTGCTTGTCCTAGCAAATTGTCTTGCTGGCGATACCTACTCATTAAATCTCTCATTAGTTAGTCATTTCGACTAACAAATAGTGTAGAACAAAAAAAATTGATAAACGAGTATTATTTGAAATTAAAAAAAGGCTGAAATTTTAATCGCTTACAGGTTTGATAAGGTTGGCAAGCATATTGAATAAACATACCAACAAGTATTTTGAAAAGCGACATACACAAGAAGGGTAGTTTTCAATACAAAATAATCAGTATCAGTGGTCCACTAAGACTTTCACGTATCAATAGTGTACTTAAACAGGTTCAGTCATATTTTCTCAAGATTACATGATGACCAGATTTCTATTAAGAGGTAATTATTATGGGTATCTTCTCGCGTTTTACAGACATTGTGAACTCAAATATCAATTCGCTTTTAGACAAAGCGGAAGATCCGGAAAAGATGGTAAGACTTATCATTCAGGAAATGGAAGACACGCTGGTTGAAGTGCGCTCTGCCTCAGCAAAGACCCTTGCAAACAAGAAAGAGATTGTTAGTCAGATTTCTAAATATGAGAGCGATGCCGCAGACTGGCAGTCAAAAGCAGAGCTTGCATTAAGCAAAGACAGAGACGATTTAGCAAGAGCAGCGCTGCAAGAAAAGAAAAAGTCTGCAGACGCAGCAGAAACGTTATCAAACGAACTCGCTAACGTTGAGGCGCAAATTAGCAAGCTACAAGACGAGATAGGTCAGCTTCAAGAAAAGCTTGCCGATGCGAAAAGCCGTCAAAAAACCATTATTATGCGTCAAAAGACAGCGAGTTCGCGTCTTGAGGTTAAGAAAACTCTCGATAGCAGCAAGGTCGATAACGCAATGGGGCGCTTTGAGCAGTATGAGCGTAAAATTGACGATTTAGAGTCGCAAGTAGATGCCTATGACTTGGGCAGAAAATCGTTAAACGATGAGTTTGCTGAACTGGAAGCTGGTGACAAGGTTGATGATGAGCTTGCTGCGCTTAAAGCAAAAATGAAAAGCGCCAATAAAAATACTGAAAAATCTGAATAAATAATAAGAACTTGCGTCCAGCTTCGCGACTAAGCGAAGCTGGTAAATCAGAGACTGTTGGAGAATTCGAGATGGAAGAAGGAATGATTGCGATATTAGTAATGCCTTTAGTCGTGTTTACTATTTTTGTCGCCCCAATTTGGTTAATTTTGCACTATCGAAGTAAAAAACAAGTGAATCAGGGCCTAAGTTCTGAAGAGTATGCAGAGTTAAGTGCGCTGGCTGACAAAGCTGAGAAAATGAGTGAACGTATCGAGACTCTTGAATCTATTCTCGATAGTGAGGCTCCAGAGTGGAGGAATAGAGCATGAGAAATGGAAAGCAGCTCTATCGCAATTCAGACACCGCAAAAATAGCCGGAGTATGCTCAGGTATTGCTGAATACTTTGGATTAGAAACATGGCTTGTAAGGATCCTCGTTGTCACCGGTTTCTTTTTATTAGCCGGTCCGTTCATCTTTGTTGCGTACATAGCCGCTTGGTTTATCTTGGATAAAAAACCTAAACACCTAGAGGGCAGCAAAGCCGCCCCACAGGAGTTTTCAAAGGGCAAGGGCTGGGTAAATCCTGCCAGCAGCCAGACAAGAGATTCAAAAGTGGAAGTGAAAACCAAGGTTTGGCAAGCCGGTGAGCCGCCGAGGCAAGCATTTCATGACATAAAAAAACGTTTTGAAAAAACCGAAGTTCGGTTACGTAAAATAGAAACTTATGTCACCTCAAAAGAATACCAGTTAAACAGAGAAATTAGCAGGCTGTAACTTTAGCTCATAGTAACAAGAAGCCACCTCATGTAGGTGGTTTTTTTGTTTTTAATCAGCGCTTTATGGCTTCATGTAAAAACATTGTTACAGTGTTTCGAGCAGCTCAATATAGTGGAATGCTTTTCGGAAGGTTCTTTTTGGTTAGACTAACCATCAAGTTAATCAGCAATTTATTGGTTTAGAAGTTATGCCAAAAACAACGCAATATGCATCGCGAGAATCTGACGAAAAAGGTCATATAGCCTGGTCGCAAGAAGAAAATCAGATATGGTCTGAGCTTTACGCACGGCAAATTCCGTTAGTGAAAGAGCGAGCGTGCGATGAATATATAGACGGTTTGAACCTGCTGAATTTGAGTGAGAATAGCATTCCTCAATTGCCGGATATCAACAAAGTGCTCAAAGAGAAAACCGGATGGCAAACTGCTGAAGTGCCCGCGTTAATTCCATTTGGAGAATTTTTCCGCCTATTGGCGAACAAGCAATTTCCAGTAGCTACCTTTATCCGCTCAAGAGAAGAGTTTGATTATCTTCAAGAGCCCGATATTTTCCATGAGGTTTTTGGTCATTGTCCATTATTGACTAACCCTGCTTTTGCGCACTTTACCCATACCTACGGAAAGCTTGGCCTTGCTGCGAGCAAGGAAGACAGGATTTATCTTGCACGCCTGTACTGGTTTACCGTCGAGTTTGGTCTAGTGAAAGCAAAGGACGAGTTAAAAATTTATGGTGGCGGTATATTGTCGTCCCCAGGTGAGACCATTTATGCGCTAGATAGTGATGTGCCTGTGAGAAAGCCTCTATCGGCTCTGGATGCGCTAAGAACGCCTTATCGAATAGATATCATGCAGCCCCTGTATTATATACTCCCAGAATTTGATCATCTTTTTGAACTGGCAGAGATGGACATTATGGCGCTTGTTGCTAAAGCTAAATCGCTAGGTTTGTTCGAACCCTTGTTCGAGCCGAAAGAGAAAAAAGCAGGTTAATGTTAGGTGTTAGAAACTGCCCAAAACATTAATAGTCTTGGCTGTATATTAACCGAAAGTGTCTAAATCGCTTCAAACTTATTAAAGAAAGGGAGACAGAATATGTCTCCCTTTTTTGGTGGTAATATTTTTCCTACTGTCCCGTTTTTTAATTTTTAGTAACAATTATCTTGTTATCTTTTTGTAAAAGTATGATATCCTGTACATATATCTTTACAAATAAATAATTTACCCTATGCGACTAGAAATCAGCTGTCAGGACCGTCTTGGTATTGCTCAAGACGTACTGGATATCCTCGTAAACAAAGAAATAGACTTACGCGGAATCGAAATAGATCCGGTAGGAAAAATCTTTCTTAATTTCCCAAACATTGAATTTGAAGATTTTCAACATCTCATGCCCCAAATTCGTAGAATTGACGGTATCGACGATGTCAAAACCACGTTATTTATGCCCGGCGAGCGTGAAAAAAATCAACTGTCGGCCATACTCCGCACATTGCCAGACCCAGTATTTTCTGTAGATGCAAAAGGCCGTATTCTTCTTTGCAACGAAGCGGTGAGTGCAGGATTAGAGCTTCCCTCAGAAACAATAATCGGCATGGAGATAAGTGAAGTTGTCAAAGGTTTTAACTTTACGAAGTGGATGGACGGTAAAGCGCCCGGCCCGCAATCGTCAAAAGTAAAATTTATTCAACAAGATTACCTTGCAGATATGTTGCCCATTACTGTAGCTGATGGTGAGCAGAAAAGTATCATGGCGGGAGCCGTGGTTATTTTGAAATCTGAAATGCGGCTAGGCCAGCAGTTTACTGCTTTTCACCAGTCTCCCACAGACAGTTTTGACAGGTTTGTCACTCAGTCATCTTTTATGAAACGCGCTGTTCATGAAGCAAAACGCGTGGCTGATTTAGACGCGCCCATTTTGATTTTTGGTGAAACCGGTACAGGTAAAGAGATGATAGCGCGGGCTTGCCATCAGTCGAGTCGGCGCAGTGAAGGCGCTTTCCTTGCTCTAAACTGTGCGTCTTTACCAGACAGCGTGGCGGAAACCGAACTATTTGGATGTGCCGCTGGCACTTACAATCAGTCAAGCGGCAAAGTGGGTCTGCTTGAGCAGGCCAAGGGGGGAACACTACTACTAGACGAAATTGCAGACATGTCTTCCCAGCTTCAAGCTAAATTACTTAGGGTGCTAGAAGACGGCGAGTTCAGAAGAGTAGGGGATGCACAGCCGGTTTCTGTGGACGTACGTTTTATTTGCACAACCTGTCGAGATTTAGGTCAGCTAGTAGAAGAGGGGCGATTTAGAAAAGAGCTTTACTATCGCCTTAACGTGTTAAGCCTTGTTATGCCGTCGCTGAAAGATAGAAGGCAGGATATTGTGCCGTTAGCCGAGTCATTTATTTTGCAGCACAGTACCAAGCTAGGGCGCAGACCTGCGAAATTAAGTAAGTCTTGTGTCGACTTCTTACAGCAATATCCATGGCCTGGAAATGTAAGGCAGCTACAAAATGCGCTTTATCGCGCTCTGTCGCTTCTTGATGGGAAAGAAATTACCAAAGAAGATATTCAGCTGCCTAGTTGTGCTCCTAGTGTTACGTATATTGATGAGAACTTTGAAGGGACACTTGACGAAGAGGTGAAAAAATTTGAAAAAGACCTCCTCAAGCGTCTTTACCCTTTTTACCCAAGTACTCGCCAACTGGCAAAAAAGCTGGGGTTAAGTCACACGGCGATAGCAAACAAGTTACGAGAATACGGCATAAATAAAGCGACGGTAAAACTCTAGGCTTCACTTTAATACGCTGTTAATTTGTTCTTTTTAGCTAAGTGATTATTGCCGATATAGACGTGTTGTGTTTGGTTTACAACACGTCTACGGCAAGCTAGCTTAGGTGTTTACCTGCCATTTTCATAATCTACGCGTACACCCTTTCTTACACCCACGATAAACTTGTGCCTCTACTTACTTCTCTTTCACCCGCATGTAATGGCATAAATGTAACTATTGTTAAAATACCAATTGTTTATCGAGGAAAAATAATGAAATTTGCAACGTATAAAAACGAAAGCCGAGATGGAATCTTGATGTTGGTATCACGAGATTTAGCAAGGGCCTGCGAAGTTAGCGACATTGCACCTACAATGCAACATGCACTCGATAATTGGCAAGAGGTTGCTCCGCAACTGCAAAGCCGCTACGAGCAATTAAACGACAATGTTGGCGATAGTGTTTCTTTCGACACGAGCCGATGTGAGTCTCCACTACCCAGAGCATACCAATGGGCAGACGGCAGCGCCTATGTTAATCATGTTGAATTGGTGAGAAAAGCTCGCGGTGCTGAAATGCCAGAAAGCTTTTGGACCGATCCACTGATGTATCAAGGCGGTTCAGATGACTTCATTGGCCCTAATGACGATATCATTTTGCCCAGTGACGAGTGGGGAATCGACTTTGAAGGTGAGGTGGCCGTTGTTACTGATGATGTACCAATGGCGTGCACACCTGAGCAGGGCGCCGAGCGCATCCGTTTAATCATGTTAGTAAACGACGTGTCTCTTCGTGGACTTATTCCAGGCGAGTTAGCGAAAGGATTTGGCTTTTTTCAATCTAAACCTGCTTCTAGCTTCTCCCCGGTAGCCGTGACACCAGATGAATTAGGTGATGCCTGGCAAGACAGTAAAGTGCATTTACCGCTGCGTTCTATTTATAACGGCGAGTTGTTTGGCAAGCCTGAAGCTGGCCAAGACATGACGTTTAACTTCGGTCAGCTCGTTTCCCATGCAGCTAAAAGTCGCAATTTAGGTGCCGGTGCAATTATCGGTTCAGGTACGGTGTCGAACAAACAGGGAACAGAACATGGTTCAGCTATCTCGGAGGGCGGCGTAGGTTATTCCTGCATTGCTGAGGTGAGAATGATTGAGACAATTCGAGACGGCAAACCGTCAACCCCATTTATGCAGTTTGGCGACCGTATTCGCATGGAAATGCTCGACAAAGATGGCGTTAGCATTTTTGGTGCTATCGAACAGCAAGTTAAGCCGTTGCGCTAAAATTTAATGCTATTTTCAACCCTGTTTAATGTATGGGAGCAACAGTGAGATGAGTATTAAACTGTATGGCTATTGGCGCTCTACGGCAACGTATAGAGTTCGAATCGCACTTAATTTGAAAGGCGTAGAATACGAATACGTGCCGGTTCATTTAGTGGCTAACGGCGGTGAGCAGCACAGTATGGATTATGCGCGCCTAAACCCTGCTGAACTTGTGCCTACACTGGTCGATGAAGACGAAGATATCATTTTAAACCAATCGCTTTCTATCGTTGAGTATTTAGACGAGCGGTTTGACAGCGAGCATCAACTCATACCAGAGCACAAAAATGAGCGAGCTCGGGTACGGGCCCTCGCGCAAGATATTGCCTGCGACATCCAGCCTGTAGGTAATTTACGTGTATTAAACGCACTTAAAGGAAGCTTTGATGCAAGCCAAGACGATGTGGCAACGTGGGCGGCCCACTGGATTACATTAGGCTTTGATGCTATTGAAAAGCGACTTCAAACCCAAGCAGGGAAGTACTGCTTCGATTTCAACGTTACTATGGCTGATATTTGCCTGGTGCCGCAAGTTTACAATGCAAAGCGCTTTAATGTTGATATGAACCACTATCCGCTTATCAGCAAAATTGCAGATAATTGCAACGAATTAGATGCGTTTGAAAAGGCAAAACCAGAAAACCAAGTGGATGCTACGTGAACGTTGTTGTCGAAGTGAAGTAAAAAGAAGCTTGTTTTAAAGCAAATAGTCGAAACGACATTCAATTTTAAGGGGCCTACGATTATGTGGCCCCTTCTTTATTTGTATATCTACTGACGCTTAATCGGCAGTTCTGTCGTGTTCTTCACCTGTTTAAGCGCGAACGTGGAGCTTAAATGATCAACCAAAGGTAAGTGAGTCAATTTGGTTTTTAGTAAAAATTCATACTCTTCAATGCTCTCAACAATGACTTTCAGCAAATAATCTTTCTCTCCGCTGGTCGTATGGCATTCGACAATTTCGTCGATGTTTTGTACCGCAGTTTCAAAGTCTGTCAGCGAGTCGCCATCGTGATTCTTTAGTGTGACGTAGATAAAAACCGACACGCCTAAATTTAACTTTTTACTGTTGAGTAAGGTGACTTTACCTAAGATGATACCGTCGGCTTCCATCCGTTTTACGCGGCGCCAACATGGTGTGTGAGAAAGTCCTACTTGTTGACTTAAATCAGCCATAGAAACTGTGGCATCTTGTTGTAGGACGCGCAAAATTTCACGGTCAAACTTATCTAATTTCATAACAGCTATTTCCATCATTCTTATGATAGCTATTATATAGTAAAAAAAATTATAGGATAGCTGTCCTAGTAAAATAGTATTCATTTCCTTTGTCTTTCGGTTTACAAAAACCATGTAAGAAACTCGCAACGCTTGTCCTCAGAGTCTTCGGCTAGACTAGAGCGAATAATCGGCAAATAAAAAATAGGGAATGTATGTCAGTCTTCGATCACTCAGAATTCGATAATCATGAGCACGTGGCTTTCTATCACGATGAGAAAGCGGGGCTTAGTGCAATAATTGCTATTCATAATACTAACCTTGGACCAGCGCTTGGCGGGTGCCGTATGTGGCCGTATGTAAATAGTAGCGAAGCGCTGACTGATGTGTTGCGATTATCAAAGGGCATGACATACAAGGCAGCACTGGCAAATCTTGAACTCGGGGGGGGTAAGTCAGTTATTATTGGCGACCCTAGAAAAGCCAAAACACCTGAAATGATGCGAGCAATGGGTAAGTTTGTTGATTCGTTAGGCGGCAAATACTTTACTGCGGAAGACTCGGGTATTGCGGTAACCGATTTGCAAATCATGGCAGAAGAATCTGACTATATCGCTGGTGTTAGCGCAAAGTATCACTACGCTGGAGAAGAGGCGAATGGCAATCCAGCACCATCGACGGCATACGGCGTTTTTGTTGGGCTTAAAGCGTCAGTAGAGTTCGGTTTAAAGCGCAGCTTAGATGGTGTATCTGTTGCTATTCAAGGAATGGGACACGTTGGCTACAGACTAGCCAAGCACCTTTACGAGGAAGGCGCGAAACTTTACGTTGCTGACATCTTCCCTGAAGGTCTAGAAAAAGCCGAAAAAGAGCTAGGTGCTACAGTAGTTGCCCCAGAAGACATACTAAGCCTTGATGTAGATGTACTTGCACCTTGCGCATTAGGGGCGGCGATAAACGACCAGACGTTGCCAGATATCAAAGCGAAAGTCATTGCAGGCGCGGCAAATAATCAGCTAGCCAGAGAAGAGATGGGTGAGCTGCTAAGCCAGCGAGGCATTCTGTATGCGCCTGATTATGTTATTAACGCTGGTGGCGTTATTGATATTTTCCATCAGCGCATGGAATCTAGCTCGAATGAAGCATTGCGTGCACACATTGAACAAATTGGCGACACGCTTAAAGAAATATATGTTCGCGCCAAAAAAGAAAATACAGCCACCAACCGCATTGCAAATGTAATAGCGGAAGAGAGATTTTCTAATAAGGCTTGAAACTTAGCATTCAAATAGTCATAATGCGCCCCGCAATTAGGAGGGCGCAAGCGACTCGCTAATTGCAGTTTTCTATGGTGGGCTTTTGGTCCTCCCGCAATGATACTCTGTGAACTCGGTCAGGCCTGGAAGGGAGCAGCCGCAGCAGACGACTCATGTGCCGGGATGTGGCTGGAGGCCTGCCACCCAAACTCCTCACATAATTACAACTAGTCTGCTTGTTCTTCTTTTTGTGACTCGCTTCTTTCAGCGTCATGTTCGGCATCATTCAAAAACCGCAGCGCTTTGCTTATGGCATACTCCACGTTCATTTCCATTTGTTTCCGTTCGCTCTGAGGCAGGTAAAATGCCATGTCTACTTCAAACCTAATATAGCGGGGTGGCACTTGATTCAGTGCCAAACAGCACAAGTCTGCAAGATAGTCTGCCGACTTTGATTTATCCAATCCTAACTTTGCTATTCGCTCCAAAACCAAATGTTCGTAATAGTTATGAATATCATCATCAAGTTTCATTAAATTTACCTCTCATCCGTTGGGTAACCGCCACTCGCTGCGGTTCAGCAAAAAATTTGATAGCGCGCTTAAATGTATGCATATCGCTCAAATTGCACACTTTTTTCTACAGTCGTTTACGTTACTCAATACACAGTGCCCTGTCACTATTAAGGTATAGCTTGTATTCTATATAAGTCGAATACGCCACAATGAAAAATAAATAAAGGGAAAATTTAATAGAAAGAAAAGCGAAAATAAGTGGCAAGGTTTAGATAAAACGGCTTCGCGTATATCAGTACCCAGACAGAGACAAACATTATGAAAAAGAATATAGAGCCCTGCTATTACGGTGACTACTTACAGTTAGACAAAATCCTCGGCGCACAAAAACTACAAAGTGAAAAGTATTCAGATGCAGCGCACGAGGAAATGCTATTTATTATTGTGCATCAAGTTTATGAGTTGTGGTTTAAACAAATTCTACACGAACTAAACGCCACAATTGATACGTTCAACCAAGAGGTAGTGAAAGACCAGCAGCTCACTCAGGTTGTGTATCGCCTGCAGCGAGTGATTACCATTCAGCGATTAATGAATGATCAAATTGCGGTAATGGAAACCATGACGCCACAGCAGTTTCTTTCATTTAGAGATTATTTGGTGCCTGCCTCTGGTTTCCAAAGCATTCAATTCAAGCGGTTGGAAATTTCGCTTGGGTTAAAGCGAGAGTTTCGCGTCGATTTTGATAAGCAGAGTTTTTATAGTCGCCTAACAGATGACGACAGAGCATTGCTTGAAGGCTTAGAGAAAAAGCCTAGCCTATTCGATTTGGTCGATAAATGGCTATCAAGAATGCCATTACTAAAAACCGATGATTTCGACTTTTGGGAGTATTATAAAAAAGCCACCGCAGAAATGCTTACCGATGACCACGACACAATATCTACAAACGACACTCTCTCAACTGCAGATAAGCGTCAAGAGCTGAAAGATTGGCAGTCTACCAAAGAAAACTTTGATGCACTGTTCGACCATGAAAAGTTCGAAAAGCTGCGCAAAGAAGACAAATTTAGGCTTAGCCACGAAGCCTTATTGTCAGCCTTATTTATAAAGCAGTATTCTGAAGAGCCAGTATTCAATCTACCTTTTCAACTTATTACAGCATTAACTGAAATTGATGAACAGCTAACCATCTGGCGTTATCGGCACGCCATGATGGTACAACGAATGTTAGGAACCAAAATTGGTACCGGTGGGTCTTCTGGTCATCACTATTTAAAACGCACTACTGAGTCTAATCGTATATTTCTCGATTTTTTCAACATGGCTACTTTTTTGTTGCCAAAATCGGCCTTGCCTGAGTTACCGAATGCCATAAAACGAAAGCTTGGATTTTACTTAAATTCGATAAGCTAAGACTCAAGCGTCGACTTTTTTGACTGTAAAAAGCTTTTTCTCGTTTTCGATAACGCTGCTTTATGGCTACTTTTTATACTTTAGTATAAAAAGCAACCATACATTAAGAAAAATGTAATAAAAAAGTGTTTTGTACGCAAGGCTTTACAATTCGTGACTTTTTTCAAAAAAAAATTGAACTTTTCAGCATACACTTGTACCACTGCGTATTGACCCCCTGACATTTTTTGTATTAAGTAGGGAAAGGGCGCAAGCCTTAACAAAAATATTCGCAAAAGCGAAAAACAACACACAAATAAAAATACTAGGTCCAGGGAGACTTACATGTTTAAAAATTCTAAGTTGGCTACGTCAGTCAAATTAGCTTGCGTATTTGGTTCTGCACTCGCAGTATCAGCAAGTAATCTTGCATTGGCACAAGAAGTCACTAACGACGACGCAACTGCTGAAGAAGCGGTTGAAAAAATCACGGTTACGGGTTCTCGTCTTCGCCGCGTTGAAGTGAGTGAAAGCGCTCCAATTTTCTCTTTTGGTAATGAAGATATACAGGTGCGAGGTTTTACAAACGCTGCTGATCTTTTAAACCAATCTCCACTTTTTGGTGGTTCATTGACTCCAGAAGGCGATCAGGCCGCGGCAAACGCTGGTCAAAACCAGGCTAACATCTTCGACTTAGGTACACAGCGTACGCTAACGTTAGTGAACGGCCGTCGTATGGTTAGTTCTCAATCTGCTTCAATTGGCGGTGGTCAGGTAGATATCAACACTATTCCTGTTGCCCTTATCGACCGCATTGAAGTTGTTCCACTAACCGGTGCTGCAACTTACGGTGCGGATGCTATCGGTGGTACTGTTAACGTAATTCTCAAAGACGATTACGAAGGTTTCGAAGTCACCGCTCAATATGGTGACAACGATGCGGGTAACGCAAGAGAGTTCCAGTTTAGTATGGTTGGCGGCGGAAACTTCGACGATGGACGTGGTAACATCACGTTTGGTGCCGAGTATACGCGTACCGATGGTCTTCTAGAGTGTGAGCAAGATTTCCTTTGTAACAACAACCCAGGTTCTGGCGGTACTACAAATGAATTTTTAGACCGCAACGGAGACGGTGCAATTGACGACGTTAATGGCGACGGTGTAATTGATGATGCCGATCTACAGTCTGTTTCTTTGTTCTATGATGAAGTAAACCTTCAGCTGTTCACAGATTTCGGTGCTGTTACACCGGCCTTTGCTGGTTTTGCGCCTAGTGTGGGTAGTGGTGCTTGGCCAGATGGCAATTTCTATGAGTTTACTCAAGACGGACAAATTCAGCAGTGTAACGCCGGACCTCGTCTTCCTTCGGGCCGTGCGTTGCTTGAAACCTATGACGATGGCCGTGGAAATATTTGTAGCATCGATTTCTTCGACAGCGTAAGCCAAATTCGCTCGCCCACTAGCCGTCACAACTTATACGCGTCATTTAACTATGACTTACTTGATAACCTGCGCTTCAAAAGCGATGTGGTTTATGCAAACACAAGTGGCACAGAGCTAGTAAACCAAGGTGGTTTCCAAACAGGTTTCTTCGGCGGTACTTCTGCTGCCATCACATTGCCAACATCAAACCCATTCTTGTCACCACAGGCGTTATCTGCAATGCAAGATGCAGGTCTTGAAGGCGATCAGTTCTCTGTACACCGCTTCAACAATGACTTGGTTTCATTAGGTGGTAACTCTAATGAAACGCACACATGGCGTATCAGTAATATCTTTGAAGGTGAATTCGAAGCTCTAGACAGAGATTTTTACTGGGATGTGTCTGTTGTACACGGTCGTTCTGACGTTAATATCAGAACAACGGGTATCGTTGATGGACGTTTCCTAAACGCTGTTGATGCACGAAGTGTTGATGACGAAATGCTAGAGACTATCCGTCAAGAACGCGGCCTAGATACTCTTGATGATGCACTATTAGCGCTTCAAAATGCACGTTCCGCTTTCACTGGTGGTTTCCAACGCGGCGATATCATTTGTGGTGCTTATGCAGATCTAGCTGCAGGAACACTTGAAGGATTTAATTCACGTGCTTCAGGTTCTGGTTTGACAGATGAAGATTTACCGTTCCTAGATGGTTGTCAACCTCTAAACCTGTTTGGCTCTCAGGCATCACCTGAGTCGCTTGACTTCATTACCGGCGGTTCGCAAATGTCTCAAGCGAGTAACATGCAAACTGTTTATACTGCCAACTTAGGTGGTACAGCGTTTGAACTACCTGCTGGTCCTCTTGACTTCGTAGTTGGTGTTGAGCGTCGTATTGAGAAAAGTGAATACGAGCCAGCAGTTGGCGGAAGAGTACCTATCACACGTAGTGCTATCGACCGTCCTGTAAACGGCGGCTACGACACTAACGAGTGGTATGTAGAATTCGTAGCACCTGTTATCTCATCTGATATGGATATTCCGTTTGTTCAATACTTTGAGCTAAGCGGCGCGTATCGTAATCAAGAGTTCAACACAAGTGCGCCAGCTGGTTTCCAAGACCGTACAACCGAAGAAGACGTTGTACAAGCGAGCTTGAAGTGGTTGGTTAATGACGAAGTATCATTACGAGCCACATATGCAACTGCATTCCGTAACCCGTCTATCAACGAGTTGTTCCAGCCTTTACAACAAGCGTTTATCTCTGGTGACGATCCTTGTGATGCGCGTTATGTTGGCTTAGGTCCTAACCCTTCTGCACGTAAAGCAAACTGTGAATCATTAGGTATCGATACTGACACCTTCACATCAAGCATTTCAGATGGAACAATTTCAACAGGTTACGTGTCTGGTAACCCAGAGCTTGGCGCTGAAACCAGTACGTCATACACTTATGGCCTAGCTTGGACACCTGAGTATGTTGAAAATCTTCAAATTGGTTTAGATTATTATAACCTTGAAATTGAAGGTGCTATTAACGACGTAACGTTTGAAACACTAGCGGCTAACTGTTACGACTCGCCAGATTTCCCTAATGAGCCGGCGTGTGACACCTTTACTCGTGGTGATGATTTCCAAGTTATTCGTGCTGGTAACCGTCCTGCAAACGTTGCGTTAGCAACATTTGAAGCTGTTTCATTGTCTATTTTCTATAGCTATGATTTAGGTGAATACGGTCAGTTAAGATTCCAGTCTGCGACTCAACATAACATCACTAATGAGAACCAAGCGACAGCGACGTCAGAAGTTCAAGAAGACGTGGGTGATTTCGCAGATCCTAAGTGGACTGGTACGTTCGACATCAACTGGTTCTATGAAGATTGGTTCGTGAGTCACCGTGTTCGCTGGCAGAATGAAACACTTATTGACGCGCTAGAGCAGCAGTTGTATTCATACAACTATGAGCGTCAAGAAGATGGTTCACTAACTGGTAACTTCACTAACGAGAACTCGTCACGTTTCCTACACGACTTGAGCATCGGATACACAGCAGGTACGTCTACTACAATTCAGTTAAACATACAGAATTTACTAGACAGAACTGCTGACGACCTTAGTGCAACGTCGTTCGGATTCAATCAGTTCGGTTTAGACGAACGTTTAGGCCGTCGATTCAGCCTACGTGTTAACCATAAGTTTTAAGTAAAAAAGCTTAGTACTCTTCAATAAACATATTGCGGAGTATGAAAAGTAAACAAAGCCGCTCTTTTTCGAAGGGCGGCTTTTTATTTTTTCACTTTTGCGAAAAAATTTAATAAATTGCGTAAGATGTTAAATGCTATGAGTTTTTGTAAACCACGTATTTAAATTTGTACAAATAATGCAAAAATATGAAAAAAAATTGAACTTTTCTTCTGTTTCGATATGCATGCTGTGTTGACCCCTCACTCTTGTTGTGGGTATTATCCCGACCGAGGTTTTCACCTTAACTATAATAAATCGTTCTAAACGACTCATAACTACCTAAAAGTCGGGTAGCCCAGGGAGACATACATGTTTAAAAAATCAAAAATCGCCACTTCTGTTAAGTTGGCGGGAGCGCTAAGCTTCGCTGCTGCGGCCAGCATTAGTGCACCAGTTTTCGCACAAGAAGACGCACAAATCGACGAAAAGAGTGTAGAAAAAGTTCAGGTTGTTGGTTCGCGTATCCGTAAAGTTGACTTCGTAAGTAACGCGCCAGTAGCTACTGTTGGTATCGAACAGTTCGAACTAACTAACTCGGTAAACACTGAAGCACTTCTTAACACACTACCTCAAACTATCCCGGGCCTTGATCGTTCATCGAACAACCCAGGTGGCGGTATCGCTACTGTTGACCTTCGTGGTTTAGGTACAAATAGAACATTGGTTCTAATCGATGGTATCCGCGCTGTACCTAGTACTTCAGGTGGTACGGTTGATATCAACACTATTCCAGCTGCACTAATCGAGAATGTTGAAGTTCTTACTGGTGGTGCATCAGCGGTATATGGTTCTGACGCGGTAGCGGGTGTTGTTAACTTCGCACTTAAAAAGAACTTTGAAGGCGTAGACTTCAACACAAGTTTTGAAACTACTGAAGAAGGCGATGCTGAAATTTGGAACGGCTCATTAACGCTTGGCGGAAACTTCGCTGATGACCGTGGTAACGTTGTTGTAAGCATGCAGTACACTGAGCGTTCAGCTCTTTTTGCTGACTCTCGTGCAATATCAAGCGTGGCGCTAGATGATGCAACAGACGAAAATGGTAATCTTTTCCTTGAACCATTTGGTTCATCAGGCGTTCCTGCAACGTCTATCTTTACAACTCTTCCTGACAATTTCGGCGGTGCTGCAATCTTTAACCAAGATGGCTCAATTCGCCCATTTGTACGCAGTGGTCAAGAAAACGATTTTTACAACTTTGCTCCAGTGAACTACCTTCAGTTACCACAGCAACGTCATAACATTACTGCAATGGGTCACTTTGAAGTGAGTGATACAGCTGAGCTTTATATGCGCGGTAGTTTCGCAAACAGTGATGTTCCACAGCAACTTGCTGCGACGCCTATTTTCCAAACGTCTACGTTTACACTAGACGGCAACCCTTTCATCGACCCAAGTGCTCAGCAAATCTTGTCTGACGCGGTAGGTGGTGACGTTGACACCGATGGTGATGGTATTGCAGATACGGGTCGTGCATTTTTACGTCGTCGTCTTCTAGAAGTTGGCCCACGTATTGTTGAAGATGACAATACCATGTTCTCAATGCTAGGTGGACTTCGTGGTTCGTTCGGCGATTCAGCGTGGACTTATGACGCATACTTCCAAACTGGCCGTGTAAACCAAAACTCTATCCAACTTGGTAACGTAAACCGCGGTCGTTTCGACCAAGCGCTTCTTTTAGCCACTGATGAAAATGGCGATGTTATCCTAGATGCAAATGGTAACCCTAGCTGTGCTGATCCAGGTGCAAATGGTTCACTAGTAGGTTGTGCGCCTATGAACCTATTCGGTGAAGGTAACATTTCTGACCAAGCGGCTGACTTCCTTCGTACACGTGTTAACTCTACGTCAGAGTACGAGCAGAAGCTTTATGGCTTTAACATCAGCGGCGACACCATGGATTTCTTCGAACTTCCAGGTGGTCCAGTTGGTTTAGCGTTTGGTTTCGAGCGTCGTGAAGAGAGCTTCTCTTTTGACCCGTCTCAAGACTTAGCAGCAGGGACGATTGCAGGCTTTAACGGTTCTGCTCCAGTATCTGGTGAGTTTGACGTAAACGAATACTTCATTGAAGCATACGTACCGCTTGTAGAAGGTCTTGAGTTTGCCGAACTTATCGATTTAGAACTTGCTTACCGTTATGCTGACTGGTCTACAGTAGGCGGCGTAGACGCATTTAAAGTTGCCGGTTCTTGGACAGTAAACGACGTAGTTCGTGTTCGTTCAAGCTTTAACCGTGCAGTACGTGCGCCAAACATTGGTGAATTGTTCTCTCCTCAGAACGAAGGCTTCCCGCCTGCTGAAGATCCATGTTCTTCGCAAGCTACTAACCAATCAGCTGCGGTAAGTGCAATTTGTACAGCCACTGGTGTTCCAGCAGATGCGTTGTTTACACCGACGTTAGATGCTGTTTCTGGACAGACTCGCCAAGTAAGTGGTGGTAACCCTAATCTTCAAGAAGAATCTGCTGATACTATGTCACTTGGTTTAGTTCTTACACCTATGGACGACCTCAACGTATCAATCGATTACTTCGATATTGAAATTGAAGACGCGGTATTCGGCTTTGGAGGTGGTACTAATAACGTGCTACAAACATGCTATGACCCAGAGAATGAGCTAGGCGGAATTGGTTCTGCATTCTGTGACGTGGTAAACCGTCGCCCAGATGGTTCAATTGATTTCGTAGAAATCTTAAGCCAGAACGTTGGTTCAATTAAGCTTACTGGTTTTGACGTTGTTGCCGATTATGCTGCGGAAGTCGCTGGTGGTAACATGCGTGTTAATTACCTTGCTACTTACACAACTGAAAGTTCTTTCCAGTCATTCGCAGGTTCTGAAGTTGTTGATTGTGCTGGTACGTTCGGTAATACCTGTGGCGAGCCTACTCCAGAATACGTACATCGTATGACGGTTAGCTGGGGCATGGATGACTTCGATGCACAGCTATTATGGCGCTTTATCGGCGCCACTGAAGATGATGACGCAGACGAAGTATACTTCCAAGAAGACACTGGCTCATTCAGCTACTTCGACCTTTCTGGTACTTACCACTTAGGCGAAAACTATCGTTTGAATGCTGGTATTCGTAACCTGTTCGACCGTGAAGCGCCTCGCTTCGGTGGTAACGCTGAACAGTCTAATACGTACCCAGCAACTTACGACGTGTTCGGAAGAACTTACTTCGTAGGTATCACTGCTAGCTTCTAAACTTAGATGTTAGATAAAAAGGTGGGCATTCATGCCCACCTTTTTTTTTACGTAAAAAGGTAAATGATGAACTCCATAGATGAATGGAACTGCTATTGGAAAAATCCAGTACAGTCTGACGCCCTGTTTACAGATGCTAATGGCAAAGCAATAAGTGACTTCGTGGTTTTTTGGGATACTCTTTTGGGCAATAGAGAAAACGAGCAAAATGTTTTGGACATAGCCTGTGGCTCTGGTGCATTGTTCAACAGCGTTTCTAATCTAAGTCAAAGTCATTTGGCGGGGTTAGATTGCAGTGAGCATGCTCTTAAACTTTTTTCTCAACGTTTTCCAAAAGCCCGTACAATAATAAACACATCTCTTGAACTACCTCATAAGGTTGTAGAAGCTTTTGACCTTCTCGTTAGTCAATTTGGCGTCGAGTACCTTGGAGTCAATACTATTGGTAGATTACCTAGTCAACTCAAGCAAGGCGCAGAATTTGTTGGCCTTTGTCATTACAAAGGTGGACATATTGAAAGTCGATATGCACTGGAGCGAAAAGCAATCACGCTTCTATCAGAATTAAATGCAGTGCAAGAGGCGAAAGAAATAGTGGATAGATTATTCTCTAGAGACGACTTGAGTACAGATAGTAGTGCTGATAATTTGAAAAATAACTTCTTCAAAACCCTCGAGGCACACAAAGAGCATTGGAATGCTGGTACGCTGCATTTTGTTCAGGGAATTTACCAATTACTTACCCACTATAAGCAGTACAACAAAACAGATATATTAGCTTGGATAGAGGGAATGGCAGATCAACTTGAGGTTGCCCGTCAGCGGGTTACTGCTATTTGTGATGTCGCACTTTCAGAGCAAGATATTGGAGAGATTATACGTTTATCAAACTGCAAACCTTCCGATTGGGTTGCTCGTCCTTTTCATATGGCTAATAGCAAGCTTCCTGTAGCCTGGGAGCTCAGATACAAAAAAGTGTAATACTATGTATGATCTTCAGACTACGCTCAGCCTTCACCAGCAGGGTAAAATAGACCTTGCCGCAAAAAGTTATCGTGCACTACTTGCGAAAAATCCCAACGATATTAATGTCAATTTTCTTTACGGCAAATTACTCAACGACACACAACAATTCGAAACTGCAAAAGCACTTCTTAATAAAGCTTTCTCAGCCTTGCCTGATAATAAGAATATTCTTTTTGAGTTCGCCAAATGTTTGCTATCGCTAGGAGACGCAAGGCAGGTGATTTCTGTTATCGGCAGTCGGTACAAAGAGTCTGTCGACTTATCCAAGCTTCTGCTACAAGCTCAGCACCGAGTTGGCACAAAAGAGCAGCTAAAAGAGCGTTATAAGCATTTACTAGCAACTTGGAGTAATTCACCAAGAATAATGATGCAAATGGCTCAGCTAAGCGATGAAGACGGCGATTTAAATATGGCTGACCAAATATATAGCCAAATACTCAACATTGAGCCTGATAATGTCCTTGCTCTGCACAATTTAGCGACAGTTAAAAGACGCCTAGAGATGCCGAGTGACGCCCTTCTGCTTTTAAACAAAGCACAGCAACTAGGGCTAGATTCGTTCCAACTCTTCCACAACATGGGTAATGCATACTCTGATCTAAACAAAATAGACAAAGCTGTGGCTGCGTATTTAAAAACAATTTCGATAAATCCTAATTACATGGAGAGCTATAAAAACCTTGTAGCACTTTATGCAGAGTCGGGGAATATAGGCAAGGGAATTAGTCTTTACGAGAACGCATTGTCAAACATTAATTATTCAGCCAATGCCATATCTCAAAACACTTTTCAAAAAGAGTTAGTTGTTGAATTAATAAAAGCTTACACCCGAGTCGGGAAAACAGAAAGGGCAACAACACTTATAAATGACTATTTTGCAGACGAAGACGTCGATGAAGAGGTGATATTAGCGAAAGCTAAGTTGCACGATATGAATGGAGAGTTAACAAGAGCCTTCAATGTGCTGGCGTCTTCTCAGTCAACTCCCGTTATTTTGCAGCGTGCGGAATATGCATTGCGTAGCAACAATGTGTCTTTTGTATTTGAGAACATGCCGAAACTCGCTCTCAACAAAGATTCAGCTGTGCTAGCAAAAGCCTATCTTACAATTGCTGAGCGAATGAGTGGCGTAAATGGTCATCGGCAAACCTACTGCCAATATGAAGAGCTGGTTAAATCATATCAATTACCAGAAAACATTCACGACAATGGTGTTGTGCCGTTCTGCAAACAATTAGCAGAATTTCTCTCTGCGCAGCATACTGCTAAATTAGCTCCCTTACAGCAAACGCTAAATGGTGGCACGCAGACACGGGGTAACATATTTGGTCAAACGGACAACGCATTACTTTTAAAATTGAAAAAGTTTTGTGAGCACTCAATTAGCGAGTATTTAAGCAAGCTTTCAGCGTTTGAATCTCCACATCAGTACCTACCCAATGCGACAAAGGATTTTAAGTTTATTGGTGCTTGGTCGGTTAATTTGAGTAATCAGGGGTATCACACTAACCATGTGCACCCAGAGGGTAACTTAAGTGCGGTGTTTTATGTTGATATACCCGACGATCTTGATATCGAAAAAGAAGAAGGGCATCTAATTTTTGGTAAGCCCAATTTTAAACTACCGCTAGCTCTTCCTCATGAATATTCAGTTGCACCTCAAGTAGGTAAGCTGGTCATTTTTCCTTCCTATTTTTGGCATGGCACTATTCCATTTCATTCATCTGGTAGGCGTCTGACCATAGCCTTCGATGTTTCACCAACTTATAAATAACTAACGACACATATCGAGTAAAAAATGAATTTTCCATTTAATGAAAAAATTAATTTGAATGACTTCAAAGAGCCCTTTCTTACTGATCAAAAACTTCGTGTTTGCGACATTTTGTCTTTTGAAGAAGCAGCTCACTTATACCAAGCGTTGAGTGAAAATGTGACTTTCGATACTGCTATGGCGGTTGATGGCAAAAATATAGTGGTCTCTGCTGAAGAGTGGAAAGCGTTGAAGGACGAACAAAGAAAGCAAATCTATTTTAGTCTCATGGAAAATGCGGCGAAAGGAAATGGCTTTTCTTACGGGCGGCGCTACATTACTGAAAATGAGGCTAATACAGTACTCAACAACTTCTTTTCAGCGTTAAATAGCGAAAGGGTATTGAGCGCTATGAGTGAAATGACTGGGGTGGGAGATTTGAATTATGCCAGTATGCAGGCTACGCGGTTTGTACCTGGCCAATTTCTTACTCGTCACAAAGATGTGGTGGAACAAGAAGGAAGAAAATTAGCTTACGTATTTAACTTGTCGCCAGAATGGCATCCAGACTGGGGCGGATTGCTGCAATTCTTTAATGAAGATGGTACTACCACTGAAAGTTGGACTCCGAATTTTAATACCCTAAGCTTATTCACAGTAGAAAATATTCACAGTGTAACTTATCTCACACCGTTTGCTAAAAAACCACGATATGCTCTTACAGGCTGGTTTGGTAAACGATAACGCAACAAATTTAAAATAGAAAACGTGTGAAACTTTAAATGGGTAAGTAACAAAACCAAAGTACGAAGTTGTGCTTTCTGGGGTGTCTGTTTTTTGTTCAGGCAACGCCCCATTTCCTTGCTAGCCGTGCAGTGTTGCTTGACTAACCCTTACATTCCATGTGAGTATAATAGGTTCGTGGTACTGGTTAGCACCACAGGTACCACATTTTTGAAACAACATTGTAAAAATTTAATACGCCCCTTGCCCGAATATTTTCCTATCGGCGAGGATTCAAATAAGAAATTTGGTTGGGAACTATGTCCAAAATGAGCAAGAGAACTCTTATTGCTTCTACTGTTATGGGTGCATTCGCACTAACAGGTAGCGCAGTCTCTGCAGATACGCTTGAAGATCTTCACAGAGAAGAAGCGAAAATTCATGCGGCTGCGGCGAAATCGCAAGAAAAAATCAACACGTTGTTTGAACAATCTCAAGAGCTACTTGTAGAGTATCGTCAAACAGTAGATCAGACAGAAAACCTAAAAGTCTACAATGATTATCTAGCTAGCCTTGTTGCTGACCAGCAGCGCGGCATCGATTCTTTGCAGCGTCAAATTGACAGCATCGAAGAAACTAAGCAGGGCATTGTTCCGCTTATGTTCCGTATGATCGACAGTCTAGAGAAGTTCATCAAACTAGACCGTCCTATTCACCTTGAAGAGCGTCTTCAGCGTGTAGAACGTCTACGTGACCTTATGGCTAACTCTAACGTTACTGTTTCTGAGCAGTTCCGTCAGGTTCTTGAAGCATACTTAGTTGAAGTTGAATACGGCACTAAGATCAATTCTTACCAAGGTACGATTGATGATGCAGGTACAGAAGTTACTGTTGACTTCTTTAACCTAGGCCGTGCAGCACTAGTAGCGCTTTCACTAGACCAAACTCACGCGTGGGTATGGAATAACGAGAGCCGCACATGGGAAAAACTTGGTGATGAATATCTTTCATCAGTTGTTGATGCAGTTAAGATGGCTAACAACGTCATTCCTGCAGATCTAATCAAACTACCAATTAGTGCAGCGGAGTAATTGTTAATGAAACCAGTATTCAAATCTCTTTTAGCCGCTGCAACAGTTGCAGTTGCGGCAACCGGAGCACAGGCTCAGGAAGCAAAGAGCCTTAAGGATCTGTTAGACCAGGTCCAGCAAAATCGTGTATCTGAAGCACGTCTAGACAAACAGCGTGAGGCGGAGTTCCAATCTGCTCGTGCTGATAAGCAGGCGCTTTTAAGAAAAGCACAAAGCGAACTTAAAGCCGAAGAAGATCGTGGCGATCGTCTACAGCAGCAATTTTCTGATAACGAAGTAACGTTGAACGAAAAGGCAGCTGAATTAGACCAAGCAACAGGTACTCTTGGCGAAATGTTCGGTGTTGTTCGTCAAGCATCTTCTGAAGCTTACGGTCGTATCTCTACATCAATTGTTAGTGCTCAGTTTGAAGGCCGCGGTGAATTCCTAGCAGCAATGTCTGAAGACTCTAAAGGCCTTCCTAACATTCAAGAACTAGAAGACCTATGGTTTGCACTTCAAAAAGAAATGACTGAAGGCGGTGACGTTGTTAAGTTCACTACTGAAGTAGTAAACCTAGACGGTGGTTCATCACAGCAAGAAATCGTTCGTATCGGTACGTTTAACCTAATCGGTGAAGACGGTTACTTGGCATACGATCCTGAAGCAGAAGTTGTACAGCCTCTTGGCCGTCAGCCTGATGCGCACTTTGTAGCGTCTGCTAATGACCTAATTGATGCAACGTCTGGTCTTGTACCTTTCTATGCTGACCCTTCACAAGGTGCAATTCTTGGCCTATTGAAGCAAAAAGCAACTATGTCAGAGCGTTACCACGCAGGTGGCCCAGTTGGTTATACCATCACGCTAATGCTAGCTATTGGTCTATTGATTGGTGTGTATAAACTGATCACGCTTACTATTGTTGGCGGCAAAATGCGCTCACAGCTTAAGAATGTAAGCAACCCTTCTGAAGGCAACCCTCTTGGTCGTATTCTGAAAGTATACAAAGAGAACAAAAATGCCGATGCAGAAAACTTAGAGCTTAAACTTGATGAAGCAATTCTTCGTGAACTTCCACGTATCGAAAGCGGCATTAACGTAATTAAGATCTTCGCAGCAATTGCACCATTACTTGGTCTACTTGGTACAGTACTTGGTATGATTGAGACGTTCCAAACCATCACATTATTCGGTACTGGTGACCCACGTATGATGGCAGGAAGTATCTCAATGGCTCTTGTAACTACTGCTCAGGGTATTATTGCGGCACTTCCGCTAATTCTTACTCACAGCATCGTAGCTTCTCGCAGCAAGTCAATCATCCACATTCTTGATGAGCAAACAGCGGGCATCGTTGCTGCTCATACAGAGTCGGAGAAGGCGTAATATGAATTACCTGATTGGATTATTCGAATCGGTCAGGGACTTTATCGCTACCGGCGGTGACGTACTTTACTTCGTTGCTGCCGCGCTCTTTCTCATGTGGGTTTTAATGATTGAGCGTTATTGGTATTTAACCTCTGTTTTTCCAAAGGTGAAGAAAGACATCATCGCTAAATGGGATGCACGAGCTGATACCACTTCATGGTATGCGCATAGAATCCGTGACGCGTGGATTTCTCAAGCGTCAGACGACCTAACCGCAAGAATGCTGATAATACGCACCATCATTGCAATGTGTCCTCTTATTGGACTACTTGGAACGGTAACCGGAATGATCAGCGTTTTCGAGACAATGGCCACACAAGGAACCAGTAATGCACGTCTTATGGCTGCTGGTATCTCTATGGCTACAATCCCAACTATGGCGGGAATGGTAGCAGCGCTATCTGGACTGTTCATCAGTTCACGTCTTGAAGCGAAAGTGAAGCTGGCAAGAGAAGGGCTAGTTGATAGCCTGCCACATCATTAGAGAGAGAGATTATGGCTCGAAAAGTCAGAACCGAGGAAGAAGATGCACAGATAGACATGACTCCCATGTTGGATATTGTCTTCATCATGCTTATCTTCTTTATCGTTACCACTGTTTTCGTTAAAGAAGCAGGGATTGAAGTTAACAAGCCAGATGCGAGCCAGGCGGTTCTTCACAAAAACGCCAACATTTTTATCGCCGTAACTGAAGATGGAAACGTTTGGTTAGATAAACGTGAAGTAGCGCCGGACAGCGTAAGAGCGAATATTGAAAGACTGCTTACCGAGCAGCCAACTGACTACGTAATCATCCAAGCTGATGTTAAAGCAAAGCATGGTTTAGTAGTTGAGATAATGGATCAGGTTAAAGCCGCTGGCGTTAACCGAGTCTCGGTAGCGGCAAGGGGATAAGATGTTACGTATAATTGTATCTATATTATTAGGTGCTGGTGTTGCATTTGCCCTATTCGTTCTAATGGCTAAGTTGATTGAAAACTCATCTAGGCCTGCAGACGAAGTGCCGCCTGCGCCAGTGATCGATATTGTGATGCAGGAACCAGACGACCAGACGCAAACGCGTCAACGTGTTCCGCCTCCACCTCCGCCTCCACCGCCTCAGCCTCCAAAAATGGAGCAAGTTGAGCCGGAAGCTGCGGAACCTGACACAGACGGATTTAGCCTAGCTATTCCAGCTGTAGACACAGGTGGTGTTGGTGTAAACATTGGTGGCGTTGGTGCAATGCAGCGCGATGGTGAAGCAACGCCTATCGTTCGTATCGATCCTAAGTATCCACCTCAAGCGGCGCGTGATGGCCGTGAAGGTTGGGTTAGGTTGTCGTTCACTATCAACGAAGTTGGTGGTGTTGATGATATCGAAGTTATCGAAGCTGAACCAAAGCGTATTTTCGACCGCGAGGCACGCCGTGCCCTTCGCAAATGGAAATACAAGCCTAAGATTGTTGATGGCAAAGCTGTTAAACAAACTGGTATGTTCGTACAACTAGACTTCAAACTGGAGCAATGATTATGATGATACGTTCATTTAAAATGTCAGCTGTTGCTTTAGTGCTAGGCGCGGGGACGATGTTCACATCGTCTGCTGCCTTAGCGCAGTCTTCTGCAGTGGTGTGTCCTGGATATGAAAAGGGCAAAACTACGCTGGTAGGCGAGCGTACTGGTAAAAAAGTACAGAAAGCGTTTGAGTTTTACAATGAAGACCAAGTCGATGAAGCGTTGAATATCCTATACGATATCGACCCTTCTGATGATTTTGACAAAGCATATGTAAAACGCTTCATTGGTAACCTACTTGCTTCTCAAGAAGGCAAAGGGATGAAGGCTTACGGTTTCTTGGCTGATTCTGTTCAGCCGAAGGTACTAAACGATCTGGAGCATTCTCAGACTCTCAAGTTATTGGGTGATTTGAGTATGCAGGAAGAGAAGTTTACTGACGCCGTTAAGTGGTATAACGCGTGGATGGATTTCACTTGTAAAGAAGACGCCGATGTATATACGCGTTTGACTCAAGCTTATTATGAATCTAAGCAATTAGACAAGATGATAGAGCCAGCAGATAAAGCAATAGCTTTATACGAAGAGCCAAACAAAAACCCGTATGTATTGAAACTGACGTCTTTCTACGAGCGTAAGATGTATCCAGAAACTGTGGCTGTGGCAGAGGAACTTGTACGCAAATTCCCTGAAGAGCCGCGTTGGTGGAGTCAGTTAGGTTTCTTCTATCTTTCTGTTGAAGATTATAAGAAAGCTTTGTCAACATTCGAACTTGCTTACATTCAGGGTTATCTTGAAAAAGAAAGCGAGATAAAAGCACTTTCTCAACTTTACCAAACAAATGGCATGCCGTATCGCGGTGCCAAGGTTATGGAAAAGTACATGAAGTCCGGCTTGCTTGAAGAAGATGAAAAAATGTTAGCTAGTCTAGCTAATGCTTATCACTCTGCGAAGGAATTCAAAACAGCGGCGTCGCTTTATGGTAAAGCTGCTGAGATGAGTTCTGATCCAGAGCTTTACAAAAAGCAAGGCACGCTTTTACTTGTTGCTGAAGACTATAAAGGCGCTATTAAGGCATTAGAAAATGCGCTAGATAGAGGCGTTGAAAAGCCTGCTAAAGTTCACTTCACACTTATGGAAGCGAATTTCTATGCGGGTAACTTCAAAGAAGCCTTCAGACATATTCAAGAAGCTAAGAAAGATCGCTCTCTTCGCCGTAACGCATCGGCGTGGGAACCTTATATCAAGGAAAAAGCGAAAAATCGCGGCATAAGCATTTAATCGATTTGCTTGTTCAAAAAGCCTCCTCACGGAGGCTTTTTTGTTTTACTAATCCTTTTGACTTTCTACATTACACAAAAAGCGCTGTACTAAGCATTTGAGGCTATTATTAGTCTCCTTTTTTCCTGAGGTTTCTATAACGCCTGCCAGTGTTGCATAGTTGAGTTCTTGCTTTGATAACAAGGGTATTAGTTTTTCACTAGTGCATTGGGGGTAGGTTGCGAATATTGCATCGTGAAAGCAATCGCCAAAGTTGATTGAGCTCGCCTGGTGTTTAGAACAATTATCTTGCCGCTTAATCGTATTGTTATATCTACACGCATTTTCGGATATAGATTTTGCCAGGGAAGAGACTATAGGCCAAACGCTTTCTAGATGCCTATATCCGCTTACAAAGTGCGATAGCTTTTTGATGTACAGGTCTTGCAACTGGTAGCTAATATAAGTGAAAGGAAGTTGTTTTCGGTGACTCTCATAGATATTGTTAAGTATAGACTCTTCTTCTTTTGCGCGGCTTGAAAGAGAATAAATGCTTAGCGCACTCACTTCTCCACTAGCTTTATTTCTTTTTTCACCCCTATACACGCACTTGAAATGATTGGCATCCCAAAACATATTTACATGTTCGTCGATTCCGTAAGAGGTAGTTAAAAAATCCACTTTTTTTCTGCTTGCCGCCTGCTTTATCTCACTAAGAATAGCTTTACCAAATCCCTTTCTTTGATACTTAGGGTGTACAGCAATACGGTTGATACGCCAGTAGGTTAACGCAGCATTTTTACCATTAGCGGTGAGCAATGTAATTCGTTGAGCGCTCAAGTGACCTTTAGGTCTTCGTTTCCCTATGGCAATATCATCCCCCAACTCTTGAAGCGCATTACCGCCTTCTTTATTGACTACCGCGGCGCCCACAACACGAGAATGTTGAAAGTGCACGAATAAAATAAGGTCAGGGCTGTCCATTAGGCGCATGAGATCGTCTGGTGAAGTTTGATAATGCGCAAGGGCTAATAAACTCATTACTTGAGAAAGCTCAGCCTCGCTAAGACGGGTAAACGCTGTAGCCACTATTTTTGGCTGTATATTTAGCACATTGTTTTTTAAATGATTTTCAATACTGGTCTTTTGATTATCTACTTTGTCGTTAAGTTGCTTCTGTCTCAACTCGTCAGTGCTGTTAGCAGAATTAGCCGATAACTCATTAGTTGATGAAGCGTTAACGTCTTCAAACAAGAACACACCTCTTAAAAAGTCCTCGATAGGATCATTTTCCAACCAGCGCAGTGGCGTTGTAAGTTCTATCTGATTAAGGTCGGTGCTTTTTGTGCGTTTTAGGAAGTTGGTTAAACGCGGCATAAGTTTATGCAGGAAGCCACTTCCGCTCCCCTCATAACCTTGAATAGTGGTGCTTAATACCCAGCTACAGTTTTTTTCAACAATTTCAAAAAGCATAGGCAGAGGAAAGGAGGCGGCTTCGTCGATAAGGATAACGTCATTATTACCTTGCTTAAGCAGTGTATTATCGGGGGCCATCCACTCGATAACACCATCTCCCAATATGTACTTTTTATCAGAAATTTTACGCATCTTTAGAAGCTGAGTACTTTCTGATATCTTCTCAAATTTGTTAAAAACAACATGTACATTGTCTATAAGGGTACTCGTTAACAACACCCGTTTGCCTTTACACAACAGGTACCAAGCAAATATACCTAATAATGTCGATTTTCCGCGGCCTCTTGGCGCAGAAACAATTGTGTTTAGATTGCCGTTGCTATATCGCTCACAAAGTACGTCAAATGCCTGCTTCTGTTGGAATGACAGAAAATGAACACTCCTATTTTCAAAGTCATTTTCTACCAAACTCATGCTGCTCTGTTCAATCTTAAAGTTATCACTACGTGATGAGACAGTCATAGACTGTGCGTTTGGTATGTAAGTATTTTCTTGGCTGTGAAGGGCTACTCGTTTGTCAGCGTTCAAGTGCTGTACAACCCTTGTTATATAGGCACTGAAGTTAATTGAATAACCATGAGAAATAAAAGGGAAGTCGTGTTTATACGGCCATGTCTTAAGTGCTGGGGTTACTAAAATTAAACAGCCAGACTTTTTTACAGTTCCAGCTAGGGCCATAACGTTGCCCGGGCTGAATGATTCATGGCAATGTAAAATACCGATATCTCGTTCAGAGCCTAAAAGCATTTTTCTGTTTTTACCTTTTAGTTCTGAGCCGGTAAAGGAATCTACCTGAATATATTCAGGGATATTGTTCATCAAAAAACTAAGGCTGCTACGACAGAAGGCTTCATCTCCCGATATAACAAGTATGCGCCTGTGATAATCAATAGGTTTGCTTCTTAATGCTGGGTTGCCCATATCGAGCTTCGACTCATAGCTATCAAGGGTAAGAAGCCATTCGCGTAATTGTTGTAGCGCCATGTAAAGTTTTTTTCGGTATAATTAAAGTTATATAGTAGCGATTTATATTAAGGAATTCGAATGCGCTTTCTCTCTCGGCGTTTGGTTATGCCCAACGATCTTAATTATGCCAACTCATTGTTTGGCGGTAGAGCATTAGAGTGGATTGACGAAGAAGCCGCCATATGGGCGATATGTCAGCTTGAAACCAATTGTTTGGTTACCAAGCACATTGGTGAAATTAGTTTCGAATCGCCAGCAATGCAGGGCGATATTGTTGAGTTTGGTTTAGAGACCAAAGCGGTGGGGCGAACCTCTATTACCGTAAGTTGCCTTGTGCGTAATAAAGCGACGAAAAAAACAATTTGTTTTGCCGACGATATTGTTTTTGTAAAAGTTGACCCAGAGTCAAGACAGCCTACTGCCCACGGAAAAACATTAGAGGGGCTAATAGCGCAAACCGATGATGAAGTTCGCAGATTAAATCTGAATATAGATAAAAGCTGAAGGCCGAATGCAAGCGCATGTAAATTTTCAAAGCGTTTTGAATTTTTAATAAGTTAGAAGAAATATGAACTTAGCTTAACGCTTGCTGTGCTTGACCGAACAGAAGGAGGTGGTAAACTCCGTCGCGTTCGTTATTTTTCATTGATTTTTAAACGAATTATACCAAGGGGTGTCCGTTTTACGGTCTGAGATCCACAACAGTGGGAACCCTTAAACCTGATCCGGATAATACCGGCGTAGGAATGGTTTACAATATAGCCTGATCACCTGCCGTTAACCCCGGGTCTTTTTTCTTATTAAGAGAACAAGAGATCCTATGTACAAACAATTTTTCACTCTATCCTTAGTTGCATCCTCTATTCTTGGGCAAGCAAGCTCTGCGTTTGCACAAGCGAACGTTACTGAAAATGTTCAAAATGACGCTGTAGCAGCACAAGAAATAGAAAAGATAGTCGTCACGGGCGACTTTCGTCAAACCACACTAGATCAGCTTAGCACCAGCGCGACTATTCTGGGTCAAGAACGCCTGCGCAGTAGACAGCCTTCACATATCGATAGCGTGTTAAACAGCATTCCCAATGTAAACTTTGCTGCGGGTGCGTCTCGCGGAAGGTTTATTCAAATTCGCGGTATTGGTGAAAGAAGTCAGTTCGCAGAGCCGATTAATCCATCAGTAAGCTTTATCACCGATGAATTCGATTTTTCAGGTTTAGCCGCAGCGGGCATTATTTTCGATACTAAGCAGTTAGAAGTATATCGAGGACCGCAGGCGACGCTTTATGGAACAGGAGCTTTAGCGGGTGCGGTAAAACTATCGAGCAACGATGTAGGCAGCAGCGCACCAGATTATGTAGAAGCCCGAGTTGGTAACAAAGATAGCTATCGTGTTGAAGCGGCTACCGGCGACGACATCAATGCGAATTGGGGATATCGAGTTGCCTTAGTGCATAACAGAAGTGATGGCTTTGTTGAAAATACCTTCTTAAATAGAGACGACACCAATAACATAGATGAAACCGCAATGCGTGTGGCAGTTGAGGGTAATGTAGATAAAAACACCACTCTGGCACTTGCTTATCGCTGGTATGACATCGACAACGGCTATGATGCGTTTTCTTTAGACAATGACAATAGAACGCTTTCTGACGAGCCGGGTTTTGATGAACACCAAACCCATGCTGTTAGCGCTCGCTCAACAACAGCAACACGCGCTGGTGACCTTATTGTGATAGCTACCCATGCTTCTCACAACATAGCCTATGGTTATGATGAAGACTGGACATTCACGGGCTTCCATCCGTTTGGATACACCTCTTTCGACGCCTACTTTCGCGATGTAGATACTCAAACTGGGGAAGTGCGCTTTGTATCTTCAGAAGATGCTGCGCTATTTAATGGCAAAATAAACTGGACCGTGGGGGCCTTTTACAAAGGCACCGAAGAGAAGCTGTTGCGCCAATATACCTATCTAAGCGGTGATTATGCTAGCGAGTTTGCGCCTACCACTACAGCACTTTATTTGCGCACAGAAACTCATTTACAAGATGATTTAACCTTAATTGCAGGCGTTCGTGCAGAAAATTACGATTTTGAATTTGCTGATAATCGTGGTTTAACTCGAAGTAATGATACCAATATGGTGGGGGGCAAAGTCGCTCTTCAATACACCCGTGGAGACCATTTTTATTATGGAAGTATCTCAAGAGGCTTTAAAGGCCCGGGGTTCAATCCAGACAACAGAGTTAATGAAGACCAACGTTTCTTCGACGAAGAATATAATTGGAACTATGAAGTCGGTGTTAAAGGTCCGCTTCTTGTTTCTAACTTAACAGCCCGTGCTGCTATTTTTTATATGGACAGAACCGACACACAAGTGAGCGACTTTGATGTTATAACTCGCGAAGATGGTACCGCTGGATTTGTAGATATAATCGATAACGCTGATTTAGGCACAAATAAAGGGGCTGAACTTGAGCTATCGTGGCTTGCTTCCGATGTGTGGCAAATTAGCGCGAGTGCCGGTTACCTATCGGCCACGTTTGAAGGTTATACACTAGCAGACGGTACTGTGGTTGATGAGCAACGTCAGGCACAAGCTCCTAAATGGACTGGCAACTTATACAGTGAATATGCGCTTACAGATGCTATTACATGGCGAGTGGATATAGATTATAAAGATGAATACCGCTTTTCTGATGGGCATGATGTGACTGCGCCTTCCACGACGTTAGTAAACTCAGAGATTGTTTTTGTTAACGGCAATTGGCAAACCTCGGTTTGGGTGCAAAATGCGTTTGACAGGGAATACTACACGCGGGGCTTTGGTGGTTTTAGTAACGATCCCAGGGATGAATATGCCTTTGAAGAGCCTTACTATCAGTTGGGAAATGGTCGACAGTTTGGCGTTACTGCTAAATACGAATTTTAAAGGGGTAGGTTTATGCAAGTTATGGTTGAATTGTCACTGTATCCACTGGTGAATGAATACATTCCGCCTATTCAGCAATTTATTGACAGACTAAATGGCTACGAGGCGCTGAATGTAACAACATGCTCAACAAGCACGCAGGTTACTGGCGATTACACAGAGGTAATGACGATTTTAGGCGAAGAAATGCAGCGCATACACGAAGAAGTAGGGCAGGCCATTTTCGTTGCTAAATTTCTTAATTTTGATGCAATGCAAGCAAGAAAGTCCTCATAGTGCAGGACTTTCTTTCAAGCTTTTATACTCAAATAACCGCGACCTCGCCATTAGAGTGGGTAGCAGTCGTATTGGCATTGGCTTATGTCGCACTCGCGGCAAAGCAAAATAGTTGGTGTTGGCTTTGCGCATTTGTCAGCACCGCTATTTATACTTGGTTGTTTTGGCAAGTTACCTTGCCTTTTCAAGCGGCGCTAAATCTGTTTTACATGGTAATGGCGGGTTACGGATATTATCAATGGTCGAAGGGAAGCACGGCAGACGGAGGCGTCAAGAAGGTTCATTCTTGGGCGCTTTGGATCCATAGCCTAATAGTGCCTGTGATGTTGCTACTTGCGTATGGTCTATCTTCGGTAGCAAGCTCTCAATTTAATAGTGAGTACTTACTGCTTGATGCCAGTATAAATTTACTGAGTGTGATAACGACATTTATGGTTGCGCATAAAATTCTTCAAAATTGGGTCTATTGGTTCTTTATCAATCTCGCTTCGGCCTATCTCTATTTACAGGTTGGCTACGCGCTTTCAGCTTGCCTTTTCTTGGGCTATGTTGGTTTCTCAATATTTGGTTACTATCAGTGGTTTACGCAATGGAAAGCTCAGAGTGAAAATAGAATACATTCTCAGTCAGTTACACGAAGCGCTTAATTTGACCCCTGAAGCGACACTGCACAAGTGTCCTTCAGGCGCCGTAAATCATGTTTACCAATTGTGTGATGTTAACCTTCACGCAGCAGTTAAATGGCTGGGTGACGACGACTTTAGCGGCGTTAACAGGCAACAACAGTTTCAACTTCAGAAATCTTTGTCTGACTTAGGTGCTGCTCCTGTGCCTTTTTGGTTAAGCGAAGATGCAACTATCTGGGCTGAACAATGGGTACATCAATCGGAAGGTCAAGTCAAAACGGGAGAGGCAGATAAAGAAAAGGGCACTCAGAGTCACGCGTCTCTTACCCCAGCTAAAATGGCCAAGGTGCTTGCGCAATTGCACGCTTTGCCAGTTGATGGCCCTAAGCTGCATTTGCATGAAAGATGGCACCACTATATCACCATTGCAAACCTCGATAAGCGCAGTGATTTATTTTGCAAAGCATGTGACCTCGAAGATGCAGTCATACGCAGTGAGAACGATAAACGCGATGTGGTGCTTTGCCATAACGACTTGCTTGAAGCCCACGTATTGGAATATTCCAGTTCGCCTCCTATGGTTGTAGATTGGGAATACGGTGCAGTGGGTAACCGTTATTTCGACATTGCGTCATGCTGTTTGATAAATTCATATACGCACAATGAAAGCCTAGAATTGATATCTGCTTATGCTGATATTGTGGGGATAAGTTATAAAGCAGCGCTACAGCAATATTCACTTTTTGAAAAAATAGTAAGTGTAACCAATGCTCTTTGGAGCGCTGCACTGGTGAAAACATCAAGTGATAAAACGGTTTGAAACGTCGGCTAGATGGAAAATTAAACGTTTTGAGCGTAATTTAAGCATGAGTGTAGGAGAGTCAATAAAAAGGCTTTACCTTTTCAAAGTCATACGTATAATTCACTTCGCGCTAGGGGTGTAGTTCGAATTGGTAGAACAGCGGTCTCCAAAACCGATGGTTGGGGGTTCGAGTCCCTCCACCCCTGCCACTCTTCCTCTTTCTTTCCAGTTGCTATTCGTTTCATATTAAATTTTTTTGCCTCGATTATTTTATTATAGGTTTGATGGAACCGATTAGTCGTTCAATATTCCTATTGATTAAAGTAAACTAACGGATACCACGTGAGTTGTTTTTAGAGTTAATTCTTTTCTTTACTTGCGTATTTTTTCAGTTTGACGTTTGTATAAAGCGGTCGGTTTTTTACGACTCTCTTTTCTGATTCTCTTTATTGCTCTCTCTTTCTCTGGAGAATGTTATGCATTTATCGTTATACCAACACGCAATTTTACAAGAGATGGGGATCCCTGTTTGGATGTCCAAAGAAGCGTATATATCGTCTCTAAAAAGTGAAACTAATAGGAACGAAAACGAGAGCGGCTCCAGCAGAGACGCGATTGCCTCTCAAAAAATTGGAGGCAATGAGCAATTCGCCGTCTCTCAGCCCATATCTCAGGAAGAAAAGCAGTCTCGTTTGGAGCAATTGCGTGCAAATGTTGGAGGTGCACCTAAATCTAAACCCAAGCCTAAGCCTACAGTTATGCCGCAAGAGATCTCAACTGCTCAGTCTCAACCTTTGGGAATACCGCTTAGTGCGCAACAAAAAGCCATCAGTGCAGAGTGGTTGTCCGATATTACTTTAGCATGTGTACAGTTGGGACTTGCTTCCAATCAAATGACAATTTTGCTTGGTAAATCGCTAAATATTCACGAGGATGTGATTGTTTTGCCAGTACCGCCTGACCGACTCTCTGGAGCACAAAAACGCGCGCTTTGGCATGAGCTCGTTAAAGTAAGCCAAGTAAAAAGGTAAGGCTACATGTCAACGTTGCATTTAGTGAGTACGCAAACTGAGAGTGATAATTTAGTTCAAGCTCATCACATCCATCAATCTGTACAGATAGAACCCTGGTCTTATGCGACCTTTGAAGATTGCTTTACCCCGCCTTATTACGGTGTTCTTGCCTTTGAGGCAAACAAGGTGGTTGGTTTCGCTATTGTGCTTGAGGTGCTCAGTGAAGCTACGCTAATGGATATTGCTGTTGATGAAAGTGTAAGAGGTAAAGGCGTTGGAAAAGCACTTTTAAGCTTTGTTTTACAGCGTTCTCATCATAATGGTATGGAAGAGATGTGGCTTGACGTACGAGAGAGTAATCAAGTCGCTATATCGTTATACGAAAAGCTCGGTTTTCATTATATCGACACACGCAAGAACTATTATCCTACAAGAGATGGTAAAGAGAATGCTCTCGTCATGAAGTGGAGTGCAGTGGGAGTTAAAGGTTTATCAAGAGGTGCAATTAAAAATTGACCGTTTAGTCAGTTTTTTGGTTGCGTATTGTCATTCCCCCATTTTATTCAACTTCTTTTTAATCTATAGTCGCGGCACTTCAATGTAGTGCGCTGCGAGTACCTTAGTTGGTTTGATCTAGCTGTGCTCATTGACTAAGCGCCACTCGTTTATCAAGCGTATATTATTAAATAATGCGTAACTTTGTTTCTTTGGATTACAAATCTATGTCTACCCGGCACATATCAAATGACGCACAGTCGAAAGGCATTAAAATGCTATTAGTTGCTGTGCTTTGTCTGGGGTTTAATTGGCCTGCAATGAAGGTGGGTTTAGAGATAGTTACGCCGCTTTGGATGGTAAGTCTTCGATTTTTGCTCAGCATACCCGTTTTGGCACTTTTCGTTATGTTAACAAAGAAGCGAGCTCCCATTTTACACCGCAAAGATCGTGCTGTTATTGCTGTTGTCGCGCTTTTTCAGTTTATATTGTCGATGGGGCTAATTACGTTGTGTCTTCAATTCATTCCGGCAGGAACGGCAAGTATATTAATTTACACCACCCCGCTATGGATGCTGCTTATCGATACGCTTTGGTATCGTCAGCAGGCAACGTCAAAGCGATTGATACTTACTGCTGTCTCTACCGTTGGTTGTGCAATGATATTGTTCGCCTCAGGTGAGCCCGGAGCAAGAGTACCGCTACTGGGGATGTTAGTTGCCTCGGCACTCTGGACCATCGCCATCCGCAGAGTGTCTTTTCACCGCTGGCACGGGAGTGTTATTGAAGCAGTATTCTGGCAGTTTGTAATTGCTGGTGCTGCTATGCTGTGCTTCGCTATTGCTTTCGAGCCCTTTCCCGACTTTGCGCAATATAATGCGTTAAATTGGCTGTTACTAACCTATATAGGACCTGTTGCTACTGGACTCGGATTTGGCTTAATGGTCGCAGCCGGACCAAAGCTAGCACCTGAAAAAATTGTACTAATTTCTACCTTAACGCCAATAGTTGGCTACGTCAGTTCAGTGCTAATGCTAGATGAAGTTTTGCTGCCTTTGGTTGTAGCTGGTGCCGTTTTAATGATAGCGGCACTTGTAGTGAATGGTATGCCTACCAAAACGCTTAAAAAGTTAGCTAGACTGAATCGCCCATAAATTTATATTAATTTACAATATGTTTCTAACGCCTGTGTACGCTCTTTTACCAAAGATTCTAGTATAGCGTTTTGTTCACTTTTCATTTCTGCAACGGCCTTCTCAGCGTCGCATTCTTTTTACCTTCGTATTCCTTTATGTATAAAAAAAATTGCAAGACGCTATGTATTTTCAAAGCTGTCGTGTGAAAAAAAGGTGGCCTCACGATAGCAAAGATTTTTGAACTCCGATTTAAATTAAGACAAAAAAAAGCCCGAGAATATCTCGGGCTTTCACTACATGTTTGTATTTTCAACTTATGTTCTAAACGTATTTTACAACACAGTTAAGTTTTAGAACTTACCTCTTAAACCAGCAAAGAAGTTTGTGCTTGTATCATATACAGTTGGGTAAGTGTTACCGTTACCTAGCGCTGGGCCAGCACCTGAGTATACAGGAGGCTGTTCGCCAAGTAGGTTAAGTGCACCAACAGTAAACTCGAAGTTATCTGACATGTAATAAGTTGCCGAGATATCTAGGTAGTTAATCGCATTGAATCCAGTTTCTAGTGTATCACCTTCATCATCGTTATCTGTTGCACCGAAGTGTCTCCAAGTAGCTGTAATATCGATGTCTAGCTCAGTATTCCACGTTGCCATAAATCTGTGACGGTATTCTGGGTTTGGCGCACCACACGCGTTACCGAAGAAGCCCGCACATTCTACTGCATCACCACCAGGGAAAGGTACTGTATCTAGCGCATCAAGCAATGTTGCTGCGTAATCTAGTTTGATATTGCCAAGTTCAGTATCGAAGTTATAACCAACTTGTAAATCAACACCCGATGTTTCAAGCGTTGCAATGTTCAAGTTTGTTTGCTGGAAACCAACACCAAACGTACCCGCTGCTAGTGAACCAGCAGATGAACGTGTGATTAGGCTACAGAATGTTGGATCACCAGATTCTAGACAGTTATCAAAGATAGTCTGTGCTGGAATACCAGCAGAGATAGCATCATCAACTGTGATATCGAAGTAATCGATACTAATTGAAAGGCCTTCAATGCTTTCTGGTGTAATAACTGCACCAAACGTTACTGTATCAGCAGTTTCTGGAGATAGGTTAGGGTTACCACCAGTTAGAGACTGTGTCTGTCCAGAAATAACGTCAAGGATACTGCCATACTGAGCAGCGGTTACACCAGTGCGTGCACAAGTTTCTAGTGACGCAATAGGGTTACTACCAGCACACGGATCGTAAAGCTGCTCGCCGCTTGCATCAGTACCTTTAGGACTTAGGTTTGGAAGACCTGTGTTTTGACCTGTGAACAAGTCGATTACGTTAGGAGCACGCACCGCGCGTTGGAACTGAGCACGTAGCTTAACGTCTTCAACAGGTGTCCAAGACAACTGGTATCCGTATGCATTAGTATCGAAGCTGTTGCTTGTACCATTACCGTTAGCGTCATAATCAGAGAAGCGATATTGCGCACTTAGGACTAATTGCTCAGCAAAAGGTGCGTCAGAAAGTAAAGGAACTTGCGTTTCTAGGAAGAACTCGCGAACTTCAATAGAACCTTCAACCGCAAGAGTCGCACCACCTACACCAGTAAAACCACCGCCTTGAATTTGGCTGATTTCATCTGGTGAAGAAGCGAGCGTATCTTTACGATACTCAACACCCATCAATAGGCCAATGCCATCGTCGGCTGTCGGCAATTTAATGCCGTAGTCACCTAGGTTAGCTTGGATGTCTGCGCCAAATACTTTCTGTGACGTTTCACCATTAACAATACCGATACCTTGGATGAAATCTAATTGGTCTTGTGTAACTTGGCTTTCACCGCCCGGGCGTTGGAAAATGTTGTAAGGAACACAGCCGCCAGACTGGTCTGTACACACAACGTTACCATCAGCATCGGTGGTTGCAAGTAGCGCTTGCTGTAGGTTAGCTACAACAAAATCGTTTGTAGATGCGCTTTGGTCGCGAGTCTCTGAGATTTGACCAAATAGGTTCCAAGCCCAAGTGTCGTCGATATAGCCTTTTAAGCCACCCACGAAGCGCCATGTGCTGTTTTCTAGGCGTGAATCACGAGGGCCACCCTCAACGTTACGGTGTGAAGCGGTAATACCGCTCACGATTGCGTCGTTGGCAATATCATCGGCGGAGCAGCCAAAGATATCTGTAAACGCTATACCGTTGTTACCTTGAATAAGTGGGTTACCACAGTTTATGTCGTATGCGCCAATACCAAATGATGCACTAGGAGCAATCTGGGCATTACTGGTGTTGTTGATGAACGAGAAATCGGCATAAGCTTCAAGGTTCTCAGTTAAATCATAATCGCCTTTCGCGTAAAAATGATAACGCTCAGAAGGACGTTGGAAGAAGTTTTGCGCACCAAAGTTAAAGGTTTGCGCAGGTCCACCAGCATAAGGAACAATGTTGCCATTTTCTTCTTGGAACGCAAAGCCACCTGGGCCACCGAATAAACGGAAGTTAGCAGAACCCACACAGCCTAAGCCTTCAAAGCTAGAAGCACCACTGCTTTGGCCAAGTGTACATGCAGAAAACACGCGGTCTGCTTGAACAATTTCATCACGGTCTTCATAAGAAGCGTAAATAGTTACGTTACCTTTACCGTCGCCCGTAGATGCACCAAACATGGTATATATAAGGGTTTCGTCACCATCCATGGTTGAACCAGGAATAGGTTGGTTACCTGCGTTTAATACGCCTTCGTAAAGACCATTGTCGTTGTCTGCATAGTTTGAACTAAACTGACCACCGAACTCAACGCCTTCAAAATCGTCGCGTAAGATGAAGTTAGCTACACCACCAACCGCGTCTGAACCGTATACCGCCGATGCACCACCGGTAAGAATATCAACACGTTCAAGCATTTGAGTAGGCACTAAGTCGACGTTTGCCGCCGCAGTACCAGATGAACCATATGGAAGGCGTTTGCCATCAATAAGCACCAGGGTTCTGTTAGCACCAAGACCACGCAAGTTCAGCGTTGCTGTACCTGTTGCGCCGTTTGACACTTCAGAAGCCTGACCTGCGAATACCTGTGGTAATACGTTAACGAAGTCTTCTACACGCAAGTTACCACGAGCAGCAGCCTCTGCGCCTGATACACTTAGTACCGGTGTAGCAGCTGCAATGTTAGGGTTTGAAAGAAGGCGAGAACCCGTCACCTCAATTTTTTCGACTTTTTCGTCTTCACTGTCTGCATCTTCTTGTGCAAACACATTACCAGATAGGGCTATTGAAGCCGCAGCTCCAAAAGCGCAAGCTAGTCTTACTGACTTAGCCAGCTTGTGGTTTGTAAACATTGTAGTCTCCCTAGACTGTGTGTTGTCTTAGAACTTTTAATTTTTTTAATGTGTGCGTTTTTTTTGCGCACATCTAATGTATACACAAACTTGCTTTATAATCAACTGAGCTATTTAATATTTACGAATTATATGACTTTTTTTGAACTTTTTTGTTTTGCTGGAATGTTCTGGCTTCTCAATAACTCAACTAAAGTCTAAGCCTCGGTTGAATAAAATTTAGAAACGCAGAAATTCTTGAGGAGACAGTGCTGTTTTTATAATAAACAGCTTGAACCGCTTCTCTTCGATTTGGCGTAATGATTTCGTCTTCAAAAACGGAAGTTAACGTGCCGGCAGCGATGTCTTTGTGCACCATAAAATTAGACATTAGTGCTAAGCCCTGACCCTCAAGACACAATTGTCTTATTGTTTCACCACTTGAAGCAAGCAGGTTGAAGCTCAACGATACCCCTTTTTTCAACGGCCATTTATTAAGGTTGGGTGTATCGCTAAATCCTAAAAGTTTGTGGTTGCTAAGGGTGCTAATGTCACTTTCGATGGGGTTATGCTTTAAATATTCTGGGCTTGCGACTATGTGTAGTTTACTGCTACCGAGCAGTCTAGCGTATAGATTTGAATCACTCAGATCGCCTATTCGTATGGCAATGTCAGTCTTATGCTCAAGTAGATCGATGATGTTGTCATGGCTATTAATCTCCAACCTAATGTCAGGGAATGCTTTATTGAAGTCGCCAATGAGTGGTGCGAGTTGATGAAGCACGAACGGGCTTGCTGCATCCACTCTCAATTTTCCCGAAGGAGAGCGCTTCAGCGATTGTAATGCCTCCTCTCCGCGCTCTAAGGTAGTAAGGCCATCCCGCACTGCCTTTAAGAAGATCTCACCCTCTTCAGTTAACTCTAGCCTTCTTGTCGTCCTGTTCAATAAAGTGACATCTAGCGTCTTCTCCAAGCGAGTCACAGCTCGACTGACCTTGGCAACTTGCTGATTGAGTAGGTTAGCCGCACTGGAAAAACTTCCTGTGTCTATAACAGTAATAAACGCTTCTAAATCTTCTGTTTTTGACTTAACTGGCATTTTATTCCTTATTTTTTCAAAAGCTACAAAAGTATATTGTCATTGTTGCTGTTTTTTGCAAGAGATAAAGGCGCAATACTCTAGCTACTTTTTAATCATCTTGTTTGGCGTCGTTAGGCAACACCTTAGGCGCAGAAGATCAAATTTGTTGAGGATAAATTATGCCTATTGCGTTATTCGCACTAACATTGAGTGCATTCGCTATCGGTACCACCGAGTTCGTTATTGTTGGCTTGGTGCCCACCATTGCCGGGGATCTTGGCGTATCATTACCCAGTGCAGGGCTACTCGTTAGCTTGTATGCATTGGGAGTGGCCATTGGAGCCCCTGTTTTAACTGCGCTTACCGGAAAGTGGAACAGAAAATATGTTCTGCTAAGCCTGATGGCGCTATTTGTTGTTGGGAATATGTTGGCTTGGCAGGCACCAAGTTACGAAAGCCTAATTTTAGCTCGAGTTCTTACCGGCTTGGCACATGGCGTATTTTTTTCCATCGGCTCAACAATCGCTACAGGGCTGGTGGCGAAGGATAAGGAAGCCAGTGCCATTGCTATTATGTTTACCGGGTTAACTGTGGCGCTTGTTACTGGGGTACCTTTGGGTACTTGGATTGGACAGAGCTTTGGGTGGAGAGCCACCTTCTTAGTCGTATCAGGACTGGGTACCCTTGCCCTTATCGGTAGTGCGATTTTGGTGCCAAATAATTTAAAACAAAGTAAACCGGCTACGCTTAGTGAACAGATGAAAGTGTTAGTCCAGCCTCGCCTAGTGTTGGTTTACCTTATGACTATTCTTGGGTATGGCGGCACATTTACGGCATTCACCTATCTAGCGCCTATTTTGCAGGAAGAGGCCGGTTTTGCTTCTTCTGCTATCAGCCTCATTATGCTGGTTTATGGCGTTTCGGTGGCTATTGGCAATATTTACGGCGGTAAACTGGCGGATAGGAAGGGGCCGGTTAACGCCCTCAGTATTATCTTTACGATACTGTCAATAATATTATTCGCGCTTACGTTTACCATGCACAACAAAATTGCTGCTGTGATTACTGTTCTAGTGTGGGGAGGCTTTGCATTTGGAAGTGTTCCCGGATTACAAGTATACGTAGTTCAGCTCGCCGAAAAATACACACCAAACGCAGTTGATGTGGCTTCTGGTTTAAATATCGCTGCTTTTAATATCGGTATAGCTTTAGGCTCAATTGTCGGCGGTTCTATAGTGGACGGTTTCCAGTTAAGTGACACTGCCTGGATAGGAGCGTCGATAACATTGCTAGCACTAGCAGCTACGCGCTATAGCGGCCGCTTAGATAGACAGTTGGCGTCGAAAGTTGCTTAGTTTTTAGGCTAAGGCTGTTGGTGCAAATGACATTCATCAAACCTGATGTAAAAAAATTGTTGTTAAAACCAATGGCCTTATCTTCAAAAAAAGGTACTAATTACTCGTTCAACGTGCAAAACAGAAGGTAAAAGCAACCATTCATTGTTTAACGAGGCAAGATAAGAGAAAATAGCGCGCATTAATGAGTAATTAGACAGATTTATTGCGCAAAGCGTGAATTATCGGCTTTTGATGTGCTTTTCAAATCTGTGTCAAACCAAAAGAATGCATACATGGCAAACCAAGATTTTCTCAATGAAATCAGTAAGCGAAGAACTTTCGCTATCATCTCGCACCCAGATGCGGGTAAAACAACGATTACCGAAAAAGTATTGTTATTCGGCCGCGCCTTGCAAACCGCCGGCACCGTAAAAGGAAAAAAGTCTGGGCAGCACGCAAAATCAGACTGGATGGAGATGGAAAAGGAGCGTGGTATTTCCGTAACAACCTCGGTTATGCAATTTCCTTACAATGACCATTTGGTGAACCTGTTAGATACTCCTGGTCACGAAGACTTCTCAGAAGATACTTATCGTACGCTCACGGCTGTGGACTCCTGCCTGATGGTAATTGATGCTGCAAAAGGGGTAGAGGATAGAACGCGTAAACTAATGGAAGTCACCCGTCTTCGCGACACACCCATCATCACCTTTATGAACAAGCTAGACCGTGACATTCGCGACCCTCTGGAGTTACTCGACGAAGTTGAGACAGAACTAGATATTCTTTGCGCACCTATCACCTGGCCTATTGGCAGCGGTAAGAGATTCAAAGGTGTTTATCACTTGTATCGCGATGAAACGGTTTTATACCAGAGCGGTCAGGGTCACACTATTCAAGAAGTTCGCACCATCAAAGGTTTAAATAATAGTGAACTTGATGAAGCGGTAGGTAGTGAGCTGGCTGATACCTTGCGCGATGAGCTTGAATTAGTACGCGGGGCGTCTAATGACTTCGATAAAGAGCTATTTTTAGAAGGACAGCTAACACCTGTCTTTTTCGGAACTGCATTGGGTAACTTTGGTGTAGACCACATGCTTGATGGACTTGTTGAGTGGGCACCAGAACCATTGGGCAGAGAAACCGAATCTGGGACCGTCGACAGTAAAGACGAAAAATTTAGTGGTTTCGTGTTTAAAATTCAGGCCAATATGGATCCAAAACATCGCGACCGCATTGCGTTTTGTAGAATTGTCTCAGGCAAATACGAAAAAGGCATGAAGATGCGCAACAGTCGCCTTGGCAAAGATGTTCGCATATCTGATGCGTTAACGTTTTTAGCCGGCGACCGCTCGCTGCTAGAAGAAGCCTATGCCGGCGATATTATTGGTCTGCATAATCACGGTACTATACGCATTGGTGACACTTTTACATCGGGCGATAATTACCGTTTTAGCGGCATCCCCAACTTTGCTCCGGAATTGTTTAAGCGTATTCGCTTGAAAGATCCACTTAAGCAAAAACAATTGTTGAAAGGCCTTATACAACTTTCAGAAGAAGGTGCTGTTCAGGTGTTTCGCCCGCTAGCCAACAACGACCTTATTGTTGGTGCCGTTGGGGTGCTTCAGTTTGATGTGGTGGTTGCTCGTCTGAAGGCTGAATACAATGTCGAAGCCTTGTACGAACATATCAATGTGAGCACAGCACGTTGGGTTTATTCCGATAACGAGAAGAAGTTAGACGAATTCCGACGCAAAGGCGAACAAAACCTTGCCCTAGATGGTGGCGATAACCTTACCTACATAGCACCTACCATGGTGAACTTGCAATTAGCGCAAGAGCGCTATCCCGATATCCAGTTTACGAACACGCGCGAAAATTAAGAATACACTATGAATATACATGCTCTATTAGTTAACAGATTCAGTGAAGCACTTCAAAAGATGGGTGTGGAAGATGCCCCCGTTCCTGTTTCGCGCAGTGCTCGTCCTGAGTTTGGTGAATATCAATTTAACGGTGCCATGGCGCTGGCTAAGCAACTTCGTCAAAAGCCTAGGGACATTGCAGAGAAAATTGTTGAAATTGTTGAACTTAATGACGTTTCTAACAAGCTGGAAGTGGCCGGCCCAGGTTTTATTAATATTCATTTGAGTGACGAGTGGCTTGCTGGCCAATGTGAGAGCGCATTGGCTGATAAGCGCCTAGGCGTTGCAGAGGCGTCTAAACAGAATATTGTTGTAGATTATTCTTCACCAAACTTAGCTAAAGAAATGCACGTGGGGCATTTGCGAACCACTATTATCGGTGACGCGGTAGTGAAGGTGCTCGAGTTTTTAGGTCATAAGGTCATTCGCCAAAATCACATGGGTGACTGGGGCACGCAGTTTGGTATGTTATTGGCCCACCTTTCAGACAAGCTTCAAGAGGAAGTTGCAGAAACGGCACTGTCAGACTTAGAAGACTTTTATCGTGAAGCAAAGGTTCGTTTTGATGAAGAAGACGGCTTTGCTGACCGCGCTAGAGAATACGTTGTGAAGCTTCAAGGCGGAGATGAGCAGTGCTTAGCACTTTGGGAGAAATTTATCGATGTATCGATTACCCATTCGGAAGAAGTGTATAAAAAACTCAACGTAAGTCTAACCCGCGACGATATTATGGGCGAGTCTGCGTACAATGATGACTTGGCCAATGTTATCGCAGATCTTAAAGCCAAAGGTATTGCCGTTGAAGACCAGGGCGCACAAGTAGTTTTTATTCCTGAACTTGCCGATAAAGAGGGTAACCCTGCGGTTTATATCGTTCAGAAATCTGGCGGTGGATACCTTTATGCTACTACCGACCTTGCAGCGATGCGCTATCGCAGCGGCACGCTTAATGCCGACCGCACGCTGATTCTTACTGATGCTCGTCAAGCTCTGCACTTTAAACAAACAGAAATTGTAGGTCGCAAAGCGGGCTTTATGCTTGAAACCCAATCCTATGAGCACTGCCCGTTTGGCATGATGTTAGGTAGCGATGGCAAGCCCTTCAAAACGCGTACGGGTGGAACCGTTAAGTTGGTAGAGTTGCTCGACGAAGCTATTGAACGCGCGGGTAAACTCATTGCTGAACGTGACAATGACTTAAGCGAAGCCGAATTGAATGAAGTTGCTTATAAGGTAGGCATCGGTGCGGTTAAGTATGCCGATTTATCTAAAAACCGCACCACTGATTATATGTTTAACTGGGACTCTATGTTGAGTTTCGAGGGGAATACAGCGCCTTATCTGCAGTATGCTTACACTCGCGTGAAGAGTTTGTTTAGAAAAGCGAATGTAGATATGGCATCGATGCCGGTGGATATTTCATTGGTTGAAAAGCAAGAGCACGCGCTAGCGGTTCTTCTTTTGCAATTTGAAGAAGTTATTAGCATGGTTTCTCGCGAGGCAACGCCGCATATTCTTTGCACATACTTGTACGATGTGGCCTCGGCCTTTATGACGTTCTATGAGGCGTGCCCAATGCTTAAAGACGGTATAGAGCCCTCTGTTCGTGATAGCCGATTAGCATTGTCAGCTTTAGTTGCCAATACACTAGAAAAAGGTTTGACTCTTCTCGGTATTGAAACACTGGAAAAAATGTAATCTACACCATACATTACGCAGTACAAAAATAGTGTGAATCAAAGATATTAGGCTGTCAGTAGTGTCAGCCTTTTCTTTTTAAAGACAACGCTATGCTAGGTCGTGTTGAACTTTGCTGCAAAAATTTACAGCAAAGAACGGTGCGTCTTAGTAACGCTAATTTTGAAAAGCGTCTTTATTGGTGAGAGCTGATATTGATACCAGTTAAAAAAACGACAGAACAACAATAGGAAGACCAATGACGAAAATACTCGCATTCGCAGGCAGCACTCGAGACGGATCATTTAATAACGCGATTGTAAAAGTAGCGGCACAAGGAGCAAAAGAGGCGGGCGCTGAGGTCACGCTTATCAGCTTGGCTGATTATGAAATGCCAATATTTAATGAAGACGAAGAAGCCGAGTTTGGTATTCCAGAGAACGCATTAGCGTTTAAAGCATTATTAATGGAGCATGATGGGTTTCTTATTGCTTCGCCTGAATATAACTCTAGCTATCCTGCTTTGCTTAAGAATGCTATCGACTGGGCTTCTAGAATGAGTGAGGGCGAGAAACCACTGCAGGCTTTTAAAGGTAAAGTAGCAGGTATTATGGCTGCATCTGCTGGTGGTTTAGGCGGCTTGAGAGTGCTGGTTGTGCTAAGAATGCTGCTAGAAAATATCGGTATGGTAGTTAACCCAAATCAAAAAGCCATTGCGAAGGTCAACACATTGCTTGATGACTCTGGCAACGTTAGCGACGAAAAAACAATTAAGCAGCTTAAAAACTTGGGCAAAGAAACGGCTGAACTTGCGCGCAAGCTTGCTGACAAATAGTTCAACGTTCTTGCCAATCGCATTTCTAGTTTTAGATTTATTTTAAGACATAGGCGCAGATTTAGAGCTGCGCTTTTTCGTTTTTCTGTGCTTATCTCAGCTTTTTTCCTTGAACCATCCTAGACGCAAATCTCCAGATCCTGGGCGCAGGTGAGTCAGGTTTTTGCTTTTGTTATTCCATTTATTTTATAGGCTTAGGTACAGTAGAAAGCGGGAGAAACTTAGGCATACTGTAGCTGAAAGTTTAATTATTGAGCTTTTTTGAAAATGGAAGCTATTTACAAAGGAATAAATAATGAAGGAATTGATAAGTTCAGAGATAGATGCTGTGTGTGGTGGAAATAGCGCAAGACGACTGGAAATTCAACGAATAAGAGAAAGCCGGACTGGCGGGAGACGCGACAACTCTAGGTTTAATTGCATAACTGCAAGTGTTGTAGGAGCCAGTTTAGGCATTTTTGGAGTTGTTGGTGCAATGGCTGGTGCTGGTTTTGGTGCTTATGTGTGCTCCCAGTAAAGCCAAAAATTTGCGGGATGCAGTAGTGTATCCCAGCTTTTTTTAAAAATTTGAGTTTAAAGGAACACTATGAAAACGTTTTTGTTTAACAGCACCTTTGTCGCTCTTTCCTCATGCTGGGGCTGGTTCGATCAGAACCTTTGGTTTCTATTTGCGCTCTTGGTACTCATTAAAATTGAAATGGCTGCCAATGCCTCTGAAAATGTTAGATTTAAGATTCAAAAGAACAGTATTTAGTCTATTCATTGCCAGCCGTTGTGCCGCGCTTTAGCGAATTCAATCAGCAAGACCAATTAGCAGTATCAACTAGTGAAGCTAGCTCATTGACTGGCAATGTCGATCTTGTTGCAAACACTCATGAGTTGTTTAGATTCAATCAGCAAATGAGTGTTCACTTTAGCTATCAGGTGTATTTTCCTACAGCAACGTCAGGGCAGGTGTTTACTCAATACCTCTCGATGTTTCTAGATAACTGGCAAAACTGCCAAGCCAATGGCTTCCCATATAGTGCATATCCTCTAGCACGGCGTTTAACCCGGCGTCGCGATGTGCTTGCATTACATTTTGCAGTGCGCCAACTCGCGGATCGTTAGCATCTAAAGCGTTTATGATGCCCTCAATCATCCACGCTCTACTTATATTTAAACCGTCTAAATGTGCCAACTTACCATCAGATTTATCGGTTACCGCGGCAGGCTGCAACCAGTTATTGCTAGTGCTAGTTAGCGTTGGGAAAAAGTCAGTAAGCCATTCGCCGTATTCTTCTTTAGACATCACGCGACGCATTAGGTCTGCCTGTGCTAAACAAGGCGACAGAAAGTCTTGCCCTGATGGTTCGTAGCTTATTGGACAGCGGGTATCACTCTCATAATAATCTTTTATTCTTGATGTGAGTAGGGCTTCAAAGGATTCACTTTTTGCAATACGACTCCAATCTAGCATTAAGCCAAAGGCAAAAGCAGTTTGGCTGTGTTCTCCTGTGCGTATGGGGTAAGCGAGCTTAGGTAGCCAGCTTTCTATACGCTCAACAATAATGTTTTCTAAAGGCTTAAGTCGCGAAAGCCATGTGGTTGCTTCAGGTAACGGCGACTGGCGCAACTCAGCGGTTAATTGTAAAAACCATGCAAGACCGTAAGGACGTTCGAACGCCTTGTTATTAGGCCGTTGTATCGTCGCTATTTCACCTTCGATATTTTGCTGGCTAAAGCTTTTGTTCAAGCTGGCAATAATTGAGTCGGTTGCAATGTTATCGCCGCCTGTATTCAACATGCGAACCAATAACCAGTGACCATGCACGGAAGAATGCCAGTCGAGACAGCCGTAAAATGCAGGATAAAGTGCTTTTGGCGTCTTTGCATCGGCATCGCTGCTCATCGTGTGCTTAATAATATTAGGATATTCTTGATGGATACATTGCAGTGCGAGGTTTGAAAATACCTTCTCGTAGCCGCTGTCCTTTTTATTCACACCTTTACTCTGAGCATTAGCTGCACTAACAGCGCTATTTGTGTAGGCACTGGCACTAACACTACTACCACTGACACTGATAAAAAATGAGATGGCGGTAAAAGTGAATAGAATGGCGTTATCGACCTTTCGCATAATGTTTCCTTGCAAGTAAATGTGGAAATAACGTGTAAGAGATTAACCCACTTCTAGGGCGTTTAATATCTCTTCATATTCACCAGTACAACCTATTTCTCTGTCAATCCACTCGCGATTGTAATAGGTATCTAAATAACGCTCTCCGCTATCACACATAAGCGTCACAATAGAGCCCTGCTCACCGTTTTCTAACATTGACTGGGCAACTTTCAGTGCACCCCATAAATTTGTTCCCGTTGATGGCCCTGCATTAATACCCAGCGTATCGTTTAACCAGTGCATTGTGGCAACGCTGGCTGCATCAGGCACTTGAATCATATCGTCGATTACATCGCCCTGAAATGAAGCTTCCACTTTGGGTCTTCCAATTCCTTCAATTCTGCTGCCTCTATTTGCAGTAAGTTTACCGTTACCCTGTTTGTAGCTATCAAAAAACACAGAGTACTCAGGGTCTACAACTATTAACTTCGAGGTTTTACCTTTAAAGCGAATGTATCTACCAATCGTTGCGGAAGTGCCGCCGGTTCCGGCACTCATTACAATACTGTGAGGAACAGGGTAGGGCTCTGCCTGCATTTGGTGAAAAATGCTTTCAGCGATATTGTTATTACCCCGCCAATCTGTGGCTCGTTCAGCAAACATGAACTGGTCCATAAAGTAACCATTGTGTAATTTAGCAACTCGAATAGCCTCATCATGCATTTGGGTTGGGCAATCGACAAAGTGGCACCTGCCGCCAAATTGTTCAATAAGCGCAATTTTTTTCTGTGCAGTAGAGCGGGGCATTACTGCAATGAATGGAACGCCGATCATTCGAGCAAAGTAGGCTTCAGATACTGCTGTACTGCCTGACGACGCCTCAACAACAGTGGTGTGTTGATTAATTTTGCCGTTACACAATGCATATAAAAATAGTGAGCGGGCGAGGCGATGTTTTAAACTGCCTGTGGGATGTGTACTTTCATCTTTAAGGTAAATGTCTATACCATCAAGCTTGAGAGCTTCTAGCTTGATAAGGTGCGTGTCGGCCGAACGCTGATAATCTGCATTTATTTTTTTAACCGCTTGAGAAACCCAACTCGACATAACGAAATCCTTAAAAAACGTGGATACAAAAAACTATTAAAAAGTGAAATTCAGGTTAGCAGTGGTTGATGAGTCTTTTTTTCTTATTTTTCTAAAAATGATAGTTAGTGTGCGATATTATTCTATTATATAAATTTTTTTTGCGGGTAATTGCTTTTCTGCTGTTTTGGTCATTAATTGGGAGTGATAAAAAAGTTTGGTATTGTTATAAGCAAAAGGTGCATTCTGTATAAATTTAAAGAGGCGATGAGTGAGACGGATTCAGGTATTTACATTGTCGATGCTATTACTAGTGCAGTTGTTAATCGTATCGCCACTGTGTTTTTCACAGACAACATTAAAAGTAGCCACTTTTAATGTAAGTATGGAGTCTGGCAACTACACAGCATTACTTTCTAATGCAAAAAAGACAGGCACCCAATTTACGACTTCACCGCAAGAGCCCTTGTTTGGTATTAAGGTGCTACAGCATGTGTTGAGTACTGGAGAGCACCCCCAAGTTCGAAATATTGCTGAAATTATTCAACGAGTGAACCCGGATGTACTGCTTTTAAATGAGTTCGATTATATCGAAGATAAAGCCAAGGGTATTGATGCTTTTATTGCAAACTACTTGAATATTTCTCAATATGGACAGCGTGCAGTGGATTATCCCTACAGCTATATAGCGCCAGTGAATACGGGTGTAGCTACGCCTTTCGACCTTGATAACAACGGCAAGAAAGAACAGATTGGCGGCGACGCACAAGGTTTTGGGCTATATTATGGGCACTACGGCATGGCCATTTTGTCGAAGTATCCAATAGAAGAAGAGAGCATACGCACTTTCCAGCGTTTTAAATGGCATCATATGCCTCATCCGCAAAAACCGTTCATGCCAGATGGTTTAGAGGGCACGCCCAATGCTAGGCCTTGGTACAACGAAAAAGAATGGGCTGAGCTTAGGTTGAGTTCAAAATCTCATTGGGATGTACCTGTGTTGGTTGATGGTAAAACTATTCATATTTTGGCAATGCACCCAACACCTCCTACCTTCGACGGGGCAGAGGACAGGAACGGCAAACGCAATCACGATGAAATTCGATTTATGGCCGATTACCTCTCTCCAGATAAGGGGGCATACATTTATGATGACAAACTTGAAAAGGCAAGCTTAAAGGCGGGTGCCAACTTTATATTAATGGGCGATTTTAATGCGGCAGACACGGGAGATAAATATCGACCAGGTGTCATTGAACAATTAATAAATCACCCGCTGGTGGCAAGTGACATTGTGCCTAAAAGTCTGGGCGCTGCAGAATCTTTCGACAGTGAATATAGCGACCGCTTTACGGCAAGCTGGGGGGCGAGGGTAGACTATGTATTGCCATCGAAAGGGCTTAACATTAAGGGGGGGGCGTGTTTTGGCCCACAAAAAGCAGCGAACTTTATAGGCTTATAGAGAACAGAAATGCAAGCTCAGACCATCGTTTAGTGTGGGCGTCAATTTCATTACCCTAGGACGTGTGGAGCGCTATAAAAATGTACAGCAAAGTTCAACATGTTTAAGGAAAAAGCTGTAATAAATGATCAGATAAAGCTAGCCAGTATTTTTCAGTTACGTTATTTTGAATACGTTAATGACTAATTTGGCGTTGTCAAAAGAGCATCCCGTGAAGTATTTTTCTTTCTCGTTGTTTTTATTTTCCGCAATTGTCTCTTCCTTGCCGACAAGCAGCTTAGCGAGGGCTTCGGATATTGTTCCTCTTTTCCGATATTTTCCACAAACGTGGAATACTCAGAGCGGCTTGCCTCACAACAGTATCAATGCGCTAGCTCAAACGTCAGATGGCTATATTTGGGCTGGAACATGGGAAGGGTTAGCGCGGTATAATGGTGCAACATTTGATATTTACACACGGGGTGAAAATACCGGTTTGCCCGATTCTGGTATTCGCAGCCTTTTCACTCCTCCTAAAAATAATGAGATGTTGGTAGCGGGAAGCAGAGGTGGGTTTACTGTGTTAAAAGATCGTCGCTGGAATGCGCAAAAACCAGCGAGCTCTATGATTAATCATGCCTTTGAGAGTAGTGATAATTCAGTATGGCTGGCTCTTGAGGATGCTGGCCTTGAAGTCAGATTTTCTGACGGAAGCGAATCTCGATACTTAACACATACTAGCGCTTACCGCGTAATCGAGGATAAGGATAAGCGAATTTGGGTTGCTACAAATATCGGTTTATACCTTTACAGTGAGGGTAAAATCGAATTGGCTTCGCCGACCCATGAAGCGCTCGCAGGACCCACCTTTACCCTCGCATTAGATCAAAGTGGCCGAGTATTGGTAGGCACAGAGCAAGGGGTTTGGCGACATACCGCGATTGGATTTTCAGTTCTTCACAGCGGGTTAGTTAATGAATCTGTCAGCAGTATTTTGCTTGATAGTCAAAACAGTATCTGGATTGGTACCATTAATCATGGCGTTTACCGATTAAGTCAAATAGGACTTGAGAAACTTGACGCCAAAGTAGGCCTCCCAAATAATCGCATCTTCTCTTTACTTGAGGACGTTGAAGGCACTGTTTGGGTAGGGACTAACGGCGGTCTTTTCAGTTTGCGTCGTGCCCCATTCACTACATTCACAAAAGATCAAGGCTTAAGTGGTGACTACATAAGAGCGGTGTTAGAAGTTGATGATAATTCAGTTTTAGTGGGGAGCAGTAGCGGGCTTGATATATTAAAAAATGAGAAGTTCCAATCGGTTTCGTCGCCGCTAGGTCGTCCCATATCCATATTAAGCTTAGCCAATCGTGACAGTCAATCTGTATTAGTCGGCACCTACACAGATGGTGTTTTACTGTACCGAGACGGTGAGTTAATTCCGTTTTTAGACCGCTCAAATGGTCTGCCAAGTAACGAAGTACGCGCTATTTTAAAGGCTAAAGACGGACGTATCTGGTTTGGCACTGCGCAGGGCTTGACGAGCCAGTCGCTTGACGGAAGCCTACTTCATTATAACGAAAATGATGGTTTGCCTGCACATTTTATAATGGGGCTTGCCGAAGATAGGTTCGGTCGTATATGGATTGCTACGGGAATGGGTGTTGCGTACATTGAGAGCAGCGTTGTGCATAACCTTACTTTTCCTGAAACATCTGACGCACAGTATGCGTTTAGCTTTCATGCCGATACGGATGGTATTTGGATGGCAACAGACCGAGGCGTTGCGTGTTTTAACTTTGCTTCCCAAGCAGTCACTTTCATAGGAAAATCGCAAGGTTTGCCGGTGGATAAAGTGTTTGCCATTGGCTTCGATCAGCGAGGAAACGCTTGGATTACGTCAAATCAAGGCGTGTTTTTAACATCTCGCGAAGATCTTTTAGCGAGTATAAATCGCTCAAAAAGTCAGCTGCGGCTTGAACATTTCAAAGAGGAAGATGGCCTTAAAAGCAGGCAAATCAATGGAGGATCACAACCGTCACTCTTCATAAGCGAAAGCGATAACGTGTGGCTGGCATCAGCAAAAGGTCTTGCAAACACTACATCACAAAGCCTAGCGCGCATAAATAGCTTTTCTATACCAGTTACTATAGAAGAAGTTCAGCTTGATGGGCATGTTGTCTCATCATTCAAAGGCGATGGTCCAATTATAGTCTCCCCAGATACGAAACGTATTACTTTTAAATATGCAGGTTTAGGGTATGCGATGCCATCGCGAATCGAATATCAGACAATTCTAGAGGGGTATAACGATAGTTGGTCAGCTCGCGGACAGGTAAGAATAGCTGAATATACTAATTTATCGCCAAACAACTACTTTTTTAAAGTGCGGGCTCGTTACCCTGACGGTGATTGGCAAGAGGTTGATGTGCCCCTTGTATTAAGTGTACAACCGCGGTTTACACAAACTTATATATTTAAAATTGTGATCGTAATAACTTTATGCGGGCTTATATGGTTAGCATTCAGATTGCGCTTTCACCATTTAAAAAGAACCGAATCAATACTGAGAAAGCGAGTGTCGGAGCAGACAAAGTCGCTTGAATTACAGACGCGGCAGTTCGAGTATCAAGCAACTCATGATGAATTAACTGGTATTGCCAATAGAAGAGCTTTCGACAAACACGCGCTTGACCTATTTAGGCTGGCAAAAACCAGCAGTTACTCACTTTGCTTGGCCATTATCGATATTGACCACTTTAAACAGGTAAATGACTGTTATTCTCATATGGTAGGAGATCAAGTAATAAAAGAAGTCGCATCTTTGATTGCAAATTCGATTCCCCATGATGCTTTATGCGCTAGGTGGGGAGGCGAAGAGTTTACCATATTGTTGTCCCGTCACGACACGGACCAAGCGCTCGATCAGTTAGAAAGTATTCGAAGAAAGATAAAAAAACACGATTTCGGTTACATTGCTAACAACCTAACTATTACTGTGAGTGCAGGGTTAGCAGATATAAACCTTGCTAGCGATTATGACCGGCTTCTTAATCATGCAGACCAGGCTCTTTATTATGCAAAACAACAAGGACGAGATCAGGTTGTCGTTTACAAGCATTCGTAATTTTTACATTTCTTGTCAGATAATCGGTCTTTCTTACGTGTTGCTATTAACGCTTACCGCTTGCGGAGCGAAACCACCGCCTGCGTTATTGGCAGAAGACATAGAGAAAATAGAGCATGTTGTCGATCCAAACTTACCACTGGTTCAAAGAGCGTACGCTATTCCACACAAAAAGGTATGCGAAGAGGAAGGTGGTGAGTGGAAAAAGCTGGGAATGCAACAGCATGAGTCTTGTGTTCTTCCTGCAAACGATGCGGGGAAAGCGTGTACAGATAGTACTCAATGCGAGGTTGCTTGCGTAGTTCAAGCTGTAGATGCTGAGCCTGGGACTCGGCAGGAAGGGGTGTGCCTGCAATCTACCAATCTGTTCGGATGTCATGCGTATATGTCTAACGGTATAGTCGAACCGACGTTGTGCGTAGATTAAAAGTGACGTTTTTCTGGTCTCAAAGCGCGAAGTTGCCATCTTTGTACTATGATTGCAAAATTGTATTTATTTCAAACGGAAGCTTGATTAATGAAGGTACGGCGACAGACATTTTGTTTACTACTCAGTTATCTCCTCTCTGCTTTTCTCTTCTCAGTAAATGCACAAACGATAGTGGTGCCCAAAGTGCAAGGGGAAAAGGAGCAAATCCTTTACGATATTTTGGCGCTTGCGCTTAGTAAAAGTGCGCCATCAATAAGCTTATCAACCTTACCTGAAGTGCTCAATGAGGCGCAGTTAGTCAGTGAAGTTGAATCGGAAAGTGTCGATGTCATGTGGTCTGGTGGCGACAAAGAAAAAGATGATCGTCTTCAGGCCGTGCGCATTCCTGTTTTAAAAGGGCTGCTTGGACACCGCATTTTCTTAATTCGCGAGCAAGACAAAGCGCGTTTTGCCACTATTCAAACGTTTGAAGATCTGCTGGAATTTGAAGCTGGACAAGGACGGTTTTGGGGCGACACACAAATTCTAAAGAGTGCCGATATACCAACGGTTACAACCATTAAATATAAAAACTTATTTCCAATGTTAGAGGGTGGGCGGTTTGACTACTTTCCGAGAGCCCTCCACGAACCCTTTATAGAAGCTGAAAATCACAAAGATCTCGACTTAGTTGTGGATAGCAATGTTATGTTGGTTTACCCCTATGCCATGTATTTCTACGTCAATAAGAATGACAAAAGACTGCATAACCTCATATACCGTGGGTTTGAAATGGCGATAGAAGACGGAAGTTACGACGAACTCTTTTTCAGTAACTCCATGATTCAGGATGTGCTCACAAAGGCAAATATTGCCCAGCGAACCGTTTTTAGAGTGGGTAATCCTCATCTACATCCTGATACACCGCTAAATAGAGACGAGTTTTGGTTAGATATAGAAAACTTAAAATAATGGTCTCTTAGAGTAACACTTAATACGAGTTCAGTTGTTTAAGTAAATTTACGGATGAAAACATGCAATCGATAAAACAAAAATCCATGGTTACCCTTTCGCTCGTTTCACTTGCTGTGATGGTAGTGGTGTTTGGGTTTGGTTACTTTGCTACCAGTCAGTATTTTGAGGAGCAGTTAGAAAAAGATATGCGCGACACGAACCAAGCGCTGTCCATTGTTATGCAAGAACCGATATTTGCATACGACAACGAGCTAACCAAAGACATACTGACTTCCTTTGTGGCATATCCTCACATACTGAAAATCGAGGCCTTTGATCACAGAGGAAAGGCGATTGCGAACGCCGTAGATAAAGAGGCTGATGCGCAGCCACACGATATCAGCAAAGCGAAAGTTGCGATCACGTGGGAGGGTAAAAAAGAAATAGGCTATCTTCAAGTCTCCTACCTTTTAGACACCAACCAAGCGCTCTTGTCCTCAGCTAAGTGGATGTTTTTATTTATAGGCTTGGTTTTAATTGCTGCTCTAGGCGCTACCAATTGGGTTGTTTTATCACGCTATGTGATTGCGCCTTTAAGTAAAGTGTCAGAAGCAATGTCTGAGATTGCTCAAGGCGGAGGAGATCTTACGCGGCGCTTAAATACTCAAACGAATGATGAAGTGGGCGAGTTGGCAAGTACCTTCGATAAGTTTGTAGCGAACTTACAAATGCTAGTGAAAGATATTGTCGAAAACGCAGAGCGTCTCTCGGTATGTGCCGAACAGATAAGAACTCACTCTGACAACAATGTGACTGAAACTCAGCTTCAGTTAGCCGAAATTGAGGAAGTATCGGCTGCTTTAAGCCAGATGTCTAAAGCTACTGAAGAGGTGTCTCATAATGCGGTGCAAACGTCGGATAAAACCAAAAGCTGTAATCAGTTGGCAAGTTCGGGTAATCAGATAGTTCAGAAAACCGTGGATGATATTCACAGTTTGGGTGAAAGTATCGGCGAGACTTCGACTAAAATTTCGGAATTAAAAGAAAAAAGTGAGCTGATTAATACAGTGCTTACTGTAATAAAGGGCATAGCAGAGCAAACTAACTTATTGGCTCTTAATGCAGCCATTGAGGCGGCGAGAGCCGGAGAGCAAGGTCGCGGGTTTGCCGTAGTGGCCGATGAAGTGCGGGCGCTTGCGCAACGCACTCAAGACTCTACAAAAGAAATCGAAGTTATTATTAACGATTTACAAACTTCATCCGAAGGGGCAAATGTATTAATGTCCACCACGAAAGATAGGTTAGGGGATACAATCGAAGAGTCATCACATGCGATAGCAGCTCTTGAAGATATTATCCGCAATATACAAATCATTAATGATATGAATTCAGGGGTGGCGACTGCAACCGAAGAGCAAAGCGTGGTGACAACCAACGTTAATACCAAAGTGTCTTCAATAAATGAACTAACCAACGATGTGGCGAAAAATGCGAAGTCATCAACGGTATTAACCGAGCAATTAAGTGTATTGAGTCAACGTATTAAACAAGACTTGAACAGTTTTAAGGTGTAGATTTCTTATTACCCAATAAACACTGGAAGTGATGTCTTGCTTAGCAATATCGTTCATTTTGCAAAAAACATTGTTGTCTCGCTGTTAGCTATCTTTATATGCTTTGGCGTTCTCGATTTTCTCTGGTTAGGTATTATCGCTGACAGCTGGTATCAAACTGAAATGGCGCCACTGTTGCGATCACAGTTTATAACGTGGCCATGGTTGGTATTTTATGTAATGTATGGCTTTGTTGTGTTTGTGCTAGCAGTAGTAGCAAACCGTGACAAGTCGCTGTTATATGCCGGAATTGATGGTGCCTTACTGGGTCTTGCGAGTTACGGTGCTTATAATCTTACCGCATATAGCATTATCGACGGGTTTACTTTGTTTATTATGCTTATAGATTGGGCGTGGGGTACATTCCTAACCAGCGCTAGCGCAATGGCAGGCTGGTTAGGGTTCAAAGCAGCGCTACGAAACTATAAGCAGCGCTACGGAAATTAGCCAGCGCTACGAAATTAGCCAGCGCTACGAAATTAGCCAGCGCTGAGAAAATAAGCTGGGCTACGGAAATGAGTAGCGCAAGATACGTTTAAGCACGCTTGCGTACTGCTTAAAAAATCCGCCCGTGTTGTAGTGCATGCCATGATCTCTAAAAATAGCCTGCACTCTTGGGGCCATCTCTCTGTATCGGCGTGCAGGGATATCTGGGAACAAATGATGCTCTATCTGAAAACTCAAGTGGCCGGTCAGCACATGAAAGAGTTTGCCGCCTTTTATGTTTGAAGACCCCAGTGCTTGTCGGTAATACCATTGCCCTTGGGTTTCATTCACACAGTCTTCGGCATTAAAAGTTTGCACATCACCGGTGAAATGCCCGCAGAAGATAATGGTAGACGTCCATAAATTCCTCAGTAAATTAGCCGCTAAGTTACCAGTGAAAACATACAAAAAGAATGGGCCAGCCAATGCAGGAAATAATACATAATCTTTAACTAATTGGCGGGCTCCTTTACTAAAAAAGCGACGCTTTAGTTCTGAATGTGATATTTGGTTTTTGCGATTATCTTTCTTTTTACCAAAAAATACCCGCTCTGCTGCCATTTCATGGTACGACACGCCCCATTGAAACAGTGCACTTAACAGAATGTAGGTAACAAACTGCCACAGATTTTTTATCCGCCAGCGAAAGTCATTCGATAAACGCAGTAAGCCGTAACCAAAGTCTCTGTCTTTGCCTATGATATTTGTGTAGGTGTGGTGTTCGTAATTATGAACTCTATTCCAACTTGAGCCATCACAGGCAATATCCCATTCGTATGCTTTTGAGTTGATATGCTTATCGTTCATCCAGTCGTATTGACCGTGCATAACATTGTGGCCAATTTCCATATTGTCCAAAATTTTAGCAGTCGCTAAACTCAGCACACCAAAAACCCATAGAAGAGGCTGAAGAAACCCTAAAAAGAGGAAGATTCTACCCGTCCATTCACACGCTCGCTGGGCTAAAATAACGCGTCGAATATAGACTGCATCTTCCTCACCAAGTTTGCTTTTTATTTCAATTTTAACCCCGTCCAGTTGTTCTGCTAATTTTTCATAATTGGGTGTTGAGATGTGTTTAGTCGGGGCAACGTCACTGGTACTTGCCGATGCCTTTTCTTGTGAAATGAACGTATCGTTAATGGCAATTTTATTACTTGTTGTTATCATGCTTGAAGCTCCAAATCCGTGACCGCTTGTGACACACAAAGCTGAATTAATTGTTCTGCACTATCAGACAGTGCCCCAGTACGAGTATCGCGAACTACCCCGCGCTTTTTCACACATTGACATTGATGACAAATTCCCATTCCGCAGCCATAGGTCACGGGCTGATTCGCTTCTAACAATTGCTCAAGCAAGGTTTGCTGATTGTTTACTGATAGCGTATTACCGTTGTGGGTGAGTGAGAAAGAGGTAGCTTCGTCACTCTTCTGAGAAACGTCATTTAGAGAGACTGTGGGAAAAGCGGCGAAATGTTCGCTATCCAATGGCGTCTTGGTGATTAACTGCATGCGGGCAACGTCTTCGTATAGTGACTGAGGGCCACATACCATCCAGTGAGAATTAGCGTGTTCAGCTAAATGATTTTCTACATCTCCGTCTTGCTGTCGACTAAGAAGCTGGTAGCTAAAGTTTCCATTTTTACGCTGATAAACTTCCAGCTCGTCTGTAAGTAGGTGTTCATTTTCCTTGGCGAAATACAACAAATGCACAGTAGGTTTGGTGTGGGTCATTAACGCCATATCGTCGAGCATAGCTATGAAGGGCGTAATGCCAGAACCGCCAGCTATCATCAAAATAGATGAGGCGCGTTTTTGGGGTTCTTGTGAATGCGCAGCATTGTGAGTGTTGGCGAGTGCAGAACGATTGTCGCTGGGCCTACTTTCATTCGGGAAAAGGAAGTTACCCATAGGCGCAGAAATATTGACCCAGTCATTACATGACAGGGAGCCTAAATAAGGTGTTAAGGCGCCGTCTTTTTTCGTGCGAATAACAAGTCGGATATCGCCAGACGTATTTCTGCTGCTTTGACCACTTGCAATGGTAAACACGCGGCTTACCAGTTTCCCGTTTATTTCAAGCGTTATTGAAATATGTTGTCCTGCACAATGACTTGGCCATTTTTTTTGTGGAGCAAGGGTAAGCTGCAATGTTGTCTCATCAAGAGGCGATACCGATTTTACCCGAGCTCGATAATAGCCATCTCGCCACGATGGCTTGATAGATTGAACCACGGTTTCCCAATATCCCGCCCACGTTGAATGGTGGAAGAAAATTGATGTGGCTTTGTTTATTAATGTTTTCACTATTGCTTTTGCGCTCTTTATTTATAGTCTTTGTATTTCAGTTTTGCGTACACTTGTACGCTCACTCGGCGCACAAGTGTAAGCTTAAATAAATAAAAAGCAATAGGGTGTTTATTAAATAGTCAAAATTAATCGGTGTGAACAGATGTAAATATGCAGTGTAATTTCTGTCTTATTTGCCGCTTATTTAAGAGGGGCTCTATCAAAATTGCGCTAAATTCGGTAATATCCGCGGTCTTAATTTTTAATTGATAAGCGGACTATGTTTGAAGTTAACCCGGTTACTAATGCGATAAAAGACATCCGCGAGCGCACCGACGCGCTTAGGGGGTATCTTTGACTTTGATGCAAAGTCGGAGCGTTTAGAAGAAGTAAGTAGAGAACTTGAAAACCCAGACGTGTGGAATGAGCCAGATAAGGCTCAAGCGCTGGGGAAAGAGAAGGTAGCACTAGAGCAAATTGTGGAAACTATTCACAATTTAGATCAGGGCACCGACGATGTGGAAGGTCTTGTTGAACTGGCCGTTGAAGCCGAAGACGAGGAAACTTTTGAAGAGGCGCAGAGCGAACTCAATAGTTTGCTAGAAGCGCTAGAGAAATTAGAGTTTCGGCGCATGTTTTCTGGTCCTAACGATGAGAATGATTGTTACATTGACATTCAATCAGGATCTGGCGGTACAGAAGCACAAGATTGGGCCAATATGCTGCTACGTATGTATCTTCGTTGGGGTGAAGCTCATGGTTTCAAAACCGAGCTCATCGAAGTGTCAGACGGCGACGTAGCAGGTATAAAAAGTGCGACATTACGGATACAAGGCGAGTATGCCTTTGGCTGGCTGCGCACAGAAACAGGCGTTCATCGCCTTGTACGTAAATCGCCATTCGATTCGGGCAACAGAAGACACACATCGTTTTCTTCAGCCTTTGTTTATCCTGAAGTCGATGATGATATCGATATCGATATCAATCCTTCGGATTTGCGTATTGATACTTACCGTGCTTCTGGCGCAGGTGGACAGCACGTTAATAGAACAGATTCAGCGGTGCGTATTACTCACGAGCCAACGGGTATTGTGGTGCAATGTCAGAACGACCGCTCGCAGCACAAAAACAAAGATCAGGCTATGAAGCAGTTGAAAGCTAAACTGTATGAGTTTGAACTGCAGAAACAAAATGTTGAAAAACAGGCAATGGAAGACAGTAAGTCTGACATTGGGTGGGGGAGTCAAATACGCTCTTACGTTTTAGACGATTCTCGCATAAAAGATTTGCGTACCGGCGTTGAAACACGCAACACTCAGGCCGTGCTAGACGGCGGTCTGGATAAATTCATTGAAGCTAGCCTGAAATCAGGGCTGTAGACCGAACAACGAAGTGAAAGGTTATGACTGACCAACAAACTGACGATAATAAATTAATTGCTGAGCGCCGTTCAAAGTTAAGCGCTATTCGCGAACAGTGCCGTGCCAACGGCTTTCCAAACAGCTTTCGTCGCGAAAATTACGCTGATGAGTTGCAGGCTAAGTTCGGTGAATTCGATAAAGAAATTCTGCAAGAGCAGGGTAACAAGGTAAGTATTGCTGGCCGTATAATGGCAAAGCGCGGTCCATTTATGTTGCTTCAAGACATGACTGGGCGCATTCAGGCCTATGCTGACAAAGACACGCAAAAAGCCCTTAAAGCTAAATACGGTGCGTTGGATATTGGTGACATTATTGGCGTAGCGGGTGATTTGCACAAATCAGGTAAAGGCGACCTTTACGTGAATATGGAGCAATACGAACTGCTTACCAAAGCGCTTCGTCCGCTGCCAGAAAAGTTCCACGGCTTGAGTGATCAGGAAACTAAATATCGCCAGCGCTATGTAGATCTGATCACCAGCGAGCAAACCCGTAAAACCTTCATGATCCGAAGTAAAATTGTGAACGGTATTCGCAATTATCTGACCAAGCGTGACTACCTAGAGGTAGAAACGCCAATGCTACAGGTTATTCCAGGTGGCGCTACTGCGAAGCCATTTGTTACTCACCACAACGCGCTAGACATTGATATGTACTTGCGTATTGCCCCAGAGCTTTATTTGAAGCGCTTGGTCGTTGGTGGGTTTGAACGCGTGTTCGAAATTAACCGTAACTTCCGTAACGAAGGCCTTTCAACTCGTCATAACCCAGAGTTTACCATGCTTGAGTTCTACCAGGCGTATGCAGACTACAATGACCTGATGAACCTTACCGAAGATATGCTGCGCACATTGGCAGAAGATATTCTTGGCACCAGCATAATCAAGAATACTACGAAAGACGCTGAGGGTAATGTCACGTCTGAAGTAGAGTATGATTTTGGTAAGCCGTTTGAACGCTTGAGCATGGGCGATGCTATTCTAAAATACTGGCCTGAAGCCGATGAAGCGGCCATTCGCGATCCAGAGGCAAACCTAGATTCGCTAAAAGCCATGGCGAAGCAGCTTCACATCAAAGAGCCTGAGGTTGACGGTATTTGGGGCGCGGGTAAATACCTGTGTGAAATCTTTGAAGCAACAGCTGAAGAGAAGCTTGAACAGCCTACGTTTATTACTGAATATCCGTGGGAAGTATCGCCGCTTGCACGTCGTAACGACAACAACCCGTTCATTACTGACCGTTTCGAGTTCTTCGTAGGCGGACGTGAATTAGCGAACGGCTTTAGCGAGCTTAACGACCCAGAAGACCAGGCTGAGCGTTTTGCGAAACAGGTTGAAGAAAAAGATGCAGGCGATGATGAAGCCATGCACTTTGACGATGACTATATTCGTGCGCTTGAGTATGGCCTACCGCCTACGGCAGGTGAAGGTATTGGTATCGACCGTCTAGCTATGCTGTTTACCGATAGCTCAACCATTAAAGACGTAATTTTGTTCCCTCATATGAAGCCTGAGGCAACAAAAGAAGCTGAATAAAATGCATTGAATGCAGCGCGGGTGGTTAATCTAGCCGCGCTTGTTCGATATAACGTTTAACGCTGAGACGTAATTAAACGAGTATTGGCACTCAGGGCTTTTACGCGTTGAACAAGAAGGGCATTGGTGCTTGCACTAATGCCTTTTTTATTTGCCATAGTCACAATATAACCATTAATTGCGTCTATTTCTGTTTGGCGTTTGTACTTAATATCTTGGTGCATACTCGAGAAGTTATTCCCCGTGGCGGTTGCCACTTCAAGCACAGTGTTTTTTATAGCCCGGAGATCAAAACGCTGCCCGCACGACGCTGCTACATCCACAAATTCCTGACATATTTGATGTCGAAGTTCACTGTAGCATTCATCGCAAATAGCGCGATTCGGCACGTCGTTAAGTGCGGTTAAAGGGTTGATGACTGCATTTACCGCTAACTTGCTCCACAACGCATACAAAATGTCATTTGAAATCGTCACGGGAGGCAAAACACGAGTTAGCAAGTCACAGGCTACTATTAGTTTGTTTTTGCTATTTTCAAGGTTATCTAAGTCCGTAACGATATCAATGCTTTCAGGCTGACTACTGCCGATTGTTATAGAACCACTGCCGGTAAAGATCACTTGGGATACATTACGACTAGTGCGCTTTTTTAGTGCTCCATGACTGGTTGTAGCAAGAAGCAGCGGGTAGTGATCACCAAGTAGCGATTGAGCGATTTCTTGCCCACCCATACCGTTGTGAAGTAATACGACAACGGGTTTTTGGTTTAAAAATGGCAGCCATTGCGTTAACGCCTCTTCTAGCTGATACACCTTAAGAGGAATAATTAACACATCATTGGCACTTAATGACTGAGGAGGGAGGACAGAACCATTTAGCGAAAAAGTTTTTCCGTCCAACCATACCGCACTACCAGGAATATCTGCAGAGACTGCAGAGCGAGGGTAAAGGCTGTAATTCACGTTGTGCTTTTCGGCACCTGCGGCTAACAAGCTGCCTATGGCACCACAGCCTACAATATGCAGTTGTGCCATCTTGGTTAACCGCCTTGAATGTTCATGCCGCGCTCATCGCATTCTTGTTGAAAGCGAGAAGGTAAAGCCGGCCATAAGAGGACTTCAGGTGTAGCGACCGACGATATCCAGTCTTTAACCTGTGCTTCGTTAAATATATCCCCCTCTAAAAGAGGTGCTGTGGCGGATATCACGCCGCTTTTTAGTGGGAGCGTTAATTTAAAAGCATGTAAATACAGCCTGTCGGCATTGCTGCCGCCATAAAGAACGTCTCCTAAAATGGGCGCGCCTATGCTTTTTAGCGCTACTCTGATTTGGTGAGTTTTGCCGGAGTGTGGCTTTAATATAAACCCTCTCACTCCAGGCTTGGCAGAATAGCTGAAAAACTGAGTAAGCGCTGGGTTTACCGTAGTCTTCAACAAAATGTGCTGCCCGCCGCGACGGTTTTTCATATCGCCGATAATAGCGCCTTGTTTTTTCTTTGGTTTCTTATCACTGAGCGCAAGGTAGTACTTACTAACTTGGCGAGTTTCAAATAACCTGCCTATCTCAGCGGCCACTGATTCGTTTTCAGCTAGACATAAACAGCCTGAAGTCCCAGTATCTAAGCGATGACACAAGTGTAGATGCGGCACATTAAGCTGCTCTTTTAATCGCGTTACAATACCTTCGCTATTAGACAAAACGCTATCAGGCGCTTTATTTCTGGCTGTTTCATCGTGCATAGCTGCTTCATCATGCATAGCTAGGTCGACAGGCTTGTTGACAATAACAACACCCTTGTCACGATAGAGGATAGGGATAGATTGCACTATTTCGCGTCGAGTTCTGACAGCGCTTCTTCGTAATCTAGTTCGTCAACGGCATCAATAATTGCTTCGCGCTTTTCGTTTTCAATACCCATAGCCGACAACCACTCTTCTAACGTAGATTGTGAAATGAATTCACTTGCTTTAAGTGCAGAGGTTAACTGTTTTCTTGCGCGTTCTGCAGCGGCGCTATTTACCGGAGCGTTGCTTGCTTTCGCATTGGCGCTGTTATCAGAAGTAGATTCAGCGGTAAGCGTATCAATGTTGCTAACCGTTTCGTTCAGTAAAACCACAAAACTTGAATAGTCATTGGGAAGTTCTTTGTCGTTTCTAATTGCGCTTTCCACTGGCTTGCTTGCGTTGTGCAAAGCAAACAGGCCTAGGTTTCCAGTCACGCCCTTTAGAGTATGAATTAACGAATAGGCATCATCATATTGCTGACTTTCTACAAGTCCCTGTAAATCTGTATCCAACGTTCGATATTCATCGGTGAATTTTCCGAGCAAAGTGAATAAGAGCTTTTTGTTTCCGCTTAACTGCGACAGTCCAAATTCAATATCGACTAATGTCGTTGACTTATCCATGCAGGTATCCTTTTACAACACGTTTAGGCGACGTTTGAGTAACGTCGTTGGTCATTGCTTTACTACCATTGAGCGAAACAACATGGCACTGCTCTGCGTTAATAGAGATGATAGTGCAAAATATGGTGAGTAGTGTATTTCAAGAATACACAAATTAATAGAACCATAGCAAAGTCTGAACAAGTAAAGCGCTCAAAATTCTGGTAATCTCAAGCGCTAACACTGCATCGTCCTCGTGTTGATGAACAATAAGAAAATGCCGCTACCCAACCGGCTTGCAAGAAGTTGTTATAAAAAGGAATAAACATGCCGGGAAAATTCTCCTTTCGCACCATTGGTATGGTGCTTATCGTTTTATCTATTAGCGCTTGTCAGCGTGCTCAGGTAGAACAGAGCCAAGAAACGAACGCTGCCTCAATATCGATACCTTATGAAAAATATACCTTAGATAACGGGTTAACCGTTATTCTTCACGAAGATCATTCAGATCCATTGGTTCATGTTGATGTTACCTATCACGTTGGATCCGCGAGAGAAGAGATTGGAAAATCCGGCTTTGCGCATTTTTTTGAGCATATGATGTTTCAGGGCTCTCAGCACGTTGCTGATGAACAGCACTTTAAGGTAATTACAGAAGTCGGTGGTAATTTAAACGGGACGACAAATACAGATAGAACCAACTATTTTGAAACAGTACCAGCTAATCAATTAGAAAAGGTTTTGTGGTTAGAGTCTGATCGTATGGGGTTTTTACTCGAGGCCGTTGACCAAGAAAAATTTGAGAATCAGCGGGAAACGGTAAAAAACGAACGTTCTCAACGAGTTGATAATCAGCCTTATGGATTGCGCAACGAATTAAATGGTGAAGCTCTCTATCCTGAGGGGCACCCTTATTCTTGGTCAACTATTGGTTATGTTGAAGATTTAGACCGCGTGGACGTTGAAGATCTCAAAGCCTTCTTTAAACGCTGGTATGGGCCGAATAACGCCGTGCTTACCATTGGTGGCGATATCGACATCGAGCAAACCAAAGCGCTGATCAAAAAATATTTTGGGAGTATTCCCAAAGGCCCTGAAGTGTCAGATCCTCAGCCTCAACCTGTAACCCTTAATGAAACTCGGTATCTTACTCTAGAAGACAATGTGCATTTGCCATTGCTTCAGATTACTTTCCCAACTGTGCATGTTCGCCATCCCGACGAAGCGCCATTAGACGTGCTGGCAAATATTCTTGGCGGTGGTAAAACGTCGTTGTTTTATAAAAATTTAGTGAAGCAGGGGATTGCGGTTCAAGCGGCAGTATCACACCCATGTCGTGAGTTGGCCTGCGAATTTCAGCTTCTCGCACTTGCCAATCCATCAAAGATAACTTCTCTAGGTACGCTTCAGAAGGCGCTTAATGATACGCTTAAAGAATTTGAAAACCGCGGTGTAACTGTGGACGATCTTGCACGTACCAAGGGACAGTTGGAGTCAACCACTGTGTTTGGCCTTCAAAGTGTGTCTGGAAAAGTGTCGGCACTCGCCGCTAATGAAACCTTTCATAATACACCTGACCTCATCGCGGAAGATATCGCGCGCTATAACGGGGTGACTGCCAGCGATATTATGCGTGTTTACAATACCTACATCAAAAATGCGAACAGCGTAATTTTAAGTGTGGTTCCGGAGGGTAGCCCACAGCTCGCTGCCGCAGAACCAAACTTTGAACGTCCGGTTCGTACGCTACCTCAATCTGACGCACAGGCCTCAATGACTGAAAATGTGCCTTCACAAGCTTCAGATATTGAGAATGGTGTAAGTAAGCGTGTTGCGTATGACAACTTTGATAGAAGCGTTATGCCAGATGCAGGACCGGCGCCTATTGTAAAAGTACCAGATTATTGGGAGCGTGAGTTAAGCAATGGCATAAAAGTGCTTGGTGTTACCAGCAATGAAACACCCACCGTCACCCTTACTTTAGGAATAGATGGCGGTATGTTGCTAGACCCTAAAGGCAAAGCAGGAACAGCTTATCTTACTGCATTGCTAATGAATGAATCGACAGAGAATTATTCCAATGAAGATTTAGCCAACGAACTGGCAAAATTGGGAAGCTCAATACGCATTAGTGCCTCTGGTCGCTCTACACAAGTTTACGTTTCTACGCTGACTAAAAATCTTACGCCTACATTATTGTTGTTAGAGGAAAAGTTATTTAAACCTGCGTTTCGTGAAGAAGACTTCGTCAGAATGAAAGAGCGCGTGCTGCAAGGGCTTCAACAGCAGGCAAAAACGCCATCTAGCCTTGCGCGTAGAGCCCGAGACTTAATTTTGTTCGGAGAAGAAAACCGCGTGAGTTTACCCGATGAGGGAACGATGGCGACGGTGGAAAATATTACGTTAAGTGACGTGAAAGCATTTTATAAACGTTATTACTCGCCCGCGAAGGCAAGTATGGTAGTGGTAGGGAATCTATCTGAAGATAAAATTGTGGACGCATTAGGTTTTATAGCCCAGTGGAAAGGGCAGGATTATGAGTTTACCGATTACAATGCGTTTCCTTCTTACGATAAAAGAAACCTTTATTTAGTAGATAGCCCAGGAGCCGTTCAATCAGTTGTATTTATAGTCGATAGAGGCTTGCCTTTTGATGCCACTGGAGATTATTTTAAAACAAGGTTAATGAACTTTCCTCTAGGCGGTGCTTTTAATAGTCGGATTAATCTCAACTTACGGGAAGAGAAAGGTATTACTTACGGCGCAAGCAGTGGTTTTGTCGGCGGCAAAACGTTAGGTTGGTTTGAAGCGAGTTCCGACCTCACCGCTGAAAATACCGCAGAAGGCATTGAGGCAATTTTTTCTGAAATACAGGCGTACAGAGAAAGCGGTATTACCGAATCGGAAATTGAATTCATGCGCAGCGCGTTTACTCTTAGTGACGCGCTAGCATTTGAGACTCCAGCGAGTAAAGCTCGCTTCTTAAGGCAGTTGCTAAGCTACGAGTTAGAGAAAGGATATCGCAAAGAGCAGCTTGCCATTATCAATACCATTGATAAAGACACGATAGACAAGTTGGCAAAACAATATTTGAATGCTGATAAAATGCAAATTATTGTAGTGGGCGATAAGGAAGAAATATTGCCGCAGCTGAACTCATTAAAACTGCCGGTCTTTGAATTAACGGTAGATGATAATAAGCGAACAGCGTTAAACTGAAGCGTTAACGTATCTTGAAATTACACTATTGCTCCCCATTTACGGGAGCAATATTGACATCACGGAAAACCATTTTGACTGCAGATACTACCTGTTTCGACGCGCGCGTGAAGGCGCTTAAATCGCCCGAATTTTTAGCCTCACTAAGAGAAATAAAACGCGGTGTAGAACGAGAAGCGCTTCGAATCAATCCAAATGGCACATTAGCCCAAACCCCACATCCAAAGCCGTTAGGTTCAGCTCTGTCCCATGAGTCGATTACCACAGACTTTTCCGAGTCACTGTTGGAGTTTATTACTCCGCCCGAGGCAAGCTCAGCAAAAACCGTTGCGCAACTCAAAGATATTCATCGCTTTGTTGCTGACAACATAAACGACGAGCAAATTTGGCCGCTCAGTATGCCCTGTTTTATTGATGACGAGACGGAAATTCCCATTGCTTATTTCGGCGAGTCGAACGTGGGCAAAATGAAGCGAGTTTACCGAATAGGGCTAAAAAATCGCTATGGTAGCATGATGCAGGCTATTGCCGGCGTGCATTTTAACTTTTCATTTCCAGATAGTTTTTGGGCGCTGTGGGCAAAGCAAAATGGCACAACCCATTCGCAAGAGCAAACTTCTGCGGAATACTTTGGGCTTATACGCAATTACCGTCGTCTATGCTGGTTGATTCCCTACTTATACGGTGCATCTCCGGCACTGTGTAGCTCATTTTTAAAAGGTAAAGAGTACAGCTTGCCGTTTAAGAAAGTAGGAAAAGGGACCCTTTACATGCCATATGCAACATCGTTGCGTATGAGCGATTTAGGCTATACCAGTGCTGAGCAGTCGTCGCTTAAGATTTGTTATAACGAGCTAGACAATTATGTTCGTCTTCTACGCGATGCCATGAGTACACCTTCCACTCGATTTGAGCGTTTCGCTTCTGGCGAAGGCGGCAATTACCAACAGCTGAGCCACAATATTATTCAAATTGAGAATGAGCTGTATTCTCCAATTCGACCCAAGCAGCCCACAGAGTCGATGGAAAAACCCACTGACGCGCTAGTGAGACGGGGAATTAGTTATATCGAGGTAAGAGCACTCGACGTCAACCCGTTTTCTTCTGTAGGTATCAGTGACACACAGTTTAATTTTCTTGATGTATTTTTACTGGCTTGTTTACTTATTCCAAGTGAAGAGTTTGACGAGCAGCAGTTAAACGAGGCAAAAGAAAATATGGATCGTGTGGTGCTTGAAGGCCGCAAACCGGAACTGATGTTGTCTAACAACGGTGTCGATGTAACCTTGCCTGAGTGGAGCAAAAAGCTATTTACGTATTTTGAGCAGGCTGCGAACATACTTGATGAAGCAAATGATACGAAGCAATACAGAGAGGCAGTAGCGCAGGAATACGCAAAAACGCAAAACCCTGAGTTAACGCCGTCGGCAAAAATACTGCAAACTCTTTTATCTGAAAATAAAGATAACAGTATATTTGGGCTTGAATTGGCGGCTAAGTATAACAAGGAGATGAAGACCTTCGATTATACTTACACGCAAAGTGAAGATTTTGTTGAACAAGGAGAGCGCTCGTACGAAGCGCAAAGAGAGATTGAAGCCGCCGACACAAAAGACTTTGATACTTTTATAAAAGACTATTTTGCAGAGCCCCCGGCAAAAAAAAATGCCTGACATAGGTCAGGCATTAAAAGGTTCCAGGGAAACACACATTTTACTAGAACATTAATTAAGACACGCTATGAACCAAAAGTTCAAAAAATGGGTTGTTTTTTTATCAACTCTCATCGTTCTTTTTCCACTATTGATCGCGGGGTGTGCCACAACGCCTCCGAAAAATAGCAGTAACTTGTGTGAAATCTTCTTCGAGAAAGAGGACTGGTATGATGCTGCTGCCGATGCGAGAGATAAATGGGGAGTTCCTATTCACGTGCCCATGGCCATGATGTATCAAGAAAGCTCATTTAGACATGATGCATTGCCGCCAAGAGACTATGTGTTTTTTGGTTTAGTGCCATGGGGAAGAGTGAGCAGTGCGTATGGGTACTCACAAGCAAAAACCCCTACCTGGCAAGATTACATCAGAGAAACAGACAACGGCGGTGCCGACAGAGACGACTTTGAGGACGCTATCGACTTTATGGGCTGGTTTATTTATAAATCACAAAAAGTAAATGGCGTATCAAAATGGGACGCATACGCCCAATATCTGAATTATCACGAAGGGTGGGGAGGATATAAACGCCGCAGCTATGACAGAAAACCCTGGCTTAAAAAAGTTGCGTCAAAAGTTAAAGCTCGCTCATTACGTTACGCGACCCAACTAAAAACCTGCGAAGAAGAGCTTCAAAAAGGTTGGTTGATGAAGTTATTCAGTTAAGCAAAAAAACGAGGGATAGACGAGTGTCTATCCCTCAGCGACGCCAAGCCAAGACCGTTTTTTACCCAACGTCGAACAGGCATATATAATCTATTGCAAATGATAATGATTTGCAATACCGATTGTTGAAATAATTTCTAATCTCCCCTCCGCGTGTTGGTATTTTTGATATAGATCAAACCAACCCTGTGAAGTACGCCTGCGAAATATGGCCTTTGATCTAGATCATAACGACGAGGGCCGCACTCCCATACACTTTATCCATAGCAGATTTATTCACCACTTTGGAGAGAACAATTATGTTGTGGACAATGATTAAAGATCCGGTAGTTTGGGGCTCACTTTTAGGCATAGGTATTATTGTAGCCATGATGGTGTATTACACCTATTTGTTCATGCACAACAGTGCGGCGGGCAAGTAAGCGCGAAAAGCACCTCTTGCAGATGCGTTAGATGCATCAGCAGCGCTATGCAGGGCTAATTAAGACATCAAGCCGCAGGAATAGTATTGATATATCAGCATTGGCGTTGAAAAGCGTAATTACTGTTTGTCACTTATTGAAGGCACTTCGAGTAACACTAAAAGCGCGGCTTTGCCACCGTATTCCAGCGGTGCTTGATGAAACGCTTTAACGTGGGGGTGTTGGACCAAGTAGTGGGGAAGCGCGGCTTTCAGCACGCCTTGACCAAACCCATGCATAATGCAGGCGCAATCGATGAGATCTTTTCTCGCAGCATAAATAAGAGCGCCAATTTCTTCCTTCGCCATCTCACGGGTTAGGCCATGAAGGTCAAGGTGAATCTCGGGTGAAAAGTCTCCCCGTCTTAATTGCTTTAAAACGTGCGTGGGAACATCGTTGCGACAATAACGCATCGGGCCTTCTTGAGGCAGACTCGCTTGATACATATCTGAGAAATTAAACGACGCGGCAAGCTGTTTGCTGTGCTTGATATTTTTAATCGACGACTGCTGTTTCTTTTTAAACAGCTCTACTTGCCTGTCAGGCTCTACTTTGTCTTGTGACAAAGGCTTAACGCCCTGCATAGCATCAGCAAAGGAAAAAGTTTCCTCGTCTTCGGCAGGTTTGTTTACATTTTGCTGCTTTTTGAATGCCTTTAATTCTTTTTTAAATACTCTCATCTCGAATCTTACCCGCATTACAGGGCTTCTGCGCACGCAGTTAATTATGTGAATTAGCATTAAGTTTGGGTATGATACCAGCTTTCAAAATATTGATGTACCCAAACGCTATGACCGATAAGTTTTACCTAGAAGAAGCCATTGACGATCTGCACACTTTGCTAGATATGACTCGATGGGCGACAAGCCGTTTTAATGACGCTGAGCTCTATTTCGGTCACGGTACTGATAATGCGTGGGATGAGGCCGTAAGCCTTGTTCTTCAGGCTCTGCACCTTCCGCATCCCATTTTAGCTTCTGTGGGCGAAAGTATATTGTCCTCTCGTTTAACTAAAAGCGAGCGCGAGAAAATAGCTGAGTTGGTACTGAAGCGTGTTCAAACACGTATGCCTTTGCCCTACATTACCAACGAAGCATGGTTTTGCGGTATGCCTTTTTACGTTGATGAGCGCGTATTAATTCCTCGTTCTCCTTTTGCTGAGCTTATTCAAAACCAGTTTTCTCCTTTTGTGGAAAACGAGCCAGCGTCTATTCTTGATATGTGTACTGGCGGAGCTTGTATCGCTATTGCTTTGGCACACGCTTATCCTGAAGCACAGGTAGATGCAGTCGATATTAGTACTGATGCATTAGAAGTCGCCGACATCAATATACAAGAACATGGCTTAAGTCACCGTGTTTATCCTATTCAGTCAGATCTATTCACAAACCTTGAAGGGCAAAAGTACGACCTCATCATTTCAAATCCGCCCTATGTGGATGCACAGGATATGGCTGACTTACCAGATGAGTATCATCACGAACCTGAATTGGCACTGGCTGCTGGCGAAGATGGACTCGATTTAGTCGATACAATGCTGCGCCAAGCAACGAGCTATCTTAACGATGGCGGCTGGCTGTTCATCGAGGTGGGTAATAGCGAAGTGCATATGAACAACAGGTTTCCTGGTTTAGAAGTCATTTGGATTGAGTTTGAAAATGGCGGGCAAGGTATTTTTGCCGTGAATAAAGACACGCTGGTTCAATATTTTAGTAGTAAGGATTAATAGTTAATTATGTCAGGTAATAGCTTCGGAAAACTTTTCACGGTAACCACTTTTGGAGAAAGCCACGGTATTGCTATTGGTGGTGTGGTTGACGGTTGCCCTCCAGGACTGGAAATTACTGAAGAAGATTTGCAAATAGATTTAGACAGAAGAAAGCCGGGAACCTCTCGCTACACCACAGCACGCAGAGAAGATGACGAGGTACAAATTCTTTCTGGTGTGTTTGAAGGTAAGACAACAGGTACCAGCATAGGTCTGTTGATTAAAAATAAAGATCAACGCAGCCAAGACTACGGTAATATTGCCGATCGCTTTCGTCCCGGTCATGCCGACTATACCTACGATCAAAAGTACGGCAGTCGTGATTATCGCGGTGGTGGTCGCTCTTCTGCCCGCGAGACAGCAATACGCGTAGCGGCGGGGGGGATTGCCAAAAAGTACCTTAAAGAGGTGCATGGAATAGAAGTACTGGGTTATTTATCTCAGCTAGGCCCTATTGCGGTTGAAAATGTCGACCACGCCATTACCAATACCAATCCGTTTTTCTGCCCAGACGCGAGTAAGTTAGACGCTCTTGATGAATATATGCGCGACTTAAAAAAGTCTGGCGACAGCATAGGTGCAAAGGTATCTGTTGTTGCTAAAAATGTACCTGTTGGGCTTGGTGAGCCTGTTTTCGACAGGTTAGATGCGGAAATTGCCCATGCCATGATGGGAATTAATGCAGTAAAAGGCGTGGAGATTGGCGATGGGTTTGAAGTCGTTAATCAAAAAGGCAGTGAACATCGTGATACGTTAACGCCTGAAGGGTTTGCCTCTAATCACGCGGGTGGCGTACTTGGGGGTATTTCCACTGGTCAAGACGTTGAAGTTCACATGGCGTTAAAACCAACATCCAGTATATCTGTGCCGGGTACAACGATTAACAAGCAAAACGAAGAAATTGATATTGTGACTAAAGGTCGACACGACCCCTGCGTGGGAATTCGTGCAGTACCTATTGCTGAGGCAATGATGGCACTTGTTTTAATGGACCACCTACTGCGTCATAGAGCTCAGAACATGGGCGTGGTATCAACTACTGCTCCCATTGCAGGCTCGCGATAAGCGACTCAGTTTCTCGTTATAATTAGCGCCACTAACAATATGTTAGTGGCGCTGTTTTATGTACACACTTTGACTCGTTCTTTTTACTCAAGCTCTTTACGCGCTTACGCAATTTCATTGAGGAAAATGTCTGTTGAAAGCGATTTATTTCACAGAAAGTGATATTCAAAGCGCTTTTACTAAAGAGTTTTTATCTAAAGAGTTACTACACAAAGAGCAATAGCTCATGGAGACGTTCGTTGACACTTAGCCCTCAATCTTCTGGCACTAGCAAAAAGTCGCTCATTATTCTTGCCCTTACTTACTGGCTTTATTTTGGTCAACTTGGCGTTCTTGTCCCTTATCTGGGGATTTTCTTAGACGGAAGAGGCTTTTCATCGCAAGATATCGGAGAGCTATTTGCGGTGATTACGCTTGCTCGCATTCTAGGTCCAGGGCTTTGGGCTGGTGTTGCCGATAAAACAGGAAATGCGATTGGTGTAATGAGACTTGGGTGCTTTTTGACTGTGCTTACGTTTAGTTCGGTATTTTACTTTTCCAGTTTCTGGGGGCTTACTTTAGCGTTCGGCCTAATGATGATGTTTTGGACCGCGGTGTTACCCCAGCTGGAGGTGATCACCATGAACGCGGTGTCTACAAGTTCCACAACTTACGGACAGATAAGGTTATGGGGCAGTGTCGGTTTTATTTGTTTAACTGTTAGTGCTGGTAAGGCGCTAGATATTTTCTCAACTGAAACGCCAGTTTATGTCAGTGTTGCCGTGCTGTCTCTGCTATTTATCAGCACCTTGTTCATCACTGTACCTTCTAAAAAAGCTAAAACAGAGAGTTCAACAGGCAGTATATGGACCTTCGTAAAACAAAAGCCGTTTGCTGTTTTTATCTTTGCATCAGCCTGCCTCCAAATTAGCTTTGGCGCGTTTTATGGCTTTTTTGCACTGTATATGCGAGACCTTGGATACTCGGGTCAACAAACTGGGGTATTCATTGCGCTTGGCGTATTGGCCGAGGTGGGCATTTTTCTTGTTGCACGACACCTCATCAGTCGTTTTGGCGTGTGGAATTTATTATTTGCCAGTATCGTGCTGACTGCACTTCGCTGGTACTTGCTAGCAGACTTTGCTGAATTCATATCCGTTATTGTAATAAGCCAAATTATTCACGCTTTAAGTTTTGGTTTAACTCATGCGGTGTCGGTACACTTTATTCATCAATATTTACCTGCCGCGTTTCATAGCCGCGGGCAAGCTGTGTATATCAGTATTGCGTTTGGCTTAGGCGGCGCTTCGGGTAATTATCTCGCGGGACAGCAGTGGTCTCAGGGGGCCAATGCATATGAAGCTTTTATAACTGCAGCTGTATTTGCTGGTGTAGGTGCACTATCACTGTTTTTGTGCTCAAAAAAGGTAATGGATGGCGAGGCTTCCAGAACCCCGCAGTCAAACTAAGGCTGCGCGGCCAAACTAAGGCAGCGCGGCCAAACTAGGGCGATTCTGGGTGGGGACATTGCGCTATAACTTCGGTTTTACCATCTGGATGCTCTTGCTCTAAACGGACGTCGAATTTCCACAAACGATGCAAATGTCTCATGACTTCCTGTCTTGAGTTGGCAAGTGGAATATCATTTTGAGGGATGTATCTCAGCGTCAGCGACCTATCGCCGCATATATCAACGTTGTAGACCTGAATATTAGGCTCTAGATTACTTAAATTATACTGAGCTGATAGGGCTTCTTTTATGGTGTGATAGCCCTTTTCGTCATGAATTGCGCTTACACTAATAAACGATTTTGACGTGTCATCCTCTAACGCAAATAATTTAAAGTCTCTGATTATTTTGGGTGACAAAAACTGACTGATAAAGCTTTCGTCCTTAAAATTTTGCATAGCAAAATGCACAGTCTCTAACCAATCTTTCCCCGCAATACTGGGAAGGTAATAATAGTCCTCTTCAGTGGGCGACTGACAAACACGCTTTATATCCATAAACATAGAAAAGCCGAGCGCGTAAGGGTTTATACCGGAATAGTAGGGGCTATTATATTCAGGCTGCATAACCACACTAGAATGGCTATGTAAAAACTCCATCATAAACCTGTCGCTCACTAGTTTTTCGTCATACATTTGATTGAGTATGTGATAGTGCCAAAAACACGCCCATCCCTCGTTCATAACTTGAGTTTGTTTTTGGGGATAAAAATACTGTGACACTTTACGCACTATCCTCACAATTTCTCGCTGCCACGGCTCAAGTAAAGGGGCGTTTTTTTCAATAAAGTAGAGCAAGTTTTCCTGCGGTTCTTCGGGAAAACGGGCAGGTTGAGCCTGTTTTTTTTGAGCCCCCTCTGGCAGCGTTCTCCACAGTTCATTGACTTGAGACTGCAGATACGCTTCGCGTTCCTGTTGACGAGTCTTTTCTTCTTGTAATGATATCTTCTGAGGCCGCTTATACCTGTCTACGCCAAAGTTCATTAGCGCGTGGCACGAGTCTAGAATATTCTCAACTTCGTTTATGCCGTATTTTTGCTCGCAGTTGGCAATGTAGTTTTTGGCGAAAACCAAATAATCGATAATAGAACTGGCATCTGTCCATGTTTTGAAAAGGTAATTGCCTTTAGAAAAAGAATTATGGCCATAGCAAGCATGAGCCATAACCAACGCCTGCATAGTGACGGTATTTTCTTCCATCAAATAAGCAATACAGGGGCTAGAGTTTATGACTATTTCGTAGGCAAGCCCCATCTGACCACGTTTATATTGCTGCTCTGTTTGAATAAATTTTTTGCCAAACGACCAGTGGGTATAGTTCAGCGGCATGCCTATACTGGCATAAGCATCCATCATTTGTTCGGCGGTTATTACTTCAATTTGGTTGGGGTAGGTATCTAATTTAAAGCCTCTGGCGATCCTATCTATCTCCTGCTCATATTGTAGCAGTAGGTCAAAGTTCCAGTCTGGCCCGTCGTCGAGCTTATGAGGCGATGAAGCTGCCTGAATTGGCATGATAGACTCCTTAGCGTGCAGAGGCATCTGCGCGTTTAAATAATTCTCTAAACGCAGGATAAATATCTGCTTGAGACTCAATATGTTTGCAGATAAAGTTGCTGTGAGCAGTGCTCACCGCGTCAAATATTTTCCACAAGCTTTGATGAGGTCTTTGCGTTATTTCAATGTAAGTGTAATAACGACAGGCTGGCAGCAAGTGATTGGTGAGTAAGTCTCCGCATTTCGGCGAATCGTCCGCCCAGTTATCGCCATCTGAGGCTTGCGCCCCATAAATATTCCACGCACCGTCACTATATCGTTCGTTGATAATGTCTTTCATTAGTTTTAAAGCGCTAGAAACTATGGTTCCACCGGTTTCCTGAGAGTAAAAAAACTCGTTTTCGTCGACTTCTTTAGCCTGCGTGTGATGTCGAATATAGACCACTTCAACATTTTCGTAGGTACGACTGAGAAACAGGTACAACAAGATATAAAATCGCTTGGCGGTTTCTTTGGTTTCTTGATCCATTGAACCTGATACATCCATAAGGCAGAACATCACTGCTTTACTGCTGGGGAGCGGGCGGGTATCGTAATTTTTAAAGCGTAAATCAAAGGTATCAATAAAAGGAACTTTGGCTATTTTTGCTTTTAAAGCGGCAATATCTTTTTCAATTGCCAGAATATGTAAGGTGTTTTCGTGTTTGTCCTCACGTAGGCGTCTAAGCTCTTCCTCTAGCTCTCCCAGCTTTCGCTTATCAGCTGCTGTTAACGCTATTCGCCGAGCAACGGAACCTTTTAAAGAGCGAACAATATCTAAGTTGGTGGGCATGCCATCGGTTTGATAGCCAGCGCGGTAGGTTTCGTATTGAGTAACTTGAGCGAATTGATTTTTTTGAAGATTTGGCAATTCAAGATCTTCAAACAATATGTTTAAGTACTCGTCTTTTGAAATTGAAAATACAAATTCGTCTTGGCCTTCACCTTCATTACTGGCTTCGCCGGCTCCGCTTCCTTGACCCTCACCACCCAAAGGACGCTCAATTTTGTCGCCCGCAGTAAACTGATCGTTGCCAGGATGAACGATGTGTCGTTTGCCGCCTTTCCCCGTATGAAAAATAGGTTCAGAGATATCTCTTTTGGGAATGCTAATTTGTTCACCGGATTCAACATCGGTTACCGAGCGCTTGCCGACGGCGTCTGAAACCGCTCGCTTTATTTGCTGCTTATAGCGTTTTATAAAGCGCTGTCGATTTATAGTGCTTTTGCCTTTGCTGTTTAGCCTTCGGTCAATAAAATGTGCCATAGACACCTACTTACATAATGTGGCATGTGTGCAGGTTTCTCATACCACGGAGTTTAATCGCGCAAAAAGAGTGTGTCGTTACGACGCTTTTCTCACCCTTAGATACCATTCGCAAAGTAATCGAACCTGCTTCTGTGTATAGCCTTTCTCGGTCATGCGATTAACAAAGTCATCGTGTTTTTTCTGTTCCTCTGCAGAGCCCTTGGTGTTGAATGAAATAACGGGCAGCAGATCTTCTGTATTTGAGAACATTTTCTTTTCAATAACAGTGCGCAACTTTTCATAGCTTGTCCAAGAAGGATTATTTCCGCTGTTATTCGCTCTGGCACGAAGAACAAAGTTAACGATTTCATTACGAAAGTCTTTGGGATTACTTATTCCCGCCGGTTTTTCAGTTTTCTCAAGCTCAGCATTCAGTGCGGCGCGGTCGAACAGTTGTCCGGTTTCAGGATCGCGATACTCTTGGTCTTGGATCCAAAAGTCAGCATAAGTCACATAGCGGTCAAATAAGTTTTGGCCGTATTCTGAATAACTTTCTAAATAAGCAGTTTGTATTTCCTTTCCAATAAACTCTACGTATCTCGGTGTGAGATAACCTTTGATGAATTCGAGGTATCTATCGGCAAGTTCTTGATTAAATTGCTCGCGTTCTATTTGCTTTTCTAGCACGTAAAACAGGTGTACTGGATTGGCAGCAACCTCTTGGCTATCGAAATTAAATACCCGTGATAAGATCTTAAAAGCAAAGCGGGTGGAGAGCCCTTCCATACCCTCATCTACGCCAGCATAATCTCGGTACTCTTGGTAAGATTTAGCTTTGGGATCTGTATCTTTTAGGCTTTCGCCGTCGTAAACGCGCATTTTAGAAAACAAGCTGGAGTTTTCTGGTTCTTTTAAGCGAGATAACACAATAAATTGTGCCAAACATTCTAAGGTATCTGGAGCACAGGGTGCTCCATGTAATTCGCTAGTATCAATTAATTTTCGATAAATTTTAATTTCTTCACTTACCCTCAAGCAGTAGGGCACTTTCACAATATATACCCGGTCTAAAAAGGCTTCGTTATTTTTGTTGTTGCGGAACGACTGCCACTCAGACTCATTAGAGTGAGCCAAAATGAGGCCATCAAAGGGTAAAGCCGAAAAACCTTCAGTAGGGTTGTAATTACCTTCTTGTGTTGCGGTAAGTAAAGGATGCAGTACCTTAATAGGTGCTTTAAACATCTCAACAAATTCCATCAGCCCCTGATTGGCTTTGCATAAAGACCCAGAATAGCTATAAGCATCGGGATCGTTCTGCGCATATTGCTCTAAACGACGTATATCTACTTTCCCCACGAGAGCGGATATGTCTTGATTATTTTCATCTCCGGGCTCGGTTTTAGCGATACCTGTTTGGTCGAGAATAGACGGATAAACCCGTACCACTTTAAATTGAGTAATATCGCCATTAAATTCATGCAGGCGCTTTCTGGCCCAAGGCGACATAATCGTTTTGAGATATCGCTTTGGAATACCGTATTCACGGTTTAAAATTTCGCCGTCTTCTTTTTCATCAAACAAACACAGCGGGTGATCGTTTACTGGGGAACCTTTAAGCCTGTATATGGGAACGTTTTGCATGAGCTCTTTAAGACGCTCCGCAAGTGATGATTTTCCGCCTCCCACTGGGCCCAACAGATATAAGATTTGTTTGCGCTCTTCAAGTCCTTGAGCAGCGTGCTTTAGATAAGACACGATTTGCTCGATAGCGTCTTCCATGCCATAAAACTCAGAGAAAGCTGGGTAACGAGAAATAATGCGGTTGGAGAAAATGCGGCTAAGTGCAGGGTCGTTAGCCGTATCAACTTTTTCGGGCTCGCCGATAGCCGTAAGTAATCGTTCTGCCGCGTTGGCATAGGCAAGTGGCTCTTGCTTACAAATTTCAAGAAATTCACCAATGGTAAACTCTTCCTGCTTACGCTCTTCAAAGCGGCTTTGATAATGTTCAAAGATACCCATAAATACCCCTCAGAAATCTAAACCCCTTACTTTCATGGTAGTAGGTATTCGGGAAAACGTGAGGTTTTGTTACTTAACTTTTTAGTAATACCGTATAGGGTGTAACGTTAAACACGGCCCAATAAAAAAGCCCCGCAGGTGCGAGGCTTCAATTCTTAAGACTTCGTAATCCGTCGTCGACGACTACAACAATCTTTTTTTATTTTTACATTGCTTACGCTAGGTTGCTGTTTGCAAATTCCCAGTTAACTAGTGCCCAGAAGTTTTCTAGGTATTTAGGACGTGCATTGCGGTAATCGATGTAATAAGCGTGTTCCCAAAGGTCAACAGTCAGGATAGGTGTTAATGAATCACCAGAGATTGGCGTTTCCGCATTGCTGGTGTTAACAATGTCTAAGCTGCCGTCTGCTGTTTTAACGAGCCATGTCCAGCTTGAACCAAAGTTGTTTACTGCCTTGTCGTTAAATGCTGCTTGGAAGTCTGCAAATGACCCCCACTTCGCATTAATTGCATCTGCTACTGCGCCTGTCGGCTCACCGCCACCATTTGGGCTTAGGCAGTTCCAGTAAAAAGTGTGGTTCCACACTTGTGCCGCGTTGTTGAACACACCGCCTTCAGACGCCTTAATGATCTCTTCAAGGCTTTTGCTTTCCATGTCCGTACCTTCAACAAGGCCATTAAGCTTTGTTACATAGGTCGCGTGGTGCTTACCGTAGTGGTACTCAAGAGTTTCGGCAGAAATATGCGGTTCAAGTGCATTTTGTTCGTATGGTAATGCTGGTAATTCAAAAGCCATGTCGGTCTCCATGATTAGTTTGTATTTATAACGTTATTCCCCCCCCCTAACGCCTGTGGAAAGGAGGCAACGTGCTAATTTAGCTCACTAATAACATTACGTAGTAAAGCATAACGTAGAAGTGGGGATAAAGTCTTATAACTCAATGACAAAATTATGAATTTTTTGCCACGGTAAAAACGTTAATGTTAATTAATACCTTTAGATAGCGCATGACTGAGTGAACAGATCACTTTACAACGTAGAAAACGCCTCTATTGGCAGTACTTCATTTCGCTAGTGCGGGCCAAAGCGCTAATTGCTTGAAGTAAACATTAAGAAGGATAACGAGAAAATAAATTATGTTATCCTCCCCTTGATAAATGTGATGAGCATTCCCACTTCTTGAATATTAACTATTCCGCTGAGAGGATCTAATGGATAACACTGAAAGCCAATCGACGATTGAACGAATAAAGCAACAAATAGAAGAAAATCCAATTCTTCTTTATATGAAGGGCTCACCAAAACTACCAAGCTGTGGTTTTTCTTCACAAGCATCGCAAGCGCTAATGTCGTGCGGTGAGGCATTTGCTTATGTTGATATCCTTCAGAACCCAGACATTCGTGCAGAGTTGCCAAAATATGCCAATTGGCCTACGTTCCCGCAACTGTGGGTTGACGGTGAACTTGTGGGTGGTTGTGACATTATTATAGAAATGTTCCAGCAAAACGAGCTACAGCCACTTATCAAAGAAACTGCTGAAAAACATAAAACTGAAGAGTAAAACCGTAAATCAGTTTACTATATTAAGAAGCCGGCTTTCAGTCGGCTTTTTTTATTAGGAACGGCAAGAAAACTTTCACCTTTACCCCCGCTAAAATTATATAGACAAGTCAGAAAACAAAATCCTCTACGGTGTGAAAATATATTTTTATTTTGTCGAAAATGGTTTGTTTTTTAGTGCGTTACGCTCTATAAATCGTGCCGTGCTGACGAATTAATCGTCAGTGTTGAAGGTAAAAATACAATCATTTTTGAATTGGTTTAGAACGCATAAAGCGTCAACGCTACTAAAAGCACTCCGGGAAAACACCATGAATACACACTTGTCTTTACTGACTAAAAACGTACGCAGCATTCTTACTGCATCTGCTGCGTTTTCCGTTATCGCAACTGCGCCTGTTTTTGCGCAAGAAGAAAGCGATGAAACAAAAGCAGAAGATTATGAGCAAATTGCAGTAGTAGGTTCACGTGCTGCTCCGCGCTCAATTGGCGATTCAGCAGTTCCGATTGACATTATTTCCAGTGAAGATTTTAAGCAGCAAGGTGCCACCGATATGGTATCCATGATGCAAACAGTTGTACCTTCATTCAACGTGAACGACCAGCCTATTAACGATGCATCAACACTTGTACGTCCAGCTAACCTTCGCGGTATGGCGTCAGACCACACGCTTGTGCTAGTAAACGGAAAGCGTCGTCATCGCTCTGCAGTTATCACGTTCCTTGGCGGCGGTCTATCAGACGGTGCACAAGGTCCAGATATTTCGGTTATACCAGCATCAGCATTGAAGCAAGTAGAAGTACTTCGTGACGGCGCCGCTGCGCAATACGGTTCAGATGCCATTGCTGGTGTTATCAACTTCGTACTAAACGACGCCTCAGAAGGCGGTACGTTTGAAGCACGTTACGGCTCTTTCTATGAAGGCGATGGTGACATGATCCAGCTTTCAGGAAATGTTGGTCTTCCACTGTCTGACAATGGATTCATTAATCTTTCAGCAGAATATCGCACTGCTGACGATACATCACGCAGCATTCAGCGCGATGACGCTGCCGCTCTTGTCGCTGCAGGAAACACCTTTGTTGCAAATCCTGCGCAAATTTGGGGCTCGCCTGAAATTAAGCACGACGTAAAGCTTTTTGCTAACGCTGGGTTAGAGTTATCTGATACGTCAGAAGCTTACATGTTTGGTAACTACGCTGTGCGTGAAGTTGAAGGGGGTTTTTACTTCCGTAATCCGCACACTCGTGGTGGTGTTTATGCCAGCGGTGATGGTTCATTACTGGTAGGTGATTTAACAGGTGACATGTCAGGTAACTGTCCAACGGATATCGCTCCGGGTGCAAATGTTCTAACTAACGACCGTTACATCAATGAAGTAGCAAACAACCCTGATTGCTTCGCATTCAACGAAATTCTTCCAGGTGGTTTTACGCCTCGCTTCGGCGGCGAAGTGACTGACATGTCTTTGGTATTTGGTACCAAGGGTGAGTTAGATAACGATGTGACTTATGACGTTAGTGTAAACTTAGGCCAAAACGAAGTTGATTTTAAAATTAGCAACACAATCAACCCGTCTTTAGGTCCAGATACGCCGTTCGAATTTAGTCCTGGCCGTTACACACAGTCGGAACAAACATTGGATATCGATTTAACTAAACCATTTGATGTTGGTTTATACGAGCCACTTTTCGTTGCGACGGGTTTCCAATACCGTCATGAAAGCTACGAAAGTTTCGCAGGCGATAACGCTTCCTACGAAATTGGTCCATTGGCGTCACAAGGTTTTGGTATTGGTTCAAACGGTTTCCCTGGCCTAGCAGCGAACAGCCAAGGCCTTGTGTCTCGCCATAACATTGCGTTTTATATCGATGCAGAGGCATACATAACAGAGAACTTTATGTTAGCCGGTGCCCTTCGTTATGAAGACTTCTCTGACTTTGGTGATACAACAAAAGGTAAAATTGCTTTCCGTTGGCAGGCGCTTGAAAACATCGCGTTCCGCGGTGCGTTCTCAACGGGCTTTAAAGCACCTACACTTGGACAAAGCAATGTGCGTAACGTAACAACTGCGTTTGGTACAGATGGTAAACTTATTGACCGTGCAACACTGCCTCCTACAGATCCAGTGTCTCAACTTAAAGGCGGTGAACAGCTTACTCCGGAAGAGTCTGAGAGCATTACATTTGGTGTGGTTGCTGAGTTTGATAACGGACTCTTTATTACCGCAGATTACTACAACATCGAACTTACTGACCGTCTAAGTACAGCGTCGGGTATTGCACTGACAGACGAAGACATTGCTACCTTGATTTCTCAAGGTGTTAACGATGCATCTAGCTTCTCTGAAATTAGCTTCTTTACTAACGACTTCGATACTACCACTGAAGGTGTAGATATCGTTGCAAACTACAGCATGGAAATGCTGGGTGGAGATACTAAATTCTCACTTGCATACAACTGGACGTCTACAGTAGTGGACCGTGCTTCTGACAATATTTCAGATTTTCGTATCCGCATGCTAGAAGACAACCTTCCAGCAGTACGTTATAGCGCAACGGCTAACCACACTAATGGTGACTGGCGCTTCCTTACTCGCCTGAACTATTTTGGCAGCACGTTTGAAGATCACTTAGACTCAGCGCTTCCAATTGAAAAGATTGGCTCTGAATTTACGGTTGACCTAGAAGTAGCGTATAGCTTTACAGAAGAGTTCACACTTACTGTAGGCGCGAAAAATGCGCTGGATGAATATCCTGACGAAAATACCCAGTATGCTGGTATTGCTGGGTCGTTGTACCCAACAACAGCACCAATAGGTATTAACGGTGGATTCTACTATCTACGCGGTATGTATACGTTCTAATTGGCGTAATACTTAAAAGGGAGCATCTGCTCCCTTTTTACGTTAAAAGCCTGAAATTTAAAACGTGAAAAGCCAAAAAAAGACAGGCATTATTAGGGTCTGTAAGCAATTCGAAACACGTGCAATAGAGATTTATGACCAGAAAGTCGACAGTAGCTGAAACCTTCTTAAAATACCGTAGCAAATTAATGCGCGCGGTAGGTTCTATTGTTGGTGCTGATGATATCGAAGATATTGTGCAAGAAGCATTTATTAAGAGTTATGAGGCCGAACTAAAACAAGAAATACAGTACGAACGGACCTACATGCTCAAGACTGCGCGCAACTTAGCGCTCAATCATGTGTCGAAAGCTGAAAACAAGAATAAACAGCATTTAGACGATATGGATTTATTGCCCTATGAGTTAATTGGGCACAGTTTAGAAAAAAACGTTGAAAGTAAAGAACGCTTTATTCATTTTTGCCGAGCCACAGATACATTATCGGCGGATGTAAAGCGCGTATTTTTGCTGAAAAAAGTTTATGGCATGCGACAGAAAGAGATTGCTGAACTTGTGGGGTTAAGTGAAAGCACCGTCGAAAAGCATGTCGCCAAAGGTCTTTTAATGTGTTCTCGGTATTTGGCCGACTTATCTAAAGACACGACATCGCCCCAAGCACCCGTGAGTGCGACTCAGGACATAAGCCGTAGTTAATATGAACAATATTCGTCAATTTTCCAGTAAAGAAGATATCCAAGAGCAGGCATGCCTGTGGGTTAGTCGCCTAGATCGCGGTTTGAAAGACAATGAACTCGCAGAGCTTGATAACTGGCTGGGTGAGAGCAACGCCCACCGACAGTCTCTCATTGATGCTGCTAGCTTGTGGGACGACATGTCGGTACTGAATGAGTTAAGTGGTTTGTTTCCAGAAGCAACCATGCGTAAAAACGACGCGGGTAAAAACAAACGTCAGTCTTCTCATTCTTCTCGTCATTATTCGAAAACTTGGGGAATTGCAGCAGCATTTTTGGTAATGGCGCTAGCCATAGGTACTGTCGTGCAGCGCGGATGGTTAGACAATAGTGCTGAGTTTGCGAGCACAAGTGAGAAGGTTGAAACCGGCGTGGGAGAGCAAAAAAATATTACTCTTGCCGATGGTTCTATTCTTCACCTGAACACTAACTCTATTGTTACTGTAGATTTTTCCCCAACAGCTCGCAGTATAGTATTACTTAGAGGCGAGGCGCATTTTGAGGTGGCTCATGATAAGTCTCGTCCGTTTTCAGTCACCGCGGGGAAAAACACCGTCACTGCGGTAGGGACGGCGTTTAATATGCAGTACATCGATGATAACGCCTTTGAGTTGGTTGTTACCGATGGCAAGGTGTTAGTGAAAGATAGATTTAAAGATGCGTCTTCTGCAGAATCACTTTTTGGTAAGAAGTCTGTAGCGGAAGAAGGGCTTCTTATGTTCGCTGGCGAAAAGGCGACGGTTCAAGGAAAAGTAGAAGCGCGTGAGAATATGACGCAGAACGATATTGAAGATGATCTTGCATGGCAGCAGGGCATGATTGTGTTTAAGGGCGAGCCTCTTGAAGCGGTACTAGCAGAGATTGGGCGATATACGTCGGTTCGTTTCAGTATTGCTGATGAGCGCTTGCGCAAACGTCGAGTGGCGGGTTACTTCAAAGTGGGTGATATTGACGGTTTGCTAGCGGCGCTTAAAAGTAGTTTTAATATCAATTATGAGAAAGTAACAGAAACGAGCATTCAATTATCGGTAGCATCTTGATGATTGATTAAAAAGTTAGCCGGATGTCACTGCCCTTAGTGGCATCAGGCTATTGAATGTGACAATATAATAACGACAAATAGCACATCGAAAAATTATCTTGCAGTACATGCATTTTGCTAACATCTCGCACTTTATTAAACGTCAAATTTTATGTTGGCGTGAATCTGCTGTAGATACGCAGCACGGGAATGCAAAGCGAAGTGCTTTTTTTCTTGTCGTAGTTATTTCTTTACTCAGTGCGATATGCTCAAACAACAGCTATGCACTGCAAAATACAATAGCTGAAAAAGGGGCCCCGGCGCCTCCCATCGCTTCTCCACCTTCCTATACATTTTCGGTTAAGTCTCAATCGGCAGATGAAGCACTCACAGAGTTGGCGAAGCAGGCTAACACAACATTGCTTTTTCCTTTCGATTTAGCAAAGCGCGTTAAAACCAATTCATTGGTTGGAACCTTTACGCTTAGCGAAGCTCTTCAGCAATTACTAGAAGGCACCGAACTTGCCGTTATTACTGATGAGCTAGGTGTGTTGAGTATACGCTCACGAGCGTCATTAACCGCCAAGAAAGCTTCGCAGAATAAGCAAGAAGAGCAAGCCGACAACGGTAACGCACTAGAACGCATTGCTATTGTGGGAACGCGAAATACTCCCCGCAGTGCAACAGACTCTCCTGTTCCTCTAGATATCATTGGTGCAAAATCCTTAAGTTCTCAGGGCAACGCAGATGTATTGTCTATGCTCAGCGTTATGGTTCCGTCTCTTAATGTGAACGACCAGCCTATAAACGATGCAAGCAGCTTGGTTCGGCCTGCTAACCTACGGGGAATGTCATCTGATCACACGTTGTTACTGCTCAACGGTAAACGCCGCCACCGCTCTGCGGTTATTACCTTTCTTGGCGGTGGTCTGAGTGATGGTGCTCAAGGCCCAGATATTTCTGTTATCCCAGCCTACGCTTTAAAGCAGGTTGAAGTATTGCGCGATGGTGCTTCTGCGCAATACGGCTCTGACGCAATTGCTGGCGTAATTAACTTTGTGCTCAAAGATGCGAAAGCGGGCGGGAATATTGCTCTGAAAACTGGCGCATACGGCGAGGGAGATGGTGAACTTTTCCAACTTCAGGGAAATCGAGGTTTTGCATTTGGCGACAACGGTTTTATTAATGTTACCGGGGAGTATAGACAGCAAGGTGGCACATCTCGCTCTGTTCAGCGCGATGACGCTATTGCCCTAACTCAACAAGGTAATGCATTCATCGACAACCCCGCACAAGTATGGGGGGCTTTAGATGTGGACAAAGACCTTAAATTTGCAATTAATACAGGTTTCAAATTTTCACCGTCTACCCAGCTTTATGGTTTTCTTACTGCGGCTAAAAGAGAGTTGTCTGGAGGCTTTTATTACCGCAACCCGCAAACCCGAGAAGGTGTGTTTAGCAGAACCAACTCCGAAACCGGGGCTCGGCGCTTAATCGTTGCCGATTTAGACGGTGTAGATAGTGGTATATCCTGTCCGTTGATAACATTGAACGACGCTAATGTGCTTGAAGATCCGAACTATCTGAAAATAGCGGATAACAGTACCCCTTTGGGCGCTAATTGTTTTGCGTTTAACGAACTTTATCCGGGCGGTTTTACGCCAAGCTTCGGCGGTGTGATTGAAGATGGCTCCGTTACCCTGGGCTTAAAAAAAGAATTGCCTTACGACTGGGCGTTTGATGCAAGCGCAACGGTTGGTTACAGCAACATTGACTATAATATCAGTGGCACGGTAAACCCGTCGTTAGGTCCGGAATCGCCCACGGCCTTTGATCCCGGAGGCGTATCTCAAGTTGAGCGTACATTAAATTTAGATTTTACTAAGCTGATTCAATCGGTTTTTGAAGATCCTATCAGCATTGGTGTTGGTCTTGAATGGCGCAAAGAGACATACTTTCAAAAGGCCGGTGATATAAACTCATACATAGCCGGACCTTTTGCCTTAGAGCCACCACTTGGTTTAAACGAAGGGTTTGCGATTGGCTCAAACGGTTTTCCAGGCTATCAGCCTCAATCTGCGGGACACTGGAGTCGTAACAACTGGGCAATGTATGGCGACATAGAGCTGTTTGTTACCGAGTCATTGCAATTCGGATTGGCTTCGCGGGTAGAACATTTTAGTGATTTTGGAACGACTTTCGATGGAAAGCTCAGTACCCGCTACAAGTTAAGCGATCTGTTTGCTATTCGAGGTTCTGTTAATACGGGCTTCAAAGCGCCGACAGTGGGGCAGAGTAATGTTATCAACGTAACTACTGCTTATGGCGAAAACGGGCTTGAAGACCAAGCTACGTTACCTCCCACTGATATGATATCTATGCAATTAGGTGCAACGCCTTTGCAGCCGGAAGAGTCGGTAAATTTCAGTGTGGGGGCGGTGTTGCAAGCTAGCGACCAGTTCTTTGCTACCATCGATTATTTTAATATTAGATTAAGAGATAGAATTAGCACCACTTCAGCTATTCCACTTACTGAAAGCGATATCAATACGCTTATTCAAAACGGTCGCCCCGACGCTGCAAAATATAATGCAGCGAAATATTTCACCAACGATTTTGACACAAAAACACAAGGTATTGATGTTGTTGTTAACTATCAGTTTATGTTTGATGAGTGGCAAAACAATTTACTTTTTGCGTATAACTGGACAGACACGCAGGTAGAGCGAGTTACACTTTACCCCGCGGTTATTGATGGAAGATTACAATTAGCGCCAAACCTAACCGAGGCACGCATCCGCATGCTGGAGGATAATTTGCCGGCACACAGGGGGAGCATTACATTAGAACAACGTCTGCAGTCTTTTGAGTTTACTTGGCGACTGAATTATTTTGGTTCTTTTTATGAAGACCATTTAGATGCGTCTGCAGGGCTAGACATATACGGAGGAGCTAGATTTACCATGGATGCGCAGTTTGCGTGGCAGTTTTCAAAGGAAACTCGGTTAACCTTAGGCGTACAGAATCTTTTTAATACACTACCAGGTACGAATGTTTTTAAAGGGGAAGTTGGAGCACTCTATCCGCCGACCACGCCAGGTGGTATCAACGGCAACTTCTTTTATGCGGGTTTAGAGTATTCGTTTGAGTAAACGTTAAACGCTTTTGATAGGGAATATGAAGGCGGACAGAAAATAACGTTTTAACCCACGTTTTTAAACAGGGACTCATCGATGATTGTTTGGTCAATTATTTGCTGAGCCATACCAATACATTTGCCACATTGAGAGCCCAGTTCTAAGTGCTCACGCAACTCACGCATATTTCCAACACCGTTCGTTTCAACAGCGGCGCGAATACTTTTGTCGGTTACTCCGTAGCACATACATACAAACATTATTGGGCACTCCAAATGAATCTGTAAATGATAATAATTGTTATTCATGAGTTTGGCAAGTCGTGATGAGAATTATTTTCATTAAAAATTACCCAACTTGTTCAGTGGTCAAAAAAGGCTTATGTTTAGCGTCTATAGACGCTAAATTTTAAATTTCGGAGGGGCGAGTGTTGATCAACACTCCCTTTCAAGGGGCCAGCCACCAAGGGCTTTATAGCGGTTTACCATGTAGCAGAATAGCTCTGTGGTTTTTTGTGCATCATACAGTGCACTGTGGGCTTCGTTTTGGTCAAACTCAATACCTGCAGCGCGGCAGGCCTTAACCAATACCGTTTGACCAAGTGCTAAACCAGCTAGGCTGGTAGTATCAAAAGACACAAAAGGGTGGAATGGGGTGCGTTTAATATTGCAGCGTTGAATAGCAGCATTGACAAAACCCTGATCGAAGGCGGCATTATGAGCTACGATCACGGAACGTTGGCAGTCTGCATTTTTTTGTGCCTTGCGCACGCCTTTACACAACTCCTTCATGGCTTCACTTTCTTCTATTGCGCCTCTTAGAGCGCAATGAGGATCAATACCGTTAAACTCTAATGCGGCAGGCTCAAGATTTGCGCCTTCAAAGGGTTCAATATGATAGTGAAAAGTTTGGTCTGGGTGTAGCAGACCATTTTCGTCCATTTTCACCGTCACGGCAGCAAGTTCTAATAGTGCATCGGTGCCTGCAATAAATCCCGCTGTTTCAACATCTATAACAACAGGAAAGTACCCTCTAAATCGTTCAGATAAGGTAGGTATTGCAGTTGAAGACTTGGCTGTAGAAGACTTAGCAGATGAAGACATAGACTCTCTTATAAGAACGGGTGAATTTGGATGTGACCGGCGTAGCTATAGGGCACATATTGTTTCTGCAAAGATTATCGCAAGTATGTAAGGCAAGTGCTAGCATGAATTGTATAGAAGCTGTTTTAGGCCTTTCTTAATAAAGCTCTTTTACGCTGTGATTTTGTTCGAGCGGGGAAGGCAATCGCAAGGGCAAACATAGAACGTAAAAGTAGAACGCAAAAATAGAACGTTAAAATAGAAGAGGCCACCAGGGAAGTAAGCCAAGGACATTTGGCAATCAAGACTAAACTTTTCTACAATTCAGGCGATAATAACACTAAGCGCGACTCTACTACACACATTCGAATAATCTGGGAACAGGGTTTTTTATAACCTACTCTGTGCCTAAATGAAGAGTAAGTGTGGGCGTATAAGTTAAAAATTTTCATTTTCTGGGCGTCAGTATGTCTTTTACATGTAAAATCGGGTGGAAAATAAAACCTGCTATTTTATTTGCAATGCTCGTTGGTATGGCAGCGTCTGCAACGGTGTCTCATGCTGCAATGCGTCAGTATTCCGCTACCGTTGAGACTTCAAATTGGCAAGTTGAGAAGGATTCTAGGTTACAGTGCAGGCTAAACCATGATCTTCCCGGATATGGTGATGCCATGTTTACTAGCGTGGCCTCGAAGCAACTCAATATGGAGTTCGAACTTGATATGCACCTGCTGCCTAATCGATTTGACGTTGCAGCGGTATACTCAGTACCACCTAAATGGATGCCCGGTGTAGCGCCCAAGCCAATAGCTGATATGACGATACGCAAGCAGTACAATGGTGACCTCCCACAAGACGCGGCCTGGACAATGCTGTCAGAGTTAGAGAAAGGATTCTGGCCCACTATCTACTATCAAGATTGGTACAACAAATACGATAAAGTGAGCGTTGCGTTAAACGCTAGCAACTTTATCAGCGTTTACAGAGAATTTGTAAATTGTGTTGATAACTTACTGCCTTACACTTTCGACGATATTGCTTATACCGTGCTGTCATACAAAAATAACAGTACAGAACTCACAAAGTATTCGCAGAAACGATTAACAATGATAGGTGAATACCTCAAAGAAGATGCTGAGCTTGAGCTTGTGTTGTTAGACGGTTACACCGATAGCTATGGAGGGCGCTGGACCAACGAGCAGCTCTCTATTCAAAGAGCGAACGAAGTTAAAGACTATTTGACGACATTGGGTGTCCCTAACGATCGTATTCAACTAACAGGACATGGAGAAAAGCGTCATATTGCTCCGAATGACACTCGCGAGTCTAGGGCGCAGAACAGGCGAGTTGTGGTGCGTTTATCTAAGTCATAACCGCGCGGAATGCAAAGTGTTCGAATTGAGATAATCAGCGCGCCACTTTGCAACAGGTGGAATATGGTCGGTAAATATTCCATCTGCCTTTACTTGCGTTTTTAAGGCATTTAGTAGCTGTTCGCCAGATAGGCCTAGCGGAAGTGCATCTTGGCGGTAGGTGTAGGGGTGTATCGTTAACCCGTGTTTATGCGCCTCTGAAATCCACCCTGCAGCTTTTATTGTACTCTGAGTTTTTTGCGAAGACTGCTTATCTAAAGGTTTGTCATCATAAGTTTGTGCGTCGAAAAGTTGATTGAGCCAAGGACCTATACCATCAGCATACTCAGCTACCTTGGCCATACCCTCTGCGCTGCGGATCCAGTTGTAGTCTGTCTTACTCTCGCGCCAACTGTTCTCTCCAATTAGCATAACAACCTTGCCTTTGTAGCCTAACTCGTTGCGTATGCGCTTGATTTCATTAAAGTCGAAACACTGCAAATAGCTATTATTGCTAGCGCCATCGAGTTTGTACGTTTGAAGCGCTTCTATAACAATCTTACTGGCATCTACTCCTTCGGCTAAGTGAAATGAGGGAGACTTCACTTCTGGGTAAACGCCTACAGATTTACCGAACTGCCGATTGAGCTCGCCTATTAACGCTAAGTGTTCATATAAAGTGGCAATAGAAAAGTGTGGTGCAGATGCGGAAAAGCGCTTTGCAAAAACGGGGTTTTGCTTTTTATCCTCACGCTCGTGAATTCTAAGTGTGCGTAGCTCTGCAAGTGTAAAGTCACGGGCGTAATACCTTCCATCTTTCCGAGCTCTATCAGCGAATACTTCCTCCACATTGGTCACAGTTTCTAAGTGAATATCATGAAGTACAACGGGAATATCATCTTTAGTGATAACTACGTCTTGCTCTATAAAGTCAGCGTTCAATGAAAATGCAAGAGTGGCTGCCTCAAGTGTATGCTCAGGTAAGTAGCCTGACGCACCCCGATGAGCAATAATGGCAAAAGGCTTACCAGCCATACTGGAAGAGGAAGCCTCAGAATCTTCGTGGGAAGTCGCTATTGCAAAGGAGGGCAGGTACGCCGTAAGGAGGCATGCTGTAACAAGGGTTGCAATAAAACGCGGCGCGGTAAAAAGGTATCTGGTGGCAACGCTAACTTTCATATTTAAATTCCAAATGAGTCGGCTCTGAACACATCATAAAGGCGCTTTGTTACGATATTGCTATCTAAGCGCTTTTATCCAAACTTATGTTATGCCTGTGTGGAGGTGTTTAAGGTTGCTCGGACACGGTGGATGATTCGGTTAAACACGCCTGTGATATCAAGCTATCGGCCTTCAATGAGTTCAATGGCATAGCCATCAGGGTCGCGTACGAAAGCAATGACGGTGCTACCGCCTTTTACAGGCCCCGGCTGACGATATACTTCAGCACCGTGAGCTTCAAGATTTTTACAAAAACCATAGATATCTTCCACGCCAATAGCAATATGGCCATAGGCATTACCTTTATCATAGGTATTGTCTCCCCAGTTATAAGTCAGCTCTAGCACAGTAGAATTTTCTTCATCGCCGTAACCAACAAAAGCCAGTGTGTATTCATACTTTTTGTTTTCAGACTTGCGCAATAAGCGCATGCCCATGAGCTCAGTGTAAAAGTGTAACGATGCATCGAGGTTTTCCACGCGCAGCATTGTATGCAGCATTCTCATAGTGATTCTCTCATAATAGTTTGTGTGCACTAGATGTTCGCTATCTATAAATTTAAGCAACTCAGATAAACAAAATAAGTGCAATGGGACCAAGCGTAATTAGTGTAATTAAACGCATGACGGTAAAGAATAACTCTTAAAGATATGTTTGAGAATTGCAGCGGGTTACGCTGTTCTTAAATTACCGTGAGTAACTGTTAAGCAATACTGAGTTGGTATGTTTGGTGAGGAACGCCCTTATTTCTCTAAAAGGAAGCGACGCGAAGCAGCAAAATAAAAATATCCAATAAAGTGATAGTAAACATGAGGTTAAGGAAGAGTTATCATTGTTTAAGTAATATATATACGAAATAATGGGGAAAAGGTTAGACATACTCTGCCATAGCATGTATCTTACGCGGGCTTTAGATATGTTTTACGCTTTACCTAATACTGCGCTGTACCACTCTTTTATTCCTTCAATTGAAGTTTTATATAGATATACATCTGCTTTACTAGCTCGTTTATGTCTATCGCTTATCGGTGATTTCACCACACAAACATCAATTTTTAAAAGGTATATATTATGTCTAATTCAGTAAATGGCACAGTAAAATGGTTTAACGAAGAAAAAGGTTTTGGTTTCCTAACTCAAGACGGCGGCGGTAAAGATGTATTCGTACACTTCCGTTCAATCGCTTCTGACGGTTTCAAAACTCTTTCTGAAGGCCAAGCGGTAAGCTTCGAAGTAGAACAAGGTCAAAAAGGCCCACAAGCAGCTAACGTTGTTGTTCGATAAGCTTAGCTCTAGTTAAGTTTACGAAGCAATTAGGCTCTCTTTTGAGAGCCTAATTAATAAGTTTTTTGAATTTCTATTTCTTACTATAAATTGCTGACTACAAGAGGAATACTAAAAACAAAATATAATAATGATAAAAGAAGTAAATAATTTGCAAGCACAAACATTTAAAAACTCTCCTATACAAACTCCCATTTCAAATATATCAGTACACAAAAACAGCATTGCTTACACAGAAGTGAATGGCAAACGTCATGTTGAGTTTACCTCGAAAAAAGAAACCAGAGCTTATCTTGAATGGCTTTTAAACTTCTCTTAAGTTTAATTTAGCCAAAACCTCTTCAATATTTGATTTTCAAACCAAACTTTTTACCATCAAGCAGCTGATACCAATCCGCATAGATTATTGCCAGACTTTCCCGAAGGGCGAGTTTAAAAATGTCCGTACTCTTTGTTGTGTCACTTTGATGTAGAACCACTATACCTGCGGTAACACGCCGCGATTACGAACATTTTAAGTCTCGCTGAATGGGTAAGTATCTATGCGGACTTGTATAACATCCTTGTTCACTGGTATTTGTGTTATTTCGTGCTCTTCAAATCAATCTCTGTGTCGGCAAGTAAATATATACTGGCCGCATAAGCTGCGATATTTTGCGCAAGTTCATCAGGATTTATCTTATCCAGAGTATCATCGGGAGTGTGATGTAAATCGAAGTAATCTCGACCATTTTGATTAAGCCTAATAGTAGGGACGCCCTTTGCTGCAAGCGGAATAATATCTGGTCCGCCGCCAACAACATCTGCTGCACCTCTAATGATGCCAAGTGGTGACAGTATTTTAGCAATCTCATCGACTAATATTGTAGCCTCTGGGTTGACGTTTGAGACGAGCTGCCAAATAGTTTGTGCGCCAAAATCGGATTCAGTGGCTAGAACATGATTAGCTAAGTTAGCTTCATGCTGTTTCGCATAGGCAAACGCACCTAGTAAACCAACTTCTTCGGCTCCGAACATAACAACGCGAATAGTGCGTTTTGGCCTAGTTGGAAGTTTAGCGATAAGTGCCGCAGCTGCTGTGGTAATAGCAATACCAGCACCATCATCTACCGCACCAGTTCCCAGATCCCAGCTATCTAAGTGGCCGCCAATTAGCACAATTTCTTCTGGTTTTTCACTACCCACGATATCCATTACAACATTGCCGCTGTTTACTTCACCCTTCCATTTCGACTCACTGTGAAGTGAGAGTGCAAGAGGCTTATCTGCGCGATACAAACGACGTAAATGGTCTGCATCGGGGTTAGAAATAGCTATTACCGGTATTTCTGCCCATTTATCATCGTTCTTACTCATCATACCTGTATGAGGAAAACGATGGGAGTCAGAGCCTACTGAGCGCACTACAAGGGCGCTAGCACCTCCACGCTGAGCGTGCTGCCAACCAATGCGGCGGCGTTGATTAGCCTGTCCGTAGCCTGCTCCCGTTTGGCTTTTGACCATAGCATCTCCGTCTACAAAGGCAATTTTACCCTGCAGTTCGCCGTCTTTTACTTCCGTTAACGCATGAATATCACGAAAGTAAACCACATCTGCGTTTACTTCGCTTTTACTTGGCGCAGCGCCGCCCAGCGCAGTTCCGTATAGTTCTTGCTGATAAGGAGAAGTTAATGCAATGTGTAGATGCCCTCTGTCCCAAAAAGGCATGCTAAATTCTTCTATCGTAACCTTGTCGAACCCCAACTCTTTGCCTAAGTCTGCGCCCCAGTCTCGAGCGCGCTTTTCGGCTTCAGAGCCTCCTAACCGCGGGCCAACTTCTGTGGTTAAAGAGGTAACAATATCGTAGCCTAATTTGCTATTTAACGCGGTTTCAATTAATTGTTCAGCAGTGTCTTTCTGCGTATCTGTAATAGGGGAGGGGGCGGCTGATAATGAAGCGCTTAACACGCCCATTAATACACCGAATGTGGCGGCTTTTAGTTGTAGCATGACATCTCCAAATTCTTATAAAGTGCTTATTAAGATTTTATGTAGTTATTTTATACTTTTTGTTATTTATGCGGACCTATGGTTTTATCCAATCATAGCTGTTGAAACTAGAATGTCGATACGGTGTGCTGTCAGTGTAGTATTTAAGGAGATAGATTGAATATTTAGGCGTAAGCTTTGGCAACTCTGAAGAAAGGGCTATGCCAAAGATAGAGCAACGCTACAGAAAGAGCAACGCTATAGTAACAGCAAGACAGTGGCTAGAGTCTATTTCTAAACTAACCTTTCCGTTTTGACGTTAGCGCAAGCTTTTTGTCTTTTTTTTCTTTTTCTTTCAATACTTCGTTAATAAAGCTCTTTCGCCCAAACTCTCTCGTAATAACACATCTATCGAGTGAAAAACCTCGTGCAGGGCAATATTCGCGACCATAAAATATAATCTGCAGGTGAAGGTCGTTCCACTTTTCTCTGGGGAATAAGCGTTTCGCATCTCTCTCGGTTTGCTCGACGCTTTTACCATTAGACAGACCCCATCGATACATCAAACGATGAATGTGGGTATCTACGGGAAATGCGGGTACACCAAACGCTTGAGACATTACTACTGAGGCGGTTTTGTGGCCTACTGCTGGCATGGCTTCAAGCGCGGCAAAGTCTTTAGGTACCTCACCGTTATGCTGCTTTATAATCATATCTGACAGATGCCAGATACCTTTTGATTTCATTGGTGAGAGACCACATGGCCTTATGATATTTTGAATTTCCTCAATACTCATTGAAACCATATCGTAGGGATTATCGGCTATGGCAAAGAGTTTAGGTGTTATCTGGTTAACGCGCTCGTCGGTACATTGTGCTGAAAGTAAAACAGCCACTAAGAGGGTGTAAGGATCTTTGTGATCTAGAGGCACTGGAACTTCTGGGTAAAGTTCATCGAGAATATCCATAATAGCCTGAACTTTCTCTTTTTTTGTTAACGTTTTCACTGCACCACCCATGTAATGTATACCTTTTTTGTTCTTATTTATTTTGGTTTAAGCAATGAGAGTTAAGCATACATAAACTACTTTTTACGTTTCTGCCGTTACTCTAGCCCTTTCTGCTTTCTCTTTTGGTGCAGTTTCTCTTGCTGCCAGCTTCGCATCTATCATATTTTTTAACGCTATTAGCAAGCCCATTGCGAGAAAAGCGCCAGGAGGAAGAATAGCGAGTAAAAACGGGCTATCGGTCTCAAATAGAACCACTGTCCAATTTTTAGCAGCATCGCCAAAGAGTCTATCGGCTCCAGCGAGTAGAGTGCCTGCACCTAACACCTCTCTCAAACCGCCGAGAATAACTAGAACAGCTGTAAAACCAAGCCCCATCATGGCACCGTCATACGCTGACGCCAGCGGCTTATTTTTCGAGGCAAAAGCCTCCGCTCGGCCAATGATGGCGCAGTTAGTCACAATTAAAGGAATAAAAATCCCCAGTGCTAAATATAGCTCGTAGGTGTAGGCGTTCATAAGAAGCTGCACAATAGTCACAAACGAGGCAATGATCAAAACGAACACAGGTATACGGATTTCATTGCGCACAATGTTACGCACTAAAGATACGGTTACATTACTGCCAATGAGCACAAGCATTGTGGCGAGGCCAAGGCCTAAGCCATTAATGAAGGTTGAGGTTACCGCTAGCAGCGGACAGAGTCCGAGAAGCTGCACTAGAGCAGGGTTGTTCTTCCATAGCCCTTGAAGCGATAGGTCGCGAAAATCGGTCATTATATTTGCTCCTCAGATGTTTGGTGATCAGCAGCTTGACTTTTCACTGCCTGAACATCTGCCGTGTCGCAGGCATTTGCCGCATCAAATAATGCCTGCTGATTGGTTTCAACGTACAAAAGAGCGTTTTTCACTGCACTCACTACTGCTCTAGGGGTAATTGTTGCGCCAGTAAACTGGTCAAATTCACCACCGTCTTTCTTAACTTGCCATGGCGCCAGGTTATCACTTGAGAAATCTTTGCCAGCAAAGGAAGTTATCCAATCACTTATCGCAAGCTCTACTTTATCACCAAGTCCTGGTGTCTCTTTATGCTCCACTACGCGAACGCCTAGCACCTCTAATTGGGTGTTAACGCCAATCACCATATCAATGTTGCCGCTATATCCATCGGGCGCTGTTGCCTGAACGACTAGCGCACTTGGTGAATTATCTAAACGCGCTCTATAAATCGCATGCTGACCAGGGCCTAATGATTTTGAATCAGTGACAGTACAGTCAGCATACAGCGCATTGGTGTGTAGGTTGTTAGGAACCACTTCATTTAGAACACTGAGTAACTTGCGCTTCTTTTGTTCTTCGATGGTGTCCTTGGTACCAAAAAAAGTAACGGCAATAAGGGCTGTGGTAACAATGGCAAATGCACCTAGCATAGCGCCATTTTTAACTAAGCTATCTTTCAACATTACTTTGCACCTCGTTTACTGGTCACATTCTTGCCATAGACTCGGGGGCGAGTGTAATAGTCGATTAAGGGTACCGCCATATTCATGATAATCACGGCAAAGGCAACCGCGTCTGGGTATCCACCAAAGACACGAATAATTACAATCCAAAACCCAATTGCGGCACCAAAGATAATGCGGCCTCTAGGTGTAGTTGAGGCTGATACTGGATCTGTTGCGATAAAGAAAGCGCCAACGATAACAGCGCCATTTAATAAGTGAAAGAGTGGTGACGCGTAAACATCGCCATTAGCTAAATGCAAAACGGCTGCGCAGATAAATACACTCACAATCATGCTGCCGGGAATATGCCAACTAATGACACGAGTTTTTACAAGTGCAAGACCGCCAAGTAAGTAGGCTAGGCTAACCCATCCCCATCCTGCGCCGGCAGCATCAAAGAAGCTTCCGTTAAATGTCGCCTTTGATAATGATTCTGAGTAGGTTAGCCCTTGAGTCAGATCGGTTTTTAACGTATCCAACGGCGTTGCCATTGTCACGCCGTCGGCGATAGTTCTCAACTGAGTAACGTCGTAGCCGCTGGTGGTGAAACCGGTAAAAATAAGTGATACAGAGTCTAAAAAGCTGGGTGTAATCCCCGCTTGCGTTGTAGCAGGAAGCCAGAGGCTCATCGCGGCTGGAAACGAAATAAGTAAAACCACGTAGGCAATCATAGCAGGGTTGAAAATATTGAAACCTAGACCGCCGTAAACTTGTTTTGCTACCCCAATGGCAAAAAACACGCCAATAACCGTCATCCACCAAGGTAGAGTGGGGGGGATACTTATAGCGATTAAAAGCCCGGTGAGTGCTGCACTATAATCGGTAAGTGTTCTTTCTATAGGTCGCTTTCTTAGATATAAGATAACACCTTCAAAAAGAACAGCGCTAAACACCGCAATTACCGCTTGAATTAGCATTCCCCAGCCAAAGAAGAATGTCTGAGCCAGCATGCCAGGAATCATTGCATAAATAACAATACGCATGACTTGCCCAGTGTCACGTCTGACTCTTTGATGTGGTGAGCTTGATAAACTTAGTTTCATTTCGACTCTTTCTCTTTATCAGCCGCCGCTTTTTTAGCCTTCGCTTTTGCCACTGCCGCCGCTATACGCGCCTTTTTGTCATCTGGCGTTATGTTACCGGTAGATACAGAAGTATCATTACTTGTATCGCTAGTCATCGCATCGTCTGTGTGAGCATCGCTGGTGGCAGAATTGCTATTTGATGCATTGATATTCGCGGCATTGCTGGCCGACGTACTGCCTTGAGCACTCGCTTTTTTGGCTTTAGCCTTTGCTACTGCCGCTGCAATACGCGCTTTTTTTGCTTCAGCTGCTGAAGTTGCTCCACCGCTGGCTTCGGAAGCGTTAGGCTCCTTGGGAGTTACTCCGCTCTCATTTCTGCTCTCATTTCCGCTTTCCTTTGCACTGTCCTTTGCGTTGTCTGAGGTAGATTGAGTGCTTTCAACGTGCTGCGGCTCGTTTGACGGGGCGTGTGACGGGGCATTATCTTTTGTTTCTTGCGCCGCTTTTTTTGCCTTCGCACGAGCTATAGCCGCAGCTACTTTAGCCTTTTTAGCATCGGCCGATGTGGAATCAGCGTTGTGCGTTTCAGCGAGTGGTGCATCTGGTTTTTTCGCTAAGCTAGCTTGAGCTTCTTTTTTCGCTTTTGCTCTCGCTATTGCTGCCGCGACTTGCGCCTTTTTGTCGTTGGCTGCAGTTTGAGTTTTATTATCTTCGTCAGCGGCTTGCGAGTTCGACTCGGAAATTGGTTTAGAGGAAACGTCCCCTGTTGATGAGTTTGCTTGAAGAGCGGCTTTTTTAGCCTTGGCCCTAGCAAGTGCTGCGGCAACTTTATCTTTTGTTTCGTTTACCGGTGAAGCAGCTTCTTCTGCGCCAGAAGGCTTGGCTTTGCTTGCTGCGAGTCTTGCTTCTTTCGCTTTGCGATGCTTTTCCTCTCTTTCACGCTTCTCTCGCTCAAGCCTTTCGTTTCGTGCTTCAAAGCGCTGCTTGGCTTTTTCTGCCTTGTTTCTTTCGTCTCGCTGCAGTCGGATATCTGCTTTTGCCTGCCGGTAGTAATGAACCAAGGGGATCTCACTTGGACATACGTATGCACATGCGCCGCACTCTATACAGTCAAATAAGTCGTAGTCTTCTGCTTTGTCATATTCTTTCGCTTTAGCATGCCAAAACATTTGCTGAGGCAGCAGCGAGGCAGGGCAAGCATCTGCGCAAGCACTACAGCGAATGCAGGGGCGCTCAGCCCCTTCGTCTACCAATTCTTTTTTGCTGGGAACTAGTAGGCAGTTTGTGGTTTTAACAATAGGAATTGTTGCGTCTGATAGGGTGAAGCCCATCATCGGGCCGCCCATCACTACCTTAGGTACTTTTTGCTTTTTAGGGTTGTATTCAGCCTGTTCAAGAAGATGCGCGACAGGAGTACCAATGAGCGCTCTGAAATTCCCCGGCTTCTGAACGGCTTCTCCTGTTACGGTAACAATGCGCTCTATCAAAGGTTTGCCTTGCAAAATCGCATCGGCTACGGCGTAGCACGTGCCCACATTGAACATTACAATGCCAATATCTATGGGTAAGCCATCGCGAGGAACTTCTCTGCCGGTTAATACCTGTATAAGTTGTTTTTCGCCGCCTGCCGGGTACTTAGTTTCTACACTCACTACGCGGTAAGATTCTTTATCTTGGCAAGCAATGTTCAGAGCTTGGAGAGCCTCAGGCTTATTATCTTCAATGGCAATAATTATCGCCTGAGGGTTAATAAGGTGAGCCAAAATATCTAAGCCCTGTCTAATTTGCCACGCATGCTCTCGCATCAGTCTGTCGTCTGACGTGATGTATGGTTCGCATTCAATGCCATTAAGTACTAAGAATTCGATTGGCTTCGACGTGGAAGTCTTAATATGGGTAGGGAAGCCAGCGCCCCCCATTCCCGAGATACCCGCTTGACATATATGCTTAATGATCTCGTTTTTATTCTCGTCAAGATAATTGGGTAGGGGCTCCAAGTCGCACCACGTATCATTACCATCAGGCTTAAGCGTAATACACATTTCGGTTAAGCCGCTTGGGTGAGCAACTACATGCGGCGCAATTGCGATAATTTCGCCAGAGGTTGGAGCGTGAACTGGCACGGCGAAGGGCGTGGCGCTCTGCGACAATATTTGGCCTTTGTAAACCCTGTCACCTACCTCTACGCAGCACGCACCATCTGATCCAATATGTTGACGCATAGGAATAATGAGGTGTTCGGGAAGTGACGGGGTTTGTATCGACGTGTTATTAGACAGAGATTTTCTATCGTCAGGATGCACGCCACCTGGGAACGAGTAGAGCTTACCGTCGTTAAGGTTTTCTATAATGGAATCGAAGCTAGGAGACAACACAATTAAGACACCATTTTTATAGGAATGTCACCTTTCGGTGAGGCAGAAAAGTCCCAGTTCCACGTGGATGTGGTTTGCACCAGTGGAACCATGTCGATGCAGTCTACAGGGCAGGGGTCAACACAAAGATCGCAACCAGTACACTCATCAGTAATAACCGTATGCATGTGCTTTGCCGCACCTAAAATTGCGTCCACCGGACATGCTTGAATACACTTTGTGCATCCAATGCATTCGTCCTCGCGAATAAACGCGACTTTTTTTGAGTCTTCTTCACCGTGTGCAGCATCAAGGGGTTTTGCTTCTACCCCCATCAGGTCGGCTAACTTTTTAATCGTGGATTCACCGCCAGGAGGACACTTGTTAATATCATCCCCATTAGCAATAGCCTCTGCATAAGGCTTACAACCCGGATAACCACACTGACCGCACTGTGTTTGCGGCAAAATTTCATCAATTTGATCAACAAGAGGGTCGCCTTCTACGTGGAAGCGAATACTCGCGTAGCCTAAAATCAAACCAAAAATAACGGCTAATACGCCAATTGTGATAACTGCGAAAGAAATAGACATTATACTTTCACCAACCCGCTGAAACCCATAAATGCCAGCGACATTAACCCAGCTGTTATCATTGCGATTGAGGCCCCTTTAAACGCAACCGGAACATCCGCTGCGGCGAGTCGCTCACGCATAGCTGCAAACAATATAAGTACTAATGAGAAGCCGAGCGCAGCGCCGAAACCATATATAAGGCTCTGCATAAAGTTGTGTTGCTCGGTTAAATTTAACAAGGCAACACCAAGCACGGCGCAGTTTGTTGTAATAAGAGGAAGAAAGATCCCCAGAAGCCTGTAGAGTGTAGGACTGGTTTTATGGACAACCATTTCAGTAAACTGCACTACCACTGCAATAACTAGAATAAAGGCTAGAGTTCTTAGATAACTCAACCCGAGAGGGGCAAGAAGATAAGTTTCCACGAGATAACTCGATGCCGATGCTAGCGTGAGTACAAAGGTAGTGGCCATAGACATACCCATCGCAGTTTCAAGCTTGCTCGAAACTCCCATAAATGGACATAGCCCTAAAAACTTCACCAAAACGAAGTTGTTTACCAATACTGTGCCAATCAAAAGCAGTAGAAATTCAGTCATGAAAAAACCAACATGGGAAAACAATTCCTTCAACAATTGCTAGGGTCATTGCCCACAAATAAAAAAGAAAGCGATATAGCGCTATTATCCCTTTTTAAGGCAGGTTTAACAACTTGATTGAATTAGGGTAATTTAATGTATTGTTGTTTCTAAGATGGTAAATAAAAACGGAATTTTAGAATGGTAACTTAAGCTAGTGAAGCTTTGGCCAATTAAGTGGCTCCCCCTCCCCGACTCGAACGGGGGACCTGCGGATTAACAGTCCGTCGCTCTAACCAACTGAGCTAAGGGGGAATTGACACTTAATTTGTTGTTGAAAGCTTGGCTCCCCCTCCCCGACTCGAACGGGGGACCTGCGGATTAACAGTCCGTCGCTCTAACCAACTGAGCTAAGGGGGACCTGTGCTTCAACGGAGGCGAATATTAAAGAGGTACATTGTTGCTGTCAACAATATATCTAAAATATTTGTTCTGACTGCACAAAAAATAGCTTTTCTTGCCTTTTGTGCTTAATTTGTCGTCAGTACGGTAAAATTTATGATTAATTACTGAGCATAGGGCCGTATCCTGCCGATTAAATATTATTTTCCTAGTGCTGGAAGAGACTGTGGAATGTCTAAATTCGCATATCGGTTATTGCGCGAATGCTATAACAAAAAAGAATAAAAAAAAGCTTTCATACTGGTATTATGTACAGGCGTTCATAAATCTGTAACCTGAACCTAAGGATTAAAAGGTTAGTCATTACTTACCTTTTATGAGACTTTTTGTTCAACAAATCCCGCCAACTATGGCCTGCCGTTAGTTATCCACTAATTCTGTGGATAACTATGTTGATAGGTTGATTTTATGCTTATTTACAGAACGATCATAATGCTTTTGATCAGTATGTGCCGAGTGGGTTATTTTTTGTTTTTTGATAAAAATCAATTAATTATAGCCACTTTGCAGATCTATTAAGCAGATCGACCTTGATCCCGTGGATAAATTTTAGCTTGTGTGTTAATTCAACGAATGTCTAAAAGCCAAACAGCTAAATTTATGTTTTTTCAATAATTGTTACATGTTTATAACATCATTCACGCTTTGCTAATGGGAGCTGATTTTCTAAATTTGCCGCTTATACCGCGCTTCAATAGGCGAATCGAGTAAGTAGTAACGGGATTGAAAGTTGGAAAGCAACTTTATTTCTCTATCTTCTGATAACAAACATTAAACTACCAAGGCAAATTCTTATTTCAACCTATTCGCATTAAAAGACGCTCTAAAGAATATTTTCATCAAAAACAAAATCAGGTTTAAAGGCGCACTAAATATCTATTTCATCGCTTAGCCGTGGCATAACAACTAGCACTCTTTTACACTAACGCCGTTGGGCTGCACAGTGGAGGGGAATAGGTGCACGGGAATAAGTGTGCAGCGCAATAGACGCGCGGCAAAAAGCTTTTTGCTATCAATCTTTTTTATAAATAGTAAGTAAACGTGTTTTGTTTTTAAATCGAGGTTTTGTTTTTAAATCGCAATAATAGCGCTGTTAGTATCGCACTTATTTTACATATAGGCGTATAGATATCTACATACGTTGTCTGACGCCAAGACAAGAAATAAAAAAACGCACAGGAGAGTAAGTGGTTAAAGACCAGCGAGATCGTAAAGTGTCCAACTTATTGGAAGGCGACATAGGCTCAACATTAAAGCGTATGACTATTCCGATGATTTTGGGCATGGTCATGATGATGAGCTTCGGCTTAATTGATACTTTTTTTGTAAGCCTTCTTGGCACCGATCCCTTAGCAGCAATTAGTTTTACTTTTCCTGTGACATTTACCGTTATTAGCTTAACCATAGGTCTTGGAATTGGCACATCAGCAACGATTGGACGCTTACAGGGAAGTAAAGAGCTAGAGAAATCTAAGCTTTATGCCACTGGTTCATTGACTCTATCTGCAATGCTAGTAGGCGTGTTGGCCACTATAGGTTTCTTCTCAATAACCCCCGTTTTTTCCATGCTCAATGCCTCTGAACGTCTAATGCCTTATATCTCTGACTATATGGGCTTGTGGTATATATCGAGTGTTTTTCTCGCTCTCCCTATGGTAGGCAACAGTGTATTAAGAGCATGTGGCGATACGAAAACTCCCAGTATCGTTATGGCGTCTGTCGGCGGTTTAAATGCGTTGCTTGACCCGTTATTCATTTTTGGTTTTGGGCCTATCCCTGCAATGGGAATTAAAGGCGCCGCACTTGCCACCTTTATTGCTTGGGTAGTAGGCGCCGGTTGGATTATTTACATCTTGGCCGTACGTCGTAAGTTGATGCTTCCAAGGTTGCTCTCATTTGCTGAATTGCGCACCAGTAGCAGAGATATTCTAAAAATAGGATTGCCCGCCGCGGGGGCGAACATGCTTACACCGATTGCCGGGGGAGTGATGACCGCCATAGTTGCCGCCTACGGAGCTGAGGCTGTAGCTGCCTGGGGGGTAGGGAATCGAATGGAATCAATTGCTAATATAGTGGTGTTAGCACTATCAATGACTCTCCCTCCATTTATAAGTCAAAACTTTGGTGCATCACAAATAGAACGTGTTAAGCATGCTTATTCGCTCGCGCTTAAATTTGTTTTAGTATGGCAATTCATAGTGTTTCTCGCCATGTGGGGGCTGTCTGATTGGATTGCACAGGCATTTGCAAATGAAGCTAAAGTGAGTGCATTAATTCAACTGTTCCTTATGATAGTGCCACTAGGCTATGGCATGCAGGGGATCATAGTGTTAACGAATTCATCATTGAACGCCATGCATCGGCCGATGACTGCGTTAATTCTTAGTATCATCCGCTTATTCGTTTTCTTCGTACCCATTAGTATTGCGGGCAGTTACTTATACGGCCTGCAAGGACTATTTATTGGTAACGTTATTGCAAACGTGGCCATGGCGGGTGTTTCTCTTGTCGTGTTTAAAAAAGCAATAGCGCAGTGCGACCACAGCTCTGTTAGCTCAAAATAAAGGTATTGAAATGAGTAGAGGTTTCGAACTTCATTCGAAATATAAACCCGATGGCGATCAACCCGCGGCAATTGAATCCTTAGTGGACGGTTTGGAAAGTGGTTTAGCCGCACAAACACTGTTAGGTGTTACCGGTTCGGGTAAAACATTTACTATGGCTAACGTGATAAAAGAAGTGCAGCGTCCCACTTTAATCCTAGCTCATAACAAAACGTTAGCGGCGCAGCTTTATGGGGAGATGAAAGAGTTCTTTCCGAATAATGCCGTAGAGTATTTTGTATCTTACTACGATTATTATCAGCCTGAAGCCTATGTGCCAACTACAGATACGTTTATTGAGAAAGATGCCTCTATTAATGACCATATAGAGCAAATGCGACTGTCTGCGACCAAAGCGCTGATGGAGCGAAGAGACGTCATTATTATTGCCAGTGTGTCTGCTATTTATGGCTTAGGCGACCCAGAGTCATACATGAAAATGCTGTTGCACCTTCGCCAGGGCGACACTATGGACCAGCGCGATATATTAAGAAGACTTGCTGAATTGCAGTACAAGCGCAACGATCTGGCTTTCGAGCGAGGCACTTTTCGCGTTCGCGGCGATGTCATAGATATCTTTCCCGCCGATTCGGAAAAGCAAGCTGTGCGAGTTGAGCTTTTCGATGATGAAATTGATAAAATAAGCTTGTTTGACCCACTTACTGGTGCCGTTGATAAGTCAGTAGTGCGGGCTACCGTGTTTCCTAAAACTCACTATGTAACGCCGAGAGAAAAAATTCTTAACGCAATAGAGCACATAAAGGATGAATTGGGAGACCGTAAAAAGCAGCTGCAAGAAGCGAATAAGCTGATTGAAGAGCAGCGAATTTCACAGCGAACGCAATTCGACATAGAAATGATGATGGAGCTTGGCTATTGCTCTGGTATCGAAAATTACTCGCGTTACCTTTCTGGTCGCGCTTCAGGCGAGCCACCGCCAACCTTGTTAGATTACTTTCCAGCTGATGGCCTGATGTTTATCGACGAATCTCATGTAACCGTATCTCAAGTGGGTGCCATGTATCGCGGCGACCGCTCCCGTAAAGAGACATTGGTTGAGTTTGGTTTTAGGTTGCCATCGGCCCTTGATAATCGACCTCTGAAGTTCGAAGAGTTCGAGAAGATTTGCCCTCAAACAATCTATGTTTCTGCAACGCCCGGCGATTATGAGTTGAAAAAAACCGAAGGCGATATTGTTGAACAAGTAGTAAGACCCACTGGTTTATTAGACCCTATTATTGAAGTACGCCCCGTTGCTACTCAAGTGGACGATGTACTCTCTGAAATTCACAAGCGTGTAGCGTTAGATGAGCGGGTGCTAATAACCACGCTTACCAAGCGCATGGCGGAAGATTTGAGCGAATATTTGAACGAACACGGCGTCAAGGTTCGCTATCTTCATTCAGATATAGATACGGTAGAGCGTATCGAAATAATTCGTGATTTACGCCTAGGGAAATTTGATGTGTTGGTAGGGATAAACCTCTTACGAGAAGGTTTAGACATGCCTGAAGTCTCTCTTGTTGCCATATTAGATGCCGATAAAGAGGGCTTTTTGCGAGCTGAGCGTTCTCTCATACAAACTATTGGTCGTGCTGCACGTCACTTAAACGGTAAAGCTATTTTATATGGCGACACCATCACCAAGTCGATGCGAAAAGCTATCGACGAGACCGATAGACGCCGTGAAAAACAAATGGCGCACAACAAAGCGAATAATATCACTCCAATGCGTCTGAATAAGGCAATCACCGATATTATGGACTTAGGTGAAAGCGCGCACCCTGCGTCTGGTAAAGTAAGACTCCGTAAGGTAGAAGAGAAGAAAAAACAGCAGAAGACGGCCAGTGCCACTGATCTTATGGATCAAATTGCTGAACTCGAAAAGCAAATGTTTGAATATGCGAGAGAGCTCGAATTCGAAAAAGCAGCATCACTGAGAGATGATGTAGAAGCATTGAGAAAGCAAGTTGTCGCTTTATCGTAAATTTTTAACCAACAGGGGCGTGATGATCTTTGCTTAAAAACTGTAAAGCAACGACCAACACGCTCTTATAAAACAGTTATTCAGTATAAAGCTGAATAACCCACGAGATTAAAATAACAAAGAAAAAACACCATAATTGCGATTAAATGTCGCAAATTGTCGTTGTAATAGCCTGTCTAGTTTCATATAGTTAGTGAAAGAGTATCAATAACTATACCTAAAACAGGTGCTACTATGCTAAATCGTCTCCAAGAATCGGATATTAAGCTATTGCGTGTGTTTTACGCAGTGGCAAGTTGTAATGGATTTACGGCGGCTGAACCCGTGTTGCGTATGCAGCGACCCAACATAAGCGCGGCAATCAAAAAGTTGGAAGAGCGCTTAGATCTCGTTCTTTGTCATAGGGGCAGAGGCGGTTTTCAGATGACCAAGGAAGGCGAGGTTGTTTTTCAAGAAACCAAGCGTATTTTCAACGCATTCGATAACTTTGTTTTCAACCTGAAGTCGCTTCATGACGATTATTCTGGGCACATTACGCTTGTACTCATGGCCGGCTTGCCGCTTTCAATGCATCTGGCGGTCAGTAAAGCCGTTAAAAGCACCATGAAAAAGTTTGATGATATTCACGTAAATATTCAAACGCGTTTATATAATGAAGTAGAGCACGTAGCACTATCTGGTGAATGTCACCTTGTTGTATCAACCTATGACATGGTCAAACCCGAATCGGTAACCTTTCACCCTGTTGGGCTAGATGTTGAAGGGCGTTTATACTGCTCTCCTACTCATGCATTGGCAAAATACCGAGATACCGAGCTTCCCGATGATGTAAATATTGAGGATTATCCCGCAATAGGTATATCGGGTTTGTCTTCTGCTAACTATATTGAAGACGAATCACGTCTTGCTATTCAAACCTTCTCCGACTCTTTTGATGCTGCTATGTCAGCTATTATGACAGGAGAGTATGTAGGTCTGTTACCCGACTATATGGCAAAAGAGCAGGGAGCGGCGTTAGGATTAGTTCCTATCGCGAACGGAAGTCTATTTAAGTTCACCCACGAATTGTTTGTAATGAATGGCAAAAATACTCGGTTAAACCCAGTGTTACGCCACTGCATAAAAGAACTTAGCTATTTCATCGCTGAGAGCCAAAAATAATAGCAAACTTTTCTAAAATTACAGCGCAGAAATGGGTTTTGTGTGGCGAAGGCAGACCGTTGAAAGAAACAGGTATTTTTTATTTAGCCAAGTTACTTTCATTTTTTTTTGGAATTTACGGCTGCTTTTTTCTGCACAGCTCACTACACGTGCCTGTTGTTGTGAGCGCCGCCTCGATAGGTCTTTTAGGTAGCTTTTTTCCCTCTCATTTACGTTTCAAACACCACATACAGTCGGCAATCTATGCCGGAGCCTTTGCGGGAATGTGCTCCTACGATATTGTTTCCTCTGTTTACGATTTAATGTTGATGAGTATCATCGGTGCCGCGCTTTATACGGCCTTGAGGAATGTATTAATTGGCATTGGCGGAAAGCTTGGTGCAATTGCCTTCGTTTCCGTGGCTAGCGTTATCTTAACTAAAGCGATGATGTTCTGATGGTATTGTTTTTCTTTGCGCTATTAGGAGGCATAGTCACATACAAAGCTAGTTCTCAACCTTGGATGAACAGTGTTAGAGCAAGCAGTGCCGGTACATTAGTATGTTATCTATTGGTTTTGTTGCTCGCTGGTACAGATAAAGCTAACGTTTATGCCACTATGTTCTTTGGCGGAAGCTTTGTGGGCATGACATCGTCTCATCGACTCAATCATACCGGAATTTTGATCGCGTCTTGTGTGTTTGGCGCAATCAGTGCGGTTATTTTACCGCTTCTAAATGGAATTGGCGGGGCGTTAGGCGTGTGTGCTTTCATATCCGTTGTCATTGTGCATATCGGCTCAGTGGCGTTTCAGCGTATTGCAATGAGGAAGTGACCTCAAGCGCTCACGTCACTTTTCCGTTAAAAGCGCTTTGTGGACATAGCCCTTGTGAAAGGGCTTTAGTCACAAGTTAGACTCTTAAAAAGAACTACTCGTATTCTAAGGGGTCTGTGGCGTTATTGTCCTTAAATGCCTCTAAACGTTCTTCGCAGGCCCCGCATTTTCCGCAAGCTTTCTCTCTTCCGTTATAGCATGTCCACGTTTTGCCATAATCTAGCCCCATGTTGAGGCCGTCGGTGAGAATTGCTGTTTTGCTGTCATCGATGTAAGGAGTGACAATTTCAACGGGGGTGTAATTTGCTATCCCGCACACGTCGTTCATACGGTGCACAAATTCGGGTCTACAATCTGGATAAATAGCGTGATCACCAGCGTGAGCACCGTAGTAGACTTTGTTTGCCTCTAAACTAACTGCATAGCCAACCGCAAGTGACAGTAGAATCATATTGCGATTAGGTACAACCGTTTGTTTCATACTGGGTTCTTCATAATGACCTTCTGGAACCTCAATATCAGAGGTTAACGCAGAACCACCCACTAAAGAATTGATAGCACTTATATCAACCACTTTATGTGGCACATTAAGCGACTCACAGACCTCAGCCGCGTAATCAAGTTCTTTCTTATGGCGTTGACCATAATTGAAACTAAGCGGGTGCACCTTTTTCCCTTCCCTAAGCGCTTTATGCAATACAGTGAAGGAATCCATACCTCCTGAATAAATAACAACAACGTTTTCTGACATAGTTTTTGACGAATTAAGAAATAATGTCAGAATTTTATGTGATCCTTGGTAAAATCCCAAGATACAATCGGTAAAGGACGTCAATTTGTCTGTATTAAGCACGTTAAACATCAATGAAATGTTTGAAACCATACAAGGTGAGGGAGCGCATACAGGAATTCCCTCAATTTTTGTTCGTTTACAAGGGTGCCCAGTGGGGTGTCCGTGGTGCGACACAAAACACACATGGGAAATAAAAGAAGACTTAATTGTTTCCTCAAAAGAGATCATCGAGCAAACAGAGGAGTCAGAAACTTATTTTCTTAGCGATGATAAAGAGCTTCTCACCTTATTTGAAAAAGAGGGGTATCTAGCCAAGCACGTTGTCATTACCGGCGGTGAACCATGTATGTATGACCTGCGGGGACTGACTACATTACTGCACGATAACGGCTTTACAACGCAAATTGAAACAAGCGGCACGTTTGAAATTTTTTGTGATGAAAGAACATATGTCACGGTATCGCCGAAGATAAATATGCGAGGCGGTTTTGAAGTACTGACCAGTGCGCTAGAGCGCGCAAATGAAATAAAGCATCCCATTGCTATGCAAAAGCATATTGATGAACTCGACGCGCTTTTAGCTAATGTGTCGTCACTGGAAGGAAAGCAGGTATGTCTCCAGCCAATAAGTCAGCAACCAAGAGCAACGGAATTAGCCGTGAAGACTTGTATTGCGAGAAACTGGCGGCTATCTTTACAAACACATAAGTATATAGGTATTGAATAATAACCTAATGACAAATAAAGGAATGTTAGGGATGTGTAGAGCACTTGCTCTTGTGTTATTGCTTGGCTGTTTTTCGGTTCAAGGGGCGTTGTGGACAATCACCTACCCGCGTCCAATAGACGATACTGACGAGCGCACGCAATATCCCATAGCATTGCTTAAACTAGCGCTCGACAAAACAGGCGTTAACTATGAACTACGTCCCTCAGACAGAATTTTGCTATCTGGTAAAGCAATGCGCCAGCTGCGTGAAAATAGACAGGTAAACGTTGTGTGGAGTATGACGGATATTCAGAGGGAGAAAGATCTCAATGCTATTCGAATACCTATTGCCAAAGGACTAATCGGTCTACGAGTTTTTGCAGTAAACGATAAAAAGCGGGCGAAGTTCAAAAACATTAGTTCCATTGAAGATATGCGTGGCTTTGTTCCAGTGCAAGGGGAAGACTGGCCGGATACCAAAATTTTACAGGCCAACGGCTTTAATGTGTTTACTGTGCCTGAGTTCGATGAAGCCTACGATTTTCTAAAGCAGGGGAGAGGCGATTTCTTTCCCCGCTCGGTTATTGAGATCACACCTGAGCTTGAAAAGCTTGGTAAAGGGTCAAACATATCCCTAGAACCGTCTTATGCCTTATATTATCCCACTGCCATGTATTATTTTGTCAGCAACAATAATAAAACATTGGCAAATCTAATCGAGTCGGGGCTTCGCAGAGCGAAAGCTGATGGGTCGTTTGATAAACTTTTTCAGTCTACCTATTTGCCTGTTCTCGATGAAATTAATATGAGCGAAAGAACGATATTTACGATTGAAAACCCTTTGCTGCCCGATGATACGCCATTAGATGATGAATCTCTGTGGTATACGTCTATGCAATAAAAAACGCGACTTTACGTCGCGTTTTTTAGTTAACAAATTACTCTGCTGATATTAAGATTCACCCGAGTGAACCCCTTTCATTGAGCGACCCGACGGGTCTGCATTGTTCTTAAAGCTTTCATCCCACTCAAGAGCTTCTACGGTACTACACGCGATAGATTTTCCTCCTGGAACACAGCGTGCCGCGCTTTCTTGTGGGAAGTAGCCCTCAAAAATAGTGCGGTAGTAGTAACCCTCTTTCGTATCAGGGGTATTGTGCGGGAAGCGGAACTCGGCAGTGGCAAGCTGTTGATCAGTCACTTCGTTGTCTACAAAATCTCTGATAGAGTCTATCCAAGAATAGCCTACGCCATCACCAAACTGCTCTTTTTGACGCCACAAAACCTCTGCGGGAAGCGTGTCACCGTTATCGAACGATTTACGAAGGATCCATTTTTCCATTTTCCCATCAAGACACATCTTGTCTTGTGGGTTCAAGCGCATGGCCACATCAATGAAGTTTTTATCAAGGAAAGGCACGCGGGCTTCTACACCCCAGGCGGAAGTCGCTTTGTTAGCACGGGCGCAGTCGAACATATGAAGACGGTCTAGCTTACGAACAGTTTCTTCGTGGAATTCTTTAGCATTTGGCGCTTTGTGGAAATATAGGTAGCCGCCAAAAATTTCGTCAGCCCCTTCACCCGACAACACCATTTTAATACCCATAGCCTTAATCTTTCGGGTCATTAGATACATAGGTGTGGCGGCACGAATGGTTGTCGTGTCATAAGTTTCAAGATGGAAAATAACGTCACGGATCGCGTCTAAACCTTCTTGAATGGTGAAATGTATTTCGTGGTGCACAGTGCCAATCATATCAGCCACTTTCTTGGCGGCTTTCAAGTCAGGCGCACCTTCTAAACCGACAGCGAAGCTGTGGAGTCTAGGCCACCATGCGTCTGTTTTGTCTTCATCTTCTACACGCTTGGCGACATATTGTGCTGCGACTGCAGACACCAATGAGGAATCTAGACCACCTGACAGAAGTACTGCGTAAGGAACGTCTGACATCATGTGAGATTTCACGGCCTTTTCAAATGCAACTCGAAGCTCTTCGAGGTCAGAGCTGTTGTCTTTTACATTCTCATAGTCCATCCAGTCGCGCTTGTAATATTTAGTTAGTTTGCCTTCCTTACTCCACATGTAGTGGCCTGGAGGAAATTCACTTATGGTTTTACACACACTGGCTAGCGCCTTCATTTCAGAAGAAACATAGAAGTTGCCGTGCTCGTCGTAACCTGTGTAAAGGGGGATAATACCAATGTGATCACGTGCGATTAGGTATGCATCTTTTTCTTCGTCATAAAGAATAAAAGCAAACATTCCTTCTAGTTCGTCAATAAACTCCACGCCTTTTTGTTGATATAGGGGAAGTATAACTTCGCAGTCAGAGCGAGTTTTAAATGGATAAGGCTCATCCAAATCAGCAGCTAACTGCTTGTGATTATATATTTCACCGTTAACAGCAAGGATGTGTTTGTCGTTCTGACTGATAAGCGGTTGAGCGCCTGTATCTACATCGACAATAGCCAATCGTTCATGACAAAGAATGGTATTGTCATTATTCCAGATACCCGACCAGTCAGGGCCACGGTGGCGCAAAAGTTTAGATAAATCGAGGGCTTGGGTTCTGAGTTCAGACACATCGGTTTTGATATCAAGGATACCGAAAATACCACACATAAAACGAGTTCTCTCTGTTCACTTATTGAAAAAAATGGGTTATTTCTGTCGGGCGCTTGTCTATAAGCAGCGAAAGATTATTATTTTTGATTTGTATGGTTCGCGTGTCTTGAATGTGCCAGTCTGACAGGAAATTGCAAGTATATTGTGATGATAAAATGGAATTTATTAGTTCTTTTGAAGCCTGTTAACGGTAAAAATGCAAAAGTATTCTAAATTGCCTGAAAAATCGTCAATGATATACCTTAGCTAGCTGCGACGTTTCCTTTTAACTCCCAGAAGCTAGCGTTCTAACCTCTGTACTATTTACGATTAACAAGTTGCGATTAACAAGTTTCTATTGAATTTTTTATCGATAGTGAAGTTGGTACAGCGATGCACATTGCGAATGCAGTGCAAAAAAACGTGCAGAGTAAATGAAGAAGCCCCGCTGGGACGGGGCTTCACGCTTTTCTTATCTTTACGCTTTCGGTTTAGCTTTGTTTTTAATACTGGCGCTGAAACTCACTGCCTTCGTTCCATTTAGGCCACATAGGCGCGTTCGCTACATTCACACCAACGTCGAATAACATCTGTGTATCTTGCACTATGCCGCTTAAGTCCCAGCTGTCTCTATACTCATCACATACTTGGTGATAGCAGCCTGTAACGATAACATTCATGCGCTTGCGATATTTAGCTGTTTCCTCATCGGCAGGCTCGTCGCCTCCTTCAGCATAAAGCGCTGGTACGCCTTGCTTCGCAAAACTGAAGTGATCAGAGCGATAGTAGTAGCCTGCCTCTGGTTTATCCTCTTGTGTTAGCACTCTTCCTTGCTTATCTGCAGCCTTTTTAAGATAGGTTTCAAGCTCAGATTTTCCCATTCCAACCACGGCAACGTTTTTAGTTTTACCCAATACATTCATGGCATCCATATTAATATTGGCGACGGTTCTCTCAAGTGGAATGACCGGGTTAGCCGCATAGTACTTGCTGCCTAACAGACCTTGCTCTTCTGCCGTCACGACCAAAAATGATACTGAGCGTTTCGGTCTAGGGGTTAGAGAAGAGTAGGCCTTTGCCATCGCTATCATTGCGGCAGTGCCGGTAGCATTATCATGAGCGCCGTTATAAATTTGATCACCTTCTTTGCTAGCATCTTTACCAAGGTGATCCCAGTGAGCTGTATAGATGATGTGATCATCTGCAAATGCAGACCCGGGTAAAGTTGCAATAACATTATTACTCTCAGACTTTTTGAACGTGTTGTTAACGGTAACTGAGGCTTTGATATCCATGGCTTTGTGATAGGGGCCTTTCATCGCCTTGGCCTTCTCGCTAGTAAAATCTAACCCGGCATCACTGAACACTTTTTTAGCTGCATCTAATGTCAGCCAGCCTTCAACTGCAACTCTGCTCGCGCCTTTGTCGGGTGTTACAAGACCGTATTGAGGACCACTCCAACTGTTTGCCACTACCGACCAACCGTAAGAAGCCGGAGCTGATTCGTGCACAATAATAGCGGCTGCAGCACCCTGGCGACTGGCCTCTTCATATTTGTAGCTCCAACGACCATAATAAGTCATTGTTGTACCCTGAAATTTACCGCTTTTAGGGTTTTCAAAGCCAGGATCGTTGATGAGTATCACCACGGTTTTCCCTGTAACATCTAACCCTTCGTAGTCGTTCCAATCATATTCAGGCGCATTGACACCATAGCCTACGAATACTAGCTCAGAGTCTTCTAGACTCACTGACGCTTTCTCGCGTTTGGATGATGCCACCATGTCTTCTTTATAGGTGAAGCTATTGTCTCCAATAGACATTGTCATGTCGGGGTCAGCAGTAATTTCCATCAACGCTACTTTTTGCAGGTAGCTATCGCCATTTCCCGGCTCTAAACCGGCTTCTTTAAATTGGCTTACCAGATAATCAATTGTCTTCTTTTCACCCTCAGTGGTTGGTAAACGCCCCTCAAATTCGTCTGATGAAAGGATCTTCAACGGCTCTCTGATATCAGTGTCTGAAATGCTGTTATACACGTCATCAAAATTTGTTGACGCCTCTGCTGGCAAGGCATTTTTCACTTGGTTTTGTGGAGATTCTGTATCGTTAGATGGTGTACATGCACTTACGCTAAAAAGCGCAGGAACAAGCAAGGGCAAGAACATTTTTTTCATTATTAATCTCTATTAATTGTTTTTTTGCTCTACAATAGGGAGTGTCAATTTTTGCAAAAATATCAGAAACACATGGTAAAAACCGACACGCCGTAGTCATCAGTATAGAGAATTCCATAATCTGAACCAATAGGTGTTATGCAATCAGCACATATTCCTTTCGATAAAAGCCATCTTCATGATTCTGCCTCTCCTTGTGTTACCGCCCTTTTGTCAGAAGTTAACTTGCTAAATGAAAATGCTTTTCCCAGTGCGCAGCAGCTCAACAGGGTAGTGCAACGGTTTCAACCAAAATGGCAAGGCCCAACGTTCAAGGGACAAAGCACATTTCCAGCTACTGAAAGTCGATACTATGAAACCATTATTGGCGAAGACAATGTGGTTCCCACACGAGAGGACAACTGGCACGATTTATTTAATGCGCTTATTTGGGTTCAGTTTCCGAAAGCAAAATCACTGCTTAATGCACTCCATATTAAGGATATCGCAAACTTCGGGACGAACCCTCGTACGGCGAGACGAAATCGAATAACCCATTTCGACGAATGCGGTGTTGTCTTAGCTATTGAAGCTGGTGACAGTTTTAGTAAAACAGAAAACGTAAGCAAAGCAGAGCTAAACCAGTTTCTTGCTAGCCTCGCGATGCATGAATGGCATGAAGTATTTATTCAGCAGCGAGATAAATGGGGAAAATGCGTAACACCGTTTATCTTCGGACATGCGAATTTAGAAATGATGCTTAGCCCATTTATTGGTTTAACGGGCAAATGGCTTGCAGTCGCTGTTCCTAGTGGTTTTAGCAAATTAGACCCTTGGCAACAAAGGAGTGTGTTAGATAATGCTTTAGTGGAGCGAATAGTGCAGTTAGATAATTTTCAGCAGGCTCCTATTCTAAAACCCATTCCCTTATTAGGAGTGCCGGGATGGCACCACGATCAGACGCTCGATTTTTATAATAACAAGGAGTATTTTAGGCCGGTTAGAGAGGGAGCGAAAATGCCGACTCAGTTACCGCTTTGGAAGCCAATATAAAAAGGTTCCAAAGCAGTAAAAACGTGCGATATCAATTAGAATGCGAGTAATGCAACAAGCCAAATTGAATAAATAATAAGGTAAGGCGCCGTCGCGATTATTGCAGCTTTTTGCTTAGAAAATGATGTCCATTGCGATATACCGACCATAGCAAGGTAGATACCCCAAAACAGCTCTAATCGAATTGCCTGACAAAATGCAAACCACTCAGAATCCATGGGGACACTGAGAATATAGCTCAACGACGTTGGTGCTAATGCAGCTGGCGATATCTGATGGTCGTTGGTAAAGAGCAGTATGGCAAGACCTAATAAGCCTGTTATCACGTACGGCATAGACACCCACCATGAGAAGCCGTACCAGTCTGTGAAACCGAAAACATGACTGTCATCTGCACGGGTGGCTAGGTTTAGATAAACGGCATAGATTGCGTTAATGATAATGAGAGCAAAGAACGCACCAATAAGCTGAGACCACATTAAGCTGCTTCGGGTGAAAAAGGCGCGCATTTGATCTTCTTCAGCTGGGCTCATATCGCCCTGTGCAGCAATATTCAAATTCGCAAACCATTCAATATCAACAAAATTAACGTACAGATATTGCAGTACTAATGTGATGCCCATCACCATAAAAAATGGCATCCAACTCCAGTTGTTCCTTTCTCCAACTGCCTTGAACACGCCATTAGGTTTAAAAAATATATCGTTGCAAGCCTGGAATGGGTTTGAAACCGAGTGCATTTCTTTCTCCCTGAAAATAGTTTTGTTTTTATTTGGTTATTTGGCCATTCGAATAAGAGCGGCTTTTTTTAAGTAGAGTACGGAGTTGGCTCGCCAAAGTACAGCGCAATGCAAATTTTTCAACATACTAATTTGTAAGTAATTGTTGAGCAAATTTACACGGTAAGTTTAATACCATATAGGGTATAAGAATAAAAAAGGAAGCAACAGCTTCCTTATTCACTTAAAACCTAATCACCGTTCTTTGACTTATTTACCTAGCCTGATGTTCGAAGCTGACGTCCACGGGCTAAAAATAAGTCGCATTAAGAAGGCAAAGCACAATGGCGCTGTACACAATCGATATAGGTAGACCTATTTTTATGAAATGGGAAAACCGGTAGTTCGCGGCATTGTATACCAGTAAATTAGTTTGATACCCAAAAGGTGATATAAAGCTAGCACTTGCAGCAAAGGCAACCGCTAAAGCAAAGGGCATGAGCGGAGCACCAATAATCTCCACTAAGCCGTACGCAAAAGGAAACATTAAGGCAGCAGCGGCATTATTAGTCACAAATTCAGTAAGCAAAAGTGTAATCAGGTATATAGCTATTAATGCAATAAACCAGTCAGTGCCAGACAGTATGGGCATTAACGCTTGAGTTGTAACAGCAATTACACCTGAAGTTTCAAGTGCAGTAGCTAAACTCAACGCGCCCACAATCACCACAATCAAATTGAGGGGAAGGTTTCGTTTCATTTCACCATTAGACGTTACTTTCATGATCACCAAAACTGCAGCCAAAAATAGCAAACCGATGGCTAAATTAATAATGTCAGATGCAGCAAGTGTAACGGTAGTTAAAAAGCCACCTAACGTGATCCATTCTTGTTTGTTGGTGAGCGGGCGAGCGATTTTTTGCTCTGAAAGTACGAAGAAGTTCTTACTCAGGTTTTGCCTAGTCGCGAAGTCAGGGCCTGTTGCGAGAAGCAAAAAATCACCAGACTTTAATTTTATTTCCCCAAGTTTACCTGAGAGTTGTTCCCCGTCTCTGCGTATGGCAACAACGGCGGCATCAAACAACGCCCTAAAACCCAACTGCTTTATTGTTTGCCCAATTATTTGTGCACGATTTGATACCACTACCTCGGTAAGGCTTTCCCGTAAAACGCCATCGGTTTCGGCAAACATACTTAAGCCTTTTATATGGCTTAAATTGTCTAGCTTTTGTACGTTACCCGAAAACATCAGCTTATCGTTTTCTAGAATAACAACCTCAGGGCCAACAGGGGATATCAAATTCTTATCTCTGACAATCTCTACTAAGAAAAGCTCGGGAAGGTTTCTCAAATGATTTTGTTCGACAGTTTTGCCAATAAGCTCTGAGCCGGCTTCAACCTCAGCTTCTACCATATAGGCAAAGTAGCTACTGTCCTTATTGCCGATATTCGGTAGTAGTGGCAGTAACAAAAACATCAATAAACCGCAGCTCAATCCAGCAACAGTACCGTATAGGGTAAAGTCAAAGAAGTTGAAGCCAGGATGTCCATGCTCTTGCAAAAAACTATCGACTATAAGATTTGTAGACGTTCCAATTAATGTCACCGTACCACCTAAAATAGCGGCATAGGACAAGGGGATAAGTAATCTTGAAGCTGGATGATGTTGGTTTTGCTTAATGGGGCCTATGAGGCTTGCCACAATAGCAGTGTTGTTGAGAAGCGCTGATGAGATAAATGTCAGCGAGAACAATCGCCAATACGACCGTGTAAAGTCAACAGTCACTAACTTTCTGCCAAGGCGTTTGATAAGTGCAGTTTTATCAATGGCACTACTGACTAAAAGCAGCAAAACAAGGGTGATTAAGCCCTTGTTCGTCAAATTTAGTAGAATGTCATCTAGCGATAATTGCTGCGTAACCAGTAAACCCAACACTGCACCAGAAAATACAGTGGAAGGGCGCTGATTGGTAAAAATCAGCGCAAAAATCGTACTGGCAAAAATTGCCAGTACGATGAACTGGGTAACATCCATATATTGTCCAGTCCTGCTTATAGCTTAGAAATATCCACAGCGTTCCAATGAGGGAAGTGCTTACGCACTAGCTCGTTGAATTCTAATTCAAACTCAGAAAAGTTTGCAGAAGCATGCTGTGCATCACCAGAAATGGCATCAATTACCATACCCGCACCTACCGTACCGTTGGTAAGACGATCGATAACGATAAATGAACCCGTTGGGCGATTGCGTTTATAAGGGTCGCATGCAATAGGCTGAGTAAATTTCACATCAACCACTCCAATCTCATTGAGATTTAGGTGCATAGCATCGGCTTTTTCTAATGTGTTAACGTCTATTTGATTATCGATATGAGCGACAACACCAGGTGTTGATTTCGTTGCAAACTTAAACAAGTATTGCTTGTTTGGCATCAATGGCTCTTCAGACATCCACACAAGATGAGTTTTGAACTGCGTAGAAAGCAAAGGCAAATTATCTGACTTTACAATCATGTCGCCACGAGAGATATCGATTTCATCTTCTAGAGTAAGCGTTACCGCCTGAGGTACATAAGCGCGCTCTTGGTCACCCTCAAAAGTCACTACTTGCTTAACTTTTGATGTTTTGCCAGAAGGAAGTGCAGTAATTTCGTCTCCTGGCGCAACTTGACCAGAAACCACTGTGCCTGCGAATCCGCGGAAATCTAAGTTAGGACGGTTAACATACTGTACTGGAAACCTGAAGTCGTCATGGTTGTCGTCTTCACCAATCTCGATGTTCTCCAGCATTTCCATTAATGGCGTGCCGTTAAACCAGGGCGTGTTTTCGCTAATACTTACAACATTATCGCCTTCAAGCGCAGACAGTGGAACAAATTGAATATCAGGAATATCAAGTTGCTCAGCAAACTTAAGATAGTCAGCTTGAATCTGCTCGTAAACGTCTTGCGAATAGTCCATTAAATCCATTTTGTTGATAGCAACAATAACGTGTTTAATCCCCAACAATGAAACTAAGAACGAATGACGCTTGGTTTGTACTTTTACTCCGCCGCGTGCGTCGACAAGGATGATAGCAAGGTCGCAGGTGGACGCGCCGGTTACCATGTTACGTGTATATTGCTCGTGCCCTGGGGTGTCTGCAATAATAAATTTACGCTTGTCGGTTGAAAAGTAACGGTAAGCTACGTCAATTGTTATACCCTGCTCACGTTCAGATTGAAGACCGTCTACAAGTAAAGCAAGGTCTACTTTCTCGCCTGTTGTCCCCGATTTCTTGCTGTCTTTTGTAATAGCGGCAAGTTGGTCTTCGTAAATCATTTTCGAGTCGTGAAGTAGACGACCAATAAGTGTACTTTTACCATCATCTACGCTTCCACACGTAAGGAATCGTAGCATGTCTTTCTTTTCGTGCTGTTCTAGGTAAGACAGAATGTCTTGTCTTAATAATTCGTTTTCGTTGTTCATGTTATGCGCTCACAAGGAAAAAGGGGTTTAACACAGATTCTTTCTGATTGTAGGTAAGATCTTCTGCTTTGGTGTCTAATGGGTTTGCTGGGTCGAGCACAGTTACTCTAGCACCAGCTGCAATGGCAACAGCATGCGCTGCACCTGTATCCCACTCCGATGTGGGGCCTAAACGAGGGTAAAGGTGGGCTTCACCTTCTGCCACTAAACAGAGTTTTAAAGAACTTCCCATAGCTACCAGTTCAGTTTCACCTTCAAGTTGTGCTAGTAAATTCTGAATTTCAGGGCTTTGATGAGAACGACTTCCGACTATTTTCCACACGTCGTTACCGCTGTGTTTCTTCGCCGTGATAGGCGTGAACACATCGTCGATTTCGGTCCAAGCACCTTCACCAACAATACCCACATAGCTTTTGTTTAACGCTGGAGCGTAAACAATACCCATAGTCGGTATACCGTTTTCGATAAGTGCAATATTTACCGTAAACTCACCGTTTTTCTTAATAAACTCTTTCGTGCCATCAAGAGGGTCGACCAGCCAGTATGACTGCCACTGCTTGCGCTCGTCCCACGAGATATCAGCCGATTCTTCAGATAGGATAGGTAAATCAGACTCTGCAGTAAGAGCGTCTACGATAACGTTATGGGCAGCTAAATCAGCCTCAGTTAGCGGGCTAGTATCCTGCTTTTCGTAAATGGCAAAGTCGTTCTCATAAATCGCCATTATTTTATCGCCTGCCTCTTTGGCAATGCGTAGCACGATTTGTGCTAAAGAATTAATAGGCATTGTCATTTACACCAATCCTTTTTCTTCAAGCAGAGCATATAAACGTTCAACGGTTTGCTCTGCAGATTCGTCCTGATACGTTAAGTGTACTTCTGGTGCTTCGGGCGCTTCGTAAGTTGAGTCGATGCCGGTGAAGTCTTTGATTTCGCCGCTACGAGCTTTCTTATACAAACCTTTAGGATCGCGCTGCTCGCACACTTCAAGTGGCGTGTCGATAAACACTTCTACAAACTCGCCTTCTTCCATTAAGCTGCGGCAATAATCACGGTCAGCTTTAAACGGAGAGATAAACGCAGTCAGTACCAAGGTTCCAGCGTCAACAAATAGCTTGGCAACTTCGCTGATACGGCGAATGTTTTCGACCCTATCTTTATCGCTAAAGCCTAAATCGCCACATAAGCCGTGACGTACGTTGTCGCCATCTAACAGGTACGTATGTTTATTTTGTTCGTGAAGTTTTTTCTCAAGCAAGTTGGCTAACGTAGATTTACCAGAACCACTTAACCCGGTAAGCCAAAACACGCGAGGTGTTTGACCTAACTTTTCAGAACGGGTAGTTTTATTGACTTCATGTTTATGCCAAACAACATTGTCGGTGGCCATTAGAAGTACCCTTCCATTTTCTTCTTCTCCATAGAGCCTGCGCTGTCATGGTCGATAACGCGGCCTTGACGCTCAGACGTCTTGGTAAGCAACATCTCTTGAATAACTTCTGGAAGTGTTGCCGCTGTTGACTCAACAGCACCGGTCAATGGATAGCAACCTAGAGTACGGAAGCGAACAGAGCGCATTTCTGGCACTTCGCCTTCTTCTAACGGCATGCGGTCATCATCTACCATTATCAAAACGCCGTCACGCTCTACTACTGGGCGCGGCTTTGACAGATATAGCTGTGGAATATCGATGTTTTCAAGGTAGATATATTGCCAGATATCTAGCTCAGTCCAGTTAGACATTGGAAATACACGAATACTTTCGCCTTTGTTTACCTGTGAATTATAAATGTTCCACAACTCTGGGCGTTGGTTCTTTGGATCCCAGCGATGGTTGCTGTCACGGAATGAATAAACACGCTCTTTGGCGCGAGATTTTTCTTCATCACGACGGGCGCCACCGAATGCAGCATCAAATTGATACTTATTCAGTGCTTGTTTAAGAGACTGGGTTTTCATGATATCAGTGTGTTTTGCTGAGCCGTGGCTAAATGGGCCTACGCCAGCTTCAACACCTTCTTCATTGATGTGAACAAGCAGATCAAAGCCGTGCTTTTTCGCCTGCTCATCGCGGAATTTTATCATTTCGCCAAACTTCCACGTGGTGTCTACGTGAAGAAGAGGGAAAGGAATTTTACCTGGTGCAAACGCTTTACGTGCTAGATGAAGAAGAACCGAAGAGTCTTTTCCTACCGAGTAAAGCATTACTGGGTTGTCAAACTCAGCAGCAACTTCTCGAAAAATTTGGATACTCTCGGCTTCGAGTTGTTTCAAATGCGTGATAGACGGGATACTTGCAGTCATTTTGAAGTCCGATTTATGTTATATAAAAAAAAGTTATATGCGGGTTGTTTTTCTGCATAGAAAGATAACATATTTATTTTCAAAAGTAGTATGCCATTTTGCTATTTAAAATAGCTTACTTATTCTCAAAAATAGAAAGGCTATATAATTTAGTCATAAGCGCTTGTTTTGGCGACTAGAACGTAAAAAGCCTCAAATTGCGAAACAATTTGAGGCTTTACAAAACAATGAATTTCTTATTAACGCGCGTTAAATTGCTTTTGAAATTTATCGAAGGTTTCAGTGACACCCTCGCGCGGCTTGCCTGTTTTACTCAGTATAATAATAGTTAGGCTGGAAAGAATAAACCCAGGTACTATTTCATACATCCAGTCTCCGAGCGCTTGGCCGTTGATAGTTACCGGTAGATATATCCACAGTAATACAGTTACCGCACCTACAACCATTCCGCCTAAAGCTGCCCGTCGAGTCATTTCACGCTTAAATAAGCTAAATAGAACCAATGGACCGAATGCGGCGCCGAACCCTGCCCAAGCATTGCTGACTAGGGTCAATATGGTGCTGTCTCTGTCGTACGCTAAAAATATTGAGACTAGCGCAACTGCAATTACGCTTAGTCGACCGGCAATAACTAACTCTTGGTCAGAGGCGTCTTTACGTAAAAATGCTTGATAAAAATCACTGGTAAGTGAACTAGACGTTACTAACAGTTGCGATGAAATTGTACTCATAATCGCCGCTAAAATTGCGGCTAATAAGAAGCCACCAATAAGAGGGTGGAATAAAATTTGTGAAAGGTAGATGAAAACGGTTTCGGGGTCGATGGAATTACCATTTCCGGTTACGTAGGCTAGCCCAAATAAGCCTGTCATTAGTGCACCAATAATAGATACGATCATCCAACTCATACCAATGTTACGGGCTTTCGGAATATCCTGCACCGAGCGTATCGCCATAAAGCGCACAATAATGTGTGGCTGACCAAAATAACCCAGTCCCCAGGACATCAGCGACACTATACCAATAAAGGTTATGGCTTCATTCGAAGATGCATCCATGAATGCGTCAAACAAAGCAGGGTTGATGTTATCAAGTGCATCGATAGATGCGCCAATACCGCCCAATTCACTGATAACCACCGCTGGCACCATGATTAGCGAAACAAACATGATACAGCCTTGTACAAAGTCGGTCATGCTAACTGCCATGAACCCGCCGACCAATGTATAGGCAACAACAACGCCTGCAGTGACATACAAGCCAGTTTCGTAACTCAACCCGAACGAGGTTTCAAATAATTTGCCGCCGGCAACTACACCAGACGATGTATAAAGAGTGAAGAAAACGACAATAACGACAGAAGCGATAACTCGAAGAATGCGTGAGTTATCTGCAAAACGATTTTCGAAATAATCCGGGATGGTGATGGAGTTGCTGGCAACTTCGGTATAGATACGCAGTCGTGGGGCGACAAGTAAATAATTGGCTAGTGCGCCTAGCGTTAAACCTACGGCAATCCAGCCTGCAGATAAGCCCGAGACATACATTGCTCCCGGAAGACCCATTAACATCCAACCACTCATATCAGACGCGCCTGCGGATAAAGCGGTAACGGCCGGGCCTAACTGGCGGCCACCTAACATATAACCTTCAACGTTGGTGTCTGTTTGCCGGTAAGCAAAAAGACCTATCCCCAACATTACAACAAAATACAAACCCAACGAAATAATCGTGCCAGTAGCCATATATGTTCCCTTTAATTTTTATTCCATGCTATCACCAATAATTTGGAGTCTCCATGTAAGTATGTGCTCACTGGTTGGTTTTTGAACGGTTTTTTAAAAGATTATGCTAATTTTGATAATATTTATCCAACTGTGGGTTTACTAGCATAAGACGCTCGCTAGCACCAGCATAACCCCTGTGTTCGAGGTGCTCGAGGGGAGAAAGTTTTTGAAGCCTGCTAATTCGGGTGTTTATAAGGATATTAATAGGGAGTAGTAGGGGTTAATAGCTGTGCGCCAATGTTGTCGATTCAACTCTTGAGCGCCCGCGATTTTTTGCTTTGTATAACAGGTCGTCGCACAATTTAATAACAGATTCAGAGTTTGTTGTTCCGTTTAGTGCAACAACGCCACTAGAAAATGACACGGTGAATGCTTTATTGGTAGTAGACCAATTTGTTTTACTTGAGAAGGAGTTGTTTAACTCGTCAAGAATTGCTGTCACTTCTTGTTCTGTGGAATGTTCAAAGTAAATAAGAAATTCTTCGCCGCCATACCGGCACACTAAGTCACTCTTTCGAATTCTTTGGCGAATGATATCGCTAAATGTACTTAATACTTCATCACCTACAGCATGGCCATATTTGTCATTGATGCGTTTAAAGTGATCTATGTCGAGCAGTGCAAGACAGGAAGATGGGTGTCTTTTAAGCAGTGCTTTTAATTGTCGTAGCATTGCTCGTCTGGTAAGAGCGCCTGTAAGAGAGTCGGTATTGGCTTGTTTGTCACTTTGTTTTTTTGCTAGCCATAACCATGAGGTAATCATAAGGCAGATAACTGCGATAAGTGCAAATACTGCGGTGCGTAAATTCGCTTTGTCTCCTGTTAATCCCACTTTTTCTTGCTGTAATGAGAGCAATTCTTTTTGGCGATATTCAGCAAGTTCAATATCTTTTGAAAGCAAATCTAGCTTGATGCCGCTAGCAGATTGGAATTTCTCCCCATGAGAATTCAACAAAGCCAGTTGATACTTTTCTTGATATGAAAATGCATTCTCGATATCACCTCGGATGTTATAAATATGCTTCAGTATGAGGTACCTATTCAACACGGCTTTATTTTTTAGAGGCGTGGAAGAGTATTTCTTTTCAAATGCTTCCTCAAGCTGAAGAATCGAATAATTAAATTCCTCATCGTTTCCATTCACTGCGTTATATATGGCGTTGGCAGTAGGCTTTATGTCAGCAGACTCGTTTGGAAACAAAACCGAAGAGTTCAAGACTCGAGTGCTAAGTTCAGTCAGTTTTGCCTTGTCTCCCTCTCTTAGTCGAGAGCCATAAACACTCATTTCAAACATATCTAGAAACACACTTTCAAAGTGGTCGTCAACGGGGGCGCTATCTCTCGCTTCTTCAATTAATTCTAGAGCTTCGTCGAACTTGCCAAGTCGGTTTAGAGTACTAATTGCAAATAAAAAGTCCGTTGTTTCTAAAGAGCGATACTGTCTTTTCAAAGATATGAACTTTTTGGCATGCTCGGCTGATTTGGTCGGTACATTCAAGTTTAGGTATAAGTCCGCTAAATCATTGTGCGCATCAACCAGGTTAATTTCCATTACGAGTTTGTTACCTGATGGTTCAATGGGTAAATGAGGCAACGCAAACTCTATTTCATTTATCGCTTGTATAGGTGCTGTATCAATCAACTCCGACGCAATCCACATACTAACCGTTATGATTGCTACTTTGTTACCTGAGCGTAGAAGGTCGTTCTTTAAGCTGTAAAGTGCAGGAACAGTTGAGCTAAGACGCTTCACTGAGCCTTTAAAATCATTGAAACCTTTAATATAGATATGGTACGCCTTCAAAAAAGCGTAAGTTTTAATATCGGCTCTCTTTAAAGCTTGCCAATGTCTATCTAAGAGAACTTCTTTTATAACAACGGGGACTTTTGGCGCATCAACTTGTTGAGCGTTAGATAGGGCTATCACATGCCGAAAAACAACACTTATATCCGATTTATCAGATTGGAGTTTGCTTTGCTTGAGTTGTTGGAGAATGTCTTCGTTTGAGAGCTCAGAAGGATAGTTCCATTCATAAAGCACGGCATGAGTGAGATTAGCGTAGCGGTTAATTTTTTCCGCATCGCCATTTTGAAGCGATGAGGCAAAAACTAAAGAGGGGATATATATTAGTAAAAGCAAAGAGGCTTTTACAAATATACTTACACTACTGATACTCACTTTGCGACCTGCTTACTCTATCTTTTTTATCGTGATGCTTTTCAATCGCCGCAATACCCTACAATGGCTATTTTTAGAAAATCATTAGTAGATCATGAGACGCAAACGGGCGAAGAGTATATAAGGTGTGAGGGCGGTTTGCATGTTAAATTATCAGTAATATTGTAAAGTCTGTAATCGGCGAAAAAATTGGGGGAAGCACTTACATCAATTTAGCTTTAGATATTCAGCTTACTCAGGCAGTAAACTGCATTCTTTTTGCAACCGCCTCTTTCATCTCTGTAAGATCAGCACGCTTATCGCCGACAACAATGACGTTTGCCTGCCTCATTTTTATGCTTTCTCCGTGAAAGCGATTGTCTTCAAAATAGCTAGGCAGCTCCATGTGCTCGTCTTTAGGTACCACGAATACCGACATTTTTCCCTGCGGGGTATCAATAATCAAATGCAGGCTTCTCACCGTATTTAAGTGACAGTAGTTTGCTACCTCAATACCCTCAATCATGTCGCTAAAACTGGCGCCGAAGCTTGCTAATTTTGCATTTACCATATTCAGGTCAACAGGCAAAAGAGAGTGTGCTTCTTCCACCTCTGCATACTGCATATGGGCGAGCGCTTGCCCTGAAAGGTCGACCGAGCCCTGGTTCCACATAGTGATACTTATCCCAATAGTAAAAGCCACTGAGGCCGCGACTGCCATATACCATCGGCTTCTTTTCTTATAGCGATTGAATTCATCAGCAGACTGCTGCCAAATAAGCTTGCTCGCTAAATCATCAGGTACTTCAACCTTTAACGCCTGCTTAAGCTTTTTGTCCATTTGTTTTTGCTCATGCCAAAAGCTACGCTTTTTTTCATCGGCATTTGCTGCGGCAATAAGGTCGCTGTCAGTCGTTTCTGGATCCGCATAAATTCTGCGTCTAAACTCTAAATCATCCATTTATTCGACCTCTGTTTTCATCTTGTTTTTCGACCGCCTCTTTCAGCTGATTTCTGGCTCGAAATAAACGTGTCATAACCGTGTTTTTATTGAGATTTAGCTGTGCGGCAATTTCTTCACCGCTAAAACCGAACAATAGCTGCAAAATAAGAGGTTCTCGATATTCAATACTTAACCCCCCGAGTAGCCGGTGGAGTTCTCGTTGGTTGATATCGCCATCTGCTTGCTGAGTCTCGTCGTGGATAAACACATCATCGATATCAACAACATCTAGTTGTTTGCGCTCAAATCGTCGAGCATTTTCACGGCGCAAAATCGTGATCAACCAAGCTTTTGCTGCTTTCTCGTCATTGAGAGCGTCGAGGGAACGCCACGCCCTAAGGAATGTTTCTTGAACAATATCTTCAGCTACACTTCTGTCTTTCACTAGCCAGTAAGCGTAACGGAAAATATCGGCGTGAAATGCCTTCACTAGGGCTTCATATCTTTGATGCTTTGCTTTCATACTCGATAAGACCTGCGTGTTATCGATTTTATTTCGAGCAAACATAAAATATTTTCCATTTTGTGTTTTGAAAGATTACCCAAGTGTTGCGCCGCAAAAAAAAGCGCCGCGGCGAAACTGCCTAGGCGCTCTTTAACATTATCACTTTAACAGTAAAGCATCACATGGCGCTTCGGTTTTTAACCCAAGCGTCTACGTTCTCTTCTAATATAGAAAGCGGAACTGGACCATTTTTTAAAATTTCATCATGAAAGCCTTTCCAGTCGAAATTGTCCCCGAGCTCATTCATTGCTTTCTCACGTAACTCCATTATTTTGAGTTTTCCAATCATGTAAGCAGTAGCTTGCCCGGGCATAGCAATATATCGTTCAATGGCTTTTTGTGCGTCGTACTCAGGGTTTGGCGTATTTTCAACTAAGTATTGTACCGCCTCTTCTCTAGACCATTTTTTAGCATGAATACCGGTGTCGACAACGAGTCTGCAAGCACGCCATAGCTCCATGGCTAATCTACCAAAATCAGAGTAGGGGTCTTTGTAAAAGCCCATGTCTTTAGCAAGTTCTTCGGTATATAACCCCCAGCCTTCTGTATACGCAGTAAAGCTTAAGAACTTCTGAAACTGTGGAATACCATCGAGTTCTTGAGCAATAGTTCGCTGCATATGGTGGCCTGGAATACCCTCGTGGTACGCCAAGGCTTCTAGTTGGTACGTTGGCATCGCCTTCATATCATATAGGTTAGCGTAGTAAATACCGGGTCTGCTTCCATCTTGTGCCGGGCTTTGATAAAAGGCTTTCCCCGCAGATTGCTCTCTAAATGCCTCCACCCGTTTTACAATCATGGGGGCTTCAGGAAGAATGCCGAAATAATCAGGGATTTCCTCTCTCATATCGTCGATTGCTTGTTTGGCATCATCAAGATATTGCTGTCTTCCTTGGGGCGTTGACGGAAGATAGAACTGATCATCTTCACGCATAAAAACAAAGAATTCTTGAAGTGTGCCCTCAAATTCAACTTCTTCCATAATGTCGCGCATAGCGTTGTGGATCCGCTCAACATTATTCAAGCCAATTTGGTGAACCTCTGAAGCAGTTAGATCGGTAGTAGTAAACCAATTTAAACGGTTTTGATACCACTGTTCTCCATCGGGCAGTCGCCAAACCCCATCGCCCTCTGGAGACAGTGTTTTTTGGTGTGCTAATTCTTTTATTAAGCGCTCATAGGCGGGCTCAACCGAGCTAGTTAACGCCTTTTTGGCCTCTTCGAGGAGTGCCGCCTTTTCTTCATCAGTTAATGATAGAGCGCTCACTTTGCCTTGGAAATCTTCCCAAAGTGTCGAAGCTGTTTCGGATGTGTCAAATGGAATACCCTTGATAACGTTTCGAGATGCATCGATCATTTGGTCGTAAGCCCATTTCGGTGGGAATACACCGGCTTTTTCTCTTAACTTCATCTGGTCGATGACCTGGTCGAAGTAGGTACTCACATTGTTAAGTCGACTTACATAAGCTGCCGCATCTTCCTTGCTTTTTACGCTGTGAATATTGATAAGGAAACTAGGTACTTGCGTATGAGCAGCTCTGAACTGGTGCACTATATAACGATGGTGGCGAAATTCATCGTTGGCTAAGTCTCTTTCAATGCCAAGTTTGTACAGACGAAGACTGAGTTTTTCTTGCTCGTTAAGCTTTTGAGTGTCAAAGGACTCCAGCGTGCTGAGTCTTTCTTTAGCAATAGCTATTTGTGCATCTACCTCAGCTTCGCTAATATCATCCCACTTGTCGTAATCCCATTTTTTTCCTAGGTAACTTTGAAATAGGGGGGAACGTTTCAAGTCTTCTTCAAATGAACGCTCAAAAAACGCTGCAAGGCGTTGGGATTCTGTTTGCGCCGAGTCTTTTTCACTTTTAACCGCAGTAGGTTGTGTTTGTGATGTTTCATTAGCCGGAGAGCACGCTGTTATTGATAATAGTGCAATGGCAATCGGTGTAAGTGAAAATAGTGATTTTTTCATGTTATCTCCCAGTCTTGGTTCGCTGCACATATGTTTATGCCGCAACTTTTATTATTTTTAGTTCTTCATAGGTAGAGCTAACCGCAGTGCGTTTTACTCTGCTACGTAGGGTATAAATTAGATAGCTCGGCTTCTTTACCTTTCTGACGTTTAAGGTATGAACTTCGGGCGACATCTATGGCGTTAGCAAGCTCTGCCATAATAATGTCGACGCTTGCAGAGTCTGTTGCCTCACTCGTCTTTGAAAACCGCGACTTATGTAATTTATCCAAAGGCTCTTTTATAGCGTGAGTCTCAGGAAGGTCATCCGGCATAGGGCGCACTTTTGTGTTGCCATTTAAAGAGCGCAACCAAAGCTGCAGGGCAGTATCTACTTGTGAAACGTTTTTAGACTTCACCGCTTGCATCAATACTTTGTACGCCTGATTCTCTCCGCTGTCTGAATTTTTATTCGTCAGTCGAGTGTTTTGACTGTTCCCAGCGTTTTTGTGATCGATTGTGCGATATCTTCTAATATAGAGCATTAGCACCATAAAGGTAACTAGCCAACCTAATGCCAAAACGGAAATGACCAACCAAACTGTGTTATTAGGCCACGGCGTGTCGGAAGTACCTTGTTGCAATTTTGCAGGTGTTTGCTGAGTTGAGTTTTCCGGTCTGCCTTGCGTAGATTCTTGTGTCGAGTCTGCCTCGAGTGAAGAACTTGGTGCTGTTGAGTTGGCGGAACTTTGATTTTCGCTCGTTGAGGCGGCGTTTTTACCTTCACCAGAGGCGGCAACGACGGTTATAGATTGAGATGGAATGGTGGCATATTCGGTTTTTTCAGTCAGCGTGTTAAACCAAGGAATAGTAATTTCAGGTAAAACCATTTTTCCTGGCTCGGTAGGAATAATGGCCAGAGAGGTTTGTCGCTGGGCGATCAAACTCTGGTTTTTTTCTACCGTAGTGGTGTTTGATTGGTCTGGATACAGTTTAAACGTTGGCGGATAAAATTCGGGAATTTCCGGCAATTGTTCTTCAACTACTCCCAGGGCTGTCAGAGTGACAATGCGGGTAATTGGCTCGCCGACTACGAAACTATCGCCTTGTGGCCACTCTTCGTCAAGCCTTACCATTTCTGAAGGTAGCCAAGGGTAATCGATGTCACGTGGAATAGGTTTAATATTGACAACAATATCAGGTCCTACGCGATTGATTTGTTGAGTGCGGTTGAAAAAACCGAAGCGCTGATTGGTATTCGACGCCATGACTTCACCGGTAAATACTGGGCCGCGCAGTGTGAATTCTCCAGACGCTTGAGGCACCACAGCAAACTGCCTCTCAATAATCTGATATCTTCTCCCGTTTTTAATATCGGTATATTGTTTGTCATCTCCTAATTGTCGAATTTCGGCGTTTTCCATTTCGGGGGCTTGCAAACTGCCGCGTTCGATATTGCTCGAGAGATGCAGCTTAACTGTGTAAAGAAGCTGTTGATTTAGGAACGCCTCTGTTAAATCAATATCCGTCGTGACAAAGTAATCTCTGGCCACGTTGCTTTGTTCCTGAACGGGAATAACGGTAACCTCAATGGGATAAGTACTTTTGTTTTCAACCCGTAAAGACGGAATAGTAAATGTGCCTTCTTTTCTTGGGAAAAGTGTCGTTGTCCATGTTGTGGAGCGTTTTGCATCGAAGTTAACTATAGAAGTTTGACTGCTTACCGAAGTGCGTCCTACTACAAAGTCTTTTAGTAGTGGCGAACTATCAAAGGCATCTCTGTCAGCACTTCCATCAGCAGTAACTGTCAGTCTAATGGCTTCATCAAGCATGACAGGGTTTTTGTCTATCGTTGCTTCTACTGAGTTGATATCAGCGTGAGCAGGCAGAATAGATAAGGCGGTAAACAATATCGTTAACGATGTAGATTTAGATAAAACTTTCATCTACCAATCTCTCCGGTTTGATGGCATGCGTTCTCTTTTGCGTTTTTGGGCTTCTAGTTGCATTTTTCTTTTCAACAAAAATGCAGGGTCATCGGGCACTCTTCGCATTAGGTTTTCCATACGCTGCATTTCTTCTTTTTCTGCATCAGTCAATTCCTCTTGCTGCGCCTGCAAAGCACGGGCCTCTTCTGACTGCTCAGACTCGTTTTCTCGACTATTTGAGCCTTCAGCCTGTTCGGTATCACCTTTCTCGCTCTGATCATTTTGCTGATCGCTTTGGGATGGCTGAGATGACTGCTCTCCTTGCTCTGGTGATTGAGGCTGATCGTTCTGCTGCCCCTCACTTTGATTATCACTGTTTTGTCGTTCAGAGCTCTGTTGTTCAGAATTTTGTGACTCACTGCCTTGCTCGTCACCGTTTTGTGATTCGTTACTATTTTCTTGGTTCTGCTGACCGTCAGAACTTTGAGACTGATTATCTTGTTGCTGATTTTCGCTTTGGTTGGACTCATCACCAGACTGATTTTGTTGCGACTGCTGGTTGTTTTGGTTTTGCTGTTGATTCAAAAGCTCTTCTACCAAGGCTTTATTCGCCATTGCATCATCATGCTTAGGCTCTTGTTGTAGCGCTTCTTCGTACTTTTTAATTGAGGCCTCTAACTTACCAAGTTTTGCAAGGGCATTGCCTTGGTTATACAGGCTGTCCGCGCCTGATACTTTTTCATACTCGGTTAGTGCTTCTTCGTAACGTCCCGCCTTATACAAAGCTGAGGCTTTCCAACTATTGCTCTCAAATTTATCTGCAGCACTTTTAAATTTTTCCTGCTTATAATCGCTCAACCCCTCTTGATCAGAATTGAGAAAAGGTGATTGCCACCAGGGTATCGTTGAGTCGTTGCTCGGTAATTCTGTTATTGTTTGTTGCTCCTGTTGCAATTTGCTGTTTGCCTGTGCATGAGCTTTCGGGGCTGTTATCGGCACAGAAACGTACAGAGAAAAAATAATGAAAAAAATCAGGCCTCTACGAAAAGCATAGGCTGCAAAAGGCAACAGTAGAATAGCGATGTAGGGGCCAACCTCTCTCCACTGGTCACCTTGCGCGCCACTTTCGCTATTTTCATCATCATTACCGCTATTCCCATCTCTATCGAGCAAGGAAATCGATGTTAAAGCGTCGATGTCTTCATCATTAGATGTGAAACTTTTACTCTGCCCGCCGTTTGCTCTAGTTACGCTTCTTACCGCACCTTCGTTTAGCTTGGGTATAACAATACTTCCAGATGTGTCTTTGAGTAATTCGCCGTTTAACTGTCGTATCGGTGCTCCCTCAGATGTCCCAACAGTAAGCGCATTTAGCGTAAATGGCATGGAACTCACATATTCTTGCAGTTCTTTCTGCTGGCCGAACTCAATGCCGTCGGTAATCCAATATATAACGCCGTTTTTGAAGCCTGCGTTGGTTAAAAGGTCGTTTGCTGCTTGTATACCTAGTAGCGGATCGCTTCCAGGTACAGGCATTATTTCAGGCGATAAGCTGGGAAGTAGGGTAGTGATGTTACCGGCATCTTCTGTAAGTGGGCTTATGACAAACGCATCACCAGAATAGGCGACTAAACCCATCTCACCCTCAGAAATGGTATTTATTAAGTCAATTGCTTTATATTTCGCTCGTGTTAATCGGTCTGGTGTCATGTCCGTTGCTCGCATTGACATAGACATATCAATTACCACAACGTGACCCATTTTAAGCTGGTATACAGGCTGAGGTAACCGCTCCCAGGTAGGGCCAGCAAGGGCAACAACAGTTAATATCCAAACAAAAGGCAGCAACCACATTGGAGGTCGCTTAGCTTTCTTTATTTTCCCTACCACCATATGGCTATACAGGTGAGGAGGTATGACAGATTGCCACCCTGAATGCTTGGTGGAGCGTCTTTTCAACCATATAAACAGCACAAGTAAGGGGATTGCTGCAAAGAACCAGTCAGGCCGAATAAAGTGAAAATTATTTAAAAAATTAGTTGTCAAATCGCCGTTTATCACGCTCGTCTCCCTGCTCGTTTCATGTGAGAGGATTCATGCGCTGACTCCACAGATTTGTTAGTCATACGTTTAAGAGTTGTGCTGATGAAAACAATGACAATCCAAAGCATTGAACCTATCAAGGCAAATGCTAGGGGGTAATAGAATAAGGCCGTAAGCGGACGCATTTTGCGAGTCTCGCCTTGTATGGGCTCTAAATCATCCAGTTGCTGGTAGATGGCGTTGAGCTCTTCAGCATTGCGTGCACGAAAATATTGCCCCCCAGTAGAGCTCGCAATATCTGAAAGCATGGTTTCATCTAGCTCTTGCGATGGATTTATTTGTCTACTGCCAAAGAAGCTTTGGATGAGCATTTTGTCGGCGCCAACACCGATAGTATAAATTTTAACATTTTTACTTATGGCCAACTCTTTGGCTTGCTCAGGCGTAATATTGCCTGCAGTGTTTTGGCCGTCGGTAAGAAGAATTAATACGTTGTTGGATTCATCTCTAGCGTCGAATCGTTTTACCGCCAATCCAATGGCATCACCAATGGCGGTTTGTTCACCAACAAGACCAATTACTGCCTCACTAAGCAATGTTGAAACAGTTTCACGGTCGTACGTTAATGGGGCTTGCACATAGGCGGTGTCGGCAAATAATATCAGCCCCAGCCTGTCGCCTACGCGCCGCTGAATAAAGTCATAAACTACCGACTTCGTCATAGTGAGTCGGTTAACTTGACGGCCATTGAGCTGCATATCATCAATTTTCATACTGCCTGAAAGATCAACTGCAAGCATCATTTCTCGACCTTCGTTAGGAATGCTAACCGGTTCGCCCAACCACTGTGGCTGTGCGGCAGCGGTGACTAATGCTAGCCAAATAATAGTGGCAGCAACTAATGCTGTTTTACTTTTATTCGCGATAATTTCATCACTGTGCTGTTGCGGACGAAGTTTTGGAACGCGTAACGCGGCGCTTGCAGCCTCGGGAAATTTGGGAAATAGAAATCTCACTACCAATGGCAAAGGCAGCGCTAAAAATGCCCACCACCAATTAAAATCAAGCATTATTCCGATGCCTCTATAAACGTTGTTGCCTGTTTATCTTTATTAAACGCAGCGTGTTTAATCCATGTCTTTACCGCTTTTTGGCAGGTCGTGAAATCGCCAGAGTTTTCCTTATTGGAGTAGAGATTGGCGTTTAGAATACTTAGACCCTCTTCAATTTCTTGCTGCTTTCGCGGACAGTTTGCCAACAAAAATGCATGCCACTGAGTTCCGTGCAAACCGGCTACGGCCTCATGCTCAAAGTATGTAAGCGCAGTTCGTTTAAGCAGTGCGTTTAGCTGCATAGCCCAATCGGGCGCCTGGTTTGAAACTAGGTCTACGTTTTTTAAAGCTATTTTACGTGCTTGGTTAAAAGCGACATGTCGTTTTATAACAACGAATAGCGTCACCAACACGCCCGTAATAATAAAAAGTAACGCCCACCACCCCCAGTCTAACGGCCACAGGTGTACATCGGTTGGCGTGTGTATATCTCTTAGTTGCGCAAGCGGGTCCTGTTGAATTGCAGCGGGCTGCTGGGAAATCGCGTTCGGCTGCGAACCCGTCACCGACGATAGTTCAGGAAGTGCTGGCGGCTCAATGCTAGGTACTGGCTGCGGTGGCAACTCTTGAGCCGACGTACCAGTTAATGTCGAATTATCCTGTGTCGAATTAGCCTGTGAAGATGACAACATTATACTCGCTCTCTTTGCATACTTTGAAGCTGCTCGTCTAGCGGGAAAGCACTTGATACGTGATAGCGCGAAATATTCATTTTTTTCAGCGTTTGGCTTATTACCGAGTTTTGTTCCTCACGCCACCGACGATAACTCTGCGTCTCCTTACTATCACCAAGTACCCAACGCTGTTTCACTTCTCCATCTGAAACACTAACGCTCTGCAATGACCCCGTTTCTGGCAGGGAGTGCTCAAAGGGATCATCAACAACAATTGCTCTCACTTCACAGTGGCGTGTAAGGTGGCTAAGATGTTGCTCTGCCGCAGTACTTAAATTTTGAAAGTCAGAGACCAGGTAAACCAAGCTCCCGGGTTTCGCCAATCTGCGTGCTCTAGCACAGGCATCTGCGAATGACTGTTGATCTCGAGCACTATTGGGTTCTTCTTCTGTGGCATTTTTGTTTAACGCTACCAGTTCGTGGCAAACGTGCAGCACCGCTTTTTTCCTGCTAAGCGGTTTAACTTCTTTATGTTCACTTTGGTTGAAAACCAATGCTCCTACTTTGTCACCCCGGGCAGCAGCTGACCAACTTATTAAAGAGGAGATATGAGCAGCCTGCACCGCTTTTGTAAGCAGCTGAGTACCGAAACTCATAGAGGGTAGATAGTCACAGAATATAAATACTGGGCGCTCTCTTTCTTCTCGATATATTTTGGTATGCGTTTTCCCCGTCCTTGCAGTAACGCGCCAATCAATAGCTCGAATATCATCGCCAGCCTGATAATGACGGGCCTCGTCGAATTCCATTCCTCTACCTTTGTGCTTAGTGAGGTAACTACCCGCTAAGCGAGCTTGAGGCGTTCTTTTAGGCGTCAAATTGACTAACTTGGACAACTGCTGATAGCGCAATAACTCCGCTGTAGTGAGCACTACGCCATTGCTTTTCAACTTTTCAAGTTGTGAGTGAATATCTGTCATATATTATGGTACAGCGACAGTAGCAACAATCTTATCCAATACATCATTCACAGTTACACCTTCAGCCTCAGCTTGATAGGAGAGTATGATACGGTGTCTGAGTACATTATGCGCAACCGCCTGAATATCATCAGGTCCTACAAAATCTCGACCACTTAGCCAAGCGTGAGCACGAGCACATCTGTCAAGACCAATGGTCGCCCTAGGGCTTGTTCCCATTGCTATCCATTGAGCAAGCTCGCTGTCAAAAAGCGCAGGTTTTCGGGTTGCCATAATTAATTGAACTAAGTAGTTTTCCAACTCTGGTGCCATGTATAAAGAGAGCGCTTCTTTGCGAGAAAGAAATATATCATTTTGGCTAAGCGTTGGGGGCGTCACCGGAGGCTGCTCCAGTGCTTCACCTCGAGTTAGTCGCAATATATCAAGCTCGGTGTCGGCATCTGGGTAGTCGATGTCTACATGCATTAAAAATCGATCGAGCTGCGCTTCAGGTAAAGGATACGTGCCCTCTTGTTCTAAAGGGTTCTGCGTAGCCATAACGAGAAATAACGGAGGAAGGGGATAAGTTTTACTACCTACGGTTATCTGTCGCTCTGCCATGGCCTCTAGCAATGCTGATTGTACTTTAGCAGGTGCTCGGTTTATCTCATCAGCAAGTACTAAATTGTGAAAAAGCGGACCTTTCTGAAAGACAAACTCTCCCGTCTCAGGGCGGTAAATATCAGTTCCCGTCAAGTCGGCAGGCAGTAAGTCTGGAGTAAACTGAACACGGTGGAAATCTCCATCAACTCCATTAGCAAGCGCGTTGATTGCCCGAGTTTTAGCAAGCCCCGGCGGTCCCTCAACCAATAAATGTCCATCGGCAAGTAGCGCGATTAAAATGCTTTTCGTCAATGCATGTTGACCAATAATTTGTTGGTCTAGATAAGCATGTAATTGTTTGAATTGCTCTGCTGCCATAATGCAATGATTCCACGTAAATTCTAGTTGTTAGGATGTGTTGGTGTCATGTCGAAGATGAAACTACCTTTTCAATCATCATTGAATGAAGATGCGAGTTACACAAAAAACGGAATATGTTCCAAATTGCCATCCACAATGACACAAAACAGACTATGTTTCTCATATAAGGTTCATTTTCCGTTTCTTCAAGTATCCAAGTTGAACGAAAATATGAGTAAAAGTGCACAGAGCAAACAGTGAGCTGCCGCTTTCTCTCAACGTTTGGCGATGCTGTTTGGCGTATAAACCTTATTCTGGTCTCATTATTTGCTATTTTGTTCATAGTTTGTAAAAATCAGTGTTATTACAGGTCAGACCACTTGTGGAGGGTGTAGATAACACTTGCACAGGGTCACTAATTTAGGTGCATTATGTCTACAAAACAATCAGTTACTACCCGAGAGGGTGATCGCATCGCCATTGTCGCGGGGTTGCGTACTCCGTTTGCTAAAATGGCGACATATTTTCACGGCGTACCTGCTGTTGATTTAGGAAAGATGGTAGTTAACGAGCTTCTTGTTCGTCATGGCATTCAAAAAGAATGGGTCGATCAAGTGGTTTATGGCCAAGTAGTTCAAATGCCAGAAGCACCGAATATTGCTCGTGAAATTGTCTTAGGTACTGGAATGAACGTCCATACTGATGCATACAGTGTGTCAAGAGCTTGTGCAACCAGTTTCCAATCAACGGTTAACATTGCTGAAAGTATGATGGCTGGACACGTACAAGTAGGTATTGCTGGTGGAGCTGATTCTACCTCTGTGTCACCGATTGGTGTGTCTAAAAACTTGGCAAGAGCGCTAGTAGATTTGCAAAAAACCAAAACGCTTGGCCAGAAGTTTAATATTTTCAAACGCTTGGGCCTTAAAGATTTGGCGCCTGTGCCGCCTGCTGTTGCAGAATATTCAACAGGCCTGTCAATGGGGCAGACTGCAGAGCAAATGGCGAAGTCGCATCAAATCTCTCGCCAAGAACAAGATAAACTTGCCCATCGTTCGCACAGCTTTGCAGCGAAAAGTTGGGAAGAGGGTAAACTTTCAAATGAGGTTATGACTGCCTACGCTGAACCTTACAAGGGGGCTCTAGAGCGCGATAACAATGTGCGCTTTGACTCCAAGCTAGAAAGTTACGCTAAGTTACGTCCTGTTTTTGATAAAAAATATGGCTCTGTTACTGCCGCAAATGCCACTCCGCTTACCGACGGCGCATCTGCTGTTATCATGATGACAGAAAGCCGTGCCAAAGAGCTTGGCTACACGCCTTTAGGTTACATAAAAAGTTATGCTTTCTCGGCAATTGATGTATGGGAAGACATGTTAATGGGTCCATCCTATGCTACGCCTTTAGCGTTAGATCGCGCCGGTATGACATTGAACGACTTAACCTTAATTGAAATGCACGAGGCATTTGCGGCGCAAACCCTTGCCAACGTTAAAATGTTTGCAAGCGATAAATTTGCCAAAGAGAAGCTAGGACGCAGCAAAGCGACTGGCGAGATAGATATGGACAAATTTAATGTGATGGGAAGCTCTATTGCCTACGGACATCCATTCGCAGCAACGGGAACTCGTATGATTACGCAAATGCTTAACGAGCTAAATCGTCGTGGTGGCGGTAGCGGCCTGCTAACCGCATGTGCAGCCGGTGGTTTAGGTGCAGCAATGATTGTGGAGACAGAATAATATGAGCCAGGAAAATATGAGCGAAAGCACAGAAGTAAAAAATGAAGCAACGCCAACCACAGGCGCCTTTTCATTAACTAAACAGGACAACGGTGTTGCTATTCTAAGCATGGATGTTCCCGGTGAGAGCATGAACACGCTTAAAGCCGAATTTGGTGATGAAATAAGCGCTATGCTCGACGATATCGAGCAGGACAACAGTATTAAAGGTGTTGTTGTCATCAGTGGTAAAAGTAATTCTTTTGTAGCCGGTGCAGATATTTCAATGCTCGCTGCCTGTAAAACAGCTGAAGACGCAACAAAAATAGCAGCAGGTGGGCAAGCGGTTTTTGATAGAATCGAGAGTATGAAAGCTACGTTTGTGGCGGCAATTCACGGTCCTGCTTTAGGCGGTGGATTAGAACTTGCCTTGGCGTGTCACTATCGTGTTTGTACTGATTCTTCAAAAACTCAAGTTGGCTTACCAGAGGTCCAATTGGGGTTATTACCTGGAAGCGGCGGTACTCAACGACTTCCTCGTTTAATTGGCATTCAACAAGCCATGAAGATGATGCTAACAGGTTCGCCTGCAAGAGCTAAACAGGCGAAGAAATATGGCATCGTTGATGATGTAGTGCCTGAAAGTGTGTTGCTCGATGTAGCGGAACAATTTGCTTTAAAGCGTAAGCCAGAGCGTGAAGCGCCGCAAAAAGGGCTTATGAACAAAATGTTGGAGACCACAGGTCCAGGTCGCAACATAATGTTCAAGAAGGCGCGTGAGGCAACGTTTTCCAAAACCAAAGGTAATTACCCAGCACCAGGCTTCATTATCGATGTCATTGAAACGGGTATGACTGAAGGTATGAAAGCGGGGTTAAAAGCAGAAGCTGAGGCTTTTGGTAAGCTAGTTATGACCCCAGAGTCTTTCCAACTTCGCCAAATCTTCTTTGCTACTACAGAAATGAAAAAAGAAAATGGGGTAGAGGGCGTTACACCTGCAAAAGTGAACAAAGCGGGAGTGCTTGGCGGCGGCTTGATGGGGGGCGGTATTGCTTTCGTTACGTCGACAAAAGCCGGTGTGCCAGTGCGTATTAAAGATGTTCGAGCTGAAGGAATCGCGAATGCGATGAAATATAGCTACGATATCTTGAATAAAAAGGTGAAGAAACGCTTTATTCGCAATAGTGAGATGCAAAAGCAGCTTTCGTTGCTTACTGGCACACTAGATTACAGTGGTTATAAAGACATCGACATTGTGGTTGAGGCCGTGTTTGAAGACCTCGATCTCAAGCAAAAGATGGTTGCCGATATAGAAGAAAACTGTAAAGAGACAACTATCTTTGCTTCTAATACTTCGTCTATTCCTATTACCCAGATAGCAGCCAAGGCCAAGCGACCTGAAAATGTCATCGGTTTACATTACTTCTCTCCGGTAGACAAAATGCCGCTTGCTGAAGTTATTGCACATGAAACAACGTCGGACGAAGTAATTTCTTCTACGGTCGAGTTTGCTAAAAAGCAAGGAAAAACCCCTGTTGTTGTAAAAGACGGTGCGGGATTTTACGTGAATCGTATATTAGCGCCTTACATGAATGAAGCGGCCAACCTAATATTAGATGGCGAGCCGATTGAGCATATCGACAAATCACTCGTGAAATTTGGTTTTCCGGTGGGGCCAGTGAAACTGCTTGACGAAGTGGGCATTGATGTTGGCACTAAAATCATTCCCTTTTTAGTGGAAGCTTTTGGTGAACGTTTCACCGCGCCTTCAGCGTTTGATAAGGTGTTAGCAGACGGCCGTAAGGGTAAAAAGAACAAGAAGGGGTTCTACGACTACGAAGGTAAAAAGCCTGGTAAAGAAGTGGATGAAAGCATTTATGAGTTACTTAGCCTTTCACCATCAAGTAAGTTGAGCGAAAAAGAGGTGGCTGAGCGCTGTGTTCTTATGATGCTTAACGAAGCTGCCCGATGCCTCGACGAAGGTGTTATTCGCAATGCCCGTGATGGCGACATTGGCGCTATTTTCGGTATTGGGTTCCCACCTTTCTTAGGCGGGCCTTTCCGCTACATGGATACCCTTGGCATTAAACATGTGGTTTCACGACTACATCATTACTCTACGGCCGTAGGCGATAAATTTGAGCCTGCTGACGTATTGGAAAAAATGGCTGAAAGCGGAGAGTCTTTCTACTAATACTCGCATAAGCTAATTTGAGAACCGGGCTTTCGCCCGGTTTTTTATTGGCTGAGTCAAGCCTTACTCTTCACAAAGTTCCCATCGAGGCTTTTATAAAGGCCGTTGTAAAGAATAGTCAGTAGCGCCGCGGCAAAAAAATATTTTGATGTAAATATATAATCACCACGACTTATCGCGGTATAAAATACCATTCCCCAGCAGTAAAAAATATTAACTGCCAGAAGCACACGTTCAAAGCGTTGCAGTTTATGGAGGTCTTTAGTGAGTTGCATCGTAAACCCCTGAGTCATTTGTTAAAAAAAGCTGGAAATCAGCGGCTACTTGCAGTGAACCTATGTGCCTAAATAACCAAACCTCCCCAACCAACATTGCTCCTGACGGGCTTTTCAAAATTAAATAAATAGCACATGGTAACTGTCTGCAAGTTCAAAAATTTCATATAACGGAATTTAAAAAAGCTTTTCTTAGCAAAACTCACTTATAACCTTTACATCATTTTTTGACGTTGTGTGTTTACTCAGAGAGGATGGGGCGCCATTACTCATCACCGGAGCTTGCTAAACTTAAACTACGTGTTGCCCCGCGTTATCAAAATGTTGAATGTTGAGAATTCGTCGATTTTCAATCAAATTTGTGCGTTTTAGCTGGTTTATTAGTCAGTTTTTAGTAGAATCGCCACGCCTGTTTTTGTGCTAGTCAAAATGTTGACGTCGTGCTTTTCAAACAAGCAATTATTAAAACAGCCTATGTTGTATTCTGAATTTTAGTTTCTTGGAGACGTGTTTTGTTGTCACTTATATTCTTAAGCGTAATATTTAGTGTTTATTTTTATGTTGAGGCGTTTAAGTGGGGAATGAATGCAAAACGGTGGGCAGCAGCTGGGTTAATCTTCGGACCTATAATACTCCCCATGTTCTCAATTTCGCGACATATGCATTGGCGCAATGCTGTAGGGTTTAATAATCTTTTCATCGCGGCCTGAACGCCCTGTAACGGCCTGTCCCCCCTGCAACGGCAGCCCCCTAATTGCGAACCTTAATATCGGAAAGCAAGTGCCATCTATTGCAGCTTTGCGTCAGTAGCCACGTTGATTAACAGTAGTCTTGCTTAGATACTTGAAGGTTGTGTAAAAGACAGACATAAAAAAAGAGAGCTAGGCTCTCTTTTTTGGGTCTGATAATATGATTTTATAAACCTATACCCATGCCGTTGCCACCTGTGCGAGGCTTTGGTATGTAGTTCGTTTCAGTAGCCACTTCTTTCTGCGACTCTGGGGCTTGTTTAGCGCCTTCTTGCTTGTCGGCAGCAACTGGAGTGGCGGTAGATAGTACTAGTGCAACTGCGTACTCTTTTAACATGTCTTTTTCCTCTGATTTTATTTTTTTAAACGAACAAACAAAGTCGATGTTATTTTTTATTGTCGACACTTTTATCTATAGCTAAAGTTATGCCAACTTAAGAAAGCATATATAAATCAGATGTTTATTGTTTTTGTGGTGGTTTTTTGACGGTTTTTTTAACCAAAAGTCTAATAAACTTTTGCCTAATGGGCGAAGTGATGCCGGGTATAAAATAGAAGGGGGCAGGCAATCGCCTACCCGAGAAGAGAAAGATAAATTTAATGGTTATGAAAGTAGCTAAAGAAAGTTGCAACCTTAGTTACTTACTGAAGACTGGTGTTTCCAAGAATGGAGTTTAGCTGTTGATTTTCAGTGAGAAGTTTTTCAAAACGTTCTGCGTTTAATGGTTTGCTATAAAGAAAACCTTGCAGCATTTCGCAATCATAGCGACGTAGAATATTGAGTTGTGCCTCTTCCTCTACCCCCTCTGCTACCACTTTAAGACCTAAATTGTGCGCAATATTGATAATTGCCGCTGCCATATGCCTGTCTACATTGCTTTTCGCGATGTCATCAATGAAGGCTTTATCAATTTTAAGCGTATTAAGAGGAAAACGCTTAAGGTAAGCAAGCGAAGAGTAACCTGTGCCAAAGTCATCCAATGCCAAGTGAATACCGCGCTCTCTTAAGCGCATCATCATTTGCAAGCCATTTTCGGGACTTTCCATAAGGGTGCCTTCGGTAATTTCGCATTCTAAATGCAGCGGCGATAACCCTACGTCGCTCAATATCCGATTAATGCGTTCATCAAGGTCTGGTAACTCGAACTGCTTTGCAGAAATGTTTACCGCTACTCGGCCAGTAAACAAGCCTTGGCTAACCCATCGTTTAGTATCGGCGCAGGCTTTTCTTAGTACCTGTTCACCAATTTCGATAATTTGACCGGTTTGCTCTGCAAGAGGAATAAACTGTCCTGGGCTCACAATACCTTTTTGTGGATGTTCGAAGCGTACTAAAGCCTCCATACTCACTAGCTTACCTGAAGTAATATCCACTTTGGGCTGGTAGTAAACCGTAAATAAGTCATCTTTAATGCCCTGTCTTATCAGGTTTTCAATTTGCAATTGGCGAACGGCGTTTTGATTCATCTCGCCGCTGAAAAATTGATAGCTATTACCACCGTTATTTTTCGCAAAGTACATGGCAGTATCTGCATTTTTCAACATTTCTTGCGGCGACAAACCGTCGTCAGGGAAAAAGGCTATGCCAATACTTGCGCCCAGAACAAACTCCTGCTTGTTTATTATGAACGGGCGCGACAGGGTATCTAATACGTTTTGTGCACAATGCGTGACTGTATGGATATCAGCATTGTTCTCCATTAAGATACTAAATTCATCGCCGCCCAGACGATAACAGGTGGCGTTCTTCCCTGTAATTCTCTGCAGACGTTTAGCAATTTGTTTGATCAATATATCGCCAGTTTGGTGGCCAAGAGAGTCATTAATTTTCTTAAAGTTATCCATATCAAGGCACAGCAGGGCATGCTGTTCACCTTTTCTTACCAGATTCTGGTGACTTGCTTGGAAAAACGATCTGTTTGGTAACTCCGTTAATGGGTCGGTATTGGCAAGCTTCAATAGTTCTTTTTCAGTGTTTTTACGCGAAGTGATATCGCTGAAAACGCCCACAAAATGACTTATTTTACCGTCTTCATCATGTACAGCATCAATATTGAGCTCTATCTCAAAGCGGTCACCGTTCATACGTACGCTTTCGACTTCACCGCTCCAGTTGCCCTTTGTTCTTAAGGTTTTCTTAATTTCTTCCGTAAATGCATCGGGGTAAAGATGAAAGTGCATATAACTGGCAAGCGCTTGATCGCGGGTTTCACCGGTATATCCGCAATACGCATTGTTAACGCTAATAAATTTAAACTTAGTGTTAGATATGAAGACACCTTCCGAGATGTTTTCTATAGAGCGTTTGAATAGGTTTAGCTGCTCTTCGGCTTCTTTAAGGTGGTGAATATTTTTGAGTGTGCCAGTCATGCGAATTGGCTGCTCATTGTGATCCCGCTCTACCACTTTTCCTCTGTCTAGGATCCAAATCCACTGATTTTTGAAAGTCTTTGCTCGGTAGGCCAACTCATAATAATCAGTATTTCCCTCAAGGTGCGATGTTAGAGCTTCTTTTACCCTGCTAAGATCATTGGGGTGTATGTTCGCATCGTAGGCTCCGGTAGTACGAATATCATCTTGAGGGAAGTCCAGCGTTCCCCATGTGTTAGCACGGTAAACTTGCCCGCGGTACACGTCCCAATCCCATAATTCGTCTCCTGAGCTCCACAACGTGAGCTTTAGTCTTTCTTCAGATTCTTTTATTGCCAGCTGATTGGCTTTTCGAATTTGAAGCTGGCGCACCAGAAAGGTAATTATCACTATCGTTATTAATGCATAAAAGACTAACGCAACTGCATGAAGCCAAGGCGGTCGTTCTATTTCTATATTTAGCGTTCTGCTCTCAGACCAATTTTTGCCAGGCTCTTTAGCTTGTACTTCAAAAGTATAATTACCGAAGCCAATATTATTGAACTGTGCAACGCGATTGTCTTCGATATATATCCAACCCAAATCCTGTTTACTTAACTTGTATCTATATTCAATTTGAGAGGGATATACAGGATTTATCAATGCAAAAGAAATGCTAAACCTTGTTTCATCGTGTGTAAGTATTAATTTATTGAATAAGCGAATGTCTTGGCTGAGGGCATAACTTTGTGAGTCATTGGATTCTGCAACTTGCTTTTTGTCGATAACTTTCGTTGCTCCGAAGACCCTCAATTTATCGAGTTGTGGCAGAGTCGTTTGTGAGCTGAGTCTATATGCGCTAGTAGCCTTCTTTGAAATCTTATTATAACCTTTGCTACCACCGAAGTAGATGGACTGATCAGCTGATACAAATACAGAGGACTCACCCAAACTGTTATAGTTTAGTTCGGAGTAGGGAATCACTGATTCTTTTTTTAGAGAAGGAAGAGCGATCTGGTGAACACCTATCGCGTCGGCATACCAAATACTGCTGCCAACTCCTGCGGATGAAATTATGTATCCGTTACTGTCGTCTCTTTCTTGTCTTTTGATTATATCAAAAGAGCTTTTGTCTACCATTAGAACTCCGTCTGAACGTGTAGTAAGCCAGAATGCTTCGGATGTCTCATAGATGGCGTAAACTTTTGAGTTTAGGCTTGTTTGCTTCGAAATTTTTTTGATAACTTCTTTTGATGTAATTGAGACAATTATTAAGCCTTTATCATTTCTCAGCCAGAGCCTGTTTTGACTGTCAGAATAAATTGGGACAAGTGTTTGTTCCAAACCTTCGATATCTAATTTTCTTGCTGTTAATTTTTTGCTTGGATTTGTTAGGGCATTTGCTTCGATGTACGCTGGTCCCAAAACCTCATGCCAAACCCAAATAATATCATTGTGATAATGGATATGGTCTATAATGTCGCCTTTAAATAAATGGGCTACTTTTTTGATAACCCCATTTTTTTCTTCATATGCAATCAATCCATCTGAAGAAGCCAGCCAGTAATAGCCACTAGAGTCTATAGCTAAATCCCAATAGTTTGAGGGAGGAGGCTCGTTGTCGGAATATTTTAGATAAGAAATATCACCTGATTTTTTGTTAAATTTGGCGAGGCCACGCTGTTGAGTGACCAGTAATAGCTCTTCAGATAAGTTCTCAGCCAAAGCCCATACAGTCGCAAAGTTGTCTTCAGCTTGCCTGTTTGAGTTGTAGACAGCTTGAAAGTGAACGCTTGCATATTCAGGGTGGTACCTAAATACTCCCTGATGAAAAGTGGCTACCCAAACACCTCCAGTCCGGTCCATCATTATTTGTAAAGTAATAGCATTCGGAAAGCCTGTTGTTTCAAAGTTCGCTGAATTTAGATGTAAAACCTTAAATTTTGTTTCCGGTTCGATATCGCTGTCTGCGGCATTGTTAAGTATAAACAGGCCAGAAGCGGTTCCAAGCCATACATCCTTGCCGATAACCTCAATGCTTAAAGAATTCAAGTTTCCGTCGAAGCCTAAGCTACTTCCATCCGTTTTTAAAATTGTTTTACCATTAACGTTGACAACCCTAAGCCCTTCTTTTGTTGCAAGCCAATAGTTACCATTAATGATTTTTATATCGTGTAGTGCGGTAGAGCCTAAATTAATGCCCCATGGATTTACTTTATTTAAATTTGAAATTTCATCAGTTTCATTATCAATAACCCTAGCGCCTGATGTATTAGAACCCACCCATGTACGGTTCACTTCATCCATTATTACCTTGACGAAAGTTCTATCATCAAATATCTGCATTGCAGACACTACTTTCTCAATATGTGGGTCGTACTGGTAAAGGAACTTCCCATCTGCGAAGAGAATGTTGCCTGTTTTAGATTCACTAATGGCTGTTATATAGTTCGACTTTATGATCGAGTTTTCTTGGTTGAATACTTTAAAGTCGTCGGTTTCAGCTCGGTACATTGCCAAACCACTATTGGTCCCTGCCCACAAAGTGCCTGCAGAGTCTAAAAACAGTGTTTGCACGAATCCGGAAGGAATTGAGTTAGGGTCAATATCTGAAGGGTGGTATTGCTTTACTTCATAGCCTGAATAGCGATTAAGGCCATTTGATGTCGCTATCCATATGAAGCCCATGTCGTCTTCCACAATATCGAGTACTGCAGTATCTGAGAGCCCCTGTCGCTTGTTTAATTCTGTAAATTGTAAATCTGATAGTTCGATTGCTTTGGCAGAAAAACTTTCTGACATAAGCAATAGCAAGAGAAACACAGTTTTTATTAGGGTTGAGCGCACCTAAACACCTTTGGCTTACGCCGATTATTTTTTATTTTTTATTTTTAAATTAGGTTCCAGCCGCATCCCTAACAACTAGAGAAATTAATATGCCCAATTCAGGCAGTCTCCACAAGGACTTTTTGGGATTGCGGTCACAACGGGTTAGTTCTTAGCCAAAAATCACCGCTACGTTATATAGTTATCGACCGCAATAAAGAATTATTAATCAATGATATGGAATTTTTTGCTTGAATTCAGCGATGCTGTTAATAGAGCGTTTTTCTGGGCAATGCATGGGGGGGAATTTGCCATCGGAGTAGAGTACTATTTCACCGCATCGCTCTCGTTTTGCTAATTGGTCGGCGAAAACCTGAATTTCTTCAAAGGAGAGGTTTTTAACGCATTCTGCTAGTTTCAAGTGCCTATCAAATGCTAAGTCCTGAGTGCCCAAGCTAACCCACAGTCGTTGAGATTTCATCGAAAGTGTTAAATCTCTTTCTTCTAATTGCTTTAGCAGGTTTTGCTGAATAGTGGGCCAATAGAAGCGGTAGAACTCTATCTCATTTAACTGCTGAAACAAAAAGGTAGTCATCGCGTCTAGCAGATATTTAGGTTCCCTTTCTGGGCTTTGTATGTAGAAGGCAATACCGGGGTGCTGATTATGGGGCACGTAGCCAGTGCCAACAATATAGCCCAGCTGCTGCTCCGTTCTAAGCGCATTGAAAAACGGAGCGGCTAACATTTGCTCTAGCACCATGCAAAGTGCTGTGTCAGACAAATCTGCCGTTGGCGCTTGTAAATACAATACCACGGCGCCGTCGTCATGCTTACAATTCACATGATGATAGAGAGTTTCGCCAGTCGGCAGCTTCGAAACTGCGCGGGAGAGAGGAATGCCAGTCGCGTTACCACAGCTATTAGACAGCGATTGGGCATATTCATTTGCATGGGTGGTATTCCAATTACCATGCATAAATGCTTCAGCAAAATAATGATCGAACGCACGTTCTTGAGCATCCAACATTTGTTCATGAGAGATTTCAGACATGACGTCTAAAAGCTCTATTGGCGCTTGAGTATTACGCTGAATGAGCACACTTAATCGAGAAAATAGTCTATTAGTTGGTTTGTTCAATAGGGCATTGTGTAATGCTTGTTCTTGAAGTTGCTTGTGATGCGAAAAATCTCGTTGATTAGGAATAAAGCTGACCACCGCATCCATTAATTGGGCCGCAAGGAGAGTTTGTTGATTGGTAAAACCACGGGTATGTAAGGTGAATCCAGCTTGATGACCATAAATACGATAATGCAAACCCGCAATTTCAGCGCGGTAATACTTTGCCTGTAAATGGTCGTTCAGCGCGCCCAGCCAAATACGCTTCGCTGCAACAGCATTGAGAGAATCTGAAAACCCCTTGGCATCAAATGAGATATAAATATCTCCCTTGGGGCTATGAAATTGTTGGTCTTGCGCAAACCAAAAACGATATCCCTTTTGCTCGATGAGTTTGTTCGGTAAGTGAAAGCCGGGTTCGGGGAGTGCGAGTTGATATTCGCTGCCCAGATAAGGGTTAGGCGGCGGCAAAGCCAATGAAGCGATATTTCGAGGGGTATCCAGTTTTGCTATTGTGTCTTTTGAAATCTTCTCAACACTGTACATAGCCTCATAAAATGCGCATGTTCTATTGACGTTTACACCTTTAGATATAACCTTCAAGCGAATGTTACTAGGGGTAAAGTAGGATAAGGCATTGAGTATGACAGCCTGTTCAAAATTACCAATTGTCGTTCTTAATACGTTTAGCTCTGAAGGCGAAAATACAAATTGGTGCTGGGCATAATCAGTGATCAGATTTAAGGGTTTTATATTTTCTTCGTATTCTAGTGCCAAGGTATCAAGCTGCACTTTTTCTTCATATCGCCAAGCTTCGCCAGAGGCTTTCTCAATTAGCTTAATATAGCTAAACAACGCCTCTAAAATCTGATATTTATTTTCCAGACCTTCATCGGTAAGTTGAAAGCTGACGTTGAAGTCTTTAAATCCGTCGCCTTCGATGCCAGCTCCCGCAATCAAATTTAATGCCCAATCCTTTTCTTTTAAAAAAGCTAACAGGCTACCGTCTCCTTCGTCACCGAGCAAATGGCTTATATAGTTTAGAGGTTTGCATTTATAGTCGTTTTGCAAGGGAGGAAGTGCAAAAGTCACTATCATACGTTTTGCTGATTGAAGAGGCTGAATATTGATTTGAATGCCTAGCTCATCAGAACGATAAAGTGGTGGCCAAGTGTCGCTGGCAAGTTGTCCTGTGCTTAATCCTCCAAAACATTGGAGAATCAACGCATCTAATTGCTTTTGCGGCATGGGGCTGGCGATACATAAACACAGGTTTTTTCCACAGTATCGTTGCTGATGCATTGACTTAAGTCGCTGTTTTAATTCCAACGAGGTATGTTTAGAAAAAGTATCGTTATTTCCTACTGAAAATTTCGAAAACGGGTGCTCTGGGTTGCATGTCTCTTTATGAATTTGGTAAAGACGTCGCAAATCATCTTTTTTCTTGAACTCAAATTCCGCGTGAATATTTTTGACCTCACTTTCGATGGACAACTCTTCGAACAATGGCTGGCGAAGCATATCCGCAAACCCAGGCAACGTTTGCGCTAGTGCCCCTGCATGGCAACTATAGTGATAATTGGCGTATTCTGTCCCAGTCCACGCATTTAATGTTCCGCCATGTTGCGTTATAAAATCGTTTATTGCGTTGGGCTTGGGGAAATGTCGACTGCCCATAAACAGCATATGTTCGAGTAGATGAGCAAGTCCTTGGCAGTCGTTCGGATCGTAAAAATGTCCAGCTCGCACGGCAATGGAGACGTGGGCCTCATTTGCATCAGGAGTATGACAAGTCATAACACGCAATCCGTTGGGCAGAGTGGTGTGATGAGCATTATCAAACTTTATGGTGTTATTCATGTCATCCTGTTGTGCGCTAGACTCCTTACTTCTGGAGTGGGGGTTAAATATGTAGATTAATACGAATAGATAATTAAAATACTCGCTATTCAACGGTTAGCGCTAGTCGTATTATCAGCTCTCTGATATCTTTACCAATATCCACTAATACTATGCGCTATGTTATGTCAGGTCAAAGTAGCAACGACGACATTTTTATCTTTATTATGCGTCATGGCGAAGCAGAATCACCATGTTTAGATGACAAAAGCCGCCAGCTTACTCCATTAGGCAGGCAACAGTCTCAATCTGCTGCATTATGGCTTAATCAACATTTCTGCCAAGATAACCGCGTTGATGTAACACTTCACAGTCCTTATCGCCGAGCACGCCAAACACTTGACGAAGTAGCGCGAACAATCACGGCGGAAAAGCTCGAAATGAGCGAAGATATCACGCCAGATGGCTCACCAAAGTTAGTGAGCGATTACATTCAAGCTCGTATCCATGCGTCGGTTAACGGCAACCGACCTATAAAAAAGCTTCTCATAGTCAGTCACATGCCGCTAGTGAGCTATCTCGTCGATGAGCTTTGCCAATCTTATACAACCAGTCTGTTTGCAACCGCTTCTATAGCGGTTGTTAAATATTCCTTAAGCAGCCACAGTGGCACTTTGATGACCCATTACCAGGGAATCTAGAAACAGCTCAAACACACGCCTTAGTTATTTAAATTATCTGCTAACACATTGAGTTAGCAATTTGTCGAGTTATTTTCATTTCTAAGTATTAAGTTATTCGTTAGCGCGCCGATACTTCTTTTGAGAGTGTCAGTGTATTTATCGAAGGGTTGGGAAATGGATAGCAAATCTATTCCTGAGCTCCTCAAGCGTTCACTTCAGTCGCATATGGCTGAGGCAGACTTGCGCGAAGACGAGGAGACACAGGTTATTATTGCAAAACTGTCTGTATTGTCAGAGAAGGTTGCAGCGGCAAAAGCAAAGGCGCTTGAAAAAAGAGCCCAGCGAATTGCCGACGAGCAGTAATTTATAAGGCTTCAAGTCCTAAAGGCCTAGGTTGAGGTATTGCCTTTTTCTTCGCGGTAATATTCAGGCATCACTCGCACGGTTTTAATCATGTTTTCCGTTATATCGACAATTTCCAACGGATAACCAGCAAGACGAACACTCACCTTATTTTCCGGAATTTCCTCTAAATACTCTAATAAAAGACCATTAAGCGTTTTAGGGCCTTCAATTGGCAAATTCCAATTCATTTCTTTATTCAGTTCTCTGACGTTAGCACTGCCATCGACAAGCACTGAGCCATCTTGTTGCACGTGCGCTTCTTTACTGTGATCTGGAACCATACTAGTGGTGAAGTCACCAATGATCTCTTCAAGAATATCTTCTAGTGTCACTAAGCCCATAATATCGCCATACTCATCTACAACCAGAGCAATACGTTCTTTTTCAGCCTGAAATTTATACATTAACGTGTGCAGCGGCGTCGACTCTGGAGTGAAGTAAATCTCTCTTACAGCCCGCAACAAACTCGACTTTGTAAACTGATCTTTGGATAACAATCTCAGAGCATCACGCACGTGAACAAAACCAACGGCGTCGTCTACGCTATCACGATATAACAGTACCCGGGTGTGCTGAGCATGAGTAAGCGCTTTTTGTATTTTTTTCCAATCGTCGTTAATGTCGATTGCAAAAATCTCGGCTCTGGGCACCATGATATCTTCAGCGGTTACGCTCTCTAGATCGAGAATGCTTACCAGCATATCTTGGTGTTTTTTAGGGATCATAGTGCCGGCCTCGAAAACTACTGTTCTCAATTCCTCTCGGCTTAACGAGTCATCGTTACCGTTAGCGGGGCTTATTCGAAGCAGTGCTAAGATTCCGTTGGTAATACCATTTATAGCCGCCACAAACGGATATAAAATCGTGAGTAGGGGAAGCAGAATAATGGAGCTTGGGAATGCTATTTTTTCAGGATACAGGGCTGCCAAGGTTTTAGGCGTAACCTCCGCAAAAATGAGAAGAATAAGAGTTAAGCCAAACGTTGCTGCCAGAATTCCCCAATAGTCACCAAAAAGGCGAATACAGAGCACGGTAGCCAAGGATGAAGCGGCAATGTTTACGAGGTTGTTACCGATAAGAATAAGACCAATAAGCCTGTCAGGTCTGTCGAGAAGTTTCTGTACGCGTTTAGCGGCCCGATTCCCTTCGCTTTGAAGATGCTTTAGTCGATAGCGGTTTATCGACATCATTCCGGTTTCTGAACTAGAAAAATATGCAGATAATAATATGAGTACGCCGAGCGCAATAAACAGCGTACTCGTTGATATGTCGTCCAAAAAGATGGTTTCCTATGTATTAACAGCCTTCAAATCTAGCCATTGAGAGGCATGATTTTGAGCTAAAAAAATTCAAGCTAAAAAGAGATTTATGTTCTCGCTTGCTCGCAAATTAATGTCACTATGGTATATCGCGATATTCTACTACAGCAACAGCTCGCGAACTAATTTACTGCCAAAGTAAGCCAGTGTAAGTAGAACTACACCAGTTATTGTCATAAGAATGACTTGTTTTCCTCGCCACCCTCGCACTTTCTGACCTACTAACAGTACCAAAAATACAACCAAAGCAGCGGCAGAAAGAACGGTTTTGTGAGCATAAGTTTTACTTAGCATGTCATCTAAAAAGATGAAGCCGCTGATAAGTGATACTGTGAGCAACGATGTTCCTGCCAGCAGCAATTTAAATAAAATATTTTCAACCAACATGAGTGGCGGCAGTGAAGAGTGTAGTAGTGCAGCGCCTTTTTGCTTTAGGCGATAGGTGATATACGACATCTGTAAAGCATAAAGAAACGCAATTACCAGTGTGCAATAGGCGAACAGCGATAGGCTTATATGCACAACAAGTCCGGGCTGGAGCTCAATGTGCATTATATAGGAAACGGGAATAAACGCTGCGGCAAGCACGGCTAGGCTTGCGAAGCCAAAGACCACGGGTAACAAAATTAGGTTTGGTATAGCGCGTGCAAAAATCAGCATTGAGACAGTAATTATCCACGACACCAAGGAGAGTACGTTGGTAACGCTCATGTTTTGTCCTGGAGCAATAATAATCACACCTATTAGAAATGCGATATGCGCGATGGCACCCAAACTTGCCAAAGAAAGTGCAAGACGTTTGTTAGGCCCTTCGTGGTGTACAAATTTGCCGATTAACACTGCTGCGGCCATAACATAAAGTAGGGCAGCAGAAATGGCGAAAAGGGTGTTCATTATTCTTCCTGTGATAATTAGGTAAATCGTCGCCGATTGAGTCGCTATTGATACTGCAACTCACGATCAAATTCAACCATCTCCTTGATTTTGTTTACGCGCCTTTTAAGTTACAATGCTCCCATTACGTCTGAAATCAAAAGAAGTTTCATACTATGTTTGAGAATTTATCTGAACGCCTTGGCCAGACATTACGAAATGTAAGTGGCAAGGGTCGTCTCACAGAAGACAATATAAAAGATACGCTTCGCGAAGTGCGTATGGCTTTATTAGAGGCCGACGTTGCGTTGCCAGTTGTAAAAGCCTTCGTTGCTCAAGTTAAAGAGCGCGCTGTAGGCGCAGAAGTGAGCAAAAGCCTTAAACCCGGCCAAGTCTTTATCAAGATTGTACAATCTGAGTTAGAAGCGGTGATGGGGGAGGCCAATGAAAAGCTAAACTTAGCTACTCAGCCTCCTGCCGTAATTTTAATGGCAGGTTTGCAAGGTGCGGGTAAAACAACATCTGTAGGTAAGCTGGCAAAATATCTTACGGAACGCGAAAAGAAAAAAGTCATGGTAGTGAGTGCTGACGTATATCGACCAGCCGCTATCAAGCAGTTAGAAACTCTTGCCAATGAAGTTAATGTAGGTTTTCACGAATCTACAATTTTGCAGAAACCAATTGATATTGTAGAAAGCGCAATCAGCGAAGCCAAAAAGGGCTTCTATGATGTGTTGCTTGTCGATACCGCAGGTAGGCTTCATGTTGATAGCGACATGATGAGCGAAATTCAAGAGCTTCATGGTGCGGTGAAACCCATTGAAACGCTCTTCGTTGTTGATGCTATGACGGGGCAAGATGCCGCAAATACAGCCAAGGCGTTTAATGATGCGCTTCCGCTTACCGGTGTCATACTCACGAAAGCCGACGGTGACGCTCGTGGTGGTGCTGCGCTGTCTGTTCGCCATATCACCGGCAAGCCTATAAAGTTTATTGGTATGGGCGAGAAAGTTGATGCTCTTGAACCTTTCCATCCAGAGCGAATAGCGTCTCGTATTTTAGGTATGGGCGACGTTCTCAGTTTAATTGAGGAAGTTGAGCGTAAGGTCGATAAAACTAAAGCCGAAAAGCTTGCGAAAAAGGTTCAAAAAGGTAAAGGCTTTGACCTCGCCGACTTTAAAGATCAGCTTGAGCAAATGAAAAGCATGGGCGGTATGATGGGAATGCTTGATAAGCTTCCTGGCATGGGCGGCATGTCAGAGAAGATCAAAGAGCAGGCTAACGATAAGCAATTCAACCAAATGGAAGCGATTATCAATTCAATGACGCCTGGAGAACGAGCTCGCCCAGATATCATCAAGGGCTCGCGTAAGCGCAGAATTGCAGCCGGTTCAGGAACTCAGATTCAGGACGTGAACCGTTTATTAAAGCAGTTCACTCAAATGCAGAAAATGATGAAAAAGATGTCTGGTGGCGGTATGAAAAAAATGATGCGTCAGATGAAGGGCATGACACCTCCAGGTGGTGGTTTTGGTGGTCCAGGAGGGCCGGGCGGCTTTGGCGGTGGTCCTGGCGGATTCCCACCGAGATAACCACTTTGCTCTAAAGTGGTGATTTTAAAAATTGGACTTCGGTTGAACACCAAACAAAAATAAATAGAAAAGCCTCAATGAATGCCAATTATTGAGGTTTTTTACGTTGTGGCATGTGGCTGATTCAAAACACGAACTTAAGTTAGCCCAGGCACAAATGAAAGATAAAACTGAAACAGGAATTTTATGGCAGGCTTAAAACGAATTATTCTAATCGATACTCACTTGCCTGGTGTCGTTGAACTAAAGCTTGATGGACATACCAATATATGTGGCACAAACGCTTCCGGTAAAACAACACTTCAGCGGCTTATCCCAGTCTTTTATGGCGAGTATCCAAGCCGAGTGGTTCCTGCGACCCGCGATAGCTTTGAACGATGGTACCTTCCGCGCCTCTCTAGTTTTATTATTTACGAATATGCTCGCGCAGACGGCGACTTATGCCAAGCTGTATTAAGTTCCAACGGTACAGGTGTTAATTACCGTTTAATTGGAAAAGCGTTTGATATTAGCGATTACCTCATTGAACAGAAAAATGGTAAGCATGTCAGTGTGGGCAGCGCGGAACTCGCTCGAGCAATGAAGCGAAGCAATGTTACAGTAACAAGCTTACTCAACACCAAAGACTTTCGAGCCATTATTCAAAACGATCACGGGGTTTTAAATCAGAGCAATACAGCAAGAGAAGTCTTAGGGTACGCGAAGCTATTTAGTTTATGTGAATCGTCAAAGCACATGCGTCACATAGAAAAACTCGCCAAAGCTGTGCACTCTAAAGAAGGCAAGATGGAAACTATCAAAGCCATGATTGCCGCCATATTGGAAGAAGACGGCGTAACGCCACCTACCTCTGGGTTGAGTCGTCACCGTGTCGATGACTGGATAAAAGAATGTCAGCTTATAAAGCAGTTTGACAAGATAAGGCCTGAGTTTTCAAGACTCGAGCAAGCCTATATGGCGCTGAGCAATGCCGAACAGCAATTGGCTACCTTAAAACATACCTTTGAGCTTGATAAAACGCACTTATCTGCCCGCGTAGAAACAACAAAAAATGAACTCGATGAAAATAGCTTTCAGCGCAAACAAGTTGATAGCGAGTGGCATGATAACCGCGACCATCTAAATCAGGTTATTTCAGCTGCACGAGCCGATGTAGAAAAATTCACCATTGAGCTAGAAAATGTAGAAAGTGAATTTGATAAGTGGCAAGAGGAAGATATCGAGCAACTGAAAGAAGATGTTGGTAATTTGCCTCAGTGGTACAGTCAAAAAGAACTTAGCGACAGCCGATACGCGCTATTAACAGAAAAGCATCAAGATATTGAGTCAGCGTATAATAAGCGACTGGCCGAGCTTGGTGAAACGCTCTCTATTACCTTGGAAGAGCTTTCAGAAGCGCGCCAAGAAGCAGCCGAACAAAAGTCTTTGCAGCAGCAAAGTGAACGAGAGGCGCTGGGTAACATTCGCGATGATTATACTGCTCAACTCAATACGCTCAACAGTGAATATCAAACGAGTGTGAACGAGTTAAAAGTTGTTGAGGCAGAATTAAAGGCCGCATTGAGCAACGCAGGCTACAACGAGTTTGAACAATCACAACTGGATATTTTAGACGCAGCTATAAAAGAGGCGTCAGTGAATGAGGATGTTGCAAGAACCGAGCTTAGGCAGGCACAACAAGCTCATTCTAAAGCCTGTGAATATCGCAAAACTTGCTCTCAAGCGCTGGATAGAGCCAGAACCTCTTTTCAACACGAAGAAAAGGCCGTTGATAAAATTAACGGACTGCTTTATCCGGGAGAGGGATCTCTTCTTGAGTTTTTACGTGCAAACGTAGAAGAGTGGGAAGTTTCACTGGGCAAAGTGATACGCCCAGAATTGTTAGACCGAACCGACTTAGCACCTCAGATGGACGGCGAGAGTGATACCTTTATGGGGGTAAAGCTAGCGCTTCAAGAGCTAGATACACCAGATTATGCGCTAACCGAACAAGCGCTGAAAAAGCAGCTTCAAGACGCCGAAATACGCCAAGCCGCAGCACTAGCTGCGCAAAATGAATGCGAGCAGCGGCTAGCAAAAGCAAATGAAGAGGTGCGTAACTCCGAGTTAGTGCTTACTCAAAAAGATAATGTGGTGAAAAGTGCGGAGGCAAGTCGTAAACGTGCTCAACAAGATAGAGACACTGTGCTTAGCGAGTATCAACAAGCTCTGTCAGAGCGCAAACAAAAAGCAAAAACAAAGCTAGAGGCTAATCAGCAGAGCCAAAAGCAAGTAAAGGTTCAGTTTGAGGAAAGTCGCGATGAAATAGCTGCTCAACAAAGAGAGTCCGAAACCGAGCAGAAATTTCATTGGCAGCAACTTATTTCAGATTCTGATGCACGCATCTCTCAGCTTGATAATGACATGCGTAAGGCAAAAGAAAGCGCAGCCCAAGATCGCAAAGACATGCAAGACTGGCTGGAAAGCGAGTTAAATAATCGCGGTGTGGATATTGATGAAATTGGCCAGCTGAAAAAACAAATTAATCACCTTAAAGAGTCTATCGCACGAACTGAAACCCATCGTCATAAAGTCGCCGACTATGAACGCTGGTATACCAACGTTTTCACCAAACAAAAGCTAATATGGCAGGAAGGGCTTTCAAAAGCTCGCAAGTCACTTGGAGAATCTCAGCGTAGTTTAGCCAGTAAACAAAGTGCTTATAAAACAAAACGAGAGCAGCTGCGTGATGAACACAGCCAGCTAGAGAGCGCGCTTAAAACCGCCTCTGAAAATTTGGAACAGGTGAAAAATCTCAGTAAGTCTCTTTCTAAGCTTTCACTTAATGCCACCGCAGATGCTGCTGATATTAAACACGATGATGTGAGTATTGGTCAGCGTATTTCCGAAGTGCAAAGTCAGCTTCAAGAGCGTGAAAACTTGCTTAGTGATATTCGTGCCTATGTTGAACGCTTTGACCAGTTAATTGCGGCTCAGGCGGGCACAGGTTTATCAGATACATGGGAGCGAGCGCGTGAAGAGTGTGCAACAATAAACACGCATGGCGTGAAAAGTTTTGACCACCGCCGCATGGTTTCCCACCTTTCGCAGCTGCTAAATGTCATCGTGCCGCAGAAGCTTCAAGGCCTGCGCGAGCAAGGACGAATTTTTGGCGCAGATCTTTCTCAATACTATTTTGTATTGGCGGATATCGACAAACGCATCGTGTCGCAAAGCCGAAGAATTACTCAAGAGGTAGATGGGGAACTCTTCCTGGACGGTGTGTCAGACTCCGCAGTGAAAATCCGCTCTAGAATTAGCGAGCTTGAGTTTTGGCCAGAACTAGAACAGTTCAGAAAGCATTATCAGTATTGGATAGAAGAGGGCGCTAACGAGCTTCCAGAAGAAGAGTACGGCCAAAGTATGCGAAGAGTGCTCGATATTCTAGGGCGAGCGGCATTAACCGGCGGTATCAGTAAACTGCTTGATATAGAGCTGCATTTGCGAGAAGGCAACAGCGACCTTGTTATTCGAACAGACCGACAGCTCAATGAATCGTCGAGCCACGGTATGGCCTACCTGATTTTATGTAAGTTCTTGCTAGCGTTCACTCGTCTGCTCCGCCAGGATGCGGCAGCGACAGTTCATTGGCCTATCGATGAGTTAGGCACGCTGCACCAAAGCAACGTTAAAAAGATTTTTGATGCGTGTCAAAACAATAACATTAGCGTTGTTGGCGCATTTCCAAACCCTGAATCAGAAGTACTTACCTTGTTTGAAAATCGATACCTTATTGACAAGGTCACTCGTCAGCTGCAGGTGGTGCAACCGAAAGCGAGTTCAATTGCTGCGAGAATAAAAGCAAAAAAACAAGATGATGCAGAAACACGAGGAGCATCGGCATGATGACAGAGCAAGGTCGCGTATTGAGTGCGCTTTTGCAAGGAGCATTTATTTGTCAAGTAACTGACGAGGAAGCGTGGCGCTTTTTGAAAAGTAACGATAACGCTGAAAAATTACAACCCCACTTATCGTTACTCAATCGCACGCTTTCTACCACGGCAGAGGGCGATGTTTTCTTTGCGAGTTACTCAACAATTGGAGAGCAAGAGCGCAAAGTTCTCACTCAGCAGTTTCAAGAAACGGCATCAAACCTTGTACCGCTCATCGAGTGGTTATTGCTAGTACAACAGGCTAACGAGTCTGATATGCCAATTACCATGGGCAGCGCTATTCGTCTAAATGAATTACAAACGAGCATTGAAGATACGCCAGCGTATAGTGAGCAATTAGAGAAAATTTCTCGATATCGAATGTTTGGCTCTACCAGTGTTAACGTAGACGGCCAGCTAAAACAGGTATTTAAGCGTCTCACTGAGTTAGGCTATTTGATTAAGCCAAATCCCGAAAAACAAATTTATTTGGGTACGGGAAAAATAGAGCATTTGTATGAAACGTTACGCTTTATAGATGAGACCGAAGCGCTGAGCTTGTCTGAGCAGGCGGAGGCCGCAGTATCACAGGGTAACCTAATATGAGCCAAGTTTTACTGCAAGCAGGTACCAAGCTACTTAACGCCCTTGGTCGCCACAGTGACTTAATCATGCAGGCTTATATCAACGGTTCGGTGAAAGAGCGCGATCACAGTTCAAAAGTGCTAGAGCAGTTAGTGCAATTAGGTGTGCTGTGGCGGCCAGAAGCACAGAGCGAGTTGCGGTTGAAAAGCGCGGTTCGTACCCTTCTTGAGGGAAGCCTGCAAGACGAGCGAAACAGAACGATAAATGCTAACGTTGGTGCATCGCTTGCCAGTTTAAAAACCCTTACCGAGCATTATAAAGAAGCGCTGCACTACAACAAATTTAATGAAGCTGCTGCACATATGAGCGATCTTACAGAGCATGTCTATCAGCTGTCGGAAACGTTGAGCAACAGCGTTAGGGTTATGTTTAGCCGAATTAATAATGAGTTTGGGTATGTTTCTTCAGTTGATGCAAAAATACGCGAAAATGAGTTAGCACAAAAACAGGTGACAGATTTACTGGCACAACTTGAATGCTTTCGATTCGATGAATTAAGTGAAATAGCTGGCTCCAATCGGGAACTAAGGCACCTGTTGGTGGTATCTCTACAGCAGCGCTTCTCAAAAGCAGCCCAAGAGCTATCTGTGGTACAGGCTAGGTTGCTTGACTTACTTGGGCGTTTCAGAGAATTTCAGGGACGGACACGTCTACTTAAAGGGTTTTTGTTACACGTAGAGCAGCAGCCAGATTTTGCTCCAGGAAATTACGCCAACCTCACTAATGTTCCTGTTTTGTTCAATCAAAGTGCTTCTATCATTGGGCACGCCGCTGCTGATGTGAATAACGTGGCGCAAGAGCAAGACTACCAGGAAATGGTGGCAACCCTTACTCACATTCACAAAAAACGGGCTACTGTAGATGAAGGTAAACCCTATGATATTAATGTCACAGAGCAGGAAACACTTTCGTTAGTAAAAGATCCACTACAACACGCGGTTGAGGCCTATTTTTGTGATGTTATTGATTCCGGGCAGCCAAAAACAGCGCTTGATTACTTTGAAGAGCAGCAGCTTGAGTTTGATCCAGAAGTATGGCTGTATCAGGTAATAGGTGGCTATCAAGCATTGGGAGAGGAAGAGAAGCAGTTTTTCGCCTTAGAGCCCCACGGGAAAAATGATCAAGTTTATACTGGCAATTTTTATATAAGTGACATTACCTTAGGTCTGCGCTAAGACGTGAACCTAGTGCTTAAACTCGTCGTAATTAATAGAAAAGTTTACAAAAAAGTAACATTATGAGCTATAAAGTTTAAGTGGGCGTAATGATGTTGTCATGGGGTAAGTGTATGGTATACACCATGATGACAGCCTGCGACTCATTCAGACTTTTTGAGTAGTGTTTCAAAAATTCCTACAGGATGTAGGAAAGTTGTGGTGCTGGTGCGTACAGTACGAAGAGGAAGAAGTTATGCAATTATCAGAACAACAAAGTTTTAACCAAGCCCTTATCAAACTATCGGTATTATTGTATCAAGTCGATGGTGTGGTGACGCTCTCAGAGCAAGACTATCTCAATGAGATAGTCGAAAAGCTTGATTGGGAAAGTCCAATTTGCCCAGAAGCATTCATCAACGATACGATTTATCAAACCCGAAAAGCTATCGACACCGGAGACGCGCTTCCTTACTTGCGTAGCCTTCAGCAAGATTTAACATACGATGCAGAAAAGACCTTAGAAGTCGCTATGGCTATAACTGGCGTCGACGGTGAACGAAGTGAGGCTGAAACAGAGCTGCTTTCGCTGCTTACCCACAAAGTTCTTGCCAAAGCTCTAGTGAGTGGTGCTGCTGCGGTCCAATAACGTTCCAACCATTGGTTTTTATGTCCCAGCTTTTAGACAACAACAAATCAGGGCGGTGGTCTGTCGCCCTTCTACTTACTCCACTAATTATTAGCTGCCACTCTTTTGATGACGCCAGGTTTGAAGCAAGTGAGCAGCCTTTCCCCACACAGGTAGCGCCTTTTGATGATTATTTAGCGCAAGTAGGAAGCTACCTTCGCAACAATCGAGACTTTATTAGTGAAGATGAAGGTGCGGAATTAGCCATGAACATGCCGTTTGAGTGTGGTTCATCCATAAGCAAAAAAGGTTTATTTCTTGTTCACGGTTTAGGCGACTCTCCCTATTTCTTTAAAGAGGTTGCTAACACCTTGTGTGACAGTGGACTGAGAGTGCGTGTCATACTGTTACCCGGCCATGGATCTAAACCAGGAGACATGCTTAACGTAAGTTATGAACAGTGGCAAACAGAGACCGACTTTCAACTTAATCAGTTTGCTGAAACCGTTGAACAGCTTTTTGTGGGCGGTTTTTCTACAGGGGCGAATCTCACGACAATTAGTGCTTTCGGAAGAGACGATATAAAAGGAATGGTGCATTTCTCCCCAGCGTTTAAATCTCGCTTTTTTGTGTCTCAATTAGCGCCTTACATAGACTCACTTTATCCTTGGCCGAACGTTGAAGACGAAGACAACCCCAGTCGTTATAACTCTACAGCTATGCCCGGTTTTGCCGCATATCAAGAAAGTGTTAACGAGCTTCAGCGCCGTTTTGATACTAACGACAGTGAAGCATCGACCCTGAATATACCGGTGTTAATGATGGTTGCTGAAAAAGACAGTGTTGTTGATACCGAGCACGTTGCAAGTCGCTTTTACGAAAACTTTACTCATCCCAAGAAATGCATGCTTTGGCAAGGCGAAAAGTTGCCCGTTGCGGCCAGCATAGTTAACACAAATAACCCGCCTCATGTTGTGATTCAGTCTATGAATCTGCCTGAAAAGAGAATTAGTGCAGCGTCACATATGAGTGCACTTTTCTCAGAATCTAATGATTTATACGGTCGATTAGAGGGAAACAAGGCACACCAAAGTCGCAGTATTCGAATTTGCGATAACGGCCAGGACAGCGAGCTAGAAGCAAGATGCCGTGCAGGGGAAGATGCCTGGTTCGGGCCTTGGGGATATAGCGATGAAAATGCTAAGAGTGATCGTGTTTACGCTCGTTTGACCTACAACCCCTACTTTGATGTCATGATAGATAACATTTTAGCGCTAACGAACTCCGCTCCATCCGATGAGTTTTGCGCTGCGCCCTAGCGGTCAATCAACTTAAACACTGCTAAAAACATGCGCCTGAGCTAATATAGGCTGATGCAGGCGCATGCTGTAAAGGTATTTAAGATTGTGTTTGCGCTTCTTCCATTTCTCTTTCTAACCTGTCGCTTTCATCAGCTCTCGGTTTGGTAAATCGCGCCAGGGCAAGATACAGCACAGGGGTAAGGTATAGCGTGAACACAACTGCAATGCCTAAGCCGCCAAACACTACCCAACCAATCGCATTTCGTGCCTCTGCACCCGCGCCAGTGGAAAGAATAAGCGGTAGCCCACCCAAAATGGTAGATACAAGGGTCATCATAATTGGTCTTAAACGCACGCTGCCTGCTTCAACAATAGCGTCGTAAACAGAATAGCCTTTGTCTCGTAGTTGGTCAGCGAACTCGATAAGTAAAATAGCGTTTTTCGCCAACAGTCCAATAAGCATTACCAGTCCAATCTGTGAGTAAACGTTGATGGACGTGTTGGTTAAAAACAAAGCATAGACTGCGGCGGCAATACCAAAGGGAACGGTAAGCATAACCACTATGGCACTGTTAACACTTTCAAATTGCGCAGCAAGTACCAGTAATACAATTACAAACGCTAGTACATAGGTGAGAGCTACTTGTTTGGAAGTTTCCTCAAAGGTCTGTGCTTCACCCAGGAAGATTAGTCCAATACCGTCTGGCAGCGTGTCTTGTGAAATGGCGCGAATTTGGTCAACAACCTCGCTAAGGGCTTTATCTTCAGGAAGCTCTACCTCAAGCTCAATAGCGCGGCGTTGAGCTTGCCTCTCTAGTTCGGCAGCCACTCCTTCTTCACTGATGTATGCTACGCTTGATAACGGTACCAGGTTGCCATCAATGCTTTTAACATAAAGGCTTGTTAAGTCAGAAGGCGCCATCGTATTGCGCGTGCTGGTTTGAAGCATAATCGGTATAGATTGGTCGCCCACGTTTAAATCAGCAATATCATCGCCATTCACCGCTGCGCGTAATGCACTAGAGATATCATTTAGCGGAACACCAAGCTCCTCAGCCCTGCGTCTGTCAATATTGACACGAAGCTGCGGCTGAGTGGGATCGTAACTTACTCTAGGGCGGCCTAAATCTGGTAGTTTCGTTTCAATCTCGCTGGCAAACGCTTGAGCAGCTTTGTAGATATTTTCATAGGTGTCACCGGTAAGAGCCATCTCCAGGCCGCCGCCTTGTCCGCGAAGATTAAGGCTGTTTCCACCAAAAGCGTTACCGGGTGCGCCGGGAATTGCTTGAAGCCCTGGACGAATTTCATTAACCACGTCTTGCAACGACATGTCGCGCTCGTCCCAATGCTTTAGTGGGGCGGTAATAAAGACGATATTTGGGTCCCATTGCCCCACCACTGTGTACATAGAATCGATAGTGCCTTTTTCCACATAGGGAAGAAGCATCTCTTCCATTTTCTGGGCTTGTCTATCCATAAAGTTAAGGCCCGCGCCATCTGGTCCTCTTGCAAAGATGCGGATGGTGCCGCGGTCTTCACTTGGCAGTAGTTCATTGTCTATATTTCCAGACAAAATATATGCCCCTCCGCCAGCGGCTAAGCTTAATACACCCACTACCCAGCCGTACTTTAACGCTTTCAATAGTGACTTTTGATACAAAGACAAACAGGCGTTACCGAATCGACCAAAGGTAGCGCTAAAAAAGCTTTTCCCATCTGCATTTGGTTTTTTAATCGCTAGGCGTGCAGTAAGTGCAGGTACTAGTGAAAGGGCGACAAAAGAGGAAATAATAACGGCACCGGCTAAAACACCACCAAATTCCCTGAATAATTTACCCGCTGTTGAGGGTAAAAATGCTATGGGGATAAACACCGAGGCAAGCACTGCTGTGGTGGCGACAACAGCGAAAAATACTTCTCTGGTGCCAACAACAGCAGCGGCGCGAGCGCCAAGCCCCATGCTGCGGCGGCGCTGAATATTTTCTGACACTACAATAGCGTCATCAACAATCATGCCCGTTGCCAATACAAGCGCAAGGAGCGTGAGAATATTAATTGAAAAGCCCATTGCCCAAATGATTGCTAGCGCGCCTGCTAAAGACACTGGAATGGATAGGGCTGGGACAAGCGTAGCCCGCCATGAACCGATAAATACCAGAAGGGTTACAATAACAAGGGCTACGGTGAGGCTGAGTGAAATAACCACTTCTTTAACCGAGTCGCGAATAAATTCCGCGTCATCTGCGGTTACAACGATATCCATATCGGTAAATCGTTTGTCTAAGTCCTCAACCATGGCAAGCACTTCATCGGATATTTCGATAGTATTTGAGCTAGCTTGGCGAATAATTCCTAAGCCGATAACAGGCATGCCATCAAGGCGCACCATGCTGGTGGAGTCAGCAGGCCCGAAGTAAACGCTTGCCACATCATTCACCCGTATATCGCCAGAAATAACAATATCACCCACATCTTGCGCCGACACTGAGGTGGCATCAGCGCGCACTATTAGCGCTTGTTCAGCAGATTGAATACTGCCCGCGGGAACGTCAAAGGGTGCTAACGCAAGAGCATCGGCAACGTCGCTCATCGACAACCCGAAGCTAGTTAAACGCAGTGGATCGACCGATACTCGAAGCACCCGTTCGCGATCGCCTCTTAAACTAACATCAGCAACTCCCGGAATACTAAGAAACAAAGGCGCAACGTCGGTATCCACGCGTTCGGTTAGCGTTTCCATGTCCAGCGTTTTGCTTGAAATGGCTAAACTTACTACCGCTTGCGCATCGTTATCTGCGCGAATAATAGCAACCTGTTCAACATCTTCAGGAAGTTGGCGCTGCACCCGACTTACCGATTCACGAGTTTCGTTGGCAGCATCTTCTAAATTAACGCCAGGGCGAAATTCGACGCGGATGCGCGCAGAATTTTCCTCACTTTGAGCAGAAATGTTTTTTACGCCGCTCACACGGGCCACAGCACCCTCAAGCCGGCTTGTTACTTCAGCATCAACCGTTTCTGGCGATGCACCGGGGAAGTTGGCAGTTACAGTAACGCGAGGCGTGTCCACATCGGGCAGCTCACGAACTTCCAAACCGCTTAAGGCAGCGAGTCCTGCAATAGCAATCAGTAAGTTAAGGACAACAATGAGAACAGGGCGTCTGATTGATAGCGATGGAAGGTCGTTGGCGTGCGACGAAAGTTGTTTATCACTCACCTCTAGGTCCCCCAGCAATTTCAGTCGTAATAGACTGTCCAGTGCGCAGGCGCTGTACGCCTTCAGATATTAAGGTGTCACCCACAGTGATATCGCCAGATACTAAAATGGTGCCTCTAAGGCGTTGGTGAACACTTACGTCTAACTTTTGCGCTTTGCCATCAACTGCTAACCAAATGTACGCACCGGTAGCGCCCCATAATAACGCCGACTCAGGGATAGCTGCATACCTATCGCCTTCAATGGTTAAGTTCACTCGGAAGCTCATGCCCGGTCTGAATTGGTCAGAGCGATTATCTAAAAGAGCTCTTGCACGTAACGTGCGGTCGGCTTCGTTAATGCGTGAGTCTACTTGCGCTATTTCCGCGTTGACCAGGGTTTCTCTGTCACTCCATGGTTCCAGTGTGACATCAGGCGAGTTGAGCAATACGGGGAGGGCAGCCTCTGGAGCCTTAAAATTAACAAAGAGTTTGCTTCTATTATCCAGTGTCGTAATCATGGTCTGTTCATTAATTCGATCGCCCACTTCTACATCTGTAAAGCCTACGACACCGTCAAATGGAGCGACAATGTATCTATCTTCTAAATCTGTTTTTGCATCTTCAAGCGCAACTTCAGCTAAGTCACGTTGGGTTTTTGCTAAATCTAATTCGTTAACAGGTACAGCGCCCTGCTTATAACTTGCTTCTAAGCGTTCAACGGTTCGCTGTGCGTCAGAGAGTGTTAACTCTGCTCGCTTAAGTGCGGTTTTCTGTCTTCGGTCATCCAGTCGAACAAGCACTTTTCCTTTTTCTACCGCTTGCCCAGGAACAAAATTAACCTCAGTGACTTCATCTGCCACAGCCGAGTAAAGAATAATTGACTGAACTGCTTCGGCACTGCCTACAGCCTCAACATTTCTTGTCTCATTCATAAACTCGATAGGTTTAGTGACCACCAATTTCGCTTGGCGGTCACCCATAAATTGCCCGTGTGCTAATGGCACAAATAAAAATAATGCTAAAAGACGTGTCCACGTCTTCATCGTTCGAACCACTGATTTGTTCATTGTTGACCCGTTATAATTTTAATTTAGCGTCTATTTATTAGACTTTCGGCTAGTGCCAATTTATACCGTATAGCATCATAGGAGGTTCAGCTAAGCAATTGCAGTTCAGCGTATTCCCTATACAAGGTATCGCTTTTCATCAAAGAGGCATGATCCCCTGTTGCCACTATTTGCCCTTTATCCATAACAATAATACGGTCTGCGTGCTGAACAGTTGCTAATCTGTGCGCAATAACAATACTCGTCTTACCTTCCATCAGTCGGTTGATAGCCTGTTGAACCATTCGCTCGCTCATTGCATCGAGAGCACTGGTAGCTTCGTCGAGCAATAAAATGGGCCGGTCAGCCAAAATGGCCCGGGCAATGGCGATACGTTGTTTTTGGCCGCCAGATAGCTTAATACCTCGCTCACCAAGTTGGGTTTGGTAACGATTATCTAATGCATCAATAAACTCGTGTGCGAACGCAAGTTTAGCTGCATTCATTACTTCATCATCTGACGCACTCGGTTTTCCATAGCGAATGTTGTCCATTACCGAGCTAGCAAATACCACAGGCTCTTGCGTTACTACGGCAATTTGTTGACGTAACGCAGTAAGAGACACGTTACTGATGTTTGTACCATCTAACTCTATGCTGCCAGATGAAGGGTCGTAAAAGCGCATAAGGAGTTGAAACAGCGTTGTTTTGCCTGCACCACTTGGCCCAACCAAAGCCAGCTTTTCTCCAGCGCGAATGTTGAGATTAAGTTCAGTAAAAAGCGGCTTGCTGTTTGGGTAGTGAAAACAAAGGTGTTTAATATCGACAGAAGGTGATGCGTCTGAAAATGATGTAACAGAACTGCTATCGTTATCACCCTCGTTATCGCTAGAGGGCGCTAATTTAAGATCCGACTCAGCTTGCACGAGCTGATACAAGCGTTCGCTTGCGCCAACGCCACGCTGCACCTCACCAATAACTTCACTAATTGTAGCAACGCTGCCTCCCGCCATTACAGCATAAAATAAGAATGCAGATAGCTCGCCTACAGTCATCTCTCCTTGCAAAACTTGGCGAGCGCCCACCCAAGCGATAAAAATAATTGCGGTCATACTGAAGCACATAATGCAACCAATGAGCAAAGAGCGGTAGTGGATGCGGCGTTTTGCTGCATCCATAGCGGCTTCTACGCGAGATGAAAATTGAGTGCGTTCTTTATGCTCTGCCGTATAGGCCTGAACCGTCATGATTTCATGTAAGCTCTCATCAATATGAGCCCCCAAGTCGGCCACCTTGTCTTGGCTAATCTTGGCGAACTTTCTTACTTGAGGCGCCAATACTTTTATTGGTACGAGAACCGCCGGTACGGCCACAATGACACACAAAGTAAGCAATGGGCTAGAGATGCCCATGAGAATAAGCGCTCCCGTGAAGGTAACTACCGAGCGCAAGGTCATTGATAAACTCATACCCACTACGGTTTGAATAACAGTTGTGTCGCTGGTGAAACGAGAAATAACTTCGCCGGTTCTCAGTTCAGCAAAGAAAGAAGGTGGAAGAGATAACAAGTGTGAATAAACCTGGTTTCTAATATCTGCACTAACTCTTTCGCCTAACCATGTCATTAAGTAAAACCTTGCGTAAGTTGCAATACAGGCGATAAGAGTAATTCCTAAAACAACCAGCGTGGCTTTGTTCAGCGTTTCGGATGCACTGTCTACAAATCCGTTATCAATGGCGTATTTTATCCCTTGGCCTAACATCAACCAAGCTACAGCTGCGGTTAAAAGGGCGACAATAGCGCCAGCAACACGCTTTTTGTACTGACCTAAATGCGAACCAATCCAATGAAGAACTTGTTGAGTCGACACATCGTTTAATGGTGTGGTCAAGATAACCTCGTAGAAAATTATTAGTGTAAAGAGAGGCTGGGGAAAGCATCAGCCACGCATAAGAGTATACGTTGTATTGAACATAGATGGAGCGACCTTGCGACTACACTTGCTGTAAATCAGTTAGATGGAATTTTTATGAATAACATGGTGATTACATTGGGGGCGTTAATTACGACCATATTAGTAACGACCATATAATGATGGCCATTGAATAAGAAAGAGTGCTTTTTGCTGCAACACCATGTTGAAATTGAAGGGTGTGGAAAACGGTTAGTTTGTGCTAATAATGAAATAAGACGTGATATGTCAACGAGCATTGCGTCTTTTACTATTTTTGTAGTGCATTATTTTTTGTCTAATACTGCTTAACTCATGGAGCCTACCAGTGAATTTTATAGAGCCACTAGTTCAGAAGGTCCAAAGCATGTGGGTAGGGTTTATCGAGTTGCTGCCTTTGCTAGCCATTGCCTTCATTGTTCTCTTGATAACGTGGGGGATGTCGGCTACGTTAACGAGCCTTTTAAACCGCTCGTTGAAAAACTCTAAAATAAGACGTTCTCTGCATGAGCTCTTTGTCAGTTTGATTAAGGTGACAGTATGGACAGTGGGCGTTTTAGTCGCTGTTACCATCATTTTTCCCAGTCTGACTCCGGCAAAGCTTCTTACCGTATTAGGTTTGGGGTCGGTTGCGGTAGGCCTAGCCTTTAAAGACATTTTTGAAAATTTCTTTGCCGGCATTCTCATTATGTTGCGCAAGCCTATGCGTATTGGCGATTTTGTTGAATGCGAGAATATAAGCGGTCGCGTAGAAAAAATTACGGTGAGAGAAACCTACCTCCGTAAAACAGATGATCAACTAGTTATTGTTCCAAATAGTTTTCTATTTAAGCAACCAGTACATGTACTCACCGATCTGTCTTTTCGCCGCTTCGACATTGTTGTAGGCGTTGCTTATGGTGAAGACGTAGATAAAGCGCGCTCGGTAATAGTGAGTGCTCTAGAGGATATACAGGAGATAAATCATCAGCGAGGTATAGAGGTTTATGCTCGTGAGTTCAATTCTTCCTCCCTTGATTTTACCGTTCGCTGGTGGGCAAGTTCTAGACCTATCGATATGCACAAAAGTAGAGATTTGGTGGTAAGTGCCATCAAGAGAGCGTTAGACAGTGCTGGAATCGAAATACCTTTCCCTTACAGAACGCTTACGTTTAAAGAGCCGCTTACACTGGCTAATCACAACCACAATCAAAATGAACCTGAGAGTTAACGATTTAAGGACGTCAAAAAATGATATCAGTGAATAGAAACTGGGCCAGACAAGCCCTTGCAACAGGACTGCTGTTTGTTTTAAGCCAATCATGTTTGGCAGCTGTTGATATTGAGAAAAAAATTACTCAGCATATCGATAAGTCATTAGCGGATTCTGCATCGCTTTTAGAAAAAACAGTCAATATAAATAGTGGCACCATGAATTTTGATGGTGTGAAAAAGGTAGGCGCACTCTATCAGGCCGAATTTGATGCTATGGGGTTCGAAACACAGTGGGTTGACGGCGAGGAGTTTAATCGCGCAGGTCATTTGGTGGCAAGCTTTGGGAGCACTGGCCCTAAGATACTTATGATTGGGCACTTAGACACCGTATTTGCAAAAGATGATGCCTTTCAAAACTATAAACGAATAGACGATAACCACGTTGCTGGGCCAGGTATTACAGATATGAAAGGCGGTGATGTTATAATAATCGCTGCGCTGAAAGCGTTAAAAGAGCTCGACTTATTAGATAAAGTCAGTGTGAAAGTAGTGATGACCGGTGATGAGGAAAGCAGCGGTTCACCTTTATCACTATCGAAAAAAGCGCTTATCGATGCAGCGATATGGGCAGATATTGCGTTAGGCTTTGAAGATGCAGACGGAGACATTAAAACAGCTGTTGTTGCCCGTCGCGGCTCAATAGGTTGGCAACTAGACGTAACCGGTAAACCTGCTCATTCATCACAAATATTTACTGACACCATTGGGTACGGCGCAATATTCGAAGTCGCTCGAATTTTGAATACTTTTCGTGAAGAGCTTGCCGGTGTGGGAAATATTACGTTCAACCCAGGGCTTATCGCAGGTGGGACAGAAGTTACTGTGCAGCCCGAAAATTCGATAGTACAGGGCTTTGGGAAAACTAATGTGGTTGCAAAAGAGGTAACCGTAAAAGGAGGAATTCGCACACTCACGCCTGAAGAGCTCACAAAGGCCAAAAACCTTATGCAGGACATAGCGACACGAAGCTTACCGCACACCTCAGCCACGTTGACATTTGAAGAGGGGTATCCTCCTATGGCGCCAACTGAGCAAAACTATGCATTGTTGAAAATGTACAGTGATGTCAGTGAGTCCTTAGGTTATGGCCCTGTAGAACCTGTTAACCCAAGAAATGCTGGGGCTGCAGATATCTCCTTTGCTGCTGATCATGTCGACATGGCCATTGACGGTTTAGGATTAATGGGAGAGGGCGGTCATACTAAGGATGAAATCGCCGACATGACTTCTTTTGCTCAGAACATTCATAAAGCTGCGGTATTAATTTATCGGTTGGGCGAAAACTGGGCGAGTATGGGGGAGTAGGACACTACTTTTCCCACCACATAACCCGTATTTCTACTTGCATTCACCCTCCACATCCGTATAATTCGCCAGCCTTCTATCAGGTGCGTAAATTTTGCACACGAAAGAAGGCTTAAGTTAACGGTAACGCTACAACGAGTTTGAGGCATTTATGGTTACTATTCGTTTACAGCGTGGTGGCGCGAAAAAGCGTCCATTTTATCAACTAGTGGTTGCTGATAGCAGCCGTGCAAGAAACGGTCGTTTCATTGAAAACATCGGTTTCTTCAACCCTACAGCACGAGGTCAAGCGGAGCGTCTTCGCGTTGATTTAGAGCGTGTTGATTACTGGGTTGGCGTAGGCGCGAGCTTATCAGATCGCGTATCTAGCTTGGTAAAAGAAGCGAAAAAATCTGCAGCGTAAGCTGTTTTAACTGGTGAGTATAGATGAGTCTAGCGTCTGACAAAGTGATTGTTGGCAAAATTGGAGCACCTTACGGTGTAAAAGGTTGGGTCAAAATCAACAGCTATACAGAAAAGCCAGAGGGCATTTTTGATTATACGCCATGGTTTCTTGGCGAAGAAAAAAAATGCTCGATTGACCAGTGGCGAACGCATGGTAAAAGCCTAGTAGCGAAGATTGAGGGTGTTGATAATCGAGACGATGCTGAAAGCATCAAAAACTTGGATATTTGCATTAACGCTTCGCAACTTCCCGATTTGGGTGATGACGGTATTTATTGGCGTGAGCTCACCGGCATGAAAGTGGTAACAACGCAAGGTTACGACTTAGGTGTGGTGAAAGAGGTATTTAACACAGGTGCAAATGACGTCATTCACGTCAAAGCTAATGTAGGCGATGCTTTTGGTCAAAAAGAAAGACTTGTGCCTTTTGTATTCGATGAAGTCGTACAAGAGGTAGATAAGGAAGCGAAGGTCATTAAAGTTGACTGGGACCCGGGGTTTTAAGTGACTCCGGAAAAGTGGTTTGGAGTTATTAGCCTGTTTCCAGACATGTTTTCCCCGTTCACCCAGCAGGGTGTAATAGGAAGAGCTGTTAAGTCTGGTAAGTTGTCGGTTGATACTTTTAACCCCCGTGACTTTACTCATGACCGCCATCGTACAGTAGACGATCGCCCCTACGGAGGCGGACCCGGTATGCTGATGATGGTAAAACCGCTCACTGACGCAATACACGCTGCCAAGAAAGTTGGCGGTGACAACAGTAAGGTGATCTATTTATCACCACAAGGGAAACCCCTTGACCAGGCTGGCGTGCAGCGCTTAGCCAATATCGAACGCACAATTTTAATTTGCGGTCGATATGAAGGAATCGACGAACGGGTAATAGAAAGCCATGTAGATGAAGAAGTCTCCATCGGCGATTACGTGTTAAGTGGCGGTGAACTACCGGCAATGGTCTTAATGGACGCAATTGCTAGATTGGTTCCCGGCGTGCTAGGCCACAAAGCCTCAGCAGTTGAAGATTCTTTCACAGATGGCCTTTTGGATTGCCCGCATTATACGCGGCCAGAAGTGCTTGAAGGTCAAAAGGTACCCGAGGTGCTTTTAAGTGGTGATCACGAAAAAATTAGGCAGTGGCGACTGATGCAGTCTTTAGGTAGAACAATGCAACGTCGCCCTGATTTGTTAAACCACCTAGCTCTGACTGAGGAGCAGCGGCGTTTGTTAGAATTATTCCAAGCGCAACTGCAGCGAGATGACAGTTAACTAGGACGAGAGGATATGATGAGCAAAGTCAGTCAAGATATCATCAAAAAAATTGAGCAAGAACAGCTTAAAACTGATGTACCTGAGTTTGGTCCAGGTGACACAGTAATTGTTAAAGTTCGCGTTACCGAAGGTGACAAAGAGCGTCTTCAGGCTTATGAAGGTGTTGTTATCGCTAAGCGTAACCGTGGTCTGCACTCGTCTTTTACCGTACGTAAGATTTCTAGCGGCGAAGGCGTTGAGCGTGTGTTCCAAACACACAGCCCGCAAGTCTCTTCTATTGAAGTTAAACGTCGCGGTGCGGTTCGTCGTGCTAAGCTTTACTATCTACGTGAGCGTTCAGGTAAATCTGCACGTATCAAAGAGAAGCTTAACTAAGATTACTAATCCTTGCGTTATTGTTAACTTCGAAAAAACCCGCCTTGTGCGGGTTTTTTTGTGGCTGTAATTCGATCCTTTTACATCTTTCATCTCTATCAATAGCCATTAGTACACTATTAAATAATTTTAACCTTCAAGCTTCCAATGACCTCAGATTACTTTTTATTTTTAAATATTGTAGGTGTCGCTTTCTTCGCCATTTCCGGTGCTCTATTGGGGCATAATAAAAACATCAACGGTTTCGGCATTGTGGTCGTAGGTGCGATGACTGCGGTGGGTGGCGGAACTATTCGCGATCTTCTTCTTGGAAAGCCTATTTTCTGGGTAGTAGTCTCAGATTACTTGTTTGTTGTGTACTTGGCTATTTTAGCAACTATCCTCTTCATTCGTTACATGCCTTCACCGGCAAGCTTCTATTTTATCGTCATGGACGCAATTGGCTTGGCTGTCTTCAATATTGTCGGCATTGAAAAGGCATTGATTGAAGGTACCGGAATGTTGGTAGCGATAACTATGGGTTTGACCACAGGGATTTTCGGAGGCTTAATGCGCGACGTTGTATGCCGAGAGGTGCCCTTGGTTATGCGAGGAGACCTATATGCAAGCGCTTGTTTGGCGGGTGGTTTAACCTATGCCCTATTGTTTGCCGTCGATATCGATTATGCGTGGTGTATCGTTGGCTCGTTATTTGTAACCGTGTTCTTGCGAGTTGGCTCAGTATATTGGAATTGGCACATAGACCTTTTCCACAAGCGCACACATAAAAAGCGTATGTTTTTAAAAGACAAACCGTTCGCTCGCGCTGGCAATGAGTTTACGCGAGCGAAAAAAGTGATTGGCTCAGACCATGAGGGAGAGTGAGTCGATAAGCGGTGGATTCTCAGTGTCTATTGTCTCAATAATGTCTTTGTGCAGGCGCTTTTTGTGTTCACCGAAAATAGAGCGCTTTTTGTCGAAGGTTTTGGCGTATTCAATTGCGCCGTCCATAAGCTCATCTAGGGAGTTGTAGGCTTTCTCAACGACATGGTCTCGCTCAAGTTCACTGCCCGATACTCGTCTTCCTGAAAGTTTCATCTCGTTAAACCGGTAATAAGGTACAGCTTTTTTAACAAAAGCAATCATGCCAGGTAAAAATGGAATTGACAGATCGACTTCCGGGAAACAGAAGAAACCTTTATCGGCTCTCATAAACCTGAAGTCGCAGGCACAAGCTAAAATAGCTCCATTCCCAAAAGCATGTCCGTTTATAGCGGCAATCACCGGAAGAGGAAATAAGAGAAGTGTTTTAAACACGTCGTCCATGCTGTGCATAAATTGCTTAACTTCTTCAAAGTGATGAGCTTTCATTGCAGGCATTAACCAGTCTGTGTCGATACCTAAACTAAAACACTTTTCGTCATCAGAAGTTATGACAAGGGCTTTACAAGCCTTATTTGCTAATATGCTATCAAGCGCTAGCCGCATATCTTTGGCAAATTGGGGGTTGTGTCTGTTCTCGCCGTTTTTCATTGTGAGAAGAGCGACGTTGTCTATAAAACTAACTGAAACAGTTTGCATGGCGTTCTCTTTTATATTTGGTTGGACAGCTATTTGACTATTTGGGCATATGGAAAATAGCCACTATATAACGAAGCCAAAAAGATAAAAATTTAGCTTATTTATAGTGGTGAATTATTAGCTTTGTGCGGTGATAGTTTTTAAGGCTTGGTATAGGTGCTCAAGGATCTTGCAAAGCAAAAGTCACCCTAATTAGGCAGATTTTAAAATACTGACTGTTGGTGAAAGAGTGAACAAACGGGTGTTTTAATCTGCGTTAAATGACAAACTTAACCTCGAATATATCCTAGATTAAAGTATTATGCGTTATTGCTTGCTTACTTAGTGGTTAATTGTTAAAAAGTCAACGACGTTAAAGAAATATAGAATAAGCTGGTTGTACAATAAGGTTTACATGCAGGTTGCATACTCTTTTAGCGTTTAATTTTTTCCATTTTCTAGTTAAGAGAGCTTTCCATGATCAAGGACACTGTAAATAATGTTCATATAAGTGCCGAAGACGTACTTATCACCCCCGATGCCTTAAGCGCAGAACTTCCCGTTTCAGATAAAGCACTCGCTGCAATTTCTGATTCGCGCAAAATTATCTCAGATATCATTCACCGCCGCGATCACCGTATGTTGGTAGTCTGTGGTCCGTGCTCTATTCACGATGTTGAAGCAGCGAAGGAATATGCACTTAAGCTAAAAGAACTTCACGAGTCATGTAAAGATACGCTGTTTATTGTAATGCGCGTATATTTTGAAAAGCCACGTACCACAACAGGCTGGAAGGGACTCATTAACGACCCGCATATCGACGGTACATTTGATATTGAAACAGGCTTGCGAAAAGCCCGCGAGCTACTTATTTGGTTAGCCGAGTTAGAGTTACCTGTGGCGACAGAAGCTCTGGATCCAATCAGCCCACAGTATCTAGCTGAACTCTTTAGCTGGTCTGCAATTGGAGCGCGTACATCAGAGTCTCAAACTCACCGCGAAATGGCTAGCGGCCTTTCTATGCCGGTAGGTTTTAAAAACGGTACAGACGGTGGCTTAGGTATCGCCATTAATGCACTTAAATCAGCCGCTTCTGGTCATCGCTTTATGGGTATAAACAAGCAGGGGCAGGTGAGTATTATTGGTACCAGCGGTAATCCTGATGGACACATTATTCTTCGCGGTGGCAAACAGCCCAATTACGATTCTGTATGCGTATCTGAATGCGAATTAGAAATGCAGGAAGCCAACCTAACTGCTGGTTTAGTGGTTGATTGTAGTCACGCGAATTCGTCAAAAGACTACCGCCGTCAGCCGCTTGTAGCGCAAAACGTGGTAAATCAAATTCTCGAAGGCAATCAGTCTATTATTGGCATCATGCTCGAGAGCCACCTCAAGCCAGGTAATCAAAAAGCAGATGGTAAAAAGTACGAAGAATTGGAGTACGGCGTATCGATTACCGATGGTTGTATCGATTGGGAAAGTACTGAAAACCTTATTTCTCAAACCAGAGATAAATTGATAACTGTGCTACCCTTACGCCAAAATAAGCGTACCGTGGCATAGCTGATTGCATGTGCCATTTGATTCAAGGATAAACCACAATGGCCGATTTTTCACAGCAATTGGCGTCACTGCGTGAAGACATCGACGAGCTGGATACCCAGCTCGTCGAGCTGCTAGCGAAACGCAACAAAATAACAACGCGGGTAGGACAAATTAAGGCGCAAGCCGGTATGCCCGTTTATGTACCAAAGCGAGAGAAAGAATTAATCGCGTCTAGACGGCAGCAAGCCGAATCTCTCGGGGTATCAGCTGATCTTACTGAAGATCTTCTTCGCCGCGTTATGCGCGAGTCTTACCATACACAAAACAATGAGTACCGCTGCGTTAAGCCAGATATAGACAATGTTGTCGTTATTGGTGGTGAAGGGGCACTTGGACGAGTGTTCGTTAGTCTATTCCAACGTAGTAAATACACGGTAAACGTGGTTGAAAGAGACGATTGGGACAATGGAACAGCATCCACGCTCCTGTCTGCCGCCTCATTAGTGATTGTGGCCGTGCCTATTAACTTAACTGAATCTGTCATCAACCAACTTACTATGCTGCGCGATGATTGCGTACTGGCAGATATTACCAGTATTAAAGCAATGCCATTAAATGCAATGTTGGGCGTTCACAAAGGGCCAGTAGTGGGGCTGCATCCCATGTTTGGGCCAGATGCACCCGGTATGATTAAGCAAGTGGTAGTGGCATGTGAAGGCAGGTACAGCGAACAGTATCAATGGTTAATAGAGCAGATGCGTATTTGGGGCGCAACCATTCATAACTCCACCGCGAAAGAGCACGACGAAGCGATGGCTTACATTCAGGTAATGCGGCATTTCAATACCTTCGTCTATGGTGAGCATTTAAGAGGTGAAGATCCTGATTTAAACTCGCTGACTATGTTTAGCTCTCCTATTTACCGTTTAGAACTTGCCATGGTTGGACGATTATTTGCGCAGTCACCTCAGTTATATGCAGATATTATCTTCAACAACCCCGATAACTTTGCTCTACTAAGACGCTTTTATGAGCGCTTTGGACTTGCTTTATCGTTGCTTGAAAGTGGTGATAAAAAGGCCTTCGTTGAGCAGTTTATGAAGGTGGGGAGTTGGTTTGGCGACTACGCTAAAAAATGCTTAGTAGATAGTAAGCAGTTACTATTAAAAGCAGATGATGGACAGCTATTGAGAGACAAGTGAGGCTCGGTTAGTCAGGTACCAGAACTATCTGAGCAGTGACAAACATAAAAAGCGAGGACCTGAAGTGAACACTTCATTTGGTACCTCGCTTTTTTGATAGATGGTGTTTCTAAAGAATAGCTTAGGCTATATCTACTCGGATAATGCGCTTGCTGCAGCTACCTTGGTTGGGCTTATTTCCTCGCTCGGATAGCAACCTAGCACTTTAATATATCGAGTTATACTGCGAAGAGATTCGAAGGCGGTTTGAACAGGACCATCTTCTACGTTGCCTTCCACATCGATATAGAACATTTCTTCCCACGGGTTACCAGGTATTGGACGAGATTCCAGTTTTGTCATATTGATTTTATTTTCTCGAAGCACCAGAAGCGCTTCTACCAATGCACCTGGCTTTTGCACCGTGGACATAACAAGTGTAGTTTTAGCGGGAACTTGCAGAGGAACGGTAACGGCGTTTCTAGCGACAACAATAAATCTACTATGGTTTTCTTTTTGGTTTGCCAAGTTACTCTTTATTGCAGTAAGGCCATATAAGTTTCCGCCAGCTTCGCTGCCAATAGCTGCCACATCTTCACGAGCTAGTTCGCTAACTGTCAGCATAGCAGAAGAAGTGCTGTCCATGGTTTTAACTTCAACATTGCCTAATTCCGCTAAAAAGTGGCTACATTGTGTGAAGACCTGAGGGTGAGCGTAAAGTGTTTTTATTTTCTCAATAGAGGTGTCAGCGCCCACCAGTAGCGTATGACGAATAGGGTGAGTAAGCTCTCCAATAATACTTAGCTGCGTATGTTGAAGTTGGTCATAAACCTCGTTAATACTGCCTGATGTTGTATTTTCAATTGGTAGAACCGCGTAGTCGGCCTCGGTATTCTCTACTTTATTGATAATTTCAGCGAAGCTTTGGCAGCCAATTTCTAGCAACTCACCGGGACGGCGGGAGAAGTATTTTTGAGTTGCCAGATAAGAGTAAGACCCTTTATCACCTAGAAAAGCAACCCGGTTAAGCGGCAGCGAACTGCCTGGATTAGCACGTTCTGCCAACATAGCCTGCTGATTTAATACTGAATCCTCAATAATCACATGAAAAATTTGTGTTACGTAGTGAGGATCTAAATCTACTCGCTGCCCTTCTTTTATAAGTCTTACAAGTAGCTGCTCTTCTCGTTTCTGATCGCGCACGGGAATATGGTGCTTTATTTTTGTTTCAGCTACCTCGTTGGTAAGTTTTCTTCGCTCAGCCAGCAAGTTTAGTAACTCGCTGTCTAGCGCAGTAATACGCTTTCTGACAGTATCTAATGCAGTGTCTGACATAATATTCCCGTGTAAAAATTAATAAAAAGCTTTCTCAAAAGATAAAAAAAAACCTCCCCAGAGGGAGGTTTCTTTGCATGTAGCAGCGCCTCCCTCAGGTAAAGGGTATAAACGCAAAAAAGAAAGCTGCTACTTGCTGAATATCTGATTTCATGGTTCAGAATGTAAGTCTATTAGACTATTGTGTCAACCGATTTTTACACCGGCATTTATTTTTATTTTCTTATTTCTTGATATTTATTTATCTATGCTTTTTTACATTTGACTGAATAAGCATTCAGCTAGACTAGCCTGCACTAGCCCCTACCAGTATTTTTAGTTGATTAGTTGCCTACTCCCCTAGTTGCTTAGTTCCCTAGTTGCTTAGCAGCGCAGAAAGCATTTGTCTTACTTCGTTGGGTTCAAATGGTTTATCACAAAGAGCATTTACACCGGTTTGTTGAATGTTTGCCATGTGCATGCTGTCAGCAGACTCCGAGGTAACCATGATAATAGGAATATGCGTTGTTTCTGGGTTAAAACGAATGAACTCAGAAAGCTCTCGGCCATCCATTTCAGGCATGTTGTAGTCGGTAACTACTAAATCAAATGCTTCATCTTTTATCAGCGTTAGCGCCATCGCACCATTTTCAGCTTCTTTAATACGTTTTAGTCCCATGCCCTCAAGCACTCGACGAATGTGGTTGCGGGCTAATTTGCTGTCATCCACCAACAATACGCGAACATCATGAACATCGAAGAGTTCTAAATCCAGTTCGTCGTGATTAATGAGGTCTAAGCTAGCATTCAGCGCACGTGATAGATGAAGAGGCTCGAAAGGCTTTGGAAGTATTGCTGCTACACCTGCTTGCTTGAATTCCTCAAGTTTGCTCATGCGGTTTTCACTGGATACCAACATGAAGGGAATCGATGTAAACTCATCGCTTTCCTTAATAAACTTGAGAAGATCAAGTGCGGTTCCGTCTTCAAAATACATTGAGCTTACTACCAGATCTGCCCCGTGAGCACGGATAGCAGATTTCGCTTCGCCGAAGGTACTGACAGGGTCAATTTCCTTAACACTTTCTTTGAGCAACAGCGTTGTGATTATCTTCCTCTGCGTATCAGAGGGCTCGACTAAAATAATATGTAAATCAGAAATTGACAGCTTTTCCATTTCAGACTCTTTTTGTTATATGTTGATGAAAAAGAAGGGGGATACCTAACTTATCCGCCTGCAAGTTTTACCTTATGACCTTTCTCTTCTAGCAAGCTGCGAAGCTTCTCTCTGTCATCAGTTTGCACTTCGATAACACCTTCTTTAACCGAACCACCGCAACCGCATTTTTTCTTTAATTCTGACCCAAGCTTTTTTAGGTCAGCGGGAGGCATGTCTAGCCCTTTCACAAGTGACACACCTTTTCCCTTTCGCCCTTTGGTTTCGCGGTGAATGCGAACAATACCGTCATCTGACACCGATCTAGAAGGGGCTTTTTGCTCAGGTTTTACTTTACCACTCTCTGTACTATAGACCAAAAGAGCATCTTGCCAATCTTGCATATCTGCCTCTATTTTCTAATTTTGCCTTTATATTTTTCAAAAATCTGCCAAGCTGACATTTGCGTCTTATCAGTTAAGACGAGCCAACACTAATGATTTAATCAGGTTTCTAGCTACTATCATTAAACTATTATAGAAGAACGCTATCTCTTTCCAATGAGTTTAAGAATAGCAAACTTGACGGGAAATGATGAAGCATTTCCAACTGTATTTTAGGGAGACACAATGGCAATTACGACAGAATATCGTCAGCAAAATGAAGTCTTGGTCATAAAGACAGGGGAGAAATTCGATTTTAGCAAAGTCGAAGATTTTAGAAGTGCGTACGGTAGTGTAAACCCCGATACACGACATATTGCTGTCGACCTATCAAATACCGAGTACATGGATAGTTCTGCCCTAGGCATGCTTTTAAACATGCAGAAATCTCTCAAGCAGAATAATTATACTTATAGTATTGAGAACGCACGTCCACAGGTAGCGAAAATCTTGCAAATTTCCCGTTTCGATAAAAAGTTTGAGCTTCGTTAAAAGGGCTATGCAGCGCGCTATCACTAATAGTGCTGTGTAAGTGGGAGCAACTAAATAAGCGCGAGTAAACCCGTGTCCCTAAACAAAAGCAGTTAATAAAAAAGCTTTGTTGCTTTGGAATAGGTTATGAAAATACTCATTGTAGACGACGAGTCTATTAACCGAATTTTGCTCGTAAACTTGTTGGAAAACGCTGGGTACACTGATTGTATTGAGGCTGCAAATGGTGCCGAGGCAATCGATAAATACAAACGTGAGCAACCTGATCTCGTATTACTTGATGTGGTGATGCCTGATATGAGCGGATTTGATGTCGTAAAGCATCTTCGCTCTCATGCTACTGAACATTATTTGCCCATTTTGTTTATTACAGCGCTCGACGATAAAGAAAGCTTAGTAAAATGCTTAGACGTTGGTGGAAATGACTTTGCAACAAAGCCTTTCGATAAACACATTCTTATCGCCAAAATTCGCGCTCATCTTCAAATAAGAGCGCTGAGTTTGCGTATTGAGCAGCAAAACAAAGCCCTATTGTTATTCAATCAGCGCGTGGCAAGAGAGCATGCCATTGTTGAGCACATTTTTAGCAATGCGATTGTTAACGATCCTAAAGTACTATCGTATTTTGATTATTGCATAAAGCCGGCACAAAGCTTCAATGGCGATGTGTTTTTGTGTGAGGCCAGCCCGAGTGGCGGTATTTATTTTGTCGTTGGAGACTTCACGGGCCACGGCTTGGCTTCAGCTGTTGGTGCACTGCCTGTGACTAGAGCATTTCAAGAATTATCACAGCAGGGAGTATCGGTATCTGAGCTTGCCAAAGAGCTCAATCACATACTGTTAAAATTCCTTCCCCACGATATGTTTATGGCTGCTGTAGTGGGCGAAATAGATGCATCAGGCACGCGAGTCACTCTGTGGCAGGGAGGCATGCCCGCAGTAATATGCAACACATCGCAGGCGAATAAAGAATCAGCTTTCATAGGGGGGGCAAGATTCGAGGAAGTTGGTATGCCCGAAGGGTTAAGGCAGATACCCGCTCGGCATATGGCGCTAGGAATACTCGAGAATGAAGAGTTTGATACTCAATGCGATACGATAAGCCTGAGCCGAGGAACACAACTCATTGTTGTAAGCGATGGGCTTATCGAAGTTGCTAACGGGACTAACCACATGCTCATGGAAGAAGGTTTGGTAGATATTATTCATTCAATGAAGCGTGAGAATCAGACGGTTACGGCAGAGGGGCTGTATCAGAAAGTACTCAATTACAGTGTCAGCAAGACCTTTGACGACGATATATCAGCGGTTATCTTTGCATCACAGCCCATCGAATTAGTGCCCAAGGATAATTCAGGTATTGCTTTGCCGTCTTTACATGAGATTGCCCTTTCTGCTGAACATTTAAAACAACCAGACGTGCTGCAGCGCGTGCTTCAAATAGCAGGCCAGTGTGAGGGTATCCAAAATGTTCGCTCTATACTCTACACGGTGATATCTGAGTTATTTAATAACGCGTTAGAGCACGGTGTTTTGCTATTAGACTCTAAGCTTAAAAGCACTAGCGAAGGCTTTCATACCTATTATCAACTGCGAGAAAAGTTGCTGAATCAACTCAGTGACGCCAGCATCACTATCACAATTGAAGCATTGCCCAATCAGCATAAAATTCGTATTACGGTTAAAGACAGTGGGCGTGGATTTAGCTGGGATAACCTCAAAAGTGTAAACGATGACGAATCTTACGGAAGAGGACTGGCCCTTGTTCAAGCCATGTGCGATCAGATGTGGTTTGAAGACAAAGGCAGTAAAGTCATCTGTACTATAGATACTAAGGGCACACCCTAGCTCTTGTTAGCGTCAAAATAGCGCAATTAAACGATTTCCGCTGTTTTTGAGTAACAGATACTATTAAATGGAGATAACCAACACACGGAAAATATTATGCTGAAACGATTTCTTACTCTTTTTGAAGACGCTAAAAAAGAAGAGCAGCCCAAGTATTCACTCGAACTTGCCACTGCCGCATTGCTGAGCGAAATAGTTAACGCCGACAATGAGGTAACCGATGAGGAGCGCAAGGCCTATCATCAGCAGCTCAAAAAGCACGTTAACCTTGATGAAGAGGCGCTTTCATTACTACTTGAAGAGGGAGAGGAAACCTCTGAGAACGCTATCGATGTTGTGCAGTTTACCAAGGTCGTCAACGCTCACTGTAGTGCCGATGAAAAAGCCAACATTATTCGTAGTCTTTGGGCTATTGCCTATGCAGACAGCACATTAGCACCTCTTGAAGAAAGTACCATTCGGCAAATTGCTGACTTACTGTACGTTCCCCACAGCCAATTTATTAAAACAAAACTCGATGTGAAGCAGCAAAACAGCAGCGACTAATTGCAAAGGCTAATACGCAAAGGCCAATACGCAAAGATTGACGCGCAAAGCTAGGCGAGTCACGGCTTTTAAGGCGGGGTGAAAAAGAGTTGTTATTTAACCTCGTCCTCACATATTATTCTCCACCTTAAGCGGGTAACATAAGCCGCTGTTTTTTATAATCGATAATCGAATTAAGGTGTGGTTTTGTTTAAGTCAGTTAAGGTAACCATCGGAGCGGTAATAGCAGTATCAATGTTAGTGCTCGCTCTTGCCGTATTTGTGGTTAACAAACTTGAACAGGATGCACTTTTAAAAGAAGTTGTTGAGAGTAACACCAGTGCTTTGGGCACGAGCCTTGCGTCGCAGCTGAGCGTTTTTGCGGATACAGGCTCAAAAAACGTCGATAAATACGAATTGCTTTTTAAAGCCGTGAGAGACTACGACTATCTTATCTCCGTTACACTTTACGATACTAACTTCGAAGAGATTACATCAGTTTCGCTAAAACCGGCGTCTGAATATGTCAGCACCCTAGCGGTTATACCACAAGATGTTCCTTTCGGTATTACCTCTTCAAATGACGGCATAATTACCTCGCATAATCTTGTTGGCACAAGCACATATCCGCTTGGTCATATAATCATTCACGCCGACGCACAGGCTGCTGTTCCCGTTCACAGTGCGAGAAAGTTAGTTCGTCAAGCGTCCTTGATTTTGGCTATAGGTTTGCTTTGTGTTGGCGCATGCTTGCTAGTTATTCGCCACCTTATAAAGCCTTTGTCTGAACTGCGACTATTTACTCAAAATTTGTTTGAGACAAAAGATTATGCATTGCGCACGTCTATTGCCACACAAAATGAGTTTGGAAAGTTAGGCGACAACATTAACAGCCTGCTCGATACAATTGAGGTAGAGTTATTAATAAACTTTGAGCAAAAACAAACGCTGTTCGATCAGCAAGAAACTATGGCTAGATTAGCCAATTACGACAGTTTGACTGGTCTGCCAAACAGGCAATACGTACTTGATAACCTAAGACTAGAGCTAGCGCGGGCAAAGCGAAACGACGAAGACATGATGCTCTTGTTTTTCGACTTAGACGGTTTTAAAGGTATAAACGACTCTCTTGGTCATGAGACTGGCGATTTAATTTTGATAGAAGTGGCGGACAGAGTTCAGCGTTTGCTTCGCAATGATGATTTATTCGCCCGTTTAGGGGGAGATGAGTTTATTGTTTTCCCCGACAGAGAAGTGACTGACCACGCAGCACAGCAATTAGCAGTGAGGCTACTATCTGCTTTCGATGAACCTTTCGAGATGCGCGGACTTTCTCTTACCGTTGGCCTAAGTGTTGGTGTTGCAAAGGCGAGTGATGCTAATTACGAGCTGAGTGATTTAATGAGTAATGCCGACTTGGCCATGTATCGTTCGAAGGCAAAAGGGCGAGGAAGTTACACGCTTTTCACTCCCAATATGGTGGAGTCGCACAAACGCAAACTGCAAATTGCAAACGGTATCGAGCAAGGTTTACGTGAAGACGAGTTTATTGTTTACTACCAGGTTAAAGTAGACAACCAGGGCCATGTTATTGGTGCAGAGGCGCTTATTCGTTGGCAGCACCCTGAGTTCGGCATGGTTATGCCAAATGAATTCATTCCAATTGCCGAACAAGGCGGAAAAATAACAGCGATAACCCAATGGATTATTAAGCATGTATGCATGGATTTCCCTGACATAAAGCAGTGGGCACCCAAAAATTTCAAAGTATCGGTTAATTTATCTGGGCACGATTTAAGAAACGCGCAGCTTTTTGATTACATATACAACACGCTCAATCTATACGACGTAAACCCCGAAAATATGGAATTTGAAGTAACAGAAAGTGCTTACCTTGAAAACTTCGAGCTTTCTAATAAGTTCTTCAGAAGAATGAGTAACATGGGGTTTTCTATTGCACTTGATGACTTTGGCACTGGGTATTCTTCACTGAGTTACCTTACCCAGATCACTATTGATACGCTCAAAGTCGACAGACAATTTGTCATGGAACTTCAAACCTCTGAACGCAGCAGGCTTGTAACAGGAGCTATTATCGATTTGGCGAAACGTCTCTCACTGACGGTATGTGCCGAGGGTATTGAAAATTTTGAACAGTGGGACTATCTGCGACAGCATGGCTGTGACAATGTTCAGGGTTATATGTTTAGTAAACCAGTGCCTTTAAAGACTCTGCTTAGCTCTGCGCCCTTCTATGAAGAAAGTCAATTTAGGTCCTAATTCAGACACCAAAAAATACCGACACCCATGAAGTGTTTCCTTTCTGCGACACCTTAATTATCCTTGTACACCCTGTTTTTTATTAAAGTATTGATAAATAGAGTTATTCCCATCTTTTAAGTAGGTTGGCGCGAATTTAGCATTGTCCTTTGTTGTGAACTCGACCAAAACTTTTTAGTCGTTGATGTTGTTGCAATTTCTTTTTAGCAGACAAGACTGAGCTAAGTGAATTGTGAAAAGTTGGGTCAAACGGATGTAATTTTAGTCAATTACGAGGGATTTATGATGAAGAATTCAAAGAAGTTAGTTACCGGTCTTTTTACGTGTATATTGATTCAAGTACTGTCGATAGGTTCAGCTACGGCGTCGCCTGCCAATATGTTAATGCAAGAACTCGATAAAGATGAGGACGGCTTTATCTCGCTAAAAGAAGCGGTTCAACACATAGAACTATTGCGTAATTTCGGGCTTATCGATGATGACGAGGACGGAAAGTTAACGGCACAAGAACTTGCTATGAGCTCACTTACTCCTCGAGTTACCAGCGGTGCTAGCAAAGTCGCGGTAGCGCAAGAAAATTAGCTCAGCGTGTACTAGCGTTAAGCAAAACTGAAAATATTGATGACATGTAGAGAGGATAAAGTTCTGGTTAAAAAATTTTCCTTAAGCGAACGTATAGTTCAGCTAGGCTCTCTACGGCAGTTAACGCTGGGAAGTTTCGTACTCGCCCTAATCCCGCTTATTGCGTTACTTTGGCAAAGTCAGAGCGATCTGGCTAAAGTGGGTCAGATGACGACACTTGAAACTCGATTTGTTGTTGAAATTGTGGGCGATGTACAGCGTCTCGATAATGCAGTTGTCGATGTTGAACGCAGCATAAGACAATACTCTGTGCTAAAGAGTGAGCGAGTGGCGACGCTATCAGACAATGCGTTAGAGCAATTTGCAGTGGCTGCCGACAATTTGTGCCAGGGATTGGGTGATGGTGAAATATGTAGCTTCTTAACTACTCAGATTGATCAGTTAGCGGGTTATCGCGACATTGAAGATCAGCTTCTTTTAAATGCCTATTTAGCCACTATCAAAGACAGTGTTACTCAACTTCGTCGGGAAGTAGAAACTGTGATCTCCGAGCGAGTTCAGCTCCAGCAAAACGACCTAAACGCGATGCAAGCAAAGCAGGCGTGGTCTACCGCAATGCTGGTCAGTGTCTCACTACTGTTAATACTTTTGGGCAGTCAACTCATTGTTAATCCGGTAAACAATCTTAAAAAAATCATTCGTATTTTGGCTCATAGTAAGGGGCAGTTACCGCCATTAACTCGACATGCGCCAAGAGAATTACTGGATGTTGAAAAAGATCTTCATTGGCTGTACGACCGTCTCCAACAGCTTGAGCATATTCGCACTGCGCTGTTGCGACATGCCGCACACGAATTGAAAACTCCATTAGCGAGTATTAAGGAAGGGTGTAGTCTACTATCTGAAAATGTTGTGGGGGATTTAAATGATAATCAGCGAGAAGTGCTGTCGTTATTAAGCAGCAGCACGCAAAGGCTCAATACGCTGGTTGAAAAATTACTAGACTACAATTTGTTGCTCCAGCAAGCCCAGCCAAAATTAATTCAATACAAACCAAAGCTGCTTATCGATGCATGTATAGAAGACTACGCGTTAGCCATTCAAAATCGGGATGTTATTGTAGATGTTCAGGTAGAAGAAGTTATTTTAGACGAAGAGTTGTTTCGTCGAATTCTCGATAACCTTGTATCTAATGCAGTGGCTCACGGCGCCGTGGGCAAGCCGATATATGTCAGTGTGTATATACGAAACGAGATACTTTTCCTTGATGTAGCAAATCACGGTAATCCAATTAAACCAGAGTCAATAGACACTATGTTTGAACCTTTTATTCGAGGCACCGAGCCACGTAACGACAATGTCATTGGTACTGGCTTAGGATTGTCCATTGTTGCCGATTGCGCGCGACTTATGCATGGCGATGTGCAAGTAGTAGAGGTAGACTATGCGGATGTTTGCTTTCGGGTAGCCATTGCCCAGAATGAAGCTCGCCCAGCTTGACAACGTGACAGTGTCGCAGTGCAATAACTGCGCAACAGGAAAAATAAAAATGAGATTAAGTTGTTTCTTTATCGCCGTGTTCTTTCTAGTCGGTTGTGAGAGTTTATCCAGCTCGAAAAAGCAGTTGCCTGACGCTTCCGGAGAAGGGCATTCACAGACGTTAAGTAAAAGGTTTTGCTTGTATGAGACTGCGCCAAAAGGATTTAAACACAACTGTAATGCGAGGTATTGGGTAAATCTTTGGATAAGGGCATCAGATCAATCATGGCCTCAGAGAAAAGAGATCTTAACAGCGTTAACGGATAGCGAGTTTGATAAGTTGCACGCCTACATTCTAACGCTTCCAAACGATACTCCTTACCAGGACAAGCTAAGAGCACAGCTTGCAGTTAACGATGTTTTAGAGGGTTTTAAGCCGGTTAGCAGAAAGGCCATCGACGTTATTGCGTCAGAGCAAAACAATTTACTAATGCAGTTTGAGTCAGCGCTAGTGGTTTTGGAAAAAGAAAACACCTCTCGCGGTGAAAAGTTAATTGAGCTACAAAATGAGCTCGATGGATTGCGTAAGAAATTAGAAGAACTATTACAGATAGAAGCGACATTAATGGATAAAAATAGGAGTACGCAGCAATGAGTGACAAGGCGAACAACCACCCTGACTTATTGTTGGTCGATGATGATAAAAGCCTACTTAGGTTGTTAACTATTCGTTTAGAAGGCGAGGGCTATAATGTTACAGCCGTTGAAGACGGACAGTCTGCATTAAAAAAACTACAAAATAGCAGTTTTGATGTGGTTCTCAGCGATTTGCGTATGCCAGGGCTCGATGGGTTAAGTTTGTTCGAAGAAATAATGGCCATACGACAAGATATTCCCGTTATTTTGATGACTGCACACGGCACTATTGCAGATGCCATAGAGGCCACTCAGCGTGGCGTATTCGGATTTTTGCCAAAGCCAGTGGAACATGAAGAACTGCGTGCACTTTTGCAAAAAGCGCTCAATCAGTCACAGGCGGTTAAACCGGGAGACTGGGCGAAAGAAATTATTACTCGCTCTCCAGAGATGCTCAATGTGCTAGACCAAGCTTTTCGAATAGCGAAGCGCGAAGTGTCTGTGCTTATCAGTGGCGCAAGTGGAACGGGAAAAGAGCTTCTTGCAAACGCTATTCACAAGGCAAGCGATCGCAGTGAAAAGCCTTTTGTTGCTATTAACTGTGGGGCATTACCAGAGAATCTTTTGGAATCCGAGCTATTTGGGCATGCAAAAGGGGCGTTCACCGGTGCGGTAACTGCACATCCTGGCCTGTTTAAGGAAGCTGATGGCGGTACCTTGTTTTTAGATGAGATTGGCGATATGCCAATGACACTGCAAGTTAAGCTACTGCGTGCGCTTCAAGAACGGCAAATTCGCCCTGTTGGCAGTAGTAAACAAGTCGATATTGATGTGCGAATCATCTCAGCAACGCATAAAGATTTGCACAAAGAAATGGAAGCGGGAACATTTAGAGAAGATCTTTACTATCGCTTAAACGTGGTGAACTTAAAACTTCCTTCACTAAAAGCGAGAAGTGAAGATATACCTCTTCTTGCGCGCACGCTGTTGCAAAAGAGTGCTCAGCGACACGGTGTGGAAGTCAGTCAGTTTTCAGATGATGCCATGCAGCAGTTAGCTACATCGTCTTGGCCGGGTAATGTACGTCAATTAGTTAACGTGGTTGAGCAATGTGTTGCCCTAACCCAAACCCCAGTAATACCGCTACACCTCGTTGAGCAAGCATTATCTGCAACAAGGCAAAGTTGGCCAACACTGACCGAAGCTAGAGATGCTTTTGAACAGCAGTATCTTTTCAAACTGTTAAAGATGACTGATGGTAACGTGACACGTGCGGCTGACCTTGCGGGGAGAAATCGCACTGATATGCATAAATTAATGAAAAAGCATGAATTGGATGCTGCTGATTTTCGCTAACGTATCCAGCTCACCAATTAAAATAAGCTGTCTTGCTGAGGGATCTTCGCAAGTGAAAGTGCCCGGATAGGCGTACCAGGAAATGCGTCGTTATACATGCTGATAAATAAAGATGCTAACCAAGGCGCATCTTTATTGTCTGGGCGGTGACAGAAGAAATATGGCGTTTTCCCTTCAACGCGCCACTGGTGCACTTTTTTTACCCACGGACGAAGGCAGGCGGTATTGTCGTCGTCACTATCGTTGCCAACAAAGCGCACTATTGGCTTTTCGCCAGTGGCAATAACGTTCACAGGCACTTTGGGTTTTTTAATTCTTACTTCTCTTACTATTTCGCTAGTTTCTGGGCCAGTAAAAAGCGCTCTTGTATCCATAATAATACGATTAGCATTGTGAGCAATCAGCAGTTGATTTAACGCTTTCTCTTCATCTTTTTTAGCAAAAAACTGCAGATGTCTTACTTCAACGGCTACATGCAGATCGTTGGGAAGCAGGCTCAGAAAATTATCGAGCACAGCAAGTTTTGCGGGGCTAAAACTCGCGGGAAGTTGAACCATCATTACGCCAAGTTTTTGCTTTAGTGGCGCCAATAATGAAAGCTGCTGCTTTACCTCGTCCTCACAGTGTTGCAGTTGATTAACATGAGTAATTTGCTGATTAAATTTAAACGTAAACGAAAAGTCTTCGCCAACCGAGTCTGCCCACCGTTCTACAGCGTTAATATCAGGTAGAGAGTAAAAAGTGGTGTTACCTTCAACGGTGTTACATTCTTTTGCATAATGAATAAGCTGACTTTGTGCCTTGGGAAAAGATGCAAACCATGAGCTTGGCCAGTGACTGTGTTGCCACATGGGTAAGCCAATAAAAACGGGCGGCAGGCTTTTTGAATTTCCGCCCGTATTCAATACGGGATTGTTCATATTTGTCATTGGGCTTTACGGCGCATTTGTTTATACTATGCGACCTTATTCTAATACATCAGTGTAATGATTACGCTGGGCTTTATTGCCTATTTGATTGCCTGTTTATAGCAGTGCTGAAGTAGAGCAAACAAAAAGTGCCACAAAGTGCGTAAATCGTCACGTTAAGCAAGAAAAATATCAGGGGTCAACGACCATGCGCACAGATTACTGTGGGAACATCGATTCAACTTACATTGGGCAAGAAGTCACACTATGTGGCTGGGTTAACAAACGTCGCGATTTAGGTGGCGTAATTTTTATTGACCTTCGTGATAGAGAAGGGATTGTACAGGTTGTTTTCGACCCGGACCTACCAGAAGTCCTCTCTGTTGCCAACACGCTACGCGGCGAATTTTGTGTGAAGCTTATCGGTAAAGTTCGCGCTCGGCCAGAAGGTCAAATAAATAAAGAAATGCGCACTGGCGAGATAGAAATATTAGGTACTGGCTTAGAAGTGATCAATAAGTCAGACGTGCTCCCCCTAGATTGGAACCAAGAAAACTCGGAAGAGCAGCGCCTGCGCTACCGTTACCTTGATTTGCGTCGCCCAGTTATGAGCCAGCGCCTACAATTTAGAGCAAAAGTGACAGGTGCCGTTAGACGCTTTTTAGAAGACGAAGGCTTTTTAGATATTGAAACGCCAATTTTGACCAAAGCGACGCCAGAAGGCGCAAGAGATTATCTAGTTCCTAGCCGTACCCACAAAGGCGAGTTTTTTGCACTTCCTCAGTCGCCCCAGTTATTTAAACAGTTGCTGATGATGTCGGGAATGGATCGTTACTATCAAATCGTTAAGTGTTTCAGAGATGAAGATTTGCGTGCTGATCGTCAGCCAGAGTTCACTCAAATCGATATCGAAACCACCTTTTTAGATGCATCCGGTGTTATGGACATTACCGAGCGTATGATCCGCAGCTTATTTAATAAAATGTTGGGTGTAGATTTAGGTGAATTTCCTAAAATGACCTACGCAGAAGCAATGAAACGTTTTGGCAGCGACAAACCCGATTTGCGTAATCCGCTAGAGTTAACCGACGTGGCTGATTTACTGCAACACGTAGAGTTTAAAGTGTTTAGCGGTCCAGCAACGGATCCAAAAGGCCGTGTTAGTGCTATTCGTGTTCCAGGTGGGGCTAAACTTTCGCGTAAACAAATAGATGAATACACCAAGTTCGTGGGCATTTACGGTGCTAAAGGGTTGGCGTGGATTAAAGTGAATGAACTTTCACCGGGTCAAGAAGGGTTGCAGTCACCGGTTCTTAAATTTTTAAGTGAAGATATTACCGACGCCATTATTGAGCGCACTGGCGCACAGGCAGGGGATATTCTTCTATTTGGTGCCGACACCTACAATGTAGTCACTGAGGCAATGGGCGCACTTCGTTTGAAATTAGGCGAAGATTTTGAATTATTAGAAGGCGATTGGAAACCGCTTTGGGTAGTCGACTTCCCTATGTTCGAAGAGTTCGATGGACAGCTTCACGCAATTCATCATCCGTTTACGGCACCAAGAGGTCTTACGCCGGAAGAATTAAAGGCCAACCCAGTAGACGCATTATCAGATGCATACGACATGGTGCTGAACGGTGTAGAGTTAGGCGGTGGTTCAGTTCGTATCCATAACGAAGATATGCAATCTACGGTATTTAATATTTTGGGTATTGATGACGAAGAAGCTAAAAACAAGTTTGGCTTTTTGCTTGATGCCCTTCGCTTTGGTGCGCCTCCTCACGCTGGTTTAGCGTTTGGCTTAGATCGTCTTGTTATGTTAATGACGGGCGCTACGTCAATTCGTGACGTAATGGCGTTTCCGAAGACAACGACTGCTGCGTGCCCACTTACTTCGGCACCAAGCCCGGCTAATCCTCAGCAGCTTGAAGATTTAGCCATTGCAACGGTGAAGAAGCAATCATAAATCATGGCATATAAAAAGCCTGAATCAGCGCTGGTGGTGTTATACGACGAACACCACCGAGTGCTGTTGTTGCAACGCATGGACGACGCTTCGTTTTGGCAGTCTGTCACGGGTGCGTTGGAAGAGGGTGAATTACCTATCGAAACCGCCTATAGAGAGGTGTTCGAGGAGACAGGTATTGATGCAAAATCGCTAGGTTTACGCATTAATAACCACCACAAACAAAATAAATACATTATCCGCAAACGATGGCAACGTCGTTATCCCCCTGGTACCGAGCATAATATCGAGCACGTCTTTTCTTTGAAAGTCAGTAGTGATACGCCAATTAGTTTAACCGAACACCTTCAGTATGAATGGGTGTCAAAGGAAGAGGCTCTTCAACGGCTTTGGTCGCCGTCAAACAGAGAGGCGGTATCATTGTTTGTACCGAATGCTTCTTAATGGTTATACTGGGTATAGATCCAGGTTCTAGGATCACAGGCTACGGTTTAATTGCGCGAAAGCAGGGTAAATTGGTCTATGTAGCAAGTGGATGTATTCGAGTTGGCACAACAGATTTACCTTCTCGACTTGCCAATATTTTTACCGGCGTGGGCGATATTATTCGCCAGTATGGTCCTTCGCAGTTTGCCATAGAGCAGGTTTTTATGGCCAAAAATCCAGACTCTGCGTTAAAGCTTGGGCAAGCGCGGGGTGCTGCTATTGTTGCTGCAACACAGTCTCAACTGCCTGTCGCTGAATATAGCGCAAGGCAGATAAAGCAGGCCGTGGTGGGGAAGGGCAACGCAGATAAAACGCAGGTTCAGCACATGGTAAAACATTTGCTGAACTTAAGCGGTACTCCCCAGGCTGACGCAGCAGACGCCCTTGCCGTGGCGTTGTGCCATGCCAATACTGAGCAAAGTCTTATTAATATGGCAGGGCAAGCGCGCAAAACAGTGCGCGGCCGATTGCGATAACCTTCTAGAACCGATCTATTTTTCATACGTGCAGGGCATAAAAAGAGAATATAAATGATTGGACGAATTCGCGGTACGTTGGTTGAAAAACAGCCTCCAGAAATTCTTGTTGATGTTGCTGGCGTAGGGTATGAAATACATATGCCCATGACCAGCTTTTACCAATTGCCCGCTGTGGGCGAAGAAGTTGTTGTTTACACCCACTTTGTTGTGCGAGAAGACGCGCAGTTACTTTTTGGCTTTGCTGATAAACTTGAGCGAGGATTGTTTCGTGAGCTGATAAAGGCGAACGGTGTAGGTCCGAAACTCGGCCTTGCTATTTTATCTGGCATGTCGGCGTCGCAGTTTTTAGCTAGTGTGCAAAACGAGGACGTTTCTGCTCTTGTTAGTCTGCCCGGCATTGGGCGCAAAACCGCCGAGCGACTCGTTGTTGAGTTAAAAGATAGATTAGCCAAATTTGGTAAGATGCAAAGCATCGCTGTTCCGCCACCGAGCAGTGACTTACTCTCTGGTGGGAATACTATCGTTAACGTTAATAGCGCCCGCGAAGAAGCCCAAAGTGCACTTATTGCACTTGGATACAAGCCTGCGCAAGCGAGTAAGTTAGTCGACAGTGTTTACACTGATGGCATGGAAAGCGAGTCGCTCATACGCGAAGCATTAAAAGCAGCCCTATAATTACGCAATTAATAAGTAGATAAATAATGATAGAAGCCGACAGACTCATTACGCCGGATGCTAATACAGAAGATGAAGTTATCGATCGCGCTATTCGGCCGAAGATGCTGGCAGACTATACAGGCCAGCCTCATGTGTGTGAGCAAATGGAAATTTTTATTCAGGCTGCGCGCAACAGAGAAGACGCACTAGATCATCTCCTTATTTTTGGGCCTCCTGGGTTAGGTAAAACAACCTTGGCCAATATTGTTGCCAATGAAATGGGCGTGAACATTAAAACGACCTCGGGGCCTGTGCTAGAAAAAGCTGGTGATTTAGCCGCATTGCTTACAAACCTTGAGAAAAACGATGTTCTTTTTATCGATGAAATTCATCGTCTGAGTCCGGTAGTTGAAGAAATTCTTTATCCTGCCATGGAAGACTACCAGCTAGATATCATGATAGGAGAGGGGCCTGCGGCACGCTCGATAAAGCTCGACCTCCCGCCCTTTACATTAGTGGGCGCAACAACCCGCGCAGGCTCATTGACGTCGCCACTTAGAGATCGCTTTGGCATTGTACAGCGTCTTGAATTCTACTCTGTTAAAGACCTCACCACGATAGTCTCAAGAAGTGCAAGCTACCTAAACCTAGAAATGACAGAAGAAGGCGCAACAGAGGTTGCCTGTCGCGCTAGAGGTACACCGCGTATTGCGAATCGCCTGTTAAGACGAGTACGTGATTACGCCGAAATTAAGTCTGATGGCACGGTAGGACCTGATATCGCAGCAAAAGCCCTTGATATGCTAGATGTAGATAAAGAAGGTTTCGATTATATGGATCGTAAATTGCTAACAGCTATTATAGAAAAATTTGATGGCGGCCCCGTGGGTTTAGACAATTTAGCCGCAGCGATTGGAGAGGAAAAGGAGACCATCGAAGATGTTATCGAACCTTTCCTTATACAGCAGGGCTTTTTACAACGTACTCCCAGGGGACGCATAGCTTCGCAACGTGCCTATCTTCACTTTGGTTTCACGCCAACGACCTAACATTCGGCTACGGGTGGCCACTTCAGGGCTGTGGTGGTCGGTTCGCTTCAAATATTTCTATCTTTATAAATTGATCTAAAGAGTTACAGGCAAAAAAAAGCCCGCTCATAGAGCGGGCTAAAACAACAAGTGTTGAAGGAAATAAATCCAGGGAACTCATGTCTACAGGAGAAAAACTCTTGCATGACCGTGCTTAGCACCATCACGCTCTGTGCGACTGATGCGATGCATTATAGACATCTATTGGAATTGCTCAATTGAGTAAAATTATTTTTTAGACTTAGAAAAACTAATGTGTAAATGATGTGTTATTTTGTGGTTGTAAAAAGTTTAAAGCTCAAGTTTGATAGTGGTTTGGCACTTGTTTTAATATGTTATTTGTCGCAATTCATGGCCTGTTTATCTGGCATATGGATTAATTAAATTATTGTTAGAGGAATAGTTATGCACTTACATCAAATAAGAGTGTATTACGAAGACACGGATGCCGGTGGAATTGTGTATTACGCAAATTATCTCAAATTCATGGAAAGGGCACGAACCGAGTGGCTCCGCGGTTTGGGGTATGAACAAGATATACTTATGGAACAATCTATCGCTTTTGTCGTCAAACGCGTTGAGATGCATAACTATGCGCCGGCGCGTTTCAATGAACTGTTGAGTATTGAAACTCGCGTTGTAGAATTAAAAGGCGCTAGTATGACGTTTCAACAAACGATAAAAAATAATAATGGCTTAAAATTGGTATCTGCGGATATTCAGGTTGCCTGTGTCGATATAACGGCTATGAAGCCAAAACGACTACCACGTACTTTGTTAGGGGAAATTTCGCGTGTCATCTGATCTCACTTTTATTGGCTTGTTTCTACAAGCAAGTTTTATTGTGCAACTGGTAATGCTGCTATTACTCAGCGTTTCTGTCGCATCCTGGACATTCATATTTCAGCGCAGTAAAGCGCTAAATGCTGCACGTACTGAAATGCGTCAGTTTGAGGATAAGTTTTGGTCTGGTGCCGATTTGAACAAACTGTATCAAGAGTTATCTTCGAGAGCTCAGCTAACCGGCATGGGCAGCATCTTTTGTGCAGGTTTTAAAGAGTTTGTAAGGCTGCGTAAATCTAATACGCCCACTAATGGTGTGGTTGATGGTACTTATCGAGCAATGCGCGTTTCTATGTCTCGTCAAGTAGAAGAACTTGAAAGTCGTCTACCGTTTTTAGCTACAGCAGGCTCAATAAGCCCTTACATAGGTTTGTTTGGCACGGTTTGGGGGATCATGAACGCTTTTATTGCTCTAGGTGAAGTTCAGCAAGCAACGCTAGCAATGGTTGCGCCTGGTATCGCTGAGGCGCTTATTGCTACTGCGATAGGTCTGTTTGCGGCTATTCCGGCGGTAATTGCTTACAATCGCTTTAGTCATCAAGTTGAAAAATTAGAAAACAGTTACGGTAATTTCATGGAGGAATTCTCTGCAATTCTTCACCGCCAAGCTGCAGCTCAAGCGCAGCAAGTATAAGCGTTTATAGCGGGGTCAATAATATGTACGTTAGAAAACGCCGTAGACCGGTTTCAGAAATCAATGTAGTGCCATACATCGATGTTATGCTGGTTCTGCTTATTATCTTTATGGTAACAGCGCCCCTTATCTCTCAAGGGGTAAAAGTAGATTTACCCAAAGCAAGTGCGAACCCCATTGAACAAGAAGATAATCCTCCCATTATTGCCTCGGTAGATGTGAAGGGAAGGTACTTTCTTAACGTGGGCGATGACCAGGAATCGCCTATAAGCGAAGAAGAGCTTGGTGCTATTGTAAGCGCTCAGCTGGAGAAATCCCCAAATACTCCAGTAGTGGTAAAGGGAGATGGGCAGGTGGCGTACAATGAGGTCATTCAGCTTATGGTATTACTTCAACAAGCGGGCGTTCCGTCGGTCGGCCTTATGACTGATCCTGTTGAGTAGGCGATGCATGTCTAAACCCAGTGATCAAAAAAACACGATAAATAGAGGTGCGGCTGGCAATAATGCCAACAATGCAAATGCCAAAAGCAGCCGTACTTCTGCTAGTTCGCCGTTAAATAACGAAAAGCTAGGCCTTTACAAGTCGCTGGCGCTGCATTTTGTTGTGGCTATGGTGTTACTTATTAGCGTCAGTTTCTCTCCAGACCCTCTTCCCAGCGCGCCGAGTAACGCGCCTGTGATAGAAGCAACGTTTATTGATGCTCAGGCTATTGCCGATAAAAAGCGGGCTGCAGCGCAGGCCGAAGCTCAGGCCCGTGCGCAAGAGGCTGAGCGGCAGCGAAAAGCTGCGGCAGCGGCAGAGAGACAGCGTCAGCAGGCTTTAGCAACCAAGCGTGCCAGAGAAAAGAGGGAAGCGCAGGCTGCAGAGGCTAAAAGACAAAAAGAGCTTGAACGTTTAGCCGCGCAAAAAGAGAAAGAGCGTAAAGCAAGAGAAGCAAAAGCCAAGGCAGATGCGAAGAGAAAGGAAAAAGAAGCTGCTGAGCGCGCAGAGATGGAAAGGATTATGCAAGAGCAGCTTGCACAAGAACGTGCTGCGCAGCAACAGCGCCGTCAAAAACAGGTGCTGTCTGAAGTAGAAAGATACACTGCGCTAATTACGCAAACAATCAAACGGAATTTGTATTCAGACGATAGTTTTGACGGCAAAGAGTGTAGACTCAACATAAAATTGGCAACAACGGGCTTCGTTACCAGTATCCGCATTCTCGGAGGTAATGACGCGTTGTGTAGGGCAGCTGAAAGTGCTGTCCGACGAGCTGATAAGCTTCCGGTATCTGATGCACCAGACGTTTACGAGCAATTAAAAGACATCAATTTAAAAGTGGAATTGTAGCGGTATGAAAAAACTTGGAATATGGATGACGGTAATCTCGATGTTGCTTAGTGCGAAAGCCTTTGCCACGCTAGAGATTGTAATCACCGAGGGTGTTAATAGTGCAAGGCCTATTGGCATTGTTCCTTTTCAATGGAAAGGAGAAGGAAACCCACCAGGCGATATCTCGCAAGTAGTGAGGGCTGACTTAACCCGCAGTGGTAAATTTAACCCGATAGCGGTAGACAGCATGCCGCAATACCCAAAAACAGCGCAAGAGGTGAGTTACACTGCATGGGCTAACATGGGCGTTGATACTGTGCTTGTAGGAAGTGTCGAGCAGCAAGGCGCAGATAAATACCTTATTTCTTATCAACTAGTCGACATACTCAAAGGGCAATTAGACGGCGGTAAAGCCAAGGTTCTTAAAGACGGCAAACTTATGACCAGCAATGAGCACGTTATTGTAGCTCGTCAGGCGTCAATGAGTGGTCGCGATTTTCGTCAATATGCCCATCGTATAAGCGACATTGTGTATGAAAAGCTAACGGGAGTGCGCGGCGCATTTCTTACCAAAATTGCCTATGTGATCGTTCGCGATAGAGAAACCGTTAAAAAACCTTATCAATTGGTTATTGCAGATTATGACGGAGAAAACGAGACTCGACTGTTATCGTCACCTGAGCCTCTTATGTCGCCGGTGTGGTCGCCAGATGGTGAAAGCTTGGCGTACGTGAGTTTTGAAAATCGCAGACCGCAGATATTTATACAGAACATTTACACCAGTGAACGCACGCGAATTACTGATTTTCCTGGGATTAATAGCAGCCCGGTGTTTTCGCCTGACGGAAAGCAGCTTGCTATGGTGCTATCGAAAGACGGTAATCCAGAGATCTACATTATGGATCTGGCCACCAAAAATTTACGTCGCATTACGCGAAACAGAGCTATCGATACCGAGCCGGCCTGGCTTCCAGACAGCAGTGGGTTAATTTTTAGCTCTGAACGGGGTGGTAAACCTCAGATATATAGCGTAAATTTAAATTCAAGGAAAGTAAGGCGAGTAACCTTTGTAGGTGAACAGAACCTTGGCGCAACGTTAACACCGGATGGTAAGCAGATGGTGGTGGTGAATCAGACCAATGGTAACTACCACATTGCAAAGCAAGCGTTGGATGAAGATTCACTTCAGGTTCTTACGAGAACTTACTTAGATGAGTCGCCAAGTGTGGCGCCGAATGGAAGCATGATAATTTACAGTACCCTACATGAAGGGAAACAAGTGTTGTCACTGGTTTCTCTTGATGGGCGCTTTAAAGCTAGGTTACCAGCAGCCAATGGGCAAGTAAAATCGCCGAGTTGGTCACCATTTTTGTTCTAACAATTTAACGACTAAACAATAAAATTAAGGATTAGTAGGATGCAAATGAATAAAGTGATGAAAAGCTTCATTATTGCCTTGCCAGTAGTGACAATGATGGCATGTTCGTCGGGACCTAGTGAAGAAGAGATGGCGGCTGAACGCAATCGCTTAGCCCAAGAACAAGCACAGGCCGAAGCCGAAGCTCGTGAAGCTGAAGCACAGCGCGTTGAAGCAGAGGCTGCTCAGCGTATGAAGCGTCAAGAAGAAATGGTTCAGCAGGAAATGGAAGCGCTGAAAAACGAACAAACAGTTTATTTCGATTTTGACCGTGCGAGCATTAAACCAGAGTTTCAGCGTTTGTTAGACAAACATGCAACATTTCTTATCAAAAACCCAGGTACTAATGTAACCATTGAAGGTCATACCGACAGCCGCGGTACACCTGAATACAATATCGCACTTGGTGAACGCCGTGCGCAAGCTGTTGAAACATACCTCTTAAATGCCGGTGTGAGCAGTAGCCAAGTGTCAGTAGTGTCTTATGGTGAAGAGAAGCCAGCTGTAATGGGTTCAACTGAATATGCATTCGCGCAAAATCGTCGCGGAGTGGTTGTATACCGCTAATGACTTTCATTGAGATAAATACGGCAAAGTGGAGCGTCACGCTATGTGCCGCTCTCACTGCGTTTACGGTTAGCGCGCAAGCCCCTGTTGTTAATGCAAACGGTGGTGGAGAGCTTGAGCAGCGCATTGTGGTATTAGAGCGAATTGTAAAAAGTCGCACTGAGATGCAGCACAAAATGCAAACTCAGTTAGACAATATGCAAAACGAGGTTGACCAACTTCGCGGTGCTTTAGAAGTGAATACTAATCAACTTCAAAAAGTGCTAGAGCGCCAGCGTGAACTGTATTTAGAAATAGATAAACGCGTTGAAGCACTTAAGCAAAGCGGTGCACTCACAAATGTCGATGGGTCAAACACAGCTAACGCAAGCTCGGTTTCACCTGTGGTAGCAGCTACTCCAGAAGTGGGGGAAAGTGAGGCATACGAGAGCGCCGTTAATCTTATTTTAAAATCTCGCGAGTACGACAAAGCGATCCCCGCGTTCCAAGCGTTCATACAACGCTTCCCTAATAGTGAATACGCGCCCAACGCACACTATTGGCTGGGACAGCTGCTGTTTAACAAGCAGCAGTGGAGCGATGCAAGCGAGCAGTTCAATATCGTTGTCAATCGTTTTTCTGATTCGACGAAACGACCAGACGCGCTATTAAAGCTGGGCGTCATATCAGAGCGAAATGGCGATAATGCGTCTGCTAGGCAGCTCTTTATGCAGGTCGTGAATGAGTATCCTGACTCGTCAGCGAAACGTTTAGCTGAGTCAAGGTTAAATAACTTGTAATAATCAAAGCCCCGATATGGGGCTTTTTTATTCTATCCGATTAATAATCTGTACCTGTTTGTTGCAGTTAAGTAACGACTATACAACAAGTAAACAACAACTCTTTGTTGTACTTATTTACCGGTTCAAATAACGATTTTTAAGTAAACTAGGCAAAGCTGGGTACAAATTCTCAGCTATTTGTTTTGATTTTGACCGCTTAGTCGTGTTTTCGTGAAAATATCGAAATAAAAGACCATTATGGGTTGCGTCGGATAAAAATCTGAGTATTATATGCCGCCGTTGCCTAGACACAGGCAACAACCGAAAAGATGGGTCGTTAGCTCAGTTGGTAGAGCAGTTGACTTTTAATCAATTGGTCGCTGGTTCGAATCCAGCACGACCCACCACTCTTTTCAAACCACAAATGATGGGTCGTTAGCTCAGTTGGTAGAGCAGTTGACTTTTAATCAATTGGTCGCTGGTTCGAATCCAGCACGACCCACCATCATTTTGTAGTTTATAATATCGTGTCATCGGATGGGTCGTTAGCTCAGTTGGTAGAGCAGTTGACTTTTAATCAATTGGTCGCTGGTTCGAATCCAGCACGACCCACCATCTCCTCTCATTTGTTTGATCTTCGGCATTCCCATTCAAGTAAGTACTACCTATAACTTGCGATTTTAATCGGGGAACTTTCTCCTAACACACTATGCTGATAATATTACAACTTTATGAATCATGCAGTGTGTAATTTTTATGACACTTGGGTATAATCGCAGCCCTTGTCGCAATTGAGATGTAGGTAAATGTCAGTAGCATTTCGTGTGGAACAGGTTGATTACCCTTTTCCAGCAAAACCACAACCCTTATCAGAAGTACGTAAGGCCGAATTAAAGGCTGAAATTAAAGACTTACTTAAGTCTCGTAATGCCGTGCTTGTAGCGCATTATTACACCGACCATGAAATTCAGGCTTTAGCTGAAGAGACCGGCGGTTGCGTTGCCGATTCACTTGAAATGGCGCGTTTTGGCCGCGACGCAGAAGAGCAAACACTTATTGTTGCTGGCGTGCGCTTTATGGGTGAGACGGCAAAAATCCTCAGCCCCGAGAAAACAGTGCTAATGCCAACTCTAGAGGCAACGTGTTCTTTAGACATTGGCTGCCCTGCAAAAGAATTTAGTGAGTTTTGTGACCAGCATCCAGACCACACCGTTGTTGTGTACGCAAATACGTCTGCTGCTGTGAAAGCCCGCGCTGACTGGGTGGTTACATCAAGTATTGCGTTAGAAATTGTTGAGCACCTCGATAGCCAAGGCAAAAAGATCATTTGGGGCCCAGACAGACACTTAGGCTCATACATTGCGAAGCAAACGGGCGCAGACATGCTCATGTGGCAGGGTGAATGTATTGTTCACGACGAGTTTTCTGCGCAAAAACTAGCAGACATGAAAGCTCTATATCCCGATGCAGCAATTTTAGTTCATCCAGAGTCGCCAGCAAGTGTTGTAGAGATGGCCGATGCGGTTGGCTCCACAAGCCAGCTTATTAAAGCATCGCAAGAAATGGACAATGACACCTTTATTGTTGCTACCGACAAAGGCATTTTTTACAAGATGCAACAACTAGAGCCAAACAAGACGTTTATAGAGGCTCCAACGGGCGGTAACGGCGCTACGTGTAAAAGTTGTGCTCACTGTCCATGGATGGCAATGAACGGGTTAGAGGCGATTAAGGCTTCGTTAACCGAAGGTAGTGATGGACATGAAATATTTGTCAATGATTCACTTCGAACTGAAGCACTGGTTCCTCTCGATCGCATGTTAAACTTTTCTGCAGAATTAAAAGCAAAGGGCGGTCTTTAACGATTAGATTGTTTTGTAAGCAATTACATACAATTTTAAAGCAAGCGCTTGATAAAAGCAGTGGGTTTACCTACTATACGCGCGCTCAAGGAATTTCGAAGCAGAAACGTTCTTGATAAAAAATTTGGAGAGGTGGCTGAGTGGCTGAAGGCGCACGCCTGGAAAGTGTGTTTAGGGTTAAACCTAACGAGGGTTCGAATCCCTCTCTCTCCGCCAAATAGCATCGAGGCCTTGCATGACGCAGGGCCTTGTTGTTTTTAAAGTGCACATTAATTACCAAATAAACATCAAAAAACCTCTTATCTAAACCCGCAAGTAAAGAGCCAAGCATCTTATATCAATAAAAAGTGAGACTGCGTCACGCACCTCAATTTTTATTGAAAAACTCTTCCTTCGTTTGCAACGTATACTTTCTCAAATAAGCCGAGACTTTAAATAGCTTAGCCTTTCTTCCCGCTTGCGGCGCGATGGGCTGAATTTTTTGAAATTAGTAGTCCGGTAGCTATAAGCATTTATCACATTTAAAAAGGTCATTGACATGCCAGAGGGCCCAGAGATCCGTCTTGCCGCAGATAAGATTGCCAAGGTAATTGAAGGCAAACAAATAGACGATATTGAAGTGGGGTTACCACATTTACATCAAGGAGCAGAAAGACTTAAAGGACATACCGTAAGTCATGTAGAAACGAGGGGGAAGGCAATGCTGATTCACTTTAATAATCAGCTTTCTATCTACTCTCATAACCAGCTTTACGGCGTTTGGATGACTGCTAAGCGGGGTGAAATGCCCAATACTAAACGCTCGCTAAGACTGGCGTTGCATACCGCTGAACAGAGTGCACTATTATACAGTGCTTCAGATATTGGCATTTATCAGTTAAAAGAGCTTGATGAACATCCATTTTTGAGAAAAATAGGCCCTGACATTCTAAAGCCTAACTTAACCTGGCAAACCATAAGAGATAGGCTACTTTCAAAGCGATTCTGCAATCGAAGCGTCAGTGCACTTTACTTAGATCAGCATTATATTGCCGGTATCGGAAACTATCTTCGCAGCGAAATTTTGTTTGCCGCAGGCATACACCCAGATTATAAGCCAAAGCAACTCAGTGAAAAGCAGGTGGCAGAGCTTGCTAAGCAAACGTTATTAATTAGTAAGCGGGCATACGAAACAAGGGGGCACACGGTACCCAATGCGTTAGCGAAAAAACTGGCGAAGACCAAGGGCAGCTATGAAAGCGTTCGGTTTATGGCATTCAACCGTGAGGAGCAACCCTGCCGACAATGTGTTTCACCAATAGTAAAGGCGCAGCGCAACGGGCGTAGAATTTATTGGTGTGAAATCTGTCAGCCGCTGGTATAGTGCGGATTCAGAGTGAAGGATACAGGTTGAGTAAAACCAGTATCCATCACCATTTACTTAGCCTGATTCTACTTATTCGGGTTTTGCGTTCTCAAACTGCGCAGTAATGGCGTTCATGCGCTCTTTATTTACGCCTAGGTCTGAGTAGCCCAAACGAGACGCCGACCTAAAATCAATGATTGTTTTATTATCAGGTGTTGAAGACAACAAAAACTCAACATCATCCACAAAGCCAAAAAGTTTTGATGAGAACGCCGCGTGTACATAGTTATGGTTTTGCTCAATTATCGATGTGCGAGGCATGTCGCTGATAATATCAATTAATCTAACTTTTGCAGCCACTATTGAGCCGTTAAACGTTAAGGCTGGCATAGATTCACTGTCGGTACCCATACTGGTCACGCAGTTAGGCGTGCTTGGACAAGGTTTGAGTGTGCCGTTTTGAACACCTAATTCTGGTGGCGTTGAAAAACAGCCTGTTAAAAGAGACGCTGCGAATGCTAATGCTAATGCTGCGGGTATTTTCTTAAATTTTGACTCGCTTTTTACCCAATTTGTCCAATCGGGCCCGCGAGAAAAAAATAACGTGGATCGCTGTTTCATAACTTTCACCCTATAAAGATTTCGTATTTTATTTTTATTCCTATTTATTTCTAGCATAGCGTAAATGGTCTTATCTTAATTACACTATCTACATACAAAGTAGTAGAATGCGGCGCATGTGTTTCACTGTCACTTTTTTCGTAAATTGAGTCGTAAAATGAAATTATTTGTAAATCTTATTCGTAACTTACTCGGTAGTATTATTGCCTTTTTCGATGTAATTACTCGAGGCTCTAAACTAAAGCGTTCGCCAGAAGAGCAGTCTCAGGTTATTGCTGAAAGTGAAAACCTAACTTTATATCAATTTTTTGGCTGCCCCTTCTGCATCAAAACGCGCAGAGCAATGTACAAGTATAACGTACCCGTTAAAAAGCGAAGCGTATCAGAAGGCTCTCCATATCGCGAAGAGCTTTTACAAGGAGGCGGGAAAGTGCAAACCCCATGTCTTCGCATTGAAAACAACGATGGCGTTGAATGGCTTTATGATTCGAAAGCCATTATTGGGTATATTGAAAAGCGTTTTGTAGCGGCAAAGTAATACAATTAGCATATGCGCCACTGGTGGCTCTTAAATGGTGGCGCACTTTCAGAAATAAAACGTCCTCTTTGAAAACCGCTGCGTAATAATGCAGAAGAGAGAGTATGTAGATGGTAAAGGGCAATAAAGTCTTCACACATCAATGAGACACGCAATTTCTGCCCTTTTCTTTCGCATTATAAACGGCTTCATCAGCGCGTTTTATCAAGGTATGCATATCTAGGGTTTCATCAAATGTAGCAACGCCTATGCTACAGCTCACGGAAAACGGATGTTGTGTGGAGATTGACGCTACACTTTTGCGTATTCTCTCAGCAAGCTCATAGGCCTGTTGACTATCGGTTTGCGGCAATACAATGAGAAACTCCTCGCCACCGTAACGCCCAACAGAGTCGGTTTGCCTGCATGTTTGGGTAATCGCATCAGCAATCATTATTAACACCTCGTCGCCAACTTGGTGTCCATAGGTATCATTAACGTGTTTAAAATAGTCCACATCAAGCATGAGTACTGAGCATATTTGATGATGCCTCTGGCAACGATTAATCTCGTTGTCTAAATCCTTTAGAATGGCGCGGCGATTAAGTATAGATGTCAGCTCATCGGTGCTGGCCTGAATATGCAGCTCACGGGTTCGCTCTGCTATTTTCGCCTCAAGCGTCATATTAATGTCTTTGAGTTCTTGCTGAGCGTTTAACAACTCTTGGTTTCGTTGAGCTAGAAGGGCAGCACTCGGTAGGGCAACAATTCGGGGCGTTAACTTCCATAACACTACAGCAGTTACGATAGAGATAAGGCCAGTGATCAGCTTCGCCACGCCCTCTATAAAGTAATACCCATGCCAAATATTAAAAAGCCCAAGTAAGTGAGTAATACCACAGAAACTAATAAACCCTGCAAAAAGTAAGAAGAGTCTATCGAAGTTTAGATCATCTCGCTTTAGAACAATATGGATAAGGGCTATGGGTATCATCGCATAGGCGAGGCCTGTGAGTGCATCTCCACCCACGTGTAAGAATAATAAGTCCCAACGCCATAGCAAGCAGTGTCCGTGTGGCATAAAGCTGCCGTTGAAGACCATTTCTAGCACGTCCTATTCTCCTCTTGCTGATGCAGATACTTACCTGCCGCCTCGCCTGAAACCGCCAGCTTTCATTAGAAAATATGTTGCTAGCAGTTCGAAAAGAGCTGTTTTTCAGCGCAAATTGATAGATAAATATTTATGTTCCTAGGTTTAGCGTAGTCTAAACCTCAGTTTCGTAAAGTTATTTAGCTATTCTGAGGCAACATGAGGTGTGACTTTCTATGAAAGTGGCAACTATGAAGAACAGCTGTAATGAGAGACACCGCCCGCACCAAAATATTCGCGAGGCCGCAAGCGGTAGTGTTCTGCTTCTGTCTGCACCGACTGTTCATCATAGGGCTTTGAAAGTATGTGTTGTAATGCGTGTATACGCTCAAATGTTCCTTGTTCAGCTTCTTTATAGGCAGGCACAACCAGCCATTCTCGCCAGGTATATTTTGGGTTGCTACGCATCATTTTTTGTGCTGCAAGCTCGCTATTTCCTTGTTGCTTGCCATCTCCCTGATGTTTTATGATCGCATGCCACGTATCAAGCCACTCATTCCATTGTTCAGTCATACCTTCTTTTAGAGGAACGTAAAAGCTCTTCGTTAAGCCACTCACTTCTTTTGGAAGCTTTGAAAGCTCTCGAAAAAAGAGATTATAGTCGACACCGGTACGCATCATTAAATGCAACAACTGCAGAAGCAACTCATTATTAAACGTGTTAAGCCCGAGTTTAGCGGCCCACATAGTGTCCATTTTTTCCTGCATTACAGCAGAAAAACCGCTATTTACATCCCGCAATGCCTCAAGCGCTGAAGGTGCATTTGTGAGCAGAGGCTCAATTGCACGGCAAAACATATCAAAATTCTTTTCGGCGGCTACGGGTTGGTTAAGAAAAGAAAAGTGGCGTCCTCCTCCTGTCCACGGCTGATAAGCAGGGTCAAACAGTTCACAGAATCCGAAAGGGCCATAGTCGAGAGTGTATCCGCCCGCAGCGCAGTTATCACTGTTGAAGTTTCCTTGGCAGTATCCCACTCGTATCCAGTTGGCGATAAGTGATGTCAATCGTTCACGAAAAGCCTTGGCAAGTGCGATGAGCTGGCTTTCAAATGGTTGCGAGCTGTCTACTTCGTTTGTATATTCTCTTTCTATCAAGTGCATAACAAGCTTTTGAAGCTCCTCTAGCGCAGAAGGATACTCATTGCGTCTAGCACGCCTACCAAATAGCTCAAGTTGCCCCACGCGAATAAACGAAGGCGCTACTCGCGTAGATATAGCAACAAAATTTTGAACCATGACTTCTGGATCTTGAGAGTTTGAGCCCTCTAGATACCAAGGGCGATCTACGGTTTCCGACTGAGACATAAAAAGACTAAGCGACCTAGACGTCGGTATGCCAAGTGCATGCATATGTTCTTGAACTAGGAACTCTCGCACACTTGAGCGCAGAACGGCTCTGCCATCTGCACCCCGGCAGTAAGGAGTACGTCCGGCACCTTTTAGCTGCATTTCCCAGCGCTTTCCATTTAAAACAGCTTCAATCACTGAAATAGCCCGTCCATCGCCATAGCCGTTGCCGGTCTGAAACGGGCATTGCTGAGTGTATTCGGTTCCGTAAATAGACAGAGCATAGCCTGTAGACCAGCCATGAGGTTTTATCGCTGAAGGTAGGCCTGCCATGTCGCCGGAAAATAGCTGTTTAAATTCATCTGTGTAAGCGAGTTGCTCATCAAATCCAAGTTCGTCAAAAAAAGCAGGGCTGTGGGCAATGTATTTGGGATCTTTAATAGGGGTAGGGGTTACTGGAACATAATGCCCTGAGAATACTTGTCTTGGGGTGTGTTCGTCGCCGTTCTTATCCGCTTGCGGATCGGCAACTAAGGCGTTCATAAAGGAGTAATCAAGGTGTTCTGCAAGGTCGCCTATGGTTTTTACTCGCTGTTTTGCTGTGTTGTCTTGCTGGTTTAACATTTGCTCTGACATTGGCGCCTCATTAAAAACACTAGATTATGCTTACATTGTATGGTCTCTTACCTAAAAATAACACCTGTGCTTTTTTGGGGTTATCTGTTGCGCTCGCTCGCAGAAAGCATAGCTAATTCAAACATAGCCAATTCAATAGTCACTGATTCAACCACAAGTTCAAGACAATGTTTACTTTACTGCGCATAAAGAGCAATCTAGCGTTAAGCATTGCGCGCTTTTTATTGCTAAATCACCAACCGTGGTCGATGCCATTCGCAAGTAATCAATAAGACGCTTTGCGCTTAAAGGCTGGAATTGAAAAAGCTGGGATTTAAAAAAAAGCAATGACACAGAACAAAACTACAAAAATAGTCATACTCGGCGCTGGCAGCGTAGGATGTTATATCGGTGGATGTTTGCTAGCCGCCGGCGCAAACGTGAGTTTTATAGGTAGGCCCCGTTTACAGCAGGATATAGCGCAATATGGCCTTCATATAACCGATTGGGAAGAGCGAGACAGTAATGTAAGTAGCAGCGACATTCATTTCACAACAGATAACAATGTACTTACTGAAGCAGACTTTATTCTGCTTTGTGTGAAAAGTTTAGACACAAAAGCCGCAGCAAACGTCATAAATCAGTACGCTGCGTCACACTCTATCATTGTGAGTTTTCAAAATGGCGTGACTAACGGCGATGTGCTGCAATCACTATTACCTCACAGCGTAATGCGCGGAATGGTTCCCTTTAATATTTTTTATAGAGGGAAGGGGCACTTTCATTGCGGTACTGAAGGCCATTTAGCCATGGAGGATAAACACGGCATATGCCAGCCATTGTTAACTCTGTTAAGCAAAGCTGGGCTTCCTGTTACCGTACACGACGATTTGAAAAGCGTTCAGTACGGAAAGCTCATACTCAACTTAAATAATGCGGTTAATGCATTATCGGGCATTCCGTTAAAACAACAGTTGGCCAGTAGAGATTACAGGAAAGTAGTCGCTGAAGTGCAAAAAGAAGCGCTTGCGGTTCTTAAGGCAGAAGGAGTGACACCTGCGCGCACTGGCAAGGTAATACCCTCTCTTATGCCTTATATTTTATCGCTTCCAGATAGTCTGTTTAAGCTGGTTGCCGCCTCTACATTAAAAATAGACCCACAAGCTCGCTCTTCTATGTATGAAGATCTCGAGTTAAATAGACCGACAGAAATCGATTTTCTCAACGGTGAAATCGTGCAAAAGGGCAAGAAGCACGGAATTGCGACCCCGGTAAACAGCCATATTGTGAAATTGATGAAACGTGCAGAGCAGAATGCGAAAGGCTCACCTCATTTATCTGCTTCGCAGATGATGCCCTAACTGCACAGCTAAGGCCGAAGCCAAAACCAAAGCTTAGCCCAAGTACGAGCTTAGCACTTCGATAAGTTTTACTCTTTCAATGGGTTTACTGATATGTGCATTCATCCCCGCTTTCTTGCTTTCTTCTATATCGTGCTGCATTGCGTTAGCGGTTAACGCAATTATTGGCGTTTTTATATTACGCTTTTTGCGAATAATTCGTGAAGCCTCATACCCATCCATTTGCGGCATTTGAATATCCATCAAAATAAGATCGTAAGACGCATCAGATAGGGCTTCAAGCGCCTGTATTCCGTTCTCTACTCGATCTATCACGGCATTAGTATTACTGAGTAACGACCTGATAACTTCCACATTAATTTCGTTATCTTCGGCGAGCAAAATTCGACACTTTTTAAACTGGATATGCGCAGGCGCTGAAGCAGATGACGGTGAACGCTTTTCTTCTTTCTCATCGCCCACCGCTAAGCTTAGTGTGAAAGAAAATGTTGCTCCGCTGCCTTTTTCACTCTCAACGTTAAGCGATGAGTTCATTAACGCCAGTAAGTTATTGCTAATATTGAGGCCAAGTCCCGTGCCACCATATTTTCTTGCGGTTGAACTCTCTGCCTGAGTGAAAGGCGAGAACAAGTGGTCTTGCTGAGATTGAGAAAGACCAATTCCCTCATCTTTCACCCAAACTTTTAACGTGCATGTATTTCCTTCAATATGTTCAACACCTATTCCAATTTCGATGTTGCCCGCATCAGAAAACTTAATGGCGTTGCTTATTAAGTTTGCCAAAACCTGCTTTAGCCGTAATTCGTCAAAAACAAGGTATTTGGGCAAGGTCTTGTCGATATTAAAGCGCAGTGATAAACCTTTTAGCGATGCTTGCTCATAAAAAATATCAGCGAGATTGCTAACGCTTTTTTTGAGGTTATGGCTTTCCAACTCAAGCTCAAATTTTCCGGCTTCTATTTTTGCAAAATCGAGTAGGTCATTAATAAGCTGCAATAACATTTGTGAAGAGCTGACAATGCGACGAGTGAGCTTTTTATTCTCTCTATCTTGCATTTTATCAATAAGCACCTGACCGAAGCCGATAATCGCGTTCAGCGGTGTACGAATTTCGTGACTAATGTTTGAGATAAACTCTGTTTTGAGACGGCTGTGTAATTCAGCCTTTTCTTTGGCGTCTAAATAAAGTTTATTGGTTTTATGAGACTTGCGCAGCAGCAGTAAAATAATCACGATGGTGGAAAGAGTGAGCAGAACCAGCAGTACCAGAAGTTTAGAGTAAAGGCTCTGACTCTTTTGAGCAGCATTTTGGGCTTTAAACAGTTCGTTGAACGCCTCGTTTTCTTTTTCCAACTGCAGTGCTTTCTGCTTTTCTTGTTCTATTTGCTGCACTAAGTTTGCACTTTCTATCAGCTCTAAATCTTCATATTTTTTCGCTTTTATATATTCCTGGTGAAACTTCTCATACTGGGAAAAAGCAAGTTGATAGTCGCCTCTTGCAGCGGTTATTTGTGAGGCCGTTTGCTCTAATTGTGCTCGCCACGTCGTGCTCTCTCCCGGGCGACTGTTGTCGTACAAATCACGAGCCATGTTCAGCGCGGTTTCAGCTTTTTCCAGTTCACCTCGCGACAAATGTGCTTCTGCTTTTAGCCTGTATATTTCACTGTCGTAAAACGATGATGTAAGCGGGTGGGCAAGAATTTCCTCAGAAAGCGTGAGCGCTTCGTCAAGTCGTTGAGCTCTAAAGTAGGTAGTCGCCATACCATATGTAGCAAGATATTCAGAATACTGAATGTCTATTTTTACATCATGGGTAATCGCATAATTGAAATACTCAAGCGCTTTCTCATATTGGCCAATATTTCTATACAAAATACCAATAGCATAAAGGCTGTCGCTCATAAGTACCCACTGCTGCGACTTTTCTGCGCCATTGAGCGACTTTTGATAGTAATCAAGTGCAATATCAAATGCGCTGATAGACTGATAGTAGTCGGCGACTATGGTGTCGTATAACGGCCGAAGCTGTTGCAGGTCGTTTTCTGTAAGCAGGAGGTTGAGCTCGCTGATAAGCTTTGCATTTGGAGCAAAAACCTGACCTTCACTATAAGTGAGAATAAGATAAGCAATGGCATAAGCTTTGACGTTAGCTGATGCGGCGGGGTGTGATATGACCTTGTCAAAGTAGCTATAGCTTTGTTGGTAATCTGCATTCAATCCATATATACGCGCAATGCCGGTGGACACGGTTAAGCCTTGTTGGCTGTCATTTTCAAGAGTTTGCAGAATAGCAAAAATACTGTCGTTAGGAGATTGGTGTAATTTGAGTAGATATTGAACGTAGTAACTAGCAATTAAGCGTTTCGTATCGGTATCTATGCTTTGCTCGCTTAGCCATTCCTCCATTGATTCAATGGCCTCGCCAATGGGCATGGGAAGCTCATTATCTACGCGATTTACCAATTCGTTTAACTGAGAAACTTCGAAAGCCTGAGCGTGCCTATGAAAAGACAGCACGCAAATAAGCACTAGAAAACAAAATGTGGTTATTCTCGTCAACTTCTTGAAGCCCATATTTAACAATGATTTTTGTAATGCGGAAATGCCGGTTACGAATTTGTATCGTACCGTAATTCGCATGTAAGTCTAACCCTTGTTTCTCAAATAAAATGAGATATATGCGCCAGAAAACAGAAGAATATGGCTGTAACTCTAAACCCGTAAATTTGTGGCCCTTAAAAATAAAGCTCCTAAAGAGGAGCTTTAACAATGTTATCAGCAGCTAGCGTATCGCTTACTCACTCTTTGATAATAAAATACGCAACATTCTGCGAAGAGGTTCGGCAGCGCCCCACAGCAGCTGATCGCCCACTGTAAACGCAGAAATATATTCTGGCCCCATGTTTAGCTTACGAATTCGGCCCACAGGAATGGTCAGAGTGCCGGTGACTTTAGCCGGAGTAAGTTCTTGCATGGTGATATCCCTATCGTTAGGGATAACTTTCACCCATTCATTATGTGCGGCGAGAATGGCTTCTATTTCCTCTACAGGCAAATCCTTTTTAAGCTTAATTGTAATAGCTTGACTGTGACTGCGCATCGCGCCTACACGAACACATATTCCGTCAATCGGAATTTCCTTTTTCTGTGCAGAACTAACGCCTAATATTTTGTTTGCTTCAGCCTGTGCCTTCCATTCTTCGCGGCTTTGACCCGAAGGTAGCTGAGAATCTATATACGGAATAAGGCTGCCGGCAAGAGGGACGCCAAATTGTTCACTTGGGTAGTCTTCACTACGAATAAACTCAGCCACCTGATGGTCGATATCGAGGATAGCTTTTGCTGGGTCTTCAACGCTGGTTTTGACGTTGTCGAAAATGGCGCCCATTTGCGAGATAAGCTCTCGCATGTGTTTAGCTCCAGAACCAGACGCCGCTTGATAGGTCATGGGAGAGGCCCATTCAACCAAGTCTTTTTCAAACAGTCCGCCTAAAGCTAGCAGCATAAGTGATACGGTGCAGTTACCGCCCACAAATGTACGTACTCCTTTCTCGATGCCAGTAGATATTTCGCTGTTGTTAACAGGATCTAGCACAATAATGGCGTCATCGTTCATTCGAAGTGTTGACGCAGCATCTATCCAATAGCCGTTCCATCCAGTGGCTCGCAAGTCTTCATAAACTGCTTTGGTGTAATCACCGCCTTGACAGGTAATGATAATATCTTGCTGCGATAGTGCGTCTATATCGTATGCGTCTTCTAAAACACCGGCCTCGCCATTGTCGGTTTTATTGGCAAAGTTCGGTGCGGCGCTACCTTTTTGAGAAGTGGTAAAAAATGTGGGCTCAATATGCGCAAAATCGTCTTCTTCTTGCATGCGTTGCATTAATACTGAGCCAACCATACCGCGCCAGCCCACTAAACCTACTTTTTGTTGTGCCATTGAATCGAGAACCCTTGTTTCTAAAATTGATAAGTACTGGCTTACACCGGCTTCGTGCCGCTATAAAGCCTGTGAGGTGATTAGATAATCTAAACCACGTATACCTGTCGTTTTTATTTTTATGCCCGCAGTCTAAGGGTTATTTTCCCATCTTGCTAGCAGGTTTTTATAGATTGCAGCAGGGCTTGAGAAATCGATTGTTAAGTGGCAGTTAAACTTGCTTTTGTCAGGAACACTTTTTATGCTCAAAATGAATTTTGATTCCTTATAAAAAAACAATACAGCGAGAATCTACCCAATGAGTGTTGCTAATATTATGTCTAAACGCGTGGTGAGCGTTTACATGGACGACAGTCTACAGTCGTTGCGAGAACTATTTACGGCCACGGGGTTTCACCACTTAGTTGTGGTTCATGAGCACAAGCTGCAGGGCATTATATCTGACAGAGACTTGTTAAAAGCGGTGAGTCCCTTTGTAGATACCATCAGCGAGCGTATGTTAGACAGGGCAACGCTAGATAAACGTGCCCATCAAATCATGACTCGTGATGTAGTTACCATGAGGCCCGACGACTCTATTTTCACTGCCATTGAACTATTCAATAACAACAAAATATCATGTATTCCGATTGTCGATGACAAGTCGCACCCGGTGGGCATGGTGTCTTGGCGAGATGTAATGCGCTTCATGCAACAACGAGTTGAGTCGAAGCGCTAGGGAATATAGGTTGTTGCTGCCGAAAGAGCAAGTTAGCACAGTGGTGCTAACTTTCTCTATCGGCTAGCAGCCGCTACTGTTTGCGGTAGCTAACTTTAAATAGCAAGCTGTATAAAACAGGCACGGCAATTAGCGTTAAAACAGTGGCGAAGGAAAGACCGCCCATAATCGTCACTGCCATATCTGCAAAGAAGGGGTCGAAAAGCAGAGGCGCCATACCCAGTATGGTAGTCACTGCCGCAAGCGCAACAGGTCGCACACGACTTAGCGTGGCCTCTACAATCGCTTTTCTAATCGCCAGCCCTTCCTCAATTTGAAGGTCAATTTCCTCAATTAATACAATAGCATTTTTTATTAACATGCCGAACAAACTAAGGAACCCTAGTAAAGACATAAAACCAAATGGCATCCCGGTGGCAAGTAGACCGGATACCACCCCCACTACTGCCATAGGAACCACAAGCCAAATGATCAGAGGCTGTCTGGCGCGGCCAAATAGCAACACTGATATAATAAACATCACTAAAAAGCCTGCTGGCAATCCTGCTCCCAAGGCTTTTTGGGCATCTCGAGAGCTTTCAAATTCTCCGCCCCATTCAAGGTGATACCCCGGCGGTAGCTCGATAGACTCGACAACTGGTCGTATTCTCTCGAACGCCTTTGCAGCCGTCTCGCTAGGACCAGGTTCACCCTCTACCGTAATGGTGCGCAAGCGGTCCCTTCTGTGAATTCGCATTTCTTCGGTAACAAGCTCCAGCCCTTTAGACACCTGCGTGAAGGGAACATACTGGCGCTGCTGTGAAGACCAAACCTGTGATTCTCGAATTGACTGTAGTTCGGTGTCTTCGGCTTTGCCCATTTTGGCCATGATGCTATACGCATAGTCGCCGTCCTGAACCGTGCCTAACTGCACGCCACTGCTGGCATATTGCACAGTTTGGCTAAAGTCAGAGTGGGATACACCAGCAATGCCTGCATTATAATTGTCATACTGAGTATTAATGGCAAACCCTTTCTCGCGCCAGTTATGACGCACATCGATAATTTGCTCATCTTCTGCAAATAGGCGCTTAGCCTGCTCAGCTATTTCTCGAAGAACCTCAGTATCAGGGCCAGAAAATCTCGCTTCAAGTTTGGCGCCAGACCCCGGGCCAAACTGCATGCGCTCCATGTAAAAGCTGGCATCGAAGTCTAAGTCGGTTAGCTTATCTGATAGCGCTTCTTGAATAGAAGGAATACTATCCAATGTTTTTGCCCTAACCATAAAGAAGGCATAATTTTCGTTTGCACTTTTCGGGGCGTAGGTAAGAGTAAACCTGTCAGCACCCTGACCAACAAAGGTGGTAACAGCCGTTACATTTTCCATTTCAAGAATGCGTTTCTCGGCTTGTTTGGCGATGACTTCGGTGGCTCGAATGTCGCGGTCTTGCGGGCCCCAATAGTGAACAAAGAAGAGTGGGGCATTGGAAGGGGGAAAGAATCCTTGTTTCACCATACCAAAACTGCCATATGCCACAACGGTAATAACTACTAAGGCGGCAATGGTAACCCAACGAAATTTGAGTGCTTTTACGAGTGCACCTTTAAAATAGGTGAGCATAGTTGAGGGTTTTTCATCACCACCTGACGACATACCTTTTCTATAAAAGTAGGCTCCCAATACAGGCACAAGGGTTACCGCTAATACCCAGCTTATAAGCAGTGACACAAGCACAACAGCAAATAGTGAATATAAAAATTCGCCTGTGGCGTCGTTAGATAACCCAATACCTGAAAACGCTGCAATACCAATAATGGTGGCTCCCAGCAACGGCCATTGTGTGCGCTTAACAATGAAGCTTGCTGCGCTTTTTGCCGTTGTACCCGTGGCCATTCGAAGCATCATACCTTCTGCAACCACAATGGCATTATCTACCAACATGCCCATAGCAATAACCATGGCTCCTAGGGATATACGCTGAAGCTGAATACCCATTAACCACATTATCAAAATGGTACCTAGTACGGTCACAAGCAAAACAGTGCCCACAACGACACCAGAGCGCCAGCCCATAAATAGGCACAAAGTGAGGGTTACCACAGCTACTGACATCACTAAGTTGTTAATAAACCCATCTACCGACTCATCAACAACCGAGGCTTGATCGTAAATTGGTGTCAGTGTAATACCCACAGGCAATTGTTTGAGCAATTCGTCTACTTTGGCGTTTACTTTCGCACCTACATCCACAATATTGACATCTTCAAGAGCTGATACGCTGAGTGTTAATGCTTCTTCTCCGTTATAGCGCACTAACACAGACTGAATGTCTGCTGGCTCAAGTTTTAGCGTTGCAATGTCCGCTACCCGTAAAGAGCGATTGGTACCAGGAATAACCACCGATAAGTTAGAAATCTCTTCTAGTTTATCGGGAGCGCGCTCAACAATAATTCTGACATTCTTTTCGTCTACTTTTACGCGACCACCATTAAATGGGCGAAGATTGTCTTGAAATAAAGAGGCTAAATCGGGGAATGATATGCCCAAACCGGCCAGTTGATAGGGGTCGATGTAAGCCACTATTTGCTCTTTTTGTACACCGGTTACATCCACTTTTGCTACCCCTTCTGTAGTCAGCAAGTCTCGACGTATAATGCGAGCAAACTCACGTAACTCACGAGTGTCAAAATCGGGTGCACTTAGGGCGTAGTAAAGACCATATACATCACCAAAATCGTCATAAACAATAGGGTCTTGCGTACCGGTAGGAAGCGAACTTGCGGTGTCGCGAATACGTTTTCTTAGCTCGTCCCAAATTTGCGGAAGTACTTTACTATCGTAAGTACTTTTTACTTCAACCGTGACTTCTGACAAGCCGGGAGATGATACCGAGCTTACCTTTTTAAGTTGAGGCATTTGTTGAATAGCAATTTCAAGTCGCTCGGTAACTTCGCGCTCTACTTTTTCTGCACCCGCCCCAGGGTAAGCGGTATATACCTTTACTTGTTTAATGGTGAAAGCAGGGTCTTCTAAACGTCCTATTTTCGACATCGCCAGAATACCGCCTAACAGCAGTATTACTACCATAAGCCATACATTAACCGGCTTATCTATTGAGAAGCGCGCTATATCCATGAATTACTTCTCTCCTTTGTACGGGAGGACTTTCATGTCGGGCGTCATTTTTGTGGCCCCGGCCGATACTACGCGCTGCCCAAGACGAATATCGCCTTCAACAATAGCAAGTTCATTTTCGATGTGTTTAACGCTGATTGACTGTTTGTTAACGCGGCTGTTGTTCTCGTCAAAGATCCATATAGCAAACCCATTGTCCTTATCTCCCACTAACGATTTCACTGGCACGACAAGTCCTTCGGGGTACATAGAGCCTTGCAGGCTTACTTTTACAATAGCGCGAGCGCCAGGAGTAAGCGGTAACTCTTCCCGGGGCTCCATGGCAAACACGACTTCGTAAGTTTGCGATACCGGATCGGGCTGGGTTGAATGTTCGACGTAAGTTACTGGATACCACTGGCTTCTATTGGTGGCAAGGGTAGCACTTGCCTGCTTTATACCACGACCTAAATTAGCGGTGAGCAGCCGTTCAGGTACATTGATATTAAAATAGATTTTTGACATATCCTGCAGTCGAGCAATGGGCGTACCCGCAGCAACAAAGCTATTATTTTCAACGAGTCGTTGAGATAGTTTGGCATCAAAAGGGGCATAAAGCTGGGTGTAGCTCAAATCTTGTTCCGCATTTTTTAAATCAAGCACAGCAAGTTCGTATGACGTTTTTGCCGAATCAAGGGAGCTTTGAGCAACAAGATTTTGTGCGAACATTTTCTCGATGCGGCTAAGTTCACGCTTAGACTGTTCTAGCCGTGTTCTCGACTGCTCTACGCGGCGCTCAAAAGGCTCTCTATCGATAGTGGCTAAGAGTTTGCCCTTCTCAATATCACTTCCCGTTACAAGGTCGGTTTGAATCAGGCGACCAGACACTTCAAAGCTTAGATCTACCGTTTTAACCGCTGATACCACCGCAGGAAAGGTAAATTCATCAAAATTTGGTATGTTGCTAATCGTTGCCAGCTTTACATAGCGCGGGGTGGCGGGTTCTGACGACTCAGTCTTTTCCGATGTGCATGCAGCAACGGTTAAAAAGGTGATCGCAGTAACGATAAAAGTACGAGAGATTCGCATCATGGACATAATGTTTTGTAATCCATATCAAATTAAATAAAAAGAGAATAGAAGAAACGGAATTAGCCGAATGGAGCTTCTTCTTAAAGTAAACTGTTGAGTGCATTTTAGTGTGCTTCATTTGAAAAGTAAACTGTTCAGTGTAATATGTGCCTTAGCATTCATTAAGACTTTATTAAATGACAGACATTACACGCAGACGAAGCGATAAAAAGCGAGAAGCTATCATTCAGGCCGCCACCCAAGCGTTTCAGGAGTTTGGGGTGAATGGTACAAGTATGGATAAATTGGCCGAATTGGCAAATGTATCGAAGCGGACCGTTTATAATCATTTCTCAACCAAAGAATATTTGGTGATGCACTTAATCAAAGAGCAATGGCAGAGTGCATTAGTTGATATTAATGCAGAATATAAAAGCGACTCGCCTTTAAACGAGCAGCTAGAGGAATTAGTATTTCAAGAGGTATCGTTTATGTGCAGCGACAGCCATCTTGAACTAGCCCGTGTTGCCATTGGTCACTTTTTTTACAAGCCTGAAAAGCTGAAAGACGAAGTAACACAGTTAAAAGCGCAGGAATCTTCGCTGCACCGCTGGCTCAAAAAAGCTGAAGCAGACAATAGGCTAACATTTGAAGATATAGAGCAGGTGGTTAATGAAATAGACAGCCTCATTAAGGGGCAGTCTTTTTGGCCTCAACTATTTAAGATAGAAGACAACCTAAGCGACGATGATAAGTGGCGAATTACAAGAAATATTGTCGCCATGGTGTTAAGTCGATATGAATGTTAGAAAGCGAAGCAGTACATGAATAGCAAGCTGCTTCGCTTCAAAAAGCCTTCCCGAATCTGAACTCAATCAGGATGGTACTACAGTGTTATTGTCCGTTTTTTGCAAAGTTTATCAGAGTTTCTCCATCCATTCGGTATCCAAGCCATTCGCTTTTCGCCTTTGCGCCTAGCGACTCATAGAAGTCGATAGCCGGCTTGTTCCAGTCAAGCACACTCCATTCAAATCTTCCGCAATTGTTATCAACGGCGATACCGGCAAGATGCTGCAATAGCGCCTTTCCTGCGCCTAAACCGCGAGATTGTGGAGAAACATAAAGGTCTTCTAAGTAGAGTCCATTACGCCCTTGCCATGTTGAATAGTTAAAAAAGTAAACTGCAAAGCCTATGGGCACACCCTCATTTTCGCATATGATGCAATGAGCCGTGGCACCCTCACCGAATAAAGTGTTGTGTAGGTCAGCTTCCGATGCTTCTACTTCATGTTCTGCTTTTTCATAAATTGCAAGTTCCAGAATAAACTGACGAATTTGCTGAATATCATCTGGGGTGGATTGGCGGATTGATAGGGTATTACTCATCGGTATTCCTTATTTGCTTTTATCGACCACGGCTATCAAGTGCCGGCTTTTGGTCATTGATTGACGCGCTCTCACCACCTGTTGTGCTTTTTACCAACTTACTCTTAATCCATGTAAATGGCTTTCTCAAATCAAGCAAAATCAAATACAAGCAGGGCACTAAAATAAGTGTTACCAGAGTAGCATAAAGCACAGCAAAACCCAGTGCAGCAGCCATTGGCACTACAAATGCTGCCTGCAGACTGGTTTCAAACATTATAGGTAGCACGCCAACAAAAGTAGTGATTGAGGTGAGCGTTATTGCTCTAAATCTAGCCGTGCCTGCCTCAACAACCGCTTCTTTTACACTGAAGCCCTGACTTCGGCGTTGATTAACAAAATCGGTCATTACCAAAGAATCATTTATCACTACACCGGCTGCCGCAATAAGGCCAAATGTAGACATCATGGAGAGATCTAAACCAAGCAAAAAATGTCCCCAAATAGCGCCGGTTAAGCTAAACGGAATGACCGACATGATAATGAGAGGCTGACCATAACTTTTTAGCGGTACTGCAAGTAAAATGTACACCATCACCATGGCCGCCAAGAAAAACAGCAGCTGCTCACTTTGTTGTGCCTGCTGTTCTTCAATATCGCCACCAAGTTCTGTCATCACAGTCGGAAATTCTTCCTGAAGTTGAGGGAGAAGAGTGTCTTTGATGTCTTCTACCACTTCGTTAGGCTCAACCGTTTCTTCGTCTATATTGCCCCAAACGTAAACGCTTCTGTATCCTCCTTCACGGCGTATATAGCTAATGCCTGGCTTTTCTTCCAGGTACACGACATCGCCGAGCATCACTTCTTCACCGGTCGGGGTTTTAATGAGCGTGTATTTCAGCTCGGCAAAGCGCTCGCGGGTAAGCTCCGGGTAGCGCACCATAACGCGCACTTCTTCGCCATTTCGAATAACACGCTGGGCTTCACCACCATAAAATCCAGCGCCAACCTGAGAGGCTATGTCTGAGAGTGTTAATCCCAAATCGTAAGCTACCGGCAGTAATGTCATCTGCACTTCTTTACTTGGAGGGTCGATAGTGGAGCTAACGTCAAACAGCCCATCTTTTTGTTGTAGCATTTCAATAAATTTTAACCCTGCGGCGTTTAAGGTATCTATATCTGAACCAAAAAGAAGGTACCCAAATTCACCATCGTCACCACCTCCGTTTACATCATCAACAACGGTAAAAGATTTCATTCCAGTAATTTCTGGTATGGCTTCACGCCAGCGCCGCGCCAATTCAAATGTATCGATAGGGCGCTTTTCTTCTTCCACTAGGGGAGCAAGAATTTGTGCTTCAGTGCGTGTATTGTTAAATGCCAGCCTGTCTCTAACCATGCCTGAGCCAAATTCATCAATTATTTGCTGCTCAACATCAAGTATGGTGTTTTCTACGATTTTGAGCGCATCAATGGTCGCCTGGTCTGAGACATTCTCATTCATTTCTATTCTTACGCTTGGGAAATCGTGAGGTACTTTGGGGTTTGGCACCATGCGAACATAATCTGCACTTATCAGGCCCCAGCTCAACATAAGCATGGCAACGAAAAGCATAAACACTACCCAACGAATTTTAATGGCTGCCTCGACCGTTCTTTTGTAAGGTCCATTTATAAAGTTCTGGAACCGTTTATTGAACTTAGAACGCCAGCTATTTGGTTTTACTGGAGAAAACGATGTGTGCGCTAAGTGTGCCGGCAAAATCAGCTTTGATTCAACCAGACTGAACGCTAAGCATAAGATAACAACGACAGCGATGTTATAGAAAAAAGCACCTTCCGGACCACTGCTTAATGTGAAAGGCGCAAATACTGCAATTGTTGTTAGTACACCAAATGTGGCTGGAGTGGCAACGCGTTTGGCACCACGGATCACGTTATCGACTCCGCCGCCTTTGCTTTCTATTTCTGTGTAAGCACTTTCACCGATAACTATGGCGTCGTCTACCACTATCCCAAGCACCATAATAAATGCGAACAACGAGAGAATATTGATACTTATGCCAAATACCGGCATGAGCATTACCGCACCAAGGAAACATACCGGCAAGCCGATCATAACCCAAAATGCCAGTCTAAACCGCAAAAAGAGGGAGAGCATAAAAGCCACTAGCACAGAACCTTGCAGTAGATTCCAAAGCATCATATCTAGGCGTGCATTCAGGTAATAGGTTAGATCTACCAGTACCTCTATCTGGACATCTTGTGTGAAAGATTTATTTTTTTGCTCTATATAGGCTTTAACTGTCTCGGCAACGGGAATGGTGTCTTGTGTTTTGGTGGCTTTAACGGCCATTGCAATAGCATTCATACCGTTATACTTAAAGTATCTTTCACCCTCTACAAAACCATCGTTTATGAAGGCTACATCTCCTAAAGTTACTTTGGCGCCGCCCTGACCAATTTTAACAGGGATGTTGGCAAATTCTTCGCCGCTGTAAAATTGGTTTTCCACTCGCACAGAAACAAGCCCGGCGTTGGTGCGTATTTGACCCGCTGAAATGTTGGCAGAATAATTATTGATTGAACGGGTGACATCAGCAATAGATAGACCGTACTTTCTTAGCGTATCGGGCTTTATTTCTATCGCAATCTCATCATTGGGAGCAGACATCTGAACCAGTGATACTGTGCCTAGCTGCAAGAGTTCGTCTTCTACTTCCTTCGCTATTTGCTTTAGCTCAGAAAGTGGTAAGTTACCCACCAGCGGCATCTCTATCACGTCTTGTTGAAATTCTACTTGCGAGACATTGACTGGTTCCATACCGGCGGGAAATGTTGCTATGCCGTCTATTCGAAGTTTTACCTTATCAAGCACCTCAGTGAGTTCTGCATTTGTGTCTATTTCTAAACTTACAGTACCATTTCCTCTAAATGCTCGGGACACAGTGCGCTTTATTTCAGTTATGTCTTTTATCGCCTCCTCAATTTTTATGAAAATACTTTCTTCTATTTCTTGAGGAGAAGCACCGGGGTAATTGGCAGTAACCGTAATATAGTTAATTTCAATATTGGGAAACATTTGACGTTGTATAGTGGCAAAACTGGCAATACCCATAACGATGATAAACACCATCAGTAAGTTAGCAGCCACTGAGTTACGCGCAAACCAGGCAATAATGCCGTGTTTTGTATCGTTGTGCGTATCCATGAAAACCCCTAAATTAGTTTGCTTTCGCTGTCACTGCATTAGCAGTATTTTCAATCACTCTTACTGCCATACCGTTTTGCGGGTATTCAGGTAAACTCATCACAACTTTCTGAGGGTTAAAGTCGCCTTGAATAAGAAAGTCGCCACTGTCTTCACGCACCACTTTAACTTTGTGAGAGTGTAGGGTGTTGTCTTCATCTAACGTCCACACTTTCTGTTCAGTAACCAACTCCTGTGGTATGCGGAACACGTCTTCCAATACCTTACCTTCAAAACTTACTGATACGTAAGAACCAAACTTAAGGACAGGTTTGTTTGAATTGATACTATAGGGGTCGTTAACTCGCGCAACAAAGTAAGACATGCGCGTATTATTATCTACAATGCCTGTATCGCGATGAATCACACCTTTTACAGATATGCCTTGCCCGTTTTGATTTGAAATCGTGTTGTCAGAAACCGTCACTTCACTTCCTACCGTTTTCGCTTCCAGAAATCGACTATCAAAGCCAGCAACAGGAAAGGTGATTTCAGCAGATTCAATATTGTTAAGTACTGCAACAGGTGAGCCTTGTGTCACATAGTCTCCGGTGCTTATGCTGCGAGATACAACCAGCGCGTCGTAGGGCGCTTTCACCTCACAGTTTTCAAGATCGCGTTTGGCTATCTTCAATTGTGCTTCTGCAGATTTTAAGTTTGCCTCTGCACTCATCACTTGTGGCTTACGCAAATAAAGCTCTGAAACCTGAGAGTTAGGCATAGTTTTCGCCTCTCTCGCGGCTACGTCCGCCTGGGCTTTTTCTTGAATAAGTTGTGCTTTAGCACTCGCGACATTTGCCTGAGCAGAGAGCAACGCCGCTTCATAGGTGTCGGCTTCAACGGTAAATAGCACTTCCCCTTTGCGCACCAGACCTCCACTGACTAACTTTGGATTCCACATTTGAACTTCACCCGACACTTGCGCAGCAAGGTTTGTGGTTTCTAGGGGCATAACTTCGCCATAAGAGCTAAGCTGCACGCGAACGTCTTCGGGGGTCAAAGAATCAATTGTGACGGTGGGGCGGGTATCTATTTTTTCCGCAGGCGTTTTGTCAGAAGCTGACGCTTCAATACCTTTCATACCGGCGTATCCTAGGACAAGAACTACCGCGGGTAATACAACTTTCGTCCACTTCATTTTACTGCCTAAACTTATTGCTAATTCTGGTTATAGTTTAACGTTTATTTGACGTTTTTTGTCAAAGAAATTGTAACGAAAAGTGAGTCGAATAACGTTGAGAGAGCGAAACTGGCTATTCACAATCTTAGCCGATACAGACTTTATTGCGACCGCTTTCCTTGGCGCGGTACAATTCCATATCTGCATGACGTATAGCGTCTGCCAGGGGGAGTGCACAGGAAACCTCACACACGCCAAAACTGCTGGTTATATGAATGTCGCTGTCGCCGATTGCGACTGCTGAGTAGCTTAGTGCCTCACGCAGCTCCTCCAGCACATTTACAGCCTCTGAGGAGGTGGTTTCTGGGAATATAAACATAAACTCTTCACCGCCCCAGCGTGCAAGAATGTCTTGCTTTCGCAACCGTGAGCTGAAAATTTCTGATATTTTTACCAATACGTCATCACCCGCTTCGTGGCCGTAAGTATCATTGATGCTTTTAAATCTATCTATATCAGCAATGGCGATTGAGAAAACCTTTTTGCTGCGCTGAATCCGTGCATACTCTCTTTCTAGCGTGACCTGACAGCCGCGGCGATTCATTAACTTGGTTAAATGATCGTGATTGGCTTGCTGCTCAAATTGTTCAGAGAGGTCTAGCGCTGTCTCATAACTTTTTTGTCTGCTGTACTCATAAAACGCAGAGAGGAAGGTAACGGTAAGAAATGAATATAGCAGCCGAGATTTAAATGCGTATGTGTAAGACGTTAAAAGCAGCGATTCGTCGAAAACAAAAAAAAGCAGGGTGCAGGCAATGGTAAATACCAATAAAGCGAGTAGTCCCCGAACGAAACCAGCAAAAAACATGGTGACCGGAGGCACTAAATAAATCCACAGCGGGCCCGTATTATCTTTTCCTCCAGTAATAAGCAAAAGAAACACTAACACCATTAAACACGTTATTAGCAACGTCATGGAAACTGTTCGTGAGCGAGGCGTACCAAAATGAATTTGTATTCGTTGAGATAGCGCAAAAGTAATGCTTGCGGTAAGTAGAATAATAGCTAGTGGAAATTCTTGCCCGATGAGTGCGCGTATGCCTAAAAAGAAAGTGATCGAGACGCCAACAGCAGAAAATAAGTTCACCACCATAATACGACGATTGGTTTCGTCTTTGTAGTGTCGACTCACACCACTCATCACATACTGTTTTAGAAAACTCATCATAAAGATTAGGCTGAAGGTGCTCTGGTGTTGTGTGTACTATCAGCAACTTTACTGGCTAACTCCACTAAAGCGTGCCGCATGGCTGTTATGCTGGCGGAAAAACCGTCGTTCTCTAATTCGGTCTCTATAAGAAACGACTCCCTATGGACATTTGAATGCATGTCAGTAATGACAAAGTCACCTTTCAGCACAACATTGCCTTTGTATGTGCTTATAAAATCTGAAACGTAAAGGTTTAGCGTAGACAAATTCCCTTCTAGCGGATTTTTTGCCGATGTCAGGCTTATGTTTTTTAGGGCGAGATGGTCGCTAAGCGATTTTCTCAAACCTTCTTCAACAGGCTCGGCCCATAAATGGGTGGCAGAGATGTGCAAGTTAGTATCGCTAACTTGATAGACTAGCCCGCGATGTTTTAAATAGTCGGGAAGCGTAACCTTGTTGAAAACAAGATTGGTGTTATTAGTATCTGAGTACGCAGTTGTGTTTTGGGCTTTAGAGGGAACTGCCGAGTGCAATAAATAGTAGGACAAAGACGGATTAGAACCTGCACACCCGCTGATAACTAAAAGTAAAATTGTTGCCAGTGCAAACCTGATGTTTCCTTTTTTCGAAAAAAAACCAGTGTTCATTGCCATTTTTATTTTCCCTAACTCTTTTGTCTTTTAATGACAAGAGTATTAACTACGTTTATTAAATGAACGTCAACTTTTCTCAATTTCTGGTAGGCATGCTCTCTCATTTTACTTCTGAGATATCACGCATGTTTCCATTGCCTATCCCTAGCCTTATACGTTCAGAATAAATGAATTCTACGCTTATTTCTCTACTGCTTTAGGCTGAATATCTTCATTGACCTCGCGAGGAAAAATAAGGCTATTGGGCGACTGATTTAGCTTAAGCAATAATGGTTGAATTGTGCGCATAGTGTCTTGAAGCGCATCCACCGTTTCTTTAATTTCTGACTTGTCGAAGCCACCTTCACTGTAATTTTTCAATAAGCTATCTAAACTTATCAGGACTTGATTCAAATTACTATTTAGCGCTTTCGCATCAATGTCCTCAATAAGAAGGTCAAAGTCACTGCTTGCGGTCTCTACTGATTCAGCGGCAAGCTTCATGTCTTCTACCGCTAATTGAACGTTTTCTACCATTTCCTTAAGCGGTAATTGATTAATTTTATCCAGTATGGCGTCGGCCTTTTGAGTCAGCTGTGTGAACTCATTGCTCACGGTAGGAATAACCTCGTACCCATTGATCACCCTAATTATACTGCTCTCGGAGGCATCGGGAACGTGTTGAAGATCGACATACAGCCCGCCGGTCAGCACGTTGCCCATTCTTAAGGTTGCGCGTAAATCGCGCTCCAACCAATTGCGCAGCGTTTGTTTTATCGCCCGTAAACCTTCTTCAGTATCTGGCTGTCGAGCTTTGCCAGGATAAATATTGATAAGGACAGGGATAGGGTAGTCTTGTTCTAAAATGTTCCCTTCCACCGCAGGGAGGGAATTAATACCTGTCACGTTGCCTATTTCTATACCGCGGTATTCAACCGGCGCACCAACGGTGAGTCCTCTCACACTTTCATCAATGAGTAATAAGTATTCGGCCGCCACTTTGTAGCGGGCGTCTGAGGCTGCGCTGCCGTCTTCAAAAATGGTAAAAAACGCATTTTCTACCACCCGTTCGCCTTTAGGTACACCCTCGGGAATACCAAAAGTTATACCGTTAGCTAAAAGTGTTTCGAGACTGCCTGTTTCAACACTTACGCCACTAGATTCAAGCTGTAGTTTAATACCACTGACATCCCAAAAGCGTGTATTTACAGTGATAAGTTTGTGGTAGGGGGCTTCAATAAACGCGTCATAATAGACCACGCGCTCTTCAATATTGAATGTAGCATCTTCAAACTCACCGACTTTGAAGCCTTTGTAAATAATTGGGTCGCCAGGTTTGTAGGCAAACTCATCATCGCTTCTTAACATCACGTGAAGCCCTGGTGTTCCCGGCGGGGTAACAGGAGGGCGGGAAAGCGCGTTAAAATGAAACTGTTCTTTTCCATTATCCTCAGCAGACATGGCAATATAGCTGCCCGAAATGAGAGTGCTGAGGCCAGAGACTTCTGAAAAACTGATTCGCGGAGCAACCACCCAAAATTCAGCATTTTCATTGAGTAGGTGCGATGCACTGGCGTCGATGCGAGCAGTCACTAGCACTCCGTCAAGATCGGGTTTTAGGGAGATTTTCTTTACCTGACCTATTTCTAAATCTCGTACTTTAATAGGGGTTTTATTTATCTCTATACCTGTTGCCGAGTGCAGCTCTATGGTGATGAGTGGGCCTTGGTTTTTCCACTGGTAATAAACCATCCAGCCGCCAATTAACACCACAATAATGGGAATTAACCAAATTCGGGAGACGGATGATGTTGGTTTTACCTCTGCCTCGTTAATGTTCGCATCGTTTGTGGTCATGGTAATTGCTTCCACTGCTGCCATATAAGCCGTGAGTCAAATGTCATTGCAGCTATCATTGTAATAAAAACAACGGCACAAAAGGCGAGAGCCGCTTGGCCGGGATAAATTGATAATGTATTTCCCATCTGTATCAGCGATACCAGCACCGCAACCACAAAAACGTCAATCATTGACCAGCGGCCAATAGCTTCTGTCAGTCGGTAGTAGCGGGTGCGCAGTTTTTGTGAGCCTGTTCGCTGTCGTTGAACGGAATAATTTAGCCATCCCAATATTAATATCTTCGCCACGGGGACAACAACGCTGGCAAAAAGAATAATAAGCGCCACCGGATAAGACCCAGACTCCCACAGCGACAGCACACCACCAATAATGGTGTTTGGCGTTTCTTGGCCGAAGAGTTCAGTATACATAATTGGTAAAAAATTAGCAGGAATATACAAAACACATGATGTTAAAAGTAAAGCCCAGGTTCTTTGGATACTGGCGCTAGCTTGAGATGCACTCAGTGGTTTGGGCGAGGGTGGCGTACCTTGCTTTAACCACATAGCATAACGAGTGGGATCAAACTGCATAATAGCTAACGTGGTGAAGGCACTAAACCCAATAAACGCATAGAAAGATAAACCTATTGTTACATCAGCGAGTTCGTTAATTTTAATAAGGCTCACTAATGTACCAATTAGAAAGATTTCAGCCATACTCCAGGGGAGTAACCCCTTAACGACTGAAAAAAGACGGTGAAGGTAGAAGGAACGTCGTTGCTGTAATTGTGCAATTGACAGCCATACCAGGCCAACAAGTACCAAGCCCGGCAGCATAACAGTGGCAAGGCCCGTAATAATAGCAAGTGATAGATAGTCGTTTTCAATCAGTACGGTTATCCCGGATGGTAGGTCAATGCTGTGCTTTTGCCCACTAGCCCTAAACGTTAAAAAGTTAAAAGGAAGGGATAATAATAAAAACACTAACGCACTGAACGCATAAGCGATTAGCTTTTCAGTGGCATTATTCTTGAAAGTAATCAGGGTATGTCCGCATTTAGGACAGGCCGCCCTTTGACGGTGAGCAAGTGTGGGTATACTCACGCTAGTGTGGCATTGGTCGCACACTATTGTTAATTGCTCGGCTTTTTCCATACTAGTCGCTAACGACACCCGTTGTGTGTAATATCAATAATATAAAGCATTGATTTTTAGTGTCTACCAAATAGCGTTTTCTTTCCATGTCTTTAGCCAAATCTGCGTTTTATACTTAATAAATAGCGATATACCTGATGCAAAAACTACGAGCGTTTCAACAATTCCTCACTACCGGTCGCAAGCGTAGCTATCGAATTTTTACTCAACAAAGCGTTCAGTTTGTTCGCTTATGGCGCACATTAACTTTTGCTCAACGTTGCTATTGTATAGGTTAAAGCAATATTGAAAAAAACGTATAAATGGACGGCAAAGTTACTGCATTCATCAATTAAAAAAAGCGCAACATCAGGGCGATGAGCACACCCGTGATAATAAGCTGAACTAGGCAAAAACCCATAATATCTTTGGCTTTTAAGCCAGCGATGGCCAGAACAGGAAGGGCCCAGAAAGGCTGTATTAGGTTTGTCCACGCATCTCCCCAAGCCACCGCCATGGCTACTCTCGATATATCTGCACCCAATTCGGCTGCGGCAGGCAGCACAACTGGGGCCTGTACAGCCCATTGTCCACCTCCTGAGGGCACAAACATATTAACAATACCTGCGCTAATAAAGCTCAGCACGGGCAACGATTCCACAGAAGCGAAACTGATTAACCACTGAGACATGCTTTCGGCAAGACCGGATTGAACCATAACTGCCATGATCCCTGCGTAAAATGGGAATTGAATAATGATACCACTTCCGCCCTTTACGGCTTGCTGTAAGCTCAACAGCAACCGGCGGGGGGAGCCGTGCAGTACAATTGCTAAAAACAAAAAAATGGCGTTTACGATATTGAGGTTTAGCCCACCGCCATGGGCAAAATAATTAATGAGATACACTAACCCCATGACGCCAATCAAAGTGCCTAATATTTTACTGTTCTCGAGTTTATCTGCGGGTCTTTCTGTGTCTTGCTCATTCTCTTGCTCATCCGGCTGGGCATCGATGAGTTTTTCGGAGCTCACAAAAACGCTGTCTGTGCGGCTGGGCAGCATTAGTCGGTTTACTAAGGGAACAACGATAAATAAGATACCAACGAGAGCAAGATTAAACACACTAAAAATGGTGTTACTTGTATCTATAACGCCTATTTGCGCCTCACTGAAGTGTCCATTTGTAGCAATGGTTAGAGGAATTGAACCGGCCAGGCCACCGTGCCATACAATAAAGCCGGAGTAGGCGCTTGCAACCAGCAGGCGGTAGTCTACTTGAGTTTTGCGAGCGATGGCTTTAGCGAATAGCGCGCCAATCACTAAACCAAAACCCCAGTTAATCCAACTCGCCGTTAACGAGACCAAGGTGACCAAAATAATTGCCTTACCCGGTGTATTGCCCAAGTGAGCAAGCTTTTCTAACAACCTTCGAATAACGGGCGTCGATGCCAGCATATATCCGGTAATCAGGACTAATAGCATTTGCATGGAAAATGTAAGAAGACCCCAAAGCCCGTTGCCCCATTGTTCTATCACGGTGATAGGAGACTGCTGCTCAATAAACACCGCGGCAGCAAAGACAATAGCAGTGAGAATAAGTACGAATACGAACGGATCGGGTAAATAACGTTCTACTAGTTTAACCAGTGGTTTTGCAGCTCTATTTAACATTGTTATGAGTATATTTTCGTTAATAGGTAATACGAGCATATCGTATCTTTACCCATTTCCCTACACACTCGAAGGAATGAATAAATAGTGAACATAAAAAAGCCCGCTTTTACAGCGGGCCTATTTGTTCTACGCATTTGTTCCAAGTATCGTTAAATGTATTTTTTAATACATGGTGAAATACGCTTTTAACCGTATATCGATTTAGAAGCTTGCGTTTCCTGGCGTGCGCGGGAATGGGATCACGTCGCGAACGTTTTGCATACCTGTCACATAAGCGACCAAACGCTCGAAGCCTAAACCGAAACCAGAGTGGGGAACTGTACCGTAACGGCGAAGATCGCGATACCACGCGTAGTCTTCTTTTGAAAGTTCCATTTCCTCAAGGCGTGCATCAAATACGTCTAAACGCTCTTCACGCTGCGAACCACCAATGATTTCGCCAATACCCGGCGCAAGGACGTCCATTGCGGCCACGGTTTTACCGTCATCATTTATACGCATGTAAAATGCCTTGATGTCTTTCGGGTAGTTTTGCATGATGATCGGTGCGCCAACATGCTCTTCGGCCAAGTAACGCTCGTGCTCAGATGAAAGGTCGATACCCCATTCAACTGGGAACTCAAAATCTTTACCGCAATTTTTGAGTATTTCGATTGCATCGGTGTAATCCATACGAACAAAGTCTGAACTTACCAGCTTTTCTAAACGCTCAATAGCATCTTTCTTGATGCGCTGAGCAAAGAACGCCATATCATCGGGTAATTCTTCAAGAACTGCCTTACAAACGTACTTCAACATATCTTCGGCAAGCTGCGCTACATCGCTAAGCTCGGCAAATGCTACTTCTGGCTCAATCATCCAAAATTCAGCCAGGTGGCGAGATGTGTTTGAGTTCTCTGCACGGAATGTAGGGCCAAAGGTATATACTTTTGACATTGCGGTACAGTAAGTTTCAACGTTTAACTGCCCCGATACCGTGAGATAGGTCTCTTTACCGAAAAAGTCTTCGGAATAATCGACATTGCCTTTGTCATCACGAGGTAAGTTCATCATATCAAGAGTAGATACGCGGAACATTTCACCTGCGCCCTCTGTATCGCTGGCTGTTAATATTGGTGTTGATATCCAGTAGTAACCTTTCTCGTGGAAGAAGCGATGGATAGCTTGAGACAGGCAGTTACGAACCCGTGTTACCGCACCAATCACGTTAGTACGCGGGCGAAGATGCGCATACTCACGAAGATATTCAATACTGTGGCGTTTTGCTGCCATTGGATAGGTGTCTGGATTCTCTACTAACCCAACAACTTCAATGTCTGTCGCTTCAATCTCTAGCGCTTGGCCTTGGCCTTGAGATTCCTTCACCGTGCCAGTTACTGCGAGTGAGCAACCTGCCGTTAAACGCTGAATATCAGCGTAATTTGACAGAGAATTTAGCGCAATAACCTGAACTGGATCGAAGCAGCTGCCATCGTGCAACGCTATAAATGATAATCCAGCTTTAGAATCTCGGCGTGTTCTTACCCAACCTTTAACGGTTACCGATTCGCCAACGGCGTACTTACCTTTAAGTACGTCAACTACGGGCGCGTGCGTCATGTTAGTTTCTCCGTCTTACTGTTTTTCTGCTGTTGTGTACTATGGTTAATTACACTCAACGCAGTGTGCAAAATGCACGAAAAAATGTCTTGTGGTCAATGTTTTGGATTTTTTGCCGATACAACAACATAAGTAAAAATGTGGCGTTTCAAACACACAGTAGCCTTTCAAATAGCGCATAACGTCGGCTAGGGTGGTAAACGGTGAGATGATAGCCACTATCCAATAGCACGCTAGTATACTCAACCATAAGCTGGATGCCAGAGAACAGAGTGACAAATGGGAAATAAAAGTGTTTCTCTACCCTTGAATTTGTATGAAAAACGGAAAACAGGCGAAAAGCAGGCAATGTATCAAGATGATCGCAGGAAAACTTCACCAGCGGATACCACTTTTTATAAAGTGATGGTTACCTTGAATATCTTGGCGTGGCTTGGTTTAGTCGCAGTACTTATCTTGTTTCATTACGCGCGACCAGACTTCATTAGTGGCGTGCAAAAGTATTGGGGAGTAGAGGGGGTAACAACCTGGTCTCAGGACTATATTGATGCCATGATAATCCTTTTAAGAGTGTGCCTTGGCCTGAGTTTAGTGAGCTTGATAATGAAAGCCAAAAGAAGCCGCCGACAAAACGACAGCTTCGGAGTTAATCTTATTGTGCTTACCATTATAGTGGCTGTGAGTTTATTCACGTTAGCCACTACGGTGGGCTAATCATTGCCTTTTGAATCTATTAAAAATAGAGGCCGTTCGCTAGATAAAGGCCATTCGCTAGATAAAGGCTACTTGTATCAGCCAATAGGTATAGGCGATATATGCCAACAGAAAAGCACCGCCCTCAAGCCTATTCAAACGTCCTTGGCCTTTTATTCCTATGCAGAAAATAAACAACGCTACCGTAGAGGCTAACATAACAACCACGTCGCGATAGATAAAATCGGCACTGACTGTCATAGGCTGAATAGTCCCTGCAATACCAACTACTGCAAGCGTGTTGAACATGTTGGAACCAATCACGTTTCCTATGGCTAAATCGTGCTCGCCTTTTTTAACTGCAATAAGGGAAGACGCTAATTCAGGTAATGACGTTCCAATAGCAATGACCGTAAGACCAATAATGGTGTCGCTTACGCCGAAGAAGGTAGCGACTTCTACCGCACCCCAAACAAGCATGCGAGAGCTAGCGACTAGCAGCAGTAGCCCAGCTATGAGCCAGATAACGTGAGTTTTTACCGTGCCTTCTGTTGCATTGATTTCATCACTGTATTCATCGGCTAGGGCATCTTTGTCGCCTTTCATTCCGTGGTAAATACTCCATGAAATAAGAAGAACGAATAAACCCAGTAGTGAAAATGCGTCATCTTTTGACACCTGCTGATCGAGAACCTGCCACGCGGCGAAAAAGGTAATGCCAAGTAATATCGGCAGTTCTTTTTTGATGATTTCAGACTTCACCGCAATAGGGCTTATCACTGCAGTGAGACCTAATATCAGCATGACGTTTGCGATATTAGAGCCATAGGCGTTGCCTAGGGCAATACCAGAGTTACCTTGAATTGCAGCAAAGATTGAAACAATTATCTCTGGGGCTGAAGTACCAAAGCCAATAATAAGCATCCCTATAAGCAAGGGCGATACGCCAAAATGATTCGCTACCGATGCGGCGCCACCAACAAATTTTCCAGCACTCCACAATAATACGGGTAAACCAATAGCAATAGCCAAGCTGGCCAGTAACATACTTACTCCTTAAAACGACATCGTTGAGATGCGTTCTGTCCACGTTATGTCAAAAACATCATTTATGTAGTAAGTATCGCAAATACTGCAATTTTTTGTAATACGATTAATGGAATATGCGATAAAAAGGCAAAAATACGGAGGTAAAGTGGCTTTTTACTTCACTGAAGTGCCCGATAAAGGCAATTTTCGTCTAAGTTTTGTTTACGCAAGAAACCCTCTTTTGCTTGTCACTGTTCCCTGTTAGCATATTCTTGACACCAAGGTAGACTCTAAGGCTCATCTGCTTCGGTCTATTTGCGTTAGGAATTCGCTGCTAGTGACGTACTTGAGTAATCGTTACTTTTTTATTTAGCTTCTTTAGCTTTGATACCAATTGAGATAACTCTTCAACTGACCCGGTATAGTCAATTTGCTTATTCATTTTTTGGCCTTTAACCGCCGAGTTGAATAAAGCGTCACTTTCAAAGCAGGCGGTTTGGCCGTTTAGTGCATCCCATTCTTTCTGAAGATCGCTAGGAATGGCGTGGCGCTTCGCATTCAACTTGTCTTTTATTTGCAACACCTTCCCGATTAGTAACTGTGCATCACTTGGCATAAATAGCTCTCCTAAATCTATAAAAATTAAGTAAATCAATGTGTTTAATAAGTTTGGTTCGTTAGAAACCTAAACAAAGATTACTCGCTTACTATTAGATAAAGCATCTACAATGCCAATATGACACGAGCTCAATGTTCAGAGGACAAAACCTAACGACGCTTGGGTACGAAAGTACAAATTATATTTGCAGTAAGAAAATCATTTATAAGAGTAAGAGGTGCGTTTGCGTTTAACCTTTTTCACCTGGCAATAACAGAAGTGGGGCGTCCAAATGAGTAAATTAAGTAAAATGGCGGTAACCAGGCTAAATATAACCGAGGCGGGTGTGAGAGGAATTGAAGGCCGAAAGTTATCGACGACTTTTTTCAGGGTTGAAAACTGTGATGGGCTAGACATGTACATCAATTTTTCAAAATAGTGACCATATTCTAGCGTACGCATGCCGTGCTCTATAGATTCAATCATAGAAAAGCGCTTTGCTTTTTGTGAAGCGCTATCGCGAACTAAGGCTTCGTCGTTTTGTTTCAGGCTATCGAGCATAGCTTCAACCGATGAAAAGCCGTGTTGTTTAGCTAATTCTGACGAAGAGGTAACTTCATCTCTTATGGCATCGTAATAACCGTTGAGATACTGCATATAATGGTCGGCAAGAATAGGTACCTGCAGCGTGATAATAAATAAAACCGCAAAAACAACTTTATCTAGAACCCGCGTTATCATCTACCTACCTCACCTTTTTTCTATTCAACAATTGCCAATGCAACGCTTAGCCACCCAAACTAATGAACTTTTTGCACTTATTAGGTGCAAAGAATACACAGCTTCGAACACCCTCAATGATCACTTCAAAAAGCTGTAAATCGCGTAAGTTAAGCGGCTTAACTGCTCAGCGCTTATGATGTAAGGAGGCATAATGTATACCAGTTTACCAAAAGGCCTTATCCACACCCCTTGCTTTACAAAGTGACGCTGAATTTCTGCTACATTCACCGGCTGTACTGTCTCAACTACCCCAATAGCGCCGAGAACTCGAACGTCTGCGACGCTCGGTAAGTCTGCACATTTTGCTAACTCACTGTGTAATTGTTGCTCTATGGCGGGAACCTGACGCTGCCAATGATTTTCATTGATCAACGATAAGCTAGCGTTAGCAACTGCACAGGCCAGCGGGTTACCCATATACGTTGGACCGTGCATAAATACGCCAGGGGAACCCTGGCAAACGCCAAGCGCAACATCTTCAGTACAGAGCGTTGCAGCCATGGTTAAATACCCGCCGGTTAATGCTTTGCCTAGGCACAAGATGTCGGGCGTAATGCCCGCATGTTCGCAGGCGAATAATTTTCCTGTTCTACCAAACCCCGTGGCAATCTCGTCACATATAAGCAGTACGTCGTAGGTATCGCACAACTGACGACAGCGCTTTAAATATTCGGGGTGGTACATTCGCATGCCACCAGCGCCTTGTACGATAGGCTCTAAAATAAGTGCAGCCATCTGGTGGTGATTTTTTTCGAACAATTCTTCAAGTACGAGAATGTCTTCTTCGCTAAAAGTTTGTCCGTAACGAGTTTGGGGGGCTGGCGCAAAAATCTGCTTACTCAATACACTTTCAAACAAACTGTGCATGCCATTAACAGGGTCACACACACTCATTGCCGCAAAAGTATCTCCATGGTAGCCGTTTCGTGGCGCTACAATTCGAGATTTTTCAGGTCGCCCTTGGCATGCCCAGTACTGAATAGACATTTTTATAGCGACTTCTACCGATACAGACCCGGAATCGGCCAGAAAAACACGCTCTAGTCCAGCTGGAACCATTTGTAGCAAAGACTTGCACACATCTATTGCGGGCTGGTGGGTTATGCCTCCAAACATGACATGAGAAAACGCATCTACCTGATCGTGAGCCGCTTTATTGAGTTCGGGATGATTGTAGCCGTGGATCGCTGCCCACCAACTGGACATGCCGTCAACAAGCACTTCTCCGGTGGCTAATGTAAGTTCCGCGCCACTTGCGCCTGTCACTTCGTAGCAAGGCAATGGATTCACCGCAGAAGTATATGGATGCCAAATGTGCTGTTTATCAAAATCTATATTGTTCAAAATTTAACCGTTAGTAAATACTTTGGAATGGTCAGAGTTGACAACTTTGTAATGACGCATAGACTAAGCCAGCATTCTAATTTAGTAAAGAACAAGTAAAGGACATTCAATGACCGCGGCTTCATCGCAAAATGCGTCAACGACAACGATTCGTAACGATTGGACTAAAGACGAAGTTAAAGCTTTGTTCGACATGCCATTTAACGATTTACTCTTCCAAGCACAGGTAGTGCATAGACAGCATTTTAATCCTAACGAAGTGCAGGTAAGTACGTTATTGTCGATAAAAACTGGGGCCTGCCCGGAAGATTGTAAATACTGCCCGCAAAGCGCGCGTTACGACACCGGTCTTGAAAAAGAGCGTTTGTTAGAAATTGAAAAGGTGATAGAGCGCGCCAAAGAAGCAAAACAGGTTGGCTCTACTCGTTTCTGCATGGGAGCAGCATGGCGTAACCCACGCGACCGCGATATGCCCTACATTGTAAGCATGATTGAAGAGGTCAAAAAGCTCGGGCTTGAGACGTGTATGACCTTAGGTATGCTCACCCGCGACCAGGCTGTTGCATTAAAGCAGGCTGGATTAGACTATTATAATCACAACCTTGATACGTCACCGGAATATTACGGCGATATCATCACCACTCGCACCTATGAAGACCGTTTAAATACCCTGGAAAACGTTAGGGAAGCCGGCATGAATGTATGTTCGGGCGGCATTGTGGGTATGGGCGAAACGGCGGCAGACCGCGCAAGTATGCTTGTTCAGCTAGCTAACTTGCCAGAGCAGCCGCAAAGCGTGCCCATTAACATGCTGGTAAAGGTAAAGGGGACGCCGCTAGATAGCGTCGACGACCTCGACTACTTCGAGTTTATTCGCACAATTGCCGTTGCTCGTATCATGATGCCAAAATCTCACGTTCGCCTTTCTGCAGGACGTGAAGCGATGAATGAGCAAATGCAGGCTTTGTGCTTTATGGCGGGCGCTAACTCTATTTTCTATGGCTGTAAGCTGCTAACCACTTCAAACCCGGATACTCACGAAGATGTGATGTTGTTTAAAAAGCTTGGTATTAACACTGAAAGAACTCGCGACTTTTCCGATGAGGCTCATCAGCAAGTGCTTGAAGAAGAAATTGCTCAGCAAAACGAGCCAGAGAGCAGCGAACTCTTTTACGATGCGAGTAAGCCAAAGGCTAACACAAAGTCGCAGCAAACTGCGGAGGCATGAGGCGTTTTGGCCTTTACTTGGTTAGATGACGCGTTAAGTCAGCGAGCCCAAGCGGGCCTGCTGCGCGAACGTGTTTGCCAACAATACGAAAAAGACAACATTATTTGCATTAATGGCGAACACTATCTCAATTTTTCGAGCAATGATTACCTGGGTATGCGCCAGCACGAAGGACTGCTTCAAAGCTGGGTAGAAGGGTTGGCGCAATTTGGCGGTGGTAGCGGCGCATCACCTTTAGTTACCGGCCACTCTCAGGCGCATCTTGCCTTAGAGGCCACTCTTGCCGATGGTCTCAATCGCGAAGCTGCGTTGTTGTTTAGTTCAGGGTTTGCTGCTAATCAGGCGGTATGTATGGCGCTATTTGGGTCTGCAGCGCCAAATAAAACCTCTGGTCAACCTGCCTGTATTTTTGCTGATAAACTTATGCATGCCTCTTTTTTAGAAGGAGCCATGTCTCTAGGCGATAGTGTGTCGCTGAGAAGGTTTAGGCACAACAGTGTTGAGCACCTCGACAGTTTGTTAAAGAGACAAAACGCGTCTGAGCAAGATATTCTCGTGGCCAGCGAGGGAGTGTTCAGCATGGATGGCGATACTGCGCCCGCCGCTGAAATTGCTGACATAGCCCAAAGGCATAATGCGTGGTTTATGCTAGACGACGCCCATGGTATGGGGGTGATGGGCGAAAACGGCTTTGGCACGGTTGAAGCTCTTAAGCTGTCTCAGCAGCAGGCACCTATCGTGATGGGCACGTTCGGAAAGGCCATAGGCACGGGCGGTGCGTTTATCGCCGGTAGTCAAACCTTGATAGATTTTCTGGTAAACTTTTCAAAACACTACGTTTACTCCACCGCAATGCCTCCTGCACAAGCGGTGGCCACACTATACTCACTTACTCACATTGGTAGTGACAATGCTCGCCGAGACAGTCTTAGCGCCAATATCGAACACTTTAGAGATAGGTTTGCTCAACAATTTGGCGAATATAATAAGCCGTCGCCTGAAAGCGGCAGTGCTAATGATGTTAATTTAACGGATACTTTAACAGGCAGTCTCTCTCTTGTGTCTTCTCAAAGTGCAATTCAACCTATTATAGTAGGTTGTCCAAAGAAAGCGGTTAAGCTTAGTGAAGAGTTGAAAAAGCGAGGCATTTGGGTGAGCGCCATTCGCCAGCCTACAGTTCCGAAAAACCAAGATAGACTGCGGGTAACATTAACGGCAACGCATACAGCACAAGACATAGAGGTTTTGATAGACGCCTTAGCGCTTAGTGCAGAGGCGATATCGTGAAAATGTCTTCATATAGCCCAGTTGGTGCAGTCGGCACAGCGTTTTCAACAAATTCGTCGAGCGCGGCAAATAGGCCTGCGCCAAGAATTGCATCTGCGCAAAGCACTGTATCTGCGCAAGGCAGGGTAGGTATAGAAATAGAAGAGTCTGCTGTGGCCCAGCGATTTTCTAAAGCCGCTTCTAAATACAACAAACTAGCGTCAATTCAACATACTATTGCGCAGCAAGGCTTGAATAATTTACCTAGGGAATTAAGCGGTGACGCCCTCGATATAGGCTGTGGCACGGGAGTGCACACACATACATTGTCGACGCGGGGGCTAAATGCTGTAGGCGTAGATATCGCTGATGGAATGCTAGAGCAAGCAAGAAATACTTTTCCCCAGCTTGTGTTTAAAAACGGCAGCGCTCAGGCTCTACCTATTAGCGATTGCAGTATTGATATTGCCTATTCATCCATGGCATTACAGTGGGTGAACGACCCTGAAAAAGTGGGGCGTGAGCTTTACAGAGTGCTTAAACCTGATGGCATTGCCGAGCTCGCTATAATGGTAAGTGGCTCATTCCACGAGCTTAAACTCGCGCGGAAAATTGCCCAGCTTCCACAAGCCAATACGCCAATGCCTTCTGCTCTCCAATGGAAGCAAGCATTTCAGCTCTCAAAGCTGTCGGTAAAGCGCTTAATAACGCGAGATTATACAGACAGTCATAAAGACATTATGTCGTTACTGCGCTCTGTAAAAGGGGTTGGGGCAGGCGAGACGGGCAGGCAACAGCCCCCGTTAAATCGCCAAGACATTAAAAAGTTATCTATCGCATATCAAAATACACATGGCGTAAACGAGGTGCTGTCTCTTACTTACCGGGTGTGTCATTTTAGATTGGAAAAACAACAATGAAGCAATATTTTGTAACTGGTACAGATACTGAAGTAGGTAAAACCTATGTAACCTGTCAACTTCTTACAGCCGCCACTCGCCTTAATAAAAAAGCAATTGGTTACAAGCCCGTTAGCGCGGGATGCGACCTTATTAATCACGAATGGGTGAACGAAGACGCCGCTAACATTCAAAAAGCCAACAGCATACAACTGCCAATAAGCGAAATAAATCCTATTACGCTAAAGCCGCCGATAGCCCCTCACATTGCTGCAAGTGAAGAGAATGTTGTACTGAGTGATGATAAAATTATGCAAGGTTTGGCACACTTGCAGTCTTATCAGCCAGATCTACTTTTAATGGAAGGCGCCGGAGGCTGGCGACTGCCGTTAAACATTCCTTCCAGAGGAACAGCGTTAGCAGCAACGCAAAGTCGGTTTATGTCTGATGTCGTCAGCGCAATAGGCATGGAGGTAATTCTTGTTGTTGGCATGCGATTGGGGTGTTTGAATCATGCGCTTCTGACCGCAGAGGCCATCAGGCAAGACGGGTTGACCATTGCTGGGTGGGTAGCTAATGATATAACTGGGAACATGAGCCGCTACAGCGACAACTTAGCTTCACTAAAAGCTCTGTTACCAGAGCCCTTACTCGCTGAAATTCCCTTCCAGCAAGCACCCAAAGACGAAGCTTTAAACTTCGCTTTGGAGCAACTCTGTTAAATCCGTATTGGGCGCAATGCGTTTTTTATCGTGTGCTGAAAAAATAAACCCGTCTTTGTCACCGACAAGCGTAAGCTTGTTATCAGTGAGCTTGAGTGCTGTACCCTCGCGAATGGCAACGACAGGAACGTCAGGGTTCAGTGATGTAAATTCTATCAAACGCTGGTCGCGAGTCTCGCCATTGTGCCCTTCAGGTATGAAATCTGTGTAGTGAGGATTTAGCTGAAAAGGAACAATGCTTAGCGCTTCAAAACTGGGTGGTTCAATAATCGGCATGTCGTTTGTTGTTCGTATGGATTGCCCGCAAATATTAGACCCAGCGCTCCAGCCAATATAAGGCGTAGCATCGGCGATAGCGTGCTTCATTGGCACCATTAGCGCACCGGCGTAAAGGGTTGAAAGCAAGTGGAAGGTGTTACCACCGCCAACGACAATACTTTGGCCGTTTGCTTTTGCATTATTGATTGCGGCTACAGGGTCTTCCATTGTGTGCAGACCGGTAACATTACAGTCAGGGAGGGCCTCGGCTACTTTATTAACGTATTCGTCGTAGGTTCCGGTAACGGCTGCATACGGAACGAATAGAAGGTCGCGTATATCTCCCAAGTGTGCCAAAATATGAGGCCTTGCATGTTCAAGGTATGCTTCGTCACCTTGACGAGAGCTACTCAGCATCAGTGCATGTGCGGTCATACTAACTCCATAAAATCATAGATATATAATATTACGCTAAATAAAAGGTAAAGTTTAGTATGGCACTGCTTCTATTCGCATAGCCTTCAAATCTTGAGCAATAGCGCATAAGCGCTATTGCGTGTAAAAGGAACATGAATGAAACAATCTACATCGGTCTTATTCGTATGCTTAGGCAACATCTGCCGGTCACCAACTGCGGAAGCCGTGTTCAAGCAAAAAGCCGAAGATGCAGGGCTAGATCTCTTTATCGATTCTGCAGGCACTCATGGCTATCACATAGGCAATCCACCTGATAAGCGCTCACAGGCTGCAGGTGTAGAGCGCGGATACAGTTTCAAAGGCTTAAAATGCCGACGTGTTGACGAAAGTGACTTTGAAAAGTTCGATTACATATTAGCGATGGATGAAAGCAACCTGGCTAACTTACACGGTATGTGCCCTTCTCAATATCACGATAAGGTTTCTTTATTTCTCGACTTTTCTGATGAAGAAGAAAAGGAGGTGCCAGATCCATACTACGGTGGAAAACGTGGTTTCGAACTAGTGCTCGATCTTATTGAATCAGCCTCTGACGGTTTAATTGCTCATATTAAAAACACGTCAAATAAACCATCGTAAGTACAGGGTTGAAGAACGTTGATAAAAGGTAAAACGGCAGTTGTTACTGCAGCCACAGTGTTTATCTGCGCGCTCTTTGGCGTTCTCTCTGCTGTGGGATTTACCGACACACCTTATGAATTAAAGCTTCATATTTTATATCAACTTCAACTGCCCCTGGCGCTAACTGCCACGTTAGTTGGTGCCGCATTATCGGTAAGCGGAGCAACACTACAAGTTGTGCTTCGTAACCCTTTGGCAGACCCTGGTATAGTGGGCATTACCAGCGGTGCTAGCTTGGTCGCTGCGGTGTTATTGCTTGCAACCCCTCAGTGGGCGGAAAATTATCTTCATTACATTCTCCCTGTAGGGTGTTTTATTGGTGCGTTAGCCACTACCTTCATCATTTATAAATTGGCAAGAAGGCTGTTAGGTTCTTCTACAGCGGTTATTCTTTCTGGCATTGCAATATCTACGTTAAGTGGTGCTGCCATCGCCTGGCTGTATTTGTTTAGCGATGCGAATTCCCTTAGAAACCTCACGTTTTGGTTAATGGGAAGTTTATATCAAACTACATGGCCAATTTTGGTAGTTGGCGCGCCGCTCGTTATAGCCGCATTAGCCTTTCAGTTTTCAAACGCGAGCAAATACAATCGTTTGTATGCAGGTGACGTCGCCGCGACAAGCAGTGGCGTAGATGTTCATAAACTAACGGAGCGTAGCTTAGTGGCTTGTGCCGTAGCTGTGGGGGCTGCTGTGTCTATGGCTGGCTCTATCGCGTTTGTTGGATTGTTAGTGCCGCACATTTTACGCCTACTCATTGGTCACAATAACAGGCTTTTATTACCACTTTGCGCCCTAGTTGGGGCGAGCTTATTGCTGCTAGTCGCGTTGTGTTCCGAGCTCACGCGCGCAATAACGCTGCCGGTATCTATGATCACGGCCACACTCGGCGGACCACTGCTCATATGGGCGTTGCTTAAAGGCCAGCTTAGATGAACGCAGTGATACAAGTTTCTGATTTAGAGATAGAAAAGCGTTTAAACGGGGTATCTGTGAATGCCCAAAAAGGCGACTGTATTCACGTTATTGGTCCAAATGGTGCAGGTAAAAGCACCCTTATGACAGCGATTGCGGGGCTCGTTTCACCTGATAATGGACGCATAACTTTCAAGGGAAAACCTTTAGAGTACTGGTCTTTAGCCGAGCTAGCATCAATGAGAACGGTACTCGCCCAACAGTTAGAATTGAGCTTTGCTCTTTCCGTTTCAGAATACTTATCTTTTTATAGTATCAGTGAAAGCTTAATCATTCCAAGCATGCTCGAAACGGCTCTTGAAATAGCCACTTTTCTAAATAAGCCAATCACGCAGTTATCAGGAGGAGAACGGCAGCGGGTAGAGATATGTCGCGCGCTACTGCAGATATGGCCTCAGCTTTTGAAAGGAGAGGGGATAGCCATTCTCGACGAGCCCCTTCAGGGATTAGATATTCGTCATCAATACGCAGTGGCAACACTAGTGCAAACGCTCTGTTCAAAGGGAAATACGGTTATCATGAGTTCGCATGATATTGGGCTAAGCGTTAACTATTGCAGCCAGCTATGGTTAATTCAACAGGGCAATATAGTCGCTAGCGGAAGCCCCTCTAAGGTGGCGACCCAATTTAATTTAGAAAAAGTTTTCGAGTGTCACTTTTCGGTAAATCAGAAAAATAACTTTCTAGAAATTCAAGTTTGCGCGCCTATCACCTTAGAATAAGTGTGGTAAAATAAAGAAATATTTTTTCAGACGTTTGTAATGCTAACTTTACGTCGACTTATTTTTCAGGAGAATAACCTTGAGTGATTGGAAAGTAGATAGCTGGAGGCAAAAGCCTATTTTGCAGCAGCCCGAGTATGAAGACAGCGCGCTATTGAGCAATGTTGAGCAGACCTTAAGTACTTATCCTCCGTTAGTATTTGCCGCTGAGGCCAGAGAGTTGCGTCGACAGCTAGGTGAAGTGAGTTTAGGCAAAGGATTTTTATTGCAAGGCGGTGACTGCGCCGAGTCTTTTGACGAGTTTAACGCACCTAAAATCCGCGATACGTTTAAAGTGCTGTTACAAATGGCCATTGTGTTGACATTTGCCGGTCGCTGTCCGGTAACGAAGGTGGCACGTATGGCTGGCCAGTATGCCAAGCCTCGCTCATCAAATTTTGAAACGCGAAATGGTGTGACACTACCAAGCTATCGCGGCGATATCATTAATAATTTTGAGTTCACTGAAGAGGCTCGCCGTCCCGATCCAAATCGTTTGCTTGAGGCTTATCACCGCAGCGCCTCTACTCTTAACTTATTACGCGCATTTGCACAGGGTGGTTTGGCAGATCTTCACGAGGTCAATCGTTGGAATATGGCTTTTGTCGAAAACAGCCCTCTCAAAGAACGCTACACCGACATGGCTACGCGAATTCAAGACTCGTTAGAGTTTATGGACGTTATTGGTATTAATGCGAACTCAAGTTCTACATTGCACGAGACGTCGTTGTTTACGTCTCATGAAGCACTATTGCTAAACTATGAGCAGGCACTGACTCGCACCGATACATTAACCGGCAAACCTTACGATTGTTCTGCGCACATGGTGTGGATTGGAGAGCGCACTCGCCAACTTGATCACGCTCATATTGAGTTTTTCCGCGGGATCCACAACCCTATTGGGGTAAAAGTGGGGCCGAGCATGGAAGAAGACGAACTCATTCGCCTAATTGACAAATTAAACCCGCTCAACGACCCAGGTCGCTTAACGCTTATCACCCGAATGGGAGCTGATAATCTTGCTGAAAACCTACCGCGTTTATTGAAGCGAGTGAAAGATGAAGGCCGTCACGTGGTATGGAGCTCGGATCCTATGCACGGCAACACTTTCTCTGCATCTTCTGGCTACAAGACCCGGAATTTCGATGCAATATTGCGAGAAATTAAGCAGTTTTTCCAAGCCCATGAATCTGAGGGAACCCACGCAGGTGGTATTCATTTAGAGATGACGGGTCAGCATGTGACTGAATGCACCGGCGGAGCCTATCAGATTAGTGATGAAGATTTGGCGCAGGCGTACAAAACCCAATGCGATCCAAGATTAAATGCAGACCAAGTGTTAGAAATGGCGTTTTTAGTCGCCGACCACTTGCGAAACGCTTAGGTTAAAAAATACTGCTCATTTTGAAAAAGCGCTGTTGGAGAGCAATCTGACAGCGCTTTTTTGTTCCTACAAAGATAACGTAACAACCATAATCGGCGATTTTGAGATAGTCGCGCTGTTAGTATGCAGTTGTTAGTATTCAGCTCTTCGTATGAGTTCGAAGTAAGAGGCCTTGCTATCCTTTTAAACCGCTTAAGACTTGCTGACGCTCATCCTCAGAGAGCACGCCTATAAAAATTGTTTCTCGCCTAAGGTTTGCCGTCCTTTCATCATCGCTAAGTAATAAAGATTTGAACAGCTCTGGGTTATCAAAAGTCTCCAAAATACTCTGCCACAGCATATAGCTGCCGTACCGCATAAGCTTATTTTTATAACGCTGCTCTAGGGTTTGGTGAACCTGACCTAGCAATTCAGGTTGATTCACGACTTTTTGCGCGATAGCTTCATGAATTTTCAAGATTCGTGCGTTTACTTCGCTTCGTTTTTGTTTTCGAGGTCTTACTGACATTATCTGCTTTTATTTATGGTTGGTGATATGTAATGACCGTTAGCGCAAGGCTCAGTTGCCAAGGCTCAATCCTCAATGAGCAGGGGTTCAACTACCGATTCAAGACCGTTGAGCTTTATCTCGTACATTAGCGCAAGCTGTTCACCTAACTTACCTGCTGGAAATCCCTGCTTGTTGAACCATACCAAGTACGGCTCTGGAAGGTGAAACAAGCGTCTTCCCGCATACTTTCCAAAAGGCATGGTTTGATTGATAGCGTCTTTAATATCAGCTGGGTCCATTTTACTTCTTCGCTAGTTTTCAAGTTTATCGCGTTGCTGATTTTGCCAAAGTGAGGCGTATTCACCCTGCTTAACAAGTAATGTCTCGTGGGTACCACGTTCAACTATTTGCCCATCATCAATCACCAAAATTTCATCGGCATCAACTATAGTAGATAAACGGTGGGCAATCACAAGACTTGTATGACCTTTTGCTGCGTCTCTAAGCGCAGATAAAATGGCTTTTTCCGATGCGCTATCAAGAGAGCTGGTCGCTTCATCAAATATCATAATAGAGGCGCCTTTCAATAGAGCTCGAGCAATAGCCACTCGCTGCTTTTCGCCACCAGATAGTTTGAGGCCTCGCTCTCCCACGGTGGTATTTAAACCTTCGGGTAATTTTTCAATAAATGCTTCAAGGTGAGCAAGTTTAATGACTTGTTCAATCTCCTCATCACAGGCATCCGGGTTTCCGTAGCGAATATTCTCACGTAACGACGCGTTAAATAGCACTGTGTCTTGCGGAACAATTCCAATATGTGAGCGAAGACTATCTTGTGTCAGTGTATTTATGGGCTGCCCGTCGATACAAATTTCACCTGAATTAGGTTCGTAAAACCGAAAAAGCAGTTTCATGATGGTAGATTTTCCCGCACCGCTTGGACCAACCACTGCTACCTTTTTTCCTGCAGGAACGCTGAAGCTTATGCCTTTTAAAATTTTGCGTTTTTCACCATAAGAAAAGTGAACATCGTTAAAGCTCACAGTAGGATTTGAGGTTTGCAATGTTTTTGCGTCAGCAGCGTCTTTTATAGCGGGAACCTGCTCGAGCAGATTAAATAGCTTATCGATATTGGCTAGGCTGCCGCGAATTTCTCTGTAAACAAACCCAAGGAAATTAAGAGGCATAAATATTTGCATAGTAAACGCGTTTATCAAAACAAAGTCACCAATGGTCATCTCTTCATTTAAAACCCCCAGCGCGGCATTAGCCATCATGGCAGTCATGGCGATGGCAATAATACTGGCCTGACCCGCGTTAAGCGTAAAAAGTGAAAGGCGGTTCTTGCGCCTGGCAATTTCCCATGCGGCCAAATCTTCGTCGTAGCGGTTAGCTTCAAAGCGTTCATTGTTGAAATACTTAACAGTTTCAAAATTCAGTAAACTGTCTACAGCACGAGAGTTAGTTGTTGAGTCTGCTTCATTCATCTGCTTCACAAACTGGGTTCGCCAATCTGTGGCTTTCATAGAGAAGCCCACATAAACAACAACGCTAATAACAATAATTAGTGCAAAAGAAATACCGAATTGAAATAACAGAAGACCAACCACCAAACTTATTTCTAATAAGGTAGGCACAATGTTGAACACCATAAAACGCATTAAAAAGCTAATGCCGTTTGTGCCCCGCTCAATGTCTCTGGATAGCCCTCCAGTTCGGCGATTTAAATGAAAACCAAGATCCAAATTATGCAGGTGCTTGAAAACCTTAAGGCCGACACGACGCATTGCTCGCTCGGTAACCCGACCAAATAAGGTATCGCGAATTTCTCCCAATAGTACATTTAGTAAACGTAGAACACCGTAGGCAACTATCAAGCTGATAGGCACTGCCACCGCAAGGGTTGAGAGATCCCCATTTAGACTGTCCACTGTGTATTTCAAAACGTATGGCAGCCCTATACTGGCGAGCTTAGCGGCTACCAGGCACAAAATAGCCAAAGCAACACGCTGTTTAAATTCAAAAAGATAGGGGATGAGTTGTGATAAAACTTGCCATTTTACTGGTTCGTCGTCGTTAATGGGTTGGCGATTTCTTCTCATTTTATACTGCAATAACTACCTGAATTAGGTTTGTAAGTAGGTGCATAGCACGCTTAAACAAGAGTGCTCGCGCTGGGTCGTGTCATTTTTACGTATCTAGGATACGAAATGAAATAATACAAAGATTATATTGGTCTTATTTAACCTAATGAAAAGCATTACAATGCTAAAGTAGAACTTTGTGTAGGGTACACAAAATATAGCACTGTGAATACGCTGAAAATAAGGCCATAGCAATAGGAGTTAGTTTGTTAGAAGATAGTTTTGGAAGACAGTTTCATTATTTGCGCTTATCGGTAACTGAAGCATGTAACTTCCGCTGTCAGTATTGCTTGCCTGATGGCTATGACGGCCCCACAAGCGAACACTTTATGACGCTAAAAGAAATAGATACCTTACTTCAGGCATTTGCTCGCTTGGGTACCTCTAAAGTCCGCCTCACGGGTGGCGAACCCACTCTACGACGAGATTTTATCGATATTCTTAGGCTTACTGCCAATACCCCAGGAATTGAAAGAGTTGCAATGACCACGCATGGCGCTCGTATGGAAAAGTTCGCATCAACGTGGAAAGAAGCCGGACTGGACCAAGTTAATGTGAGCATAGACAGCCTAGATCCCAGGCAATTTGCTGCAATAACGGGGCAAGATAAATTGCGCTCAGTATTAAGAGGTTTAGACGCAGCCATCGAGGCTGATTTAGAGGTTAAAGTAAACTCAGTGCTACTTAATGACTTCTCGCAAAGCCGATTACAACGTTTTTTAAGCTGGCTGAAAGATACGCCTGTAACGCTTCGTTTTATAGAACTAATGGAAACTGGCGACCTTACACAATTTTTCAATAAGCAGCATCAAAGCGGGTCGCCGATTAAAAAACAACTGGAAAATATGGGATGGCAGCCCCTGTTAAGAAGAAAAGATGCTGGGCCTGCACAAGAGTTTTTTCATCCTGACTATGCCGGTAGAATTGGGTTAATCATGCCTTACAGCAAAGACTTTTGTAAAACCTGTAATCGGCTGCGTGTTTCTGCTCCAGGTAAATTGCATCTGTGTCTTTTCAGTGAAAATGGTATTGATATGAGAGACTTGCTGTCTACAGGAAATGTAGAAGAGGTTATTCAGTTTTTACAGCACGCCTTGAGCCAAAAAGATGCTACCCACTATTTACACGAGGGCAAAACGGGAGCGACCAAACATTTAGCCATGTTAGGTGGTTAAATGACCAGAGCCGATTAAAAAATTATTTGGATCTGGATAAAAATAGGATATATTCGAAAAAAATAATAAGATCGACAGGAAGTATATGCAAATCAGGGATAGTGAGCGTCTTACCTACCATTACGTAACGGAAGCCGATGCTGATTTTCTTTGGGAACTTGACCAGGACGAAATGGTCATGAAGTTTATCAACGGCGGCAAAAAATCTTCCAGAGAAGACATCCAAAATATATTTGTTCCCCGCTTCCAAGCTTACTCCAATCCCGCATTAGGTTGGGGCCTTTGGCGTGTAGAAACCCTCGATAACAAAGAGAGCATCGGATGGATTTTGGTACGTCCTTTTGGCTTTTTTACTAAAAGCCCAGAAAGCGATAATATTGAATTGGGCTGGCGTTTTAAACGCAGTAGCTGGGGAAAGGGCTATGCTACCGAGGCCGCCAATGCAGTTAAAGAGAGTCTCTACGAAATAGGCATGGACAAGTTTTCAGCCATTGCAAACCCTGAAAATCAAGCGTCTATCAACATTATGAAAAAGTTGGGTATGCGTTTTAGCCACGAACTAGAATACAAAGATAGCGTTTTTCAAGAATTAGTTGTGGTTTATACAACCTGAAAACATAGGCACAACACTCAAAAGCCAGCTGCTTAAACATTATCTGGCTTCCAAGTGGAACTAATTTAGTTTGGCCCTATCTTCAAATTTGCTAGTTCAAACTCAAAATCCGAAAAATAAATCAATATAGTGCTAATTTCTAAAAATACGGTTACCCATTAGCGTCAGAGCTGTTTAGTCGCTAAATTCGTCAAAAGCGCGAAGTGCATCAGCCGCATACATAAATGACGGCCCGCCACCCATATAAATAGCCATACCACAAACTTCTTCAATTTCGTTTCTTGTTGCCCCTAAATGAACCAGCGCTTTCGCGTGAAAACCAATACACCCGTCGCAACGAGTGGCGATGCCAATGGAAAGTGCAATGGGCTCTTTAGTTTTTTTATCCAGAGCACCATCGGCGGTAGCCGCTTTCGCCATTTCAGAGAACCCTTTCATCACCTCAGGCATGCCTTTTTTTACTTCGGCCAAATAAGGGTTAAGATCCTCGGTAATTTGTTTATACGATTTAGGCATTGTTTTCTCCCAATGTTTGTACTTGAGCAAGTGGAAAAGGGTTTCAGCTCAACACTTTTGATAGTTGATACTAAGAGTATAGCGACTGGAGACTACGTTATTTTGATTAGTATCAAAACTTATACGAAAAGCGCTGTAGAATACGTCTTTGGTAGCATAGAAATAGAACGCATTATGGACTATGGTTTAAGGCAATGGTCGCCCCGACATAAAACTATTTAGAGAGCGTGTGTTTGCTTAAAATGACGACCTTTCCCTCCTTTTTTCTACACGTGCTTTACGTATCGTTTTTGTTTTTTCTGTTGAGTGCAAAAGGCTATTCAGCTGCTTCAGACACGCTTACTAATGACTATTCTATCGATCAATTTACCGCCACCGACGGCTTCGTTTCCTCGGAAATCTATTCCATTATTCAAGATCAGCAGGGGTTTATTTGGTTTGGTACCGCTGAAAATGGTGTCATGCGTTACGATGGTAAGAATGTAAAGCTATACGAGGCTAGCAGCGACGCAGTAAAAGGCTTGTCCCATAACGATGCAGGAAACCTGATGCTGGATAAAAACGGCAATATTTGGGTTGGAACATGGGGAGGCGGTGTCAATAAGTACAGCCCTACTACCGGGAAATTTCAGCGTTTCCTTCATGATCCAGACAATGCTAACTCAATCTCATCAAATCGGGTTCAATCGTTGTTTCATGATAAAACCGGTGATATTTGGCTGGGCACCTACAACAAAGGGTTAAATCGTTATTTAGGCAATGGGAAATTTCAGCGGGTTCAGAGAGAGGAAGATAGCCAAGTCGGTTTATCTCATAATCGTATTTGGGACATAATCGACAACGACGAAAAGACCTTATGGGTAGCAACCAGCTATGGCTTGAATTTACTTAACAAAGACACCCTAACAGCAACATATTACTTTCCCGATAAGTCCAATGAAACTGCTACAGGCGCAAATGAAGTTCGTAGCTTGCTTTTGGCTAGTGATGGCCGTTTTTATGTAGCAACTCAAGAAGGCCCTTTTCTATTTTTACCTGAAAGTGGTGTCTTCATTCCTCAATTGACAAAAGATGGCAAAGCATTAGGTCAAGTTAATTCGATGATTGAAGATCACGAAGGCATTGTATGGTTTGTCACTACAAACGGGTTATTCAGGCGTTCGCAAAGCGATAACGAGGTGCAAAAAACAGACTTTGGATTTGATAATGGTCTTAGGATAATCTTTGAAGATCATACCCATACAAAGTGGATAACAAGTGAAGTACATGGCATTTTTAAGCTCTCACCACGCCGAAAAGTTAAGATAATTGATAGCGAATTACTCGTAGCGCCTAATGGAATTGAACTAGACGAAAATGGCGATGTGCTGATAGTTAATGCCAAGGCTGAAGTGTATAAATGGAAAACTGGTGAGCAGCGCCTGCATCGAGTGTCGAACTCGGTGTTCAGTTCTTTTGATGATTACGCAGAAAATGGGGTTATTGAACGACCCATTATTTTACCAATCGAAAACAATAGGTTTTGGGTTGCACAGGATGACTTTTTAGTAAGATTTGACGCAGCTACGAAAGATGTAACCCGAGTGGAGTATCCGAAAGACGATGCTGAATATCGTCATTTTAGAGAATTCAGGGCGTTAGCGTTAGATGACAACGACAACCTGTGGATTGGAACCTATAAAAATGGTGTTTACGTTTATAACAATGACAGCAATACCTTTGAGCACCTAACTCAGAAAGACGGATTGCCTCACCCTGAAACACTGGCCATTTTTAAAGATCGTGACGGAAATATGTGGGTGGGCACAGGGAAGGGCGTGAGTGTTTGGCGAGAGGACGAAAAACGATTCGACACGTTTAGCTCAACGGAAAAAAATAATAGCTTGTTAGGCAATATCGTTGAAGATATATACCAAAGCAGAAATGGTAATATTTGGGTTGCCACCCAAAAAGGACTCAACCTTTATCAGCCCGATACGCAAAGTTTCAAACGATTTAGTGAGCAACAAGGATTGCCTGCACCGCTTATTCGCGCTGTATCAGACGGCGAAAACGAGGGGCTATGGCTAACTACCAACAAAGGCATTTTTCTATACGACCCATATAAACAGCAAGCGCTAAATTACAATAGTAGCTCAAAATTCGCAGGTCAGAATTACTACTCCAGTAGCCTGTTGAAATCTTCCCAAGGTACTTTTTTTACTAGTAGCCAACGAGGCATAGAGTACTTTAATTACGAGAAGTCAGACCAGCAGGAGCTCAATGCGAATATCGTTTTAACTGACTTTAGCGTTATGGGGGAACCTGCTAGTACCGATACACCTCTGTCATATGTTAAAGATGTCTATCTTTCTCACGAAGACTATTTCTTTTCTTTTGAATTTGCCCTGCTTGATCTCTCTGCCGCAACTGTACCGCACTTTGCTTATAAGCTTGAAGGCTATGATGAGCAATGGATAGACATTGGAAACTACAATAATGTGTCATTTACCAATTTAAATGGCGGCACGTATACGTTACTAGTGAGAGCATTAAAACAAAACGGTGAATGGAGTTCAGCACAATTAGCCGTTAATGTGCACGTAGAGTCGAAACCATGGAAAACCTGGTGGGCGTATACCCTCTACGGTGTTTTGCTCACTGCAACGGTAATGCTGATCATTTACCTACGTACACGGCTACATCAAACAGAGATTACCAAGCAAAAGCGCTTCGTACAGGTTTTAGAGCAACAAGTTTCTGAAAAAACGGCGTCTCTTGAGCTGCAGGCTCGCGAATTAAAAGTGGCTTTAAACAAGGCGGAGGAAGCAACTAAACTTAAATCAGAGTTTCTTGCCAATATGAGCCATGAAATTCGCACCCCATTAAATGGCGTGGTTGGTATGCTTAGCCTATTAAAAAACAGTGGTTTAAATGCCGAGCAGGCGCATCAAGCCAACATTGCCAACTCAAGTGCGAATTCGTTGCTTGTGCTCATTAACGATATTCTCGACTTTTCAAAAATAGAGGCCGACAAGCTTGATATCGAGTCAGTAGATTTTGATTTGCGAGCGCTAATTGAAGAGCTTGCGTACTCAATTGCACATACTGCCCAAGAGAAGGGATTGGAAGTTATCGTTGATGTTTCGAAAGTGCAAACGTCAAAAGTTAATTCAGACCCTAACCGTATTAAGCAAATTCTTAATAACTTGTTAAGCAACGCAGTGAAGTTCACAGAGCTGGGTGAAATAAGCATTACTGCAGAACTTCTACCTCATAAAGATGCAAATTGTTATTTGATGCGATGCGTTGTGGAAGATACGGGAATTGGTATTGAGAAGCACAAGTTAGAACATCTTTTTGAATCGTTTACGCAGGTAGATGCGTCTACTACCCGTCGCTATGGTGGAACAGGCCTTGGCTTAACTATCACTAAAAAGTTATGTGAACTTCTAGGTGGTGACGTGAGGGTATCGAGTGATATTGGCAGCGGAAGCTGTTTTGAAGTAACTTGTGAAGTGAAAAAAGTAAACGAAGCTACTGACGTATTGCCAACCATAGAAAACGTTAATCATCACTGTCTTATTGTTGCCCCAAATTTATCAAGCCAACGAGCGCTGGAAAAGCAACTCAACTTATGGGGAGCTCAAACATCGCTTGCTAGCACAGCGAAAAGTGCGCTTTCTGTTTATGAAGAAAGCATTGTTGGCAAGAGTCCTATAACTATCATTTTGTTCGATAAAACCACGCCAGATATGGCCGCTGCGTCTTTTTGTCATGCTATAAGAACCTATAAAACACCAAACAATCCCCGAGTGGTTACCATGACTTTGTTAAAAGATTTGGACAGTGCGCAACAGGCTAAAGAGTTTGGTTTATATGCTAGCTTTCCTAAGCCTTTGTCAATCAACGCGCTTAGATTTGTGCTTGAGGACGAACCAAGTTCAAGTTCTCATCAGCACCATCAGCACCACCATAAGCAAAGCGGTGAAGAGCGCCCCTCAGATACTCAAGACGATTATATAGGCAGCTCTGCAGAGAACAATAACAGCTCGACATATTCATTATCGAAAGGTGCCGTATCGAAAGATGCAGTATCAAAAGGTGCAGTATCTGAGGGACCCCACATATTGTTAGTTGAAGACAATGCAATAAATCAAATTGTCGCCACAAGTATTATCGAAGGTGCTGGTTTTATCGTTGATGTTGCAAACAATGGAAAAGAGGCGATTGAACTATTACAAGCCGCTGGGGAAGACTGCGTATATTCACTCATTGTTATGGACTGTCAGATGCCGGAAATGGACGGGTTTGAAGCGACGAGGCAAATCAGAAAAGGAACAGCAGGAGCGCAGTACCATCAAGTTCCCATTGTAGCCATGACGGCCAATGCGATGCAAAGCGATAAAGAAATGTGCATGAAAGCCGGAATGGATGACTTTCTTACCAAGCCCATAGAGCAAGAGAAAGTTATTGTTACGCTACGAAAATGGCTACAAATAGAAGTGTCAGATTAAGTCGATATTAGTTCGCGCTATGCTGTTCGCGCTATGCACGCCTTTTACTATTCATGTTAATGGTTTGTCAGGATGCTTTTCACACTGTCGTAGCGACTCTGCTGCTCTTCAGATAACTGCGCTGTTTCGAGTGTTTCTCGGCATGATCTAATTGCTTGAACAGTATCACCTGGTAACGCTTCACGAGATTTTCTTGCTCGTACTATGGCCTGTAAATAGTTTAACGCAATAGACGGATTTTTAGGCATCACTCTGAATGCTTGTGAAAACGTAGTGTAAGATTGCTCTAAATTACCACGCTTATATTCGGCTACCGCAGAATTGTTGAGCGCTTTAGGACTTAATGAAATTGCCGTTTTCTCTTCTTTTTCTTGCGTAATATAGCGACACATTAACTCGTCACTGTTCTCATCTGTTCTCAATTGTTTAGCGAGCGCATCGAATATTTTCAACGACTCGGTTTTCAGTCCAACTTCATGTAAGGCTTTTGCTCTATCGAGCAGCGCCTCTGTAGATTGTTGTTTTGCATGGACGCTTTGAAAGTCAGATAACAAAGATTGAGCTTTGGTTATGTCATCTTTCAAATAATGAATTCTCGCGTCTATAACCTTAAGCTCTTCGTTCAGTTCTGTTTTCGGATGAGCTTGTTTAAGTTGTTGAAGGTAGCTGGTGGCCTGTTTGACAATTTTATTAACGTCAGCAGGGTCAGAGGTCATGGCAAAGTCTACACCTGCCCGAGCAGCATTAAGATAATTATCTGGGGCGTCATGAATTGAATCTTTCGCATATCTGACAACATGTTTAGCACTGGCGAACTGGCTTTCGTAATTGTGAGTTATACGCGCTAAGTTTACAGCTTGGCGATGACGGGATATTTTTCTAGGCGAAATCTGACACGCTAAGCGCGTGCATTCTAAGGCATCATCAAAGGCTTCATGCTTAATTTTCAATGTGGCCAACAGGTCATAGGCAGCAAGTTCGGCATCGGGCCGCATAGCTAATTGTAAAACCTCTCGCTCTGCATCATCAAAATCTTCCAGCGCTATTAAGCATTTCGCTATACCTATCTTAGCCCAGCTAAAGTCTTGAACATTTACAATGCCATCATAGAAAGCCAGAGCTTGACTAAATCGTTGATTAAGAAATAGAAGATCACCTTTTATTTTCATAGCAAGCGGAAAATGTTCCGCATACTCAGGTTGTAAAAGAAATTGCTCTATTTCATAAAGCGCTCTTTCATGCTCTCCAGAGTCCATAAATTGATAAACATTTTTCAGCGCAGCTTTCCGAGACAAAACCCGAGAAAGACGTCTGTCTAATTCGTTAACAGAAAAAGGTTTAGCAATGAATTCATCGGGTTGGAGTTCTATAATGGCATGCACAACCTCTGCTGAAGTATCTGCACTTGTAAAGATAAACGCATTGGTTAACGACAGCGCGTGTTCAGATTGTAATTGTTCAAGAAGAAAGTAGCCCCCTTGCTCAGAGCGCAGGTTATAAGAACAGATAATTGCGTCGTATTCGAATTCTTGAAGCGCAGCAATGGCAGAAGACGGGCGGTCGACGTGATCTATTTTTTTAAACCCCAGTTGCTCGAGAGCATAATGCAAGTGACTCTTGGCTAATACCTGGTCTTCTGCAATAAGTAGCCTGGTGCCCTTTGCTAGATTGTATTTCATTTTAATGTCACATCGCTAAATTCTGTCATTTTGCTCAAATCCCTTAGCTATTTTTGTAGGCATCCACGGTTTCACAATTTACCTGGCTACATAACTTACCCAGCAACCAATTAACCAGCCTATACGTATTTAAAAACTTACATGTCTATGCGGTGTTAAATACTCTGAACTTAATATAGTTCTTTATCGGCCTGCATGCTCGAAAATTAAACACTTTAACTAGCAAGCTATGTAACTTTTAACGCACGCTGAGCCGAGATGGATTATTTGATAACTCATGCCGTCGTTGGAGACCACTGAAATGAAAGTTATAGATGCCACATCCGGTCGTTTTGCCACTGAGTCGATGAAAGTAATTCCTAAGTGGAGATGGAGGAACTTAAGCGACGATGTAATCACTTCGCCGGTTACGCGCAGAACGAGGTTTGAGTTTTGCCTCAAAGACGGCGTTAATAAATGCACGGAAGAAGAGGTGAATAAATGTACTTCATGTTCTGGTGAAGATGTTATTGTCGCAGCAGGCTCACTGATAAGACTCATGTGAGTGCTTTAGGGATATTCTGGGGTTTGCTTAAACTGCCCAACTTGGTTAGCAGTTTGCCTCATTTTAGACGACAGCAAGACCTGGCTCAGGTTACCGTCGTCTCAATACTTCAAACTCTTGCTCAATAACATCTCTACGCTGGTGTATTGGCTTTAGCTGTTCCTCGAAAGGATCGTTCGGTGCTTCAAGCTGAATAATACTAGGTGTTACCAGCCTGCAATTACCCACCACTGCATCGGAACAATAATTCTTACTCAATGTGTTGAGGCGGGCCTGATGTTGGGTATTGGAACAACCGCTAACTAAACAAACTGCTGCAACGGCGAACAAGGGTACTCTTGCTTTAAAGCAAATATCAGCTTTCGTTGAGCGGGAACCAGTCTGGCGTACCTGCTTAGGTTTTATAGTTGTGGTTATCATCGAATCTTAAGACATAATTTACAATTTGTTTGAATATAGCATAAGCGCTATTTACGACAACTCAGCTACGTTGCATTTTGCAAGAAGATTGCTTTCTATCATCGATAAACGACGGCGTTAAAGCGTATCCTCCATAACATAAAGAGCTAATGTGACAAATGAAATGAATTTTGTAAAAGAATGGTGGACGCTGCTGTGGCTCGCAACGAAGTTGTTGAACCGTCGAGTCTTATGACAAATGAAATGAATTTTGTAGAAGAGTGGTGGACGCTGCTGTGGCTCGCAACGAAGTTGTTGAACCATCGAGTCTTATGACAAAAGAAATGAATTTTGTAAAAGAATGGTGGACGCTACTGGGCTTGAACCAGTGACCCTCGCCTTGTAAGGGCGATGCTCTCCCAACTGAGCTAAGCGTCCGATAGAGATGAATTCGAAAAGAGTGGTGGACGCTACTGGGCTTGAACCAGTGACCCTCGCCTTGTAAGGGCGATGCTCTCCCAACTGAGCTAAGCGTCCATTTTTATTTCGCAATTCTAGTAACAAGCAAGATTGGTGGACGCTACTGGGCTTGAACCAGTGACCCTCGCCTTGTAAGGGCGATGCTCTCCCAACTGAGCTAAGCGTCCGTCTTGTTTGTTGACTTGCCTTGGCAAGTGGGGCGGTATTATAGAGTTGCTTCTGATAGTGTCAACAATAAAATCAAAGAAAATTACTGTATGCGCGAAAATTAAACGTTTTGTCGAAATTTTAAATTAATCGATGAAAAACACACCGTTATTCAGCAACTACAGCAAGTGAAATAATGAATTGTTTCTTTTTAATTAATTTTACAGAGTAGAGCAAGCGACTTTTGTCCTTACTCGTACACTGGTAGAATGCGCGCAGATTAGAACTTATTAAACAATAGAGAGTAGCCATGTCGGTTGTAACACGATTTGCACCTAGCCCTACTGGGTATCTTCATGTCGGTGGCGCACGCACTGCGCTGTATTCTTGGCTTTATGCAAAAAGTAAAGGCGGTGAATTTGTTCTTCGTATAGAAGATACAGATATAGAGCGTTCAACAGAGGAAGCAAAACAAGCCATTTTAGACGGTATGCAATGGCTTGGCTTAAACTGGGATACAGGTCCGGTTTATCAAACTGAACGTTTTGATCGTTATAAAGAACTTATTCAAAAGTTATTAGACGAAGGTAAAGCGTACAAGTGCTTTATGAGCTCAGAAGAGTTAGATGCCATCCGTGAAGCGCAAAAAGAGAAAGGTGAAAAACCTCGCTACCCGGGAACATGGCGCGACAGAACAGATCACCCAGAAGGGCAGCCATTCGTTGTTCGGTTCAAAAATCCGCTGGAAGGGTCGGTCACAATAAACGACCACGTTCGTGGAACAATTGAAATAAGCAATAGTGAACTGGACGATTTAGTTATCCAGCGGACAGACGGTACACCTACCTATAACTTTTGCGTTGTTGTTGACGACTGGGATATGAATATAACGCATGTTGTGCGCGGTGAAGACCACATCAACAACACACCTCGTCAAATTAATATATTAAAAGCGCTGGGTGCCCCTATCCCTGAATACGCCCATGTATCCATGATACTAGGCGACGATGGAAAGAAATTGTCGAAGCGTCATGGTGCAGTTAGCGTAATGCAGTATCGCGATGACGGCTTTTTACCTCAGGCAGTATTGAACTATCTTGTTAGATTAGGCTGGTCTCATGGCGATCAAGAAGTATTTACACTTGATGAAATGATTGAGCACTTCAGTCTAGATGGAATAGGGCAGTCTGCTTCTGCATTCAACACTGAGAAACTTATTTGGTTGAATCAGCACTATATTAAGTCTATGCCAGCAAGTGACGTTGCTGAACATGCAAAATGGCATTTTGACCAGTTGAATATTGATATAACAACGGGCCCTTCTCTAGAATCGGTTATTGCAATTCAAGCCGACCGCGTGAAGACTCTGAAAGAGCTTGCGGAGATCTCAACGTACTTTTATCAAGACTATGATGAATTTGACGCCAACGCCGCGAAAAAGCACCTTCGCCCTGTTGCTAGAGGCCCATTAGAGCTGGTGAAAGATAAGCTATTAGCGCTTGAAGAATGGACACCACAAAGCATTCAATCTGCTATCAATGCTACGGCTGAAGAGTTAGAAGTAGGTATGGGGAAAGTAGGCATGCCGCTGCGTGTAGCATCAACAGGCGGTGGTAATTCTCCGTCGCTTGATGTAACTCTACATTTGCTGTCAAAAGACAAAGTTGGTGAGAGAATCGACAAAGCGCTTACTTTTATAGCAAACAGAGAAAATTCATAAAAAAACCGTTGACATGACAGGGGGGGATGCCTAGAATGCGCCCCGCTGTCACGGAACAGTCATAATAAATTGACTATGACACAACGGGGCCATAGCTCAGCTGGGAGAGCGCCTGCATGGCATGCAGGAGGTCGGCGGTTCGATCCCGCCTGGCTCCACCAAGTTATACTTCACATTCAGTGTGTAAGATAAGAATAAATAACTTGATAGGCTAACTGATAGCTCGGGTTGAGTGTAATCGGTTGCGACAATATTTCATCACATCGTTGTTTGTTTAGTGAATATACGGTGTGTTTGATTCAAACAGTTACGTTTGAAACGATTTATTGTCCCCTTCGTCTAGAGGCCTAGGACACCGCCCTTTCACGGCGGTAACAGGGGTTCGAATCCCCTAGGGGACGCCATTTTAATCGCGTCACAGTCGGTCAATACTGTGAAATAGGCTGGAGTTTTTTA
>NZ_JAAAWP010000002.1:546540-588360 GCF_010500915.1 Alteromonas hispanica
TAGCTGTCGAAAGAAGATTTTCAGTCCCCTTCGTCTAGAGGCCTAGGACACCGCCCTTTCACGGCGGTAACAGGGGTTCGAATCCCCTAGGGGACGCCATTTTAATCGCGTCACAGTCGGTCAATACTGTGAAAAAGGCTGGAGTTTTTTAAACTCCTGACTGAAAGTTTGGTAAGGAAAAGGTCGCTCAGTTCGCTGGCTCACTTCGCCTTACTGAAAATCTTGAAAGCGTAGCTTTCGAGAGAAGATTTTCAGTCCCCTTCGTCTAGAGGCCTAGGACACCGCCCTTTCACGGCGGTAACAGGGGTTCGAATCCCCTAGGGGACGCCATATAAGAAAACCAGCCATCAGGCTGGTTTTTTTGTTTTTGGGGTCTGAATCTTTATCTATACGGGCTGGTATTGTTGCTCATTAGTGCTGCGTTTCCCCTCACTGTGCCTTTTCTCTTTCCTTTTTTGCAGACCACAGACGCTAATTGAAGGGAGTGTTATAGAAGCACTTTGCTCAAAATTCGTAGAACAAAGAACAACAGCCCTAATTATTTAAGTGCAAAAAAAATTATACGATGCGCTCTTAAGTGGTGACTTTCATTTAATGCGGCGCACCGCTTGGCGCATACTTTGTTAGTGGCAGATGATATTATTAAAAGTAAAGCTAATATAAAAAGAATGAGGTCATTATGCAGGATTATTCAATTGGAACGCCTGGCAAGCCGTGGGGCGCCGAAGAGAAAGCTCAATGGTATGATCAGCAAAGCGTGAAGCGCAGCGTTAAAGAAGAGGTTTTTGATAAGTTAACACATATCATTCCAGACGGATTTCGACTGCAACAATATGGAGCACTGCCATACGATGAAGAGCGTTATCCTCTTTATGCTGTAGTACCGAATTCATTCGACGAAAGTAAGCCCTCGGCATTAGTTACCGGCGGGGTTCATGGTTATGAGACTAGCGGAGTGCAGGGAGCACTAAAATTTATTCAAACGCAGTTGGCGGCTTATACCGTTGATTTCAATATTGTTGTTGTACCCTGTGTAAGTCCTTGGGGATATGAGACCATCAATAGATGGAATCCGTTAGCGATAGATCCCAACCGTTCTTTTCATGCGGATTCACCAGCGCCTGAGTCACAACAGTTAATGCACTTTATTGCATCGCTGGGCATGGAGTTGTCGTTACATATCGACTTGCACGAAACGACTGACACAGATAACAGCGAGTTTAGACCTGCTTTGGCGGCGCGAGATGGAACGACTCACGACAACTGGAATATTCCAGACGGCTTTTACACAGTAGCAAACACGCCCAACCCGCAGCTTGCTTTCCAACAGGCAGTAATCGACGCTGTTCGCAATGTTACTCATATTGCCCCTGCTGATGGAAACGGAAAGATAATTGGTGCCGATGTAATGAGCGAAGGGGTTATCTGTTATGACAAGAAGTCGCTGTTTTTATGCGGTGGTATGACTGACGCTAAATACGTTACCACAACGGAAGTATATCCAGACAGTGACAATGCAACGCCAGAAAACTGTAATGATGCTCAAGTTGCAGCGGTGTGCGCGGCGCTCGATTTTATAAAATAAGTCTCACACGTGATAAATTATTTAGACGCTTGAACGTTTAGACGTCTAGATGTATATTGAGCCTTCTTTCAAAGGAGGCTTTCTGTGTTTACTTTTTCGGCAGTAATATATAACGGCAATAAACAAATATTAATTCGACACGATTGTAAAACCGACACTGAGTTTTCTGATTATTTAGAATCGCAATACGGCTGTCACGTTTGCTTGTGGTCGAACAAAGAGCTTTCTGAAAGCACGCTGGCAAACATAGCAGCGGCAAAGAAAGTTCAGTAATCCTTAGACACAAAGAAGTAAAAAATGACGTACCCAATTTCTCCTTGCAAAGCGCAATGCAAACTCGACGAAAATGATATATGTGCCGGTTGTCATCGAACCATTGACGAAATAGTTAACTGGGCTAATTACACCAACGAACAAAAGATCGCAGTGTTCGAAAGACTCGAAACGCAATCTCACCCCGACTAATAAAAACCGAATAAAAACCGGACAGTCACTTAAAGCGAACAACGGACAGTCACTCAAAACACTCCCCCCCTTCAACATAAACCAAAACGAACTTCCTATGTTCAAATCATAAACATAGACTCACAAACCTATTTTTAATCAGTTAGCTCAAACGTCTTATAATTAACGTTCATCGCGTAGCTAGGTACTCGTCTTTTTGGTAAACTCCGCGCCGATTTTAGATACTTATTTCGAGCCAAATTCCGAATGAAAATAATGTTAGCCCCGATGGAAGGGGTAGTTGATCACCTGATGAGAGATATGTTGACCCGCGTTGGCGGTTTTGATCAATGTGTGACGGAATTTGTTCGCGTAGTCGACCAGAAATTACCTAAAAAAACGTTCTATAAGATTTGTCCAGAGCTTCATACCGATGGTAAAACTGCGTCGGGTGTTCCTGTGCGGGTTCAATTATTAGGGCAGCACGCACAGTGGCTTGCTGAAAATGCGGAAACAGCGGTAGAACTGGGCTCGCCAGGCGTTGATTTGAACTTTGGATGTCCGGCTAAAACCGTGAACAAAAGTAAAGGGGGTGCGGTGCTCCTTAGAGAAACTCAAACGCTTTACGATATTGTGAAAGCGGTTAGAGATGCTGTACCTCAGCATATACCTGTATCGGCAAAAATTAGGCTCGGTTTTGAGGATAAATCGTTAGCGGTTGATAATGCGATAGCGATAACGGAAGCTGGTGCCTCTGAGCTTGTCGTGCATGCACGAACGAAAACAGAAGGGTATAAACCGCCAGCATATTGGAACTGGATTGCAAAAATTAAGCAACACACGGATATACCTTTGGTCGCTAACGGTGAGATATGGAACGCAGATGATGCGAAAAACTGTCAAGAGCAATCCGATTGTATAAATTTGATGGTTGGACGTGGAGCCCTTGCGATGCCGAACCTTGCGCGTAGCATAAAGCATGGCGACACACCGATGCCATGGCCTGAGTTAGCGGCCTTGCTAATACAATATTCTGGCTATGAGATCTATGGTGATAAGGGAAGGTATTATCCGAATAGAATAAAGCAATGGTGTGGCTACTTGAAGAGACAGTATCCGCAAGCTGAAGTGTTATTCAATGATATTAGGCGGCTCACTAACTCCCAAGATATTGTAGATGTGTTAGCACGCCAGTCTTCTCAATAAAACGCAGGTTTATCCCAGACCTGCTTGGTTTTAGGAGGGTAATTGACTACTCTGAAATGGCAACAGAGAGTAAGTTACATGTCTCACTTCTTAAAACAATTAAAACTAATCTGGGGAACTCATGAAATCAGCAACATCAAAGCTGACGCTGCTGTTGGTCTGCACTATGTCTTTGCTTACGGCAGGATGCAGCGCGAAGCCTAACAAAAGTGATGCGCAGCCATCAAAAGTCACCATAAACCCAAATCCGTATCCAAGCACTTACAAGCCAATAGAGGGAGAGCCAACCCTCATCACTAACGTCACCATCTTAGATGGCGTGGGGAATCGGTTTGATAATGGCAGTATCTATTTTGTGGACGGAAAAATTCAAGCCATAGCTGAAAGTGGACAGACACTCGACGTCTCTGAAAATGCAAAAATCATTGATGGAAAGGGTAAGTGGGTCACGCCAGGAATTATTGATAATCACAGTCACTTAGGCGTGTATCCATCACCTTCAACTCGCTCTCACTCCGATGGAAATGAAATGACTAACCCTGTCACTGCGCAGGTTTGGGCTGAGCATTCGGTATGGCCACAAGATCCTGGTTTTGGTCGAGCACTGGCCGGCGGGGTAACAACCTTACAAATTTTGCCTGGGTCTGCGAACTTATTTGGCGGACGTTCTGTGGTTTTGAAAAATGTGCCGAACAGAACTATGCAAGATATGAAGTTTCCCGATGCGCCATACGGAATGAAAATGGCTTGTGGTGAAAACCCTAAGCGAGTATACGGTCAAAAGGGTGGCCCGATGACGCGTATGGGGAATGTTGCAGGTTATCGTCAGGCATGGTCTGACGCACAAGATTACATGCGCAAGTGGGAAGCGTATGAAAGAGACTATGAAGCAGGAAAAAACCCTAAAGCGCCTAAGCGAGATCTTAAACTCGAGACGTTAGCCGGTGTGCTTGAGGGAGATATTCGTGTACATATGCATTGCTACCGCGCCGACGAGATGACGGTGATGATGGATGTAATGAAAGAGTTTAACTATCAAATTGGCACGTTCCATCACGCTGTCGAGGCCTACAAAATTGCTGATAAGTTGAAAGAAAACGACGTTTGCTCGGCAATGTGGGCCGATTGGTGGGGCTTTAAGATGGAAGCCTACGATGGCATTCGCGAGAATATTCCTGCAGTGCACAATGCTGGGGCTTGCGCTATTGTTCATTCAGACAGTGACCTAGGGATCCAAAGACTTAACCAAGAAGCTGCGAAAGCGTGGTCTGATGGTAAGCGCGCTGGTATTGATATCCCCATGAAAGATGCTTGGTTGTGGCTTTCAGCAAATCCTGCAAAATCATTGGGTATATTCGATAAGACTGGTTCGCTAGAAGCGGGGAAACAAGCTGATATCGTACTGTGGAACGGCAATCCTTTTTCTACCTACACCAAGGCTGAGCATGTTTATATCGATGGTGGTTTAGCATACTCACTAACAGATAGTTCAACCTGGCCAGTGAGTGACTTTGAGTTAGGACAAGTTGGTGAAGGAGATAGCAAATGAAAAAATTAATCACACTAGTTACCGCTCTCTCAATGGTCTCTTCAATTGCGGCGGAAAATATTGCTATCGTTGGTGGCAAAGTGCACACCATGACATCTGCCGGCGTATTAGAAAAAGGTACCGTATTATTATCTGACGGGCGAATAAGCGCAGTTTTTGCTGATGGTGAAGTGCCACAAGGTTATAAGGTTATTGATGCAAGCGGCAAGGTAGTTACGCCAGGTTTTGTAGGCGCACTTACATCTTTAGGGCTAGTAGAGGTTTCATCATCGTCTGGGGTCGTGGACTCTAGCGTAGAAAAAACGCCAATCACAAACACTGGTGCGGCGTTTGACGTTCAGTATGCCATTAATACTGATAGTTCTTTGATTCCAGTAACGCGTTTAGAGGGAGTAACTTCAGCCGCTACTACTGTGAGTAATGGTGAATTTTTGTTTGGCGGTAAAGGGGCTGTTATAAGTCTTGACGGATTTGCGCCTGTGCTGAAAGCCGGTGCTTTCATGACAGTAGATGCTGGTAGCGGTGGTGCTGAAATCTCTGGCGGCTCACGAGCTTCACTATGGGTGATGCTAGACAAGGTGTTCAACGAGGCGAAAAATGCCAAAGATAACCTTTCTGCTGAAAAGCCCTGGTATGGCATTAATACCCGTTTAGATGTAAGTGCACTTAAGCAGGTGATTGCAGGTGACATGCCATTGTTCATGCGTGCCGATAGGGCATCTGATATTCGCCAAGTCATTGCGTTTAAGAAAAGACATTCTTCTATAAATGTCATTCTTGTTCATGGCGTAGAAGCTTGGAGGGTGGCCAATCAATTGGCTGATGCTGAGATACCGGTAATAATAGACCCTGAATATAATTTGCCGGGTGGCTTTGATCAGATGGGGGCCACGCTTAAAAATGCTGCTAGGTTGCATAACGCTGGGGTGCAAGTTGCTATTGGCATGGATACTCATAACATTCGACTGGCAGCGCAACATGCGGGCAATGCAGTTGCAAATGGTCTGGATTACGAGGCTGGCCTGGCAAGTCTTACTAAGGTACCAGCTCAGATTTTAGGGCTAGAAAGCCAGCTGGGAAGTTTGGTTAAGGGCGCAAGAGCAGACGTTGTAATTTGGTCTGGAGATCCACTGGAAGTAACGCAAGCTGCTGAATCTGTTTTTATTGGAGGAAAGGCCATCAAAATGGAGTCAAGGCAAACTAAGCTTCGAGATAGGTATTTAACGCTACAAGATTCTGAGTACACTATGCCTTCTCAATACGAACGCAGTGCCCAGTAATTTGTGATAACCGATAAAGTGGCTGCCGCCTATTTCAGAGTAAATTCAGAATTAGCGCAGCCATTTTTTATGACAGATATTGAATAGCATTTTTCACGTTTGGCCTAGTGCCTCTATTGCACTTCTCGGCGAAGGTGGTCATATTATCAGGCTCACCCACGGGGCCGGAAAAAAGCATTTCGAACCGGCTGGTTATGATATGCCATTTCTTTTGCTCTAAACCCAATGTTGATAGCAGTCGAGTTGGGAACCTTGGTGGTTCACGATTAGTCTTTGTTTGTTTTGCCGTTAGTGTTGCACACAGCAATTCCTTGTAATCATGAAAATTAAATGACAAGTGAGCTGTGTTGTTTAATGCAAGAGCGCTCGGCGATTTATCCTTACAGTCTTTGACATTCGGTGCTTGGTCTTTAAACAACATAAGATATTTGGGACGTTTTCTCGCTTTGTGAGCATTCAGACGATAGTGGATACTCGTATATTTAGAGTTATTCAAGGAAGTTGCGATGTTCGCTCTAATTGGATTTAGGTCGACATAGGCCATAACGGCCGCTAGTGCTTTTTCGTCCAAAATGGCTTGCGAGCGAAATCGTCTTTCCCAAAAATAGCCTTTACAATCGTCCTCTTTGTTTGCCCTTCTAGCGATATACTCGTTAAGCAACCTCATAAACCAGCTAACGCTTTGTAGCCTTTCTCGATATTGCACAGATAATGCTTTCAGTTCGTTCAACTCGGCTTCGGAGCAAGCTTGAGGATTGCTGGCCGAGCCTTCCTTCTCTAGCGCTCTATTCTCTAGATAGAATCGAACAACAGGAGGACATTTATAAAACATTCTCCACCGCAAGAAAACTTCGTCCATCGACCAGCCTTCTGCACGACCTTTTGCAATGTGAAGCACGACATGAATATGATTGTGCATAACAGCATACGCACATAAGTCGATAGCAAACGCCTGGGTTAATTTGTGTAACCTATCGGTAAACCACTTGCGCCTATGTTCGTAGTTGATGCCAGTTTTAACATCTTTACCGCATAGAAAAGACTGTCTAACACAGCGTGAAGTGCAGTGATAATAGGGCGTAATGTCTGTATTAATTTGTTTGTAGCGAGGTAAAGGCATGTCCATATCCCAACTGTTTTTTATTATTATGAACAAAAAACTAAGGATGTGAACTGAGCTTTAGAGCAGGATTGTATCGGTCATTTATAGCAGGTAGCTCGTTTAAACACACATAGTGAAGCCTAAATGTGAAGCTAAATTGTGCAGTCACTCGTGCGAGTAGTGCGAGTAGTGGACAGTCATTCACAAACGAATAAGTGACTGTCCCATAGAGATTTATCAAAACAGTTTAGCTGTTAACTGAGCGCTAACTAAGTGACTGTCCAATGCCAGTACGGCTTGACCTCAATTAGGCAAAAACATCCACTCGGCTGCCCAGTCTGCTATCCGAGCGGTTTGGACTTGGTTCATTCGACTGTTGGGGCTGACTTGTTTGGCTCGACTGACGCTCCTGTTCAGAACGTAACTCTTGACGCTGCGGAGCCTGTGTCGTCGACTCTAAAATAGTTGATACCGGTGCAGAGTTAACTGAAGAAACATCCATAAAGACTCCTCTTTTGAAAAACCATATTCACTCGTTAAAAGATAGCACAAAAATCATTCAGCTAATATTAAACTTCTGAGGCTTTTGTCCATCAACTCAGCTATCTTTGGCTGCGCTTCGGCATTTGGGTGAATTCCATCGTTTTGCATTAAGCTGTCGTTAAGTGCAATCTCTTCAAGAAAGAAAGGAACGAGATGAATAGCATTCCTCTCAGCAACTATGGAATAACTTTCCGTGAACATCTTTGTATATCTATTACCGTAATTTGAGGGGATCTGCATCTGCTGAAGAAAAACTTCGGCACCACTTTCTTTCGCTGCTTTCACTAAAGCATCTAAATTATTTCTAATTTTCTTTATATTATGCCCCTGCAATCCGTCGTTTCCACCCAACTCAATTAAAATGTAAGACGGCATATGCTGTTCAATAAGACGAGGTAGCCTAGCTAGTCCACCGTCTGTTGTTTCACCACTTACCGCAGCATTTACAATATCGATCGGAATGTTGTCGTTTTGCCAGTGTTTTTGTAACAAACTAACCCAACCTTGGTGCTGCTGTAATCCGTACGCTGCCGATAAACTATCGCCAACAACAAGTAAGGTTGCTTCATGGGCGCTAGACGAGGATTTCTCTTGATCTGAAAGCGCGTGAAACGGTATTAAGACAATGAGCAAAAACGCAAAAAATTGACGATAACTAACGAACACGAATTGATGACCCCTATGATTAAAACAAGCACGGTAACTAAAACGGTAAATACGAGCGAAGGCTCTTTGCAGATCCTTCAGCCAATCTCTTTTGAAGTCAAGGCTGGTGAGTCCGTTGCAATTATTGGTGCGTCAGGCTCCGGTAAATCAACTTTACTTGGTCTATTGGCTGGGCTTGATGAAGTCACCAGCGGAGAAATATACCTAGATGGTGAAGCGCTTCATAATATGGATGAAGAGCAGCGAGCCGTTCTTAGAGGGAGCAAAGTGGGGTTTATCTTCCAAAGTTTTATGCTGGTACAGAGCCTTACCGCACTGGAGAATGTTATGTTGCCTGCCGAGATCTCAGGTCTCGACAACCCCAAAAAGCTGGCTATGGATATACTTGAACAAGTGGGGCTTGCACACCGCGCTCATCATTTTCCCAATCAGCTATCAGGCGGAGAGCAGCAGCGGGTTGCAATTGCCAGGGCATTTATTACCTCGCCAAAGATTCTATTTGCCGACGAACCAACCGGAAATTTGGATGCTAAAAACAGTGGCAAAATAGAAGAGCTGCTTTTTGAGCTAAACCGAAATACTGGTACAACGCTTGTGCTTGTAACTCACGATACCGAGTTAGCAGAGCATTGTGATAGACAGCTTACGATGCATGCAGGTGAATTGACAGAAACCACATCTGCATCTACATCACCTAGCGAGGTTAGCTAGATGTCTATGACTTTTAATCTCGCGTGGCGACTATTTAAACACGAGGCCCGACGTGGTGAGCTCACGATAATACTGCTTGCCATTGTATTGTCGGTAGGGGCTGTTCTCTCACTTTCGCTTTTCAGTGAGCGCTTGCAGGGCGCGCTTAAATCTCGCTCGGCAGCGTTTATCGCAGCCGATGCGCAGCTTCGTTCAGATAAGCCTATTGATGAAAGTTGGCTGGTGAAAGCAAAAGCCGAAGACTTAAACACGGCGAAGCAAGTATCGACACGCTCAATGGTATTTAAAGACGACGATATGTCGTTGGTAGATTTAAGAGCGGTAAACGAACACTATCCTCTCAAGGGTATGGTTGGCGTAGCCGAGGTGCCTTTTGGACAGAAAAAGGACACCAACACACTTCCGGAGCGTGGGGAAGCTTGGGTGCAGTCAAGACTCTTCCAATCGCTTAAATTGCAGGTGGGAGATAAAATTGATATTGGTGACGCTCGGGTGACGGTAACTCGAGTACTTGCAGATATTCCTGATGCGGGTTTTAGTGTTTTTAACACCGACCCTATTGTACTGATGAGAATGGAAGACTTGCCGTCTGCAAATATCACCGGCCCTGGAAGTAGAGCGAGATATATCAGTTATTTTGCTGGAGAAGCCTCGGATGTAAAGAGTTACTCATCGTGGTTATTACCCCAACTAAACGACGATCTGCACTCGTGGCGCACAGTACAGGACGATGAGTCTGCTATTGGCCGCTCAGTGGCCCGCGCTGAGCGTTATTTCCTTTTAGCTAGCTTGTTGGCAATTGTACTGGCTGCGGTGTCTATCGCTGTAGCTGCCCAGCGTTATGCTCAACGCCACTTCGATCCGGTTGCGATTATGAAAACATTAGGCGCAACTAAACAAACCATCAGGAAAGTGTACCTAATTCAAATTCTGTTGATAACGCTGCTGGGTATTCTTATTGGACTGGTTGTGGGCTTTATAGGTCAGCATGTAGTAGTGTCTTTGGTAGCCGATAGAGTAGATGTCTCTTTGAATGTGTGGCATTGGCGGCCGGTAATTATCGCCATTGCGACTGGCGCTACTTGTGCAATATTATTTTCGCTCTATCCGCTGTTGCAGCTTTTTTCTGTGCCTCCGCTTCGAGTATTACGCAAAGATTTAGATGCGAGCCTACGCTCTAGAAGTATTCAGTTTGTTGCTTCGGGGGGAGCCATTTTTGCGCTGATGTGGATGTACAGCCAAGATTTAAAAATTAGCGCTATTCTCTTCGCCTCTGGCGCCGCGTTGGTAATTGGCCTTCTTGTTGCTACTTACTTCCTTATTGCAATAGGTAGAAAGCTTGGAAGCGGCAGTATCGGGCCATGGCAGCTTGCTTGGGCACGTATAAAGCGCAGAGCAATGGATAATAGTGTACAGCTTATCAGCTTTTCCATCACGATCATGCTGTTGCTGGTTGTTTTAGTGATGAGAAACGATATGGTTTCACAGTGGCGTGCTCAGCTACCTCAGGGGACGCCTAACTATTTCCTAACAAACATAACCCCTGATATTCAGAAACGATTGGACAGACACTTTTCTGATAACAGTGTTGATATTAATGAATTTTTCCCAGTAACGCGTGGGCGCTTTGTTTCTGTCAATGGAGAAGGGGTTAACACTGAAGTTTCAAAAGAAGAAGAGTCATCTAATGAGGGCAGAAGAGGGCTTGGCCGAGAAGCTAATCTCACGTGGGGCAACTCGCTGCAAAAAGAGAATGAAATAATAGAGGGAGTTTGGCATGGCGAGCTAGACTCAGATTACGACAAGGGTTGGTATCCAGTATCGGTTGAAGAGGGTGTGGCAGAGCGTTTAGATATCAAGATGGGAGACATGCTCAACTTCAATGTCGGTAGCGAGATAGTGAAAACGAAGGTCACTAGCCTTCGAAAAGTAAACTGGCAGACCATGCAGCCCAACTTCTTTTTTGTTATTCACCCAGAAGCGATGGCGGCATTCAGTCCTACCTATATAACCAGCTTTTATCTTCCTACTGATAGGAAAGACGAGTTAACCAAGCTATTAAAGCCTTTTGCCTCTGTCACCATGTTTGATGTTGATGCACGAATTAACCAACTAAGAGATATTGTTGAGCAAGTTTCAGTAGCTGTTGAATTTATACTAGTGCTTGTATTGATGGCTGGCAGTTTGGTACTTATTGCCCAAGTGCAGGCTAGCATGGACGAACGCCGCCAAGAAATAGCGATTTTGCGTACTTTAGGGGCCAAAGGCAGTTTAATTAGAAAGAGTGTTGTGTTTGAGTTTTTGATCATTGGCACCGTTGCCGGTTTTATGGCGGCGCTGGCAAATGAACTAAGCCTGTATTTACTGCAAACGAACGTGTTTCAAATGTCTGCCACACTTCATGTTGAGTATTGGTTCGTAGCTCCCGCCGTTGGTGCGCTAGTCGTCGGAGTACTTGGAGCCATAGGATGTTGGAGACTATTGACGCTCAATACCGGCGAATTGCTTCGAAAAATGGTTTAAGGGGCACCGTATTAAGCGTATTAAAAAGTTCGTGGACAGTCACTTAAATTCAAAAACGGACAGTCACTCGTTAAAAGAGTGTCTGTCCGTTTTCTCTGTCTCTTGCTGCGTTCTGGACTGCCCAATGAGTCCGGACAATGAGTGACTGTCCAATTACACCACTGGCCAGTTATACCTTCATTACACGTAACTGGCCGGTATTCGCTTCAGGTAATATTTGGAGTTATTCCGAGTGACTGTCCGATGTCGCTAACTGGGGGCGTTCGCCGTCACTTCTAGTAATTGAATTGGAGCGCTACTTCTTCAAAAATTTTTGCTAGATACAAGGAATGAAAGGAGTTGTCTGCAAGCGTTGCTTACAGACAGCTGTTCGTTGAATATTAGCATTAGTTATTTCGCTTATTTGCTCAGGATTTAATAGCTAGCTGTAAATAGCTGCTAGGGCCTTATCAACCGTAGGGTATTCAAAGGTAAAACCGGCTTTAACCAGTTTGTCAGGTATCACGTTTTGCCCTTCAAGAAGCATGGTAGAGGACTCACCCATAGCTATCTTCATTACAAAACTAGGGACAAAAAACAGACAGGGGCGGGATAGTGCTTTTGCTAATTGTTTAGAAAAGGTTTTGTTCGTCACAGGCTCTGGGGCGGTTAAGTTGAACGGACCTTTGCATTCATCGTTATTAAGCAAGAACTCGATGCCGCTAACCATATCATCAAGGTGGATCCACGAAAGATACTGTTTACCGCTTCCTAAACTGCCGCCTACACCAAGCTTAAACGGAAGCGCCATTTTTTCTAATGCTCCGCCATTCTTTGATAACACCACGCCAGTACGTAAAGTTGCTACACGGGTTTCTTCCGTGTTCACGCTCATGGCAATATTTTCCCATTTTTCACACAAGTCTTGAGTGAACTCCTTGTGAACAGGCGTATCCTCGGTAACGATTTTATCTCCCTGACGCCCGTAATAGCCTATAGCTGAGCCAGAAATAAAGGTTTTTACAGGTGTTCTACTGCTATTCATTTTGGCGACCAGTTGAGTGGTTATATCCCAACGGCTATCGCATATGATTTTCTTTTGAGTGTCTGTCCACCTTGTATCGGCTATAGGCTCTCCGGCAAGATTAATAACAGCATCAAACCCGCCAATATCGTCTATCTCAGATACACTCTCAATGGTTTTAATATCAGAGCCTAATGACTGTTGCGCACTATTTGGATTGCGGGTTAACACAGTAAAGCTGTGGGTGTTTTTGAGCTTTTTGATTAAGCTGCTGCCAATTAACCCCGTGCCGCCGGTAATAAGAATGTTCAAAAGATAACTCCCTGCTGAATTAATTATTCAGACTTGTTGCAGGAAAGAGTAAGCGACACCGAGTCAGAGAATCGCAGTGCATGAGGCTTATCAACTTCAACTTGGGCAAAGCGCACAGAGCTATGCTCAGATGCAATAGTCAATACGTCTGCGGTTAGCTTTTCTAAAAGAGAAAAACGATTGTCTTCGACTAGCTTGATAATCGCCTTGGTGATTGTCTTGTAATTAAGCGCATCCTTCATGTTATCAGTGTTAGAGGCCTTTCCTGCGTCGTAGTCGATTTTTACGTTCACCACAACGTCCTGTTTGTTTTTTATCTCGTCTTCATTAATTCCGATATAGGTGCGAAGGCGTAAATTTTTGATTTTTATGGTGGCAAGGTTGAAAGTCATCACATTCTCTTGTTTGTAGTTAATTATAAGTCGTTGTAAAGTGTTGCTGTTTTAATTAGGAATGTAGCACACAATGTCCATGGAACTACGATCGCCCACAGCAAAATTTCTCGTTGTATTTGCGAGTTTGGTTGTTGTTATGGCAGGTATCAAATCAGCCAGTGCCATTATGGTACCCTTCTTTTTATCCATATTTATTGCTATAGCCTGCGGCCCGATTATCCATTGGACATCACGCTTTGGCGTACCTAAATGGTTATCTATATCCTTTGTTATACTACTTATCGTAGTTTTCGGATTTCTATTAGCTGGGCTAGTGGGGCAATCAATGGCAGAGTTTCGAGAAAACCTGCCGCAATACAGGAGTAAGCTCGATTCTGAATTTGAATGGGTAGTTGGAAAGTTAGCCGACTTCAATATCCATATCAACAGTGAGCTCATAGCCAATCATTTAGACCCCGCTACCGCGATGTCGGTAGCCACTAACTTTATAAGTGGCATGGGAGGAGTATTGTCTAACCTTTTCCTTATACTGCTAACCGTAATCTTTATGCTGTTTGAAGCAGACAGCATACCAAGACGCCTGCACATCGCATTAGCCGACCCAGACATGAAGCTTCAACACATCGATAAGTTTATTCGCTCGGTAAATAGTTATTTAGCCATAAAAACAGTGGTGAGCTTAGGAACCGGGATCATCATCGGTACTTGGCTCTATGTAATGGGAATTGACCACTTTATGCTTTGGGCTGTATTGGCATTTATGCTTAATTTTATCCCCAATATTGGTTCTATAATCGCTGCAGTACCGGCGGTATTAATTGCCTTTGTACAATATGGAATTGCCTCGGCGGGGTTCGTTGCTTTAGGGTTTCTGTTAGTGAACACAATTATGGGCAACATGGTTGAGCCGAGACTAATGGGCAAAGGAATGGGGCTGTCTACCTTGGTCGTATTTCTCTCATTAATCTTTTGGGGCTGGCTATTGGGCACGGTAGGAATGTTGCTTTCTGTGCCCCTAACCATGGTTGTAAAAATCGCATTGGAGTCAAGGGAAGAGAGTAGGTGGTTAGCCGTTTTACTCTCCAGCGAAGGCGATAGAAAACAGGTTAGTGGTTAGGAAACTTAACTACTACCCGAGCACCACCAAGATGGCTATTTTCAATGTGCATTTTACCTTCGTAAATTGAGACGAGATCGCTCACTAGTGCTAAACCTATGCCCTGACCCTCGGCATAGGTATCTAGCCGAGCTCCTCGCTCAAGCAGCTCTTGTTTTTTACCATCGACAATACCAGGTCCATCATCCTCTATAGTAATAATGAGCCACTCGCTTTCGATACTTGCAGATACACACACTCGAGATACTGCTGCCTTGCATGCGTTATCTAAAAGGTTGCCACAGAGTTCTAGCAAATCTGTCTCATCACCCTTAAATACGATAGTTTGAGAGTTGGGGGAGTGCGAACATTCACATTCAATCGACAGGTTTTTATCTTGATAAATTTTGTCCATGGCGTCTGCTATCTTGAGCAATACAGGCTCGACAGGGATAGCAGCTTGCCAACCTGTTTTGCCAGCACTCGCGCGTTTCAATTGTCGCTGAATAATATTGTCAATCTGCGTTAGGGATTCTTTTATTTCAGGTTGCAGGTTTTTAGACCCTAGTGCCACGGCAAGAGGTGTTTTTAAGCTATGAGCTAAATCACCAAGGCTATTTTTATAGCGCTTTCGCTGGGTAGCTTCAAAGTGAAGTAATTCGTTAATAGAATGCTTTAATGAGTCGAATTCGACAGGGTAGCGGTTGTTTAGCGCACTTTTTTTACCTTTAGAGGCGAGTGATATTTCGTCAATTATCTTTTTAACCGGCAGTAAAATTAGGCTTATACCAACAATAATGAAAATGAGCAGAGCGGCGGATAGTGTGATTATCCATTGCCATGTTGTCGCCAAGAAGGTTTGACGTTCTTTTTCAAACACGGCTTTATTGTTGAAAATGTAAAAATGTACCGGCTCAAAATCTTGGCTTGAAAGAAACTCTGCGGTAAACGCGTAAACGAAAAAGTTGCTGTCGATGTCGAATTTAGGAATGTAGTCATCGCTGAATACTTCGTTGCCAACCGGGACATCCATGTTTGGCGGCGTAAAAACATACTCCAACGCAGACGCCGACTGCCATATAACCTCATTGCGAAAAACAATTAGGCCTAAGTATCCAGAACCGGGTAAATTTAGCTCTTCTTCAAATAACACTTCCGGCATCACAGGCGAATCGCCCTCTAATTCGAATGCGGTTAGCAGGCTTAAGTTCATCAAGCGCAGCTCGCTCATTTTGGCTTCTGTCAGACTTTCAGTGAAAGCCTCTTCGAGAATAATGACGGTAAACGGTGCGAAAAGAGCGAGTAGGGTAAAGGCAAGTAACACACTTCTCACGCGAAGTGAAAGTTGTCTCATAAGTTTCGGTTTATCCTATAGCCTCGTCCTCGAAGAGTCTCAATGGGCTTAAGCGTACCGTCGGGGTCGAGTTTTTTGCGCAGCCGGCCAATAAACACCTCGATAACGTTACTATCAAGATCGAAATCTTGGTCGTATATGTGCTCAGTAAGTTCGGTTTTCGACACTACTTTTTGAGGATTCATCATTAGGTATTCCATTACCTTGTATTCATAAGCGGTAAGATCGAATGGGGTTTCGTTTACAGCGAGTTCTTCCGTCACTGTATTAAGCGCTATCGGGCCAAACTGTATAACTGGGTTGGCTTGTCCGGACGCTCTTCTAATAAGCGCTTTTGTTCGCGCTAAAAGCTCTTCATTGTGAAACGGCTTGGTGAGGTAATCATCAGCACCTGCGTCAAGGCCTTCCACCTTTTCTTGCCATCGGTCTCGAGCCGTCAAAATAAGAATTGGACAAGGGATATTGTCTTTACGGGCCTGTCGAATTACATCAAAACCATCTAACTTCGGCATACCAATATCAATAATGGCGAGGTCGTAAGCATATTCCTTAATTAAAAAAAGCGCATGCTCACCGTTGTCTGCAAGGTCTACGCTATAACCATTTTGTTGCAACAAAGCATCGAGTTGCGTAAGGAGCCTACTGTCATCCTCTGCTATTAAAATTCGCATGTTAATCCTTGTCTTTGGACTTTTTAACTTTACCTGAACGTTTATCAACATCCACGGAAACCACGCGGCCCGACTTTTTCAACACTTTGACGCGATAAGTTGACGAGGTTTGCTCTATTTTCAAAACACGGCCGTTTGCAGCGCTGCTGGCTTTTGATGCAGCCTGGCTTTTTGAAACCTCATTACTTTTGTTTTGCTGAGCATATGCAGTATTTACGCTTATTAGCGCAAGGCATGCACTGAATAAAGCTGCTCTAAGCAATAACCACATAAAACCTCACTATAGAAAAAATGCGTTCAGGCTCACTGACTCTTTCGAGTATAAAAGGTAATGATGAACCCACCCTGAATTTGTAATGAGTTTACCCTGTGAAGTAAACCCTGTACATAAGTTGAACCTGAAAGTGGACAGTCACTCGAATGACACCAAATTTAAATGCGACTCGAAATCAAGCAAAATCGGACAGACACTTAATATTACCTAATTAGCTTTTATGAGTGACTGTCCGATGCCGCTCATTCAAAATTTTTTTGTTTTGAGCGCAACTAAGTGACTGTCCCTTTCTCACTTTCTTTCTCCTCACTTTCTTAGCGTTTTGCCGATAAGTAAAAACAGGTCAAATAGCCTGAAATTTTTTCAGTGTTTGATAACAGGAAGTGCGAGCTTTCAATTTTTGAGTGACTGTCCCTTTTTACTTTTTGTTTATTTCTTCGTTCCAATAAAGCCTGCAATACTTGCTCTATCGACTGCTGGTGGTCGTTTAAACAGGTTGAAGTTGAGTTTTAAAAGCAGTGCTGCTGTCATAACTGTCCTAGTGGCATGACATGTGCGTTAACTCTGGTACCAAAGTTTTTATTATGAAAACGTTCTCTACGGAGGAACCATGTCAGACGATATCAAAACAAAAATGTGGAAAGCCATGTCACAGAGCCCAAAGGTAATGGTGAGCCTTGTAAATAAAGATATGCACGCAGAACCTATGTATGCGCAATTAGACAGTGATGCTGATGGAAGGGTTTGGTTTTACACAACCAAAGACAACCGAATTGCTCAGGGCGGAAAGGCAATGATCCATTTTGCGTCCAAGGGGCACGACGTGTTTGCCTGTATTCGGGGAACGCTAGTTACCGAAAGCCGCTCTGAAATTATAGACAAGTATTGGTCTAACCCCGTGGAGGCCTGGTACGAAGAGGGCAAAGACGATCCAAGCCTGCTTATGCTCAGATTTGAGTTAGATGATGCTGAAATTTGGGACGCAGACCCGTCTATCAAAGGGGTATTTAAAATGCTGACGGGCAAGAATGTTCAGCCTGAAGAAATGGGCGATCACAAAAAGGTCGACTTGTAAAAGCAGAGGTATTGTTTTAAAGCTTAAAGCCATGGAGAGGAAAGCCATTTGTGCTATCTGCGTTCCATAAACATAAAAAGAAAGCTTGGTACGCGCATGCCTCTCCTCATAGAGTAGAAACGCATGCGAAAACAAGCTTTCTTTCAACCTTTTTCTCTTTCTTTCTGGCAACCGACTCTCGCCAACTTTTAAAATAAGACGGTAGCCAACGCTAGCGTTACGGCAATACCTTTTTATAAGGCTTCACTATAACGCTTTCATATACACCGGCTTCAATGTAAGGGTCGTTGTCTGCCCATGCTTGCGCATCTTCCAAGGAGTCAAATTCTGCCACAACCAGCGAACCTGTAAATCCGGCAGGGCCGGGATCAGGGCTATCAATAGCAGGGAAAGGACCAGCCAAAACTAGGCGGCCCTCGCTTTTAAGGGCATTCAGTCTTTCTAAATGCGCAGGCCGAGCAGCAAGACGTTTCTCTAAGCTTTCAGCGACATCAGTAGCACAAATCATGTAAAGCATATGCCTAGCCTTTTATTGTTGCAGCTTTCATTGAGGATACAAAGCTATCCAATTCACTAAGCATTTTTTCACTGTTATCTAGGTTCGCAGCAATAATATTGACGGTAGCAGAACCCGATATCGCACCTGCAGCCCCTGCATCAATCGCGCTTTTTACTTGCTCAGGCGTTGAAATACCAAAGCCAAGAAGTGCTGGCGCGGCATTGTGTTTGTTTAGTCGCTCAATGAGGTCAGAAGCAGGAACGTTGGCAGCAGTTTCAGCACCAGTTACACCCGCGCGTCCTAGCAGATATGTATAACCCGTAGAGTACTCGCCAATTTTCTCCATGGTTTCATCCGTGGCATTTGGCGGTGCGATAAGGATTTGCGATACACCAGTATCCTGCGAAGCCTGTTGAAACGGTGCAGCCTCGCGAATAGGAACATCAGCAACTAATATGGAGTCAACACCGGCATCCTGTGCCTTTTTGTAGAAGTTACCAATACCTTGTGCCATCACAAGATTGCTGTACAGCAGCAAACCAATGGGCACTTCAGGGTACTTATCTCGTACTCGTGAAATTAACGCCATGCAATCTGCCACTTTTATTTTGTGGCTTAACGCACGAATACTTGCAGCCTGTATTGTTGGACCATCGGCAATAGGATCTGAGTAAGGAATGCCAAGCTCGAGCGCATCGGCGCCACTTTCTACTAACTGGCAAATAATGGCTTCAGATTGCGCTAAATCTGGGTCGCCTACCATAACAAACGGTACAAATGCGCCTTGGTTTTTCTCGTTAAGACGAGAGAACATGTCTGCATATCTATCCATTATATATCATCTCCTAATACTCTAATTACATGCTCTAGGTCTTTGTCGCCACGGCCTGAAAGATTAACAACGATAATGGTCTCTTCTTCTGCTTCATCTGCCATATTCAAAGCGTGAGCTAGTGCATGAGATGGCTCAAGTGCAGGAATAATACCTTCTTTTCGTGCCAACAGTTTAAACGCGTTAAGCGCTTCTTCGTCGGTTGCTGCCACGTACTCTGCACGACCAATATCGTGTAAGTAAGCATGTTGAGGGCCAACAGCTGGGTAATCTAAACCAGCAGACACAGAGTAACTCTCTTCAATTTGACCTTCGTTGTCTTGCATAATGAAGGTGTAAGCACCATGCAAAATGCCTTTTGTGCCGGTTACTATAGTGGCACCGTGATCTTTAGTGTGCACACCTTTACCTGCAGGCTCAACGCCCACTAGGCGAACTGAAGGCTCATCAATAAAGTCTGCGAACATACCAATAGCATTTGAACCGCCACCCACACATGCCACAACAGCATCAGGCAATCTGCCTTCTTTTTCCATAATTTGCGCACGAGTTTCTTCACCCATCATGCGGTGATATTCGCGTACAATGGTGGGGAAAGGGTGCGGGCCTGCTGCAGTACCTAAAAGGTAGTGAGCAGTGTCATAGTTAGCAGACCAGTCGCGCATCGCTTCGTTAACGGCATCTTTCAGTGTACCTGAGCCGGCGTTTACAGGAATAACTTCCGCGCCCATAAGCTTCATTCTAAAAACGTTTGGCGCTTGGCGCTCAACGTCCTTAGCACCCATGTAAATACGCGCTTTTAAGCCAAGTAATGCACAGGCTAGTGCAGTAGCAACACCGTGTTGACCTGCACCGGTTTCAGCGATAACTTCTTTTTTACCCATACGCTTTGTCAATAATGCTTGACCTAGCACCTGATTGGTTTTGTGCGCGCCACCGTGAAGTAAGTCTTCACGCTTTAGGTAAAGTTTTACTTTAGGGTTACTCACTAAATTGCGAGTCAGAGTCATCGGGGTGGGACGACCGGCATAATCTTTGAGAAGCGACAAAAACTCTTTATTGAAGCTTGGATCTTCTTTTGCGTCTAAGAATTCCTTCTCCAACTGATCAAGAGCTGGAATTAGCAATTCGGGCACGTACATGCCACCAAATTCGCCAAATTTTGTATCTAACTGGTTCATACGTTGTCCTGTTTTTTAATTAATAGCGGCGGCAGACTGTGAATAATTCAGCAAGCTTTTCTGCTGATTTGTCACCCGGTGCATTTTCAACACCAGAATTTACGTCTAGCACACCGCAGCCAGTGGCAATAGCATCTTCAACGTTATCTGGGCTAATGCCACCCGCAAGAATGATATTTTGTTTTTGTTCAATATTGTCAAGTAATGACCAATCAAACGATTCCCCAGTACCACCTTTAGCACTGCCTACTTGGCAATCTAATAGTACGCGGTGTACTAGTTTATTATCTAAATGGCTATTTACTTCGCTAGGTATTGAATCTTTTACGCCAACCGCAACCCAAATTTCACAGTGGCTAGGCAGTTTGCCGGCTAGCTCGTTAATGTAAGCATCGTCTTCGCTTCCGTGTAACTGCACGGCGAAAAGATTTGCTAATGAGGCTATATCTGCAACTTCATCCACTGAGTGATTTACAAACACTCCCACATAGGCACCAGGTGCCGATTGTGTGATGCCCAACGCGGTATCTTTACTTACGCAGCGAGGAGATTTTTCAGCGAAAATCAACCCGCCAAAACTAGCGCCGCGTTCAAAGGCCATTTGAGCTTGAGATGGGCTGGTTAGGCCGCACACTTTTACAGCACCATTCACAAGTGTTTTTACCGCACGGGGAAGGTCTTCTTGTGCCATTAATGCACTGCCCACAAGAAATCCTTGTGACACTGCTGAGAGTCTTAACACATCGTCGTGGGTGTAAATGCCAGACTCTGAGATAACAACAAAATCATGAGTTGCACCTTCAAGCATGGGGACGAGTCGTTCGGTAGTCGCGAGGTCGGTAGAAAGGTCACGCAAGTCGCGGTTATTAATACCAATGATACCTGCTTCAAGAGCGATAGCGCGCTCCATCTCTTCTTCGTTACTCACTTCGGTGAGAATATCTAAGTTCAATGAGTCTGCAACGTCGGCGAGTTCTTTGTAGCTTGCATCGTCTAACACGCTTAGCATTAGTAGCACGGCATCGGCATTATAATACCGAGCCAGATACACCTGGTAAGTGTCTACAAAAAAATCTTTGTTCAAAACAGGCTGCGCCACTCGTTCAGTAACGTAACTGAGATATTCAAAGGTACCCTGAAAATACTTCTCGTCGGTAAGTACTGATATACCTGCAGCGTACGGTGTGTAGGCAGCAAGAATCTCATCTAGGTCGAAATTTTCTCTAATGAGCCCTTTCGAGGGCGATGCTTTTTTACATTCAAAAATAAAGCCTGCATTTGGCTCGCTCAACGCGGCGAAAAGACTTTTTTGTGAAGGCGTAAGCTGCGACTTAAATGTGTCTAGCGGCAGTGCAGACTTTCTTGCTGCAACTTCTTCTCTTTTATCGGCAACTATTTTCTCAAGCACATTAGCCATTCGTGCCTACCTCCTGAGTAATTTTTGCTACGTTTGATAACACCTGCATGGGCGCACCTTTTTTCATTGCTTCCATTGCCATTTCCGCGCCGTCTTTAAAGTTCGATACTTTACCTGTTACCTTTAACAGGGCGCCGCAGTTCATGGCTATAGCAGCACGGTGAGCTTCTTTACCGTCACCGTTAAGCGCTGCTTGAATATATTCTTTATTTTCCTCTGGCTCTCCACCTTCAATGGCAGAAAGAGGGTAACTAGATAACCCAAAGTCACTGGCGGTTACCGTAACCTCGCGAATATCACCGTGTTCAAGGTCGTAAATGATTGATTCACCGTGCAGTGCAAGCTCGTCTAGCCCGTCGCCATGAACTATCATTGCGCGATGCTGACCGAGCAGCATAAGGGTTTTTGCGTAAGGTTCAAGCAACTCGGGAGAGTATACGCCGAAAACACCGTGAGTTGGACCCGCAGGGTTGGCAAGTGGGCCTAAAATGTTAAACAGTGTTCTGGTCTTGAGCGCAGCTCGCACGGGGGCTGCGTACCTCATGCCTGCGTGATAAACAGGCGCAAAAAGAAATGTGAAATTTGCTTCATCTAAACACTTGCGCGATTGCTCAGGGCTTATTTCAAGGTTTAAACCAAACTGACGAAACAAATCGGCAGAACCAGACTTACTAGACACACTTCTGTTGCCGTGTTTGGCAACTTTTACACCGCATGCCGCGGCAACGACCCCTGCGGCACTCGAAATATTTATTGTGTTGTGACCGTCACCGCCGGTACCAACAATATCAGCAAACTCATAATCTGGCGTAGGGAAGGGGAGTGCATTCGCTACCATCGCGCTTGCCGCACCCGCGATTTCTCCTGGAGACTCTTTTTTCATCTTTAGTGATGTAAGTACTGCGGCAATCATGGCATCGCTTTGCTCACCGTGCATAATACTGTTAAACAAGCTGAAAGCCTCAGATTGTGACAATGATTCATGCAACATAAGTTGCTCTAGAAGTGTGGCAGCATTAAGCATGAGCAATTCCTTGTGATGTGAGGTAGTCAATGCTCTGTTTTAGCAAAAGACTCCCCTGCGCTGTTAATATTGATTCTGGATGAAATTGAAAGCCGAGCATATGGTCGGATTCATTATACACCGCCATAATGGCCTCGCTTCCATCTTCGTTAAGACACGAAGCGCAAGCCGTCAAACTCTCTGGCAACGAATGCGCAACTAGCGAGTGATATCTGGCTACATGCAAAGGCTGTGGCAACCCCTGAAACATGTCTTTCGCTGAGTGACTAATCGCGGATGATTTACCGTGCATAACCTGAGCGGCACGCCCTACAACACCCCCGTAATGCTCTACGATAGCCTGATGACCCAAACAAATGCCGATAACGGGAAACTGGCCTGCGACTTTTTCTAATAAAGCAGGCATGCAGCCGGCATCGCTAGGTGCTCCAGGGCCAGGTGATAGCATAAGAAGTACCGGGCCTTTTGTGGCTTGCTCTTGCATACGTTCAAACAGCAAGTCGGCAGATACGGTATTGCGATACACTTTGATATCTAGGTTTAACGTTCTGAGTTCGTCTACTAGGTTGTAGGTAAAAGAGTCTACATTATCTAATAAAAACAACGTGGTTTGAGTTGTAGTGTTTTGTGAGTTCACAGGTGTATCCGTTGGTGTTTTCATCGCTGCGTTCATGCCGAGCCCTCATTGTTTGAGGCCTGCTCGCTGGCTTGCTTTTCACCAGCCTTAGCTGTTGGCTCAAATTCTTCTTCAAGTGATGCGCGCACTGCTCCAATAACCGCTTGCGCTTTTGCTCTGGTTTCATCAGCCTCAGCCTGAGGAATTGAGTCGTGCACTACACCGGCACCAGCTTGAATATAGGCTGTGTTATTTTTTACAAAGGCAGAACGAATAACAATACAGGTATCCATATCGCCTTGCCCATTGATGTAGCCTACTGCACCGCCATAGCTGCCTCGTCGTTTTTGCTCGACTTGGCGAATAAGCGTCGCTGCACTTACTTTTGGAGCACCAACCAGTGTGCCCATGTTCATACACGCTTGATAGGCATTTAGCGCATCTACGTCATCGCGAAGCTGACCCACCACACGTGAAACAAGGTGCATTACATGAGAGTAACGGTCTACTTTAAATAGGTCTTTAACAAAGCGGGTACCTGGTTGGCTCACCTTCGCCACGTCGTTGCGAGCAAGATCAACCAGCATAATATGCTCAGATTTCTCTTTGGTATCTTCGCGCAAGTCTAATTCAATTCGACCGTCTAAATCATGATTAATACTACCATCGGCATGTTTTCCGCGAGGACGGGTTCCTGCAATAGGGTAAATTTCTACCTGGTTGGTTTCGCTATCGTATTTTAATGCCGACTCTGGTGACGCACCGAAAATAGCGAATTCGGCATCTTGCATGTAGAACATATAAGGGCTGGGATTTTGTTCTTTTAATTTTGCATAGGCAAGAAGAGGAGAAGGGCATGGCAGGGAAAAAGTACGCGATGGTACTACTTGAAAAATATCCCCCGCTAATATGTGCTGTTTTAAATCGAGTACGTGGCTGCAATACACTTCGTCGCTCATATCTGTACTTACGAGTGACTGTCCGTTTTGTGCTTGTCTGAACTGAGCCCTCGCAGTATCGCGGTTCTTTTGGCCCGTTAGCTGCGGTTCTTCTGGCATAGCGTGCAGCTGCTGATGCAATGATTCTAAACGCTGTGCAACCGCAAAATACTGTTGTGCTACGTCTGCACCGCTAAAAACACTGCCTAATAGTTTAGTTTCGCGAGTTTGGTGATCTACAGTAATAAGCGTTTCAGCTAAATAGAAAACAAAGTCTGGACAGTCATTTTCTCCGTCAGCCACATCGGGAAGATTTTCAAATCCGGCCAACATATCGTAGGCAAAAACGCCCCCTAAAAATACCGCGTGGGGGTGTTGTCTTATTGGGATTATTTTATTCACAATAATGCGTAGTGCGTCCATAACGCTAGCCGCTTTCAGTCTACTATCTTCATCTAACTCAGCTGATGCGATATCGGCTTCAAGAGAGACAGACATCTCATCATTACCCGTTACATTTAATCCCTCCGGGCATTCAGAGAGGAAAAGCGGAAGCACCGATTTGCCGTTGGCCGTTAATGCAGTCACAGTCACTTTATTTTCATTACACTCAAGGCGTAAAGCGGCGTCTACCATTAATAAGCTCTGAAGATCGTCTTTCGAATCTATCTCTGCAGATTCAAGAAGTAAGGCATTACTTTTTTCACCGCAAATATGCGCAAAAGCGGCAAGAGGGTCGTCAATATATCGGCCCGCCTGTTCGATGGTTTCTACCTTGCCTGGAGATGTCCCCAGTTCTGCTAAACTCATTTTTGCTTACTCTCCAACTGCAAAAAGATAAAAAAAAGGCCCGTACTAACGGGCCTTTTGTGTATTCATTCACGCACTACCGTGCACACCGCCCGCTAAACTAGGGAGTGCCACCACCAAGCTGCAATTTTCATTGCTGTCGAATTTAATAAAGAATGCATGAATAACTCTGTGTTTGGTTCAAACTTCAATAGGCATTGAAGCTGTAAAAACGTATACTCTGTGCCTATAGAAGAAAACAAAACGCCTTTTGTGTCAACCTTAAATTTGCATAATACATTGAAAATAGATCTACATAGCCATACAAAATTTTCTGACGGCCATCTCACGCCCGCTGAACTCGTGCTTCGCGCGCACACTATGCAGGTGGATGTCCTTGCAATTACAGACCACGATACCGTTGCTGGACTGAGCGAAGCCCATGCTACTCAAGCACAGCAAAAACGTGCGCTTACGCTTATTGACGGTGTTGAAATATCGACGCTTTGGCACAGTTTTGATATCCACGTAGTAGGGCTTAATGTCAATCGCAATTGTCCAACCTTTCTTGCGCGTTTACAGCAGCAGGCAGACACTCGGGAAGAGCGGGCTGAATTAATTGCAGAAAAATTAGAAAAATGTGGTTTTGAGGGCGTTCTAGCGCGAGCAAAAGCACTTGCCGGTGTTGGGCAAGTAACCCGCGCCCATTTTGCGAGGGTGCTGGTGAACAATTACGGTGTTCCCACCATGAACGACGCGTTCAAAAAATATTTAGGTAAAGGTAAACGGGCTGCCGTTAAAGCGCAGTGGCCAAGTATAGATACTGCGATATCGTGGATTCAAGACGCGGGTGGGCAAGCGGTACTGGCACATCCTGCGCATTACGACATGACGGCAAAATGGCTGCGAAGACTTGTCGCTTTCTTTGAGCAAAGTGGCGGTGATGCAATCGAAACTGCGTTTCCTGGCATTAACAAAACCAAACAAGAACTTATTAACGAGCTAGCAGAAAATCACGGCCTTTACGCCTCTGCGGGTTCCGATTTTCACTTTCCGTCTCGTTGGACTGAACTTGGAAAGAATTTAGGTATAAACAGCAAGTTGACACCTGTCTGGCATAATTGGCAGCATATCGAGCAGCGTACCTAACACACAAGATTGAGAGAAACTATGAGCCAATTTTTTTACGTTCACCCAGACAACCCTCAAAAGCGCCTCATTAGCCAAGCTTGTGAGTTAATTCGCAATGGCGAGGTGGTGGTTTATCCTACCGACTCTGGCTATGCCATTGGATGCCAAATTGAAGATAAAAAAGCGCTTGAGCAGCTTTGCCGCATTCGTCAAATAGGTAAAGATCATAATTTTACCTTGATGTGCCGTGACATGTCAGAACTGTCCATTTACGCAAAAGTTGATAATACAGCATTCCGTCAAATCAAAAATAATACGCCAGGGCACTACACCTTTGTATTAAAAGCTACCCGTGAAGTACCCAAGCGCTTGCAAAACCCCAAGCGAAAAACAATTGGTATTCGCGTGCCCGACAACGCTATTGCTCTGGCGTTATTGGAAGAGCTTGGAGAGCCGCTAATGTCTACGTCATTAATTTTACCTGGCAATACCGCGGCAGAATCAGATCCTGACGTTATTCGTGAAAACCTCGAAAAGCAAGTCGGCCTAATTATTCATGGCGGATACATTGGTGAGCATTTAACTACCGTTGTCGACCTTTCAGACGATACCCCTGTTATTTTGCGCGAGGGTACCGGTGACATTACGCCGTTTCAATAATGAGAAAAACTGTTGAACAGTAGTGCAGGCAAAATACAGGTTAGCTCAGAGCACAGCGTTGTGGGGAATGACGCCAGTGCAGCAGCAACCGCGCCTGTTCAACAGCCATTACCGTTAGCATTCATTAACGGCGAAGCGCTAATTGAAAAACCTGAAGACTTATTTATCCCGCCCGACGCGCTGGAGGTGATTTTAGAAACCTTCGAGGGCCCCCTTGATTTATTACTTTATTTAATTAGAAAGCAAAAGTTTGACATTACCGTGTTGCCCATTGCCGATGTAACTAAGCAATACATGGAATATGTGGACGCCATGATGGCGTTAAAGCTAGAACTTGCTGCTGAATACCTACTCATGGCGGCCATTTTGGCTGAGATAAAGTCTCGCTTGTTATTGCCTAAGCGAAGTGATGAAAGTGAGGAAGAGGAGGACCCTCGTGCTGAGCTTATTCGCCGTTTAAAAGAATATGAATTGGTAAAACAAGCGGCAGAAGACCTTGACCTGCAGCCCAGACTAGAGCGCGATATCTTTGAGGTGAGTGTATCGACGAGTTCTAACGTGGTTCCCATACGCGTTGAGCCAGATGTTTCGCTTGCTGAAGTGGTATTGGCATTTAGTCAAGCAATGAAGCGCGCAGAGGCATTCGAGCACCATACTATTGCCAGAGAAGCATTGAGCACGCGAGAAAGAATGTCGATGATTTTAGATTTACTCAACAATACCGATTATTCTCCGCTAGAGGCGCTCTTTACCCCGGAAGAGGGGCGTGCCGGTGTTGTAGTATCATTTCTCGCGGTTTTAGAGCTGGTAAAAGCGCAGCTTATTTTTTGTGTGCAGGCGGGTCCTTACGCTAAAATTCATGTAAAATTAGGCGCTCATGAAGAAGATTAATACGGCGCAGCTCAAGCAGCTGGTTGAAGCTGCTATATTTGTTGCAGATAAACCCATTAGCCGACAGCAGCTAAAAGATACTGTGCTAAACGAATTCACAGTGGCTGACCGAACGTTAAGCAAAATACTCAATGAGCTGAAGCTAGACTATCAGCCGCGAGGAATACAGCTTATTGAAGTAGCGAGCGGCTTTCGTTTTCAGTCTCTTGATGCGCTTAGCCCCTGGTTAAGTAAATTATGGCAGGAAAGTGCGCCTAAGTATTCGCGCGCAATGTTAGAAACATTGGCGCTTATTGCCTATCGCCAACCCATTACCCGCGGTGAAATTGAGCAGGTTCGAGGCGTGGCGGTAAGCAGCAATATTATAAAAACACTCACAGAACGAGGTTGGATTAAAGTTGTAGGGCACAAAGAAGTGCCGGGGCGTCCTGCGCTTTATGCTACAACAAAAGAGTTTCTTGATTACTTTTCAATGTCATCGCTGGCCGATTTGCCAGATGCCGATGCCTTTGAAAATATGGCGGAAAATAGTGAATCTGACCCGACGCTTAAGGTGTTAAATGAGGCACCGTCTAAATAGACCGTGCGACCGTAAACAAGCAAAAATAGAGTGAAGTTACCCATGACTGAAAAGTTGCAAAAAGTACTAGCTAATCAAGGGCTAGGCTCGCGACGTGAAATGGAGCGTTGGATTGATGATGGCAGAGTGTCGGTAGACGGCGCTGTGGCAAAACTTGGCGACCGCGTAGATGGTACGGCCAATATCCGTGTAGACGGTCACTTGCTGTCTCGCCAAACCGAGCAGCCTGTGTGCCGTGTACTTATGTATAACAAGCCGGAAGGCGAGCTATGCAGTAGGCACGATCCCGAAGGGCGCGATACTGTATTCGACCGACTCCCCGCTATCCGCCTAGGCCGCTGGATTACAGTGGGTCGTTTAGATATGAACACCAGTGGTTTACTGCTGTTCACCAATGACGGTGAATTGGCAAATCGCTTAATGCACCCTAAATGCGAAGTAGAACGAGAGTATGCCGTTCGGGTGTTTGGTGAAGTGACAGGCAAAACCATCAGCACCCTGAAAAAAGGCGTTCAGTTAGAAGACGGTGAAGCAAAATTTTTAACCGTATCTGGTACGCCTACACCACAAACCGGTGAAGACGAGAGTATGAACCGCTGGTACAACGTTACTCTTAAAGAAGGACGCAATCGCGAAGTACGTCGTCTTTGGGAATCGCAGGGAGTTCAGGTTAGTCGTCTTATCCGCGTTAAATACGGACCTATTGAGCTTCAAAAGCGCCTTCCGCAAGGTGCTTGGGTAGAACTTGAACTATCAGATGTTAACGCGCTGAGAAAGCATGTGCAGCTAGCTGATGAAACACAAACCATGGTAAACGTGAACCAACAAGGCAAGCTGGATCACGTTAGGTTAAGCCGCATGCGTCGCTCTGTGAAAAAGCACAAGGTGCGCAAGCAGCAAGGGCTTAAGCAGCGAACTGCGAGACCTGCAAAGCGTAAATAAATGCCCAGCTACCCATGAACATAAGCGCTCTTGAGAAAGAGCGCTTTTTTCTTTGTCCCGTTAAATCTGCCTAACAGCCATTCCTGCATTCCCACGCTTCGCTGGGTAACTTGCCAGCGCCTTCTGAGTGGGCAATTATCTATGCGAACTAATGGTATTAATCCAGTTTTCCTGTTTTATAACAAACGAAAAGTCGATCCTCTTTCTAATGTGTGCGTAGGAAAAAGCGAACAAGATGTTTTTTTAACGACAAGGAGAAAGTATGAATGACATGCCGCAAATGGGAATGGGGACGTTCCGTTTAGAGGGTAGCCAAGCAAGACAAGCAGTCGTCGACGCACTAAGTGTAGGGTTTAGACACATTGATACTGCGCAATTCTACGGAAATGAATCTGAGGTAGGTGATGCTATCCAAACCAGTGGTTTAAGCCGTTCCGATATTTTTGTGACTACCAAAGTATGGTACGAGTCCCTCGGTGAAGACCAGTTTATGGCAAGTGTTCACGAAAGCTTGGAAAAGCTAAAATTAGAATACGTCGATCTTCTCTTAATTCATTGGCCTTATCCCGGTGACGATATCACCCTTGAAAGCTACTTAGGCCGACTTAAACAGGTAAAAGAAATTGGTTTAGCTCGTCATATTGGCGTATCTAACTTTACCATCGACCAGCTGGATCAAGCTGAAAAGATTTTAGGTAAAGGTGAGCTTTACACTAACCAAATTGAGTTGCATCCTTTTATGCAAAATCGCGCTGTAGTTGAAGCTTGTAGAGAAAAAGACATCAAGATAACTGCGTACATGCCATTTGCTGTAGGCAAGGTAATGAAAGACGATACACTCATTAGTATTGGCGCAAAATACGATGCCTCACCAGCGCAGGTGGTGTTGTCATGGATGGAGAAGCGCCATATATACGCCATACCATCTTCTACCAGCAAAACGCACTTGGCGGAAAATCTGGCTTATGGCGGCGTACAGCTTTCTGAGGAAGATTTGACCGCTATCGATGAGCTCGATAATGGCGAGCGAATTGTCGATCCAGACTTCGCTCCAAAATGGGACTAGCTCTCTAGTCTGCATCTCGCTCAAATACTATTGTGTAGGGCATTTCATCTAAATTTTTCTTGATGAAAGCAATACAATTCCGCTGCGATTACATAATAATCGCAGCGGATTTTTTTCTCCCACTTTTATATCTCCCACGTGGCCTTAAACCACTAATTAGCGTAACGCTTACCCCTTTGGTATGTGTAGATTGGATAAGTGTCGCTTTTGTCTTTATCTCGTTCTCACTCTTTATTTTAGGTTTTTATAACCGCCTTTATCTTTTAAATAATTGAAATTTAAAAGTAAAGTGAGTTTAATTTGAAATATTAAATTATTTTCATAAAACTATTCCAAAGTATAATGGTGGTTGGGTGTTTGTTACTCATACTTAAAAGGCTAACTTCAACGTTAGCATCTATAAGTTGGCTATCTTAAGAGTTTTAACCGTTTTACAAAGCTACATTCTGATGTTTGATAGAACGCAGGTAGTTCGACTTTGTATAACAAGCCCTCAAAATGGAGCTTTTACTGGACTTGTTTTTAATTAATAACAGTAATAACAGTACAGAAAGGTGAATAACATGGGCGTGATGACATGGCTAGATGAATTTACATCAGCGACCGACGCAAAGCAGTCCCAACGAAACGAACAAGCACTGAATGCAACAACCTGCTGCATTATGATGGCAGATGCAGACCGCAATATAATTTATGCAAACGAAGCGGTTAAAAAGTTGCTTAAAGATAACGAGCAGAAATTAAAAGCCATCCTTCCCACGTTTTCAGCCGATAACCTGGTGGGACAGAATATCGATCAATTTCATAAAAATCCCTCTCATCAGCGCCATGTTCTTGCCGAATTGAAATCTACCATGGAGTCCTCGGTTAGTATTGGCGACTTAAATTTTAAACTCACCCTAACGCCTCTTTTCGATCAATCTAATCGTAATATTGGCACTATGGTTGAGTGGGTCGACCAATCCGAATTACTCATAAAAACGACCATGCTAAATGTATTGAATAACGCTCAGGCGGTAGTTGAAATGAACGCGGATGGAGTTATCGAAAATGCCAATGACAAATTCCAAGAAATTCTGGGGTTCTCGAAAGATGAACTTGTTGGAAAGCAATATAAAACTTTGCATACCAGTGACTACAAAAAGTCGGAAGAGTGCTCAAGCCTATGGCGTGAACTAAAAGAGGGAAACGAGCAAAATGGTGAATACTGCATTGTAGATAAAAATGGAGAGGAAGTGTGGATACAATCTACTTTTAACCCAGTAAAAAACAGTGCGGGCAAAGTGATTCGAATAGTCCAATTTGCAACCGATGTCACCGAGTCAAAACTGAAAAATGCCTACTTTGAGGGGCAAATCGATGCAATAAATAAAGCACAGCCGGTAGTGGAATTTGACTTAGAGGGCAAGGTACTTTCAGCCAATGACAATTTCCTCGATATGATGGGGTACGACCTTAGAGAGATAAAGGGTCGCCATCACAGCTTGTTTGTCGATGAAGAGTTCAAGCGCAGTATTGAATATAACCAGCTGTGGGAACAATTGAGAGAAGGTGTGTTGGTGAGCGGTGAGTTTAAACGCGTAGGCCGCGGGTCAAAAGAAGTGTGGGTACAGGCGTCTTATAATCCAATACTCGATCAAAACGGAAAGCCTTTTAAAGTTGTTCAGTTCGCGGTAAACATCACTGGTAGAAAACAGGCGATAAACGATATCAAGTTTATAATGGGCGAGCTGGTTAAGGGCAATTTAAAATGCAAAATCGACCGTCAATTTGAGGGGGAATTTCAAGTTCTCGGTGAGGCCATTAACCAATTTATCGAACAAATGAGCAGTACCATAGGCTCTATCTATGACGCCGTAGAAACTATCACTACTGCATCTACGGAAATAGCAACAGGTAACAGCGATCTTTCCAGTAGAACAGAGCAGCAGGCGTCTAGCTTAGAAGAAACTGCATCGAGCATGGAAGAGCTTACCGGAACGGTAAAACTTAACGCCGAAAATGCAGAGCAGGCTAATAAGCTGGCATCGCAAAGCTGTTTGGTAGCCACGCAGGGCGGCGATCTTATTGGCCAAGTTGTTGATACCATGTCGTCGATTAATGAGTCTGCGCAAGAAATTTCTGACATCATTGGAGTTATTGATGGCATTGCATTTCAAACAAATATTCTCGCACTGAATGCGGCTGTTGAGGCCGCACGTGCCGGTGAGCAGGGCAGAGGTTTTGCGGTAGTCGCCTCAGAGGTAAGAAGCCTTGCACAGCGCTCTGCTGAGGCGGCAAAGGAAATTAAAGAGCTTATCTCCAACTCAGTAAGCAAAATAGACAGTGGAAATACCCTCGTCAGGCAATCTGGTGACACCATGCAAGAAGTTGTCACTTCGATTAAGCGGGTTAACGATATAATGAGCGAGATAGCAGCGGCAAGCTCCGAACAGGCTTCTGGAATTGAAGAAGTCAGTAAAGCGGTGGTACAAATGGACGAAGTAACGCAGCAGAATGCAGCACTTGTAGAAGAAGCGGCGGCCGCTGCAGAGAGCCTTCAGCAGCAAGCTGGCAACTTATCAAATAGAGTCTCTGTGTTTGATATCGGCGATAGAAATTTGCAAAGCAACCACTCTTCAATGATACCGAGAGAAACTCATATAAACAGCGTGCGACCAAAGCAGATAGAAAACCTTGGCAGCACAGTAACGAACCTTAAACCCAAGGTACCCGAGCACGGCGAGTGGGAGTCATTCTAGGGTAAGCCATTTCAGCTTAATAAGCACCCATCCTAACCTGTTGCGCTTAACGTTGAATTAAGTTCTAAAGCAGGTTTGATGGGTGTTTTTGTATTAAACACGCCCTTGTAGTCACCGGTTCAAAGAGAGCTTTATGCCCGCAAGCAAGCGGCTAACACTATCAACGGTATCTACTCTTACAAACCAGTCCAACCCATGCTGTGTAGACAATACGCTGCTTATTTCTACTGAACCACCATGCCCAGTGCCTAAAAAATCCTCGGTAAGCTCTACACGCTGGCCAAATCCGTCATCCACATAGGAATAATAGGCAAAGTACTCAATAGGATAAGGTAGGCTCAAAAATGTGCCGGAGAATTCTCCACTCATACCTGCAACAAACTTATTTGCTGAAGCATCTATTCGCTGAACGTTTTCAAAAAACACGGTGTTGTTAGTGGCATAATTAAACCGATACTCAGCACGCAGAAAATCTCCACGCAGCATTCGCTCTATGCTGGCCTCATAGCTGTGTCGCTGTCCCATTCTCGCCGAGTATTCAACTTCAAAATAGTTATCACCACTGTTTCCCTTTCCAATATCTAACGCGTGGTTAGCCTGCTCGTTGGCAAGCTGTCCGATAACGACTTCGAGCGCGCTGTTGTTTTGAAGATGGCGGACATGCCTAAGGCCGGTTATCCAGCCATCTTTTGAAAGACCAGTAGAGGAAACTCGTCCTTTGTACGTTGGAATAACACCAAATTCGGTTTTTCCGTAATCACCTTGGTGACGAATATAAAGTCGCCTTGCGTAGAGATAATCTGTGTTACTACTGCCAATGGTGTTGTGACTTGAAGAAAACCCGTCTCCCGTTACAACAAAACTGTTGAGAGACCAGGTTTTAGATAGCGCCAAAGAGGGGTAATAACGAAAACGGTACTGCTCTCGACTTGGTCTATTCGAGCGATTGTCGTAACGCAGTTGAATATCTAGTTTCTGGGAAAAGTGTAGTTCGTTGGCATTAGATTCTTTTGAGTAATTGAAAACGCTTCCCAAAATAATGAAACCGAAAAATTTAGCCAGTAAAACTCTGTTCACACATTATCCCTATAGTTGGTTTCACTTTTTTACTACGCACAACATAAACCTGCACAACATAAACCCGCAGAGCATAAACCAGTATTTTACATTACAACGCCATTGGGCATAAATCGTTTTGCTAGCGTGATCAATTTATCGTGATTAACCCACCGATAGCCTTTTTGCTCAAAGAGTGTTATCGACGCTTGATCAGGCGTTGTGAAATAACCTGCTTGCGACATATCCTGTGATAGTGCGTCTAACTGTTTGCCATCGGCAATTCGTTTCACAGCATCAATCATTGCCTCTAAACCCTGAGGATAAATGGCAAGCATGTTGTCAAAGTACGACTTATCATAATCAGTAACGATAGGGTGAATAGATACGATATCACCGGTGTCAATTCCAGCGTCCTGTATTCGGTGCAAAGTACAGCCTATCTGTGGCTCGCCTTTTAGCATCGACCAGAATGTCGCCATAATTCCTCGGTACTGAGGCAGTAATCCTGAATGCAAATTTAAAACGCCATTCTGAGGTACATTAAGCGCTGGCTCTTTCAGTATTCGACCGAAACGAACTGACAAAACTAATTCGGGATTACTTGCTGTTAAACGCTCAAGCCCATTGCCTTCGTTAATATTTGAGACAATATGAATGTCAATGCCACGTTGTTTCATGGCGTCAAATGTGAGCAATGGGGCGCCCTTGTTTTGCGAGCTCTCTATAGAGGAGTCAAGGTGTCCTTGTTTATTAGTTCCCTTATTACACTCTAACGCTGGAAAAAGTATTTGCGTAAATAGGGCGTTCTCATAAAACGAAAGCGCCTCTAATGCATCCGGTCTTTTGTTATTACCGCCAACCTGTGACGTCATCAATACACTAAACTGGTGTTCGGGGAGTGCATTAATTAACTGGTTGGCGGCTAAATTACTGGCAATATCTAAATTGCAAAGCAGTGTTATACGCATGGTTTCTCTTCCAAATATGGCCCTACGAAGTCAAGTTACGCCACTAGCCGCATTCCCAATAACACCAGCATGGTGATATTCGCAACAACACCAATTAAAAAGAAATAGCTACGGGGGCTGGGGTTTTTCTCAGTGGCTATCGCATAATACAGCACCATGTGAATGAACCTGGCAATTAGATAAACCCACATACAAAGTGCAAATACCGTACTTTGATAATTTAACACAAAGGCAAGCATTATCGTCCCTATAAATAATGCACTATTTTCAAGAGTGTTATGGAACGTGCGGTGTGCTCGAAATACAAAACTATTGTGAGACAATTCGTCATCTATCTTGCCGGGAACAGCATTAGGTTGTTTTGCTTTACTAATAGTTGCTACACCCCATTGCACAAGTAAAAGTAGTAAGTAAAGGAAAAAAGCAAAATATGCCGAAAAGGTGATATCTGTCATTAGTTAGTCCTTATTCTATTTATCTATGTGTTACTTATTCATAACACTCATTAATAAAAAAGATGTGCAAAAAGCAGGCCTTGGCTAAAATAAGAAAGGATAGCGCTTGTGCACTTGCTTTAACGTAGATAGTTCTGCTGACTACATATGAAACAAACGAAAAAATCTGAGATATTTATGTAAGAAATTCTAATTAAACTATAAAAAATACATGGGCCGTTTGCGCTTCGATAGTTGATAAGCGTATTTGCAGCGAGTATTGATGATATGCTTTTGCTCAAAAGCAAACGAGAGAAAAGGGCGTAAATAACAAAAATGATTCACGCATTATCGCTGCCTTTATTCATTACCTCTGCAGTCTGCTTATTACTAAGTTTATTCTTTATACTCTTGTATTATCGCCTGACGTCCCGCCATGAGGAGTCGGTAAAATATTACTTAATTTTCTCCATTGGGGCCCTCGTCAGCAGTATCTTTTTTGGTGCCTTTGCCGTGCTGCTCAACTCAAGTGACAACCTTATTTATCTGAGCGTTTCAAATCGTATTACGGTGATTGCCGCCATGTTTACCACCGTGATCAGCTTGCACTTTTATCTGTCCTTCTTCGAATATGAGGCACCCACCTCGTTAAAATGGTGCTATGGGGTTTGCGCGGCTTTTTCGATTGCTACCGCTATACCCAGCTCGCTTTTTCTCGACAATGCTTTTTATGCAACGTCCTCTTATTACACGGGCTTAGTCTACGGGCCGCTATTTCAGGTATGGGGGGCATGGATTTTGATATTGGCCGTATACGGTATTTCCGTATTAGTCCGAGTCTTCAACCGACAGCAAAGAAAACAGGACAATGGCAACTCAAGTACCGTTTTACTTTTATTAATAGCCAATATGTTTTGGATGTTCACCGGCGTGTGTGACATGTTAACGGGAATTCAGGTTATTGATCTTCCGCCGCTGACATGGGTTGGTTCTTTCTTTGTTACGTCCTGCATTGCATGGGCGCTGGTGCTACATATCGATGATCTTTATGAGGAAAGGCGCTTACTAAGCGACCGTTTAATGTATGACCATTTAACCCAAGCTTTTTCTCGCAGCTACTTAGAAATACGTCTCACTGAGGCGGTAAATTTGATGATGAGGGGAGAGCTAAAGTGGCTATCTGTCTGCGTTTTTGATGTAGATAATTTTAAAGCGATAAACGATAAATATGGTCATGCAAGCGGAGATGCGCTGCTCACGCAAGTCACGGGTATAATAAAAGAAAACATTCGCCAATCTGACTGCATTGCTCGGCTTGGCGGCGATGAATTTGTTATTTTATTCACCGATACACAAAACGAAAATCATGCCCCAGTTATTGTTGAGCGTATTCGCAGCTATGTTGCGAAAGCTCAATTCGGAGAAGGAGAGCGCAGGTTTAACGCGTCTTGCTCATTCGGTGTCGTCAGTGTAACGCCTGAACAACTTACCATGAAAGACTTGCCGAATCAGATGCTATCGTGCGCAGATGAGGCGCTCTACAGTGCTAAACACAAAGGCAAAAACCTTGTTGGCTTTGCTACTTTAAGCGACCTTTCTTAATCTGCTAAACCCGCGCTCTTTGAACATTTTTACTCAGTAGAATGAGTATTGATAACTTTAATCACGCGAGCGGGGTTACCACCAATAATGACGTTATCGCCGAAGGACTTGGTAACCACAGCGCCAGAAGCGACAACCACATTATTGCCAAGTGTAACGCCAGGGTTAATTACGGCCATGCCTCCCACCCAACAGTCGTCTCCAAGGGTGATAGGTTTTGCAAACTCAATGCCGGTGGCTCTTTGCTTCGGATCTGTAGGGTGTGTCGCCGTGTAAATGCCCACCTGTGGAGCCAACATGCAGTTATCACCAATGGTCACTCTGGCGGCGTCTAAAATTACGCAATTGAAATTGGCGTAAAAATTTTCACCAACTAATATGTTCTCGCCATAGTCACATTTGAACGTAGATTCGATATACAAACGCTTTCCAGTTTTACCAAATAATGTCTTGAGTAACTGAGTTCGTTTTTTGTGCTCGGTCTGACAGGTGCTATTGAGAATATCTAGCTGTTTACGGCAGTTCTTGCGAAGTGCCGTAAGTGTTTTATCAGAGGGGAAATAAAGCTCGCCAGCGAGCATTTTCTCTTGTTCGGTCATGTGAGTGTGATTACCAAGGGACGATATCTTCCGCAATTTTTCTTAGCTATTTCGCATGGTCATAGCTTACAACAACTTTCTTATCTATGTCTGCGCTTTCGACATTTAACTCGACTCTACGCTTTAAAATTATGTTGCCGTGAAGGGTTACGTTCTTGCCAATCGTTAACGTCGGTAACTTGTCCTTGTCGTTGCCCCAGTTACTTTCATTGTGCTCATAAATAATGTCTCCGTATATTTCACTGTTGCCAGTAATATCTATGTCGCCATTAAGGGTGCTAATATCGTTATTCACCGTTACATCAGTAATACTGATATCACCATTCACAGTTTCAATATTGCCACCAACACTGCCGTTAGCTTGTAATGAAATATCACCATTAACCGTCTCAATGCTTCGTTTAACAGTAAGATGAGATGATGCAGCAACGTCGCCATTCACTATATCAATGCTGTCGACGGTAACATGGCTACTCATATCTAAATTACCGTTAACAATACTTATTTCGGCTGCACTGCCATGCTCTTTTATATCTACATTACCATTCACTGACGATATATCGCCTGCGTGTTTACCACTGGCAATGTTAATATTTCCCAGCATCGTGCTTACGTCGTTTCCATCTAAAGCACTGGCATTTCCCACGTGAATAACGCAGCCGCTTAGCAATGTGGTTCCAAGCACTATAACAGCGGCAGATAAAAAAGATTTGTTCATTGCAATAACCCTAAAAGTAAACAGTTAAAAAATTAAAAAAGAAAGTTGAGGAGTTTCCAGCATCACTAATTTAGGATTTAAACTCCTTCTATGTTTAGGCTTAACACGTACTGTGCCAAATGGTTTAAGTATTTAAAATCAATGGTTTACGATTTTTGGGTGCATTTATAATGTGTTTTTGTGGCAGGTTTGGTGACAAAGTTGTTAAAAGCGCTAATTTGTTAAGTTTCTTGCTATTTATGGCGTTAAATTAATCGCGAGTCAGTTGTGTGGAAGACAGGAGAGAAGTAGTACTAAATTATGCATATCGCTTTGGGGCATTGCGTTTTGGGGCAATGACTCATCCTTTATTCTACCTATTTTCAATAGGCGCGATATTTGCAGTTCTTTATTTACTCACTATCAGTACGAACTGAAGAAAATCATGTGTGCAAAGATAAGATGCTACATTTAACGCGACTAAGTCGAAAAAGGAACATGCATGCTGGATAAGCACCTACTGTTGCAAAGAGCGAAACGACAGGCTCTGGCATGCTTGATGATTGCAGCTGCTATTTTTGTTATTACTGTTCTCACACAAAAGTACAGCCCTCAGGTTGCCTCGAGTTGGTGGCTGGAACTTATAAAAATGGCCAGTGAAGCGGCTTTGGTGGGCGGTTTAGCAGATTGGTTTGCAGTAACTGCTCTGTTTAAACCTATTCCCTCATCGTATCCCATTCCTCATACTAACATTGTAGCCAGTAACAAAAGCGCAATTGCCAATAATCTCTCGGAATTCGTGAAAGAAAAATTCTTTAACCCTATGGCAATTGAAAAACTAATCAGTGAAAGCGACCCCGCTAAAGGCGCTGGCCGATGGCTTGAGTCGCCACAAAATGCGCAGAAGTTAAGCCGCTTTCTGTGTGATGCACTCAGCGGTATGTTGAAGGTATTAGATGACAAACCCGTAAAAGACTTCATTTCAAAAACCGCTGAAAAAGGGGTAAGAAGCCTAGACTTAAATCAGTTAATTGCTACTTCGTTGAATGCCGTTACTAAAGAAGGACAGCACCAAGTAGTACTCGACAGATTACTTGGGAAATTAGCTGGGCTACTCAGTCAGCCCGATACCCAAGAATATATTGCCGATACGTTAATTGTTTGGCTAAAAACTGAGTACAGCAGAGTAGAGAAAATATTGCCATCTAGTTGGTTAAGTGAGCAGGGGGCACTTATTGCTGTTAAGGCGGTTTCGTCTATTTTAGAAGACATTTACCAAGACCAATCTCACCCCATTCGACTGGCTTTCGACGAGCAAGTGAACGAATTTCTGCACGATTTGCAGCATAGTGATGACATGGAGCAAAAGGTTAACGGCTTCAAAGAAAAGATCATTGATGACCCTGCGTTGAAAGGGTATTTACATTCATCATGGCAACGTTTTAGCGAATGGTTACTGCGCTCGCTAGAAGAGAAAGAGGGGAAAGCAGAACAAAAAGTGTCTGGTCTTCTGCAGGATTTAGGCAGTTCCTTGCGAGGCGATAGTGAGCTGTCTAAAGCTTTTAACAAGCATATTGGCGAAGCTGCAAAATATATGGCACCCGAACTCGCTCAATTTTTAACCGCACACATAAGAGACACGATTAACACCTGGAATGAAAAAGATATGGCCGAGCAAGTAGAGCTTAATATTGGAAGAGATCTTCAAAAAGTGCGTATCAACGGCACAATTGTCGGTGGTTGCATTGGCGCAGCATTGTATGGCATCGAAGTGTTAATTGGTCTTTAAGAGGTCTCTGACTATCGCTGAATTTGGCTAGCTTGTTTTAAACACCGTTCTAAAAGCTAACGACGAAACAACAAAACGCTAAGCCATTGCAGCCTAGCTTTACTAGCTTAGAGTATCTATTTGCTCAGACTCTGTAGTTGTAGGTTTATACAAATTCATTTGATACCTATACATAGATCTAACGTACCACCCATCACGTTAATAAACTCATCAGCTCCATGATGAAAACGAATACGATGATGAACACGATGATAGCACAACCTCGCGTTGCTCGGCGGTGCCTCTCGACAGGCCCAGTGACAGCGGCGTATGAACTCAAGGTTGAGGCGGGGGAGGTGCGACGAGATGACGCGCAAGTCGCTCTGGCGGCAAAATTCGATGCCCTGCACGAGTCTCTTACCTCGCTGCCACCAGTACGCACCGACGATCTGACAAAGAACAGCAGTACAATAAGCAGTGCACTATTACTGATACTGTCGCGATCCTTGGCATCCGCCCAGTCTTTTTTTCGAAAGAAGTTCCATTTGTGGTCTTTTGGTCCACCACCGCGAGGCATATATATTCATGGACCGGTCGGGGTCGGCAAGAGCTTTCTAATGGATCTCTTTTACGAGTCGGTTACTGTTCCTGATAATAATTCTTGCCGTAATAATGACAGCCACAAACACACAAAAATAACCAAACGCCGCGTCCACTTTCATGAGTTCATGCTAGACGTCCATCATCGAATTTTTGCCTACAAGCAGGAGCACCCACGTGGTGATGCGATCCCCGTCATTGCGCAACAATTGGCACAAGAAGCCCAACTACTTTGTTTCGATGAATTTCAAGTGACAGACGTTGCCGATGCCATGATTTTGAAGCGACTGTTTTCACTATTAATATCGGATTGGAATGTGGTGGTGGTGGCCACCTCGAATCGCTCCCCCGATGCCTTGTATGAGGGAGGCATCAACCGCTCTCTTTTTTTGCCATTCATAGACATGTTGAAAGACACGTTCGACATTATTTCTATGGAGGATTCCCAGAAGGATTATCGACTCGAAAGTCGAGCGGATGGTCAATCCTATTTTTGGTCAAATAAGGATATGCAAGGCGATAATAATATTAACAACAACATACAGGCGCAATTGGAAGAAATATTTGGTAGCACTGCATCCAAAACTGAGGCCGAAAGCATTTCCGTCCTCTTTGGTCGCACCGTTGAGGTTGCCAGATTGAATGACCAGTGCGCCTGGTTTGACTTTTCTGAGTTGTGCTATCAACCCCTCGGGGCGTCCGATTATATTTCCCTCTGCCGCCGATTTCCGGTCATCATCATGGAACGTGTACCCCAACTGGACGCCAATCATCTCAACGAAGCGCGACGATTTGTGACCCTTATTGACGCGTGTTATGAGTCTCGCACCCGCTTGGTGCTGGCGGCACAAGTGCCGCTCGACGAATTGGTTGGGTTCTACCCATATTTTACGGACACAGCCATAAAGAGGCATACTATGCCTAGAAGGAGTGTCTATGACCAAACGAAGAAAATATTCCCCGGAATTTAAACGCGAAGCCGTTTTACTGACCCAGC
>NZ_JAAAWP010000020.1 GCF_010500915.1 Alteromonas hispanica
CCTGAGGGATCCCCACGAATTTAATTCCATGTGCTTCCGGCCCATGCACTGTCTACTATGGAGCTGTACCATTTGAGTGCAGCTTTCCACTGTCGCATGGTAAACCTTATTCGGCAAGCAATAGCTCTGAGGCCAAGGTAGTGGAATGACAGCACGCTTCTGATTTCGGTATTCGCTTGGAATCGACGATGTATATTCGAAGAGACAAGCACCATACCCAGTAATATAGCAACCAGTGACGCTAATGTTGTCAGCAATATCAATATTGTAAGACGTTGCTTTTTAATACTTTTGTTTTGTTCATACCCAAGCCCGAACTTGGTACTTTTCATGTCCCTAAACCCTTCTTCAATTTGCATCCGCTGTCGATAAATGCCGACCACTTGTTTTGATAACTGCCGATGAGAAGAGAGCGATGTTGCCAATAGCCAAGGATCTTTTGCACCCTGAGCATGTTTTTTTGAATGTCCTGAGCGCTTGAGCGAACCATCGGTGTTACGAGCGTGACGGCCTTTACTTTTTTGTTTAAATAAAACAAGCGTGCAGGCAAAAGGATTGCTTCTGACTATCTGGCTATTATCAAAACGCTTTGGTCTGCACGTGGCTTGAGCGTAAAGCTGATGAATACATTGCCACGTGTGTCCAGAGTCAGACGAGTAATAATGCGGCCGACGCACGCGACCGACAATATCCCACCCTAACGCGATCACCTCCCTGAACCACGGTGATTTATACCCAGCATCTGTAACGATAATGGGATGGCATTGTGAAGGTAATACTGCTCGCAGAGCATGCAAAAACGCTCTGTGCGTCGCTTGCTTTTCTCTGGTTTTATTACAATGGACTTCTTGGTAAAGCGTGATGGGCCTGCCTTTAAGAGAAATAGCTGCGCGCAACAGAAAATGACCGTTATGCTCATCAAGATCTGACCAATCTACGGAAATAACAGGCCGCAAAATATGACTACATAACAACTGGCATGTAGCTGCATAGATAGTTGGCGTTTCATGTAATAAGTTTGTATTGGAAAGTAATCGGTCGGCTCGCTTAATCCGGTGCTTTTCAAAGGCTTTATTATTGATGCCTCGACCTATGCTCGTGACAGTTGCGGTACTTCCATTTAGCAAACTTTTGACACATGCAGTAAGTGCTTTTTGTCGAGACTTATGCATTTTAAAGCTGACAAGCGAGATGACTTTGTTCACAATAGATAGGGCATTCATGGCGTTTAACCTTCATTTGTTTTTGGCGAAAGATCTGATCACCAAACGTCATGAATGTTCCCTTTATTTTTTATCTTACTGAATTTTAGTCATTATTTGTGGGGATACCTCAGG
>NZ_JAAAWP010000021.1 GCF_010500915.1 Alteromonas hispanica
GGGTTCTACCCATATTTTACGGACACAGCCATAAAGAGGCATACTATGCCTAGAAGGAGTGTCTATGACCAAACGAAGAAAATATTCCCCGGAATTTAAACGCGAAGCCGTTTTACTGACCCAGCAACCGGGTGTGAGTTGTCGCCAGATAGCACTGGATATCGGTGTTAATCCCAACCTGTTAAATCGTTGGAAACGTGAAGCAGAGCAAAACAAAGACCAAGCATTTAAAGGCCATGGCAGCCCCCGTGATGAAGAAATGGCGAAACTGAAACGAGAGCTGGCTAAAGTCAAAAAGGAACGCGATTTTTTGCGAGAAGCGGCAACGTTCTTCGCCAAAGAGTTACCGTAAGGTATCAGGCGATATCGCGTTGCCGCGACAGCTTTGCAGTTCGCATGATGTGCCGCTGCCTAAACGTCTCACCGAGTGGTTATTATGCATGGGTGGAGCGTCAGCCCAGTGCGCGTGATATCGCCAACGCACGGTTGCTTGAGCGAATGCGAGAAATTCACGACGACAGCGGCGGCATTATTGGCGCGCCGCGGATGCATGAAGACCTGCAAACCGACGGTCTCAAGGCCAGTTTGAATCGTATCGCAAGGCTCATGGCTGCGAATGGCATTTACGGCTGGCCGCGCAAAAAAGGCCGTGGTACAAAACGCAGCTCAGTGCGTCCTGCTGGTCTAGCCAATCATCTTGAACGAGACTTTACCGCACAGGAGCCGGAAACCAAGTGGGTCACTGACATCACTGAAATCGCGACATTGGAAGGAAAGCTCTACCTGTGTGTGGTGCTTGACCTGTTCAGCAAACTCATCGTGGGCTGGTCAATGCATCATCGCCAGGACAGGCACATGGTCATGCGTGCCGTTGAAATGGCAGTCTGGCAACGGCAGGAGCAACATAACGTAGTGCTGCACTCTGATCGCGGGACACAGTTTACCAGCGGTGATTATCAGCGATTGCTCAAGCGCGAAAACCTGACTAGTAGCATGAGTGCCGTGGGCCACTGTGCAGATAACGCTGCCTGTGAGGGGTTCTTCGGTGTGCTGAAGCGTGAACGGATTAACTATCGACAATATCGAACAAGGGATGAAGCGAGAGCTGACGTATTCGATTACGTCGAGCGGTTCCATAATCCAAGAATGCGACGTAGACTAGCAAATCAAGACAGCAAGTTTACGTCTTTATCAAACCGTCCGTAAAAACGGGGTAGAACCC
>NZ_JAAAWP010000022.1 GCF_010500915.1 Alteromonas hispanica
TGTCCACTTCCCCATTAATGACACAGTTCTAAACTAGAGTTTTCCAGTTTTTCTCGGTAAGCTGCCGGAGGCAGGTTACCGAGACTTTCATGTGTTCTTTCTTCGTTATAATCCAGTCGCCAGAACCAGGCCATTTCTCTTACTTGATTGAGATTTTCAAACAAGTAAGCATCCAGAAACTCTCTGCGGAATGAACCGTTAAAGCGTTCAACAAAGCCATTTTGCTGTGGCTTACCTGGCTGGATATATACCAGTTCAATATTATTGGTTTCACACCAATCTGTTAGCGTCGCCGAAATTAGCTCTGGGCCATTATCCATACGCAGCTGAGTTGGTAATCCACGCTCAGCCTTAAGTTGTTCTAATACGCGTACGACACGGCCAGCGGGCAAGGACGTATCGACCTCTATAGCAAGGCATTCCCTCGTGCCTTCATCCACCACATTCAGTGTTCTGAACCGTTTACCGCAATATAACGTGTCATGCATAAAGTCCAACGCCCATTGATGATTAGCCTGATCCAGCACTTCCAGTGGCTGGGCTATTCGCTTGGGCAGTACCCGTTTAGTTCTGCGCCGCAGGTTCAATCCCATTTGGCAGTAAACACGATAGACGCGCTTGTGGTTGAAGGGAAAGCCTTTGAACCGCATTCGGCCAAAACACTTCCAGAAGCCCGCTCGTGGCGACTTCTCCAAAACCGCATTGATGGCATCAATGACAGCAGCATCCGTTTTGCGCCAGTCTCTCTCTGGACGATAAAAGGTCGCACGGCCAATACCAACAAACAGACAGGCCTTTACGATACTTAGTCCCGCATCAACTAGGATGCTGACGCACTCTCGTTTCTCTGCTGTCACCAACCCTTTTTTGCGACAAGCTCCTTAATGGCATTATTTTCTAAGCTGACATCTGCAAACATCTTTTTAAGCTTGGCATTTTCTTCTTCAAGATCTTTCAATCGTTTGACGTCAGACGCTTCCATGCCGCCGTACTTGGACTTCCAATTGTAATAGGTTGCGCTGCTGATACCGTGTTGACGGCAGACTTCCTCAACCTTCATACCTGCATCAACTTCTTTTAACACCCCAATAATCTGAGATTCTGTATATCGTGATTTTTTCATAGTCGTCTCCTGCATTAATCATTGCAGAAAACTCTAATTATGTCTGTCTCAGTTTAGGGGAAGTGGACA
>NZ_JAAAWP010000023.1 GCF_010500915.1 Alteromonas hispanica
GAGTGAGATGCAAAAGAAGTAGTTAGTTTAACCTTCGGGAGAACGATTACCACTTTGTGTTTCATGACTGGGGTGAAGTCGTAACAAGGTAACCCTAGGGGAACCTGGGGTTGGATCACCTCCTTACCAAAAACGTCGAAGGACGCCTTGATGCAGTGCCTACACAGATAGTCTTGTCTAGAATATAAAGAACGACACAAGTTTATGGGGCTATAGCTCAGCTGGGAGAGCGCCTGATTTGCATTCAGGAGGTCAGCAGTTCGATCCTGCTTAGCTCCACCACTCTTTACCGCAAACACTTACTTTGTAAGTGGTCGTGATAAGTAACTTATCGTCGATGTAAAATCGACTTGTTATTTATCTACTCGCTAAAGTGAAGAGATTAGTCGCTTAGGCGCGGATAAACTGAAGGCTTGTAGCTCAGCTGGTTAGAGCGCACCCCTGATAAGGGTGAGGTCGGCAGTTCAAGTCTGCCCAAGCCTACCATTTTCCTTCTTACTTGCGTTGCAAGTGGTCGTGAAAAATCGCTTTACCGGAAGTAGAGCTTTCTGACGATTTTGCTACTCGCTAAAGATGGTGGTAGACATACACATCGTTAGCGTATGTGTCGAGATGGACATCAAATCCTAATGAATATTTACTTATTTAAGTAAGCATTGATTAGGGTTTTTTACCCTAAGGGAGCATTTACGATACTTTAAAGAGTAATGTAATTCCTCCTTGCGCAAAAGTCATGACAAAAAGCATCATGATTTTGCACGATAGTTCTTTAACAATTTGGAAAGCTGATATTAATAGTAATCAATCAGAAGAGTAATTGAGAAGTCGAAAGACGCACTTTTTACTCTACTTGACTTGAATTGCTTGTTATCTAAGAGCGCTGAAAAGCGTGCCAATCGGCAAGCCGATTAGCAAGAAGATAGCAAGGCAATTCTTCCGATTAGCTTGTCATGCATACAACATTACCCTTGTCCGATTTCAAAAGGCGGACATGAGGCCGATACTCAAGGCTTTTTAGGGTTGTATGGTTAAGTGACGAAGCGTATACGGTGGATGCCTTGGCAGTTAGAGGCGATGAAGGACGTGTAAGTCTGCGAAAAGCTGTGGTGAGCCGACAAAATGCATTTG
>NZ_JAAAWP010000024.1 GCF_010500915.1 Alteromonas hispanica
GCATAGACAGCTAGGAGGTTGGCTTAGAAGCAGCCACCCTTTAAAGAAAGCGTAATAGCTCACTAGTCGAGTCGGCCTGCGCGGAAGATGTAACGGGGCTAAGCAATATACCGAAGCTGCGGCAGCATGTTTACATGCTGGGTAGGGGAGCGTTGTGTAAGTGGATGAAGGTGAGTTGTAAAGCTTGCTGGACATATCACAAGTGCGAATGCTGACATGAGTAACGATAATGGGAGTGAAAAACTCCCACGCCGGAAGACCAAGGTTTCCTGTCCCATGCTAATCAGGGCAGGGTAAGTCGGCCCCTAAGGCGAGGCAGAAATGCGTAGTCGATGGGAAACGGATTAATATTTCCGTACTTGTATAATCAGTGATGGAGGGACGGAGAAGGCTAGGCAAGCTTGGCGTTGGTTGTCCAAGTGAAAGTGAGTAGGCTGCGTATTTAGGTAAATCCGGATACGCTCTTTAAAAGAGAAAGGTCGAGACACGAGACGAGCTCCCAAGGGAGTGAAGTTGTTGATGCCCTGCTTCCAGGAAAAGCTTCTAAACTTATGATTATATGAACCGTACCCCAAACCGACACAGGTGGTCAGGTAGAGAATACTAAGGCGCTTGAGAGAACTCGGGTGAAGGAACTCGGCAAAATTGTACCGTAACTTCGGGAGAAGGTACGCCTCTGTTTGTGAACACTTCGCGTGGTAAGCAAATGGAGGCCGCAGTGACCAGGTGGCTGGGACTGTTTATTAAAAACACAGCACTCTGCAAACTCGTAAGAGGACGTATAGGGTGTGACACCTGCCCGGTGCCGGAAGGTTAATTGATGGGGTTAGCG
>NZ_JAAAWP010000025.1 GCF_010500915.1 Alteromonas hispanica
GAAAGTTCTCTGCATGTCAAGTGTAGGTAAGGTTCTTCGCGTTGCATCGAATTAAACCACATGCTCCACCGCTTGTGCGGGCCCCCGTCAATTCATTTGAGTTTTAACCTTGCGGCCGTACTCCCCAGGCGGTCTACTTATCGCGTTAGCTTCGCTACTCACGACTTAAAGTCACAAACAGCTAGTAGACAGCGTTTACGGTGTGGACTACCAGGGTATCTAATCCTGTTCGCTACCCACACTTTCGCACATGAGCGTCAGTCTTTGGCCAGGGAGTCGCCTTCGCCACTGATGTTCCTCCAGATATCTACGCATTTCACCGCTACACCTGGAATTCCACTCCCCTCTCCAAGACTCTAGTCTGCCAGTTCTAAATGACCGTCCCAGGTTGAGCCCGGGGCTTTCACATCTAGCTTAACAAACCGCCTGCGTGCGCTTTACGCCCAGTAATTCCGATTAACGCTCGCACCCTCCGTATTACCGCGGCTGCTGGCACGGAGTTAGCCGGTGCTTCTTCTGTTGCTAACGTCACGGTGAGCAGGTATTAACTACTCACTTTTCCTCACAACTGAAAGTGCTTTACAACCCGAAGGCCTTCTTCACACACGCGGCATGGCTGCATCAGGGTTTCCCCCATTGTGCAATATTCCCCACTGCTGCCTCCCGTAGGAGTCTGGGCCGTGTCTCAGTCCCAGTGTGGCTGATCTTCCTCTCAGAACAGCTAGAGATCGTCGCCTTGGTGAGCCTTTACCTCACCAACTAGCTAATCTCACTTGGGCCTCTCT
>NZ_JAAAWP010000026.1 GCF_010500915.1 Alteromonas hispanica
GTGCCTACACAGATAGTCTTGTCTAGAATATAAAGAACGACACAAGTTTATGGGGCTATAGCTCAGCTGGGAGAGCGCCTGATTTGCATTCAGGAGGTCAGCAGTTCGATCCTGCTTAGCTCCACCATCTACTTGAAGCTGGGTTTGTTGCTAACAAACTTAGAAACTGAAGGCTTGTAGCTCAGCTGGTTAGAGCGCACCCCTGATAAGGGTGAGGTCGGCAGTTCAAGTCTGCCCAAGCCTACCATTTCCTTGCTTTAAGAAAGGAAGGTAACAAAGGTAGAAAACGTGTCACGTTGGACCCGAAATCCTAATGAATATTTACTGTTTCAGTAAGCATTGATTAGGGTTTTTTACCCTAAGGGAGCATTTACGATACTTTAAAGAGTAACGTAATTCCTCCTTGCGCAAAAGTCATGACAAAAAGCGTCATGATTTTGCACGATAGTTCTTTAACAATTTGGAAAGCTGATATTAATAGTAATCAATCAGAAGAGTAATTGAGAAGTCGAAAGACGCACTTTTTACTCTACTTGACTTGAATTGCTTGTTATCAATTTATTGATAGCAAGGCAATTCTTCCGATTAGCTTGTCATGCATACAACATTACCCTTGTCCGAATTCAAAAGGCGGACATGAGGCCGGTACTCAAGGCTTTTTAGGGTTGTATGGTTAAGTGACGAAGCGTATACGGTGGATGCCTTGGCAGTTAGAGGCGATGAAGGACGTGTAAGTCTGCGAAAAGCTGTGGTGAGCCGACAAAATGCATTTG
>NZ_JAAAWP010000027.1 GCF_010500915.1 Alteromonas hispanica
CTTAACCTTGCTACTAAATATAAGTCGCTGACCCATTATACAAAAGGTACGCAGTCACCCCGAAGGGCTCCCACTGCTTGTACGTATACGGTTTCAGGTTCTATTTCACTCCCCTCACAGGGGTTCTTTTCGCCTTTCCCTCACGGTACTGGTTCACTATCGGTCAGTTAGGAGTATTTAGCCTTGGAGGATGGTCCCCCCATATTCAGTCAAGATAACACGTGTCCCGACCTACTCGATTTCACTGTAAAGCACGCTACGTGTACGGGGCTATCACCCTGTATCGCTCCTCTTCCCAAAGGATTCCACTACACACTAAACAGCTTAAGGGCTGCTCCCCGTTCGCTCGCCGCTACTAGGGGAATCTCAATTGATTTCTTTTCCTAAGGGTACTTAGATGTTTCAGTTCCCCTCGTTCGCCTCGTTACACTATGTATTCATGTAACGATACCTGTAAACAGGTGGGTTTCCCCATTCGGACATCTGTGGCTCAAATGCATTTTGTCGGCTCACCACAGCTTTTCGCAGACTTACACGTCCTTCATCGCCTCTAACTGCCAAGGCATCCACCGTATACGCTTCGTCACTTAACCATACAACCCTAAAAAGCCTTGAGTA
>NZ_JAAAWP010000028.1 GCF_010500915.1 Alteromonas hispanica
ACGATTACCACTTTGTGTTTCATGACTGGGGTGAAGTCGTAACAAGGTAACCCTAGGGGAACCTGGGGTTGGATCACCTCCTTACCAAAAACGTCGAAAGACGCCTTGATGCAGTGCCTACACAGATTGTTTTGTCTGAAATATTAGAGAACACCACGGTAGTACTCACTCTATACAGAGTATTGCGCAAGTTAGGCTTGTAGCTCAGCTGGTTAGAGCGCACCCCTGATAAGGGTGAGGTCGGCAGTTCAAGTCTGCCCAAGCCTACCAACTTCTTTCGAATTCATTTTATTCCATGCGAAAGATTTTATATGGGGCTATAGCTCAGCTGGGAGAGCGCCTGATTTGCATTCAGGAGGTCAGCAGTTCGATCCTGCTTAGCTCCACCACTTCTAAGTGCATTTATTAAGTGTATTTAAAAGTGGTTTTTTTACCACGATATGTTCTTTAACAATTTGGAAAGCTGATATTAATAGTAATCAATCAGAAGAGTAATTGAGAAGTCGAAAGACGCACTTTTTACTCTACTTGACTTGAATTGCTTGTTATCTAAGAGCGCTGAAAAGCGT
>NZ_JAAAWP010000029.1 GCF_010500915.1 Alteromonas hispanica
TTGTGGACAGTGTCTGGTGGGTAGTTTGACTGGGGCGGTCTCCTCCCAAATAGTAACGGAGGAGCACGAAGGTTAGCTAATCACGGTCGGACATCGTGAGGTTAGTGCAATGGCATAAGCTAGCTTAACTGCGAGACAGACACGTCGAGCAGGTACGAAAGTAGGTCATAGTGATCCGGTGGTTCTGTATGGAAGGGCCATCGCTCAACGGATAAAAGGTACTCCGGGGATAACAGGCTGATACCGCCCAAGAGTTCATATCGACGGCGGTGTTTGGCACCTCGATGTCGGCTCATCACATCCTGGGGCTGAAGTCGGTCCCAAGGGTATGGCTGTTCGCCATTTAAAGTGGTACGCGAGCTGGGTTTAGAACGTCGTGAGACAGTTCGGTCCCTATCTGGTGTGGGCGTTGGATGATTGATGGGAGCTGCTCCTAGTACGAGAGGACCGGAGTGGACGAACCGCTGGTGTTCGGGTTGTCATGCCAATGGCATTGCCCGGTAGCTACGTTCGGAACGGATAACCGCTGAAAGCATCTAAGCGGGAAGCCGGCCCA